>JAIMAG010000021.1 GCA_023512135.1 Terriglobia bacterium | reverse complement strand
TCCTGCCTGTTTGCACGCCGGTGGCCCCATGGTGCAACGGTCAGCACATCACCCTTTCAAGGTGGAAATGCGGGTTCGACTCCCGCTGGGGCTACCACATCTTCTCGGATGCTTTGGCACAACTCGACTCAGGTGAGTCGTCGAAAAACTGAACCCTGCAATTTTGGTGGTCGAAGAGGCTCGCGATGGAAATTCCGTGGCGCGTTTTCTGCTCCGCCGGATTTTTGCTATATCCCCAACAACTTGAACGGGAGATCGAATAACTTCGCTGGACGGTTCATGCCATCATGATGTGCTTTGTTTTCCTGATGGACCGGCCTCGTTTGCTCACCGGTCTTTTTACCTGACGAAGCTACCTCCGACAACCGGGTTTGTTTCGTTTTTACCCAATCGCCGCATGAGCTGATTTTCGCACCTAACTGCACAATTTTGCAAATCATTGTTTTTCAAAGGCTTACTGAATCTTGCCTGCTGGTGATTCTGTTGCTCTTGAGGATTTCGGCAATTTTGTCGAATCCGGAGAACCTGGAAGGTTTCCAAAACCGGTTGGAGCAAAAATGATTGTACAGCGAAACGCATCCCGCAGCTTGAGCCTGACCGGCCGCGGTTTCAGTATGATCGAGCTGGTCATAGCGTTGACGGTAATTCTTTCCTTTCTGGCCTTTGCCGTTCCGATCGTGCAGGGTGTGAGGGAAAATTTCCGTCTGCGTACGGCTGCCACTTCGGTAGCCATGGCCATCCAGGCCACCCGCTTTCAGGCAATCCGCCACGGCTATCCTTTTGCCATTGAATTCGATCCACAAACCAACAGCTATCAGGTCTACAGCCGGCCAACCGATGCGACAGGTTTTAACCCTGTCGGCGGGCCGGTGCCATTGGAAGGTGCCGGGGTGCTGGCGCAGACGACGCGACTCGAGTTCCGTCCGAACGGGATGGTGGACGTCACTGCGGGTTCGCTGACTCTGACGCTGTCGCATGGCGGCAATACAAAATCCATCATTGTGTCGAGGGCAGGCCGTGTACAGGTCCAATAAGCATCTTCGTGGATTTACTCTGCTGGAAGTTCTGGTTGCCATTGGCGTGCTGAGCATCGGCCTGATGGCTACGGCCCTGCTGATTTCCCGCACGCTGCAAGACACCGTTCGCTCGCGGCAGATGAGTTTGGCGGCTGTGCTGGCTTCGGAGAAGCTGGAAGACCTGAGCCGCTGGCCGGCTTCGGACCCGCATGTGGTGGTTCCTCCGGGCGGGACCGCGGGCAGTCTGACCGATGACGTCACGGCCGATGTGGTCGTGGGCGCTACGATCACCCGCGTGAACTATTTCGACGACGTCAGCGAGGGCCTGACGCCGGGGTCGTTCTCGGAAACGGTCAGCAGTCTCGACCCGGTCACGGGGCGACTCGTCTATACCACCACCACGCATTCGCCCGACGGCAGCATAACGACTTCCGTCAGCGATGCGCCACCGATAGAGATCAGCTATAAGCGACGCTGGTTGATCGAAGCGGACCAACCGGTGCCGGGCGTGCGTCGCATCACCGTGGTGGTGACCACGCTCGACCCCGTTCGTCCGGTTCGATTCCAGATGAGTACGGTGCGCCCATGAACCGCCATTCTTTTTTGGAGGCTTCCTGTATGCGCAAGTCGTTCCCGTCGGCACGCCGTCGGCAAGCCGGCGTCACCATGGTTGAACTGCTGGTGGCGCTGTTGGTCTTTGGCATTGTTTCTGCGGCGGCTTTCCAGCTCTACGCCCAGCACATTCGTGTCTATTCCCAGCAGCAGGACCTGGCCGCATTGAACCTGAGTCTGCGCAATGCCCTGACTATGATCCAGATGGATTTGAACAACGCCGGCACCGGCGTTTTTGTCGGCGCCAATGTGCCGAGCTGGCCGATCGGCGTCACCATCGAGAACAATCCGGCTGGCTACGACACCTTCCATATCGTCACTGCCGTTGCGGGGGTTCCACCGGTGCACCCGACCGATATCGGCACCAACTGCGTCAGCACCACCAGCTCCGTGTTGTTCGTGAATCCGCCTCCGAATCACACCGTGGCGCAAACCGCGGCACATTTCCGCAGTGGAGACCAGATTCTGCTGGTCAAAGCCGATGGCTCGCAGATGACTTCCGTCGTTCTCACCCAGGACGGGCAGCCCAGCGGCAATAAAGTGCAGCTCCAGCACAATCCAACCGGCGCCGACGGCACCGCCGGCGACCCGCTGTTCATTACCAACAATCCGAACAACAAGCTGGGCACCGTCTTCTGCGACAACGACTGGGTGATCAAACTCCGTCCGATTACCTATCGGGTGAACACCGCGGACCCGGAGAACCCTGTACTCGAGCGCGTCGAATCCGGCGTCGCCGAAGCGGTCGCGGACCAGATCGTCAGTTTTAAGGTGGGCGCTACACTCTGGAACGGAACCACCACGACTTCGGCGGAGTACAACTACGATTCCTCCACTTTCGGATGCGACATTGCGTCCGGGCCGTCCTGCGGATACGACTTCACATTGATTCGTTCCGTACGCGTTTCCATTCTCGGGCGCACACGACCGAATCCCGACCCGACCTATACCTATCGGAATCCCTTCGATGGTGGCCCGTACCAGATTCTGGGTGCGTCGGTCGTGGTCAATCCGCGGAATTTGAGTATCAAGGATTGAGGTGAAGCCATGTCAGCACGGATTCGTTTCCCTGCCGGTCCTTTGCACGTGCAGCCACGCAGCCGCGAGCGCGGCGTCGCCCTGGTCATCACGCTGCTGCTTCTGCTGTTGTTGACGGCCATCAGCGTCGCCATGGTGCTGGCCACCAGCACCGACCTGCTCATCGGCGGCTACTACCGCAATCAGCGCGGCGCTTTCTATGCGGCGGATTCTGGCGTCACCATTGTGCGCCAGGAAATGACCAACCTGCTGCTTGCACAGGCCCCGGCCACGTTTGCTGTCGGCACGCAGCCGCTTCCCGCTTCGGCGGCCGCCAACGTGCAGTCGGCCCTGCTGTCCCGCTATGGCAGTTTCACCGACCTGAACCAGGGAGCGGCTGCACAGTCCTGGCCGCTCAGCTTCCGTGTTTTGAATTTCACGATGGCTCCGGTCAGCTCGCCTCCCCAGCCCGTCGTGACCACGGTGGATGCCGCGGGCAATCCCACGGGCTATCAGTACACCTACAACTACTCTGTTTCTGCGGAGGGCCGTTCCCGCATCGGGGAAGCCGCCCGCATCGATGAAGTCGGCACGTTGATCGTCAATGCCACTGTGACACCCGCAGCACCCTCTCAGGTCAGCTTCGCCAACTGGGGTTTCTTCGTAGACCAGCAGACTGTTTGCGATGGCGGCTTCCTGGTCCCGGGCACCATCAGTGGCCCAGTACACACCAACGGCGGCTGGACGTTCGGCACCACCGGCGCCTACATTTTCACCGATCCGGTCAGTCAGTCGAATTCTCGCTTCGGCTTCCAGTTCACCAGCTCGAACTGCGGCTGCCGCCAATCCAGCTCGCCGCCGGTTTCTTGCCGCAACCAGACTATCAATCCCACTTTCCAGTCCGGGTACACGGTCGGAGCACCCACGGTGGAATTGCCGGATAACGACTTCAGCCAGAAGCGTGCGGTGCTCGATGGTCTGGGTACGGACACCTCGCCGGTTACCCCTGCTCAGATGGCTGCCAAATTGAAGAGAGCCAACGGGACTCCATATCCTTCCTCCGGAGCTCCTGGCGTCTATCTGCCCTACACCGTTGATCCCGTCACCGGGGCCAATGTGTTCAGTGGGGGCGGGATCTACGTCGAAGGCGACGCTTCGGTTGTGCTCACACCGGTAGGCACATCTGGCCAACGTTTCACCATCACGCGGGGTACGGTCACCACCACGATTACGATTGATCCCGTGGCCAACACCACTACCGTCAGCGAAGGAGCCGTGAACACGGTGATTCAGGGTGTGCCCATGGATCTCATGAGCGTACCTCCGCGACCTGCCACCATGCTGTATGTCCAGGGCAGTATCACTTCGCTCCGGGGACCGGCACAGGGGCAGCCTGCCATTCAGGACGGCGCGGCCATAACGATTACGGCTTCCAGCAATGTCCGCATCACCGGCGACTTGATCTACAAAACCCCACCGGTCACCAAAACGGCCGATGACCCCTGCTGCCCGGGCACACCCCCCGGCACGCCCATCCCGGGCAATCACAACGGGCAGGTGCTCGGCATCTTTACCGCCACCGGCGATATCCAGCTCGACAACCGCCAGTCGCTCCCGGTGCTCGAAATCGATGCCAGCTTGGCGACCATCTCGGATGGCGGCACCGGCGGATTGATCAACGTGGGTGCTCGAATCGAGACGCTGAACATCGTGGGCGGGCGCATCCAGAACCGCATCAAGAACATCAATGCGGCCACGCGCAACGTTTTCTACGACCGCCGCTTTGGCTCCGGTTTTGCTCCGCCGTGGTTCCCTTCGACCACAGTTTCCCCGCCCGGTGTGCTGAGCGCCACGCTCACGCCGACCACGCAGCGGCTGCGCTGGGTACACATGAACGCGCAGTAGTGCGGCGCCGCATCGCTCGGCCCGAGTCCGGCTCGAGACTCGGGC
Organism: Terriglobia bacterium; assembly: GCA_023512135.1. Lineage (GTDB taxonomy): Bacteria > Acidobacteriota > Terriglobia > Acidiferrales > UBA7541 > DSGC01. The sequence goes on along the minus strand of JAIMAG010000021.1, from coordinate 33,067 downwards.
CGAGGCTCGTCTCAGGGCACGACCAGCAGGGTGAACCTCGTGCTTACCGGCGGTGGCGTACAGGGCTGCGGCACGTCACTGCGGCACAACGACTGCACACCGCCCTGAACGTTGGCGGCACTGACCGGCCCGTCCAACGGTTCGACGTAAATCTTGTAATTCCGCCCCAGCGGCAGCCGTTCCAGCACAAAACTGCCGTCAAAGCGCACGGGTGGACTGGCGGGGTCGCACGACCAGCCCGCCAGCACGCCGGCGACGATTTCTCCCGTGTCGGCATCCACAGCCAGCACGTGCGCACCGAAAATTCCGGTGACCGCCCGTCCGGGAGAAGTCTCTGCCAGGCCGGCCAGCGCGATGGGGTTCGCCGGCACAACTCGTCCGCGAATCTCGCCGCCGTTCACGGTGTCCAGCCGGATGTCGGCTGGATTCGGATAGAGCACGCGCAGTCCAACACGGTCGTCGTCTGCCAGCGGAGCATCGGGCCGTTGCTCCGTTGGCCGTTCCCCGGCGAAGGTGCCCGGCGGCGGTGCGAACGGGAACATGATCGCTCGCCAGATGCCCGAATGGCTGAACCCGAACAGATGCCCCAGCTCGTGGATCAGCACGGACTCCAGGTCGAATGCCGAGGAATTGGCGGGCAGGGCCGCGGGCGTGGCAAACCGGACGGAGCTGTCGTTCGGCCGGAACAAAATGTCCGCATCGAGAATCTCGCCGACGAATGAAGAAGGCGGGCTGTTCGGGAACGGCTGCTCGCCCACCAGGTCCGACGTCACCACGCGCGTGAATGCCAGTACGCCGCCGGTGAACAGGCTGCTCGACTGATTGAAACAGATGGTGTTCAGTCCGTCCTGCAACTGGCAGGCGGACTGCGTTGTCGTCCGCCCGAGCGGTCCCAACGACGTCGGCATCAGCGAAGTGCCGCTCACCGCTGTCCACACGGCGAACGAGCGGAGAATGGACTGCTCGATTTCATTCAGCCGTGCCGTCGGATCCGTCGCGGCCGTCAGTACGGTCTGCGGCGAACTGCTGAGCGAGGTGCTCCAGCGCCGGTCCACAATCCCTGCCATGGCCGTGTTGAATCGGTTCGGTTGCGGACAGCCACCCGAAGCCGCCACCGTATAGTTCAGCACGTATCCCTGTGCGGCCGGCTGGAGGCCGCCGAGCAGCAGCGCAAGCACGGCGGCCAGCGCCGCACACCTCGCTGTTTTTTTGCTTGTCGGCACCACGGTTCACCTCCCGCGCGGCAGCGCCTGAGCCGCGGCGCGCACCCGCTCGCGGAATTCTTCGACCGGCAGGTGGCGCACCCCGCCCGGCCGCGTTCGTCCGGTGGCAGGGTCCAGCAGCACGACGCCGCTGGTGTCCTGCACGACAAATTCCTGTCCGCTGGCGCCTCGCCGGATGCGAAAAGTTCCCTGCGCCCAGCTCGTCACCGCGAAGGTCCCGTCTCCGCCGGGCTCGAGAAACAGAAACAGCTCTTCGCCGGGCGTGAATCTGGGCACGCCGTCTACGGTTGAGGTCAGGTGGCCTGCGCGCCCGCCGAGCAGTCGCACCGTGACCCGCTCGGTGGATGCGCCCTTCAGTGTTTCCTGCACCAGAAAGTGTGCCCGGGTCCAGATTTCGCCGTCTTCGAAGCGGCTCTCCACCGCCACACAGCGCACGCGAACCACCCGTTCGGCCGCTGCCGTGAGCTGCTCCAGGCTCATGCGCTCCAGCGTGGTGGCCTGAGTGAATCCGGCGCCGAGCAGCGCTGCCATGGCTATCCATGTATGTTTGTGGGTACGCATCAGTGCACCTCGATGGCTCCGCTGGCTGCCGTCCGGTCACGGTTTCCGGTTTCGACGAACAAGGTGCGCAGCCCGGGACGCGTCGTGCTGCTGAGCGTCAGGGTCACCATCACTAGGTTGCCGGATCCCGTTACCGGGCCAATGAGAATGTCGTTCGGGCTGGGCCCGCTCAGCAAGTAGCGGTGCGAGCTGCTCAGGCCCGGGCCGAACAGGCACACGATGACTTCGCGCGTGCCCGCAACCGGCCGCTCGATGCGCAGCGCGTTGCCGCTCGGTGTACAGGTGTTGTTCACCAGCAGTCCGATGGTGTCCACACTCACCTGCGGCTGTTGCGCGCCGAGCGTGCTGGCGTCCACCACAGCGATGTCGCGCGTCGCGGTGGGAGTCGCGCTGTCCAGCCGGATGACGGCTTCGCTGGCGGGCGGCTCCACCACCACCAGCGTCACCGCGTTTGATGTCGTCCCGTCCGGATTGCGCACTTCGACGCGACGCTCGCCCGCCGCAGCCAGTTCAGCCGGCTCGAGCGTTGCCGTGCATGCGATCTCGCTGCCAGTGGCGACGCAGCTGGTCGCCTTCGGAGTGCCCGCAAACAGAATTGCAGAGCCACTTCCGGAGCTGCCCGTCACGAAGTTGCTCCCCAGCACCCGCAGCGGGATGCTGCTCGCCACACCAGCTGTCAGGCTCGATGGCTCCAGGGTGCGCACAAACGGGCTGTTGCCCAGCGTCACCTGTGCGGAGCCCGACCGCGAGGGATCTTCTTCGCTGGTGGCAATCACCGTGTCGCTGGCCCCGGCGGGAGCCGAAGCCGGTGCCGTATAGAGCCCGCCCGCGGTGATGGTCCCGCAGGGCCCACCGCCACAGGCTGTGCCTGCCACGCTCCAGCGCACGCGCTGGTCGTCGGTGCCGACTACCGTCGCGGTGAACTGCTGTGTCCCCCCGGTCGGCACCAGCACGGAGGAAGGCGATACCTGCACGATTACGCTGGCCAGAACCGTCACCACCGCGCTCCCTCTGCGTTCGGGGTCGGCCAGGCTGACCGCTTCCACGGTGACCGGGTTCGTCGCGGGTACCGCTGCCGGAGCCAGGTATTCGACCGTGCTGCCGCTGCTCGTCGGCTGGCAGCCGGGCAGGCCGGCAATGCAAATCTGTCCCACTGTGCTGTTGCCGCCCGGGATCCCATTCACCCGCCACTCGACGGCCAGGTTCGTGGTGTTGCTCAGTTGCACGGAAAACGTCTGCTTGCGGCCCACCGCGCGGGTGGCACTCGGGGGCGAGATCACCACGCTGATGTTGCTGAACAGCGTCACCTGCGCTTCGGCGAAAAGGCTGGGGTCGAATTCACTGGTCGCCCGCACCGTCACCGGGTTCGTTGCCGGCAGTGCAGCGGGCGCTGTGTAGAGGCCTGGGTTGGTGCTCGTGTTCGTGATGGTGCCCACGGTCAGATCGCCGCCGATGATTCCGTTTACACTCCAGATCACCCGCTGGTTCGTCGTGCCGCCCACCGTGGCGCTGAACTGCAGGCTTTTTTCGAGTTCGACGCTGGCGGTTTGCGGGGAGACGGACACGAACACCTGGGTCTGGATGGTCACGCTGATCGAAGCCGACTTGGAAGGGTCGGCCACACTGGTCGCGGTGATGGTTACCTGGGGCGGCTGCGGCGCCACCACCGGAGCGGTGTACAGGCCGTTCGCATCCACCGTGCCCACCGTGGCGTTGCCGCCTGCGATCCCGTTTACGCTCCAGACCACGCCCGGGTCGGGATTTGAACCCGGCGCCGGTGTCACCGTGGCCGTGTACTGCGCCGTAGCTCCATTCTGTACGCTGCTCGGCCCGCTGGTTATCGCCACGGTCAGGTTGCTGGTGATGGTCACGGCGGCGCTGGCGGATTTGTTCGGGTCAGCCAGGCTGGTCGCCGTCACGGTCACCGGCCCTGCCGGCAGCCGTCGTGGCGCCGTGTACAGGCCGGTGGCGTCGATGGTACCGGTGTTCGTATCGCCGCCTTCGATCCCGTTTACGCTCCAGCGCACGGTCCGGTCCGGATCGCCCGAGCCGCTGACGCCAGCGTTGAACTGTGCGCTGGCTCCCAGCTCGACGGCCGCCGTTGCCGGTGTAATGCTGACAGCCACATCGCTCTGAATGGTCACCGTGGCGCTGGCGGATTTGCTCGGGTCGGCCTGGCTGATCGCGCGAATGGTCACGGTTGCCGGCGTCGGCAGCCGTCGTGGCGCCGTATACAGGCCGGTGCTGCTGATGGTGCCGACGCTTGCGTCGCCCCCATCAATCCCGTTCACCTGCCAGCTCACGGCTGTGTTCGTCGTGTTGGAAACAGTGGCAGTGAACTGTTGCGTGCCACCGAAAAACACGGAGGCAGCGGTCGGGGTGAGGCTTATCGTGACCGGCGCCGGCGGCGTGGGCTCCGTGACTCCACCGCCACAGCCCGTGCACACCATCGCCACACTCAACAGGGATGCGACGAGCCACGGACGGTAGGGAAGCATGGTGGTCGGCTCGGGTAGATAGCGCCTCTGTATCCGGCCAAGGGTGACCCCGACCCGGGCCAGTGGCATATACTACTTGTGTAACTATATTGCAAGAAGTTTATTTCGCATTTCGATAACTCTATCCCACCTGCGGCGTGTGTTGACGCCGCGTCGCTGACGGCCAATAATTTCCCCATGGCGCGTCCGGATGCAGCCCGTCGGGTGAAAAGCTATTCCGCCGCAACCGGCTATGTCTATCAGTACTACTTCTTCGAGGTTCGCCCGGCGCGCCGGGGCTTTGCTACCGGCAATGAATACATCTATATGGTCTCTGCCGACCGCAAGTCCGCTTTCCCCGTCCGCATATTTGTTTCCAGCAAGGCCGTGCGGGAATGGGGCAACGCCGCTGGGCGTCCGCTGACCGGCACCGAGGAGTACGCCGCCGCTAAGATGCGTCTTTTTCAGGCTTTTGACGAAATCGAGGATTTCGCTGCCCGCCCTGCAGACCTGATTGTGGATGCTGCCAACCTCGACGCCCTGCTCAAAAAGCTGGATGTCTGACTCTTCCGTTCCCACTCCGCCATGTCCTGTTCCAATTTGGCTCTACAGTTCTTTCTCCACGAATTTGTAGGTTGAGCCATATTCTCCCTGTGGGTGCCGTTTGTCTCCGGCGGGGCACACGGGTGCTGTTCCGCGGGCCGCACGGCGGAAAAACATCAGGCCCGCCTTCGGCGGGCCTCAGGGAAACAGATTGAAATTAGGAGTGCTTTCTCTCAACTAGGGGCAGGGCTGGAACGGGCTGACGACGTCGCAACGGTCGCTTTCGTTCAGGTCGCGCGATTGCGCACTCAGGATGGCAGCCGTCAGCGCTGCGATGCCAACAATAATCAGGCCCAGCACGACTACGCCTTTGCGCGACAGATCGCTTTCGTCTTCCTGGGCGGGTGCGTAGCTGAACTCGATGGCTTCACCCGGATTCAGAACCACGCTGCGTGCATCGTGCGTCGTGTGGATCAGCAGCTTTCCGCTGCGCGCAGCGATGACGCCTTCAGTCGGGCTTTTCCAGGCCAGCACCCCGACTGCGGGTTCCGGGCCCATTGCGCGGATGCTGGCATTGGCGATGCGGGCTTCGAGCGGCGCGGTCCCGGTACTGCGAAACACCGCGGCGCCTCGGCCCAGCTCCAGCACCACACGTTCTGCCGCGCGGGTCAACCGCGCACGGCTCTCAGCGCCCAGGTCCACCTGTCCGCCACCGGAAAGATTCAGCGAGGCCAGCCCCTTCGCTCCGACTTCGATGACGTCTCCGCTGAAAATCGTTGTGCCTGCCGTCAGTTCAGCGCCGCCGATCCGTGCCTGCTGACTGCCGATAGTCGCGCCGACTACCGCCGGGTTGGTCCAGGCCGGCACTGCCAGCAACAGAGCCAGCTTGACTGCCAAGATTTGCCTTGCCACCATCTCCGGGCCTCCATTAAATCACAGCAAGCGAAAGACCTTTCCACAACCACCCACATCGTTGGAATCCTACTCACTGCTCCCACCCCTGTCAATAGAACATCTGTAAAGAATTGTTTTTCAGTTCGTTACCCCATTGTTTTGTTCTGCCGCCCCTCATCCTCGGCTCAGCTCACTGACCAGCGCTGCCTGCAGAGTTGCATGTTGAAATCTGTAGCCCCGTTGCTGTAGCCGTTCCGGCACCGCTCGCGCACTGCTGAGCAGCAGCTCGTCGGCCATTTCCCCGAGCGCCAGTCGGAGCGCGAACGCTGGCACCGGAAAAATCGCGGGACGCCGCAGCACCCGCGCCAGGGTTCGGGTGAACTCTGCATTTCGCACCGGATTAGGGGCCACGGTGTTGACCGGTCCCTGCAGGTCTTGCTGTACGAGAGCGTACTGCATCACTCCCACTGCGTCCGTCAGGCTGATCCAGCTCATCCACTGCTGCCCGCTGCCGAGCCGTCCGCCCAGCCCCAGCCGGAAGGGAAGCAGCATCTGTTTGAGCGCTCCTCCCTGCGCCGCAAGCACCACCCCGAAGCGGAGTCGCGCCACACGGATGCCATGTTGTTCGGCCCGTGCGGCTTCCGCTTCCCAGTCTGCGGCGAGCCGGGCAAGAAAACTGTTTCCGGGCGGGCTGGTTTCAGTCAGTACCTCGTCGCCGCGGTTGCCGTAGTAGCCGGTGGCAGAGGCCGAAACCAGCACAGCCGGCCGGCGCTCCAGTCGCCCGAGCGCGGCCACCAGATTTCGCGTGGCGTCTACGCGGCTTGTGCGCAGCAGTTGTTTTCGCTCCGGTGTCCAGCGCCCGCTGGCGATCGAATACCCGGCCAGGTGGACAACGGCCTCGACGCCCTGCATGGCTTCCGGGTCCAACTGGTCGCTCTGCGGATCCCAGTGGACATCCCCCGGTGTGGGCGTTCGGCCGGGCCGCACCAGAGCGTTGACCTCGTGTCCTTCACGGCGCAGCGCAGTGGCAAGCGCGCTGCCCAGCAGACCCGAGGCGCCAGAAATGAGCACGCGCATCACAGTTCCTCCCGGCCCACGTCCGGGCCTACGGTGGATCGCCTTCAAGCTAAGATTGTCGGGTGCGCAGGTCAAGGAATTCCGTGACCGAAAGCGACAGTTCGCTGATTGCATGCTGAGGAGCGGGGTGTTAGCCTGTGCGTCCGCTACAGTGCATCCGGCAACGGTGAAGGAACCTCAGGTGCGTCTCCAACGGCATCGCCATGGCACGCTGGCCGCGTATGCTCTGCTGGCCCTGCTGATGGCCTTCGGCCCGCTGGCTCGTCCGGTCGCGCAGCAGCCGGCTCCGGCAACGCCCGCTCTGCGGGGATTTTCGACTTCGCGTGCCGCAGCCCAGATGGCCCTCGAGCAACACTTGCAGCGCCTGCCGGATCCGGCCAGCATCGAAGGCCACCTGCGGGCGCTCACCGCCGCACCTCACATGGCCGGTACGCCGGCCAGTCGCAGGGTTGCCGAGTACATCCGCGATGCGCTGCGCAGCTACGGCTGGCAGGCGGAACTGGTCGGCTATCGGGCGTGGTTGCCGCAGCCGGTCGAAGTTCATCTGGAGCTGGTGGCACCGCGAGCGGTGTTGCTGGCGCGGCCCGAAGAGCCGGTCGAAGAAGATGCCGCATCGTTTCGCACCGACGTCGTCGCGGGCTTCAACGCTTATTCACCCTCGGCGGAAGTCGAGGCCGAGGTGGTCTACGTCCACTACGGTCTGCCGGAAGATTATGCGCGACTGCGCCGGCTCGGCGTGGCCGTGGAGGGACGCGTTGTGCTGGCTCGCTACGGCCGCAGCTTCCGCGGGGTCAAAGCCCGGCTCGCGGAAGAAAACGGTGCCGCAGGGCTGATTCTCTATTCCGACCCTGCGGACGACGGCTACGCTGCCGGCGACGTCTATCCCCGCGGGCCCTACCGTCCGGGCAGTGGCATTCAGCGCGGTTCCATTCTTTACATCTTCCGGTACCCGGGCGATCCGCTCACCCCCGGTATCGCGGCCACCGCCGGGGCTCCGCGCCTTGCCCCTGCTGCGGCCGCCAGCCTGCCGCGCATACCCACCCTGCCCGTTGCCGCGCGGGACGCAGCAGACATCCTGGCCCATCTCGGCGGGCCGCGCGTGCCGCGGGAATGGCAGGGCGGGTTGCCTCTGACCTATCACCTCGGGCCGGGTCCAGCCACGGTGCGCATGCGTCTCCGCATGGACGAGCAGCAGCGCGACGTCTGGAACGTGATCGCGCATCTGGCTGGCCAGCAGGACGACGAATGGGTGCTCGCGGGCAACCACCACGACGCCTGGGCTTTCGGCGCCGTGGACCCTTCGAGCGGCACGGCCGTGCTGCTCGAGCTGGCCCGCGTGCTCGGCGAGCTTGCCCGCAACGGCTGGCTGCCCCGACGCACGCTTCAGATCGGTTTCTGGGACGCCGAAGAGTACGGCCTGATTGGCTCGGTCGAATGGGTCGAACAGCGTCGCGCCGAGCTCGCACAAAAGGCCGTGGCTTATCTGAACCTGGATTCTGCAGTTTCCGGCAGCCGCTTCGGTGCCAGTGCCACGCCTTCGCTGCGTGCGCTGTTGTACGAGGCGACTCAGGCGGTCGTTGACCCGCGCAGCGGTCGCCCCCTCGATGAGGTCTGGCGCGAGCAGCAAAGTGCCAGCGGACCCGTGCCCGCCGGTGCCGATGCGAATCCGCCCGTCGGTTGGCTGGGCTCCGGCTCCGACTACACTCCGTTCTTCCATCATGCCGGTATTGCCGCTCTCGATTTCGGCTTCAGCGGTGACTACGGCGTCTATCACTCCATCTACGACAGCTATCAGTGGATGCGCTGGTTTGGCGATCCCGACTTTGCCTACCACGCCGCGCTGGTGCGTCTGGCGGGCGTGGTGCTTCTCCGCCTGAGCGAAGCCGATCTGCTGCCGCTGGATTTCCCCACCTATGCTGCCGAAGTGCAGAAGGCAGCCGGCGCGCTGTCGGCTCTGGTTCGCCAGCGTCGCGCCCCGCTCGATCTGGCACCGGTGACCGCCGCCGCGGCTGCATTTGCAGACGCTGCGGCGCGCGCCGACCGGGCGCTGCGCGCTGCGGTGGAAACTCCCGATGCGGGCCGCCGGGCCGCAATCAATCGTCTGCTCCGCAGTGTGGAGCAGGCCCTGCTTCATTCCGAAGGCTTGGCCGGACGCCCCTGGTACCGCCACACCGTGTTTGCTCCGGGCACCGATACCGGCTACGCAGCAGTTCTGCTTCCGGGAGTCCGTGAGGCGCTCGAACGCGGTGACTGGGCCACCGCACGTCGCGAAGCGGCCGCATTGGCTGCGGCGCTCGAACGGGCAGCTGCCCGGCTCGACGAAGTCAGCCGTCTGGCTGCCGCGGAGCAGCCAGCCGCTCCGGCACCGGTTCCGGTTGGCGCCAGCCTGGGTCGGCGCTAGAATGGCAGCATGCGCGTCAGGGTGCTTTTCTTCGGGCGTTTGAGAGAGATCGTCGGCCGCGCTGAGGAATATCTGGAACTGGCCGAAGGGGCCCGCGTCGCTGACCTGTTCGCCCGCTACGGAGCCCAGCATCCCGAACTGGCGAAGCTGCACACCTCCGTGCTGGCCGCAGTGAATCAAGATTTTGCTCCCTGGGACGCTATCCTGCGCGCGGACGACGAAGTGGCCTTTCTGCCCCCGGTCAGCGGCGGAGCGGAGCCTGCCAGCGTCCACGTGGCCGAAGACCTTTTCGAGCTGGTACGCGCCCCGCTGGATGTGTCCGCAATTGTGTCGTTGCTCAGAACCCCTGAATGTGGCGCGGTCGTAGCCTTCGAAGGTACCGTGCGCGCCCGATCCCGCGGCCGTGCGACCCGCTACCTTGAGTATGAAGCCTACGAGCCGATGGCTCTGCGCAAAATGCGCGAGATTGGCGCCACCCTGCGCGCTCGCTTCCCCATCCACCGTCTGGCGATCGTACATCGGCTCGGCCGGCTCGAGGTTGGCGAAACCAGCGTGCTGATCGCCGTCAGTGCTGCGCACCGCCGCGAGGCCTTTGACGCCTGCCGCGCCGCGCTGGACGCACTCAAGCGCACCGTGCCCATCTGGAAAAAAGAATTTTTCACCGATGGCTCGGCCTGGGCCGAAGGCGAGCTGCCCGCCGCGCCAACCACTCGCCCCGACGCGGAATCGAATTTTTAGATGGCCGGCGAGGATGGCCAGCAAACTTGCTGTGCCGCGTGCTGCCGCAACAGCACCCGTGCTCGTGGAGAGGTGGCATTCGGTTCGCGGAGTCCGCGGCCGCGGTATCCGGGATCGAAGAACTTGCTCGTGTCCTTTGTTTCATTGTGTTTGGTATTGTAGGGGCAGCCGGATGCCGCGCGGATTCGGTTTTTGTCCGAGGGGTGGCTACCACAAGCCCGAGGAGCTGCCTGGCTTTGCACCAGCGCACGGCTCCGGGAAGACTCGCATGCACAAACGATTTTTGTGCGCAGGTCTGTTGGTCGCGGTTGCGCTGGCTGTCGCGGTGGTAGTGCACGCGGCCCAGCGGCCGATTCGTGCCGAAGTCAATCTGGTTACGGTGCTGGCCAGCGTGCTCGACCCCTCGGGGCGGCCGGTGCCCGACCTGCCCGTCACAGCCTTCGAGCTGCTGGAAGAAGGCCGGCCGCAGCAGATTGAAATCTTCGAGCGGGAAACGAACCTGCCCCTGGATGTGGTTCTGATGATCGATGCCAGCTTGAGCATGGCGAAGGAGATGGTCTTCGGACGCGAAGCCGCCGTGCGGTTTCTCCGTCAGCTCCTCCGGCCGGACGACCGTCTGGCCGTTTTTCAGTTCTCGGACGATGTGGATCAGCTTGCAGACTTCTCTGCCGACCCGGTCGTGCTCGAGCGCGCCGTGCATCGCGTTTCCACCGGTGCCGGTACGTCTCTCTACGACGCCCTGTTCCTGGGAGCGCAGTCGCTCGAAGGTCGCCCTGCTGGACGGCGTCGCGTGCTCGTACTGGTCACCGACGCGGGCGAAACCACCAGTCGCGCTGACTTCGAATCGGCCCGCCGCGCCGTGCTGCGGGCCGAAGCCCTGCTCTATACCATCCTGATTCGTCCGGTGAAATCGGAGAGCGGCCGCAACACCGCCGGCGAACACGCCCTGCTGACCATCGCCGAGCAGACCGGCGGCGCACTCTATCCTGCCGATGATGTCGCCGAGCTCGACACCCTGTTTGCGCGCGTCGAGCAGGAACTCCGCACCCAGTACCGACTCGGCTACTACCCCGACCCGCGCCCCAGCCCGGGCAGCTATCGCCGCATCGAGCTTCGCCTGCGTGCGGTTGCTGCCGCCGACACTGCGGTCACAACCGGTTCGCGTTCGCCTGCGTCTTCCGGGTATCATGTCCGGTACCGCCGCGGTTACTACGCCGGCCAGGTGCCGGAATGAGTCGCGACGCAGCGGCGGTCTTCCGAGCCCATGCAGAAATTCCTCGACGTGGCCATCGAAGCAGCGCAGGAAGCCGGTCGCATCCTGCTCGCCGAATTTCAGCGGCCGCAGCGCATCGAATACAAGGGGGAAGTGGACCTGGTCACCGAAGCTGATCGCCGTTCCGAGCAGGTCATTGTGGAACGCCTGCGACAGCACTTCCCCGAACACGCCATCGTCGGTGAAGAAGGCAGCGGCCAGTCGTCCGAATCCCGCTATCGCTGGTACGTGGACCCGCTGGACGGCACCACCAACTTCGCCCACGGCTATCCCTGCTTTTGCATCTCGGTGGCGTTGGTCGAACACACCGAACCGATTGTCGGTGTGGTTTTCGATCCGCTCCGCGCAGAGCTGTTCGCTGCCGTGCGTGGCGAAGGGGCGTACCTGAACAACAAACGCATCCACGTCTCCCGCGTCTCGCGCCTGGATCGCAGCTTGCTCGCCACTGGATTCCCCAGCCACAAGCGCACGCAGAATCCCAACATCCACTACTACTGGGAATTCACCCTGCGTTCGCACGGTGTCCGGCGCGATGGCGCTGCCGCACTCGACCTGGCCGCGGTGGCCTGCGGCCGCTTCGATGGATTCTGGGAGTTCGGCCTGAAGCCCTGGGATACCGCTGCGGGGGTACTCCTCGTGCGCGAGGCGGGCGGGCGCGTGACCGACTTCACCGGTAAGCCCTATTGCATTACCGACCCGGCGGCCAACTTCCCCGAAAATGCTCTGCTGGCGTCAAACGGTCTCATTCACGGAGAAATGCAGCAGGTGGCCAATGCCGTGGCCGCCCGCGCCACCACCCATCTCTGAATCGCGTGGCGATTTTCCCACCGCAGTTATCGCGGGCCTGCCAGGGTCTGCTTTCCCCTGTCGGGGTGGATCTGTGCTGTCCGGTCGGCATGACCCGGCTAGCGCACCGCCGGCGGCGTCAGGTCTGCGTGCGGTAGCATGCGCGGTGGTCGTCGCACCCGGGTGGCCTGCTCGAAGGCATAGGCGATGCGGATCAGCACCGGCTCGCTCCACGCCCGCCCGAAAAACGACACGCCCACCGGTAACCCAAAAACAAAGCCCGCCGGTACGGTGATATTCGGGTATCCCGCGATGGCGGGCGCGCCCGAAGACCCGCCGCCGAAGTGGTCGCCGTTGACGAGGTCGGTTACCCACGCCGGCCCGCCGGTGGGTGCAAAGATGGCGTCCAGCCGATGCTCGTCCATGACTTTGTCAATTCCGTCTTCCCGTGTCGCTTTCAGAATGCTGGCCAGCGCCCGGGTGTATTCCTCTTCGGTCAGCGGACCTTTTTCTTCGGCCTGCAGGAACAGGTCCTGGCCGAAGTAGGGCATTTCGCGGTCTTTGTTCTTTTCGTTGAAATCGATGATTTCCTTCAGCGATTTCACCGGTGCGGCTGGGCCGAGCGACGCCAGGTAGGCGTTCAGTCCGTGCTTGAACTCGTAGAGCAGCACGGTCAATTCGTTGCGGCCTAGGTCTCGGCCGCGCGGCAGCTCGACCGGGTCGACCAGCACCGCGCCGCGTTCGCGCAGCACACCGAGCGCCTGTTCCAAGATGGTATCCACATCGCGGTGGAAGCCGAACGCCTGGCGCAACACCCCGATGCGTGCCCCGCGCAGTCCCTCGGCATCTAGGAACCTTGTGTAGTCGGTGTGGAAGTGCCCGGCACTGGCCGCGGTAGCCGGGTCGCGTTCGTCGGCTCCGACCAGTGCGCCCAGGATTGTCGCGGCGTCGGCCACCGTGCGCGCCATCGGTCCGGCCGTGTCCTGTGTGTGCGAAATGGGGATGATGCCGGCACGGCTCACAAGCCCGACCGTCGGCTTGATGCCCACGATGCCGTTCGCGCTCGAGGGGCACACAATCGAGCCGTTGGTTTCCGTGCCGATGGCCGCCGCGCACAGGTTTGCCGCCGGCCCTACGCCCGAGCCGGAGCTCGACCCGCACGGATTTCGGTCCAGTGCGTACGGATTCCGGCATTGCCCTCCGCGGGCGCTCCACCCGCTCGTGCTTTGCTCCGAGCGGAAATTCGCCCACTCGCTCAGGTTCGCCTTACCCAACAGGATCGCGCCGGCCTCGCGGAGCTTCCGCGCCACCGTCGAGTCCTGCGGCGGAATCGAACCTTCCAGGGCCAGCGACCCGGCCGTGGTGGTCATCCGGTCGTGCGTGTCCAGATTGTCCTTCAACAGAATCGGGATGCCGTGCAGCGGGCCGCGCACGCGTCCGGCAGCGCGTTCGCGATCGAGCTGTTCGGCGATGGCCAGTGCATCCGGATTCGTCTCAATCACCGCGCGCAACTCTGGCCCGCGACGGTCCAGCTGGGCGATTCGTTCCAGATAGGTTTGTGTGATCGTCTGCGCTGTCCAGCGCCCGGAGGCCATGCCGGCTTGCAGCTCGGCGATCGTGACTTCTTCCAGCTCAAATGTTCGCGTGCCGCTTGCCGTTTGCGAGGCGGCACTCCGGGCGGGCCATCCCGTGGCGACGAACGCCGTCGCTGCCGCCGCGGCGGTTTTGCGAAGAAACTCTCTGCGCTCCATCCTGCTCCTCCTCTTCGTGGGTGGGCAGTCTATAACACGTATTGAGTGCACTCCGGTATAGGGTTGTTGTGGACAAAAGTCAGGACCGTCCTGCAGGCTGACCTGATAGCAGCCGTTTTTTCACGGTTTGGTGTCCGATGCCGTTTGGTGCGCGCCGGCGAATTAGTTGCTTTACAAGCAAAAAGGGCGTCTGCTACGCTGCCAAAGATTTGCGTCTTTGAGGTCATGGGCACCCTCTACGCATTCCCTTATACCGGCCGGAACGGGCTGATCGGCCGGTGGAACCGCGTTGTCCGGCGCTGGCAGCGTGGAGGCGTGGAAGACTACGCGTTGCTCGGCGGGCGGCAGCAGCCGCGCCTGCTGCCGGCCCGTCATCCTGACGAAAGCCTGGAAGTCAGCGAGCCGCACATCCACCTGCCCGGCCTGCCCGAAGCGTTTGCCGGCTATCGCATCGTGCACATCACCGACGTGCACTATGGGCTGTTTTTGCCTTTGGAGGCGGTGGCCGATACGGTTGAGCTCGCCAACGCGCTCGAGCCGGACCTGATTGCATTGACCGGCGATTTCGTCACCTTTTCGCGCTCGTGCATCGAGCCGGTGGCGATTGTCCTGGGACGGCTTCGCGCGCGGGATGGGGTCTTCGCGGTGCTGGGCAATCATGACTTCCGCGTCGGCGCCACTGCGGTGGCCCGCGCGTTGCGGCGCGAGGGCATCGAAGTGCTCCGCAACCGCCACACAATGCTCCGCCGCCGCGGCCAGTCGCTCTATCTGGCCGGGATTGACGATCTTCGTTACCGTGCCGATCTGCCCCGTGCGCTCCGTGGCGTCCCGGCCGGTGCTCCCACGCTGCTGCTCTCGCACAACCCGGGCATCATCGAGCAGGCCGCCGCACACCGCGTCAGCCTGGTGCTGGCCGGACACACGCACGGCGGCCAGGTGAATCTGCCCTTTTTCGGCAACGTCTATGCTCGTCGGCGGGGAGGTATGCGGTTCAAGCTGGGCTGGGATTGCCTGGGTGCCACGCAGATCTACGTCAGCCGCGGGATCGGCACTGTGGTCGTGCCCGTGCGCTACCGCTGCCCGGCGGAAATCCCGCACCTGCGGTTGCTGCCGGCGACCCGCGCCCTCCACCCACCGGTGTACCCTCGCGACGTCGCTCCGGACGGCCGCACACGATGCACGTCCTCGACCTGATCCGCAAAAAACGCGATGGGGGCCAGCACTCGCGCGAGGAGATCGAGTTCCTCGTTCGCGGCTACACGCGTGGTGCCATCCCCGACTACCAGATGGCCGCCTGGCTGATGGCCGTCGTGCTGCGCGGGATGTCTCGCACGGAAACGGCCGCGCTCACCGAGGCGATGCTGCGCTCCGGTGCCGTGCTCGACCTCAGCCGTCTGCCTGCGCCGAAGGTGGATAAGCATTCCACCGGCGGCGTTGGCGACAAAACTTCACTGGTGATTGCTCCCCTGGTGGCTGCGGCCGGCCTTTATGTGCCGATGATCAGCGGTCGCGGCCTGGGCCATACCGGCGGCACGCTGGACAAGCTCGAGGCCATCCCCGGCTTCAACGTGCACCTTTCCCTGCAGCGTTTCCGCTCCGTGCTCGCCCGCGCCGGCTGTGCCCTGATTGGGCAGACCGCGCAGATCGCCCCGGCCGACCGCAAACTCTACGCCCTGCGCGATGCCACAGCCACGGTAGAAAGTCCGGCGCTGATCTGTGCCTCGATCATGAGCAAAAAACTGGCCGAAGACCTCGATGCCCTGGTGCTCGACGTCAAAGTCGGCTCCGGCGCCTTCCTGAAGCAGCCGGCCGAAGCCGCAGCGCTGGCCGAGCTGCTGGTGGAAACTGCCGCGGCGATGGGCACCCGCGCGGTCGCCTTGCTGACGGACATGGACCAGCCGCTCGGCCGCGCCGTCGGCAACGCACTCGAAGTGGCCGAAGCGCTGGAGGTGCTTCGTGGCAGCGGCCCCGACGATTTGGTGACGCTTTCGGTCGAGCTGGCCGCCTACCTGCTGCACCTCGGCGGACGCGCCGCGACGGTCGAACGCGCCCGCCAGTTGGCCCGCGAACTGCTTGCCAGCGGACGCGCCCTGGAACGCTTCCGCGAAATCGTTCGCCTGCAGGAGGGAGATGTGCGCGCCATCGACGATCCCGCACGCCTGCCGCGCGCCCGGCACCGCTACGTGCTGCCCAGCCCGACCAGCGGTTTCGTCTCGGCCATGGACACCGAAGCCATCGGCCGCGCCTGTGTGCTGCTCGGCGGTGGTCGCGAACGCAAGGAAGATTCCGTTGACCCTGCTGTTGGCCTGACGATCCACAAAAAAATCGGCGCACTGGTGCAAGCCGGCGAACCGCTGTGCACTTTGCACTATAATGCCCGCGCCCGGCGCGATGCCGCACTCGAACGGCTGCGCGCGGCTTGGTCCATCGCGCCTGCGCCACCACCGCCCCGCCCGCTGATTCTTGATGTGATCGGCGCCGCGGGTACCTGAGGTCATGCTCGGGGGAGGGAAGGAATGGGACGCTTCACCGGCCTGCTCGGCGTCATCGTGCTGTTGCTACTTGCCTGGTTGCTTTCCTCCAACCGGCGCGCAATCCGTCTCAAGACCGTCGGTTGGGGCCTGGCGTTCCAGATTCTGTTCGCCGTCCTGGTCCTGAAAACACAGGCGGGCAGGGAGGCCATCGCCTGGCTGGCTCAGAAAGTGGAAGGTGTGCTGCGAGTGTCCGAAGCCGGTTCGACCTTTCTGTTCGGCCCGCTGGGTTCAAAGGCCACGGCCGGTGGAATTTTCTATTTCGCCTTCCAGGTGCTGCCGACGATCATTTTCATCTCCGCGTTATTTGCCATCCTGTACTACTACGGCGTGATGCAGGCGATTGTCCGCGGCCTGGCGATTGTGATGACGCGACTGATGGGCACCAGCGGCGCCGAATCGCTGAACACCGCGGCAAATATTTTCATGGGCCAGACCGAATCGCCCCTGACCATCCGACCGTATCTTTCGAAGCTGACCCAGTCGGAGCTGATGCTGGTGATGACGGCGGGAATGACCACCGTCTCCGGGGCCATTCTCGGTGCCTATATCGGTGTCGGTGCCCGGTCGGATTTTCTGCTCATGGCCGTGGCGATGGCGGCTCCGGCTGCGGTCGTGCTGGCGAAGATCATGGTGCCCGAAACCGAACAGCCCCTGACCGCCGGCCAGGTGCGCATGGTGGTCGAGCGGCAGGACCCGAACGTGCTCGGCGCCGCCGCGCGGGGCACCACCGACGGTTTGCGCCTGGCCGTGAACGTGGGAGCCATGCTGATTGCTTTCCTGGCGTTGCTGGCGCTGATCAATCTGATTCTTGGTGGTCTCCACGAGTTTCTGGCTGCACGCGGTGTCGGCTGGTTTCCGCAGAGCCTCGAGCAGATTCTCGGATGGTTGTTCTGTCCCGTCGCCTGGCTGCTGGGTGTGCCCTGGCACGATGCCGCCCGGGTGGGCAGTCTTCTCGGCCTGCGCATGGTCACCAACGAGGTGGTGGCCTACGAACAATTGGTTCTGGCGCGCGAGGCGTTGGACCCGAAGTCGCTGGCCATCGCCACCTTCGCGCTGTGCGGCTTTGCGAATATCGGTTCGATCGGTATCCAGATCGGCGGGATCGGTGCGCTGGCTCCCGAGCGGCGGGACGACCTGGCCCGGCTCGGCTTCCGCGCCATGCTCGCGGGCACGATGGCCAACTTCATGTCTGCGGCCATTGCCGGTATGCTGTTGTAAGTCCGGTCGCGAGGATGAAATCGTCGGCAAAAACAACGGCTGAATTCACGCGCGTGGAACGTGCGGCCCGATTTCTCCGTGCGAAAACCCGGCTGCGCCCGAAGATTGGCCTGGTGCTTGGTTCCGGGCTGGGTGCTTTTGCCGACGACTTCGAGCGGGCCACGCGCATCCCGTATCAGAAGATTCCGGGCTTTCCCGTTTCGACGGCCGTCGGGCACGCCGGCCGGCTCGTCATTGGCCTGACCGAAGGAGTCCCGGTCGCAGCCCTGCAAGGCCGCGTGCACTACTATGAAGGCTACTCGATGCAACAGGTCGTTTTCCCGATTCGTGTACTCGGCCGGCTAGGGATCCGCGCTGTGATTTTGACCAACGCCGCTGGCGGCATCAACCGCCGCTATCGTCAGGGCTGTCTGGTCGTGCTCCGCGATCACATCAACCTGCAGGGCACGAACCCTCTGCTTGGTCCCAACGACGAACGCTTCGGCCCCCGGTTCCTGGACATGACGCAGGCCTACTGGAAACCATATGCCGAGCTGGCGCTGGCCGAAGCCCGTCGCTTGGGTCTGTCTGTTGAGGAAGGGGTCTATGCCGCCCTGCCCGGGCCCAGCTACGAAACCCCCGCTGAGATTCGCTTTCTCGAACGCATCGGTGCGGACCTGGTCGGCATGTCCACCGTGCCAGAGGTGATTGCCGCACGCCACATGGGCCTGCGCGTGCTGGCCATCTCCTGCGTCACGAACATGGCCGCCGGTATTCTCGACCAGCCTATCAGCCACGACGAAGTCCTGGCCACCGGCGAGCGCGTTCGCGATGCCTTTGCAGCTCTGCTGCGTGCCGTCATTCCCCGCATAGCCCGGGACCTGTCATGACCGCTGCCGAAAAACTGATTGCCGCTGCTTCCGCCGCGCGCGAAAACGCTCATGCGCCGTACTCGAACTTTCGTGTCGGGGCCGCGCTGCGCGCCCGCTCCGGACGCGTCATCACCGGTTGCAACGTGGAAAACGCCAGCTACGGGCTGACCGTGTGTGCCGAGCGCGTTGCCCTGCTCAAAGCCCTCTCCGAAGGCGAACGCGGCTTTGAAGCCATCGCCGTCGTCGCGGATACCGAACGCCTCACACCGCCCTGCGGGGCCTGTCGCCAGCTCCTCTGGGAGTTCTGCGGCGATATCGAAGTGATTGCCGCCAATCTGCGCGGCGATACCAAAACCTTTCGTCTCGCCGAACTGTTCCCTGAACCGTTCGACGCTTCTTTCCTGTGATGGACACGACACTCCAGATGAATTCGCTCGGTCGGCTCGTGGCCCTGCTGGTGGCTGTGGCCGCATGGACCGGTTGCCGGGGTGTTCCCGCTGAGCGTGCCGACCTGCTGATTGTCGGCGCTACGATCGTCACCATGGATGCCGAGCACCAGGTTTTCCCCGACGGCGCGCTCGCCATCCGCGGCGATCGCATCGCGGCGCTCGGTCCCCGCGCCGAGCTGGAACGCCGCTACACGGCGGCGCGGCGGCTGGACGCCAGCGGCCGCCTGTTGCTTCCCGGTCTGATCAACGCCCACACCCACGCCCCGATGACGTTGCTCCGCGGACTGGCCGATGACCGCGCCCTGCAGGACTGGCTGGAGAATTACATCTTTCCTGCCGAAGCCCGTCACGTGAACGAAGAGTTCGTGCTGTGGGGTACCCGGCTGGCCGCGCTGGAGATGCTTCGCGGCGGCACCACCACGTTCGTGGACATGTATTACTTCGAAGAACAGGTGGCACAGGCCGCCGAGCAGGCCGGCCTGCGCGCCGTGCTCGGGCAGACGATTATCGGCTTTCCCGCACCTGACCACAAATCCGTCGCCGAGGCCCTGGCCTATACGGAGGCGTTTCTCCAGCGCTGGCAGGGCCATCCGCGCATTCGCGCTGCCGTGGCTCCGCATGCCCTCTACACCAACTCCGCTGAAACCCTGCGGGCCTCTGCTGAGCTCGCGCGTCGCTACCGCGCCCCGATTCTGATCCACCTGGCAGAAACCCGTCACGAACAGCAAGCCGTACGGCGCGAACACGGCCTTTCTCCGGTGGGCTATCTGGACCGGCTCGGTTTGCTCGGCGCCGACCTGCTGGCCGCGCATTGTGTCTGGGTGGATGCCGCCGATATCGCCCTGCTCCGGCTGCGCGACGCGGGCTGCGTGCACAATCCGTCAAGCAACATGAAGCTGGCCAGTGGCACCGCGCCGGTCGTGGAAATGCTCGCGGCTGGCCTGCGCCTGGGCCTGGGCACCGATGGCCCGGCCGGCAGCAACAACGACCTGAATCTGTTCGAGGAGATGGACCTGGCCGCCAAACTCCAGAAGGTTACGCGCCTGGACCCGCAAGCACTCACCGCGCGGCAGGCTCTCGAACTGGCTACCCTCGGGGGTGCCCGCGCGCTGCACTGGGAAGCGGAGATCGGCTCGCTCGAAGCGGGCAAGCAGGCCGATCTGATCCTGCTCCGCACCGACCGGCCTCATGCCGTGCCGGCGTTCGACGTCTATTCGCAGATCGTCTATGCGCTGAAAGCCAGTGATGTGGAAGCGGTGTGGGTCGGCGGCCGACAGGTGGTCCATCAGGGCCGTGTGCTCACGCTCGATGAGCCGCAGGTCCTCGCCCGCGCGCGGCAACTGGCTGCGCGCGTGGCCGCTTCCCGGTCGGCACACTGAGTCGTTGCGCGGCTAGCTCCGCAGGCGGGCCTCGCTGCGCTGTCGGTGCAGCTTCAGGGCCATCGAACGCAGCGTTTCCGGGATGTTCTTGTTCGTCGTCAGGCTGCGCAGATCGAATGGATTCAGCCGCGGGAGCAGGTGCAGGGAAATATCGAGCGGCGTTTTTGCGTTGTTCAGCAGGTTGCGCACGACCCCATAGTTCTTCATGAAATTCCGGTTCCGCGCGATCTGCCGCAACACGTCTTCGCTGACGTTGGCCATGGCTGCGTAGCTTTCGACTTCCGCATCGCTGAGCTTGGGCGACTGCAGCACGGCGCGCTGGACCACTTTGCAGGGATCGCGAATCAGCGCCAGCCGCTCTTCGCGGTTTCCCTTCAGGGCCAGTTGCACCCGCTCGATGACCGTCATGCGCGCCAGACGCTGCAGCAGGGTTTGTCGTGCAGCCTGGTCGGTTTCGGCGGCACGGACTGCTTCGGCCAGCTCCGTTTCGCTCATCGCTTCCCGCTGCAGCTCCTCGAGCAGCTCCCGCTGGGACACGGTCAGTCCCGGGTGTCGCCGCAGCGCCACGATCACCGCCGGATGCTGCGTCAGCCGGTCCAGGTCCTCGAGGAGCGCTTCCACCGCTGCAGGGGAAAGCGCGCGGGCAACTCGGCAGAGTGTTTCGGCCGGCGTCGCTGGATTTCGCGCCAGTGCATCGGCAACCGCCGTCTGCTCGCCGAGCTGATCGGCGCAATAGCGAAACAGCTCCGGTGCAGCATCGCTCCGTGCCAGCGCCGCCAGGAAATGTTCAACCGGAACGGTGACCAGCGCCTGGGCCGCTCGCTCGGCCACCAGCGGGTCGGTGTCTGCCGCCAGCACCGTCAGCAGTTCGGCTCGTTCGGCAGGTGGCAGTCCGGCCGTGCCGCTGCACACAGCCAGCTTGCGCTCTCGCGTTGCGCGCCGGTCGAGAATCTCGGCTCGTATCTCGTTGCTAATGGGGTCCTCCGGTGGGCTTGAGGTCTGCCCGAGTCAACGTCGCCGTGGCCGGTGCCCCCGGCGGGCCGAGCGGCGGCAGCATTTGTCCGTTCAGCTCGAGCAGCACGTCGGTCGGGTCGTGCACGGTGACCTGCAGTTGCTCGCGCGCTTCGAACCGTTGCACCTGACCGGCGCGCAGCAATCCCTCGAACAGGCTCTGCCCGTCGGCCATCACGGCGACGGTCGTGTCTCGTCCGGCTTCGATTTTCAGCTCGAGCCGCTCGACCGCCCCGGCTGCCGTGGGGGACGTTTCGGCCACCGGCGCCACGGGCGCTGCAGCCGGCTGTGGAGCCGGTGGCGACCACCAGGCGCGTATTCGTTCAGCATAGTGTTGCCAGAGCAGCCAGCCGCCTGCCCCGACTGCGGCGAGCAGCAGTGTGGCCAGCGCGGCCAGCCGCCCGCGGCGGCCTGATTTCACCGCGTGCGTCTTTTCCGCCCAGACGGCCACCTGGGGCTGGTCGTGGGCGGCCAGTGCGTACTCGGCAATCAGCGCTTCTTCGTCCATGCCCAGATAGCGGGCCACCGCGCGCACGAATCCGCGGTTGAACACGCCCCCGGGCAGCTTTTCCCACTGTTCGTTTTCGAGCGCGTGCAGAAAGCGCGTACTGATGCGCGTGGCCGCCGCGATTTCGTCCAGGCTGACGCCGCGCATCTCGCGTTCTCGCTTCAGGGTTTCGCCAAACGAGCCCTTGGCCATGGGTTGCAGCCGGCTCGTTCCGCGCCGCGGTGCGCCGGCAGTGCGACTATAGGCAGCCGCTCCGGCACTGTCAACGCCACCCGGCCGGTTCGGGAGGCGACTGATGCGAAACAGGCTGTCATCCACGCTGTTGCTCGCAGGCAGAAGGCCTCCGTATAATTTCCAGGAAGCCGATCCGGCATCGGCTGCAGTACGCAGTTTCAAGCAAACAAAGGCGACTCTTGCAGCGACCGAAACAATTCCTGGGCATCGAACGCCGCCGCAACCCCGGCCCCGACCGCATGGCTGAGCCCCGCGAGGCCAGCGAGGTCGCCGTCTTCCATGAACTGGGCAAGGCCCTGAC
This sequence comes from Terriglobia bacterium, assembly GCA_023512135.1. GTDB lineage: Bacteria > Acidobacteriota > Terriglobia > Acidiferrales > UBA7541 > DSGC01. The sequence continues at coordinate 10,858 of JAIMAG010000021.1, read as the reverse complement.
CAGCTCGCTCGAGCTCGATCAGGTTCTGCTGACCATCATGCAGAAAATCAACGAATTCCTCCGCCCGGACACCTGGTCGCTGTTGCTGGTCGATGAAGCGCGGCAGGAGCTGTACTTTGAAATCGCCACCGGCCAGGGGGCTCAGGCACTGAAGGACGTGCGCATCAAAATCGGTCAGGGGATTGCCGGCTGGGTGGCGCAGACCGGCCAGCCCGCCGTTGTCCCCGACGTCCGCAAAGACACGCGCTTCTTCAACCAGGTGGATGAAAAAACCAGAATGGAAACGCGCTCGATTGTCGCCGTGCCCGTTCGTTTCCGCGACCATTCCCTAGGCGTCATCGAGCTGGTGAACTGCGTGGGCCCGAACGGGTTCGAGCAGCGCGACCTGGCCTTGCTGGAAGCGCTGGCGGACTACGCTGCCATCGCCATTGAGAACGCGCGACACGTCAAGCGCATCCACGAGCTGACCATCACCGACGACTGCACCGGTCTGTACAACTCCCGCCACCTGCACAAAATCCTGGAACAGGAAATCTACCGCTCGCGTCGCTACGGCTACGAGTTTTCTCTGATCTTCATCGACCTGGACTACTTCAAGCGCGTCAACGACACCCACGGCCACCTGGCCGGCAGCAAGCTGCTGGCGGAAATCGGTCAGGCGCTCAAGGCCCGGTGTCGCCTGGCAGACTTCACGTTCCGCTACGGTGGCGACGAATTCGTTCTGGTGCTGCCGCAGACCTCCAAAGAAAATGCCTGCAGCGTCGCCCGCCGCCTGCACCGCATGATCCGCGAAACGACCTGGCTTCGCGAAGAGGGCCTCAACGTCCGCATCACGGCCAGCTTCGGCGTCGCATCTTATCCGGGGGACGCCAAAACCAAATCCGAGCTGCTGCACCTGGCCGACGAAGCCATGTACCTGGTGAAAAACACCACCCGCGACGACGTCGCCGCCGCTGGCCTCGGCAAGCTCACCGAAGACGCCATGGCCGAGCCGCACTGAACCGCTCCCACCGCTGTTTCCCCACCGCGGCGACAGCCCTGCCGGAGGCTCCTACCGGTCGAACACATCGGCTCCTGTTCTGCGGGTCATCTTTTCCGTCCTGACGGTTTCCGGTGCTTTGTGCTTGGACGGTCCTCCGTCTTTTCCACAAGCTGGGGGCGGCTTCTTGCGTGGTATCCATCTGCGTGCTAGTCTCTGTCTGCGTCTTCAGGGTTGAGGAAGGAATGGCCAACGAAGCACTGGGAATGATCGAGACGCGCGGCCTGGTCGGGGCCATCGAGGCGTCCGATGCTATGGTCAAGGCCGCCAACGTCGTTCTGATCGGCAAGGAATACATCGGGGCGGGCTACGTCACCGTGATGGTGCGCGGTGACGTCGGCGCCGTCAAAGCGGCCACCGATGCCGGTGCCGCCGCCGCGCGGCGCGTCGGTGAACTGGTGGCCGTGCACGTCATTCCGCGCCCGCACGAGATGGTCGAAAAAATCCTTCCCGGTGGCGGCCAGGCTCCAGCCGGTGCGAAAAAATAGCCGCCACGCCGTGCGGCGCAGATCTTTCACTGAGGCCGGTTGAGCGTGAGCGACCGCGAGCAGCGCTCCATCGAGCAGACGCGCGAACTGGTGGCTCGCGCCGCCGCGGCGCAGCGCCGCTTCGCTGCTTTTACCCAGGAACAGGTGGACGCCGTCGTGCGCGCCTGTGCCGAAGCCGCCGCGACCGCCGCCGAACCGCTGGCCCGGCTCGCCGTCGAAGAAACCGGTTTCGGCAACGTCCCCGACAAAATCATCAAAAACCGTCTGGCGTCGCTCGAAGTCCACCAGGCCATTCGTCCGCTGCGCACGGTCGGCATCCTGCGGGAAGATCGTGAGAAGCGCATCCTGGAAGTGGCGGTTCCGGTCGGCGTGGTCGCGGCGATTATCCCTTCGACGAATCCCACCTCCACCGCAATCTATAAAACGCTGATTGCTGTAAAGGCGCGCAACGCTATTGTCCACAGTCCGCACCCGGCTGCCGTGCGCTGCATCGGCGAGGCGGTGCGCATCATGGCGGAAGCGGCCGCGCGGGTCGGTGCGCCCGAGGGCCTGATTGCCTGTCTCGAGCATCCCACCATGGCCGCCACGCAGGAGCTGATGCGTCACCGCGACGTCGGGGTCATCTTGGCCACCGGCGGCGCCGGGTTGGTGCGCGCTGCCTATAGCTCGGGCAAGCCGGCCTACGGCGTCGGCCCGGGCAACGTGCCGGCGTTCATCGAACGCACCGCCGATCTCCCCAAAGCGATCGCCGATATCTTCGCGGGCAAAACCTTCGACTACGGCACGATTTGCTCGGCCGAGCAGTCCATCGTGGTCGAAGACGTTATCCGCGAGCAGGCCCTGGCCGAATGTCGTCGCCAGGGCGCTTACTTCCTCTCGCCGGAAGAAGCCCAGCGCGTCGGCGAGCTGGTCATTCAGCGACCGGCCTACACACCGAACCCGAAGATTGTCGGCCGACCCGCCACCCACATTGCCGAACTGGCCGGACTGCGCGTGCCCTCCGGCACCCGCGTGCTGATCGCTCTGCTCAGTCCCGAGCAAGTGGGTCGCGAACATCCGCTTTCGCTGGAGAAATTGTCGCCGGTGCTGGCCTTTTATTCCGTGCCCGGCCTGGGGGCTGCCATCGAGCTTTGCACGCGGATTCTTCAGCACGGCGGCATGGGCCACACCATCGCCATCCACTCGAAAGACGAGGCCGTGGTGCGTCAGTTCGGTCAGGCGGTGCCGGCCTTTCGTGTCTGCGTGAACACCTCGGCGGTGCACGGCTCGATCGGCTATTCGACGAACCTGTTTCCGGCCATGACCCTCGGCTGTGGCGCACTCGGCGGCAACATCACCTCCGACAACATCGGCCCGCAACACTTGATGAATATCCAGCGAATTGCCTGGGAGTCACGGCCGGTGGAACACCGCACCGTGCCGGCGGAGTTTCGTTTGGTGGCTCATCCCGGTGCAGCCGCTGCCCACGCCGCAGCCACGCCGCCCGCTCCGCCTCCAACTGCCCAACCCGTACCCGCAGCGGTTGCGGAGCCGGTCTCGCGGGAGCTGATTGCCCGCCTGGTCGAACGCGTCTTTGCCGAACGCGGCATTCGCCGAGGCGCCGCTGCTCCCGCTCCGCCGCCGGCTTCGGTCACGTCGGTTCCACCGCAGCCCGCTGCGGAAATCGCCGACTTCGTCAGCGAAGCCGATGTCCGCGCCGCCCTGCTCCGGCAGCAGAAAATCTGCATCGGGCCGAAAACCATCCTGACGCCAGCAGCCCGCGATCTGGGTCTAGCCAACCAGGTTTTCATCGAAACCGCTCGCTGAGCACTCGGCAGCGGGCCGCCGCAGGCGTAGAATGCGCATCGAAAGAGAGGACGCTTATGCGCAGGTCTCGTGCGGCCCGGTATGCGCGCTGGTCGGCGCTGGCAGTGTTCCTGCTGGCGGCAACGGTCGTCGGCGTCTACGGCTACCGCGCCTGGCGCGCCGCCGAGCAACGCCGCCAGGTGCCCCCGGCGCCCCCGCCCACGGTGCGGCAGCAGGCCGCGGAGTTTTCTTTCTCCCGTCTGGAAGGCGGCCGCAAGCTGTTCACGGTTCGTGCATCCCGCACGACTGAATTTGCTCGCGACAGCCTGAACCGCCTCGAAGATGTCCGCATCACGCTCTACGGACGTCGCGGCGACCGCTTCGACCGCATCCACACCCGCCAGTGCGACTATGACTCCGCGGCCGGGCGAATCCTCTGCGGCGGAGCCGTACAACTGGCGCTGGCGGCTGCGCCCGCCGGCTCCGCCCCGGCCGACGACTGGACGGAAATCGTCCCGACGCCCAGCACCGTGCTCATCGAAACGGCTCAGGTCACCTTCGATAGCGCCACCGGCGTCGTGCGCACGGACCAGCCCGTGGAGTTCACCTTCCCGGGAGGCACGGGCCGCGCCGTCGGCATTTCCTACGACTCGCGAGCGGGCGTCGCCCGGCTGCACCGTGAGGTGTCTTTGCGTGTCTGGCCGGCCGTGCCGGCGAGTACAGCCCCGGTGGAGCTTTCCGGTACCAGTCTGGAGTTCCGCCGCGACGCCCATACCCTGCGGCTCGCCGGGCCCGTGCGCGCGCGTCAGGCCGCTCGTTCGTTCACTGCAGACGCCGTGCTGTTCGAGCTCGATTCCTCTTTTCGTATCCGCCGCGCCCGTGCCCGCGGCCAGCCGCAGCTCGTCGTGCGCGCGCCGACGGGTTGGCATCTGCTGCGCGCGGAGCAATTTTCCGTCGAGCTGCGTGCCACTGGCGGAGTGGAACGATTCGTCGCCGACGGCCGTGTCGAGCTCCGGAGCGAAGGCGCGCCTGGCCGCGACGAACTCGCCGCCGAGCAGCTCGTCGCGGAATTCGTGGCACAGGACGCGCTGCCCCGTGAAATGCGCTTTGTCGGTCGTGTTCGCGGGCGGTCCCACCGGGAAGGGCAAGCGCTCGAACTGACCGCGAGCGAACTCCGTGCTCGACTGGCTCAGGTGAGCCGCGGCAGCGTGGAGCTCCGCGACGCAGAAGCGACTGCGGCCGCGCTCGCCTGGCAGTCCGCGGACGGGGAACACCTGCAACTGAGTGGCAACCGTCTGCAGGCGCAGTTTGCCCGCAGCAATCGCCTGCACGAGCTGAGCGGTGACGGCGACATTGTGCTTCGCCGCGCCGTCACCGGCAGCCCGGAACAGCTCAGTCGCTCGCGCACCTTCTCCCTGCGCTTTTCGCCCGCGGGTGGCTGGAGCGAGCTCGAACAGTCCGGCGATGTCCGTTACCGGGAAGGCGAACTCACCGCCCGGGCCGAGCGCGCGCAGTTTGTCCATGCGGAAAACACGCTGCAGTTGCGCGGCGGCGTCATCTTGCGCGAAGGCGCCGTGCGCACGGCGGCCGAGTCGGTCGTGGTCTGGCCGCAGCGCGGCGAACTGGTGGCCGCAGGCGCCGTCCGCACCAGCTTTCTCGAGGGCAGCGCCGGTCCGGAGTTTGCTCCTGCGCCGGCCCATGTGGCAGCCGAGCGGCTCCACCTGCATCGCGCCCTCGGTCGCGCCGTTTTCTCCGGCAGTGTGCGACTCTGGCAGGGCACGGTCGCAATCGAAGCGGCGCAGATGGAATTCGATCGCACTGCCGGTCGCTTGCTGGCCGAGACCGCTGTTCGTGCCGCGGTGGTGGAAGCAGCGGCCACGCCGCCGCGGCTGTGGCGGGTGGCAGCCGGCTGGCTGGAATACCGCAACGGCGAAGGCACGCTGCGCTTGCAGCGCGAGGTGCAGGCCGAATCTGCCGATGTTCGCCTCCGCGCTCCGCAGCTCGAGCTGGATACGGCGGTCGAAGCCGGCACGCGCCGGATTCTGCGGGCGGTGGCGTCCGGCGGCGTGGTCGTCGAGCAGGGGCGCCGCCGTGCCACGGCCGAGCTCGCCGAATATTTCGCCAGCGAAGAAAAATTCGTGTTGCGGGGCGGCGCGCCGGTGCTGCATGACGGCTTGGGCAACTCCGTTTCCGGCGCTGAATTGACCTTCTATCGAGCGGGTGATACGATTCTGGTGAAATCGGAGGAAGGTTCGCGCACGTTGACCCGCTACCGGGTCGAGCGCTGAACCCGTATGGCGAAGCTCCAGGCCGTTGAGCTGAGCAAATCGTATCGAGGGCGGAAGGTCGTTGAGGATGTCAGCCTGGAAATCGGACAGGGCGAGGTCGTCGGGCTGCTCGGTCCGAACGGGGCGGGCAAGACGACCACGTTCTACATGCTGGTCGGGCTGGCGCGCCCCGATGCCGGCCGCGTCCTGCTGGATGGTGAAGACCTCACCGACCTCCCCATGTACCTCCGTGCGCGCAGCGGCATCAGCTACCTGCCCCAAGAGCCCTCGGTTTTCCGGAAACTGACGGTCGAAGAAAATCTGCTCGCCGTCCTGGAGACGCAACCGCTCACCCCGGAGCAGCGGCGCGACCGCGTAGAAGAACTGCTCGCGCAGATGGGACTGGAATCGGTGCGGTACAACCGGGCCTATACCCTGTCCGGCGGCGAGCGCCGCCGGCTGGAAATCGCGCGTGCGCTGGCGCTCGAGCCGGCCTTTGTCCTGCTCGATGAGCCGTTCTCGGGCATCGACCCGCTCACCGTGGCCGACCTGCAGCAGCAGATTGGCGCGCTGCGCGCTTCCGGCATCGGCGTGCTCGTCACCGACCATAATGTGCGGGAAACCCTCCGGGTGACGGATCGCGCGTACATCATCAACCAGGGGAAAATTTTCCGCGCAGGCACCCCGGTCGCCCTCAGCCAGGATGCCGAGGTTCGCCGCATCTACTTGGGCGAAAACTTTTCGCTCCACTAGTTCGAGACACAACGATGAGCTGGCTGCAGCCCAAGCTGAATCTGAAACTCACCCAGAAGCAGACGCTGACGCCCGGCCTGGTCCAGATGGTCAGCGTGCTGGCGCTGAACCGGCTCGAGTTGCGCGAAATGATCAATCAGGAAATGATCGCCAATCCGGTGCTGGAAGAGGTTACCGAAGATGGGCTATCGGCCGACGATTATGCCAGCGAGGCTTTTCTGCAGGCCGAAAGCGAAAAACTGCCCGAAAACGAGCCGGTGAACCCCTTCGACGAATTCGATATCAGTTCTTTCTTCACCCAGTACCTCGATTCCGGCGAAGCGAACAATCATCGGGAACGCGAGGAGATCGAAAAACCTTCGTTTGAACAGTTCCTTTCTTCGCCGCAGAACCTGGCCGATCATCTGCACTGGCAGCTCAGCGTCACCATCTGCAGCGATCGGGTTCGCGAAATCGCCGAATTGCTCATCGGCAACCTGAACGAGGACGGCTATCTGACCGTCTCGCTGGAAGAGGTTGCCCAGTCGGGCGGCTACGCCATGGAAGACGTCGAAGAAGCGCTCGCCGTGCTGCAGGAGTTCGATCCGCTCGGTGTGGGCGCCCGGGACCTGCGCGAATGCCTGCTGATCCAGTTGCGGACGCTCGACCCGCAGAACACGCTGGCGCAGCAGATCGTCTCCGAGTACCTGCCGCTGCTGCAGTCGAATCAGTTCAAGGAAATCGCCCGCGCACTGAACTGTTCCATCGAAGCGGTCAAGTGCGCCTTCGAACTGATTCGCAAGCTCGATCCGCGCCCCGGGCTCCGCTACAACAAAACCGAACCCCGCCTGGTCGAGCCGGACGTCTATTTCCGCAAGGTGGGAGACGAATGGCAGGTCTTCATGAACGACGATGACCTGCCCCAGCTCCGCATCAGCCCGGTCTATCGTCGCCTGCTGGCCCGCAACGCCGCCGACCGCGAAGTCCGCAACTACGTCAAAGAACGGTTCAGTGCCGCGGTCCAGTTGCTGAAAAATATCGAGCAGCGCAAACACACAATCCAGCGCGTCTGCCAGGCGATTATCCGCCGCCAGCGCGACTTCCTCGAATACGGCATCGATCACCTGAAGCCGATGATGATCAAGGAAGTCGCCGAAGAAGTCGGCGTGCACCCCTCGACAGTCAGCCGCGCCGTGGCCAACAAGTACGCGCACACCCCGCAGGGCGTGTTCGAACTGCGCGAGCTGTTTACCGAAGCCGTTCAGGGGCCGCAGGGCAGCACGCTTTCGCTGCTCACCCTGAAACGCCGGGTCCGGAAAATGATCGAAGCGGAAGACCCCACCCACCCGCTCACCGACGAACAGATTGCCCGCCGGCTGGCTGAAGAAGGCATCCACGTCACCCGCCGTACGGTAGCCAAGTACCGCGAAGATATGCGCATTCCCTCCACCCACCAGCGACGGGTCAGGGGCTGAGCCCGCAATGCCCAGGCGCCGTTCTGCTGCTACGGCCCCGCAACTGGTCATCCTGACCGGCCTGAGCGGCTCCGGGAAAAGCACCGTGCTGCGTACCTTCGAGGATCTGGGCTTTTACTGCGTGGACAATCTGCCCGTGGACCTGATTCCCACTTTCGCCGAGCTGCATCTTTACGGCAGCCAGGAAATAGAACGCGCCGCCCTGCTCGTGGATGTGCGCGAAGGAGAGCCGATTGCGCGCCTGCCAGCGCTCTACCGCCAGCTCCGCCGGCAGTACAACGTCCGCTTGGTTTTCATCGAGGCCAGCGACGAGGTGTTGCTCCGTCGCTTCAGCGAAACCCGTCGTCCGCATCCGCTCGCCCGCGGCCTGACCGTGCGCGAAGCCATCCAGCGCGAGCGCCACCTGATGGCTCCCATCCGCAAGCTGGCTGACCTGGTCATTGACACCTCGCGCTTCACCGTTCACGAATTGCGTCAGTACGTCATCGCCCGCATGCAGAGCACCGACCGCCGCCCCCTGCTCGTCTCGGTGGTCAGCTTTGGCTACCGCCACGGATTGCCCGCCGATGCCGACCTGGTCTTCGATGTTCGCTTCCTGCCCAACCCCCATTTCGTGCCCGGGCTGCGCCGTTTTTCCGGACGCAACCCCCGCGTCGTTCGCTACATCCGCTCCTTCCCGCAGACCCGGGAATTCCTGCAACGCATCGAATCGCTGCTTCTCTACTTGATTCCGCATTACATCCGGGAAGGGAAAAGTTATCTCACGGTGGCCTTCGGTTGTACTGGCGGCCGCCACCGCTCCGTCACCATGGCCGAAGCGGTCGGCCGCGCGCTGGCGAAGCGGAACTACGCCGTCAAGGTCATTCACCGCGATGTCGAAAAGTCTGCCGCTTGACAATCTTGGGGCCCCAACCGTAGCGTTAACTTTCACAGGCCGCGCTGCACCCTGCAGCCGTTCAAACCGATGACCTTTGCCGCCGAACTGAAGCGCCTGCTTGCCTGGGTCTGGCCCTATCGGGGCCGGCTGGTGATCGGCATATTGCTGATGGTGCTTGTGGCCATCGCTGATGGCGCGATCGCCCTGCTGTTCGTTCCCCTCGTGGATCGCGTGCTCGAACCCACGCCGACCGATCCCCGCCTGCCCCTGCTCACCCTGCGCCCTTGGAACCTGACGCTTTATCTCGATGCTTTTTTCCCGCCCGGCATCCAGCACGTCTGGACGGTGTTTGCCATTTCGCTGGTGGTGCTCTTTCTGATCAAAGGCGCCGCCGATTTCTTCGGCAATCTTGCTATCCAGTACGTCGGCCACGCAGCCGTCACCGACCTGCGCAATCGCATCTATGCCAAGCTGATCTGCCAGCCGATCGGTTTCTTCGCCCGCCACTCCACCGGCCGGCTGATGTCGGCGACGATCAGCGATATCGAACGCGCGCGCAGCGCCCTGTCCGAGTGGCTGGCGGATTTCTTCCGCCAGAGTTTCACGCTGGTGGTGCTCGTCGCCGTGCTGTTTTTGCTGGACTGGAAGCTGGCGCTCGGCTCGTTGATTTTCCTTCCGCTGGTTGTGGCCCCGATCAGTCGCCTGGGTCGGCGCATCCGCCAATCGGTGCACTCCAGCCAGAGCCGGCTGGCCGAGCTGAGCAAAATCCTGCAGGAGACCATCAGCGGAAACCGCGTGGTCAAAGCCTTCGGCATGGAGCAGTTCGAAATTCGCAAATTCCGCGAAACGGCCCGGCGCCTGCTCCGCGAAAACATGCGCTGGGTCCGCGCCTATGCCGCGACCGCGCCGGTCATGCAGTTGCTCGGCGCGGTCGTGGTCGCTCTGGTCGTGCTCTACGCCCGCGACCAGATTCGCTACGGCCTGATGACCAAGGGCGTGCTGATTGCCTTCACCTATGCCCTGTTCCGCGTCTATGAGCCGGTCAAGCGCCTGGGCATGATCTACCACCAGTTCCAGCAGGGCCTCGGCGCCACCACGCAGGCCTTTCGCTTGCTCGAGCTTTCGGAAGAGGTGATCGAACAGCCGGGAGCGCGCCCGCTGCCGCCTTTCTCCCGCGTGATCGAATTCGACGACGTCAGCTTTGCCTACGACGGCGGCCCGCCCATCCTCCAGCACATCAACCTGACCGTGCGCGCCGGCGAAGTCGTCGCGATCGTCGGCCTTAGCGGCGCCGGCAAAACCACTCTGGTGAACCTGCTGCCGCGCTTTCACGATCCCACCAGCGGCGCCGTGCGCATCGATGGGCACGACCTGCGCAAGGTGACGCTGCGTTCGCTCCGCGACCAGATTGCCATTGTCACGCAGGAAACGATCCTCTTCCACGATACCGTGTGGAACAACATCTGCTACGGCCGCCCCGATCTGCCCGAAGCCCGCGTCGTCGCTGCGGCGAAAGCGGCGCTCGCCCACGATTTCATCCAGCAGCTCCCGCAGGGCTATCAGACCCTGCTCGGCGAACGCGGCCAGAGCCTCTCGGGGGGCCAGCGGCAGCGCCTGGCCATTGCCCGCGCCCTGCTGAAGGATTCTCCGATTCTGATTCTCGACGAAGCCACCTCCGAGCTCGATGCCGAATCCGAGCGCCTGGTGCAGCAGGCCCTGGCTACCCTGATGGCCGGCCGCACCGTGTTCGTCATCGCTCACCGGCTCTCGACGGTGCGCCGGGCCGACCGCATCCTGGTGCTCGATGGCGGCTCGATTCGGGAGTCCGGCACGCACGCCGAACTGCTCGCCCGCGGAGGCACCTACGCGCGCCTCTATGAACTACAGTTCGCCGACGACGCTGCCGGCATTGCCGCGCGTACCGAACCCCAATGAGCCGCAGCCTGAAATCCATGACCGGTTTCGCGCAGGCGATCGCCGAATCGAACGGCTGTGCCATCCGGTTGCGTCTGCGCAGTGTCAACCACCGCTTTCTCGATCTCCAGGTCCGTCTGCCGGAAGGTTTCGAAGCGCTCGAGCCGGCGATTCGTCAGCGCGTTCGCGAGCGGCTCCGCCGCGGCCACGTGGACGTGGTGCTGCAGTGCGAGCTCGCCGGCCCCGCCGCCGTACGCCTCAACGCGGAGCTGGCCGCCGCC
>JAIMAG010000020.1 GCA_023512135.1 Terriglobia bacterium | reverse complement strand
CGATCGAATGATCGCGGCCCCATTGAAGCAACATCGTAGCCACTTCGGTTTCACTTAGTTTTTTCAATTTCCGCGATCGAATGATCGCGGCCCCATTGAAGCCTGGTCGAGTACGAGATTGGAATCGCGCTGCTGCGGGAATTTCCGCGATCGAATGATCGCGGCCCCATTGAAGCCCTTCCAAGCCTTGCGTTGCGAAGCCTTCGTCTCCCATTTCCGCGATCGAATGATCGCGGCCCCATTGAAGCTGGTTTTTGGCGCACAGAAAGGAGAAACGATGACTCATTTCCGCGATCGAATGATCGCGGCCCCATTGAAGCCAGAGCCTCGGCCTGCGCGAGAAACTCCTTCCTGCGGGATTTCCGCGATCGAATGATCGCGGCCCCATTGAAGCCAAACTCAGCTGCACGGCCAGTGCCGGGCTATCCTGATTTCCGCGATCGAATGATCGCGGCCCCATTGAAGCCTCGAACATTTCGAGCAAATCTAGGTATTCATCGACGGCATTTCCGCGATCGAATGATCGCGGCCCCATTGAAGCATCGCTGCGCTCCCAATCGGCTTCGATGCGCGAGAGGCATTTCCGCGATCGAATGATCGCGGCCCCATTGAAGCCTTTTCCTTTTCATCTCCCGCTTGCAATTCCTTCAGCAATTTCCGCGATCGAATGATCGCGGCCCCATTGAAGCAACCTGAAATGTAGGAAAGCGGAAGATTCTGAAAACATTTCCGCGATCGAATGATCGCGGCCCCATTGAAGCCTGGCGCTGCTGCGCCAGGATGGCCGACTGCTGGATATTTCCGCGATCGAATGATCGCGGCCCCATTGAAGCAGGTTTACCTGGAGCGTTGCGCGTGCCCGATAGCGGATTTCCGCGATCGAATGATCGCGGCCCCATTGAAGCTTTTCAGAGCCGATCCAGTAACCGAGCACGCGGCCATATTTCCGCGATCGAATGATCGCGGCCCCATTGAAGCATCGCAGCTACCACATAGGTATCGGGGAAGTGGTAGATTTCCGCGATCGAATGATCGCGGCCCCATTGAAGCGCGGCAAGGTAATCAAAAGCTTCTTCGAGGGCCGCAAGATTTCCGCGATCGAATGATCGCGGCCCCATTGAAGCGCGAAGATGCTGAAGCCGGTTTTGCGCCGGCTTATCCATTTCCGCGATCGAATGATCGCGGCCCCATTGAAGCCATCAAATACGGTGCCCTTATAGTAGGCAATCATTTGATTTCCGCGATCGAATGATCGCGGCCCCATTGAAGCATTCTGCAACGGGACACGTTCGGCAAATCACCGGTAGATTTCCGCGATCGAATGATCGCGGCCCCATTGAAGCCGTGAAAGTCGCGCCAAGCTCGTGGCCAGCAGCTGCATTTCCGCGATCGAATGATCGCGGCCCCATTGAAGCTTTTCTCCTTTCCGGAAGGGTTAATCTGCCGAACGTATTTCCGCGATCGAATGATCGCGGCCCCATTGAAGCTTCGCAAACATACCGGAGATCCCAACGATACCGCACATTTCCGCGATCGAATGATCGCGGCCCCATTGAAGCAGCTTTTCGCGTTAAGTTTCTCTGCAATCTTCCTGCTATTTCCGCGATCGAATGATCGCGGCCCCATTGAAGCCTTGGCAGGTCGAAAGATCTTCACCCAGTATCGCCATTTCCGCGATCGAATGATCGCGGCCCCATTGAAGCACCTGCGCAGCCTGCCACAAAGCGGAGTGGCCGAATTTATTTCCGCGATCGAATGATCGCGGCCCCATTGAAGCGGGCCAATCACCGTGTCTGCAAGACCCTTCTCCGGGTCATTTCCGCGATCGAATGATCGCGGCCCCATTGAAGCTACGGTGCGCTGACGGTCATTGTGCCCCTGCTGGGTCATTTCCGCGATCGAATGATCGCGGCCCCATTGAAGCTTCTCCTTTCACGCGCGCAGCATACTCGGAACGCTGGATTTCCGCGATCGAATGATCGCGGCCCCATTGAAGCACGGTTGCGCGGATGAGCGACCGCGCCGAGAGATTCTATTTCCGCGATCGAATGATCGCGGCCCCATTGAAGCCTCGGCATGGCACATCACCCTTTTTGCGCAGTTTTCATTTCCGCGATCGAATGATCGCGGCCCCATTGAAGCAGCATCTGCGCTGCTTTGACGTTCACGAAGCCCAAAAATTTCCGCGATCGAATGATCGCGGCCCCATTGAAGCTTGCAGGGCCAGCTCCATGTCATCAAAGACGAACAGATTTCCGCGATCGAATGATCGCGGCCCCATTGAAGCCCCTGCGGGAACACGGCCAGCGTCGGCGGCAGCACGAGCACATTTCCGCGATCGAATGATCGCGGCCCCATTGAAGCCTTTAATCCCCGTTCCAGGGCTCTGGGAGCGGTTCCATTTCCGCGATCGAATGATCGCGGCCCCATTGAAGCCCCACGAGCAAAGAAACAAGTTTCGCAACCTCAGACATTGATTTCCGCGATCGAATGATCGCGGCCCCATTGAAGCCCGCATAGTTGGCCTCCAGTGGTTCAGTGGCAAGCTGCATTTCCGCGATCGAATGATCGCGGCCCCATTGAAGCGACGTGGAGCTCGACCCCGGAGAAACAATCGAGCAAATTTCCGCGATCGAATGATCGCGGCCCCATTGAAGCAGGTCTGGCCACTCCAGCCGTCGGCATGTGGGGCAGGAGATTTCCGCGATCGAATGATCGCGGCCCCATTGAAGCGCCTCGGCGCAGGCCTCTATGGCTTCCGCTAAGGTGATTTCCGCGATCGAATGATCGCGGCCCCATTGAAGCTTTGACGCTGCAGAATGAATTCCCTTAGCTGCTCACTGATTTCCGCGATCGAATGATCGCGGCCCCATTGAAGCTCGGCCTCAAGGGTAGCCCTAAACACTTGTCGGATGATTTCCGCGATCGAATGATCGCGGCCCCATTGAAGCCCCGGATGATTTTTCCGGGCTGATGACTCCGCGGGGCATTTCCGCGATCGAATGATCGCGGCCCCATTGAAGCTTTGACGCGCTCGAGGACGAGCTCAAGGCGTATCAGATTTCCGCGATCGAATGATCGCGGCCCCATTGAAGCTTCTCTGGGCTTGTTGCCCTCATATAGCTTGTCCAAATTTCCGCGATCGAATGATCGCGGCCCCATTGAAGCTCAGGTTCCGAAGCTGCGCTGTGGTCTTTTTCTCGGTATTTCCGCGATCGAATGATCGCGGCCCCATTGAAGCAGACCATTTCGTCATTTTTGAAGCAATCGCACAAGATTTCCGCGATCGAATGATCGCGGCCCCATTGAAGCCTCTCGACGGTCATCCTGACAGGAAAGGTCAAGGACGATTTCCGCGATCGAATGATCGCGGCCCCATTGAAGCAACGTGAACTCCGTGACGGGCAGGCTAAACTGCCCGTTATTTCCGCGATCGAATGATCGCGGCCCCATTGAAGCAAACCGTTCGAAGCTGGTGCTGGAAGGCAGTGTAAGCATTTCCGCGATCGAATGATCGCGGCCCCATTGAAGCTTTCCGCAGAGCATGGAATTTCGCCAGAGAAAGGGTATTTCCGCGATCGAATGATCGCGGCCCCATTGAAGCCTTGGTGCCGCGTGCCACGTGGACGTATGGGCGCGAGATTTCCGCGATCGAATGATCGCGGCCCCATTGAAGCCTCGTAGATATCCAGCGCCTGTAGTCCCAAGGAGGTATATTTCCGCGATCGAATGATCGCGGCCCCATTGAAGCTGCGGTAGAAGCTGGGAGAGTCTTCTGCCAGTCCAAAGTCAGGTCTTTCGCCACCACCACGGGCACACGCTGGTGGCCCAGCAGTTGTGCCGCTTCCAGCCGCCCGTGGCCGATGATGACCACGAAGTCTCTGTCCACCACGATGGGCTGCTGCCAGCCATACCGCTTTATGCTGGCGGCCAGCCGGGCGATGGCGTCCTGGGTTCTTTTGCGGGGATTTCTTGTGTAGGGCTTGATCTGGTTGAGCTCGACCAGCTGAACCTTCAAGGCTGCATACCTCACATCGGAAAACGACAACGACAGCGACATTTTTCATGCCCGACTGGAGCGGCGTCGGGGCCGCCGTCCCCCGCGAGGCCCGGTACGGGGTGGAAAGGACCCGCGAGTACGCAAAGTGGGAATTTTCAGTACTCGTGTGCTGATTCGTCAGCCGCATCCTTTCTGGGTCTGCCCCTCGCTGGGAGGCAAGGAAGTCCTCTGCGTATTCTTTCTGAAGCTGCGTGTCTTCGACCCACAGTGCGGCCAATTCCAGGAAGTCGGCGCGAGACTGTTTCGTCCTGCGCTCCTTCGGCTCTGTCCGTTTGGGCTTCGTCCTTTCACTTCTGAGTCATTTGCAGTCTCACGCCGATTCGTGGTCTCCGCCTTGGTCAATTTCGCCGCTCCAGTAGTTGTAGCGTTGAGATTTTCTGCTCTACACCTAGTGTAGAGAATCTTGTTACCGGTAATAGCAGTGCCCCCGCCCGGAGTGGATTCGGATAGCGCTGAAAATGACCCGGGAGAGGATGGAGAAGATTGAAGACGGCGGTGGCGGCGAATCTGAGCGCGCAGCTGCCGTTCTTTCTCGATCTCCTCGTAGGTATCAGCGTGGCAGGCCCGCAGCAGGCGAAGGAAGTCCTCGTGCTCGAGCGTCAGCTTGTAGGTGTTGGCGGCAGGAAAGCCGTCACCGCCGCGACCGGCAATGACCTCAACCGCGTGACGGCGCTGAAGGCCACCGATGCCAGCCCGCACAGACGAATCGCTGCCCAACCCCGAGAACCTGCGCAGCCCGGCGTAGGAAAGTGTGACCGTGCCGGTTTCATCAGCGAGAGTGTCCAGGACTTTCAACAGGCGTGCTTCTGCAGTGCTCAGTTGCCCCCACAGGCCCGAGCGCACAACCGATTCCAGCCGGTCGCCACTCGCTCCTACACGGGAGTGCGGATTTCTCGGTGAGCGGGAGACTAAGTGGGTGCCTCGGGCAATGCGCGGCAAACCGAAATTGGCGTCGAGCCACAGCAGAGCGCCGAAGATATCCATGCCCAACACGTTCATCACCAGGTCGATCGAGGAGAGCGGCTTCACGTCGCACACGAAACACTTCACCCGGTTCTTCCTGCGCCAGATGCCGACGCTGGGCGTCCGATCCCCGTGGGCGTGGTTCTCCGGTCTCCAGCACCTGACCATGCGTCCGTGACGTTCTAGTTGCAAAGTGTCCACCACGCTTTCGATGGGAATGAGTTTCGCCGCTGCCAGATCCGGAACGCCGCGCTCATTTACTGCGTTCCGGCCTTGACCGCGAGCCTGTAGCTTTGCTACCGTTGACATCGCTGTTCGAACTCCCGTTCTTCACGAATCCGGCCCGCGCCCCCACGCGGGCCTTCCTGTTTTGGCTTCAGCGTCCAGGCTCAACGGTGCGTCGGTCGAGAAATTTTTCAATGGCTTCCGGCTTATATCGAACCAAACGCCCAATCTTGATGAAGGCTGGCCCGCGACCTTGGCAGCGCCATTTGGCCAGGCAGTTTCGCGTTACCCCGAGCCGCTCGGCAACCGCCTGCTCGTCCAGCAACACCGTGCTCGCTGCCTCGACGTTCCCGTTTCTCTTCATCGAAGCAACCTCCCTCCAAGCGCGGCCAAGCTAGGCCATGGGCAACGCTGTTGTCTATTGGGGAAGATCCATGAGATGAGCTAGAAACCGTCCGTTTTGTGGGAGAAAATACCAACCGGATGTGCGGGGATCATTTCTTAAGTGCGCGCCGCAGCTGGTCAGCATGGTAGTAGAGTCCTGCTGGAGCGCGGCCCGTGGCGTATTCATGGACAGCACGAGCGAATCGAACCAGCGGAGAGTCGTCCACGTTCGAGAGACCGTACAAGCGGCCAGAGAACATGAACGCCATTTTCCAACAGCGCTCCACCAGGAACCTGTTTGGGTGGGGTAGGCCGCGCCCTTTGGTGCGAGCAACTGCGGCCTCCGCTGACTTACTGGCATCGACCAGCTTCTTCAGCTGTTCCAGCCCGTCAGTGAACTTGCTTCGTGAACCGTAGAAACGAGCGAGCAGGGCAGCCTCGAAAGCAGTGGCGCACCGCATGAGATTGTCGGCACGATTCAGCGCAGCGGTCACACGATGCAGCCGCGCGCGAAGCGTGCTGTTGGGGGGCACGCGCCTCCATGCTTCACTGTACCGCAGGAACTCTACGGCGAAGTCCTTGATCATCTGCCGCGCTTCGCGCTCCGTCTCCTCGGTCCACGGCCTGGTTCTTCTTCGATAATCGCGCAGAGTGACCAGCGCTTCGTTTAAGGCCTTCTCGCTGCCACGCGGGCGCAGATCATCATGTGCCAGGGCCAGGAAATCCTCGTAGGTGAGTGGCTGTTTATTCATGGCGGTCCACGCGTGCCTTCTGGCCCTTTAGCTGCACGCTCTTGCCCTTTGCGGCGTTGAGCATCGCGGTCACAGCTCGCTGCGCCGCTTCGCGCACAGGATCAGCGGCAAGTTGCTGGTAGATCATCGCTGTGGTGACCGACCGGTGTCCCAGCGCCTTCATCGTGATCGTAGTGCTCGCGCCAGTGCTCGCCATCCAGCTGCCGAGCGTGCGTCTCAAATCGTGAACCCGGAGATCGGGCAGTTCGGCCTTCTCCACGAACTCGGCCCACTTCTTCCGTGGTGATCCCATGTGTCCGGCCACCGTGTTGCCGGGGAACACCCAGGGGTTGCCGTTCGCTTTCGCAGCTCGGCGGCGCAGGATTTCCACCGCTTCTTCGACCAGCGGCAGAACCAGTGGCTTGCCGTTCTTCATCTTCTCGCCCGACACAGTCCACTGGGCACCGTCCAAACTGAGCTCGTCCCACCGCATGCGAAGAATGTTGCCGCGGTGCGCGCCCGTGTACAGCAGAAGCCGAACATAATCAGCGAAGTCCGGATCCTTCTCTTCTGTGAGCGCCTTGAAGAAACGCTCGACTTCGTGCGCCTGCAGGAATCGTTCACGTGACGGCAGATGGAAGCGCTCGATATCCTCAGCTGGGTTGTCGCCCTGGTACAGCTTCTGCCTCCGCGCGAAGTTGAACATAGCCCGGAGCAGTTCAACGACCCTGTTTGCCGTCGTGCGTCCGACCTTCTCGCCGAGGTCGAGCATCAGCTTCGTCACCATCGCGTGCGTGATCTCGCCCAGGTGACGCCGTGACCAGTCCACAGCACCAAGAGCTTTCGTGCGCTCGGCTCCGTGCTTCTTCTTCGTCATTTCGGGCAGCGGCCCGAGATACCGTTCCCACATCCACACGCGCAGCGGGAGAGACTTCTTCCCCATGGCCTTTAGATGGGCGCGGTATTTCTCGAACAGTTCACCCAGCGAGATGCCCCTGCGACTCTGCGCTGCTTCTTCAGCGGGATTCACGCCCGTGTCGAGTTCGGCCAGGATGGCCACGGCCAGCTTGCGTGCCATTTTTACGTTGAGCGCGGGACGGCTGCCGCGCAACAGATCGAGCGGTTCGGCACCTTCCGGCAGGTCGCGTGTTTCCGGCAGGTTCGGGTCGAACCAGCCGAGCGTGATCTTCGTCGGCCTGCCCCGGAATTTTTTGTAGCACCTGAAGCTCCTGGCGTCGTTTTCAGTGATCTCCAGCATCAGCCCGCGCACGACGTCGTCGTAGTAGCGGGCGCGACCACCGGAAGGAACGGGCAGTGCCCGTAGCTTGTCTCCCGTGAACGTGAAGCGTTTCTTCTGCATTAGCTAGCGTCTCTCCTCTGCGGTAGCACCGGGTAGCACCGGAGCGGATTCACGGTAGCACCGGCCCCTGCAGCTGGGCGGACCCACTGCTGCGCAGCAGAAGCAGGGAGCCAGTTTCGGTGCTACCTAGGTGCTACCAAACGGCTCAAAAATCAGCCAATTCCAGGTAGCACCGGCAAAACAGGCGGGATTATAAAGTATTGCTTTGTCAAAGGAAGGGAAGCCTTGTCCATCTGCTGGAAATGCCGAGCGTCTGCCTTCTAAGCAGAGGGTCGCAGGTTCGAATCCTGCCGGGCGCGCCACCTTTTGTGAGTGCCAGCCTGAGTTCCTTTCCGGGCCCGGGTAGGCCACTTTCCGGAAGGAGATGCCAAGAGTGTTTGCGGTGGTTCTGTGCGGGGGCGTGTTTTCCCTCAGTGGGTTCTGAGCCCGGGCAGTCCGGTTTGCAGCCGCATGCGGAGAAACGCTTCGAGCAGCGTCGCGAGCAGAGCAAAGACCGGCGGGTCGAGTGCACACAGTTTTCGTCTGGCGGCGGGGAACCAGGCCAGCAGGTGGCGGTCGAGGAAGTCATGCTCCAGACGTGCCAGGCTGTCCCGGTTCATTTCGGCATCGGTGCTTTCCTGTGCGTAGCGCACCGCGGCGAGAAATTCGAGCTGCGTGAGCAGATGGTCTGCCGGATAGCGGGACATATCACAGCGCAGGTCGAGCACTTCGTAAAAGTTCACGTTGTCGAGCACGACTTGCTGCGCCGGCTGCGACTTGCGCCATGCCGATTCGAGCAGCGGCACCGGGGGCGCAGGCACGCCAACGTCAAACAGCGCGATATATGCGGATTCGTACTGGTCGTAACTCTCGAACATTCGCCAGCGGGGGAATCTGCCCCTGCATCCGAGCTCGTTCCACAAACTGGCCAGCCCGCTGGAGAAATCCGGCCGGCACATCCACGCGAACCGTTCACGGGATGGAAAACCGAACAAAAAAGAAAAAACTCGGTACAGGTCCACCGAGTCTTCGCTGCCGGATGCTTCTTTTGGTTTCGGAGCTGTTTCTGCGGCCATGGGTTTCTCTATTCCAGCCAGTGCCAGACAGAAAAATATTTGCGGCCATCGCGGTCGAGCTGGCTGCCGTTCCAGATGGCAAAGGCGAGCGGCGTTGCCGGCGGCAATTCGGGCAGTTCCAGCACGACCTGCCACGTGCCGGAGGCATAAACCGCCCGCGCGGAAAATGAATCACCGGTGCGGCGCGTGGTGCCGCGGCCGGCGGCTTCCATCCGCATCGCGCCGCGCGCTGCGTTCCAGTAATACATGCTGACGGGGCCCTGGGCATCGCCCATCTGCAACGAAGGCGAAACCACGCCCCCGGGCGCATCTTTCGGGAACATGACGGCGGCGGCATCGAAGAAGCGCTCCGGGCCGAGCGTGTGTTCTTTCAGGAAGCGCTGCTCGGGTGGAGTGTCCGGCACAGCAGGCAATTCGACGTAGTCGGCGGAGGCGTCGCGCCAGCTCAGGTGGACAAACAGCTTGCCCGCGGCTCGCAGTGTGCGAACCTCTACGAAGCTGATTTCCAGTGAAGCTGGCGGATCGGTGTCATAGAGCGGCGGTGTGCGGTGCAGCGCGATGCGCTGTGCCGGAGTGCTCTGCCAGGCGGGTGCCGCCGGGTCGAGCAAAACCTCGGCCGACTGCGGACTGAAGTTTGCCCTCAGGCGCAGATGCTGCGGGAGGGCAGCGGTATGGGCCGGCTGCTGGGAAAACGCCGGCGCCGCAGAGGTCATCAGGAGAAGCAAAACGGTCAGCAATTGGCCTCGCTGGTTCATGTGGTGCTCCGAATCAGGTCTTGATCTGCACGAGCTGTTCGCGCGCCGGGATGCGATAGCGCGTGGCCGCATCCCGCCCGATCAGCAGTTGCAGCACTTCGCTGCGCTCGCCATTTTGCGCGCGGACCAGCTCCGCTTCCAGTCGCCGGATGACGTCTTTGACCTCCGGCCCGAACAGATACACAAGGTAGTCGAGCGGAAGCCGCGGGTCTTCCAGAATGCTCTTGCCGTAGTTGCCGCGGCGCGGAGGATTGAACGGCGGCACGTAGAACACATTGGGCTGCGTGCCCTTTTCCGGGAACAGCGGCAGGGCGACGCGGTAGACAAGCACGAGCTTGTGCACGGGCGATTCCGGATCATCGAGGATGCCAACGAAACGCAGCCGGCCCGGACACTGTGCCGCACAGGCGTTCACCTCGCCTTTTTCCAGCCGCGGATAGCAGAAGATGCACTTTTCGGATTTTCCGGTGATTTCGTTGAAATAGATTTTTTTGTACGGGCAGGCGGCGATGCAGTAGCGGTAGCCCTGGCAGCGCTCCTGGTCGATCAGCACGATGCCATCTTCTTCGCGTTTGTAGATGGCCTGTCGTGGACAGGCGGCCAGGCAGGCCGGGTACGTGCAGTGATTGCAGATGCGGGGCAGGTAGAAATAGAAGTTGTCGTCGCCGTTCAGCGCGCCGACATCTTCGTCCCAGTTGCAGCCGGACTGCGGATCCGGGGAAGGCATCACGGGCTTGCCCGAGCCTTCGTAGAGCCGCTGCTCGTAGTCGTATTCCCAGGGCGCGCCGTAGTCGTCCAGTGTGGGCAGCCGGCCCGGCTGCAGCTCGCCGTCTTTCCAGCCTCCGCCGTTGCGGTCCCACTGCCGCGGGTAGCCCAGGCCGGGGCGGGTCTCGACGTTGTTCCAGTACATGTAGTCGGTGCCGTCGCGGTCCGTCCAGAGCTTCTTGCAGGCAATCGTGCACGTCTGGCAGCCCAGGCATTTGTTCAAGTCCATGACCATCGCGTACTGGTGTCGAGACATGGCTGCCTCCTATGCCTTCCGGGTCCGGGTGTCTGCTTCCGCGCGGGACGTTCGGACGGCCCGCCCTGAATAACGGGCCACCGGGCCGCGGTATTTTTCGACTTCGACTTTGATGTCGCGGTTGTTGCCGGTCGGTCCCCAGTAGTTCAGCCGGAATTTCACGTGGCCGTAGCCGCCGATCAGTTGCGTGGGCTTGATCTTGATGTAGGTGAGCGACTGCCAGCCGCCCTGCTGGAAGCCGAGGAATTTTTCCCAGCCGTGATACATGGTGATGCGGCCGGGTTTTTCGCCGGGAAGAATTTGCAGCCGGCAGATGCATTCGCCGGTGGTGTTGAAGATACGGATCCAGTCGTTGTCGCGCAGGCCGCGGCGGCGGGCGTCGTCGGGGTGCATGTAGGCGATGGGCACACCGCGTTGCAGGCGGAGCATGGCACGATGGTCGCGCCAGGTGGAGTGGATCGACCAGCGGCCGTGCGGCGTGTTCCAGTAGAGCGGGAAATTTTCTTCGACAGGCTCTTTGTGCACGGGCAGCGCTTCGCCGAGCTCCAGGAACCACGGGTGATCGATGTAGAACTGCTGTCGTCCCGTGAGCGTGCGCCAGGGTTTCTTCTGCACCACCTGATGCTTGAACGGCGTGTAGGCGATGCCGGGTTCCACGTCGCTGTTCCAGACTTCCGGGTCGGTGGCCACAAACCTTCGCGGCTGCGCTTGCAGATTCTGGTAGGTCATGCCTTTTGTCTCCGCCGAATGCGCCAGGATGTAGTCGGCAGCCTGTTCATCGGTCACGAGGGTATGGCCTGAGGTCCACTGTTCTTCCAGTCGAGTGAAATCCCGCTCCCATTGGAATTCTTCGTCGCGGTAGGGTGGCAGGTTGCGATTGCGCGCGACCTCAGCAATCTTCTTTGCCAGTGCATGGAAGATGGCCCAGTCGGTCTTGCTTTCGAACAGCGGTTCGAGCGCCTGCCCGAACGTGTGCATGTAGCTGTGGCAGTCGGTCGAGTTCAGATCTATTTTTTCGTAGTAGCTCGCCGCCGGCAGAACGACGTCGGAGTACAGGGCAGTGGTGTCCATGCGGAAGTTGATGTCCACAATCAGGTCGAGGTCCTGCCACAGCGAATCCTCGATGAGCTCGTTGCCTTTGGCCTGATTCAAATAATTCGCACGCCAGATGATGAAGGCGCGCGGCTTGCGACCCTGGCCGGGCTTTTCCCCGGCACGCAATTTCGGCCACAGGGGCATCCAGCCTCGTTTCACCGATTCTTCGATGTACCACTCGATGGGGCGGCCGTTGTACTGGTGCGGATCGCGGTTGGAGGAGTGTACATAGCTCCACAGCGTGGTGTTCTGGAAACGCTGCTTGGCCCGGCCTTCGGGAAAGGCCAGTGCAAAGAAGCCGTGTTCGGGCCAGATCCGCTCCTGCCCGACATAGTGATTGAAGCCGCCGCCGTTCTTTCCGACGTTGCCGGTCAGCGCAACCAGAAGAATCATTGCGCGGTTGGCCAGGTCGTTATGGAACCAGTGGTTCGTTCCGGCGCCGTGGATGATCATGGCCGGCTTGCGGGTGCCGAATTCGCGCGCGAACATCTGAATTTCGTGCGCGGGCAGACCGGTCAGGGCAGCCACTTTGTCCAGGGGATACGCCTCCAGCTGGCGCTTCAGCAGTTCGAAAACCGGCGTCACTTCGACTCCACTTCCGTCGGCCAGAGTGACCCTGTAGCTGCCTTCCAGTGCCGGGTCGGCATCGTCCAGGCGAATCGTTTTCCGCGCCGAGCCCATCGAGCCGGGCGCTTCGGTCAGCCGTTGCGTGCGCGCATCCCAGAAGTAGAAGACGTCCTCCTTGCCGCCGGTGCGCAGGTCCGATTCGCGCAGAAATCGTTTCGTGTCTTTGCGCACCAGCAGCGGCAGGTCGGTTTGTTCCTTCACATAGGGCACGTCGATCAGCCCTTCGTCGATCAGGATTTTCGCCACGCCCAGCGCCAGGGCGGTGTCCGTGCCCGGCTGGATTTGCCAGTAGAGGTCGGCATGGATGCAGGAAGAGTTGAAGTCCGGGGAGATGGCCACAATCTTGGCGCCGTTGTAGCGCGCTTCGAAGGCGAAGTGCGCATCGGGGATGCGCGTCTGCGAAATATTCGAGCCCCACAGCACGATGTACTTCGCATTGAACCAGTCGGCACATTCGCAGGCTTCGGTCTGCACGCCCCAGGTGAGCGGCTCGCCCGGCGGCAGGTCGCAGTACCAGTCGTAGAAGGAACACATCACGCCGCCCAGGTAGTGCGCCAGGCGAGCGCCGGCGGCAAAGCTGATGGGACTCATCGCCGGAATGACGCTGAAAAACGTGTTAGTGTCCGGGCCGTGCTGGTAGATGTTGTCGAGCAGTTTTTCCGCAATCAGCGTGAGCGCTTCGTCCCACGTCGCGCGGCGCCATTTGCCTTCGCCGCGGCGGCCGGTGCGAATCAGTGGATAGCGCAGCCGCTGCGGGCTGTACACGTATTCGACAAAGCAGCCGCCCTTCTGGCAGCCGCGGGGATTGTAGTCCGGCAGGTCTTCGCTGATGCGGGGGTAGTCGGCGGCCTGTTCTTCGCGCACCATGACGCCGTTGCGCACGTACACCTTCCAGGAGCACGAGCCGGTGCAGTTCGCCGAATGGGTTGAGCGGACGACTTTGTCCCAGGTCCACAGCTTGCGGTAGAAATCTTCCCAGCCGCGGTACGGGTAGCTCCGCAGCGGGTCGAACTCACCGCTGAGAGCTTCGAGTACGGGCTTTTCCTTTCGGCCGCAGCCGGGGATAGCCAGTGCGGCTGTGGCTGCGGCGGCCGTCTGCAGGAAGTTGCGGCGCGACCAGCGCGGGGTGCCGTTATTTTTTTGTTTGCTCATTGGCTTCCTCCGGCCCGGGATTTGTCTTGTGCCTGCGCGGTTTGCTGGGATGGCGACTCGAGGCTGCGCAGGAACGCGATGATGTCGGCAATCTCAGCATCGGAGAGTCCCGCACCGTCCGGACGCTGAAACGCGGGCATGGCCGTTGCGGCGCGGCCGTTGCGGATGGTGGTGGCAAGAAACGAGTCGTCTGCCGCACGCAGGAAAACCGGGTTGGCCAGCTCGGGCGCCACACCGCCCACGCCCGCCACGCCATGGCAGCCGGCACAGTTCCGCAGGAAAAGCATCTGCCCGCGTGCCGCGTCGCCGCGGGCGACGGGTCGAGAGCGGGCCGCCAAGTCGCGTGCGCTCCGCGCCGCCGGCGAGGCGCGCAAGTAGTCCGCGAGCGCCGTGATTTCTTTGGGCAGCAGTCCACCGGCCTGCGAATGCCAGGGAGGCATCTGCGTCCCCGGACGACCCTGCGCAATTTGTGTCTCCAGATACTCGCGGGTGGCCGTGGCGGCCAGCGTGCCGCGGATGGCAGGAATGAAACGCTGGAACGTCTTCTCCCACCGGCCGTAGGTGCCGTCCCCGTGGCAGGCGAAGCAGTACATCCGGTAGAGCTGCTCGGCCGGCTGTGGCTGCGGGGACAGCGCGCGGAATTTCTGTGCGATTTTGTCCGGCGCGAGATAGCTTTCCGGAACATCGCGCTGACGCAGCGAGAGCATGTACGCTGTGAGTGCCAGTGCCTCGCGTTCGGTGACGGTGGGATTTTTCATCTGGCTGCCGGGGACAATGCCGGCTGGATCGCGGAAATGGGCCTGATGCCAGCGCCAGGTCGTGTACGGAGGTTTCAGGTTGGTGAGAATCAGCTGGTGCTTGGTTTTCAGACCCTCGTTGTCGAGCGCGGGGCCGAGCGCTCCGCCGCGTCCTTGCAGCTTGTGGCAGGAGCCGCAACTTTTTTGTTCGTAGAGTCGCATGCCTTCGAGCACGAGCGTGACGTCCTGGGGCGGCAGTCGGCTGACGTCGTGGCAGGTCATGCAGGTTGCCTGGGTCAGTTCCCGCGGCAGCAGCGGATAGTCCCAGTACGCGTCTTCGGCCTTTGCGTCGTGGAAGTTTGTTGCCGCGCCCTGGCCCTGGTGGCAGATGGTGCAGCCGTAGCGGTCCACCGGGTGGTGCTCGAGAATTTCCACCGGATGGAGCCGGTAGGGCTGCGGCACGTCGGTCATCCGCGGGTCGTCGATGCCGACATGGCAGCTCACGCAGCGGTCTACCGCGCCCAGCGCCGGCACGCTCACCTGGCGCAGCTCGATGCGGAAGTTGCGCAGCAGTTCCCGACCGCGCGCATCCGTGGCTTTTTCGGCGAGAAGTTTACGGTACGCACGCTGCCGCTGCTGCCATTCCGCCAGCAGGTTTTCCCGCACGGCCGCTGCCAGCAGGAATCCCAGCGCGACCAGACTGGTCCACAGCAGCATCCAGCGATAGAGCCGGGATGGATCCTTCATCTCAGCGCTCCCGGGCGTATGGCGCCCCGTTCAGTGCACCGGCCATTGCGAAGGCCACCAGTAGAACTGCCAGTTTGGCCCGCGATGCACCGTAGCGAAGTACGTCAGCACAACGAAACCCACCAGAAAGCAGGTGAACAACGCCACCGCCGCCAGCCGCACGGAATTCTTCCGCTTCAGCGTCCAGAGCGACCAGCCGGCAAACAGCAGCACCAGGATCGAACCCGGATTGATGGCGATGATCCAGAGCTGATGAATCTCCGGGAACCAGTTGCGCAGCCAGCCGAAATTCACGGTGAAGGCGAGCAGGCCCACCGTGCAGACCAGCCCAAACAGCAGCGACTGCCAGGCCACAGTGCGCTCGCCCGGCGTGCCGAACCAGAGACCTTCTCCGCCGGGCCGGCGATCTAGGAAGGGAATCAGGGCCAGCCCCAGCACCGCAATGGTGGGAATCACCAGCCCGCCCATGAACGCCGAGTAAGACACCAGCTCCTGCAGGCCCAGGAAATACCAGGGTGCTTTGGCCGGGTTTTCCGGCACTGCCGGGTTGGCGATTTCCTTCAGCGGTGCGTCGATGTAGAACGAAAGCACCAGCGTGACGGCGATCGTGAGCATCAAGACGGCCAGCTCGGCCCAGAGCAGATGCGGCCAGCTCATCACCGTGCCTTCCGGGCCGCGATTCACCGGTGGCCGACGGCCGCGCACCACCGCCATCAGGCCGTAGGTCTTCGTGGCCAGCGGCTCGAACACGCGATGCAGTTTGCCGCCCCACTCCGCCAGGCCCCCGGGCGGGTCCTCGGGCCGGGCCAGGCCGCCATCTTTTCGGATGCGCCAGAAATGGACGCTCAGCAAAATCACCAGCAACAGGGGCAGGATGAAGACGTGCAGAACGTAGAAGCGAATGAGCGAATCTTCGCCGACCGTGTTGGCACCGAGCAGCAACCGCTTCTGGAATCCGCCCGGGTCGAAATAGGGGGTGATGCCGAGCGCATCGGTCAGCTCGCGCGGCGAATTGGCAATGTTGGCGCCGATGGTCGTGGCCCA
This sequence comes from Terriglobia bacterium, assembly GCA_023512135.1. GTDB lineage: Bacteria > Acidobacteriota > Terriglobia > Acidiferrales > UBA7541 > DSGC01. The sequence continues at coordinate 24,370 of JAIMAG010000020.1, read as the reverse complement.
GTAGGCGAGCTGGTCATAGGGCAGCAGATAGCCGGTGAAACTGAGCGCCAGGGTCAGCACGAGCAGGCCGAGTCCGACCAGCCAGTTGAACTCGCGCGGCTTTTTGTAGCTGGCGGTGAAGAACACCCGCGCCATATGCGCGAACACGGCGATCACCATGATGTGCGCGGCCCAGCGATGAATATTGCGGATGAATCGGCCCGTGGCGACGACGTAGTGGATGTCTTTCATGGACTGGTACGCCAGCGCCGTCGACGGTTTGTAGTAGATCATCAGGAGCAGACCCGTGATCACCAGCACGAGAAAGCTGAACGTCGCGATCAGCCCCAGGCCCAGGGTCAGCGAAGGCCGGAGCGTCCGCAGGTGCACGCGCACGCTGTGCAGGTGTAGAAACAGATTGTGAAACGTGGCCTGCGATTCCTCGCGCTCCGATTCCGGCAGCCGGCCCAGCCGAAACCAGGCGTCTTTCAGGTTCCGGGGCAGTTGCCGCAGATTGTCGAGAAACTCCTGCGTGGCCGAAGTTTTCTCTGGAATGGTCGCCGTCGTCCCCATGGCCTCGCTCCTAAGCTTGGAAGTGGGTGCCTTCGGGCACTTCCCGGTCCACGTACACAACCAGTTGGCCGTCGGCGGCACGGCTGATTTCCAGCCACGGCAGCGGCCGCGGGGCCGGTCCGGCCAGCACGCGGCCGTTGGCAGCGAATTTCGAACCGTGGCAGGGGCAGGCGAATCCTTCGGCAGTGCGCGCGACGGCGCAGCCCAGATGCGTGCAGGTGGTCGAGATGGCATAAACGCCCGCGGCGTCGCGCCGGACCACAAAGTTCTGCTCGGCAAACAGGGTTTCCGCTCCGACCGGGAATTGCTCGGGGTGGCCGACCTTGTACCGTCGCACCGGTCCGGGCTCGACGGTGGGTTTGGGCAGACGCAGCACGCCGGCCAGGGCGGTGCCCATCGCGGCCAGAAAACTGATCAGCGAAGCGATGCTCAAAAAGCTGCGCCGGGTGACCGGTGGCGGTTCCAGGCGTGAAGGTTTCACGTCGTTGGTGTCGGACATGGTCTCCACTCCCTCGAAAACAGGAAACGTTCCATGGTGATGGCCGTCGTTGGACAACGCTCGGCGCACAGCCCGCAGCGGATGCAGCGGTCCTCGTCTTTGAGAATGGCGGAAAGTTCCGGTTCCGCATCGAGCGCGAGCGAACGCAGCAGGGAAGCGAGTTCCGGTGTGGACTGGATGCGGTCGAGCGAGACCAGCTTCAGGCAGGCCGTCGGGCAGACGTCCACGCAGCCGCCGCACAGGATGCAGCGCTCGCCATCGAAAATTGTGTTCACGCCGCAGTCCAGGCAGCGGCCGGCCTCGGCGCGCGCTTCTGCTTCCGAGTAGCCGATTTCGACCAGGGCTTTCGGATTGGCCAGCCGCTCGGCCGGCGTGAGCGTGGGGATCGGCACCCGCGGACGTTTTTCGTAAGATTTCTCGCGGCGGTAGCGCTCGATGGGAAAATGGAACTGCACGTCTTCGGGAGCGATTTCGCACCCTCGCAGGTACCGGTAGACGGAACGAGCTGCCTGCTTGCCGCTGGCGATGGCGTGAATCATCAGTTTGGGGCCGTAGGCGATGTCGCCTGCCACGAACACGCCTGCTGCCGTAGTCGCTCCGGTCGCCGGGTCGCTGACAATCTGCTGCGGCGAGCGCAGCTCGATGCCGTCCCGCTCGGGGTCGAGAAAACTCAGGTCGGCAGCCTGGCCGACCGAGAGCAGCACGGTGTCGCCTTCGAGCGTCATCTCGACCGACTCGTCGAACCGGGGCGCGAAGCGTTTCTGCTCGTCATAGACCGAGGTGCACCGCACGAACCGCACGCCGCGCACAAACCTCTGACCATCCACCTCCCGGGTCAGGATTTCCTTCGGTCCCCAACTGTTGTGCCGGACAATGCCTTCTTCGGCGCCTTCGAGGATTTCCACGGTGTCGGCGGGCATCTCTTCGAGCGATTCCAGGCAGACCAGGTGCACTTCGCGGACGCCCTTGATGCGCGCGGCCGTACGCGAGACGTCGTACTCTTCCTGGCGCAGGACGGTGCGCGCGACGTCGTAGGCCACGTTGCCGCCGCCGATGACGATGACCCGCTGACCCAGTTCGACCTGCTTGCCCAGCGCGACATCGCGCAGGAAATCCACGCCGCCCATCACTCCGAGGGCGTCGGCACCCGGAATGGGCAGTTGCCGCGAGCGCTTCGCCCCGCAGGCGATGATGACGGCCGCGAAATCCTGCCGCAGGCGGTCGAACGGCACATCTTTGCCCACCTGCGTGTTGCAGCGAATCTCCACTCCCAGGGCTTCGATGACGGCAATTTCGGCGCGAATCAGCTCGCGCGGCAACCGGTAGCCCGGCACGCCGGTATAGAGCATGCCCGCCGGCACCGGCTCCATCTCGAAAATCACGGGACGGAAACCCATCAGCGCCAGGTCGTGCGCGGCCGCCAGCCCAGCCGGACCGGAGCCGATAATCGCCACGCGCTCGCCCTGCGGCTTGGGAAAGTCGGCGCGCGCCAGAAATTCGAGCAGGTGGCGCAGCTCGTCGGTGTCATCGCAGGCACGTGGCTCGGTGTTTTGCCGGAGGTAGTCGAAGAATTCGCGCGGGTTGCCGTTCCGGTGGTCCACGCCGTACCGTTCGCACACGAAACGTTTCAGCGCCCGGATGGCGATGGGCTGGTCTATCGTGCCGCGGCGGCAGGCCGCTTCGCAGGGGGCGCCACAGATGCGTCCGCAAATCGAGGCCAGCGGGTTCGGCCCGCGCGCAATCAGGTAGGCCAGTTCGTAATCGCCTTCGGCGATGGCGCGAACGTAGCCGCGCGCGTCGGTGTGCACCGGGCAGGCATACTGGCACTTGATCTGCTCGCGCCAGTACGCTTCGTCAGCCAGGCGGACGCGGTAGCCAGCGGCGTTCACATGGCTCCCCCCGGCGCGGCGAAGTTGAGGATGCACCGGGGAGCAAGCCGGTGCATCCGGTTGGGGTCTGTTCTCCGAAGCGTTCGTGGGAGCACCATCGTTCCCTCGTGCTTTCGAGGTTCTTCAGGAAGCACTCGGTTTCGCTGCACTGCCGAACAATTGTGCGGTCAGCTCGTCCATCAGGCGATGCAACCGTTCATGGGTGCCGAGCCCCATCGTTTCGGTTTCGAGCCGATCGAACTCGCGGGCGAGGTTCTCCTGCTCGGCTTCGGAAAGCATCCGCTCCGCCATGCGAAACAGGATTTCGTTTTCCTTGTCGATGTGCTCGCGCAGCAGAGCGACGTAGCGCCGTGCGGCGTGGGCCCACCGCGCGCCGGCTGCGGCGTCGCCGGCCGTGAGGGCCTGCACGGATTCGCGCATTTCGGCGATGAGCGCGCGCCCGTGGTCGTGTTCGTGCAGCATCACACCGATCGGGCCGCCCTGCCGCGGCATTCCTTTCTTCTCGAGCAGCGGGAAAAGCAGAGTTTCTTCTTTGCCGTGGTGGCACTGGTCGGCGAACAGGCGGAAGAATTCCAGCAGGTCGGTCAGCTGCTGTGGGGCAACCGGTTGGCGACGTTCGAGCCGCGTGGCGAATTCCTCCGCGGCGTCGAGCATTTTCAGGATCGCGTCATGTTCTTTGCGGAGTGTGTCGGTCGCACGCATACTCTGGGGTCTCCTTGTGGTGGGGATGGGCCGGCGCGTTCGCCGGCATGAATTGAGTACTGGATAGATTTATCTGGTTTATAGAGCAAAAAATCATGATGCACGCTTCCGTAAGCGCCGCCGGGCGATGCTCGCCAGGTCGGCCAGTGTGGTCTGCTGCAGCATGTGATTCAGCGTGGCGCGAATGTTTTTCCAGGTATCGTGCAGCGGGCAGGGGTTCCGGTCGTTGCATTCCGACAGCCCGAGCACGCAGCCACTGGTCAGTTCTTCTCCGTCGGTCGCCGCCAGGATGTCGTTCAGTGTGATTTCCTCTGCTGGATGGGCAAGTTCGTAGCCTCCGTGAATCCCCTTGAAAGAGCGGACCAGGCGCCGACGCCGCAGCGTGTGCAGGATCTTCCAGAGGAAGGGCATGGGAATGTTTTCCGCTTCGGCGATTTCCCGGGCACCGGTCAGCTTTCCGGGCGGTTGCAGGGCCAGGAAGGTCATGGCCCGCACGGAGTATTCGGCCGCTTTCGAGAACAGCATACTAATTGACCATATACTCCATTATTGAAAGCGTGTCAAGGAAAATTTCTCGGCTGCGAGGAACGGTCAGGGGTGGCTGCCGGGCGCGGGCGGGGACGGGCCCGGCGCGTCTTCCGTGGACGGTGGTGTGCCGATCTCCACCGAAAAGAGCAGGTAATCCCGAAAGAGGTGCCGGTAGTGGTAGCGGCGCCCTTTGTATTGAATGTAGAAGTCGGCTTCGGCGGGCAACCAGAGCTCGACGTTGCGGTGGCGGAAACGCACGGGCTGGTAGCGGATGCGCAGGTGTTCGTGCTGAACGCCAATTTCGGGTGCCGGTTCGAGCAGATTCGTTTCCAGGCGCAGGACGTGAAAGCTGTTGGCGGAAATCCAGGCGCGGCCTTTCAGCAGGAGCGGCCACCGCTTGCTTTTTGCGTAGAAGGAGCGGAACCGTGGCGGACGGTCTCGGCGCTGCTCGAAGCGAATCTGCCAGGCGGGCCGGCCCTCCGAAACACTCAGTCCTTCGCATTCCATGCGGAAATCGTTCTGGTAGTAGGGATGAAAAACCAGGCCTAGGGCAGCCAGCCCGCGCGTCAGGATCTGGCTGGGCCACAGCGAGGGCGAGGCTTCCGGGTCGCGCATCTCTTCGACGGAAAAGCGGCCGGGCTGAATCTGTCGGATGGTCACCAGGTAATCCCACTGGTGCTCCATCTGGTATTTGCTGCCGCCGTATTCATCCAGTTGTTCGAAGCGCACCTGTTCGGTGGCGGTGAAGCGTTCCAGGTGGTGGACCAGTTCGCTGGCGCGACGACGTGCACCACGGAGCACTTCCGGAAGCGAGCAGGGCACACCGGCCACCGTAGGCGGCCGCAGTTCATCGATGGCCGGGGGCGCCCAGCGGCGGGGTTCCACCGACGGGCGCAAAGGGGCAATGCGCTCGGGTCGGACCGGGGCCAGTGGCACCGATGCTGCCGCGGCGAGTTCGACGTGCCCCAGCGTCTCCAGCAGTTGTCGCGCAGCGGAGGTGGCGGCGTGCTGGGGGTGCTCGCGGAGCAGCCGCTCGAGCTGCTGCCGCGCCGGCTCCGGCTGGCCGAGCGCAAGATGGGTACGCGCGAGCAGCAACAACAGCAACGGCCGCTGTTCGCCGCTGGCCGGCAAGGCCTGTTCGAGTTGCCTGCGCGCGGCTTCGTATTCCTGTTGCTGGAAATAGGCGCTGGCCAGCATCCAGCGGGCTTCCCAGTTCTGCGAGTCGGCAGCCAGCACGCCTTCCAGCAACGGGATAGCGGCGGCAAATTCCTGCTGAGTGTAGAGCAGCCCGCCGAGCGCCAGTTGTGCGCTGACGTGGTTGGGCTGCAGGCGGAGGGCTTTTTCCAGATACGCGCGTGCGGCGTCAGTTTCCGCGAGCTTCAGATGCAGGATGCCGAGCAGGTAGTTCACGTCGGGGTGGCCGGGAGCCAGGCGCGCCAGTTTCTCCAGCCGGCTGCGCGCTTCCTTCAGATCGTTTTTCTCCAGTGCCGCCAGCGCTTTTTCCATTTCGCGGCGCGCCTTCGGAGCAAGCAGAACCGGTGCGGCGAACTCCCCGCTGGCTGCCGATTCCGGCACCAGCTCGATGTGCGCGTAATTGGTGGATTCGTCGGTCCATACGGTGATCTGGTCCTGAAACAGGCGGAAACCCGGGGCACGGACTTCGATCTGGTATTCACCGATGGGGATGCTGGCGACTTCCGCGTCGCCGACGGAAGTGATGCCGACCACCTTCTCCAGACCGGTCATGTTCGAGAAGATGCGCACGATCGCCTCGCCGGCCAGCGGCGCACCGTTTTGCGTCCGCACCCGGATGACCAGGCGGCCGGCCTTGGGTTGTAGCAGCGTGGCCGAAGGGTTGCGACCGGAGCTCGTGGGAATCTCCGGCCGTTCGGGACGTTGGGCCAGACAATCCTGGGTAATGAGGCCAGCAGAATCAGGAGCGCGGCTTGCCTGCGCAACACCGGTTTCACCTGTCCCGATTTTTGCCGAGTATAATTAACTCGTCCGAGTCAGGGAAGCATTTTCTGCGCCACCACCGAGCTAGCGCAGCCAGCGGGCCAGCCAGTCCAGGAACGTTTCATACCAGAGTCGGCTGTTCTGCGGCTTGAGCACCCAGTGGCCTTCATCGGGAAACAGCAGCAGTTTCGAAGGCACGCCCTGGCGCTGCAGCGCGGTGAACATCTGCAGACCCTGCGTGTACGGCACGCGGTAGTCGAGCTCGCCGTGGATGACGAGCGTGGGCGTTTTGAATTCCCCTAGGGCAGCGGCGTAGCTCGCCGGTGACCATTTTCGGTAACCTTCGGGGTTGGTCCACGGAGTGCCCATCTGGTCCCACTCCATAAACCAGAGCTCCTCGGTGGCGCCGTACATGCTCACCTGTTCGAAGATGCTGGCGTGAGTGATGATGGCACGGAAGCGTCCGGTGTGCGTGGCAATCCAGTTGGCCATGAATCCGCCGTAGCTGCCGCCGGCAGCGGCCATGCGCGAGCCGTCCACAAAGGGATAGTGCTCCAGCACGAAGTCCACGCCGCGCATCAGGTCTTCGTACGGCTTGCCGCCGTAGTCGCCGCGGATTTCATCCACGAAGCCCTGTCCGAAGCCGGTTGAGCCACGCCGGTTGATCATCAGCACCACGTAGCCCGGCGCGGCGAACACCTGCGGATTCCAGCGATAGCCCCAGCTATCTCCCCACATCGTCTGCGGTCCGCCGTGCAGCAACAGCAGCAGCGGATATTTCCGGTTCGGGTCGAATTGCGGTGGGCGCAACAGCATGCCGTGGATGCGGGTGCCGCCGGCGCCGGGAAACCAGAAATGTTCGGCGGGATGCAGCTCGAGCTGCGCCAGCCGCGCGGCATTGTGGCGGGTGAGCTGGCGCACGCCGGTGCCATCCACCTGGGCGACGAACAGCTCGGCGGGCATCTGCAGACTGGAACGCGAAACCACCAGAGTACGTCCATCCGGGCTGAGGGCCAGCTCGCCGTTGTAGCTGGCAGGAAGGATGACCTTGGGCGTATGGCCCGGTGCGGCGGGAACCGAAAAAACCGGCAGGTAGCCGCAGTCTTCGGCCTGGAAATAAATCGTCTGGCTGTCGGCCGACCACACGGGCCCTTCCACGCTGCGGTCGAATTTTTCGGTGAGGTTGAGGTGACGGCCGTCGGTGCGCGAGTAGAGCATCAGTCGCCAGCGATCGCTCTCGTAGCCGTACTGGAACTGGGCGCGGTAGGCGATCCAGCGGCCGTCGGGCGAGTAGGCCGGGCCGCCGTCATAGCCGGGATTGGTGGTGATGCGCCGGGACGGGCCGCCCGCGACCGGAACCACGAACAGATCGGCGTTCGTGCTCAGCGCCCGTTCAGCATCGGTGATCGCGGTGTAGCACAGCTCGGTGCCCTCCGGCGAGAAGGTGATCGGTTCGGGGCCGCCCAGCGAGAACGGAGGCACGTCGTAGGTAGCTCCCGGGGTCAGATCCCGCGGGGTGCCCCCGTCGGCTGGAACAACAAACAGATGGCTGTATTTGCCGTCTTCCCAGGTGTCCCAGTGGCGATAGAGCAGTGTTTCGTAGATGCGCGCCTGCACCCGGGATCGCTCGCGTTCTTCGTCGCGCCGGCGGTTGCAGGCATCGTCGGCACAATCGGGATAGACGTCCGAGGTGAAGGCAATCCACTTCCCGTCCGGCGACCAGAGCACATTCGCGACGCCGCCGGAAACGTTGGTGAGTTTCGTGGCTTCGCCGCCTTCGATGGAGATGATGTACACCTGTGGCGTGCCGTCGCGGCTGGAGATGAAGGCGATGCGCTTGCTGTCCGGTGCCCAGCGCGGGTGCGAATCGCGGCCGCTGCGGGTGAGCTGCTTCGGCTCGCCGCCGGCGAGCGGCACCAGCCAGAGGTTCCGCGGAATGCGGTTGGCCTCCAGGTCGGGTGTGCCCACCGAGTACACCACCCAGTTGCCGTCCGGGGAAATCTGCGGCTCGGCAATCCGATGCAGGGCCATCAAGTCGTCGAAAGAAATCGCACGCTTCGGCTGCGCGGCGGCAGTCAGCGCGGCCAGCAGGACGGCCAGCGCCACCAGGAAAGATTTCCAACGATTCACGGTGCCTCCTCCGGGTTTCGCACGAGGTGCGCCACGGAGCATGATGGCACCATCGTGGCCATTTTCCAAGCCGAGAACAGGCTGCCCCGGACTTCGGGCCGAGGTACAATTCGGCTGCTTCGCCCTACATCCCGAGGGGCAGGGTGCTGCGGCGAGCAGAGCGGACGGGAATTTCGTGTCCCGCTTCTTGAGCAAACACGATTGTGAGACTCGGCAAGTTGGTCGGAGCGGTTCGCTGCCGTGCCGTTTCCGACCATCGTGAACGACGCACAGGCAGAAAGGAGCGCTGAGGCCATGAGAAATCGCAACACGACGCGCCCGATGGGACGCGTGCTGCCTTGGGTTTCCCTGTTGGTGCTGGCTGCTGTGGCTGTGCTGGCCGGGCAGAGCCCGTCGCTGCCCCCGCCGCCGCCCACGCGCACGGTGGAAGTAGTCGAAACGCTGCACGGCGTCCGCGTCGCCGACCCGTACCGCTGGCTCGAAGATGACCGGGCACCGGAAGTGCGTGCCTGGATTGACGCGCAGAACGCCTACACGCGCTCGCTGCTCGATCCGCTGCCGACGCGTCCGGCGCTGCGCGAGCTGCTCAGCAAGCTGCTCGAGCGGGAAACCATGAGCACGCCGACGGTGCGCAACGGACACTACTTTTTCTTCAAGCGTGGCGCGAACCAGGCCCTGCAGATGCTCTATGTGCGTCGCGGCCTGCGCGGCCGGGATGAAGTCCTGATCGATCCCCACCCGCTCAGCCCCGACCATTCCCTCTCGCTCACCCTGATGGACGTGGCGGAAGACGCCTCGCTGGTCGCCTACGGCCTGCGCCGCGGCGGGGAAGATGAAGTCGAGCTCCGGCTCTTCGATGTGCGGAACCGTCGCGATCTGCCCGACCGGATCGAACGGGGTCGGCTGGGTTCGGTCAATCTGTTGCCCGACAACAGCGGCTTCTATTACACACGCTTTACGCCCGAAGGCACGCGCGTCTTCTTCCACAAGCTGGGCACCGACCCGGCCGGCGATCCGGTCATCTTCGGAGAAGGACTGGGACGGGAGAAAACGGTTTCCTGCTCGCTTTCCGAAGACGGTCGCTGGCTGGCCTTCATCGTCAATGAAGGCAGCGCCTCCCGAAAAACGGAAATCTACCTCCAGGATCGCAAGCGGGGCGGGCCGCCGCAGCCGCTCGTGCAGGGCATCGAGGCGCGCTTCACACTCGACTGGGCCGGCAATCACGTCTATCTGCTCACGAACTGGAACGCGCCGAACGGTCGGCTGCTCCGCGTCGAGCTGGAGCGACCCGGCCGCGAGCACTGGCAGGAGGTAATCCCGGAATCGGGCGCGGTGCTGCAGAATGTTTCGGCCGTGGGCGGTCGCCTGTTCGCCAGCTATCTGCGCAATGTGATCTCCGAACTGAAAATTTTCGATGCCACCGGCAAGCCGCTCGGCAGCATCCGGCTGCCGGCTCTCGGCGTGGTCGGCGGCATGAGCGGACGGTGGTCGAGCCCGGAAGGCTTCTATTCGTTCAGCTCGTTTGCGCATCCGCCGACCAGCTACCGCTACGACGTGAGGACCGGACGCACCGAGGTCTGGTTCCGCCAGCAGATCCCGCTGCGCAGCCAGCAGTACGAGGTGAAGCAGGTCTGGTACACCTCAAAAGACGGCACGCGCGTGCCCATGTTCGTGGCCCACCGCAGAGGCATCCGGTTCGACGGCAGCCACCCGACGCTGCTGCACGGCTACGGCGGATTCAATGTGAGCCAGTTGCCTTCGTATTCAACGCGCGCCGCCGCCTGGCTGGAGCTGGGCGGCGTCTATGCCCTGGCGAATCTGCGCGGCGGCAGCGAATTCGGCGAAGCCTGGCACCGCGCCGGCATGCTCGAAAACAAGCAGAACGTGTTCGATGACTTCATCGCCGCGGCCGAATGGTTGATCGCCAACAAATACACGAGCAAAGAAAAGCTGGCCATCAGCGGCGGCTCAAACGGAGGTCTGCTCGTCGGTGCCGCACTGACCCAGCGGCCCGATCTGTTCCGCGCCGTGCTCTGCTTCTATCCGCTGCTCGACATGGTGCGCTATCACAAATTTTCCATCGCGCGCTTCTGGGTGCCCGAATACGGCAGCGCGGAAAATCCTGAGCAGTTCCGCTACATCTATGCATATTCGCCCTACCACAATGTCCGGGACGGCGCGAGGTATCCGGCGGTGATGATCGTCACCGGCGATGCCGACACGCGCGTCGTGCCCCTGCACGCGCGGAAGATGACGGCGCGGCTGCAGGCGGCCAACGCGTCCGACCGCCCGATTCTGCTCCGCTACGACACCAAGGCCGGGCACGTCGGCGGCGGTACCCCCATCCCGGTGCAGATCGAAGAGCTGACCGACCAGTTGAGCTTCCTGCTCTGGCAGCTCGAAGTGCCCTGGCCGCGGAAAAACTGAACGGCGCCGGATGGCCGCGTTGCGTTTCCTCGCAGGGAAGAATAGACTGCCCCGCGCAGTGAGCTTCTGCATGCGGACATCTTCCCAGGAGAAACAGAAATGAAGCGTGCCCGGACCCTGCCCCGGATTTTCGCCTCCCTTTTTCTTGCGGTGCTGGTGCTTTCCCTGGCTTCCGGCGCCGAACAGGCCGCAACGCGCAAGATGGAGTTCATGGATGTGCTGCGGTTGCGCAGCGCCGCTTCGGCCAGCATTTCGCCCGACGGGCAGCACGTCCTCTACACCGTCTCGGAGCTGAACTGGAAGGAAGGCCGGCGATTCACCGACATCTGGATTGCGTCCACGGACGGCTCGGTGGCGCCGCGGCAGATGACATTCACCCCGGACAGAAACGAATCCGACCCGGAATGGGCGCGGGATTCGCGCCACTTCGCCTTTCTCTCCGACCGCGACGGCAGGCAGCAACTCTATCTGATGCGCATCGACGGCGGCGAAGCCCGCCAGGTGAGCGACCACAAGGATGGTGTGAACCGTTTCGCGTTCAGCCGGGATGGCCGCTGGCTGGCTTTTTCCGCCGGCAAACCGGAGGAGCGGCAAATCTGGTTGCTCGACTTGCGGGATGGAAACGCAAAGCCTGAACAGCTCACCAGACACGACACGCCCGTCCGTAACTGGGATTGGGCTCCGGACAGCTCGCGCATTTTCTTCACTGCGCCCGACGCACTCGACCGAGACAACCTCAAACGCCGCGAGAAAAAATTCGACGTGCGCATCGTGGATGAACCGGAGCCGCCCAGCCATCTCTGGTCCGTCGCCGTTTCCGACAAATCGGAACGGCGCTGGACCGAAGCCGCGGCCTGGGGCGTGCGCGACTTCACCATCTCGCGGGACGGTGCCTGGATTGCTTTCCGAACCGCTTCCGCGGACCGCTACGAAAACCCCCTCACGCAGGACCATTCGGAAATCTATCTGCTCAGCCTCGGAATCGGCGAACTGCGCCGCATCACAGAAAACCGCGTCAGCGAAGGCGCGCCGCGGTTCTCGCCCGACAGCCGCTGGTTCGTCTTCAGCGCGCCGGATGAATTTACCCCCGGCCGGAACACAAAGCTCTACCTGGTGCCGGTGGCGGGCAGCCCGGTTCGGAAACTGCTCGGGGCGTGGGACGCCAGCGCGGGCTCGGCAACCTGGAGCGCGGATTCGAAGACGCTCTATTTCTTCGAAGGCATCGGCGTGAATCAGCATCTGTTCGCGGTCAGCTTGGAAGGCGATGGCACGCGGCCCGCGCAGCTCACCCACCTGACGGGCGTGCTTTCCGGCAGCTTCGATTCCGAGACCGGCTACTTCCTGCTCTCGCGCAGCACCCCGGAGCGACCGGCCGATTACTACGTTGCGCGACCGGCGGACGTTGCCAACCCGGCGCGCTGGACTCGCGTTTCCGACACCAATCCGCAGGTCGCGGAATTTCAGCTCGGCACCTACGAAACCGTACGCTGGAAATCCACCGACGGACAAACCGTCGAAGGCATCCTGATCAAGCCGGTGGGATACGAGCCGGGCCGGCGCTACCCGCTGATTGTGCAACTGCACGGCGGGCCCGCCGCGGCCTACATGAACAGCTTCTCGGACAGCTATGGCACCTACGTGCACATTTTTGCCGCCCACGGCTATGCGGTTTTTCAGCCCAACTACCGCGGCTCCGACAATTACGGCGAACGGTTCCGCATGCAGATCGCCGGCGACTATTTCCGCCAGGCCTTCGATGACATCCTGACCGGAGTGGACTACCTGATTGCGCAGGGCATCGCCGACCCGGACCGGCTCGGCATGATGGGCTGGAGTGCCGGCGGGCACTGGTCGAACTGGACGCTGACGCACACCGATCGTTTCCGGGCCATCTCCACGGGTGCCGGCGCGGTGAACTGGATTTCGATGTATGCACAGACGGATGTCCAGGCTCCGCGCGAGTTCTATTTTCGTGGCAAGCCGTGGGAGAATTTCGAGCACTACTGGGACGTCTCCCCGTTGAAGTACATCACGAACGCCAAGACGCCGACGCTGATCCATGTGGGGGAAGCCGACCGCCGCGTGCCCAAGCCGCAGTCCGACGAATTGCATATGGCGCTGAAGAAGCTCGGCGTGCCCACCGAATACATTGTCTATCCGGGCATGCCGCACGGTCTTACCAACCCGCGCTACCAGTTGGTGAAAATGGTCGCCGAATTCAACTGGTTCGAGAAATGGATTCGCGGCAAAGAAGGCTGGTTCGAATGGAAGACCCTGCTCGACACACTGGAGGAAAAGTAGCTCCGGATCGCGCGCCGCTCCGAAGTTTCTCTGCCGAAGTTCCCGCCGGCCTGTGAGCCACCTCACAGCGTTGCGGCGGCGGGAGTCAGTTGGTCAGCTCGAAATAGACGCGCCAGAGAGGCTGCTCGTCGAGCAGAAAATCCAACCGGTAGATTCCCGGCCGCAACCCGGCAGCATTGATCGTCCAGGTGACGAAGGTGACCTTGTCTTTGCGGAGCTTGAGCTGGGTGGGCTTTGTTTTTCCAACTAGGTTGTTGTCCAGGTCGTAGAAGTGCAGAACGGCCATCTGATTGCCGGAAACTTTCTCTTGCGGACGAATGGTGGCCTGAAAGTGGAAACTGCCGAGGCGTCGCGAAAACCGCGTATCCGTGTCGATCGGGTGCAGGAAGCTTCCAATTTTTTCGAGCTTTCTGGACAGGGTGGCCGAAAGTATGTGCGTCGTCCGGCGCAGCAGCGGGATGAACTGCCCGTTGGCCTGCATCTGTTGCAGCGTGGTGGCTTTCCGTTCGGCGGAAGATTTCGGCAGCACTTCGATCGGCACCGCGAGCGGAGGTGCGATGCCTGGCTGAGCGTTGCGGATTCCCATTCCCAGCAGGTCTCCAGATGTGCTCGGCGTCAGCCGGCCACCGAGCATCCCGACCACTTTGCCGAATTCATCCACCAGCGGAGCGCCCAGCGCCTGCCACGTGGGCGCAAAGGTGAGATTGAGTTGCGGGCCACTGGTAGGGTGATTCTGCTCGCCCACCAGGTTGCCGGAGATGATCGTGCGCATGCCCTCAGTGGGGGCATTCAGGGAGTAGTAGAAATCGCCAATGCGCCGTGCCGGTTTTTCTTGCTGCGGCAGAATCGCCGGAGCTTTCACCGGCACTTTCAGCACCGCCCAGTCTTGTCGGCGGCTCCAGCCGAGAATTTCCTGCACCTCCGCACTCTGTCCATCGGGCAGAACCACGCGCAGCCGATGGGCACCGTCGATCACCTGGAACGCCGTGACGACTTCAGACTCGCCGAGGTAGAACCCGGAGCCGGTGCTGACTCGATTGCCGTCTGCGTCGAATCGCTCGATGAACAGGGTGGCGTCCTTCAACCGCTCGTAGATCTCCGCCGGAGCGAGCGGCTGCGGCTGCGGGTCCGGGATCGGGGGAGGCTCGCTGCTGGAAATGATCTGGAAAATGTGCGAGCCGGCATACTCGCCGTCAATGCGTGCCTCCAGCGTCCACAGACCCGTCGGCGTGGTTTCGCTCAGCAGCAGAGTCCAGTAACCCGCAAAGTGGGGCTGCTTCGCTTCGTACTCGAAGTCCGAAATGACAGCCACCTTTCCCTCCGGGTTCTTCCAGATTCCTTCGAAGCGATGTTTGCCGACAGGGCCCTGCCACTCGAAATAGACGATCACCTGCCGGTCGTGCGGAATGTGAAAGACGGTGCGCGGGTCGTGCAGGATGTAGCGACCTTCTTTCTGTTCTCCCCGACTGCCGGACACCGCGCGGAGAATGCGGAATTTGGGCTCGGCCGGTCGCACGGCTGCTGCGGCCGCTTGTTCCTGGCCGGGCGGGATGGCGGGAGGCTGCTGCCCGCTGCTTTCGCCGGCGGCTACCAGAGCCAGGAGCACGCTCGCCCGCAGTACGGTCCAAGCCCGTCTGTTCGGATCCCCCGACTGCATGGATATATTTTATATGACGACGACAAAGGAAAGGCAACGGTCAGTAACTTTTATCCTTGGTTACGAAACGTCTGCGCGCCCAGAGCCAGTTCAGCAATGCAACGGCGGCGGTCAGGCTGACGACCACCAGCTCGCCGCGCCCCATCCGCAGTAGCAGCACAGTGCAGAATCCCAGCGCCAGCGCTACCCACAGGGGCGCTGCGGGCAGCCGGAAGCGAATCCGTTCCGGCTGGCGCCGGCGAAACACCAGCAGCGCCGCGCAGCCCAGTCCATAGGTGAACAGTCGCGCCACCGCGCTGAGCACCGCATTCCACAGAAAGCTGCCGTAGATGGCCAGCGCCCAAACCAGCAGCGTGTAGACGAGAATCGAAGCGTACGGTGTGCGAAAGCGTGGGTGCACGCGACCGAAAAAGGCAGGGAAGTCGCCTTGTTCGGCCAGCGCGAAGGTCAGCCGCGGGGCGCTCACGAACTGTCCGCCCAGGTAGCCGAACACGGAAACCATCGCTCCCAGCGCAATCAGCATGGCTCCTGCTGGCCCCAGGAACTGGCTGGCAGCGGCGGCCAGCGGACGATTCGTCGCTATCGGATCCGGCAGCGTGCCCATGACGACCACCTGAATCAGCACATACACCAGCGTCACCACGGCCAGAGCGGTGAACAGCGCAAACGGTGCGTCCCGCTCGGGCCGTCGCGCTTCGCCCATCGGCAGCAGGGCCGCTTCGAAGCCGCCGTAGGCAAAGACCAGGGCCAGCAGCGCGCGGGACCAGTTCGCCTCGGAGGGAAGTTGCAGTCCTATCGGGGTCTCACCACGCAGAAAGAACAGACCCACACCGATGAACAACGCCAGCGGCAGCAATTTCGCCACCGTGAACCCGTTGCTCAGCCGGGCGCCGCTGCGCACCCCGCGCAGGTTGACTCCCATCCAGAAGCCGAGCAGTGCCGTCAACACCGCCACCCGCGGCCCGGCCTGGCCGGCTCCCGCCCAGAATTCCGTCAGATAGATGACGAACAGGTTGGCGTTGGCCGCTGCCGAAGTCAGCCGCACCAGCCAGGCCAGCCATGCCGTCTGCAATCCGAGGAACTGACCAAAAGCGGCACGTGCATACAGGTACGGCCCGCCGGCTTCGCGAAACTGGGAAGCCACCTCGGCAAAGCAGGCCATGATGACGCCGATGCCAGCCGCGGCCAGTAGATAAAAAAACGGACTGGCGGGCCCGACCATGCGGATGACTTCCGACGGCAGTCCGAAGATGCCGCTGCCGATGATGCTGTTGATGACCAGGGCGACCAGGGTCCACCGGCCCATCACACGGACGAGTTTTTCCTCGGGCGAAGCCGACACGGTGGGCTAGCATAGCGCAAAAGCTGTGTGCCGGGTGAGTGCCCCACACGCTGCGCATCGGGTAGAAGAGTTTTGCCTGCAGCGCAGCGGAGCGCGCAGACTTCCGGCGCCCCGCTGGCTGCAGAGAAGGGAAGGATTCGCCGCGTCCGCTATTGAGCCGTGGCAGTCGCTTTCGCCCCGGTGAAGCCGGCTGCCAGACCGAGCACCCCGATCAACAGGTGGATGACGTTGTAGGTCGTATTCAGCTTCAGCGGGATGCCGAACAGGTCTTCGCTGCCGGTGGCGAATCCCGCGATCGCCACCAGGGTGTAGATCGCGCCGAAGATCAGCGCATACATCCGTGCCGCACCCACATTTTTGCTCGAGCCGGCCCAGAGGCCAATCGCACCGCTCAGCACGTGGATCACGTTGTGGTGCATGGTGAAGCCAAGGCCGAACAAGGTCGAATCCCCGACGAAGAATCCCACAATCCCAACCAACAGAAGGACTACACCGACCACCAGGGCATAGGTCTTAGCCATCGTGTGCCTCCTTGGTTCTTCAGGTTCTGGTAGGACACTCTCCAAAACGGCCCGGGGTGCGGGCCTCTGGCTGGGGAGCTTAGCCTTGCCGGCTGCCGGCGTCAAGCGGAGTCACACACGCCGCCCCGGAGCCATCAGACGCGGCGGCGGCGCAGGTCGCGCAGGATTTCCCGCGCCGCGTTGTATCCCGGCGCGCCCATCACGCCCCCGCCCGGGTGCGTCCCGGAACCGCACAGATAGAGTCCCCGCAGCGGCGTGCGATACTGCGCCCACCCCGGTACCGGCCGCAGAAAGAACAGTTGATCCACAGCCATTTCTCCGTGAAAGATGTTGCCGCCCGTCAGCCCGTAGGTTTCTTCTAGGTCGAGCGGAGAGATCACCTGGCGGTGGAGAACGAGGTTCCGAAACCCGGGCGCATACTCTTCCACCAGAGCGAGCACGCGGTCGGCGTAGCTTTCCTTGAGCTGGTGCCAGTTGCCTTCACGCAGCCGGTATGGGGTGTATTGCAGAAAGATGTTCATGATGTGCTTGCCGGGCGGAGCCAGCGAGTCGTCGTAGGACGTAGGAATGGTGATCTCCAGCATGGGCTGCGTCGAAGGGTGCCCGTACTTCGCTTCGTCCCAGGCACGCTCGATATAGTCGATGGAAGGGCAGAGGTGAATCGTGGTGCGGTGGTGGGGCAGCAGCGTTGAGCCGGGCAGCGCGCGGAAGCTGGGCAGGCCGTCTAGGGCCAGATTGATTTTCATCGAGCAGCCTTCCATGCGGATGTTGCGCACCGCGGTGAGGAATTCCTCGGGCAGGTGGCTGGCCTCGACCAGGTGCAGAAAGGTGCGCTTCGGATCGGCGCCGGAGACCACGATGCGACCGCGGATTTCTTCTCCATTGCCGAGCACCACCCCGCTGGCGCGCCCCTGCGTGACGAGCACGCGGGCAACGGGCGCCTCGGTGCGAAGGGTGGCGCCGGCGGCTTGCGCCGCGCCGGCCAGTGCCGCGGCCACTCCACCCATACCGCCGCGAACGAATCCCCACAGTCCGCGGTGGCCGTTCACTTTCCCCATCACATGATGCAGCAGCACGTAGGCGGTGCCGGGCGTGCGCGGACCGCCATTGGTGCCGATGACCCCGTCGGTCGCCAGCGTCACTTTCACTTCCTCGGATTCGAACCAGGGGGCCAGGAAATCCGCCACGCTCTGCGTGAAGATGCGCAGGTGGCCGATGCGCTCGGCGTCGTCCATGTGCAGGAAATCCAGTCCGAGCCGGCCCAGTTCGAGATAGTCGCGCAGGCCGCTGCGCGCCAGATCGGGCGGAGTGCGCAGCAGCATCCGTTCGGCGAACCGTGCCAGCCGCTCCAGAAACGCTTCGTAGCGGGGATAAGCCTCGGCATCCCGCCGAGAGAAGCGCGCGATTTCTTCGCAGGTGCGCCGCTGGTCCTGCCAGAACAGCAGATGCCGGCCGTCGGGAAACGGCGTGAAAAACGCCGGGTCTTTCGCGTAGACGTGATAGCCGAAGCGGGCCAGTTCCAGTTCGCGAATGATGCGCTCCTGCAGCAGGCTGCAGAGATACGCCAGCGTCGAAACGCGGTAGCCGGGCCAGGGCTCTTCGGTGACGCTGGCACCGCCCAGCACCCCGCGCCGTTCCAGTACGAGCACGTCCAGGCCGGCGCGGGCCAGATAAGCGGCACAGACCAAACCATTGTGCCCGCCGCCGATCACAATCGCATCCCATGCTCGGGCCATAGCGGCTCAGCCTAACGCAACTGCGGCGCACAAGGGAAGTCGCAGGCGCGGCCGGCTGAATTCGCTTGTTGGGTCGCGGCGGGGCCGGTACAATGGAACGTTGTTCGGGCTGCCCGCTGGAGTCACCCTGAGGCAGCGCAAAGCCGCAGCAACGAACCTGCGCACCGAAGCCGCCCCGGCAAAAGAAAAAAAGGAGGACCGCATCCGATGGCCACCCTGGAAGTGAGCATTGCCCGCGGGGAATTCCGCAACGAACCGCCGACTGATTTTTCCAAGCCGGAAAACCGCAGCCGGATGGAAGCCGCGCTCAAGAAAGTCGCCGCGGAGCTGGGTCGCGAATATCCCCTGCTGATTGGGGGCAGGGAAGTCCGCACGGAAGACAAATTGCGCTCGATCAATCCATCCCGACCTTCGCAGGTGGTGGGCATTTTCAGCAAGGCGTCCAAAGAGCTGGCGGCACGAGCCGTGGAAGAAGCCGACAAGGCGTTCCAGCACTGGAAGCGCACCTCGCCGGAGCATCGCGCCGAGATCCTGTTTCGCACCGCCGAGCTGCTGCGCGAAAAGCGGCTGGAGATGAACGCCTGGCTGGTCTACGAAACGGGCAAGACCTGGCCCGAGGCCGATGCCGATATCGCCGAGCTGATCGACTTCTGCGAATTCTACGGGCGCGAGGCCCTGCGGTACTTCGGTCCCCAGCCGGTCACCCCCGTCCCGGGTGAGCGAAATCGTCTGGTGTATATCCCGCTGGGGGTGGGCGCGGTCATCCCGCCGTGGAATTTCGCCGGTGCCATCATGGGCGGCATGACCACGGCCTCGCTGGTGACGGGCAACACCGTCGTGCTGAAGCCTTCGAGCGATTCCCCTACGATTGCCTGGAAATTTGTCGAACTGCTCCATCAGGCCGGCCTGCCCAGAGATGTGCTCCAGTTCTGCCCGGGTTCCGGCAGCGCGATGGGCGACACGGTGGTGGCCCACCCGCGTACGCGGTTCATCGCCTTCACGGGTTCGAAAGAGGTTGGCCTGCGCATCTGCGAGCTGGCCGCCAAGGTGCAGCCCGGCCAGATCTGGATCAAACGCACCGTGCTCGAAATGGGCGGCAAAGATGCGATCATCGTGGATGAGGAAGCGGACCTGGATGCCGCCGTCGAGGGCGTGACGATTTCCGCCTTCGGCTACCAGGGTCAGAAATGTTCGGCCTGCTCGCGCGCCATCGTCAGCGAAAAAATCTATGACGCTTTCCTGGAGCGGCTGGTCGAGCGCTGCCGGAAAATCACCGTCGGGCCGGCCGAAGACCCGGCAAACTTCATGGGCCCGGTCATCAACGAATCGGCCATGAAGTCCATTCTGGAATACATCGAAATCGGCAAACGGGAAGGCCGGCTGGTGCTGGGCGGCGGCCGCGTGCCCGGAGAAGGCTATTTCCTGGAACCGACCATTTTTGCCGACGTACCGCCCCGGGCGCGCATCGAGCAGGAAGAAATCTTCGGTCCCGTGCTGGCCGTAATCAAGGCGAAGGACTTCGACCAGGCCCTGGAGATCGCCAACGACACCGAATACGGTTTGACCGGTGCCGTCTATTCCCGCAACCGCAGCAAGCTGGATCGCGCTGCCGAGGAATTCCACGTCGGCAACCTGTATTTCAACCGCAAATGCACCGGCGCGCTGGTGGGCGGGCATCCCTTCGGGGGCTTCAACATGTCCGGAACGGATTCCAAAGCGGGCGGCCGGGACTACCTGCTGCTGTTCCTGCAGGCCAAGTCCATCAGCGAAAAGATTCTCAGCTAGCCCCGCCGGTGTCCGTCACAACGCGCAGCCGGCGCTTCGCTGAGTCAGCAGTTCCAGTGCGCGACGATACTTCCGGTACACGTAGCGCGCTTCTTCGCGGGCGATGATCCATCCGGCGCGCCCGTCGAGAAAACCGGCGTGCACCAGATAGACGTGCATCCAGCGCCACGCGGGCGCCAGGTACCGCAAACCCAACCCGGGCCGCTTTCCCTGTTGCGCCAGGTGGTCCCCGATGCGCTCGACATAGCGGTCGAGCTGCTGCCGGTATTCTTCCAGTGTTTCCACCGGAAAGTGCAGGATGTGCCCGGGCAGGGTTTCTACCCGCCCGGCCACGCGCACCGAATCATGCACCGGTGCGGGCTGGAATTCCCCGCGTCGGCGGTCATAGAGCCGCAGCTTGTAATCGGGATACCAGCCGGAATGGCGAATCCAGCGACCCAGGAAAAACGCCCGGCGCCGGAACCGGTAGCCTGCCGCGCGCGGTTCGCTGGATTTCCACTGCAGAACGGCCTGCTGGGCTTCGCGGTCGAGTTCTTCATCGGCGTCGAGACTGAGAATCCAGTCGTGCCGAGCCAGTTGCGCGGCCAGATTCTTTTGCGCGGCCGGGCCCGGCCAGGGCTGGTTGACCACCACGCGAGCACCGAGCGCAGCAGCAATTTCGCGGGTGTTGTCCGTCGAACCGTCGTCCACCAGGACAATTTCGTCGGCGCAGGCCAGTGAGCTGATGGCCCGGCCAATCCGGTGCCCCTCGTTGTGGGCCACAATGGTTGCAGAAATGCGTGGCATCGGCGGCCGGCCATCTTAGGCCAGCCTTCCCAGCGATGCAATGCAACACAGGAAAACGTGGGGTGAGCGAAGGGATTCGAATTGCTGAATCAATCTCTAAGTCCCGTTGATTGTGTTGCCCTTCTCACCCTTCCACCCGCAAAAATGGGGTCTCTGGGCCCGGTTTTGTGACCCAGATGTGACCAGCGACGGGCACGCACGCAAAGCAGCCGGGCCCGGTTTGGATGAACCTGGCGGTTCTCGGAAGCCCGCGCGGCACCGCCCCGCCACGTGCAGGTGGCGAGATTTGCGGAGGGGCACCACCACCGTCGACAACCGCACAGCTCGCACAGCCACGTGCAGGCGCAGGGTTGGCGGAGTGTCACCACCACTCAGCAGCCCCGCAGCATCGCCCATCAACCTGCGAGGTAACGTGTCACCCCACCTCCCGCCGCCGCAGGCGGCGCTCCCGGTTCACCTGCGGTAACCGCCCAGCTCAGTTGGGTTTGGGTTCTGTCCTGTCGCTGTCTGTGACCACTCCCAAAAGCCGAACCTCGGGTGGACTATAAGAGGCTACGTCTATGAGATGGTTCTGACAGACCAACTTGTAATGCAGGATTGGTTCATTGTGGCCCCCGGTGTCGCGAGTAAGGTGGTCGAGAAAATGCGATTTCGTGTACACCCGAAACACGTTGCCGGTGTATACCTCGTCCTGACCGCTGCCCGCCGAACCCACCACCTCTTCAGTGACGAGATACGCAACGTAGCGGGTCCACCGGAGTTCAAAGGTCCTGCACCCTTCCACGGATTTTATGGGCGAAGCGCCTTTTCGAATTTCAGCGAACGGATTAGCCGCGTCTGGCATGGATACCGTCTCGGTGGGATCCGCTATCGCCTCTTCAACAAGAAGGCGCAATGAGTTTTCCTCGGGCTCTGAGAGATGACGCAGGTAGAGATACTTCGCTTGATCCAGCAGCGAGATTATCTCGTCCTGTCCCAGCGCAGTTCGAGATGGATCGGCACCCATAGCTCAGGACCTGATTTTCGTTACGGTCCGGCCCCCGGCGTCCTGCAAGGCAATGGTAGGGCCACCGCCGGACGTACTGTTGTAGAGTACTGCCTTCGTGCCATCTGATAGCGTTCTCACCTTCGTCGCGCCGTACACTTTCTCAGCACCCCCTAAGCTTGCAAAATCCTTAGCGGCCTGAGCGATCCCACCGCTCTTCTGCAGGATTTCTGCGCCCTTTCCCGCCGCCGCTCCTGCTTTAAGCAGCGTCGCCCCCTCCCGCAGCTTACCCACTGCTGGGAGCATTGCCAGCGCAACATTGCCTGGAGTGCAGGAAGGTGCACCTGCAACACACTCCGCAGCCGCCATTAGAGGCGGAGCTACGATGTAGCCGAACGTTCGCAACCCGTTTGCCGCGAGATTCACACCGGGTTCTGCCATGGCACCAGCTAGAGCTAGCGTCTCGGCTGCACCCGCAGGCAGGTCGACGTCCGTCTGCCAGTAGGTGCCGACCTTGACTTGGTTGCCGTTTGCGTCGGTCCCGTAGATGTCGCCGTTCCTCAGAGAAATCCCCGCCCCAGGATCTTTCTGAAGCTGGGCGAACTCTTCATCGGAGACATCCGTGCATTGCTGCTTGTTGTCGTCGCCTTGGACACAGACGCGGTAGACATCACCGTCTGGATCGGTGTACTTCAGCGGGTTGTTCCTCGCGTAGGCGTAGCCGTTCCAGCTTTGCGGATCGTTCTGATACAAAAAGCCACTGATATTGCCTGGGTCAGGGGACATGAAGCGTCCGAGGCTGGACGAGTTGTACCTAAGCCCAAAATTATCGAGGCCGCTCTCAGCGTCGCGTTCCTTGCCGGTGAATTTGTAGGCGTTGCCGCTGCCCGAGGCAACGACGCGTTCGCCGCCGAACGGATAGTAGTCGGAGTCATCGAGAATCTGGCCGGCGGCGTTGGTCACCACAGGCGAGCCGCCGAGGACGAAATGCGGATGGCGGAGCGGTGGCGGGTGGTGGGCGAGCATGGTCATCGTGCCTGCGCTGCGATGATTGTCGTGTAGTTTACACCCACCGGAGCCACACTGCATCGCCCAGCCAACTGCAAGGGGTGACGGGTCACTACCTCTGCGGCCACTGAAAGTGGCGCTCCCGGTTAACCAGCAGTAACCGGACGCGAGTTGGGCTCGCTAGCCAGGGCAAGACGGCTAAAGGACGGCACCGGCGTACCAAGCCCCTCCAAGTGCTGTCTCACGGGCCATATTTAACTACACCCCAAGCGGCATCTCGATCTTGATGGTCTGTCGCCGGTCTGTCCTCTTAGAGACAATCAAGGTGCCAACTACCGACTGGAAGCCGTCGCGTGTGGCCTTGAAGGTGTAGATTCCCTCCGGAACGCGTCCAATTTTGAAACGACCGTCAGAACCAGTCTTCGCGGCCCTGATGCGCTCTTGATTCCCCGGCCCGCGAATCTCGAACAGGACATCCTTGAGCGGCTCGTCCTTGCCGCTGAAAACCACCAAGCCTCGCACCGAAGACACTGTGATTGGGTCGTCGATCCGGGTGATGATGTGCTCTGTGGGAGACTTCGTGAAGCCCTTGAGCTCGCCGGATTGGAAACGCTCTTGCGCTGCGCACGTGACCGCAATCCCTAAAATAACAAGGCCAAGGTTTCTCAGCATTGGTGCCACTCCTATTTTGGCTTCGGAGGCTTGGGTTCGCGGATCAGAACATCCCCGGCACGGCCGGTAACCTGCAAGTTTGGCCGCTGCGCCCGTAGCCGTAGCTCCCGTTGCACAGCATCATTGTGTGCGCCGCGCTCGGGCAGGCCGATTAGCAGCGTCGTGCTACCCACCAAGTGCAGCGGCCGAAAGTCGCTGTACGGCTTTCCGCCGTCCACCTTCGAGTAGGCCTCGGCGAGTTCGTGGAAGATAAGGCTAGACAACGGCACCAGCCTGCCTTGGGAATCTCTGAAGCGTGCACCCGCAGGACTTATGCCGACCACGGAGTCCACTCCCGCCGGTGGCAAGTCAGTGGGCGATTTCCCCTTGCCGTATCTGCTGTCGGGATTCCTATCCAGGTTCGCGATGGGGTCTTTGGCTAGAACCGGTTGCAAAACTGGGTACAAGGCGTTGATGTTGCCATAGTTGGCCTTTCCCGGACGCAGTAAAAAGGGGCAGCAGCGCCGAGGGAGGGCCGATGCCGCGATACGGTCCGTTGCTGACCGACGCGCAATGGGAGAAGATTCGGCCCCTGCTTCCCAGGCCGCCTCGGCACCTACGCGGCGGCCGACCGCGTGCCCCCGACCGCAGGGTGCTGGAAGGCATTTTGTGGATCCTGCGGAGCGGGGCCCGCGGGCAGGATCTGCCGGGGAAGTACCCGCACCCCTCGACCTGCTGGCGGCGGCTGCGGGACTGGGAGGAGCAGGGCATCTGGCTGAACATCTGGCGCGCGTTGCTGAGCGATTTGAACCAGCGCCAGCAACGGAAGTGGAGCGAGTCGTTCCTGGACGGGAGTTTTGCTCCGGCCAAAAAAGGGGCGGTGGAGTCGGGAAAACCAAGCGGGGCAAGGGGACG
>JAIMAG010000007.1 GCA_023512135.1 Terriglobia bacterium | reverse complement strand
AGAAGGGGCTGCGGTTTGCGATCCGCGAGGGCGGACACACGGTCGGCGCCGGCGCCGTCTCCGAAATCCTCGAGTAAGCAGGCGGCACGATGCGCGAGATCATCACGCTGCAGTGCAACGATTGCAAGAATCGCAACTATACGACCACGAAGAACCGGAAGAAGCATCCGGATCGGTTCGAGGTGCGGAAATTTTGCCGCACCTGCCGAAAACACACCACGCACCGCGAGGTGAAGTGACCGCGAAGCTCTCGGCTGCGGGTTTGCCCGGTCCGCGCACATTGGGACTCCCGAGCGCGGGGAAAATGCAGCCGGAGCTGCGCCTGCGGGATGCAGAGTTTGCTGGCAGCGTGCCGGGGCGGGCTAGGCAGCTCCGGCGGCTGCCGAAGAGGGGAGTAGGTTCAACGGTAGACCGCCGGTCTCCAAAACCGGATGTGGGGGTTCGAATCCCTCCTCCCCTGCCAGACTTGCGCAGCGTGTGCCGGGCGAGCCGGCCCGTGGAGCCGGGGCGGTGCACCGTGGAAGGAAGCAGTGCGGCACGAACGCGTACAGCGCACGATCGAGGGTCATGGCACAGGTTGTCAGGGTGAAGGACGAAGAAAGAGCCGGAGGCATTCCGCCGTCGCCCGCCACGCGGCCGGCTACGGAGGCGGCTGAGTTTCTCCGCCGGCCGGTGGTTTGGGTGGCGGAGCGGATTCGCCGCACCCGGCAGTTTCTGCACGAAGTTCGGGTGGAGCTGCAGCACGTCACCTGGCCGAGCCGGGCCGATGTGCGTTCGACGACGATCGTGGTTTTGATCACGGTGGCGTTTTTCGGACTGTATTTTTTTCTGTTGGATTTCGGAATCGCTCAGATTGTGAACATGGTGTTCGAGCGATTCCGTCCGTAGAGGAGCGGGATGGCCAAGCAGTGGTACATCATTCATACCTACTCCGGCTTTGAGAAAAAGGTGAAAGAAAGCCTGGAAAGCCGGGTACAGGCCTTCGGTCTGCAGGAGAAGATCGGCCGGATTCTGATTCCCACCGAAGATGTGGTGGAGGTGCGGGGCGGGAAGAAGGTCGTTTCGCCCCGGATGTTCTATCCCGGCTACGTGCTGATCGAGATGGAGATGGACGATTACACCTGGCACGTGGTGCGCTCCACGCCGCGGGTGACGGGTTTTGTCGGTTCCGGGCAGTCGCCAACGCCGCTGAGCGAAGAAGAAGTGCAAAACATCCTGCACCGTATGGCGACCCCGGCGGACAAGCCCAAACCCAAACTCACGTTCGAGCGGAACGAGCAGGTGCGCATTGTCGACGGCCCGTTCGCCAATTTCACCGGAGTGGTCGAGGAGGTCAACGCGGACCGGAACACCCTGAAGATTTCCGTGACTATTTTCGGGCGTTCGACACCTGTGGAGCTGGATTTTGCGCAGGTGGAGAAGGTGGCCTGAAGCCGAACATCCGGTGCGCCGAGGTTGGTCATGGCTAAGAAGGTTCAAGCAGAAGTGAAGCTGCAGCTCCCGGCCGGGAAGGCCACGCCGGCACCGCCGGTCGCTACTGCGCTGGGGCCGCACGGGATCAACATCATGCAGTTCTGTAATCAGTTCAATGCGAAAACGGCAAAAGAGCCGGAGGGCATGGTCATTCCCGTGCTGGTCACGATCTATTCGGACCGCAGCTTCTCGTTCGTCACGAAGACGCCGCTGACGTCGGAACTGCTGAAGCGGGCGGCCGGCATTGTGAAGGGCTCCGCAGAACCGAATCGCAACAAGGTCGGCAAGGTGACCATGAAGCAGGTGGAAGAAATCGCCAAGATCAAGTTGCCGGACCTGAACACCACCAAACTGGATGCCGCCATTCGCACGGTGCTGGGAACGGCACGCAACATGGGGATCGAAGTGGAAGGCTAGGGAGAGAGCGATGGCTCGTCGCGCAGGCAAGAACATCCGCAAGGCCCGGCAGCTGGTGGAGGCGCAGGCCTATCGTCTGGCCGATGCGGTGGAGATTTTGAAAAAGGCCCACTTCACGAAATTCGACGAAACCGTGGAGATGGCCGTCAACCTGGGTGTGGACCCGAAACACTCGGACCAAATGGTGCGGGGTACCGTGGTGCTGCCCGCCGGACTGGGGAAGACGGTGCGCGTTCTGGTCATTGCGGGCGGTGAGAAGATCCGCGAGGCGCAGGAAGCGGGCGCGGATTTCGTGGGCGGCGAAGACGTCGTCCAGAAGATTCAGGACGGCTGGACAGATTTCGACGCCGTCATTGCCACGCCGGACATGATGAAGTCGGTCGGGCGGCTGGGCAAGGTTCTCGGCCCGCGGGGGCTGATGCCAAACCCAAAAACCGGCACGGTGACGTTTGACGTAGCACGTGCGGTGCAGGAAATGAAGGCCGGCAAAGTGGAGTTTCGCGTGGAAAAAGCCGGCATCGTGCATGCCCCGATTGGCAAGTTGAGTTTCGATTCGGCGAAGCTGGTCGCCAATGCCCAGGCGTTGCTGGCGGCGATTGTCAAGGCGAAACCAGCCGCTGCCAAGGGCAAATACATCAAGAAAATCACCCTGAGCTCAACCATGGGCCCAGGGATTCCAATCGATCCGGCGGAAGCTGAGGTGGCGGTGGCCGCAGCAGCGTAAGCCGGCACAGGTCTACGGGGAACAGACGTGAAGAAACGGCGCGACAAGGAAAAGGAAGTGGCGGCCCTGCAGGAGCAACTGGCCCAGGTCTCCACGGTGATCCTGACCACGTTTCAAGGGATCAAGGCCGAAGAGGATTCGCGGTTGCGTCGCGCGGTGGAAGCCGCCGGCGGGCACTACCGGGTTCTGAAGAACACCCTGGCCGAGCTGGCCGCCAAGGGAACGCCGGCGGAACCCCTGCTGAAAGACCTGCAGGGTACCAATTCCATCGCCTATACCAGCACCGACCCGGTCGTGCTGGCCAAAGCGCTCAGCAAAATTGCCAAGGATGTCCCGGCATTTCGCTTCAAAGCGGGGCTGGTCGAGGGCCGGGTGGTCTCCCTAGACGAGTTGCGGCGGCTCGCGGAGCTGCCCTCGCGGAATGAGCTGATGGGCAAGCTCGTGTTTCTGCTGCAGGCCCCGGCCCGGGGACTGGTTGCCGCGCTGAGCGGGGTGCCGCGAAACCTGGCGGTCGTGCTCAATGAAGCGGTGAAGGCGAAAAAGTTTTCCGAGTAGGTTTTTGCAAAAAGGAGAAGACGTCTCATGTCCAGCAAAGTGGATACGATTCTTGAGGAAATCAAGGGCCTGACGCTGCTCGAGGCCGCCGACCTGGTCAAGAAGATGGAAGAGGCCTTCGGCGTCTCAGCGGCAGCGGCGGCCCCGGTCGTCGTCGCCGGCGGAGCGCCCGCGGCCGGAGCCGCGCCGGCAGAGGAGAAGACCGAATTCAGCGTGGTCTTGAGCGATGTCGGCGCGAACAAGATCAACGTCATCAAGGTGGTCCGCGAGGTCACGAACCTGGGCCTGAAAGAAGCCAAGGACCTGGTAGATGGCGCGCCCAAACCGATCAAAGAAGGCGTGACAAAAGAAGAAGCCGAAGCGATCAAGAAGAAGTTCGAAGCAGTGGGCGCCAAGGTCGAAATCAAGTAGTGGCAGCCCGGCCGATCCTGTCTTTCGCGGGGCGGGGACGGATGGTCGGGACGAGGGGAATTCGTACGGCGATTTTTCGAGAGAAACCCCAACCTGTTGTCCTGCCGGGACCGAGAGCACAGGTGTGCTCGGCCGCGCAGTTTCCCTGTGCCCAGCAGGCCGGCCGCCGGGCGGGATGCTGTGCCCGCAGCCTGTGCCGTACCGGTTTCCGGCCCCGCCCAGGCACAGCCATGCTGTTTCTGCTTCCTGCAGGGAGGTAATTCGGAATGCCCAATCGCACGCATCTGATTCGCGAACGCCAGCGTCTGGACTTTTCCAAGATTACGGCGTCGATCCAAATTCCCAATCTGATCGAAGTGCAGAAGGAATCCTACCGGCGCTTCCTGCAGATGGATCTGCTGCCCAGCGAGCGCGAAGACATCGGGTTGCAGTCCGTGTTTTCTTCAGTCTTTCCGATCCAGGATTTTCGCGGTTTGTCGCAGCTGGATTTTGTGGATTACTCGATCGGCAACTGGGAATGCAAGTGCGGCTATCTGCGGGGTCTGCATCATCTGCGGGCGACCTGCCGGAACTGCGGGGCTTCGGTGGTGACGAATCCGTACAAGACCGGCGACGTGCTCTGCAGCAAGTGCGGAACCTTCAACAAGAATACCCCGACGTTCTGCAGCAAATGCGGCGATCCGGTGGCGCTGCAGTTGAAGTACGACGTGAACGAGTGCCAGGAACGCGGGATGACCTACGCGGCGCCCCTGAAGGTGACGATCCGGCTCACGATTTACGAGAAGGACCCCGAGACGGGCACCAAGAGCATCCGCGACATCAAGGAACAGGAGGTCTTCTTCGGGGATATCCCGCTGATGACCGAGAACGGCACGTTCATCATCAATGGAACCGAGCGCGTGATCGTCAGCCAGTTGCACCGTTCCCCGGGCGTCTTCTACGAGACCGCCAACAACCGCACCTATTTCCTCGGCAAGATCATTCCCTACCGCGGCTCGTGGGTGGAGTTTGAATTTGACACCAAAAACATCCTCTACGTCCGGATCGACCGCAAGCGGAAATTCTTGGGCACGATCTTTTTGCGCGCTCTGGGCCTGAAGTCGAACGAAGAGATCCTGCGTGCGTTCTACCAGGTCGATCGCATCTCGGTGCGCGGACGCGAGTTGTACTGGAACGTTTCCGAGGGCCTGCGCGGGCAGAAGCTTTCCCACGAAATCAAGCACCCGCGCACGGGTGAGGTTCTGGTGGCCGCGCACAAGCGGATCACGGAATCGGTCTACAAGGAACTGCAGAAGGCGCGGGTCAGCCAGGTCCGGGTTTCGGTGAGCGACCTGGAAGGTGCTTACAGTGTGGCGGATGTGGTGAACCGGCAGACCGGAGAAATTCTGCTGGAGGCCAACAAGCCCATCCCGGCCGAGATGTGGACCGCGTTTGCCGAAGCGGGCATCGGCGAGGTGGATGTGTTCTTCCCCGAGCGGGACGACATCGGCGTGGTGCTGAGCCGGACGCTGGAGCGCGACACGCTGCGTTCGCCCCGGGAGGCCCTGATCGAAATCTATCGCAAGCTTCGCCCGGGCGATCCCCCAACGCTTGAAACGGCCACGAACCTGTTCAACGGAATGTTCTTCGACCCGCGCAAGTACGATTTCAGCAAGGTGGGGCGGCTGAAATTCAACATCAAGCTGGGACTGGACACGCCGCTCGAGAAACGCACGCTGGATCTTTCCGATTTTGTTGCGGCAATCCGGTACCTGTTCCGGCTGCGCAAGAACATCGGCACGGTGGACGACATTGACCACCTCGGGAACCGGCGCGTGCGCGCCGTTGGCGAGTTGCTCGAAAACCAGTTCCGCATCGGTCTGGTGCGGATGGAGCGGGCGATCAAGGAAAAGATGTCTGTGTTCCAGGAAATGTCCACGGCGATGCCGCACGACCTGGTCAATGCGAAGCCGGTGATGGCGGCAATCCGCGAATTTTTCGGCAGCTCGCAGCTCAGCCAGTTCATGGACCAGACGAATCCGCTCAGCGAAATCACGCACAAGCGGCGGCTTTCGGCGCTGGGGCCGGGCGGGCTTTCCCGCGAACGCGCCGGATTCGAAGTCCGCGACGTCCATCCAACGCACTACGGCCGCATCTGCCCGATCGAGACGCCGGAGGGGCCGAACATCGGTTTGATCAGCTCGCTTTCCTGCTACGCGCGGATCAACGAGTACGGCTTCATCGAATCGCCCTACCGGAAGGTCAAGAATGGCCGGATTGTGGATTACGTGCAGGTGTTGAATGCGGGCGACAGCGAATTCCGAGCGGGCGACATCGTCGAAAAAGAGAAAGTGGACGCGTTGAACCGCGAGCTGCGCCGCAAGGTGACCTACCAGCCCTACTGTTTCTACCTGTCGGCGTGGGATGAAGACCGTTACGTGATCGCGCAGGCCAACGTTCCGGTGGATGAGCGCGGACGCATCGCCACCGAACTGGTCAACTGCCGGCAGGCCGGCAACTTTGTGCTCAAGCACCGGGACGAAGTGGACTATGTGGACGTCTCGCCGAAACAGCTCGTTTCGGTGGCGGCCAGCCTGATTCCTTTTCTGGAAAACGACGACGCGAACCGCGCCTTGATGGGATCGAACATGCAGCGCCAGGCCGTGCCGCTGATTCGCGGCGAAGCGCCGCTGGTGGGCACCGGCATGGAGCGCGTTACGGCACGGGATTCCGGCGCCGTGGTGCTGTGCAAACGGGATGGCGTGGTTGACCATGTGGATTCCGAGCGCATTATCGTGCGTGTCGAGTCCGACCATTCCGGCGTGCTCAGCCGCGAGGTGGGCTCCGACATCTACACCCTGACGAAGTTCCGCCGCTCGAACCAGAACACCTGTGTGAACCAGAAGCCGCTGGTGCGCGTCGGCGACCGGGTGCGGCAGGGACAGGTGCTGGCCGACGGGCCGTGCACCGATCAGGGCGAGCTGGCCCTGGGACGCAACATTCTGGTGGCCTTTCTGCCCTGGCGCGGCTACAACTTCGAAGACGCCATCCTGGTCAGCGAGAAGCTGGTCAAAGACGACTACTACACGTCGATCCACATCGAGGAATTCGAGATCGAGGCGCGCGATACCAAGCTCGGCCCGGAGGAGATCACCCGCGATATCCCGAACATCAGCGAAAGCTTCCTGCGGAACCTGGATGAGAGCGGCGTGATCCGCATCGGCGCGACCGTGCGGCCGGGCGACATTCTGGTCGGCAAGGTCACCCCGAAGGGCGAAACAACCCTCACCCCCGAAGAAAAACTGCTGCGGGCCATCTTCGGCGAAAAGGCCGGCGATGTGCGCGACGCCTCGCTCTACTGCCCGCCCGGAATCGAGGGGACCGTGGTGGACGTGAAGATTTTCGCGCGCAAGGGTGTGGAAAAGGACGAACGGCACAAGGCCATCGAAGCCGCGCAGGTGGCGCGGTTGGAGAAGAACCTGGCGGACGAAATCCGCATTCTGACCGATGAACGGTTGAAGCGGCTGACGGACCTGCTCGGGGGCAAGCGGCTGGTGGCCGACCTCCACGACGAGAAGACCAACAAGCGCCTGCTGACCAAAGACACGGTTCTGACCCGCGAGTTGATCGAGAAGATTTCCACGCGGAACCTGAAGCGCCTGCGGCTCGAGGAAAAGGATCCGCTGCTGATCGAGAAGATCGACGAAATCGAAGAGATGACTTCGCGGCAGATCGATGTGCTGCGGAAGATCACCGACGAGCGCATCGCCAAACTGCAAAAGGGCGATGAGCTGCCGCCGGGCGTGATCAAGATGGTGAAAGTGTACATTGCCATGAAGCGGAAGCTTTCGGTCGGCGACAAAATGGCCGGCCGGCATGGCAACAAGGGCGTGATCGCCAAGATCGTTCCCGTCGAGGACATGCCCTATCTGCCCGACGGCACTCCGGTGGACATTGTGCTGAACCCGCTCGGCGTGCCTTCGCGCATGAACGTCGGGCAGATTCTGGAAACACATCTCGGCTGGGCTGCGCGCGAGCTGGGACGGCGGCTGGCGGAACTGCTCGACGAAAAGCCCCGCGCGGAGGTCGTGCGGAAGTGGTTCCGCGAGGTGTTCGGCCAGACCTCGGTGTGGAAGTCGATCGCCGAACTCGAGGACGACGAGCTGCTCGCCCTGGCCGAGAGCTATCGCGAGGGGATCCCGGTCGCCTCGCCAGTTTTCGACGGGGCCCGGGAGGCCGAAATCCGCCAGCTGCTGCGTGCCGCCGGACTGCCGGAATCGGGCAAGATCACCCTGTACGACGGGATGACGGGCGAACCCTTCGCCGAGCAGGTGACGGTCGGCTACATCTACATGATGAAGCTCTCGCACCTGGTCGACGACAAGATTCATGCGCGCTCGATCGGTCCGTACTCGCTGATCACGCAGCAACCGTTGGGCGGCAAGGCGCAGTTCGGCGGCCAGCGCTTCGGCGAGATGGAGGTCTGGGCGCTGGAAGCCTACGGTGCCGCCTACATCCTGCAGGAGCTGCTGACCGCGAAGTCGGATGACGTCTACGGCCGCGCCAAAATTTACGAGGCCATCGTGAAAGGCGAGCCCGGAATCGAGCCGGGTGTGCCGGAATCGTTCAACGTGCTCGTGCGCGAGCTGCAGTCCCTGTGCCTGGATGTGGAGTTGATGAAACGGCAGAAGCCCCAGGTCGAGAAGGCCGCGGATTGATTTTGCTCTGCGGCGACTGGCCGCAGAGAAGGAAATCGAGTGTTGCGCAGCGTGGTCCCGAGCTGCCTCGGGGTGGCCGGTGGGCCAACCCGTCGGGACAGGAGGAGCCAACCTTGTACCGGAGCAGCCCTTACGACCGAGCCAGCCAGATTGCGGATTTTGATTCCATTCGGATCAGTCTGGCCAGCCCGGAGAAGATTCGTTCCTGGTCTCACGGCGAAGTGACCAAGCCGGAGACGATCAACTACCGCACCTTCAAGCCGGAACGGGACGGCCTGTTCTGCGCCAAGATTTTCGGGCCGGTGACCGACTGGGAGTGCCTGTGCGGCAAGTACAAGCGGATGAAGCACCGGGGCGTGATTTGCGACAAGTGCGGGGTCGAGGTCACCCTGAGCAAGGTGCGTCGCGAACGGCTGGGCCACATCGAGCTGGCTTCGCCGTGCTCGCATGTGTGGTTCTTCAAGGGCGTGCCGAGCCGGATCGGCTACCTGCTCGATATCAGCATGCGCGATCTGGAGCGCATCCTCTACTTCGAAGCCTATGTGGTCATCGACCCGGGCGAGGTGCCGGGCCTGCGCGAAAAGCAGATGCTGACCGAGGAAGAATACCGCCAACTGGCGCAGCAGCATCCGGGAGAATTTCGCGCAGCGATGGGCGCGGAAGCCATCAAGGAGCTGCTCAAACGCGTCGATGTGGAAGCGCTGAGCGAAGAGCTCCGCGAGAAGATGAAAACTGATCCGAGCCTGCAGAAGCGGATCAAGTACGCCAAGCGGCTCAAGGTGGTGGAAGCGTTCCGCAAGAGCGGCAACAAGCCGGAATGGATGATTCTGGATGTGATTCCGGTGCTGCCGCCGGAGCTGCGCCCGCTGGTGCCGCTCGACGGCGGGCGGTTTGCCACCTCGGACCTGAACGATCTGTACCGGCGGGTGATCAATCGCAACAACCGGCTGAAGAAATTGATGGAGCTGCGCGCGCCCGACGTGATCGTGCGCAACGAAAAGCGCATGCTGCAGGAGGCGGTCGACGCGCTGTTCGACAACGGCCGCCGCGGCCGCGTGCTGCGGGGGGCGAACAACCGTCCCCTGAAGTCGCTTTCCGACACGCTGAAGGGCAAGCAGGGACGTTTCCGGCAGAACCTGCTCGGCAAGCGCGTGGATTATTCCGGCCGCTCGGTGATCGTGGTCGGTCCGGAGTTGAAACTGCACCAGTGCGGTCTGCCGAAGAAGATGGCGCTCGAGCTGTTCAAGCCTTTCATCTATCACAAGCTCGAGGCGGGCGGCCACTGCACCACGATCAAGCAGGCCAAGGAGATGGTCGAGCAGCAGGAACCGGTCGTCTGGGACATTCTGGAAGAAGTCATCCGCGAGCACCCGGTGTTGCTGAACCGTGCTCCGACGCTGCACCGGCTGGGGATTCAGGCGTTCGAGCCGGTGCTGGTGGAAGGGAAGGCCATCCGCATCCACCCGCTGGTCTGCACCGCCTTCAACGCGGACTTTGACGGCGACCAGATGGCGGTGCACATCCCGCTGTCTCCGGAAGCACAGATCGAAGCTGCGGTGCTGATGCTTTCCTCGGTGAACATTCTTTCGCCAGCCAACGGCACGCCGCTGGCTGTGCCCACCCAGGACATGGTGCTCGGGCTGTACTATCTGACCAAGGCGAAGCCGGGCGCCAAGGGCGAAGGCCGGGCCTTCGGTGCTACGGAGGAGGTTCTGCTGGCCCTGGAAGCCGGCGAGGTCGAACTGCTCAGCCCGATTCGGTTGCGCTACACCGGCGAGGTGATCGACCTGACCAACGCGTACGATGATCAGGACGTGCTGCACACCGAGCCGGTCAACTTCAACCGTCAGTTCCTGAACACAACGGTGGGCCGAGTGATCTTCAACGACCACCTGCCGAAAGATGTGCCGTTCATCAACGGTCTGCTGAAGAAGAAAGGGATCCAGCAACTGGTGCAGTACTGCCATCTGCGCTTCGGACTGGAGCGCACCGTCCAGATGCTGGACGAGCTGAAGGAGCTGGGCTTCCGGTACGCCACGAAGGCGGGCATCTCGATCGGGATCGACGACATGGTGATCCCGGAGAACAAGAACCGTCTGGTGGAGCAGGCCGAAAAGGAAGTGGTCAAAGTCCAGCAGCAGTATCTGGATGGCGCCATCACGAACGGCGAGCGGTACAACAAGGTGATCGCCATCTGGAGCGATGTGACGGAAAAAGTGGCCGACGAGATGTTCAAGGCCCTCGAGGAACAGGACCGGGCCGGCGTGATCAATCCGATTTTCGTCATGGCCGACTCGGGCGCGCGCGGCTCCAAGCAGCAGATCCGGCAGTTGAGCGGGATGCGCGGCCTGATGGCGAAGCCCTCCGGGGAAGTGATCGAAACGCCGATCACTTCGAACTTCCGCGAAGGGTTGACCGTGCTGCAATACTTCATTTCCACGCACGGCGCGCGGAAGGGCCTGGCGGACACGGCGCTGAAGACCGCGGACTCGGGCTACCTGACGCGCCGGCTGGTGGATGTGGCCCAGGACGTGATTGTCAGCGAACTGGACTGCGGTACGGTGGACGGCATCTACGTCGAGCCGATCATCGAGGCCGGCGTCGAGGTCGAGCCGCTGCGCGAGCGCGTGGTGGGCCGTGTTTCGCTCGAACAGATCAAAGATTACGAGGGCAACGTCATCGTCGAAGTGAACCAGGAGATTACCGAGGAGCTGGCCGCTGCGATCCAGGCCGCCGGCATCGAGCGGGTAAAGATTCGTTCGGTGCTGACCTGCGAATCTCGACGGGGCGTTTGCGCGCTGTGTTACGGCCGCAACCTGGCCACCGGACGCATGGTGGAACTGGGCGAGGCGGTGGGGGTGATCGCGGCGCAGTCCATCGGGGAGCCGGGCACGCAGCTGACCATGCGCACCTTCCACATCGGCGGTACGGCGACCCGGGTGGTGGAACAGTCGAAGGTCGAGGCGAAGAACAACGGATTTGTGAAGTACATCGGCCTGAACACCGTGCAGGGGCGCGGCGGCACCCGCATTGCGATGAATCGTTCCGGGTTGATCGCTGTGGTGGACGAAAAAGGCCGCGAGAAGGAGCGCTACCACGTGGTCTACGGCGCACGGCTGCTGGTCGAAGATGGCCAGCCGGTCAGCCTGGGCGAAACGCTGGTGGAATGGGATCCCTATACCTTCTCGATTCTGACTGAGGTGGGAGGCACGGTGCAGTTCAAGGACCTGCAGCCGGGCCTGACCATCGAAGAGCAGCTCGACGAGGTCACCGGCCTGGCGCAATTGGTGGTCACGCTGCCTCCGGGAGACGAAAAGCATCAGCCGATGATTTTGATTCGCGACTCCGCGGGCCGAACGCGCAAAAAGTACCTGATGCCCTCCCGCGCGCACCTGATGGTAGCCGATGGGGACGAAGTGATGCCCGGCGACGTGCTGGCGAAGATTCCCCGGGAGACCACGAAGACCAAGGACATCACCGGCGGTCTGCCTCGCGTGGTCGAGCTGTTCGAAACCCGCAAGCCCAAGGACCCGGCTGTGATCAGCGAGATCGACGGCATTGTTCGCTACGGCGAAATCACCAAGGGTCTGCGGCGCATCTATGTGGAGAGCGAAGACGGCAAGACCGTAAAAGAATACGCCATCCCGCGCGGCGTGCACATCAACGTGCAGGAAGGCGAGCGCGTGCGCGCCGGCGAGCCGTTGATTGACGGGCCGCTCAACCCGCACGACCTGCTGGCGGTACTGGGCGAGAAGTTCACCCAGGCGTACCTGGTGAACTCAATTCAGGAGGTCTACCGGCTGCAGGGTGTGAACATCAACGACAAACACATCGAAGTCATCGTCCGGCAGATGATGCGCTGGGTGAAGGTCGAAGATGTGGGCGACACCAGCTTCATCCTCGAGGAGCAGGTGGACAAGTTCCGCTTCCGGGAAGAAAACGAGCGCGTAATCAAAGAAGGGGGCCGCCCGGCCACGGGCCGGCCGCTGCTGCTCGGCATCACCAAGGCCTCGCTTTCGACGGATTCGTTCATTTCGGCGGCCAGCTTCCAGGAGACCACCCGCGTGCTGACCGAAGCGGCCATCTCCGGAAAAGTGGATTATCTCCGCGGGTTGAAGGAAAACGTAATCATGGGCCGCTTGATTCCTGCCGGAACGGGGCTGGAGTACTACCGGAACATCCGGCTGCTGACGCAGCCGCCGGCAGAAGTGCCGACTCCGGCCGAACCGGAACTGACACCGGAAGAAGCGGCGGCGATGGACTTCCTGCGGGCCGATTCGGGCGGTGCGACCGCAGAGAATTGACGGCCACCCGTCCGAGCGGGCAGGCAGAGCGTCTAGGGAGTCTTGCCGGCCTGAGGGCTGGCCGGTGGCCGGTCCACCCCGAAGTCCCACACGAATACGCTGATCCCTTTCTGAGGGATAAGCTCCAGAATCACGTATTCGCCCGGTTCCAGGCTCTGCCCGAGCGTGAAGCGATAGACACGCGGAGCCACCGGCCAGCGCTGCAACAGCAGGGTGTCCCGTTGTTCGATCTGGTCTCCGGTCACAAACGTATTGATGGTTTGGACTTCGCGGCGGTCACCTTTGATGCGGGCGCGCACGAGTTCGATCTCCGGGGTGCGGTCGTCTGCGGTCCGGAAGTAGAATTCCGGCTGGCCGTGACGAAGCCGGACAGCAGCCCGTGCTCCGGGCAGCTGAACCCGGTGCCGGGTGGGGATCACGGGTACCGGCACGAGAATTTGAGTCAGCAAGCGCCCTTTGTCGAGTTGCATTTCTACGGGTGATTGCCCTAGAGCTAAGATTTGGCCGTCTAGGACCACGTACATCCCGGCACTGTCGGGCAGAAATAGCCCCGGGCCAACTTCGATGCTGGCGTCCACGTGGATGGATCGGGCCAGCTCCTCCTGTCGAATTTCCTCGATTCTTTTCCGGATCTCTTCCCGGCGGCGTTCGGCCTCGCGCTCGGCCTGCAGGGTGGCTTCCCAATCGACCAGTTCGACCGGCAGTTCCTCCCACTGGGAGCGCTCCACGCTGTAGTAGCGGACGCGGTCACCCCGGCGCTCGTACTCGCGGACGAGCTGAAAGGTGCCGTCGGTCAGAATCAGTTTTTTGCTCGTGCTGGGTACCCGGGTGGCTTCTTCCTGTGGAGGCTGGGGTTCCGGGACGGGCTGCTGGGCGTTCGACAACAGCCCCAAAGAAAACGCCAGCAGGAACAGGGCAAGACGTGCCAGTGCGGCCCGCAGGGTCGAAATCACCCTTTTGGATACTTGCGGCATAGCGTTCTGTTTACTGCCGGCCGTTTTCGGCCACCCTCCAGTGAGATGCCAGTGCTCCCCGGAAGGTTTAGCCACGCTCGGTGCGGGCTCTAGGATAGCTCGCCTGGTGCGGAAGGTAAATGACCCCTCCTTGCCGGAAGGGAGCGTTCGGGCAGCTTCGAACGGCTGCGGCCGTGGAGGCGGGGCGACGCTCAGTGCTGGCAACGCGGGTAGAGCACGGTGAGAATCATCAGATCGGAGTTGGTAAACAGCCAGCGCTCGACCTGTGTCCCGGCCGCCTCGGCAGCTTTGGAAAGAAAGCCCAGGTTTTTGGCACGGGCGAGGGCCAGCAGGTGCTCGAGGCAGATACCTGTCAGGTTGGCCACTTCTTCGGCCGTGAAGAGCTTCTGGCTGGAACGAATTCGAACCACAGATTTTTCTCCCAACAGTTTAGATGACAGCCGCATGCTAAGGGCTGCACAAAACTCCCTGCAATAGTATTTCCGTTCTATCGGTCACAAACCTTTGCGCTATCTGGTGGACAAAAAACAGTGGCAAACAGTGGAAGAAGAAAGGGTTGTTTGGAGCAGCGTCAGACGTTGCTCATGGGGCGAGAGGAGAATACGTCGCGCGCCGTGTGTAACTTCTGACACTTTCTGGAAGAATTTTATGATTATTTGGAGCAGTGAATTGTGCGCACGCGGAAAAAAACAGCGCACGAAGGCACGTCTGCGAAGACAGCACCTCAACTTGAAAATCCGCTGGCTCGTTCGAACGCGTGAGCCAGACGCAACACACGTGCCTCTTCAAAATGCGGCCCGAGAATCTGAAGACCAACCGGTAGCCCTTCCGGCGTGGTACCACAGGGCACGGAAATCCCCGGGAGGCCGGCCAGTGATCCTGTAACTGTATAGATATCAGCAAGATACATCTGAAGGGGATCGCTGGTACGCTCGCCCAGACGAAAAGCGGGCACAGGTGAAGTGGGCGTGACAATCAAGTCCACCTGGCGGAAGGCTTCTGCAAAATCGCGAGCAATCAGGGAGCGAACCTTCTGTGCGCGCAAGTAATAGGCTTCATAGTATCCGGCCGACAGAGCATAGGTGCCCAGCATGATGCGGCGCTTTACTTCTTGCCCGAAGCCCTGACCGCGGGTTCGTCGGTACATCTCGGCCAGGCTCGCCGCCGGTGCGCGGAAGCCGAAGCGGACGCCGTCATAGCGCGCCAGGTTCGAGCTGGCTTCCGCAGTGGCCACCAGGTAATAGGTAGCGATTGCATAGTCGGTGTGAGGAAGACTGATGTGCTCAATTGTGCAACCCAGTTGCGCCAGTTGCTGAATGGCTTGCTCCACACGCTGCCGGACGGCGGGGTCCATTCCGGCACCAAAGTACTCTTTCGGTATGCCCAGCCGCATCCCCTGAACAGGCTTGTGCAGCTCGGCGGTGTAGTCAGGGACCGGGGTTCTGGCGCAGGTGGAGTCGTTTGCGTCTTCGCCCGCCAGGACGGTTAGGGCCGCCGCGACGTCGGCAACGGTGCGGCCGAAGGGGCCGATGCGGTCGAGCGAGGAAGCGAAGGCAATCAAGCCATAACGGGAGACTCGCCCATAGGTGGGCATCAGAGCGGGGATGCCGCACAGGGCACCCGGCTGGCGAATCGAGCCGCCCGTGTCGGTCCCCAAGGCGATGACGGCCAGTCCGGCCGCCACCGCTGCGGCCGAGCCTCCGCTGGAGCCGCCGGGAACGCGGTCGGGGGCGATGGGGTTGCGCACCGGGCCATAGGCGGAATTTTCGTTCGAGCTGCCCATGGCAAATTCATCGCAGTTAGTTTTGCCGAGGAGGATAGCCCCGGCCTGTTCCAGGCGGGTTACGGCGGTTGCGTCATAAGGGGGGATGTAATTCTGGAGAATGCGCGAGCCGCAGGTGGTGACGATGCCTGCCGTGCTGATGACGTCTTTGATGGCGACGGGCACGCCTGCCAAGAGTGGCAGGCTCGCACCCCGGGCCACCTGACGGTCAATGCGGTCGGCCTGGGCATAGGCCCGTTCGGGGCAAAGGGCCAGGTAGGCGTTCAGCTCCGGATTGCGTTCCCCGATACGGCGGAAGAATTCGTCGGTGAGTTCGCGAGCGGAAATCTGTTTTGCCGTGAGCGCACGGCGCACAGATTCGACGGTCCACGCCGTGGGCGCGCTCATCGTTCGATGACCTTCGGGACGCGGAAGTACGGCGGTCGCGCCTCGGGTGCATTCCGCAGGACATGTTCGCCCGCGGTGTGGGGGCGCGGGAGATCTTCTCGCAGAGGGTCGGCTTCCGCGGGGGAAGCAGTCAGGACTTGGGCCATGGGTTCGACGGCTTCCGTATCCAGCTCGTTTAATTTTTCCACGTAGCGGAGGATGGAGTCGAGCTGCTGCAGGTACAACTGCACCTCGTGCTCGCTGAGCTCCAGATGGGCCAGCTCGGCGACGCGCAACACGTCTTCCCGTCGGATCGACATATGCTAGTCCGCACCTCCCTGTGCAGCGCTGTCCGCTGGCCTGGCGGGTGCGGACGCATGGCCGGCCAGGCCAAGCTGGTCCGCAATCGAACGCATGGCCTGAATGCAGAAGCCGATGTGTTCTTCCAGGGGGATACCGAGTTCTTCCGCACCCCGGCGCACGTCGTCTCGATTCACTCCACGCGCGAAGGCCTTGTCCTTCAGTTTTTTTTGCACCGAAGCCGGTTCCACTTCGTGGATGCTTTTGTTTGGCTTGACCAGGGCGCAGGCTGTGAGGAATCCGGCCAGTTCGTCGCAGGCAAACAGTACGTGTTCGAGCAGGGAGGTGCGTGGGACGCCGGTGTAGTCGGCGTGTGCCAGGATGGCACGAATCATTTCTTCGGGGTAGCCGCGTTCGCGCAGGATTTTTGCGCCTTCGGAGGGATGGCCCTCTGTTGGATGGCGTTCCTCATTGGGCCAGCGTTCGTAGTCGAAGTCGTGCAGCAAGGCCGTGATGCCCCAGAATTCTTCGTCGGCGCCGAATTTGCGGGCATAGGCACGGACGCATGCTTCGACCGCCAGAGCGTGCTTGCGTAGATTTTCGTTTTGGGTGTATTCGCAGAGCAGTTGCCAGGCTTCCGTGCGCGTTGGAATCAAACACATCCTCCCGAATCGAGCCGCAACCCAGCGTTCCGGGGTTGCGGGTTCGTCTCGGCGGCTATTGTAGAACAACATGCCGAGGAACGCAGGTGCGAACCGGTGCGTGAGGCGCGCACCGTTCGCTTCGTGCAAAAAGGACTTGACACGCAGGGCCGAAATTCGCAGAATGACGGTGCGCCAGTTTTTGCCTTCCCCCACCGGATCGTTCCTCCGTGTCCCGCGCCGGAAGAGTCTGCGAGGACGACTGTGTCTGAGAAAAACGGTCACAAACCCGACCTGGAACTGGACCGCGAAGTAGTTCGCTGCAAGGTATGCGGCCTGGTGCAGTACCTGACGAAGTCCGGG
This sequence comes from Terriglobia bacterium, assembly GCA_023512135.1. GTDB lineage: Bacteria > Acidobacteriota > Terriglobia > Acidiferrales > UBA7541 > DSGC01. The sequence continues at coordinate 118,297 of JAIMAG010000007.1, read as the reverse complement.
AACTGCCGCCGGTGTCTGCGTGCTTTGCCACCCAAGATCGAACTCATGGTGCCCCCGCCTCCGACGCAGGAGCTGCCGGGGGACGACCGACAGTTGTTCGAACACTGGCCGAACCGCGAGACGGTAGAGAACATCGGCCTGCGCATCCGTCAGTTGCGCGAATCGCGCGGGATGACGCAGAGCCAGCTGCAGGCGCGTTCCCGCGTTTCGCGTTCCTATCTCTCGCGGATCGAAAGCGGCCAGATGACCCCCAGCCTGGGCACGCTGGAAAAGATCGCTGAAGCTCTGGGCGTGGGACTGAACCGGTTCTTCATCCCGCAATCGAACGGCGAGGCGCTGATGGAAGACCCGTTCATCCAGGGGTTGCGGCCGTACTTGCGGCAGTTGGACGCGGAGCAGTGGCAATCCATTTTGAAGCGGCTGCAGGCGATCAGTGACCACGTCACCAGCAGCAACGGGCGGACGCGTCCGGCACCGACGACACGGCCGGCCTCGTCGTTGCCACGACGTTCGGGACAGCACGTCTCCCACGGACAGCAGCGTTAGCTGCCGGGCCAGGGCGGCGGCCGGGCGCGGCCGTCCGCAGGCGCCGGCGTGCGTGCTCCGAACCTGCGGCACACTACGGACAAAAAATCCGCTGCAGAATGGCGAGACCCGGGATGAGCTAGAGGGTCGGTTGCTTGCCGATGTGCAGTAGAGCGATTTCCGTGGCAAATCCCTTTTTCTGAATCACGACTGCCCGCATCCGGTCTTCTTCTTTGGCCAGGAAAAGGATGTCATCAGAACGAATCTCCACACCAAAGACCTCTTTTTTGTGCAGCATCACGTTGGGGCCTTCGCGTTCGAACTCTTTCCCGAGCTGCTCCTGATACCAGGCGTCTACGGACGAAGGCAGATCGTCGGTGCGATATTTGGCGGCGGTGATGAACACGGGTTCTGCGTCTGGCGGTGAAAGTTCTACCGTTGCAGGCGGGTCCACGAGCCGGGCATTCGGATAAACGGGCAGGTCGAGGACGGGACGCTCTTCTTGGCTCACGCGAATGTCCCCGACCGGCGTGCGCACTTCGACCTCCGCCGGAGAATGGGTAATTTGCATTTGGCTGATCATGAACCGGCTGACCAGTAAAATTCCCAATCCGAGGAGCACGACGCTGGCCAGCAGAAGTCCCAGAACCCACCAGAGCAAGGTGCTCTTTTTTTCTGGTGACGGTTTGGCCGGTGTGGTCATGGAGGCGTTGAAATCCCCCTCTCCTTACAGATACGCAGCGCCGGGTCGGAGCGTTCCGTGTGGCCGTCCGACGCTAGGCGAAGCGGACTTTGACGTCGGGCCGCCGCTCGAGATGAACCGTATCGACAAACCGCACCTGACGCGGGTTGAGCGTCATGATCAGGGAGTGGGTGCGCACGCCTTCTCCGAAAAAGCGCACCCCTTTGAGCAGGCTGCCTTCGGTGACCCCGGTGCAGGCGAAGATGATGTTCTTGCCCGGGGCCAGGTCTTCGGTGTCGTAGATGCGCTTCGGGTCTTTGATCCCCATCTTGGCCAGACGTTCTTCATGCTCCGGCTTGCTGACCACCAGGCGGCCGAGGATCTGGCCATTCAAACAACGGAGCGCCGCCGCGGTGAGTACACCTTCCGGAGCGCCGCCGGTGCCCATGACCGCATGGACACCGGTGCCGACCACCGCCGCTGAGATTCCGGCCGAGAGGTCACCGTCGCTGATCAACTTGATCCGCGCGCCGGCGGCGCGGATATCCTGGATCAGTTTTTCGTGGCGGGGGCGGTCCAGGACGATGACGACCAGGTCTTCCACGTCGCGATCCAGGCGTTTGGCAATGGCCTTCAGGTTTTCTGCGACCGGTGCGTCCAGCTCGACGGCGCCTTTGCAGGACGGGCCGACGACAATTTTTTCCATGTAGATATCCGGCGCGTGCAGCAGGCCGCCTTTTTCGCTGGCTGCCAGTACGGCGATGGCGTTCGGGGCACCGGTGGCGCAGAGGTTCGTGCCTTCGAGCGGATCGACGGCAATGTCAATTTGTGGATAGTTGCGGCCGGGGTTGTGAGCCGCAGCTCCTACTTTTTCGCCGATGAAGAGCATCGGGGCTTCGTCGCGTTCGCCTTCGCCAATGACGATGGTGCCGTCCATTTCCACCGTATCCATGACCCGGCGCATGGCTTCGACGGCCACGGCGTCGGATTTGTGTCGGTCACCGAGACCCATCGTGCGGGCCGCGGCGATGGCGGCTTCTTCGACGACGCGCAGAAATTCAAGGCTCAACAAGGATTCCATATGCACTCCTCGAGCGGCGCGGCTGCGGGCGAGGTTTCTACCGTCCGCAGAGCGGGACGTATGATACGCGAAGCCGGCCGTGGAAAGAATAGCCTGGCCGGTGGACAGGGCGGGATGTGCGACCAGCCACCCGAAGCCGCGGGTCGGACTTGCTCCGGTGCGTTCATACGTAGGCGGCGATGCCGGTGATGCGTTCTCCAATCACCAGTTTGTGGATGTCGTGGGTGCCTTCATAGGTGTACACGGATTCCAGGTTGTTCATGTGGCGCATGATGCAGTAATCGTCCACGATGCCGTTGGCGCCCAGGATGTCGCGGGCTTTGCGGGCCGTTTCGAGCGCCATCCAGACGTTGTTCATCTTCAGCATCGAGATGTGGGTGTGGTGGGCACGGCCCCGGTCTTTCAGTCGGCCGACGTGCAGGGCGAGCAGTTGCGCTTTGGTGATTTCCGTGATCATCCAGACCAGTTTGTCCTGGACCAGCTGGTGCGAGGCAATCGGGCGGTTGGCGAACTGTTTGCGGGTGCGGGCGTAGCGCAGGGCGGTGTCGTAGCAGGCCATCGCTGCGCCGATGGCGCCCCAGCCGATGCCGTAGCGCGCCTGCGTCAGACAGCTCAGAGCGGCTTTCAGGCCTTCGGCGCCGGGGAGCAGATTTTCGGCGGGGATTTCGCAGTCGGTCATCGCCAACCCGGAGGTGACCGAGGCGCGCAGCGACCATTTGCCGTGCACATCCCAGGCTTTCAACCCGGGCGTGCCGCGCTCGACCAGAAAGCCGCGCACGACATCGTCTTCCGTTTTGGCCCAGATCAGGCAGACGTCGGCCACCGAACCGTTGGTGATCCACATTTTTTCGCCGTTCAGAATGTAGCGGTCACCTTTCCGGCGGGCGCGGGTGAGCATGCCCCCGGGGTTGGAGCCGAACTGGGGTTCGGTGAGCCCGAAGCAGCCGATCGCTTTGCCGGACTGCAATCGGGGCAGCCACTTTTCTTTCTGGGCCTCCGAGCCGTAGGTGTAGATGGGATACATCACCAGAGCGCTTTGCACGGAAACGAAGCTCCGCAGGCCGGAATCGCCCCGCTCCAGCTCCTGCATGACCAGGCCGTACTCGACATTGGACATGCCCGCGCAGCCGTATCCGGTCAGGTTGGCCCCGAGAAATCCCAGTTCGGCAATCTGCGGAATCAGTTCGGTCGGGAAGCGTCCTTCCCGGTTGCAGGCTTCAATAATCGGAAGCACCTGCTCATCCACAAACTGGCGGGCCGTCTGGCGGACCAGCTTTTCTTCGTCCGTCAGCAGGGAATCGAAGTCGATGAAATCCACACCGGGGAATGCGGGCATGCACGCTCCTCGCTGGGCGTATTCGGCGGCTGGCGACGGATGACTGGGTTGGCACGTCGTCGGCAGGCCCGGGCGCGGCTGCCCGGCCCCTTCCGACGAGAACGCCGCAGACCGTCAGCCGACGAATTCTAGCAAGGCGCGCCCGGAGGGGACAAGCGTCGTTGACGGATTTTTGCCGGGATGCTATAAAATTTCGTTTTGCTTCGAGGTCGGCAGACTGTCTGACGGGCAAGCCTCCTCCCTTTTCGTCAGGCCCGGGTCGAGAGGCTGGCAGTCTCGATGTCTCCTGAGTGCGAATGGAAATTGTAAGACAACTCGGAGAGTTGTTCCTGCAAGCTGTGCCCACCGTGATTCTCGTTTTTCTTTTCTATCTGTTCCTTAGAGCGAATTTCTTTCCGCAGATGGAGCAGGTGCTGGCCGAGCGTGCCGCACGCACCGAGGGGGCCCGCCAGGCCGCCGAAGCTGCCCGGGCTGCCGCCGCACAGAAGGAAGCCGCCTATCAGGCAGCGTTGAAGCAGGCACGGGCCGAAATTTACGCGGAACAGGAAGCCGCGCGCCGGCTGGTGCTGGAAGAGCGTGCCCGACTGATCCGGGAAGCACGGGAGCGGGGCCAGCAGGAGATCCGCAGCGCCAAGCAGCGGGTGCTCGAAGAAACGGCTGCCGCCCGAAAAGAACTGGAAGCGGAAAGCTCAGTGCTGGCCGAGCAAATTGCGCGTCTGGTGCTGGGCGCTGAGGGCACGGCGCCGTCCCCCAGCAAGGTGCGATGATCATGCGTCCTGAACTGCTTCGGACGATTGCGATAGTGTGCGGGGCCCTGCTGCTGACGGCCGGTTCGGCAGCCGCCGCCGGGGCCGGGGATGTGGCGCACTCGGCGGTCGGCTGGGTGTTCCGGATTCTGAATTTCCTGCTCGTATTTGCCGTGGTGGTCTATGTGAGCCGCCGATACGGCCGTCGGTACTTTGCGGCCCGCAGCGCGCAGGTGGCCAACACGATTGCCGAAGCCGCACAGATCCGACAGCAGGCTGAAGCGGAACTGGCGGCCATCGAGGCGCGGCTGGCCGGGTTGGAAGCGGAAGTGGCGGCGCTGCGTGCTCAGGCGCGCCAGGAAGCAGCCGCGGAAGCGGAACGGATTCGGGCGCTGGCGGCCGAAGAAGTGCGGAAGATTCAGCGAGCTGTCCAAGAGGAGATCGCTGCGGCGGAACGCGCGGCCCGGATGGAGTTGAAAGCGTTTGCCGCGCGGCTGGCTGTGGAACGGGCCGAGGCGTTGATCCGGAAACAGATGAATCCAGAGCTGCAGGCGAGGATGTTCCGTTCCTTCGTCGGCAGTCTGGCGGGGAGTGCGAATTGAAAGCGTTGACGCGACGGTATGCTGCGGCCCTGGCCGATGTTGCGCTGGAAGGCGGCGTGGCCGAGGCGGTGCAGCAGGAGCTCGCCGGGTTCGCAAGACTCTGGGGCGACTCTTCCGAGCTGCGAAATTTTCTCGCCAGCCCTGCCGTCCCTCGAAGCGAAAAATTCGCGCTGATCGAAAAATTGATCGCGCGGATGAACGCCAGCAGGGTGCTGCGGAATTTCCTCTGCGTGCTGGTGGAGAATCACCGGACCCCTTTGCTGGCGGAGCTGCCTGCAGCGTTTCGTGCCGAACTGGACCGGCGTCTGGGCATTGCCGAAGCCGAAGTGACTTCGTCGTATGCGCTGACCCACGCGGAGCAGGAGGAACTTCGCCGGGCGCTGGAACGCTTCACCGGCAAGCAGGTGCGCGCCGAGTACCGGCTGGATGAAGGACTGATCGGTGGATTGGTGGTGCGCATCGGTTCGACGGTTCTGGATGGCTCGGTGCGTTCCCAGCTCGCCCGGCTTCGGACGCAACTGGCTTCTGAGTAGGAGAGGAGCATGGCGAACATCAAAGCAGACGAAATCGCAAAGCTGATCCGCGACCAGATCAAGAATTATCAGCAGACGGTGGCGGTGGAAGAAGTCGGCTCGGTGATTTCCGTCGGCGACGGCATCGCGCGGATACACGGCCTGGAGAAAGTCATGGCCGGTGAGATGCTCGAGTTCCCGCACCATGTCTACGGGATCGCACTGAACCTGGAAGAAGACCAGGTGGGCGCCGTGCTGCTGGGGGAATACACGGAGATCAAAGAAGGAGACATCGTCAAGCGGACGCGGACGATCATGTCGGTCCCGGTGGGCGAGGCGCTGATCGGTCGAGTGGTGAATCCGCTCGGGGAGCCGCTGGACGGCAAGGGCCCGATCGTCACGCAGCACCGCAATCCCATCGAGCGGCTGGCTCCGGGCGTGGTGGATCGCCAGCCGGTGCGCGAGCCCTTGCAGACCGGCATCAAGGCGATTGACTCCATGATTCCCATCGGTCGTGGCCAGCGCGAGCTGATCATCGGCGACCGGCAGACCGGCAAGACGGCCATTATCCTGGACACGATTCTGAACCAGAAGGGCCAGGACATGATCTGCATCTACTGCGCGATCGGACAGAAGCGCTCGACGATCGCGCAGGTGATCAAGATTCTGAACGACTACGGTGCGATGGACTACACAGTGGTCGTGGTGGCGTCGGCCACCGAGCCGGCCACGATGCAGTACATTGCCCCCTATGCCGCCTGCGCCATCGGCGAATATTTCCGGGACAAAGGAATGCATGCGGTCTGCTTCTACGACGACCTTTCCAAACACGCACAGGCCTATCGCGAGATTTCGCTCCTGTTGCGGCGTCCGCCCGGGCGCGAGGCGTTCCCCGGCGACGTCTTCTACCTGCATTCGCGGCTGCTGGAGCGGGCCGCCAAGCTGAACGATGCCAATGGTGCCGGTTCGCTGACCGCTCTGCCGGTGATCGAAACGCAGGCGGGCGACGTTTCTGCGTACATTCCGACCAACGTCATCTCGATTACCGACGGCCAGATTTACCTGGAAGCGGACCTGTTCAACGCCGGCATCCGTCCGGCCATCAACGTGGGTCTTTCGGTGAGCCGTGTGGGCGGCAACGCACAGATCAAGGCGATGCGACAGATTGCCGGCACGCTGCGGCTGGAGCTGGCGCAGTACCGCGACCTGGCTGCCTTCGCCCAGTTCGGCTCCGAGCTGGACCGCACCACGCAGGCGCAACTGGCGCGTGGCCAGCGGTTGACGGAAATTTTGAAGCAGGATCAGTTCCAGCCACTCCCGGTGGCCAAGCAGATCCTCATCATCTTTGCGGGCACGAATCGCTATCTGGACAGCATCGACGTGAGCGAGTGCCGGCGCTACGAACAGGAGCTGTACCAGTTTGTGGACACCCACTACAGCGGTCTGCTGAAGAAAATCGAAGAGAAGAAGGCACTCGACGACGAGCTGCGGGCCGAAATTCGCCGGGTGCTGGACGCCTTTCAGGAACGCTTTGCGGCTTCCGCTTCCCGCGCGGCCGCGGACTGAGTCGGAGGATCTGAGACCGGTTCTATGCCGACCCTGCTGGATTTCCGCAGACGGGTTCGCTCGGTACGCAACACGCAGCAGATTACCCGGGCCATGAAATTCGTGGCCGCCGCAAAGTTGCGGCGGGCACAGGAGCGGGTATTTGCGGCGCGGCCGTATGCCCGGCAGATTCTGCGTGTGATGCGTTCGGCCATGGCGCGCGTGCCCCAGCCGCTGCATCCGCTGATGGTCCGGCGGGACGAAGAACGCCTGCTGGTGCTGGTGCTGAGCGGCGACAAAGGGCTGTGCGGCGCGTTCAATGCCAACATCATTCGCCGCGCGGCGGAATTCCTTCATGCCCATCGCGAGCAGCAGGTTTTTGTCATTCCGATCGGCAAGAAAGTGCGCGATGCGCTGCGCAAGCGCCGGGTCAGCTTTCTTGAGGAGTACATCAACGTCAGCCAGCGAGTGGAGTTTGCCCAGGCGCAGGAGATTGCCCGGCAGGTGATGGACCGCTACTGCCGCGCCGAAGTGGATGCGGTCTATGTTCTCTACAACGAGTTCAAAAGTGTGCTCGCGCAGCGGCTGGTGGTGGAAAAACTGCTTCCGATCGAGCCGGAGCGGCTGGCCGAGGCCGCGGAAGTCAGCGACCGTGCGGAAACGCATCCGCCGGTGCCTGCTCCCCGTACTCCGCTGGCGGGCGCAGTGCCGGTGGATTACCTCTACGAACAGCCGCCGGAGGAAATTCTGGCGCGCGTGCTGGAACGGCATGTGGAAACACAGGTTTTCCGGGTTCTGCTGGAGTCCGCGGCGGCCGAGCATGCCGCCCGCATGACGGCGATGGATTCCGCTACGAACAATGCGGCAGAGCTGATCGAATCGCTCACGCTGCACATGAACAAAGTACGACAGGCAACCATCACGAAGGAAATCATCGAGGTCGTCAGCGGGGCGGCGGCTCCGACGACGACCTAGCCAGCAGCGAGGGAAGGACGAATGGCGAACAGCAGAGAAAATATCGGGCGCGTGGTGCAGATCATCGGGCCGGTCGTGGACGTGCAGTTCGAAGAAGGGCATCTGCCGGCCATTTACAACGCCATACGTATCGTCGGCGATGGATTCGACGTCCCGGAACCCGTCGACGTGGTGGCCGAGGTCCAGCAGCACCTGGGCGAGGGCCGGGTGCGGTGTGTTTCCATGAAACCCACCGACGGGCTGGTGCGCGGAATGAAGGCGATCGATACCGGTGCGCCGATCACCGTGCCGGTCGGACGGGCCACGCTCGGGCGCGTGATGAACGTGCTCGGCGAGCCGGTGGACAAGCTGGGCCCGATTCGCAGCGACAAGCGCTACTCCATCCATCGGCCCGCACCGCCCCTGGAAGAACAGTCCACCGAGCTGGAGATGTTCGAGACGGGCATCAAGGTCGTGGACCTGCTCGAACCCTACCTGAAGGGCGGCAAGATCGGGCTGTTCGGCGGCGCCGGCGTGGGCAAGACGGTGCTCATTCAGGAGTTGATCCACAACGTGGCCATGAAGCACGGCGGTGTATCGGTGTTCGCCGGCGTTGGCGAGCGCACCCGCGAGGGCAACGACCTCTGGCTGGAAATGCAGGAGTCGGGCGTCATGGTGGCGGGTGATCCGGAGCGATCGCGCGTGGCGCTCATCTACGGTCAGATGACCGAGCCACCCGGAGCGCGGCTGCGCGTGGGGTTGACGGGACTGACCGTCGCAGAATACTTCCGCGATGAGGAAGGCCTGGACGTACTGTTGTTCATCGACAATATTTTCCGTTTCGTGCAGGCCGGTTCGGAGGTTTCGGCTTTGCTCGGGCGGATGCCCTCAGCGGTCGGCTACCAACCCAATCTGAACACAGAAATCGGGGAGCTGCAGGAGCGGATTACATCCACCAAGCGCGGCTCCATCACTTCGGTGCAGGCGATCTACGTGCCCGCCGATGACTACACCGATCCGGCACCGGCCGCCACCTTCACGCACCTCGATGCCACGACGAACCTGAGCCGCCAGGTGGTCGAGCGCGGCATCTATCCGGCCGTGGACCCGCTGGCCAGCTATTCGCGCATTCTGGATCCGCGCATTGTGGGCCAGGAACACTACACCGTGGCGCGGGCTGTGAAGTCGGTTTTGCAGCGGTACAAGGATCTGCAGGACATCATCGCCATCCTCGGAATCGAAGAGCTGTCAGACGAAGACAAGTTGATCGTCAGCCGCGCGCGCAAGATCGAAAAGTTCCTCTCACAGCCGTTTTTTGTGGCCCAGCAGTTCACCGGTCTCGAGGGGAAGTACGTGAAGGTAGAAGACACGGTGCGCGGCTTCAAGGAAATTGTCGAAGGCAAGCATGACGATGTGCCCGAGCAGGCCTTCTATATGGTGGGCACCATCGAAGAGGCGCTGGAAAAGGCCGAACAGATGACCGCAGCGGCCTGAGCCTGCGACCGGTGAGAAAGACGCGGCCATGACGTTGCTTCCCGAAAGCATCGAGCTGGAGGTGGTCACTCCGGAGCGTCAACTGGTCCACGAGACCGTAGACGAGGTGCAACTGCCGGGTCTGCGTGGCTATCTCGGCATCCTGCCCGGCCATGCGCCGCTGATCAGCGAGCTCGGCGTGGGGGTGCTGAGCTACCGCAAGGGGAACATGACCCGTTATCTGAGCATCGTGCATGGCTATGCCGAGGTCTTACCGGACCGGGTCATTGTTCTGGCTGCGATTGCCGAACGCGCCGAGGAAATCGACGTGGAACGCGCCACGCGCGCTCGCGAACGAGCCGAAAAGCGTCTGGCGGGAAAGGGTGCGGACGTGGACTGGGATCGAGCCACGTTCGCCCTGCAGCGAGCACTGGTGCGACTGCAGGCTGCGGCACGGGCCGGCACCAGCATTCCTGCCGAAGAACATCACGCAGCACCCTAACTTTCCTCTTTCGCTCCAGGCAGGCCGGTGCCTCGAGTCATCACTCCCCGAACGTGCAGGTCATCGTCCAGCAGGACCAGGTCTGCCTGCGCCCCGGGCGCCAGGATTCCGATCGTAGAGTCCATTCCGAGCAGACGGGCGGGGTTCAGGGTCACCATTCGCAGGGCTTCTTCGAAAGGGACACCCAACCGAACGATGTTCCGCAAGGCGCGATCCAGCGTGAGGGTGCTGCCGGCAAGTCGGCCTTGGTGGTCGCGACAAACCCCGCCAGACACCACCACGGGAATGGTTCCCAGTTGGTAGTTCCCATCGGGCATGCCTGTGGCGGCCGTGCCGTCGCTGACCAGAATCACGCGGGCCACACCTTTGGCTGCGAGCAGCAGTTGCATTGCGGCGGGGTGGACATGCACCCCATCGGCGATCAGTTCTGCGGTGACTTCCGGAGCAGTCAGCACGGCGCCGATGATTCCGGTTTCCCGATGCGAAAACGGTCGCATGGCGTTGAACATGTGGGCAGCATGCTGCGCTCCGTGCTGGATGGCGGAGCAAGCCTGCTGGTAGGTGGCGTCTGTGTGGCCCAGGGAGACGACCAGTCCGTGTCGCCTGGCTGCTGCCACCAGCTCGAGTGCTCCGGGCAGCTCGGGCGCAAGCGTGAGGATTCTGGCCTGTCCCTGTGCGGCTTCGAGCATCTGCTCCAGCACGGGCAGAGAGGGAGCGAGGATGAATTCCTCCGGATGGACTCCGCGGCGGACGGGATTGATAAAGGGACCTTCCAGATGCACGCCAGCCATCCACGCCTGTCGTGACGCAGGCGGGCCGTCGGTCTGGTGGTGGAGAATGTACTCGGCCATGCCACGCAGGCTGCGCAGAGTGTGCTCGAGCTGTGCAGTGACGGTGGTGGCCAGCAGGGTGGTCGTGCCGAAGCGCGCTACGGCCGAGGCGATGGCGGCCAGGGCCTCGGGCGTAGCTTCCATGGCGTCGCGACCGGCAGCGCCGTGGATGTGGATGTCCACGAAGCCGGGCACGAGGGTGCAGTCGGGAAACTCGAACCGCCAGGCAGAATCGGGTGTGCGCAACTCTCCCCTGCGGCCGATGGCGACGATCCGATCGGCGTCAACGACGACCACCGCATCTTCCACCTGTTCGAGTGGAGTCAGCGCCCGGCGAGCCTGCAGGACCAGCGGTTGCATCGGCTTGCTCATGCTAATCAAAGTTCGTCGAAAAAGCACGGCAGACTTGTCCGCTGTGTCCGGTCGGATTATTCTTTCGACCGGCAGGAGAAGGAAGGATGAGCCACGAGAAACGTTTTCTGGTTTGGAAGCGACACCACCGCCGTCGCAAGGCAGCCAAGGCGAAGGTCAAACTGTACGAGGAAGGCAAGCTGTCCTATGAGCAGTTGCCGGCGCTCGCACGCGAGTTCCTTCGCCGAAAGCGGCGGATGACATCCCGGACAGCCTCAGCTTGAGGTGCGGGCATAAAAAAATTCGGTGGCGGCTGTGTTGGCCTCGGCAGGAACATCAGCCGCCACCGAGTCTACGTGTTTGCAGCGTGAATCAGCTACCGGAAGCCCGGATGGGGGCGCCTTTCGGCACACTCAGGTAGCCCACGGCGCGGTTCTTGCCCACCTCATTGACCACCAGCTCAAGCGGCGCGCGCGTGCCACGGGTGTAGAAGTAGATCGGCTCGTTCACGGAGCGGTTCTTTTTCTCCAGCCGCAGGTCGTCCACATAGAGTGCCACGGTGAAGTGATTGCGCTTCGTGTTGGTGCCGCGGAGTTCCACGACGATGTCGCCGAACTTCTGGCGGCTGCCCTTGCCCTCGAGCGTGAATTCGAAGTAGTCGCGGAGCCCCATGCGGCGGAGCTGCTCGATTTCTTCGCTGTTGCGGGCGATCAGTGTGCCCAGCTCACCGCGGGCCATCTGCAAATGCTGCCGCGTGGCTTCCAACTCGCCCCGCACGCCGCTGACTTCCCCGCCGAGGGCCTCGACCGCCTTCAGATCTGCTTTCGTGGCCAGCTCGCCTTTCACGTTCGTTTCTACCTGGGCGAGCTGCTTGGCATAGTCTTCCCGAATCTGCCGTGCCTGCTGGCGCGCGCGATTCAGTTCCGCTTCGGTCAGCTTCAGACGGTCGGTCACCACGGCCAGTTCGCCGCGCGCCTGGGCGGCGGATTCTTCGGCCTGCTCGAGCCGCTGGCCCAGCAGGTCGATCGTCTGCCGCAGCGACTGAACTTCATTGCCCAGGGCCTGTTCATTTTGCGATGCACGGCGGGAGGCGCTCCAGGCAATCCCTCCCCCGATCAACGAAATCGCGGTCAGAACGGCAAACGCTACGACCACCCATCGCGGCGTGCCTTCTGCCAATTGTGCGGTTCCACCACGATCCTCCAACATGTTCTCCTCCTGATGCGAACACTTGCATTTCTGGGATAAGCATCTGAAAGGCCAAGCGAGTTGCCAGGGATAGATTGTAGAACCTGAGCGTTTTCAACTATTTCCGAGTGGCCGCCGGGTGCCCGTTTTCGCGTTGGGCCCGCCGGCACGGTAATCTTTACCGGCACAGTGGCGTTTTTGCCTGGCGGGCGCGAGCCAGCTTCTCTGGCAGACGCTGTTCGGGGAAACCTCGTCGTGTAGAATAGCGCGCACAATTCGAACAGAGTTCGAACAGAGGAGGAGCGATGCTTTCGCGCCGTCGTTTTCTGGCCACTCTGGGGTTTGCCGCTAGCGCTGGCCCCCTGTTCCGCTCGTCCCGTCTGGTGGCGGACATCAAACCGGCGAAAATTCCGGAGCTGCAACCGCCGTTTCGCCTCGAGGTGGACTGGTATCGAAGAGCCGTTCGACGCTTCCAGGCGAAGCTGGCAGCGAAGGGATTGAACGGAGCCATCGTGGCCGATGTGCTGAACCGGAACTATCTGACCGGAATTTTTCTAACAGAGACGGAGCGGCCGAATTACCTGTTTGTTCCGGCCACGGGAGACCCGATCGGTTTCCTGCCGGGCCTGGACCGCGACATGGCGGCTTCGTGGTGGGTGAAGGAGTTCGAGTGGTATTTCGACTTTCCGCATGCGGGCGGGTACGACGCCGTGCAGTGGAAGGCGGGCAAGCGCGAGGACCTGTTTGTGTGGATGCTGAAGGGGCTGGCCAAGCGCGGATTTGGCAACGCCCGGCTGGGGATTGACCGCGAGCCAACGCCATCGCTGATGGCCAAGTTCCGCGAGACGCTGCCCGAAGCCTCGCTCACGGATGTCTCGCAGGACCTGCTGGCCATGCGTCAGATCAAGACGGCGGAGGAGATCGCCCTGCTGCGCAAAGCGCTGGCCCTGCATGATGCCATGCTGCAGTTTGCGCGGGAGTTCATTCTCGAGCATGGCACCGCGATTACGGATTTTGATGTTCGGCACGCTGCGCAGGAATTCGGCACCCGCACCCTGATGGCGGCGATGGGCAAAGAGGTGGACGGCCGGGCGCACAAGGCGGTGGGCATCAGTCTCGGGCTGAATTGTCGTGCCGGGATCGCGACCGCGTATCCGCATCCGAATCAGTTTTTCTATACGCGACTGGCCCGGGGGCAAGCGGTGCAGATCTCCGGTGTGATCCGCATCGGTGGCTACGGCGGCGAGGGATACCGCGCGCTGCACATTGCCCCGATGGATGATTTGCAAAAGAAGCTCTGGGAAGTGCACACCGAAATGACACTGAAACAGGCCGAGTTGAGCCGGGCCGGTGTGCGGTGTCAGGAAGTGGCCGAGGCGGTGCTGTCTCTGGCCCAGAAGGCCGGGTTGGAAAAGTATGTCTACCACCGGCCCGCGCACGGGCAGGGCATGGAAGGCCATCAAGCGCCTTATATCGCGCTCGGCGACGAAACCGTGCTGCAGGAGGGCATGACGTTTTCCAACGAACCCGGCCTGTACAACCTGGAGGGCGGCTACGGCTACAACCACTCGAACTGCGTGCTCGTGGGCAGGGAGCGCGGCGAAATCATGAACCGGACACCTCTGACTCGCGAGTTCTGCTGGCTGAAGCTGTGACGCGTTCCCGGCCGAAGACTCTCAGCGGGCGATGACGAGGTTTTTCAGCGCCGCGATGCGCTTTTCGAGCGGCGGATGCGTGCTGAACCAGTGCAGCAGCCCCGACGCGGTGCCCAGGGGCGCGACGATAAACAGCGACGCCATTTCCGGCGCGACGTCCATCGGCACTTTCTTGTTGTAGCTCCCCAGCTTTTCCAGTGCCCGGATCAAACCGAAGGGATGTCCAACGATACGCGCGGCAGTGGCGTCGGCAGCAAACTCCCGCTGCCGGGAAATCGCAAGCTGAATCAGCAGGGCGGCGATCGGGGCCAGGAACAACATCAGCAGCGCGGCCAACCCGCCACCGTTGCGGTCGTCGCGGCCGCCGCCGAAAATCATTGCCCAGCGGCCCATGTGGGCCAGCCAGGTGATGGCTCCGGCCAGGGTGGCGGCCACCGAAGCGGTCAGGATGTCATAGTTACGCACATGAGCCAGCTCGTGGGCAATCACACCTTCCACTTCCTCATCGTCCATCAATTGCATCAGGCCGGCGGTCACGGCCACCGCCGCGTGGCGAGGGTTCCTTCCCGTAGCGAACGCATTGGGAGCCGCCTGCGGGATGACGTACAGCCTGGGCATGGGGAGGTTGGCCCGCTGGCACAACCGTTCGGTGATGGCGTACAGGCGCGGCGCCTGCTCACGGGTCACTGGCCTGGCACCGCTCATGCGGAGCGCAATCTTGTCAGAAAAAAAGTAGGCGACGCCATTCATGACCACGGCAAGAACCAGAGCGACCGTCATGCCGTCTTGTCCGGCAATGGCGGCTCCGCCGAACAGGAGCAGCAGAGTCAGACCCGTCAACAGCAGGGCGGTTTTCATGGTGTTCATGGAAGCTTTCCAGTCCTCCTCGTATTCAGTCTACGGTGCATCCCCGCGGGCGTCAACCGAGCCGCGCCTCAGCGAACTTCTGTTTTCACGACCGCTTTTTCCAGCCGCATCTGGCCGGCGCGCAGGTCGGCATCGACGACGACGGTGTCGCCCGGCAGAATCCGCCCTTCGAGAATCTCCAGGGCGAGCGGGTCCTGGATGAGTCGCTGAATGGCGCGCTTGAGCGGCCGGGCGCCATAGGCAGGGTCGAAACCCTCCCGCAGGAGCAGCTCGCGGGCGTTTTCGGTCAACTCGATGGTGATGTTCCGTTCGGCCAGCAGTCGCGAGACCTGCTTCAGTTGCAGCTCGACGATCTGCACGAGTTGTTCTTTACCCAGCGGGTTGAAGAGAACGATGTCGTCCACTCGGTTCAGGAACTCCGGCCGGAACGTGGCCCGCAAGGCGTCGAGCGCCTGCTGCCGCGCACGCGCCGGATCCCGGCCCGCGAGCTCGAAAATGGCCGTCGAGCCGACGTTACTGGTCATGATGACCACCGTGTTGCGGAAATCCACCGTCCGGCCTTTGCTGTCGGTCAGCCGACCGTCTTCCAGCACCTGCAGCAACAGATTGAAGACGTCGGGGTGCGCCTTTTCGATTTCGTCGAACAGGATGACGGAATAGGGACGGCGCCGGACGTGCTCGGTGAGCTGGCCGCCTTCTTCATAGCCGACGTAACCCGGCGGCGCGCCGATCATGCGGGCCACGGAATGCTTTTCCATGTACTCCGACATATCCAGTCGGATCATGGCGCGTTCATCGTCAAACAGAAATTCCGCGAGCGCTCGCGCCAGTTCCGTTTTCCCCACACCGGTGGGACCGAGGAAAATGAAGGAGCCGATCGGTCGGCGCGGGTCGGAAAGTCCGGCGCGGCTGCGCCGGATGGCGTTCGAGACGCGCTGCAGGGCGTCGTCCTGGCCCACGACGCGCTGCCGGAGCCGCTCTTCCATGTGCACGAGCTTTTCCACCTCGCCTTCAAGCAGGCGGCCGACCGGAATGCCCGTCCATTTGCTGACGATGCGCGCGATGTCCTCATCGTCCACTTCTTCTTTCAGCATGCGGCGGTCTTTTTGCAGCTCGGCCAGGCGCTGCTGGGCGGTTTGCAATTCGCGCTCCGCCGCAGCCAGCTTGCCGTAGCGGATTTCCGCCACTTTGGCCAAGTCGCCTTCGCGCTCGTAGCGGTGCTCCTGTGCCTTCAAGGCTTCGATCTCTTCCTTCAGCTTGCGAATGCGGGAAATCGCCTCTTTTTCGTTTTGCCAGTGGGCTTTCAGACTGTTGGATTCCTCGCGAAGCTCCGCCAGTTGCCGCTCGATCTGCTTCAACCGCTCCTGAGAATGCGGGTCGGATTCTTTCAGCAGCGCCTGTCGCTCGATTTCCAACTGAAGGATCCGGCGCTCGATTTCGTCGATTTCCACGGGCAGCGAATCGATCTGCATGCGCAGGCTGGCGGCCGCTTCGTCGATCAGGTCGATGGCTTTATCGGGCAGGAAACGGTCGGCGATGTAGCGTTGCGAGAGCGTGGCCGCGGCCACGATCGCAGAGTCTTTGATCCGCACGCCGTGATGCACTTCGTAGCGCTCTTTCAGGCCACGGAGAATGGCAATGGTGTCTTCCACCGAGGGCTCGGTGACCAGGACGGGCTGAAAGCGGCGCTCCAGAGCCGGGTCCTTTTCGATGTGTTTGCGGTATTCGTTCAGGGTGGTGGCGCCGATGGCCCGCAGCTCTCCCCGCGCCAGAGCCGGCTTCAGCATGTTCGAGGCGTCCATCGCCCCCTCGGCGGCGCCGGCGCCGACCAGGGTGTGCAGTTCGTCGATGAACAGGATGATCTGCCCTTCGGCATCGGCGATTTCCTTCAGCACGGCCTTCAGCCGGTCTTCGAATTCTCCGCGATATTTGGTACCCGCAATCAGTGCGGCGAGATCGAGCGCGACAATGCGCTTGGGCTTGAGCACCTCGGGAACGTCGCCCGCCACGATTCGCT
This sequence comes from Terriglobia bacterium, assembly GCA_023512135.1. Lineage (GTDB taxonomy): Bacteria > Acidobacteriota > Terriglobia > Acidiferrales > UBA7541 > DSGC01. Next base: position 101,431 of record JAIMAG010000007.1, on the reverse strand, counting down.
GGGCCAAACCTTCCACGATGGCTGTTTTCCCTACACCGGGATCGCCGATCAGGACGGGATTGTTTTTCGTCCGGCGGGCCAGGATCTGCATGACGCGGCGAATTTCATCGTCCCGACCGATCACGGGATCGAGCTTGCCGCGCCGGGCGAGATCGGTCAGGTCGCGTGCGTATTGCTCGAGTGCCCGGTAGGTGGATTCCGGGGTCGGGGAAGTGACGCGCTGCGAGCCCCGCACCGCCGTCAGCGCCTGCAGGATGGCTTCATAGTTGGCCCCCTTGCGCTTCAGAAGCTGCGCGGCTGGATCCGATTCCAGCGCTGCAATCGCCAGCAGGATGTGCTCGGTAGAGACGAATTCATCCTTGAACTTCGCCGCTTCATCGAAGGCTCCGTGCAGAACCTTTTCGCTGGCGGCGCTCAGGTACTGCTGGGCAAGCCCGGTCACCTTCGGCAGCAGCTCGAGCTGTCGTGCCAGTTCGGTGGCGAGCATTTCTGAGCGCACACCCAGCCGGTTCAGAACCGCGGGCACAATGCCCTCCGGCTGGGCGAGCAGACCGCTCAGCAAGTGGAGCGGCTCGATCTGTTGATGGCTCAGCCGGGCTGCCTGTTCGCGTGCTGCCTCGAAAGCTTCCTGAGCTTTGATGGTCAATTTGTCGAAACGAAGCATGGGATTCTTTCCCCCGGTGAAGTAGCAGGTCGGAGGGTGGGAGCGGGTCCCCGCTCCCACCGCACCCTCCCAGGTTTACTTTGCACCCGAAGCGACCGTGACGCGAATCTGCTTGGGCTTGGATTCCTCGCGCTTGGGCATGCGCACTTCAAGGACGCCATTGCGATATTCGGCGCGGATCGCGTCCGGGTTGACGGTGTTCGGCAGCGAGAAACTGCGGCTGAAAGTGCCGTAGGCACGCTCCACCCGCAGATAGTTGTCTTCTTTCACGGTCTGGTCGAACTTGCGCTCGCCGCGGATCGTCAGCATGTTGTTCTCGACGCGAATGTCGAGGTCTTTTTCCTGGATGCCCGGCAGGTCGGCCTTGAGCACCAGTTCGCTTTCCGTCTCGTAGATATCCACCGGCGGCACCCAGGCGGCTAGCGACGATTCGTCGGCACGCGCCCGCGAGAAAGTGTCTTCAAAAAGCCGGTTCATTTGCTCCTGCAAAGTGAGCAGGTTGCGAAATGGGTCCCAGCGGGTAATGGTTGGCATGGCCACCTCCTTATTTAGTCATCATGAATAATAAAATTTGCGTGTATTTTTGTCAAGTAAAATTTAATTCTTTCAAGTTTTTTTATTTCAATGATTTAGAAAAATACTTTTTCCAATACAGACTTACATGGCTTTCCGACAGGGGTTGCTATAAAATCTCTCGAGGCGGAAAGGGATTGGGGATGGATATAAACGAGTTCGATTACGAACTCCCTGCTGACCGTATCGCGCAGGCACCGCTTGCTGAGCGCGACCAGTCTCGTTTGCTGCTCATCGAGCGGGAGCTAGGCACATTCACCGACCGGATTTTCCGAGAGCTGCCTGAGATTCTGCGCGGCGATGAACTGCTCGTGGTCAACAACGCCCGTGTGATACGGGCGCGACTCTTTGCGCGCCGAATGGGTTTCGGTGCGGAGCCTGTGGGCCGCAGGAGCCGCCACAAGCGTGAGTATCTGCAGGCGCAAATCGAAGTCCTGCTAGGGCGACGCCTGGCTCCGGATACCTGGGAGGCCTTGGTGCGGCCCGGTCGGAAGGTGCGTGTGGGAGAGCGTCTGATTTTTGGCACCGGCGAGCTCAAAGCGGAAGTCATCGGTCGCGGAGCCTATGGTTTGCGTACTTTGCGTTTTCCCGGCGCACAGGACCTGGAGGCAGTTCTGGATCGCATTGGACATGTTCCGTTGCCCCCGTATATCGACCGACCGGACCTCCCGCAGGATGCAGAGCGCTATCAAACGGTCTACGCACGGAAAGGTGCGGCGGTGGCGGCGCCCACGGCAGGATTGCACTTCACCGAACGAACGCTCGCTGCGATTCGAGCACGCGGCGTGGAGATTTGTGAAATTACCCTGGACGTCGGGTTGGGAACATTTCAGCCGATTCGAGTCGAGCAGATCGAACGCCACCGGATGCACCCGGAGAGCTACGAAATCCCGGAGGCGACCGCCGAATGCATTCGACGCGCCAAGCGCGAGCGGCGTCCGGTTCTCGCCGTGGGGACCACGGTTGTGCGGGCCCTGGAAGATGCTGCGCTGAAGCTGGAGCAGTCGGGTTCATCTTCGGAAGAATGGGTTCGAGCCGGTCGGGCCGAGGCGGAACTTTTCATCTATCCGGGTCACCGATTTCGCATTGTGGATCAATTGCTCACGAATTTTCACCTGCCCAAGTCCAGTCTGTTGATTTTGGTTTGTGCCTTTGCCAATCGGGAGTTGATTCTGAGGGCCTACCGGCATGCCGTGGATGCCGGGTACCGCTTCTACAGTTACGGCGACTGCATGCTGATTCGCTGAGGAAGCGCCGGGATTTGGCCTGCTCTGGAATCGTCGAAATCGCCGGGCCGCCGGGTCGCTGAAGTTTCTGCACGTGCAGGACAGTTTGACTATAATGCCCAAGTGGCACCCCCCGCGACGCGTTTCCTGGTTCTGAGCGATATCCATGCTAACGGCACTGCACTGGATGCCGTGCTCGAAGCGGCGGCAGCGCGCTGGGATCGTGCGGTGTGTCTGGGGGATCTGGTGGGCTATGGTCCGGATCCAAACGAGGTGATCGAGCGGATCCGCACACTGGGGGCTACGGCGATCCGGGGCAATCATGACAAAGCAGGCTGTGGACTCGACGAAGCCGAGGATTTCAACGACATCGCGCGCCAGGCAGTGATGTGGACCCGGCAGCAACTCCATCCAGAAAATCGCGACTATTTGCGGAAACTGCCGGCAGGTCCGCTGGAAGTGGACGGGGTCGTTCTTGTGCACGGCTCACTGCACGATGAAGACGAATATGTTTTTGCGCCGGCCCAGGCCTTGCCCGGGCTGCTGGATGCGCCGACCCCGGTCTGCTTTTTCGGTCACACGCATTTCCAGAGCGGATTTTCATTTCGGGACGGAAAGCTGGAGGTACTGCATCTGCACCCGGCGAGCACGGTGCAATTCACGGCGCTGCGCATCGAGCCCGGGACGCGCTACCTGTTGAACCCGGGGTCCGTGGGACAGCCGCGGGACGGGGATCCTCGGGCCGCGTTCGCCATTGCGGACCTGGTTCACCATGTGGTGGAATTCTGGCGGGTGCCGTACGATGTGCGTGCGGTGCAGCAGCGGATGCGCCGCGCCGGCTTGCCGGAGCCATTGGTGTTGCGGTTGAGTCACGGTCGGTAAACGGGAGTTGCGGTGGCCGAAGATTTTCCACGCACGACGGGTTGGGAACCTTCGCAGCGGCGAGGTTTCGGGCTGGCGCTGCTGTTCGGTGCCGGTGTGGTTGTGCTGGTGGTGTTTGTGGCCTACCTGCTTCTGGTGCGGTTCGGCAACAGACCGACACAACCCCTTGCGCCGCTGCCCATGGGCACGACCGAGCAGGCCTACGCCAGCCAGATCGAGTTTTCCGGAGTACAAATGAGCCGCGCAGAAAATTTCCTCGGCCAGGAAGTGACCTACCTGTTCTGCGTGGTGACAAATCGCGGCGCCCGCACCGTGCGGCAGATGGAAGTCGCCGTCGAGTTTCGCGATGCATTTCAGCAGGTTGTTCTTCGGGATACGCGGCGGGTGATCGGTCCGCGCGCTGCGCCCCTGCGACCCGGTGCGAGCCGAGAACTGCAACTGAGCTGGGAGCACATCCCGGCCGACTGGAATCATCAGTATCCTTCCATCCGGATCACCGGTCTGCTGCTGGAATAAATTTTCCCGGACTTCCCCGGCGCCCTTCCGAAAAAGACCGGTTTATAATTGCAAAAATGTTTACCCTTCAAGAATTGGAGCACGCCTTGCGTGCCCTGCTGGCGTCCGGGGGCGTGGAGATCATCGAAGACGGTCGGCGGCAACCCGTTGTCGGCCAGTTGCACTGGGAGATGCTGGCGTTCGGCGGCGAGCCTCGAATTCATCTGTGGTGCGAGCAGTGGAATCTCGTGCGAAGCATCCAGCAGGTTGACGAGCTGTCAGAGAACCGGATTGTGCTCTCCGTGCGCCGGTTCGGCCGGCGAACTCCCGGGCGCATCGAGCTGATTGCGCAGGGACAAGCCACGATACCGCGCCGTTTGTCGCGGGCCGTGTTCCTGCACCGATTTCGTTCGCTGCTGGAGGAAGGATTTCCGGATGACCGGCTGGTTCACTTGGTGATGGCCAGCGACCTGGAGCATTCTTTCTCCGGCGCGCATGCACGAGGAATTCAGGTGCGCGGCCCCCGGGGCTTCGCTCTGGTGGGCGTGGGCGGGGAAGAAGAGAGTCCTGTGGTGGACGGGATTCTGACCACCGGCCTGTTATGGTACGACTGGCTGCGTCGTCGCGCGAAGCCCTGGGTGCTGGCCGGGCTGCGGGTGTTCGTGCCGCGTGGCCACAGTCTGGGGTTGGCGCTGCGGCTAAGAGGCTTGCGCCAGGAACTGACGATTCAACTCTACGAATACGATCCGGAGCAATGGCGCCTGCGTCCGGTGGACGTGCGCGACACGGGCAATCTGCAGACCGAGCTCAGTCCGCTCCGCCAAACTCAGCTCTTGCTCGAGCAGGCCCGTTCTCTGGTCGAGCGCATCCAGAGGCTTGTCCCGGACGCGATCGACGCCGCCGTTGTTCCCGGCCGTGCCGAAGTGGCCATCCGCGTGCGCGGACTGGAGATTGCCCGCTGGCGCGGCGGGCAGTGTTTGTACGGGTATCCGGAGCGGAATCGTGAACTGACCGAACAGAATTGGAGTCGTTTTGCGCGCTGGGTGAAAGGCGTCGCCGCACGGCGCCATCCGGCCGCCCGGGATCGCCAGAACCGATACTACCGCGCTCAAGCCGAACGCTGGCTAGAGGCGATGATCCTGCGCGAGCCAACCACGGTGGAGGCGCAGTTGCGACCGGAGTTTTTGTACGCGCAGGTGCCCGCCTGGGTTGGAGGGGATCGCGGAGTCATCGATCTGCTCGGTGTCACGCGTTCAGGTCGACTGGCAGTTTTTGAATTGAAAGTGAACGAATCTCTGCATCTGCCCCTGCAGGCGCTGGACTACTGGACCACGGTCTATTTGCATCAGAAGCAGGATCAGTTCCGGCGATATGGATATTTCCCCGGGGTGGAGCTGCAGGAAAAACCGCCGCTGCTCTACCTGGTGGCCCCGGCGCTGCGCTTTCATTCCACGCTGGAAATGATTCTTCAGTATTTTTCTCCGGAAGTCGAAGTGATCTGTGTCGGACTGCGGGAAGACTGGCGGAACGGCTTGCGCGTCGTGCACCGTCACTGGGCAACGCGCAGGTCGGTCAGCGGGAGCCGGAAATAGGGAAAAGAAGAGAAGCAACGTTGGCAAATCCAACGCTGCTTCCCGGGGTGTGTCCAAGATGTGGCTTTATCCTATCAGATGCAGGGGTTGGCAAATGGTTGCATGAAAAGCGCCATCGGGTAGCGTTGTCCTGGAGACTGTGCCAAGATGGGCAGGAAGAAATTCACTCCCATTCCGGAGGCGGGCTGATGCTTGTGCGCTTCTGGGGCGTGCGCGGTTCCACGCCGACTCCCCAGCGGGAGAACCTGCGCTACGGCGGAAACACGTCGTGTGTTGAAGTCCGCGCCGGAAACCAACTGTTCATTTTCGACTGTGGCACGGGGTTCCGTGTTCTGGGAAATGCCCTGCGCAAGGAATTTGGTCGCCGGCCACTGCAGGCCCGTGTCTTCCTCAGCCACTATCACTGGGATCATATCCAGGGGATTCCGTTTTTCGTGCCGTTGTACGATGCACGCAACTCCTTTGTCTTTCATTCGTTCCGTTCGGTGGACACCGGTTTGCGGCAGGCCCTGGAAGACCAGATGCTGAATCCGTACTTTCCTGTGGATATGACGGTGATGCACGCCCGCCGCCATTTCCACGAAATCGGCGAGGAACGGGCCACCTATGACGGAGTGCAGATCACCACGAGCCGGTTGAATCACCCGCAGGGGTGTCTGGGCTTCCGCATCGAGCACCGCGGACGGGTGGTGGTCTATGCGACGGATAACGAACCGGGCGACCCCAACGGAGATCGGAATGTGCGGGCCCTCGCCGCGGATGCCGATCTATTGATCTATGATGCCCAGTACACGCCGGAAGAGTACGCGGCCGGAAAGCAGAACTGGGGCCACTCGACCTGGCTGGAAGCAGTCACCATTGCCCGGGAAACGCGCACCAAACGGTTGATCCTGTTCCATCACGACCCGGACCACAATGACCGCATGATTGACTCGATCGTCCGGAAAGCACGACGCCGCTTCCCGCGCACGATCGCCGCTCGCGAAGGATTAACCATTCAACTGGATTGAAGTGGCGGGCCTTCTGTTCTGCGTTGGGCGACAGCCGTCGGCGGGAGCAGGCGAAAGCGGCGATCAATAGAACAGATATTTGCGCCACTTTTCGTCCTGGTGGCCCATCATACGCATCAACTGGCGCGAGGTGTGGAGCGTGAACGGACGGGGGCGCCGCACCAGCCGCAGCCCCACTTCTTCCGGCGTTCGATCCCCCTTCTGGTTGTTGCAGCGATAGCAGCAGGTGACTAGGTTCTCCCAGGTAGAAAGACCACCGCGAGAGCGGGGGATGACGTGGTCCAGCGTCAGCTCGGAGGCCGGCAGTGTCCGCCCGCAGAACTGGCAAGTATTGCGGTCGCGCAGCAGGATGTTCTTCCGCGAAAGTGCCCGCGTCTGCTGGGGAATGCGGCGATAGGTGAGCAGCCGGATCACCGAAGGAACGCGCATGGAGGCGTTTGCGGAATGAATTTCCGCGTGATTGTGTTCTTCCGCCTGCGCTACTCCCTTCAGCAGCAAGACCAGGGCCCGGCGCACCGCCGTCACGTTGATCGGTTCGAAGGTGGCGTTCAGAACCAGAACCGGCTCCTGCAGCGGGGACGAGCGGCGCGGAGTACCCCCCGAAGGGGAGGGAGCTGTACCCGCAGGTTTCGACTGCCCTGGATGGTGGCCAGCTTTGTCTGCTGATCGGACACCTTCGCTCACTGCTCTGTCCTTCCCAATACTCACTTCGACCCGGGAGCTTCCCGCACCTGGCGTGTCCATTGCGGGACAACCCGCCCCACCGTGAGTGCCGTCACCTGAGCTGCACCCTGGCGTAGCAGCGCGCGGGCGCAGGCATCCAGCGTGGCACCGGTCGTAAATACATCATCTACCAGCAGCACCCGCAAATTGTCAACTTGGGCTCTGCCGGTTGTCGCATACGCGCCACGGACGGCTTCCCAGCGCTCCCGTCGCGTTAGTTTCAGCTTCTCCGGCCGGGGTTTCACCCGGGCGAGCAGGTCAGGCCGCAACGGGATGCGGAGCAGGCGTGCCAGCGGCCGCGCAATCCATTCTGCCTGATTGTATCCGCGCTCCCGCAGGCGCGCCGGATGCAACGGCACCGGCACAATGGCATCCGCCCCAGCTAGCTCGGGATACCTCTGAGCCAGCTCCCGCAGCCGTTGCGCACACCAGGCACCCAGCGGCTTGATCCCGTGATGCTTCAACAGGATGATCAGACGCACCAGCGAATCTTCGTACACCGCGTAGCTCCGGGCGAGCTGAAAGGCATATCGTCCCTGGCGACACAGTCGGCACTGAAAATTTTCGGCCTGGATCGGCGGGGTGAACAACGGACGCCCGCAGCGGACGCACATCGGATCGGCAATTCGCTGCACTTGGTCAAGGCAATCCGGACAAACGGGAATCCGGGCAGCGTGCTCCAGCAAACGTTCGCAGACTCTGCAGTTCGACGGGAAAAGAACGGCGGCCAGGCTGTCCCGCACCATCCCCCATCCAGCCCTGAGATGGGTGAAACGAAATTTCATATCCGGATTATATACTTCCCAACAAATCTGGGGTCAGAACGCGTGTGCAGGACAGGCAGGATCGAAGAAAAACTGGAGATTCAGAGCAGGCCCTGTTCCTGTTTTTCCTGGCAGGAGATGCAATGCCGCGCCCAGGGAACCGCTTCCAGGCGCTTCTGCTGAATTTCTTCCCCGCAGTGTACGCAAAGTCCGTAGTTGCCGTTCTTGACGCGCTTCAACGCTTCTTCGACGAGCTGAAGGATGGCGCGCTCATGGTCCGTTTGGCCGAACAGGAACTCTTTCGTGTAGGAATTGGCGGCTTTGTCGGCCAGGTCCACGGTCGTATCTTCATCGGCGGCACGACCTTCCTGTTCGATGCGCGCAATGGTGTGCAGCAGCTCTTCCCGTTTGGCTTCCAGCTTCTTGCGAAAGTATTCCAGCTTTTTCTTATCCATCGAGCCGACCTACATTGCGTTTGCTGCCTTTTTTATAAATGTGCCATTTTAGCGGTGGCTGCCAGAGCTGTCAAGGAAAGCCCGAGCGGCCCATTGCTCGCCTCGTGGTCGGCTGATAGAATCAAAATTTGCATCGCGTGCCGGGTTCTGAGCAGGCGCAGGTTTCTTCCACGCCGGCCATCCGGCGAGGCGGGCCATGACCACAGCAGAATGTCACGTGGTTGACCTCGGAAGAGTGCGCTACGCGGCTGCCTGCGCGCTGCAGAGCCGTCTGGTGGCCGCGCGCAAAGCCGAGGCCGTGCCGGACGTGCTGCTGCTGTGCGAGCATTTTCCGGTCATCACGCTGGGGCGCAATGGGCGGCGGGAACACCTGCTGGCGACCGATTCCGTGCTGCGGCAGATGGGCGTAGAATTCCATCCGAGCAATCGCGGCGGCGACATCACCTTTCACGGACCGGGGCAGTTGGTCGCTTATCCGATTCTGAATCTGGCGCGTCTCCGGCGGGATGTAGTCTGGTATGTGCGACAGCTCGAAGAGGTCATGATTCGCCTTTCGGAAGATTTCGGCGTGCACGCGCAGCGCATTGCCGGCTGGACCGGGGTCTGGGTGCTGGAACCCGGCCCGGTGCCGCGCAAACTGGGCGCCATCGGTGTGCACCTGAGCCGCTGGATCACTTCCCACGGTTTGGCCTACAACGTTGCCACCGATCTGCGCTATTTCGACCTCATCGTGCCCTGCGGGATTGCGGGCAGCCGGGCCACTTCGCTCGAGGCGCTGCTGGGGCGTCCGGTTGAGTTTGCTTCGGTCCGGCAGCGGGCGATCGAACATTTCGCAGCGGTTTTTCAGCTCGCGATGTGCCCGATGTCATGTGCTGAGCTGGAAGACCGGCTTGAGGGGTTTGCCCGTGCAGAGGACGCGGTACCCATCGGAGCGGGTGCGGCGGGTCCTATGGGGAGCCAAGCATGAAGATTTCGCTGACACGCGAGCAGCATCTGGAACTGTACTACTACATGCGGTTGAACCGCTCGCTGGAAGAACGCCTGGTCACCCTGTTCCGGCAGAACAAAGTGGTCGGTGGATTGTATTCGAGTCTCGGGCAGGAAGCGACCTCGGTGGGAACCGCCTACGCGCTGGAAAAACGCGACTGGATGGCGCCGATGATCCGCAACGTCGGCGCGCTGCTGGTCAAGGGCTACCGCCCGCGCGACATCTTCCTGCAGTACATGGCCCGTTACGATTCCCCCACGCACGGAAAAGACGGCACCAGCCATTTCGGCGATTTGAAGGAACGCCACGTGATTTCTCCCATTTCGATGCTTGGCGATCTGATTCCAGTGATGACCGGAGTGGCCCTGGCCGGTCGCTACCTGGGCCAGAACATTGTGGCCATGACCTGGATCGGCGATGGAGGCACGTCGACGGGCGCGTTCCATGAGGGGATGAACTTCGCCGCGACGCAGCGCGCTCCCTTTGTCTGTGTGGTGGAAAACAACCAGTGGGCCTATTCCACGCCGGTGCGGCGTCAGGTGCCGATTCGCAACCTGGCGGATCGCGCTCGCGCCTACGGCATCACCAGCTACATCGTAGACGGCAACGACGTGGTGGCCGTCTATCGGGTGGCCAAGGAAGCCGTCGAACGCTGCCGCGCCGGCGAGGGCCCGATTCTGATCGAAACGAAAACCATGCGCATGAAAGGGCACGCGCAGCACGACCCGGCCGAGTACGTTCCGCGCGAGATGTTCGAATACTGGCAGGCGCGCGATCCGATCGCCCGGTACGAAAAATTTCTGACCCGTCAGGGACTGTGGACCGAGCAGGACAAACAGCAGATTCTGGAGCGCATCGAACGGGAAATTGCCGAAGACCTTGCCTTTGCGGAGAGCTCGCCGTTCCCGCCCCCCGAGCTGGCCGAGCAGGGCGTGTACTGCGAAGAAGGCTACGAAGTGAAGCCGGAATGGCAACGCCCGATTGAGGAGGTCATGCCTCCGAAAGCGAGCGTGCAGGCGGTCTGGCAGGTGGAGGATTTTGGCGGGATTGCCGAGGGGGCCGTTGAGGTGATCGAAGCCGCGGCGGCGGGCGCCAGTGACGGCACCGGACGCAGCGTTCTCCGGCGGACTTCGCCGCGAAAAAAGAAGAAACTCTCCGCGCGCAGCAAAGGGAGATAGCCGTGGCGCAGGTTACGTTTCTGGAAGCAATCCGACAGGCGCTGTTCGAAGAAATGGAGCGCGACCCGGCCGTGGTCTGCCTGGGCGAAGACATCGGCGTCTACGGAGGCGCCTTCAAGGTGACCGCCGGGCTGCTGGAACGATTCGGATGGGAACGAGTGATCGATACTCCGATCAGCGAAACAGCCATCGTGGGCGCTGCGGTGGGAATGAGCTACCTGGGCCTGCGGCCGGTGGCGGAAATGCAGTTCATGGATTTCATCGCCTGCTGCTTCAACCAGATTACCAACTTCGCGGCCAAATCGTACTACCGCTGGGGCGCGCCGGTGCCGATTGTGATTCGCGGCCCGTCCGGCGGCGGTGTGCACGGCGGCCCGTTCCATTCGCAGAACCCGGAGATGTATTTCGTGCACACCCCCGGGCTGAAGGTGGTGTACCCCGCAACGCCGTACGATGCGAAAGGATTGCTGAAATCCGCGATCCGGGACAACAACCCGGTGCTCTTTTTCGAGCACAAATTCCTCTACCGGCGCATCAAGGAGGAAATCCCCGCAGGCGACTACACGGTGCCGCTGGGCAAGGCGGTTGTGCGTCGCCAGGGCCGAGATCTGACCATCGTGACCTACGCCGCCATGGTGCACACGTGCCTGGAAGCGGCCGAACAACTGGCTCAGGAAGGCGTCGACGTGGAGCTGGTTGACCTGCGCACGCTGCTGCCGCTCGACCGGGAAACAATCCTGCAGTCGGTGCGGAAGACGAACAAGCTGCTCGTAGTTCACGAGGACACAAAAACCGGCGGTATCGCCGGCGAGATCGCTGCCCTCGTGTGCGAAAACGCGTTTGAAGAACTGGATGGCCCCATCCTGCGCGTGACTGCGCTGGATACTCCGGTGCCGTATTCCCCGCCGCTCGAGGAGCGGTTCCTGCCCAACGTGAACGACGTGATCCGGGCGGCGCGGGAACTGGCCCGATACTGATGGCGGAAGGAGCGCGCCATGCCTGTGGATGTCATCATGCCCCAGATGGGCGAAAGCATATTCGAAGGCACGATCACCAAGTGGCTGAAAAAACCCGGCCAGCGCGTCGAGCGCGACGAGCCGCTGTTTGAAATCTCCACCGACAAAGTGGACGCGGAAATTCCCGCGCCGGCCAGCGGCATCCTGAAAGAGATCAAAGTCCGCGAAGGCGAAACCGTGCCGATCAAGACCGTGGTGGCCCTGATCGACCCGGACGGCACGACAACCTCGGCCGCCGAACCGGCCCAGGCCGAAGAAAAACCTGCAGAGATGCCCGCGCCGACCGAAGCCCGTCCCGAACCGGCTCCGGCTGCGCACGCGTCGACGGCCGCGCCCCAGCCGGTGTCGGGAGAAGACGGTCGCCGGATTCGGAGCAGCCCGCTGGTGCGCCGGCTCGCCCGCGAACACAACATCGACCTGACGACCATCCGGGGCACCGGCGCCGGCGGAAGAATCAGCAAGCGCGACATTCTGGCCGCCATCGAAGCGCGGGCCACCGCTCCGGCTCCGTCCGCGGCGCCAGCCCAGCCGGAAGCAGCGCCGGCCCCCCTCCGGTTGGAGGCCGCCGTGCCGCGCGAGCGCATCTATTTCGGTCGCTACGAGGTGCAGCCGCTCAGCGTGATGCGCCAGCGTATCGCCGAACACATGGTGCTCTCGAAACGCACCTCGCCCCATGTCTATTCCATCGACGAAGTGGATATGTCGCGCGTGGTCGAAGTGCGCAATCAGGCCAAGGCGGAATTCGAGCGGCGTTTTGAAACGAAACTGACCTTCATGCCCTTCTTTGTGCGAGCCTGCGTGGAAGGCTTGCGCGCCTTTCCCGCGTTGAATGCCTCGCTGGACGGCACCAACCTGGTGCTTCACCGGGAGATCAACATTGGCATTGCCGTCGCCCTCGACTGGGGGCTGATTGTTCCGGTGGTCAAGCATGCCGAGGAGAAGAATTTCCTCGGCTTGCAGCGCGCCATCAACGACCTGGCCGAGCGCGCGCGCACCAAGAAACTGAAACCGGAAGAAGTGCAGGAGAGCACTTTTTCGATCACCAATCCGGGAGTGTTCGGCGGGCTGATGGGCCTGCCCATCATCAACCAGCCGAACGCAGCCATCCTGGGCGTGGGAGCCATCCAGAAGCGCCCCGTGGTCATCCACGATGCCATCGCCATCCGCTCGATGGTCTACCTGACCCTCAGCTACGACCACCGCATCGTGGACGGAGCCATTGCACACCAGTTCATCGGCAAGGTGAAATCGATACTCGAGAACTGGCAGGAAAACATCCTGTAGCGGCAACTCGTCCGAGCGCTTCAGCGCGGACGCACATAGGGACCAACTGGTGCATGCGGGGCGGCGACAGCGTCGGTAACCGTGGCGTTCCCGCCCGGCAGGCCCGGCTCCGGGCTGGACGCGCCCCAGAGCGGCCAGTACGCCACCAAAGACTGCCTGCGAATCGAATTCGGTGATGCTCCGCGGGCCAAAGCTCCACATTCGGACGCAGTCAGCAGCGCGTTCCAGACGGCGAATTCTGCGATTCGGCCGTCCCAGGCACGGGCGCCGTCATTGCCGCGATTCCCGATCACGTAGGCATCGGAATTTGTGGCGGGGCTGCCGGAAGTGGTGCTCAGAGCTGTCACGGATTGCTGGATGCTGTCCACGTAGATCGTCGGCTGGCTGCCGGCGACCGCTTCGTACACCACACAGATGTGGTGCCAGGCGTTTGCCGTCGGGCGCGGGATGGTCCAGAAGCCACTGGTGCCGCTGAACGTGCGGGTATACATGTACGTATCGCCGTTGGAAGTGCCTGCGGCACGGTTGTGAAAAGTTTCTACTTCTCCGCCCGTCGTGCGTTTGTCGAACAGGCGACCGAAGCCCCCGCCGCCGTCGCCGCGGCGGTACGACCAGAGCGAATAGGTGCGCTGGGTTGCGTGGGCCGTGAAGGTGGTGGTGACCTGGTCGCCGGCACCGTCGAACTCCCGGGCCGCTTGCAGACCGGCGCCGACCAGCAGCAGGAAAGCCAGTACACGGCAGACCGTTGCGCGGGATGGGTTCATGGAGTCCCCCTCGAAGCCGCTGCGGACCGATCGAGGGCACGACTTCGGGTCCGTAGCTTCTGTCCGCGTTGCCGCTGTGGTTTGCGGAGCGGCACCGCTGTACGCAGTTTCAACGCGGCCATGCCGGCCAACGCGAGCGATTCTCCCATATGACTGTCCGGAACCAGTACGGCCAGTGCGATGCCCGTGTAGAGCACGAGCAGCGCCACCAGATCGCCCCAGTGAGTTTCCAGAAATTCACGCATAGTGGACCTACTGCGTCAGATTCACCCTCAGCAGAACCTTGAAGAGCTCGGTGTTGGCAGCCAGCGTATCGTTCGCGTGCGCCCCTTCGTGGAAGACTTCGACAACCAGAATCTTGCGCGCTGCCAGAGTGGGCAACGTGGTGAAGGTCACGTCTTTCAGCGTGCGCGCTGTGGCCGGTACAGTGATGTCCTGAGCCGGAGCCGCCGTCCAGCCTGTCGTCGCCGGATTGAGGCTTTCGCCGTCGCCCGCCACAAAACTGCGAATCGAGAGCCGGGTCACGCCAGTCGTTGCGTTGGCCGCAATGCGCAGGATGATGACCGGGTTCGGTACAGTCGCCAGCGTTTCGGGAATCGTGGTGTGGCAGTAGATTTTGCCGTCCACGTCACGCAGGAACTCCCAGTGGCCCCAGTCCCATTCGGCGAGCGGCGAAACTGTCCAGAAAGCGTTGCCGGCCAGGGTGGTCGTGCGCGGAGTATCGCACACCATCTCGAGGGTATGTGTTTTCGTGGTGTCGCCGCCGGCGCCGCCGCCATCGCCGACCAGGTTCCAGCCATTGCCGGTCGCATTGCAGATAAACAACTGCTGACCTGGGGTCGCATCGGTGTCAATGAACAGTTCTTTGTTGGCCACACAGGTCGCCGGCAACGTGTTCCCGGAACGCACGGGCATCGTGGCGGCAGCGCCGGAAAAGTCGTAGCTGTTCGCGCCCGCCACACCACCGCCCAGGTTCGTCAGGTTGATTTCGTTGTCGCGGGCGATGGCGGCGTCGATGTTCGCTTCCGGTAGTATCCCGGCGACTGCTGCCGGCGAAGCTAGGTTCACGGCACCGAAGGTCGGAGCGCCGCCCGCGGCGGGCACGCGCAGCACCTGGTTCGCCGTGCCAGCCGCAGTAGCTGTGATGGCACCGGTGCCGTTGCCGAGCAGCACGCCGTGGGTGGTGAATGTCCCCGCGCCGGTGCCGCCCTGGGAGACAGGCAGCGTTCCCGCGGTTTCCGTACCCAGATCGATCAGCGAACCGAGCAGCGTAGTGTCGTTCGGCAGCCAACCCACAGCCAGCCGACCCGTGGCATCCGCCTTTGGGATTGCGTTTGCCGCCGGCGTAGCAGTGGCCACTTCGTCGGTGCCGCCATGCTGGTGCGTGCTGGCGTGCGCGGTCGGCGTGCGGGCGTTCGAGTTGCGCGGATCAGCGTCGGTCACATACCGGTTCGTGGCCGAGGGAACACCGGCCGTGCCCGCCAGAGCGGCCTTTTCCCCTGCGGTGGGGTCGTTCGCGTTCGAGTGGGTAGGAAAATTCAGTGCCAGCTTCGATTCAGCGATGGCTGCGTTAGTGGCTACCTTGGCGTCGGTAATTGCGCCATCGGCAATCTTCGCACCGGTTACGCTGCCGGTTTTCAAGGCGATCTGCACGTTGCCCGCGGAAGGGTTCGTCCAGTCGAATTCCGCGGTGTCCAGAAAATTCACCGGATCCTGCGCTGTCAGGTTTACGCCGTCAATCTGATGCGTGGAACCGGTCCCGCCGCCCAGGTCTGCGCCGCACAGGAGAGCTCCGCTGGTGGAGATGCCGGTGACCTTGTCGCTGCCGGGACAGGAATTGGCGAGCACTCCACCGAGGGTTGTCGCCGTGGGTGCGGGCAGCCGCGCCGGAGACAGCGTGCCAG
Source organism: Terriglobia bacterium (assembly GCA_023512135.1). Lineage (GTDB taxonomy): Bacteria > Acidobacteriota > Terriglobia > Acidiferrales > UBA7541 > DSGC01. The sequence continues at coordinate 85,913 of JAIMAG010000007.1, read as the reverse complement.
CGGTGATGTCCTGAGCGCTGTGGGTGTGCGTGGCGTTGGCCTTGCCGGCCAGCAGGGTGTCGGCAGTCGTTTTTGTGTACACCACAGGGTCGGTTTCGCTGACGTCGGTCTTCACCGTGCCGGATATGGTCGCGCTCGCCCGCGGAGCGCCCGTGCCGTCCACACAATCCACCTGCGGGGGCGTGGCCGAACCGTTTGCCTGCAGAAATTTTCCCGCGGAGCAGAGAGGCGGCAACTCGACCTTGCGATTCAGCGTGGGCAGCAGGTCAGTCACCTGAGCCATGCTGAACTGCACGGCGGGCACCGGCAGGGAAGCGGAACGCACGATGGCCAGCGGGACCGGAGTGGGGCTGACAGGAACCACCCAGTATTCTGTGCTGATGCGACCTGAGCGCAGATAGTAGGTAACCCGGTAACTGGTGCCCTCGGGGGTAGCCAGCTCGTTGGGGAAGAGTTCCACGGCCAGATTTCCGTCCGCGACCGGAACAGTCATCTGGCCGGCAACGACCTGGCAGGTCCCGATGCGAAACGTTGGCCAGGCAATCACCACGCGTCCGGAAGCCGGCGTGCCATCTGCATTTTGCAGGGTGTCCTGGATGGTGGTCCTGGAGGGACACTGCGCTGCTGCCGGCGCAACCCAACTGCCCGCCAGCAGCAGAGCCAGCGCCGCGACCGTAATTTGCATGAGCTGTGCCATGGGTGCCTCGACATTTTTTGCGCAGCCTGCGTGCGCAAAGTCGGTGCCTGTGGGCCGGAAGCCGCGACGACAGGAATCCGTGCGACTCGCGTTCGTATCCCGTTCGCACCGGATACGCTACCGCAGGTGATGCTGAATGGTCCCGCTGGGAGACGTCTCGGAGGGCAGCGTGTGTGCTGCTTACGTGGTCACTCCGTTCGCGAACGCTGCGTCGATGGCGTCGCGGATTTCGAGCATGATTTTCTTGAGCTTTTCCTTTTTGCGCGGATTTTTGACGGCCGCGCGAATCAGGCTGAGGGCCAAAGCCAGGATCGTGCTTTCCATAGTTCACCTCGCATGGGATGGGGATTCGATACCGGCCGCAGGGCGGGCAGAGGCGTCAGGGATGGTCGAAGAGATGGGCCAGAAACGCCACTGCGGCGGAGATGATGAAACTCAATGCGGCCAGCATGCCGCGCTGCTGCTGCTGAGCGGCACGGACCCGGTCTACCTCTTCCTCGAGCCGCAGGATTCTGCCCGGCTGTCCGTCGCCGACCAGGTCCTGACGGAGCAGCCGCAGATTTTCTTCCAGGCGGGCCAGGCGGTTGCTCGTATCATTTTCGAAGTTCTTCAACCGCTCGAGCGTGGCTGTGAGCAGACGGTGCTCGGAGGCGCGCATGGCTCGCTCCGTTTATTTCACGATGCGACCGGCAAATGTTTGACTGGCCGGATCGATCGGGTTTGCGGTGATGTTGCACAGGCGAACCGTAACCGTGCCCGTGGCCGTGACGTACATCAGGCCTGTCAGGCCAGTTTCGAGCGTGGACGGCCAGGCAGGTATGACCGGGTCGTCGACGGCGGCGCCACTGACGGAGATGGTCTGCGCCGCGCAGCTCTGCGCCGCAATGGACGGAAAATTCAGGGCTGCCGAGAAGCTGGTGGTAATCGCCACATTGCCGGTTGCGTCCGGCAGAGTCCAGGTGCGCCCTGTCGTATTGTTGTGGAGAAAGGTACCGGTGTTCGTGCCGCGAGAACGAAAGCTCAGACGCCCTTTCACGTCCATGTCGCCCTGATTGTTCAGTGAGAGCATGGACGAGGTGCCTTCTAAGTTGACCTCAAACAGGTTCGCGGTCGTGCCGGAGATGGCGTTGATGTACACCGGCCGCTGATCCGTCCGGGCATTCTGCACGAGCAAAGCTGCGTCGGTCGTTGCCGTCGGATGGTTCAGACGCAGAGCTTCGCGGGTCATCCGGTGGCGCAGCCGCAGAGTTCCGTTGTCAGGCAGCGGGCCGGCCGTGCAGACCGGCCAAGAGCCGTCGTCGGTCGCTGAAGTCGTTGCGACTTCAATGCAATTGCCCGTACCGCCCCCGAAAGTCGTTCCCTGCTGAGCCTGAGTGATCGTGAAGCGGAACACCCGATAGGAGCTCGCCCCGGCTATTGCGCTCCAACTCACCGCGACAGCGTTGTTCGGGTCTGCTACCACGATCGAGCTCTCTGGCCCGGGCCCGCTGAACGAGCCGGTTGCGCTGCCCTTGGCTTCGATCCGGTAGTAGTAGGTACCGGGAGCCAGCGTTCCGCCGGTGGTCGCGGTCACGCTGGGCGCAGCCGGCGCATTCAACTCGGCGAAGCTGAAGTCCAGGCCGATTACGGCCGGATCGTTGCCGCGGGAAATCTGTGTGTCCCAGCCGCGCCAGCCGCGGCCCACGCCCAGACCCACGACCGATTCATTGGTTTTCATGAGCACGTTGAACGCAGCGGTGGCCTCCTGGTCGCGGAAGATGCGGATGGCAGGGCCGGCCTGATTGCCGACCTGGTTGTCCCGACGGTTGTCCTGGTTGTGCAGCGCAGTGTTGGTGGCCGCGTAGATGTCGAAGCCTTCAGACTTCCATACCGTCCCCGGCCCGGCCGGCAACTGGCTGCCAGCGTAGTGCGCCGGACGGCCGCCGCCGACGAAATCTCCACCGCCCAGCACGTTGATGTGTCTCACCGAACTTCCCGAACCGGCAACTTCGACCGCGGGCCAGGCGTTTGAGCCGATTGCCGTCAAGCCGTTCAGTATCGAGTTGTCCGCGGTGAGCCTGACCAGCGGCAGGATAGCGCCACCGACGTTGTCCGCCAGCACACAATTGATGAAAACGAACGGCCCCACTCTGAATCCAGCGGCTGCCGGCGCTTTCTTCACTTCAAACAGCGGCAGCGCCGAATTTTCCGTTACGACTTCCTTGAGAAGATATGTTCCCGCTGAGCCATTCATCGTCGTCATCTGCTCATACAGGATGCCGCCGCCGGCCAGGACTAAGTTCTCAAAGTCCACCAAACCGACCAGGTTCGTCATGGTGCTGTCTACGCCGCGCAGGACAATCGGTGGACGCGTCCCCGGCGACCCCTCTACCAGATAGGAGCCGCCGAAGACCTTGACCCAGATTGTGTCTTCGATAATCAGTGCGTGGTTCTCGGCTGCAGAGGAGTTGTAACCGACTGCAACGGTAACGTCCTTCAGGAACAGCCGACCGCTGTTGCGCTTGAAGACGATGCCGGTCGTGCCCGCATTCGTTCCGCCAGCAAACACGCAGTTTTCGATAGTAACGTTGCGCACGACGCCGGCACCGTCAATCAGCACCCCGGGCTGTCCGACCGGCTGGTTCAAGCGAATCCAGGCCGCCGGCGGGCTGTTGAATGTCGCATGCCGCTTGGAGCCGCCGCAGACGATGTGCAGGTTGCCCACGTTCGCCGCGGCCATGATTGCGCCGAGGTCGAGCGTGGACGTGATCTTGTATCCGATGGCTTTCTCGGCCGGGACGTACACCGTGCCGCCGTTGTTTGCAGCGAAGGTGATGGCGTCAATGAACGCCTGGGTGTCATCGGTTACGCCATCGCCTTTGGCACCGAACGCCCGCACATCCACCCAGGGCCGCGGGCCCCGGATGCGCAACTGATCGGCAAACACCTCGCGCCAGGTGGCCGATTCACTGCCCAGATCAAACGCGCCCGAAGTCCCCGGCGTCAGATTGCCGTGCAGAGTCAGCGAGAAGGCGCTGATGGGCGCAGAAAACGAGACCGGCCCCTCGACCGCCTGTTCAACGGAACTGTTTTTCACGAGCGGGTCGGCGAGCACGACGCCGGTCGTCGTCGGCGTGAGACTGCCCAGGTCTACGTTCGCTCCCTGGATCGACCACTTTTGTTCGAACAGCAGGTTGTTGTTGTTGTCCACGAGTCGTACCAGGTAGTAGGTGCCGGCGGGTTCCAGCACGTCATTGCCATAGAGGAATGCGCCCGCCTCGAGCTGGCCGTTCTGCACGTTGAAGATTTTCACCATGGGTACAATTTGGGCGGAGCCATCGTTCAGGCGCGCGGGCTGGCTGAGCAGAAAAATCAGTTTTCCATTGACCGGCGTGCCGTCCGGGTGTCGAAAAGTGCCGGTCAGATTCGTCGCCCGCAGCGGCGCCACACCGCACGCCAGGACCAGACACAGACAAAGGGCTAGGGTCCTAACCATCGGAATCGTTTTCGTCACGGCATGCTCCTCCGGTTCAAGGGGACGGAAGATTTCCGTTATACGACCAGCCGGTGATATCGCTCAGTGAAGTCGGGGTCGAGATCTTCGGTGCCCGTGCCCATCAATCTGCCGGCGCCGCCGGCGTCGGCGCTGCGTGGCGTGGATGCGACTATGGTCTCGGGCAGATCATAGGCTTGAGCGCTGCTGTTCCAGGGAAGTGCCAGGATGTCCCACGGAGCAAAGCTGAACGCCGCCGGGCGATGCCCGCGATTCAGCACCAGTTTGTCACACCGGAGTGCCGAGGCCAGTGACTGGCCGGCTTCGATTCCCACGGTGATCTCCACGGAGAGGTCCGCGGGCACCGGACGATCGGCCGGCAGCAGAAACGTCACGGAGTACCACTGGTAGGCAGCCGTGATCGTCCCGGCCGCAATTTCGCCGCTGAGTGCAAACGTCGGATCCGCCGACGACCGCAGCGCGTACCGCACCGGATGCGGGAAAACAGCTGTGCCGGTGTGTCGCAGCGCAGCGGAAAGCGTCAGGGGCTCGCCCGGATTGAGCAGCCGACCCAGGTTGCTCAGTCGTGACTGCAGGCCCGGGTTCGCCTGCGCAAGGCTGACGCCGGCTCGCCACTCGACTTCGTTGGTTGCCGGCAGGTAGCTCATTTCGCTGCCATCCGGGGCAGCGTTGACCAGTCCGTAGTAGCGGGGCGCAGCGGTGCCTTCCTGTCCGCTGATCCCGGGCAGGAAAAAATCGCTGTTCGGGAGCAGGTTCTGTGCGTTGACGGCTGCCCCGATGGAAGGGTCCAGCTCGCGTGCGCGGAAGAATCGCACCGAAAACACCAGAAGCTGTGCGGGGATCTGGCCCTGTGGCTCGTTCGACCACGGTGTCCAGCCCAGCGCATCCCGACGCCGCGCGCGGAACATCCAGTCCCCGGACCGCGGTGCAACGAAGCTGAACTTTTCCGGCTGGCCATCGAACGTCACGTCCTGTTCGGGTTCGTCGAAGCCGGTGGCCGCATCGGCGACCTGGATTTGCGTCTGCTGGATTTCGGCAGGGCTGCGGTCCAGGCGAATCTCGACGATCTGCCCCACGGAGTTTCCCGGGGTCAATTGGGGTTTGGCCGGTTCCGGCTGTGCGCCGGTTCCGCTGGTGGGAGCCGAGTATTCCCCGAGCGTGTTCTGTGTGTAGGCGAAAACGATTTTCTCTCGCAGCAGGGCCGTGCTGTTGTCCAGGACGAGAGTTGCGTGATACGCGTCGTCCTCCAACTGAAGCTGGCCGAAGGTCCAGCGCGCCAGCACCGTGGTGTTGTCTCCGTCGCGCAGTTCCACTCGATCTACGTCCTGCAGATTTTCTTCCCCGATGGTCACGCGGATGGTGATGATCGGTTTGCGGCGGGCATCGAGCCCGAACTCGACGACGACCGCTTCCGGTGCCGGGGGCACCAGCGGATAGTGGATGCCCACAATACTGGAATAGCGGCTGGTGGTTCCGTCCGGCAGTACCGGACGAATGAAAAACACGTGCCGGCGCGCGCTGCGGGGCACGACGAACGTTTGTGTCGATGCGGTCGCGAGCAGGTTCTGCGTACTGCCGTCGCTCGTTTGGGAACTCCAACCCTGATCGCTGCGCCGCACTTCGAAAATGCCTTGGGCCGGTGGCGGGGCGCCCATGTCGATCAGATAGTGTGTCGGGGCGACGCCAGCCAGCGTGACTCCGGCCGATTCGGGCACGAACCGGCCCTCCAGCTCGGCTACGTCCACGGCTGGCAGTGCGACCGGCTCTTCCGGCTGCAGCAGTTCCGGGGCCGGCACCAGACGACGCAGCATCTGTTCGATTCGCGAAGGCTGACCGAATTCCAGCGTGTGCAGAATCCGTTCATGGACCAGTTCACGGAATTCGCTGCTCACCTTCCGCACCAGCGCGCGGAACGTCGGGTAGCGTGACTCGTTCCGGACTTCGACCAGTCGCCCGCTGCGCGGGAACTGTTCAGTGAAGTCGCTCCAGGTCGTGTACCGGCCCTCGTAGCGCGGGGCGGTGTGATCGCTCAGGTAGGCAAGCGCGGCGGCTTCGGCCTCGGCTGATGTGCGCGGCATCGGTGTGAGATCCCGCAGCACGGCGGCGCGCACGCCGTCGTCGCCAGCGAGCGCTGCTTCCCGGGCAATACTGGCTGCATCCCGGACGCGTGCGCGCGCACGCCCGGCTTCCCGGTAGTAGAGCGTGATGCGCTCTCCGGTCTCTGGAATCGTGTCCGGATAAAACTCCAGGGCCCACTGGTTCTGATTGGGGTCGGAGGTAATCGTGGCATCCTGTCCGGCGATGCCGAAACCCAGCCGACGGGTGCGCGGCGGCTCGCCCGGCTTCTGTGTGACCAGTCGTGCCTGAACCGGTCGCGCGATTTGCAGGAAGTTGACCGCCAAGTGCAGATCGGCCGAATTGATCGGTGCGTAGAGCGCCACCGCAGGCAGATCGTCCAGCGCAGCAGCGTACAGCACGGTCACGGCCGGCAGGGTCGGGTCGGCCAGATCGAGATCGCGTACTTCCAGAGTCACCTGTACGCGGGCCGCCAGTTCGCTGCCGCCGCGGGTGCCATCGGAACTGGCGAACGATTGCTGCACCCGGAACGGCTGATCGGCACTCAGGCGGGTAACCAGCACGTAGTGATGGTTTGCCTGGGTGATCACTTCCAGTGGTTGCACCACGCCGCGGACCCGGGCACGCAGGCGCGTGGCGTCGGGCATCGGAGCCACATCGAACCCTACCAGGCAATTCGCCGCGGCCAGCGCCGCGCTGTCGTACAGTCCGCCGAGGATGCCCTGCGAGGGACGAACGAACTCGAATTCCCCGTGAATGATTTCGAGCTCCCCGGCCAATTCGACCATCTGCCGGGCGAGCAGAGTGGTTTCGCCCAGTGTCCCGCTACCTCCGGTGACGTTCAGTCGCCCTTCGAAGAGCTGGATGTGATTGCCCGGGTCGGTTTCCTGCCAGCGGGTCGGATCCAGACTGTCGCCGGTGAAATCGTCGGCGAGCAGTCGGGCCGACTCGGCTCCGAACACCGGAGCGGAGAGCAGAAACTTCGAGGTGAAACCGTCGCCGACGAAATGCTCCTGCACGAACGCCTGTGGCTCGACGGCGCCGAAAACGGTCACGTCATTCTGGATGGCGTTGCCGACAGGCTGGATTTCCAGCGCGTCCGGACGAAAGCGCGGGTCGCGTTCGTCCACGACGACGTCCGCACCTGCGTCGCCGATCGGCTGGAAAATCACTTTCCGGTCGAGCACCCGGTAATAGTAGCCCGAGCGCTCGGCCAGCTCCCGGGCCACGTCGCTCCACGCTGCTTCCGGGTCGACGCGGAAGACCGGAATCCGAGCGCCCTCGGCGACTGCTGTGGTATCGAATCGTCCGGGCAGCAGGTGTTCGACCAGAAATCGCAGGATCTGGCCCGCGGTCTGGTTCAGAAAGGGCGGAAGCGGCCCGAGGCGCTTTACATTCAACAGATATTCTTCGCTGGTGGCCTGGTAGTGGAAGCCGTAGACGGGCTGTCCGTTGGCTACGCCCAGGAATTCGACCTCCGGCTCGTGGGTGACAAAACCGGTGAACAGCGGGCCGGGCACCCGTGGCCCTCCCGGAGGCAGCGATTCCGCCAGACCTTCCAGACGCACATAGGCCGAGCGCGAAGGTGCGCGGAATTCCAGGTCTGCAGGCATCAGCACGAAGTCGAGGCGCGCCGGCAGGTTCATTTCGTCGCGGAGGACGGCCGGGGTGCGGTCCGGTGCGGCCAGGTAGCGCGTGTAGTCCACGAGCCCGTGGTGATCGGCGTTGTCGATCAGCAGCCGAATCGCCATCAGAGCGCCAAGTGCAATCCCAGGCGTGCGCGTTCATTCAGCAGGGCGCGGAGCATGCCTTCGATGGCCTCTGCACCGAGCCGTCGCGCTTGCGCCGGTGTGGCATCCTGCCCGACGAAGATGGAGATGCCGCCGAGGTTCAGAATTTGCTGCAGGCCGGGCGTCAGGGTGGTCAGTCCGGAGATGCCCGGCACGATGCCCGCGACCACCTGCTTCAGCGCCGACAAACGCGCCGCCTCGCGTTCCAATTCCTGTGCTTTCAACTCCAGCAACCGCGTTTCCAGGGCTACGCGGTCGCGCGACAGCTCGAAGACTTTTGCTTCGATGTCCACGCGGAGCTGCAGATGCTGAATTTCGCGATCGAGCTCGGCCAGCCGTTCGTCGCGCCGTCGGCGGACCGCTTCCAGCTCCAGGGCTTTTTCCTGGGCCACCGTGCGCTGGCGTTCCAGCACGCCCCGGGTGCGGATCCGCTGTTCCTGTTCGGCGGCTTCGGCCAGGATCGTTTCCCGTTCCAGCAGGAGCTGATTCAGGCGCAGCGCGTTTTCGATCGCCTGCTGCTCGCCTTCGGCCAGTTCCAGGCTCGCGTCGGCGCGCAGCTCTTCGAGCGAACGGGAAAGGAATTCGTTCGCACGAACCAGATCGCCGCCGGCGTCCACATAGGTGCGGTACTGCTGAAGGAGCTCCTGCACGCTGGCCGCGACGTCGCGGAACGCGCGTCCCACGCGGAGCAATTGCAGGGACGATTCGAACTGTTCGAAGATGGCCTGCTGCCGGCTGCGGAGCTCCGCGAGTGCACGGTCGAACTCGGGCAGCAGCCGATTCAGTTCTTCCCGGCCGCCTTTTTTCCCCGAGAGCCGGCGAATCGCTCGCTCGCGCTCCCGTTCCAGGCGTTGAAGGGTCGCGCCCAGCGTGGCCGATCCGCTGTGGAAGGCAGTGACAATTTCCTGGAACGTGCGGCGGATCTCCCGCGCCGCGTTGCGCGCGCTGCGCTTGAACAGTCCGGAGAAGAATCTGCCGATTGCGGAAAAAATGCTGCCCACCCCGCCCAGGATGGCTCCGAACGGGCCGGGAATCGCTCGCCCGGCGGTGCGTGCCGCTGCGCCGATGATTTCGATCGGACCCCCGCGGAGCGAGGTCGAAAGCAAGCTGGCCAGATCCGACGCGAAGCGCGCCGTCTGGTTGCGTGCGTCGCGGAATCCTTCGCGCAGACGGCTGGTATCGACGCCGAGCCGCACCAGCACGTCAGCAACCGTATCGGGCATGAAAAGGCTCCGTGTCTGAAGCTTTCACCAGGCGCCAATCCGGCGCAGGTGCAGCGCTAGTTCCCGGCCGCTGAGCTGGCGAAGATCCATCGCTTCGGCCTGCACTTGACTGTGCCAGGTTTGCTCTTCGAGTTGCCAGGCGATCAGGGCGAGCTGTCCTAGGGTGAATCTGCGGGTGATGGCGCCGGGGCTTTCGCGGAAGAATTCGACCCAACTGACTGCGGCGGCCAGCCGGGGGTAGCGGCAGCGTTGTCCGCCGCTGCGCGGTGTTCTGCCGTGGGCTGGGGTTCCGGCGGTATCCAGGCGGGGAAGAGTCGCGATAAAAAATCCCGGCCCGCGTTCAGCAGCAGCTGTGCCTGCAAAATGCGCAGCTGGCGCGCCGTGGAGGCATGTGCCTGCACGAATTCCCGACTGATGCCCTGCTCGCCGCCGGGGTCCAGCACCAGGGCGCAGGCTTCGGCGACCAGGTCCAGGGCTGTTTCGGCGCGGGTGAGCAACTGCGTGAAGGCTCGAGCAGGGTCTTCCCCCAGCCGCTCATCGAACCGCAGAATCTCCGCAACCAGGGCGGGCAGTTTTTGCTCCACCAGGCGCAGGAATTTCTTTTCTGTGAGCGCAGGCAGCTCGCGCAGAACGAACCGCCGGCCGCCCAGTTCGAAGACGAACTCGGAAAGCTCCGGGTAGAGCAGGCGTTCAATCTGCTCTTCGGTCGGCGGCGGGAAATTCCTCTTGAATTCTTCCACCGCCTTCTGCGACTGCGCGCGCAGCCGTGCGAGTTCCGCATCGAGCCGGGCCTGCAGTCGAGGATCGAGCTCGCGGTCTGCCGTTGTGGTCTTCGCCACGGAAGTCCTCGCCTTTGTTCTGTCCGACTGGCAACGATCAGTAGGCCTGCGAACCCGGCGCCGGGAAGAAGCCGCGATAGCTGACCACGGTTTCCCCGTCCACCGGGTCTTCGAATGCCAGCGCGTTGAATTCCGCGCGCAGGGAATAGCCGCGCACGTCGGCGGTGCCGACGTTTTCCACTTCGAACGTGGTGTCTTCCCGTTCACTCGCGATGGAAAGCTGCGGGTAGTAATAGTAGAGCTGTGCGCCGTCGGCGGTATCCACAACAAACACCGCGGACCAGGACTGGATAAACGAGCTGCCCTCCCGGCTGGCGAAGCCAGTCACGGCCTGCACCTTGGCGCCGGCCGGGGGCACGCCGCCGAGCAGCGGCTGTTCGAGTTCGAGCGTATCGCCGGCGATGGCACGGATGACGCCGACGTTGAAGGTCACCCGGCGGATGAAGTCCACGTCGCTCACCGAGGCAGCCGGCACGAACGAAGCCTGCACACCGGAGCCGACGAATCCGGACTGTCCGGTGTAGTCCACGTCCACAGCGACAAACTCGCCGACCGAAAACTGCGCGCCGCCACCGGTCGCCAGCACCAGGGTGCTGGCCGTCGAGCCGGCGCCCAGCGCGACTGCCGGTGCCGGAGAACCGCCCAGCGGCTGCTGGGGCGTGCCGGCCGCCGCTTTCAGGATGTTGAAGTGCGTGGTGCCGCTGGCCAGCGCCATCTGCAGCTTGCCCCACTCGCGAAACTCGAACTCGATGCTGCTGCCGATCTCGCCGCGATACTGCGCCCGCACGGCGCCCCGGTAGCCGGAACGGATCTGTCCGATGCGACCGTTCGGGGAACGGCGGAACTGGTCAATCCAGCCGAGATCAAACCAGCCTGCCGGCGGATTGTGGGTATCGAAACGTCCCTGGCGTGCGGGGTCAAACAGGGTCGGCTGCGGGTCTGCGCCCTGCCGAAACGGGGCAAAGAATCCGCGGAATCCGGAGCCAACCAGAATCATCGGCTTGCGGAACGGCTGGACAAGCGATTTCGAAATGGGCATCGAACACTCCTTGCAGTTGAGCTTTCCCGGGCAGCGGTGCCGGGCAGGCTACTGAGCCATGGGTTCCAGATAGAAAGAAACGTGCACGGTGGCGATCCGGCGCAGCACCGAGCCTTCCTGCTCGATCACTGTTCGGAAGTTCGGAGCCCAGCGCCAGTGCAGGAAACTGCCGAGCGCCTGCGGCGGTGTGCGGCTGTAGTCGCGTTTTGCGGTGAACCCGGGGAACAGAATGGCCAGCAACTCCTGATCGAGTTCGGCCAGCAACCGGCCGCGGTCGGCAAACGGCTGCTCGCGCTCCGGGTTTCCGGTGACGAAGTATTCGATCTGGGCAATCTGTTCGTACCGTGGCGTTTGCGTGCTAGAAAATCCGCGCACCGCTGGCGCAGCCAGCCAGTGGATGTAGAACGTGTTGAAAAACAGTCGCGGCGGCGGGAAGGGCTGGTTTTCCGCGACCACGATGGCCGGCCGGGTGATGCCGTTCGCGGAGATGGTCCGGTTCGGGTTCACCACCGCAAGCCGCGACTGCAGTGCGCGGAAGAAACTGTCTTTGGCAGCTTGCATAGTTCCTCAGCGAGCGAACCTGCGGCCCAGCCAGGCCAGATCGCGCGGGCCAACCACCGCGAGCCAGTTTTCGCGATGCTGGGTTCGTGCGCGACCGAACAGATACGCAAGCGCAGCGCTCGCGGCACGATCCAGCCAGATTTCCTCGAACGTGTTGCATTCGAGCGTCACGGTGATCTGTTGCAGGTCGGCTCCCCGCAAATCGGCACCGGCCAGCACGCATCGCCAGAGCAGCGCCTCGCGCAGGTTCGCACCTGCAAACCGGGCCCGGTAGAAGTTGCTCCCCAGAGCCTGCACGCGCGCGCAGTTGGCCCGGGTGAAGTCCGCTTCAGCGGCAAAGCAGTGCTCGAACACCGCGTCGGCCAAATCGCACCGGGCAAAGTTGCTCCGATACAGGTCGGCACGGCGGAAAACCACTCCGCTCAGATTCACACCGGAGAAATCTTTCTCGCGCAGGTCGCCGCTCAGCTCCATGGCTCATTCATCCAGGACTGCCAGACTGCCCTGCAACCGGCCGGTGGCATCCGGCAGATGCGCTGCCAGGCGTTCGAGGGCCTGCCCGGCGGCAGTGGATATTGCCTGGTCCAGATGTGCCTGCACCGCTTCCGGTCGGAGCCAGTCCGTTGGTCTGCCAAGCTGCTCGATGAGCAGACGGGCGAAATCGGCCGCCTGCACCCGAACGAAACCCTGTGGCGCCTGCGCCGAAACGACGACCTCCTGGCCGGTCTCCGGATCGATGGCGCGTGTGGTGCGCGGCCCGGGCTGTGGCCACGGGCGGAGTCCGGCAGGACTTCCGTACTCCAGCACCCGCAGGATGACGCCTGCCTCCGGGTCGCGAGTGCCGAGGGCGGCGCTGCTCCCGTTCAGTTCGGCGAGCCGCGCGAAAAGTTCGGCGAGGCCGGCCAGCGCAACCGTTTCGCGAGACATCAGCCGAGCTCCAGCGGCGCGTCGCACAGCAGTTGCCAGGCATAGGTTTCGTTGCCGGTATCGAGCGGTCGGAAGCGGCGGATGCGGCAGAGCTGATTCCGGATCACCACTCCGGCGGCGGCGGCCAGAGCGTCTTCGACCCGCTCGTGCCCCTGTGCTGCCGCCACACTGCTGAGAAAACGGTCAGCCAGCACGACCTCACGGGCTCCCTGGCGAAACTGGCCGCCCAGCGTTTCGAGTTCTTCGCCGGTCAGCTCTCGGGTCCACGCGCCCGGGGCCACGTAGTCGGTGAACGCGGCATCCCCGGGTCCAACAATGCCCAGTTCGGTGTCCGGGTTCGCGCTCGGCACAAGAAATCGCAGCGTCACATGGCCGCCGGCACCGGAGCCCAGCAGCGGTTCGATCCAACGCCGCGCTGTTCTGGCATAGGCTGGCATGTTCAGTTCAGGCGCAGAGCGACAAACGGGGCCAGCAGTCGCCGCGCGTCGTCGTCGAGCAGCGAGCCGGCGAAGTATTCCAGTTGCAGCCGATCGAGCAGGGCTGTTTTGACGTTTGCGGCCGGGTGGGATTCGATGTTCCGGATAATCTGCGCGCAGGCCAGCTTGACGGCTTCCGGCACGCTGGTGTAACCCGCCGTGTAGGTCAATTCGACTTCGCTGTAGCGGTCACCGAACAAGCTGGCGGGCAGCCAGACTTCGCCGGTTTCGGCGCGGAAGTCAATGCGGTTGTGGTCCAGTTCCACCCAAGCGGGCGGTCCGCCGAACGGTGCAAGCAGGCCGGCCAGGGTCTCTGTTTCCGGGCCACGCGGAATGCCTTGCCGGACACGCACCAGCGAAAACGGGGACGTAGCTCCTTCCGGAATCGCCAGCGGCGTGAAGGTGACCCGCGTGACCGGTAGCTGTTTGGGCAGGCGGTTGCGTTCCGTGTACTGCGCAACCAGCAGCGAAGGTCGCTGGCAGAAGGCATCCACCAGGTCGCTGGCTACCCGGATCAGGGCCGGGTCAGTGGAATCTTCCAGTCCGAAGGCCACCAGCTCTGCTGTGGTCAGGTAGAAATTGCCAGCCATGCGTTCTCACCCCTGCCGTTCTGTCCGCTGATGCTGCCGCGGCACGGCGTTTTTCCACACGCGAAGCGCTTCGCCGCAGCTTACCGGACAAAGCGCAGACGCTTGTGGGCGTAGCCGGCACCCTTGACGACAATCGCGCCGAACTTCACCACCACCATCTGGGTGGAGAGCGAGCTCGGCAGTCCGAGCTGGAACACGCGCGGGTTCACATCCGTGAGCCAGTGATACTCGATCAGCTCTTCGCTGACGATGACCACGTCGTGAATTCTGTTGGTTCCCGCGTCTTCTACCAGGATCGTCCAGTCGGGAATCAGCGGCAGCGTGCCCGCCTGCGTGGAGATTTCCTTGACCGTGATGCCGCCTTCGACCGTGCGGGTGCTGAGGATCACGTTGTGGATGGCCTTCAGTTCCCGGTCGATCAGGTCGAGCGTCTGGGGGTTGGCGTAGATGGCGGTCGGGCGCACTTCGAAGTCCGACCGCGCCACCATGGTCGTCACCTGGGCCTTGATGTGGTCCACAATCGAAGCCGACGGATCCGTGATTTGCACCTCGGAGCCGGCATCGGTGAGCTGCCGCAGCGCGCCGTAGTATTCCAGCGTGGTCGGTGTGGTGAAGCTGGTGTCGGTGCCGTTCCACAGGGCCTGGTCATGCTTGCGCAGCAGTCCGTCGATGGTGTCGGCCAGGTCTTTCGCTTCCAGGAACGCAAACTGCTGTTGCTGCCGCGTGACTTCCAGGTCAAACAGCGAGAAGTTGATCTGCGCGACCAGGGCTTTCAGGGGCACAGTGCGTTCCACGCGGGTGGGCGCGCCGGCGGCGGGGTTGATCGCCCTCGGGTCCACAAACGCCGCAGAGGCATTGATCGCCGTCTGCTCGAAAAACCGCGACGGATGGCCCGTCGCCGGCACCTGCCGAATCCGCTGACCGAACGCACCCCGGCGGCGGACCAGGTCAGTGATTTCGCTCTGGTAGCGGTTCACTTCGATTGCGCCCGGACCGAGAAAATCGGCCGCGGCAGCGATGTCCACGAAATATCCTCGGCTCATGATTCTCCTCGCGATGGAAATTTTCAAACTCGCCGGATGGGTTGCGGATCGCCGGCGGGCAATCGGCGGGTTAGTCCAGCGCACCGGCTCGCGCTAGCTGTGACTTGATGGCGATGCGCTGTTCGGTGGGCAGGCCTTCCAGCGCCCGGTCCAGGACGGCCACTTCAATTTTGCCGGAGTGCCCGACCAGGTCGGTGGCCACTCCGCTCTTGGCGAGCAGCGTCAGCACCTGCGGCGGGATCGTTTTGCGCGCCGACTGTGCGGCAAAACGTTCGGCCTGTGCCCGCAGCGCTTCGTTCTGCCGGCGCAGCTCTTCGGTCTGTCGCGCCAGCTCGTCCACGCGCGTTTCCAACGAGTCGGAGCTGCCCGCACTGCCGGCCAGGGTCACGTTGTGCCGGGGACTTTCCGTCAGGGCTGCGAGCACACCGTGCAGGCGGTGGAACTCTGCCAGCAGGGCCTGATTCGACTCGGCCAGATTCTCCAGTGCTTTCAGCACGCGTTCTTCCATGACCTCTCCTTGTTTCCGGCTGGCAGCGTGGGCTGCCAGCGAGGTGGACTGGTAGGCGGCAGCCGTGCGGTCCAGGATGGCTGCGCCGGTGAAGACGACCCTTTCCAGCACCCAGATGGGAGCCGTGCGATCGGCCACGCGCACGTCGGTCACCTCGTACGACATGCCGAGCTGCGCGCGCCGGGCCCGCAGTTCCGCAATGACCTCGGGAAAATCCTTGCCGAACAGGTGCCCGGAAACTTCCAGGCGATCTTCGACAATTTCCGCGCGGGTGATGACGCCGATCTTCCGTTGCACGTCGTGGCCGCGCAGGCCGGGCGCATAGTCCACGGCCATGCCCAGCAAACTGGGCAGTGCTCGCTCAGCCACTGCACGCGGCAGCAGCACGCGGTGGCCCTGCGCTCCGTTGGGCGCGCGATCGCTGGGGCGATCCACCCGTGTCAGCACCCCGGAGAACGGTACGCGATTCGGATGATCGGGAAATTCCGGGATGTCGAGTGCCATCGCTTCTAGGCGCAGTCCGGCGAGTCGGGTGCGTTTGCGCATGGCCTCTCCTGTTCCACAGAGATTCAGCGGGAGGAGTTCTGAACCCGAGCCTGGCGCTGCGTGTAGGGCAGCGCGCCCCACCCGTCGGCCAGGGCGGGCAGATTCCGTCGCCGGCGAACTTCGTCCGGGAGCAGCACGTCGGCGCGCAGCAGGATTTCGTCAATTTCCGCCTGGGCGCGCTGGTCGAAAATTTCCAGGTCGTCGAAAACGAATTCCAGATCTTCCCAGCCGAGCCTGCGGACAATCACGTCGCGCGTCAGGTGCTCGGCCAGCAGCCGCGCGGTGGGCACCACCGCGGTGTGGAACGCTTCGTCGACCAGCTCGCTGGCGGTCGCGCGGTTTACATCCTGCTCGAGCCCGAGCAGCAGCGGCGGCAGGTCGAAGGCATCGGCGATGATGCGCATCAGAAAGCGCTGCCATTCCAGCCGCAGGTCGCGGTCTGAACCTTCCCCGAAACGCAGCACTTCCGGCTTGGCCGGCAGGTTGGCGATGATGGGGACGCGACCGGTGCCCTCGATTTCGTTCTGCCACCAGGAGATCACCTTGTCATAGCTGGCCGGCGGCATCTCCTGCAGCCAGAGCGCGAACTGCACCACGGTATTCGAAGCCAGCCGCGCAGCGTATTCTTGGGCGCCGAGCAGCCAACTGATGGTTTCGAAAGCAACTTCCAGCCGGCCCAGGCCGAACGGCGTGCAGCTGCGCGGGTTCAGGCGGATATAGACCAGTTCGTCGTCCCGCAGGTCCACGCGGTGTCCCCAGGGGGTCACCTGCGCGTAGCGTGGCTCTTCGGCATCGCCCGACCAGCCCGCGTAGATGCGGATCGTGGTTGCGTCCACGGGCCAGAGCAGCAGCGGACGCTCCGGATTCGGCGTGAGCTGCACTTCGATCGCTCCGTCGCCGCTCACGAGCAGGTCTTCGATCACCTGCTCGACAAGGGAGCGAAAACTGTCTTCCGGGTTGGGCGCCTGCAGATTTGCAGCCAGGACGCGGATGCGCTGCTCGGCGTCGCGGCGTGCGGTTCCTGGCTTTGCCTGCACGCGCCACTTCATTCCCGCGATGCGGTCTTTGATCGTGTTGATCGCCTTGCGTGCAACGGGAGTTTCCGAAAAGCGGCGGAGATTCGCCGGTGTCGGCTTGGGCAGCGGCTGCCGGCGTGATGCCGGTGCCGCTGCGGGCAGGACAATGGTTTTCCGTTCGGAAGAGCCGGCGAGCAGGCGCCAGGCCCTCCGCAGCCAATGTTCGTGGTTCCGGGTACGCATATTCTGGGGATCGAGAAATGTGCTCGCGTGCTTGCCGGTACTGTCGGTGCGGCTCCCGTGTTGCGCGGAAAGAGCCGCCCCAAACGCAAAAGCCCCGAAGCGGCGGCTCCGGGGCGGTTTCTTTTCAGCTTCTGAGAATGTTATAGCAGATCGGGACAGGTTATTATTCAGTTTTGCGAAAATTTTTTCTTCTTTCGTTTCAGACAATTACCTGTTTTTCGACGCTTCGGCCCTCTTGACAGAATTTCCGCCGCTAGTTCAGGTCGGCCCGCAGCTGCTCGGCGAAACGCTCGAGCTGCGTGACCGCGACGATGCCAATGTTCTGTGCAGCCAGGAGTCGGCGAAGGAACTGATGTCGCAGGTTCGAGATTTCTGGCTCCGTCTCAGTGATGGCAAAGAACTCGGCGGCCCGTTTCGCCCGTATGCGTTCTGCCGTGTAGGCGAGCTCTTTGGCGCGCCCGGCGTCGCCCGTGAGCAGCAGACTGTGCAGGTAGCCCTGGATGCCGTCGCGCCGATAGGCGAAGTCCATTCGGAAGGGGTCACCGGGTTCCGTGTATTCTTCGACGGACACGTTCGTGGTCAGCCGGTGCAGAATGCCGGCGCGGCGAAATACATGCCGGGCCTGGAGGCGCACTTCGGTGCGCGTCTGGGGCCGCTCGGGCGCGGCCGCGCGACGGAAGCGCGGAGCCTCTACATGATCGCGGTAGAGCCGCTCCAGCTCTGCAGCGGCATCTTCGGTCAGAACCCCCCTCGGCGGGCTGAGCTGCAGCGCATTCGAGAGTGTTTCCTCCAGCCGCTGCAGAAATGCGGCGGGATTGCCGTTCGCGGCTTCGATCTGCAGCTCCAGCTCCCCGGCGAGGGCCCGCAACAGTTCCAGGTCCGCTTGCGGATGCAGCCGTCGGACCCGGCGGAGCTCGGCTGTTCCTTCGAGCAACCGGTGTCGCAATTCGTTTCGAACCGGGTCGTGCAGCAGCACGCCGATATTCACCCATTCGTCGCGGATCAAGTTCGGCGTGTAGCGCAGAATGCGATAGCTACAGCTTTGCAGTGGAGTTTCGCTCATGGTTCACGTCCAATTGGGAAATGGTTGCCGGGAAGAATTTTTCGCCTCCAGGATGAGATCCGGAACCCGTTTGCGCCGGCGCAGAAGCTGTTCGAGCAGGTCGTAGAGCGCATCCTGCTCGCCGTCATACCATTCCGGAGGAATCTCCTTGCTGATGGCATCGAGCACGCGCTCGTCGATTTGCTCTAGGCGCGCCAGCCACGTCTCGAAGGTTTCCATCCCGCGCACCCGCTCGTAGACACGCTGTCGTGGATAGAGGCCGCGCAGCGGCGCATCCGGAAAATTCCACTCGCCGGCGTTGAAGCAGAAGCCTTGGTCGATCATCATCGCAGCATATTGCGGTTGACCGTCTTCCCGATAGAAGATCGCCTGCCGACCGTTCGTGTTGCAGGTCCACTTATCGAACACCAGAACGCCACAGAAGTCATCCAGGTTCTCCACAGCCAGCAGTTGTGCTTCGGGTAAGAAGTCGTGCACCACAATCTGCGCGGGATCGCCAGGGTACCGTGAGCCGAACTGAAACCCGGCCCGACAGGGAATTCGTTCTGTGCCGATTTGCATCACCAGCTCGCTCGTCAGGTCAATCAGTCGCTGCTCGACATGCACGACCGCTGCCTGTGGCGTGCGCAGTCCCAGTCGTGCGGCCAGCCGGGTCCCAAGCAATTCGTTCACCAGAATGCGCGGGTGCTGCGGATTGTTCTGAAATTTGACGACGTAATATCCGCCATCCGAACAGCGCATCAGATGCGCCTGTGCGCCGCCGCGCATCCGCCGGATGTGTTCCACTGCCTGCGGCATGGCTTCGGGAAGCTCGGGCTAATGCTAGTCGTCGAGACAGTGCGCAGCAAGAGGCCTGTCGAGTTCTGTCACCTCCCCTGCGGACGCGAATCAGCCCGGCTCGCACCTGTTCACCACGGCGCCGGGGCGTGCACCGCAGCACTGGTCAGCGTGGCGGCGGCCGTGCGCGCACGCACGGCGAGGGCAATCCCCATGGCCGTGACCAGGTCATCGTGCATCCCGGCCAGCGCACCCATCTCACCGTCTTCCCGGTACACGAAGCTCCGGCACTGCTCGAGCAGCCGAGCCGAACAGATAATCTCCGGGGTCTGCTCCAGGGCCAGGTGCAGCGCGCCGACCACCTGCGGCTTCGTTTGCAGGTTCATGGGCCAGCCGGCCTTTGTTGCGGTCGGGTTCACGCCGGGTTCTGGATGGTGATAGATTCGCGGGTAGTGGAACTGGTGTCGCAGGGCATAAAGCACAGCGTGCCCGTGGTTGTTCCGTTCGATGGCCATCAGGGCAAAGTTGTAGCGACGGCCCAGGCGATCGAGCGATTCGATAAACTGGCGCAGGGGCCAGCGAGCAAAAATTTCCGCGCACTGCAGTCCGGTGGCAGCATCCAGAACTACCGCGGCGGAATAATCGCCGTGTTCGGTGCCCTCGGCCACGTCGGCACCCAGCACGTAATCGCGCCCCGGCTGCGGCGGAAACCAGATGAGTTCGGCGCCGTTGGCGTGGCGTTCGACCGGTTCCGGCAGCCGACGCAGCCGCGCTTCGATGGCCGCCAGGTCGAACACGGGCCGGCCGGCGGAAAGGAAGCAATCCACGTCGGTTTCGGCAAACTCCTGCCGCGCCAGCACGCCGAGCGTAGTTCGAAGATAGCGACGATAGAGAATCTGCCCGGGGGTGAGCCGGTGGCGTTCGACGAGGAGGCGTTCCTCCTCGCTCAGCGGTTCGAGCGATTCGCCGGGCGCAGGAGCCAGCGTGTAGGCGGGCTCCAGCCACCAGGGGAAGAAGTGGCGGGTGTAACCCGGCCACGATACTGCATCGGTCCACAGGCGGTGAAAGAGGCTTCCGGAACCGCGGGGCGTAGACTCCAGGTCTACCCATCCGCCCGGCGCCACTGCCCCGAGCAGTCCCGCCAGAGTTTCTCCGGCATCCCCTGGCCATTGCGCCACTTCCGAAGCGTGCAGGCAGTGAATCGTCAGCCCGCGCCCGGCGTGGCGGTTGCCGGCCGTGTCCACCAGGTAGCGGCTGTCGGTGCCAGCAAAAGCCAGTTCGCGTGCGTTGGTTCGGACGGGCTTCAGGGCGCGGCGCACGTCGTCATCCAGCGTGTCGAAGAACCGCCGGACAATCCGGAAAATCTGTTCGGCGGATTCCAGCGAGTGGGCTACCTGCAGCGTGACCGTTCCGGGCGTTGAAATCGTGCGCAGGAAGAATCGTGCCGCGATGTAGGTGGTCATGCCCACCTGACGCGCTTTGAGAATCAGGTTCCGCGCCGTGCGGCGCTGCGCGTAGTCCCGCTGCACCGCGTTTTGCACCAGCGGTACCAGTCGGCCCTGGCGGTCGCGAATCTGGCAGAACACGGGGACCAGGGCATCCAGCAGTGGCCAGAGTCCCTCCAGGTGGGAAAAGCGCTCGACGAGCGGGTGCCGCACCAGCCTCGTCGGTTCCGTGGCCAGCCGTTGCAGAATGGATTGCAGTTCTGGCATACCTCAAGCAACCTCCGGGTCTGCGGGCGCGGTGCTGTGCGTCGCAGCCGGCGCAGATGTGCCCAGCTCGCGCAGGCGCTCCAGCAGGCGCTGCTCGAAACCGATGGAAACGAATGCGTCCGGTGCCGTTGCTTCGGTGAGCGTCAGCGCCTGACGGAAGTGTTCGCCCAGGCCCGAAGCTTCCAGAATCACGCGCCAGGCCCAGGACTCTCCCGCCTCCGCGCAAGCAAACAGTCGCTGCATCAGCCGTGGGATCTGCTCCACCACGAACGCGCGCAGCGGAAGTCGAAGCTGCTCGGCCACCGTGGCCGTGCACAGTGCCGCTTCGATCTCCCGGGGCGAGTTTGCGCAGCGCTGCTGGATGGCCAGACGCTGCTTGCTGGCGCGCAGCGGCTGCAGCAACTGCTCGCTCACCAGCCGCTCGAGGGCTTCCGCCGACAGTCGAGGCCGGCGGGATGGCATCTCCGGTTTTGGTCGTTTGGCTTTCATGACGAACGACTCCTGCGCGAAACCTCAACGCCGACGTCGGCCGAGACCGGCGCGCATCCTGCTCTGGCCGTTCGTTTCCCCGACAGACTCGGCTGAGGCGGCCGCGCCACTTCCTGGTTCCTCGTCCGTTCCAATTTTGCAGGCCGCGCCGGCTGGCTGGTCGGCCTGACTTCGGCCGGCGGTGGTGTCAGCAGACCCAGCCGGCAGAATGTTTCGTGAAGCAGGTCCAGCACCTCGCCGAGTCGCCGGGAGATGTGCGCCTGCGGGCGGCCGAACAGTCGGGCCGTTTCCCACTCGGAGCGGTCTTCGAAGATGCACAGGGCGAGGATGCGCTGGTCGAACGGTTCCAGGCTGCGCAGGCAGCGCTCCACGTCGCAGACGAACAGCACTGCGTCCTCAAACGCCCGCGACGGCCGGCTGCGGAATTGGCTGCGGAATCTGTCGCCACCCATCACCGAAGGCATCCGCCCGAGCAGCAGGGAAGTGCGGAAGAAACGCCGGAGCAGCAAAATCACCCGCAATCGTTCGTAGGACGGCAGTCTCATCGCTTCTCTTCTTCGTACAGCCAGGCCAGCGCCCGGATGCAGGCTGTGCAAACGTTGGTTTCCGCCCCGGCGGGCCGCACGTGCAGTGTTCCGCAGCGCGAGCAGTAACGAAGCTCCATTCGCAGAACCGGGAATGAGCGATGTGGCTCAGACGGCTTGATTCGTGAGTTCATGGGCATGCTCCCAAAAAAAGGGCCCTGCCTTCCCCGCCCGCCGGGACAGGGAAGCGCAGGGCTCCGGAGAAGGTTCCGTCAGACCTGCTTCAGGATTTTGCTGTCAGACGCTGCGCGCTCAAGCCCCCGTCCGATGCGGGAAGTACGCTTCTTCGAGCAGCGTCTTTGTGATCCGACCTTGATGGAACGTGATGGTAATGCGTCCAGAAAATCGCAGCGCCCAAGCCAGCTTCTCTGCCGACCGGGAAAGCAGCTCACCGGTGGCCAGCTTGCGACGAAATTCCTGGAATTCGCTCGCTGGCTCGCAGGCGAGCGCTTCCAACTGGCGTGCCTGACGGATTGCTTCCTCGCGCCAGTCGTCGGCCGCGCTGCGCCCCGGTTCTTCGGTCTCGAATGCGCGGGATGCAGGCAGCGCCGCAGGGTGAGCGGTCGGTGCTGGTTTGGGGCGGCTCATGCAAGCCAGCCCAGTATTAACTGGAAATTTATATATGTCAAGTATAATTTCTTTTTGCTATAAGTGCTTGCTTGTTCGGCATTTGCACGTTGCCTTTCATAGCTGCGCGTTATATTCTGGTTTTGATGAGTTTCGTGGCCCTGCAGGAAAGTTTGCGTCGCGAGCTGCGCAAGCGGATCGAATCCGGCGAGCTGACCGGCATGGAACTGGCCCGCCGGACGGGCTTCACGCAGGCGCACATTTCGAATTTTTTGAACCGCAAGCGAGGCTTGAAACTCTCGGCGCTGGATCGGATGCTGAAGGCCATTGGGCTCAGCCTCTACGACCTGCTCGACCCGCACCAACTGATGCGCTTTGCTGCCGTGCCGGCCGGGGAGGACACCGACTATGCCGAGGTGCCCCTGGTGGATGGCACCATTGCCGCGGGCAGCGAAATCATTGTCAACGAGCAGGTGAAGGAGCTGCTCAAGTTCCGCCGTGCCTTCTTGAATCGCATCCGGGCTGATCTGGCGGCTCCGCCGCGCCGGTTCTGGACCCGCTTCGTGCTTATCAAAGTGGATGCCCGCGAGGGCATGAGCATGTGGCCACGGCTGAATCCCGGCTCCACGCTGCTGATCGACCGGCACTACAACAGCCTGCGCCCTTACCGGAAAAACGATCGCAACATGTATGTGGTGCGGAAAGGCGAGGGCTGCACGGTGAAGTACGTCGAACTGATTCGTCGCAGCAGTGCGCCGGGAGCTGCGGTTGGGCGCGCCGGGCCGGACGAGCACTTTCTCATCCTGCGCCCGCACAATCCTGACTATCCGGTGGAAATCCTGCCCGTCGAGGAAGGCCAGACCTACGCGGATTTGCTTGTGGGCCGCGTGGCGCACGTGGCAATGGAAACCTGAGTGCGCGGCAGGCCCAAAAGCAACAGGCCCGGGTTTGCCCCCGGGCCTGCTACTGGGAGAGCTTTCCGGCCGTTCAGCGCCGGCGCCTGCGGGAGGATTTTTTCCGTGCGCCCTTCCGCGCGGCTTTCTTGCGGGCCTTAGCGCGCTGGGCCTTCCGCGCCGGCTTCCGTGCACGTTTCCGCTTTGGTTTTGCTTTCGCGCGTGCCGCCGACTTCGAAGGGGTCGTGCGCGCAGCCGGAGCCGATACGGGGGGTGCAGGACGCGCTGGCACCGTGACGGCTTCCTTTTCCGCCTCGGCTGATTCTTCGGTTTCGAACTCCTCTTCTGTTTCTTCGCCTAAGGTTTCATCGCGCTCGATGCCGCGTTCTTCGTCTTCTTCGTCGTAGCGGCTGTAGTCTTCAAGTTCATCTTCTCCAAAGAGGAGCTTGTCGTATGGCATCTCGACCTCCAGAGTTTCACAATCCGCGCCCGGGCTTCGTCCTTCTTCGCCTGGAAGCAGCCTGCTGCCATCGCGGGCTTATAAACGCAGTGGGAACTCTTTGTCAAGGCAAAGGCTGGCGGCGCCCTTCGTTGCCGGTCATTTTCTTCCGCGACATATCCCGCGGTCGACTGTATCTTGTTCAAAGAAAAAGAGTTATCTCAGTACTCAAGGTTTTGGGATGCGCAACTGGTCGCCTACTTTGAGCTGGCGGGTAAACAGAAACTGGTTGGCGGCCCGCAGTGCTTCGACTGTGGTCTGGTAGCCGCGGGCAATGGACCAGAGTGTTTCTCCGGCACTGACCAAGTGAACGATGAATTCACCGGAGACTGCGTCCGTGCGGAGGGAAGTTCCGCCCTGCAAATTGGTGGCGAGAGTGGATTCGGAAGCGCCGGCAGCAGTTGGCGTGCTGCTGCCCGGCTGACTGGTCCTTTGTGTCCAGGCGGAGGCGGGCAGGCGAATCTCCAGCAGCGCCCCACGGCCAATCAGATCACTGCGCAGATTGTTCCACTGCTTCAGGTCTGCCACACGGACACCGAACTCGGCAGCGATCTTCGAAAGCGTGTCACCGGCACGCACGCGATAGCGGATCACTTCGCCGGTGCGGCTGCTGGCAACCGTTGCGGGCGGCACAGCACCGGGGATGACCAGGTGCATACCGACCGCGAGGGGTTTCCGCGGATTCAAACCATTGGCCCGAGCAATCGCATCAATCGAAGTATCATATCGCCGGGCAAGCACCCAGAGGGTTTCGCCAGCTCGCACGCGGTGCTGCCGCCAAGCCACCCACTTCTCTCCGGGAATCGCCGCCAGTTCCGCGAAGAATCGTTCGGCCATGCCCGCGGGCAGATTCAATTCGAAGTCCGGGTCGGGTGGCGTCACCGTGCGCAGCAGGTGTGGGTTCAGCGTGCGGAGCAGGTCCAAGTCTAGTTCCAGCAGCTCGGACACCAGTCGCAGGTCCACCGGCCGTCCGGGTCGCACGCGGTCGGTGAACAGGGGCGGGTCTGGTTCCACCTGAATGCCGTAGCGGGTCGGATCTTTCGCGATCAGGGTCAGCGCCAGGATGATCGGAACGTAGTTCCGCGTCTCCCGGGGCAGGGCGTTGCGCCGATACAGTTCCCAGAAGTCGGCATAGCCGGTGCGTTCGATGGCCCGCGCGACATTTCCCGGACCGGAGTTGTAGGCGGCCATCGCCAGATACCAGTCGTTGAACATCGCGTAGAGGTCGCGCAGGTGGCGCGCGGCCGCGCGGGTGGCTTTTTCCGGATCGTAGCGCTCGTCCACCCACCAGTTGCGCTCCAGGCCGTATTCCCGTCCGCGGAACAGCATGAACTGCCAGATGCCGTGCGCGCCGGCTCGCGAACGCGCCCGCGGCTGGAACGCGCTTTCGGCCTGTGCCAGATAGAGCAGGTCGAGCGGCAGACCTTCCTCGCGCAGAATGCGGGTGATCAGGTGGCGGTAGCGTCCCGCGCGCCGCAGCCCGTTTTCGACGATTTTCCGTCCCTTCGGCGTCTGGAAAAATTCCAGGTAGCTCAGCACAACTTCGTTGACGGTCAGCGGCAGGTCGTGCGGCACGGCGAGCAGTTCGGCCGCGGCGCTGGCGCTCAGGGACGTGTCCGTGGGAAACGTCATCTCGCCGATTTCATCCAGCGGTGCCGGCTCCGCGTTCTGTTCCGAGAAGCTGCTGGCTTCCCGGAATGCCGCGGTTTCGTGTGCATGCACCGTGGCGACGATTTCTTCGAACAGGCGGGCCAGTCGCGGATGTTCCCGGAAGGAGATGCCGCTGCGGAGCAGTTCGTCCATGGCGCGATCGAAGTTCCGGCGCGCTTTTTCCAGATGGCCGGCGCGGTAGTGCTCTTCGCCGGCGCGGAACAGCGCCTGCGCCCGCGCAAACAGCACGTCTTCCACCGGCGTCGGTCGCGGTCCGAGGGAAACGGTCGAATGGCTGGGGATTCGCAGTGGGAGCGGTTCGGCGGGGAGGGTAAAGCTCAGTTCACTTGGCCGGGCCGGGGGTCGGGCCTGCACCTTGCGCTTCGGGACGCCCTCGCAGGCCACCAGGGCCATCGCCAGCGCCATTGCAGAGCACGAAGATAGCCATTGCCTTCGCATCTGTCACCGGTTCTCGAATCGAAGATACCGGCGCCGGATGTCCGCATGACTTGCTTCGGATTGGGCGCCGCTGCAGCAATCTTGGCGACTCTTCCTCCCCCTCTACGCACCTGATGGCCGGTCCCGGCTCCTGCCCGGAGCCGACAAATCGCGCAAATTCTACGAATTGAGCCCGCAGAGGTCAACAGGGCCGTTTCGGGCATGTTCACCGGCGACAATACTGTTCGTCAGGACAGGGCTTGTTCTAGGTCCGCAATCAGGTCGGCAGGGTCTTCCAGTCCAATGGAGAGACGCACCGTGCCCGGACTGACACCGGCTGCGTGCAATTCGGCACGGCTCATTCGGTAGTGCGAGCTGTAGATGGGCAGCACGGCCAGCGATTCCACCCCGCCCAGGCTGGCTGCCAGCAGAAATACCCGCACGCGATCGCAGAAACGCCGCGCCGCTGGCAGGCCTCCTTTCAGGTCGAACGCCAGCATCGAGCCGAATCCACGCATCTGTCGTCGGGCCAGTCGGTGATCGGGATGCGAGGGCAATCCCGGGTAGTGCACCCGGGCCACGCGGGGATGCCGGGCCAGGTACCGGGCCACGGCCAGCGCGGTCTGGCACTGCTGCCGCACGCGAGCCTCCAGCGTCTTCAAGCCGCGGATCAGCAGAAACGCTGCCCCCGGGTCGGCCGATCCGCCCAGGTAGATGACCATCTGACGGACTCGCTCAATGAACGCTTCGGGCCCCGCCACCGCTCCGGCAATCAGGTCGGAGTGGCCCCCGAGGAACTTCGTGGCACTGTGCACCACCGCGTCGAGCCCCAGGGCGAGCGGGTTCTGCAGAATCGGCGAAGCGAACGTGTTATCCACGATGGAAAACAGCCGGAAGCGGCGTGCCAGCCGTGCCGCCTGCCGCAGGTTCACCAGCCGCAGCGTGGGATTCGTGGGGGTTTCGATGTAGAGCACGCGCGTCTGCGGGCTCACCAGCCGTTCGACCCCTGCCAGATCGTTTTCCACATACTGCACCCGGATTCCCAACCGCGGGAAGATGTCGCGGAACAGCCGGTAGGTACCGCCGTAGAGCTGCCGGGTGGCAAGAATTTCCTCTCCGGAGCGAACCACCGCCAGCAGTGCGCTGGAGATGGCCGCCATCCCCGACGCGGTGACGATCGCAGCCGGTGCCCCTTCGAGTGCCGCGATTTTCTCTTCCGCTATCGTCAGGGTCGGATTGCCGTAGCGCGTGTAGATATAGGCGGCGCTGCGCCCCTCGGCCCAGCGTTTCATCTCGGCGGTGCTGGAGAATGTGAATGTGGAAGAACGAACGATAGGCGGGGCCACCGGCGCCGACCGACGGAATTTTTCCTCCCCAACGTGAATCGCCCGAGTGGATGCCTTCCACCGCGGCCCGGTTTTTTTCTTCATGAGGCCATCCATTGGCGCAGAGATTCCGCCGGCGAAGCAGGCATGGCTGGCTGCCTTCCCGGCGGCCCACCCACGGCTCAGGCTTCCTCTTCGACCGGTTCGCCCTCGCGCTCCGCTTTTGCCTGGGCAATGATTTTTTCCGCCAGCTCGGCCGGCACGAAGTCGTAATGCGAGAACTCCATGGAGTAGCTGGCGCGACCCTGGGTGAGCGAGGTCAGGTCCGTGGCATAGGTCAGCATTTCGGCCAGTGGCACCTGCGCCTTGACGATCACATTGCCTCCGCGCACCTCGCTCCCGCTGATGCGCCCGCGCCGCGCGCTCAGGTTGCCCATGATGTCGCCGGAGAACTGTTCCGGCGCATACACTTCCACGTTCATGATGGGCTCGAGCAGCGCCGGTTTGGCCTGTTTCATTGCCTCCTTGAACGCCAGCGAGCCGGCAATCTTGAACGCCATATCGGACGAATCCACTTCGTGATATTTTCCGTCGTAGAGCACGACGCGGAAGTCCACCACCGGGTAGCCGGCCAGATAGCCTCGTTCGGCGGCTTCTCGAATCCCTTTTTCCACCGCCGGGATGTAGTTTTTCGGGATGGCGCCGCCGAAGATCTCATCCACAAACTCGAATCCCTTCCCGCGCGGCAGCGGCTCCATCCGGATGCGGCAGATGCCGAACTGGCCGCGACCGCCGGTCTGCTTTTTGTGTTTGCCTTCGGCATCGGCTTTGCCGCGGATGGTTTCCCGGTAGGGCACTTTGGGTGGTTTCAGGGAAACGTCCACGTGGTAGCGTTTGTGCAGTTTGGACACCACCGCTTCGATGTGCTGCTGGCCGGCGCCGGAGAGCAGAAACTCCTTGGTCTGCGGGTCGCGCGTGAACCGGAGAGCGAAATCTTCTTCGAGCAGCCGGTGGATGGCGTTGCCGATGCGGTCTTCGTCGGCGCGGGACTTCGGCTCGATGGCGAACGTCAGGGAAGGTTCGGGGAGCTGCGCGGTGGCGTAGAAGATGGGGGCATCTTTGTCTCCCAGGGTGTCGCCGCTCAGCGTCTCTTTCAGTTTCGCGATGGCGCCCAGGTCGCCCGCGTGCAGCTCGGCTACCGCAATGCCACTTTTCCCCTGCATGACCTGGATGTGCTGGAAACGCTCCGGTGTCGAACGATTGTAATTCATCAGCGTGCTGTCGTTTTTTAGCACTCCCGACATCACTTTGAAGAAATTGATCCGGCCCGCAAAGGGATCGGCCAGGGTTTTGAACACGAAGACGGCCAGCGGCTGGTCGTCGCGGATCGCCCGCTCGACCGGCTGTCCTTTCCGTCCCGGCTCGCTGTAGGCGGTCACGGTGCGGGCAGCCGGTGAAGGCAGCACCGTGGCGATAAAATTCAGGATTCCTTCGCTGCCGATGTTCAGCAGCGCCGAACTGACCAGCACCGGAAACAGCCGCTTCGCCGCCACCGCTTCCCGCAGCCCCTGAAGCAGATGCTCCGGCGAGAGCGTTCCTTTCTCGAAAAACTCTTCCATCAGCTTGTCGTCGCCCTCGGCCACCATCTCCACCAATGCCTCATGCGCGGTTTTGGCTGCTTCGGACAGCTCGGCCGGAATTTCCCCCACCCGGGCGCGCCCGTTGCCCTCCGGTTCGTACGTCAGCGCTTTCATGGAGATCAGGTCCACCGCGCCGCGAAACTGCTTTTCTTCCCCGATCGGAAGCTGAATCGGCACCACCGCCCGGCCGAACACCGAGCGGACCGACTCCAGCGTCCGCTGAAAACTGGCCAGCTCGCGGTCCATCCAGTTGAACACGAATGCGCGCGGCAGATCGTACTCGGTGCAGTAGTCCCAGACCTTTTCGGTCACCACCTGCACGCCGGCCACGGCGTCGACCAGAATCAGCGCGCTGTCGGCAGCCACCAGCGTGGCTTTCGTCTCGTGCATGAACGAGCTGTAGCCCGGTGTATCGAGAAAATTGATTTTGACCTTCTGCCCTTCACCCCACTCGGCGAACGCAATCCCCGTCTTGATGGTGATTTTCCGTTCGATCTCTTCCTCGTCCCAGTCGGTGACCGTATTCCCTTCGGTCACTTTCCCCAGCCGGTTGGTCATCCCGGCCGTGAACAGCAACGACGACACCAGTTGCGTCTTTCCGGTGTCGCCGTGACCTACAATGCCCACGTTGCGGATGGCCTCGGTCGGATAGCTTTTCATCGGTTCCCCCTGGCTTCGGGTTTCCCGCCGCCGGCGCAGCGGGCGGAACGGGAGGCGATCAGCGCCGGTGCGCGCAGTCTGAAGCGGCGCAGCCCCGACGAAACCCGGCATGCTAGCACAGCCGGAAAACGCCCTTCAATGCGTCGGCGACCGGCGTCAGGTGTGCACCACCAGACTGCCGTCAGCAGCGACGTAGCCGTAGACCATGTGCGGGGTGTTGAACGCGGCGCCGATTCTTCCCAGCCGGTCGAGCAGGATCAGGCCGCCGCTGCCCTGTACGCGCTCTGCCAATCGGTGCACAGAACGCAGCGCCGCAGCAGCCGGTGAAAGACCGGCGCGGACCAGGTCCACCGCCATCTTCGCCATGACGATTTTCATGATGGATTCTCCCCAGCCGGTCGCCGAAGCAGCCGCCGATTCCGAGTCCGCGTAACAGCCGCAGCCCACCAGCGGAGAATCCCCGATGCGTCCGGGGTGCTTGCCAAACGTGCCCCCGGTAGAGGTTCCAGCGGCGATTCGTCCCTGCGCGTCGCGGGCCACTGCCCCCACCGTGCTGCCCGGACGCTCCGGTGTTGTGCGGAGCTGTCCCTGCTTCCGCAGAGCTTCCCAACGCTGTTTTTCCCGCGGCACGATCAACTCGGAAGGCTCGCAGAGGGGAATCCCGCAGGCCGCCGCAAAGCGCTCGGCGCCGGTGCCCGCCAGCAGGATGTGGGGTCCTTTTTCCAGGATGCAGCGCGCGGCCCGGATGGGGTTGCGAATGTGTTCGACTGCCGCCACCGCGCCGGCGTTCAGCGTTTCCCCATCCATCAGAATTGCATCCATCTGGACCACACCGTCCGCATTCAGATGCGAACCCACGCCCGCGTCGAATACCGGGTCTTCCTCGAGCACGACGATGGCGGCTTCCACCGCGTCGATGGCGCTGCCGCCCTGGGCCAGAATCTGCCAGCCGGTCTGCAGGGCTCGCGCGCAGCCAGCACGGCAGTCGGCTTCGAGTTCAGCCGGGATGTTCCACGCGCCGCCGTGGACCATCAGGGAGGGTTGGCCGGACCGGGATGCCATCGCCGCTCAGAACAGCAGTGCCAGCACAACGAGCAGTTGCCCGAGAAAGATCAACCCGATCCCGCCGACCATGCACAATGTGTGCGTCGCGGGCACCTGGGAGCGTCCCGATTCCCGGGCGACGGCGGAGACAGCCGGTGCGTCCGCCGGGTGATTGTTCAGCAGGGCACGCAGGGCCGAGCGCCAGGTGGTCACGGCGAATTCTATCCAGTAGAGCACGGCATCGCGCGCAAACCAGGTCAGGTGCAATCCCGCAAAGAACACCAGCACGCCGATCAGGCCCACCACATCCATGGATTGCCCTCCGCGGGCGCTGCTGCCGGTCTTGCCTAGGGCCCCTGCAGTTCCGGGTCGTCGTAAATGGTGCGCAGGGAAACGATCTCGAACCGCTTCAGCCCGCCGGGTGTTTGCACGCGCACCTCGTCGCCCACTGCACGGCCGAGCAGCGCACGTCCGATCGGTGAGGTCGTCGAAATCAGCCCCTGTGCGGCATCGGCTTCCTCGCTGGTGACCAGCTTGTAGGCGACTTCCGTTCCCTTCTCGATGTCCAGCAGCCGCACCTGCGAGCCGTAGCCGACGCGGTCGCGCGGCAGGTTGTTCAGATTCAACAGCGACACATTGGCGAGTCGCTTCTGCAACTGGCTCAGACGCGCGGAAAGATAGCTCTGCCGTTCTTTGGCGTACTTGTATTCGGAATTTTCGGAAAGGTCGCCGTGCGCCCGGGCCTTCATCAGCTCTTTGGGCAGCTCGTTTTTCAGCTCGTGTTCGATCAGCCGGATTTCTTCTTCCAGTTTCCGGCGAATGCGAGCTTCGGCATTGTTCATGGTTGCATCCCGACGAAAACCGCAGAAATTTCCGGCGCGCTCTGCTTCCCTCAACGGCCCACCCGCTGTCTGTTCAGAAGCACGCGGGACGAAATCTGGCGGAGAGGGGGGGATTCGAACCCCCGACACCGGTTTTAGCCGGTGCAACTGCTTAGCAGGCAGCCCTGTTCAGCCACTCCAGCACCTCTCCGGGGAATGTGTGGCCACGCCGCAAACAGCACGGCTGCACTTCGAGCACCGAACCCTTCTGGGAACGCTGCGCCGCAAGCTGCCTGTTTTTCTTCTCCAGTATAGCACCATCCCGCAGATTCCCGGAACGTAGAGCCCTGCTCCATGGCCCGGCGGCCGCATTCACTCGAAGGGGCCCTGCAGCGGAATGGCCTGCCACTCTCCGCGGATTATGGCTGCGCGAATCTGCTCCGGCTTCAGGCCCTGGCGTACCAGCTTTTCCGCAAGGAGAACCTCCTTGAGGCAGATCGCTCAACCCGCTCCGTGCGAGCTGGCAAAACAATCCAGCAGGCTCCCGTGCCCGAATTTGTCGCACCAGCAGTAGCACGGCAACTGCACCAGAACCTCCGGCATCGCAGCAGCCACGCGGTACGCACGAGCCGCCGCGGGATAGTTGCGAAACTGCTCGGCCGGCAGGATTCGCGGATACGGCTTGGCCGATTCGGCATCGGCATAAAAAGGCGGCACGCGCTCGCGCATGGGCGACGGGTGGGCTGGCGCGGCGGGGATGGTTTCCGGCGCAGGCACGGCGGCCGCCGGCGGGGATGTAGGTGTCGTCCCGTTGCGGTCCAGACTGAGGTAGGCAGCCAGCAGAATCAGGATCGCAACGCTCAGCAACAGGATCGTTCGGGTTCGCATCAGTGCTCTCCTCGACGGGAACGGAAAGGTTCCTCGGACGCGTGAACGGTTTCAAGCTTCCCACAGCTTCGCCGGGATCATCAACGCCCGACGCTCACTTTCTGACACCCGATTCGGCACCCGGACCTTTTTCCGCGTCGCCGCGTGGGCTGTGTGGTTCGTCGTGCAGGACGTGGCCGATCATCCCCAGCGGTTCACCCACGCGTACCGGTGGTGTGGCCACGACATAGAGAACGACGCCGGCAAAGGGCGCGCGCACCTGCTCCAGCACGTTCCCGTGAAAATCGGTGAGCGTTCCGATGACGGTCCCTTCGGCGACGGTCTGTCCCGGCTCCACCTGCGCGTAGAACAACCCCGTGTGCCCGCTGCGCAGCACCACATTGCGGTCGATCCAGATGGGGTGCTCCACCCGGTTCGGTGTGCCCGGGACCATGCGGAAATGGCGCAGCAGATTGAACACGCCCGCCTCGGCCAGCCCGATGCTCGCTTCATCGACGCTCCCGAGTCGGCCGGTTTCGGTGGTGATCGAAGGCTTGCCGCGCAGAATCGCGGTGTTCGAGGTATAGACCGAGTTTTCCGGATCGGTGGTCCGCTCCCGGTCGATCACAATGTGATCGAGTCCGAAGGCCAGGGCCATCTGCTTCGACTGCTCGTTCACCTCGGGAGTCCCGCTGGTCATCCAGTAGGTATACGGGCGGAGCGCCTCGTTGCCGTCGCCGCAGTGCAGATCCACAACAAAATCCGATCTGGCGATCACTTCCTGGGTGATGGCGTGGGCGATGCGCTCGGAAATCGTCCCGTCGGCCCGACCGGGATAGACGCGATTCAAATTCTTGCCGTCGACCGGACTGTAGTAGATCGTCCGCCCGAGAAACGAAGGCAGATTGGCGATGTGCACAACGATCACCGTGCCTGCGAGCGTTCGGGGATCGATTTTCGCGGGGAGCCGTTGCAGGGCTACGATCGGCGCATACTCGTATCCGTGCGTTCCCGCGATGAGCCCGAGCACCGGCCCGGGCCGCGCTCCGTGGATCACCGTGATCGGAATCTGGGTTCCGTGATCCACGCCTTCCCGCGGCGGGATCTCGAGAAATCCGCTGGCGCGCGTGCCGGCTTCCGCGCGCACCGGCCCCACGGCAAAGCTGGGTCTGCTCCCGGCCTGCTGGGCACCGACTGCTCCGGCCCATGTCATTCCGCCCAGCAGCACACAGGCGAAACTCTTCCACAGACGCGCTCCGGTTCGCCACGGCATGGTCCCCACCTCCTCCCCTCGGCCTGCCCGAACTGTGCTTCCGGCACCGGCGCAGGCGTGTGCCGCGCTCTTACAGCGGCGGGTCGAGTGCATTGGCAGGTCGTTGTTCTCGTGTGGCACGCAACACTCCAGATTCATCGGTGTAGAAGCTCCGGTATCCGTAGTTGCCGGCGCGCGCTTCCAGGGTGTAGCTGCGCGTCCGCCCGTCGGGTGCCGCATGGCCTGGCGCGTACACCAGCCGGTAGCCTTGTCCCTGCGCCTGCTGTGCAGCACTCCGGACCCGGTCCCCCAGCGCCTCCAGCGAATCGGGAAACGATCCCTGCGCTGCCAGATAGCCGGACAGTGCGGATTGTACCTGCCGGAGTGCCTCCACCGCGACCTGTTCGGCCTGCAGCCGTTGGTCGACCGCTCGTTCCGGCATGATCAACCACAGAAACGCCCACACAGCGATCAGCAGCACGCCCCAGCGCGCCAGCATCGCGATCGGGTTCGCTTTCTTGGGAGGTTCGGCTTCCAAAGATTCGCGCAGGCTGATCAGGTCCGTCTCGCAGTACGGACAGATTTCTGTCGCCTGATTGATGGGCCGTTCACAGGAAGGACAGACATACATGCCACGCCATCCTAAATATGATTCCTGCGCAGCACAAGCTCGACTGCGGGCTTTCCCTGGTGCCTTGCTCCAGGGCCGCCGATGTGAGCCGGCACGGCGGCGCCTCGCTGGCTACGCTTCCGGAGCGTGCCCTGCAAACACGAGCGAAATCCGGAGCTGTCGGGGAGCGCCACTCTCGGCCTGGCCAGAGACAGCGAACGTTACAATCCAGAGGTCCTCCTCGGCGTGATGCGTCACTGCCGGAAGCGCCCCGGC
Organism: Terriglobia bacterium; assembly: GCA_023512135.1. Classification (GTDB taxonomy): domain Bacteria; phylum Acidobacteriota; class Terriglobia; order Acidiferrales; family UBA7541; genus DSGC01. The sequence continues at coordinate 51,679 of JAIMAG010000007.1, read as the reverse complement.
GCCGGCAGTTTCCGCTGGCACCAGGCTCCAGACCGAAGGGTGTGTGGTGCCGGAGGCTTTCTGGCTTTGGGCGTACAGTTCCGCCAGCGGCATCCGTCCCGGGTCTCCATCGGCCGCCGCCGGCACCAGCAGCAGAAAATCCCGCTGCGGGGCCACTCCCTGGTGATTTCCGTCCACAGGATGGAGCGCATAGCGCATCGTGTACACCCCGGGCGGGACGGATTGCCGGCGATAGTCTTCTCCTTCTGTCCGAAACCGGACCACCCCAATCAGGGTGCCCTCAGCGAGCTCAGGCAGAATGACCCCGAGCTGGGGGCTCGGATTGGCCTGCACCGGAACGGCCCGCACCACCCAAACCTCGCACAAAGTCCCTTTCTCGGAGACAATGCGGATCGCGTTCTCGGAAAGCATCCCTCGCATCGCTGCGCTCACCTCGGCTGGGGGTGGCGCAGCAAACGTTTCAGCCCGGTAGGACTGTGCTGCTGTTGCCGTCAATATGAGAAAAACTCCTGCAATCAGTGCCGCAATACTCCTTGCCCGTTTCATTCCCTTACTCCTCCTCGGCGTTCAGGGAAAAGCTAGCCGACTCAGCGAAGCACTGACAAGCAAAAACGCCTGCGAGTCTGTTTCCGAGGGTGTCCGGTTCCCGGACACATATTCACCCGTGCTGGCGCAGCGATGCTCAGACACCATTGTGGGCCATTGCCGCGAGCCGTTTCGTTATAGAAAAGCCCACCGTCGGGCGGGCTTTTTGGACAGAGCCAGAGCAGGCTTTATGGTGGATAAGGCCCGAAGATACTAGAACGCGAACGTGCCCACAAATGCGCCGCGGCGGCCCGCTTCTTCCCAATTCGTGCCCAAGTGATTGCCCCGGTAGGCTCCCTGCAGCACCACGACCGGCATAGCGTGGTGCAGGTTCGCTGCCAGCGGCGGGTAGTAGACTTCTTCGTTGGTGCACAGATGGTCGTTGCTGTTCAGCGCTCGTGTCCGCAAGCGGACCGTTTCTCCCGCGTCCAGTGCGATGGCGCCATGTTGTCCGCCGACATCCATTGTGAAGCGAATCGGCACCGCCTCCACCGCCACGACGTCTTTCAGCAGCGCGCCAGTCTGGGCTTGTGCAAACTCTACCAGGGCCTGCTGCTGGGCCTGGCTGGCGCGCGAGTCCACCAGGAATACCGTCTTGGCCGGCAGCGGATTCGAGAAGGGATCGCCCAGCGTGGCATTGGCGCGCACGACCGCAACCACACTCAGTCCGCCGAGCGCAACACCTTTCCATGCGCCCCGCTCGATGTGCCAGGCCAGCGCGGCCTCATGTCCGGTCAGGCGCACTTCGCTGTTGGCGAAGCACGGCCCGGTGAAAACGTCCGCGGTCCGGAACTCTGCGTAAAAACCAGTCAGTGTGCCCGCACTGTGCTCCTGCGCCAGGGCTGGCATGCACACTCCGAGGCACAGTAAAAACAAAACCCCACGCAGCTTCATGGCGGTTCCCTCCTGACGTGAGCCTGATTATCGCACTGCCGAACGGCGAGTTCAATGGTGCTTGCAGTCTTCGTGTCTCGGTGGTGCGACCCATGCTTCAGTCGTTGGTCGGGGTCGTGTGACTGCGCGCTTTTCGCCGGGCCGTGGCCTTGCCTGTCCGACGGCGCTGTGCGCGATGGCGGCTTCCGGGTGCCGGGGGCTCGCCGATCAACTCCGCAGTCATCAGGCTGGTGACGAATTTCTTCTCGCCGTACTCGTCGAAATCGATCGTTGTGCGTTCTGCGTCGGATTCGCGGACCACGCCGAGCCCGTACTGGGGATGATGTAAACGCTGCCCTTCACTCAAAACCTGCATCGTTCCTCCTTACCGCTGCTTCTGACAACGGCCAGACCGTGCGCCGATCGTGTCTGCGTCGAGATGCCCTTCAGACAATTTGTTGGCTGGGTTCCATTTAGCCTGGGGTGTTCCGTCGGGCTTCTGGCAGCTCCTACGCGGGCGGCCCACCTACCGGCCAGGATGCGCAGACTCGGCCTTCCCGTGGAATTCGCTCGTGGCCTTTTTTAATTATAACACAGCGGCTAGATACTCGTCAGGGAAACGCGGGTTCCTTCGAACAATCTGATTCTAAATCACTTCGCAGCACGGCCGGCCCGGACGGCAGCGTTCCGCTGCGACAAGCTCCCCGTCTGGCCCAACGATCGATTGTGTCTGTCCGCACCAGAAAGGGCCTTCTGGAGCGCCCGGAGTTTCTTCGTCGGTCTGGTAAAAGAGGGCCTTTTCGCGCAGGCAGCAGCAGACTTCGCCTCGTTCGATCAGCACCTGGAGATTCGGCATGGCTAGGCACCTCCCTGTGCGGCGGCCAGCAACGCGCGTTTGACGGCCACGCGCGCCAGTTGCACCTTGTATCGGTTCTTGCTGAGCGGTTTGGCGGCGGCCACGGCCTGTTCACCGGCCTGGTCAGCGAGGTCTTCGGTCAAGGCCTTTCCGTCCAGCAGAGCAGCCGCAGCGCCGGCCTGCCAGGGGATCGGTGCCACGTGCCCGAGCACGATGCTGGCGCGCCGCACTGTTCCCTCGCGGAGCTCGAGCGCCACCGATGCTGTGGCTAGGGGCCAGTCGAGAAATTCGCGCTGGCGTACTTCGTAGGTAGCATTGCGCAGCTCGCTGGCGGCAGCCGGCAGAAACACATCCGTCAGAATTTCGTTCGGGTGCAGGGCGATTTCTCGCTCTCCTTCATTTTTGGGTATCACGAAAAATTCGGACAGCGGCATCTCCCGGGTTCCGTTGGGTCCGGCAATGCGCACCCGTGCGCCCAGCGCAATCAGCGGCGGGCCGAAGCTCGAAGCGCTCACAAAATAGGCCGGCCCGTCGTTGCCCAGGATGGCGTGGTAACGATTGTCGCCTTCCGGCACTAGGGCGCGCCCCTGCGCGTCGCGTGCCAGCAGGCCAAAGCCGTTGCGGAAGTACCAGCACCGCGGCCGCTGACACAGGTCGCCGCCGATGGTGCCCATGTTCCGAATCTGCGGACTGGTGATGCCCTGCGCGGCGGCGGTCAGCGCCGGGAAACGCGCCAGGCGACGGTCTTCCAGCAGCTCCTGCACGGTGGTCAGAGCGCCAATGCGCAGGCCCTCGGAAGTTTCGGCCACACCCCGCAGCTCGGCGATGCTCTTCAGATTCACCACCCGCCTGGGCGTGGCCACGTAGTTCTTCATCAGGCTCAGCAGGTCGGTGCCGCCGGCAAGGATTTCCGTTTCCCCCCAGCGCGAACTGAGCAGCCCCAGCGCTTCCTTCAAGGTTTTCGGTTCGGCGTATTCGAAGGCTTGCATCAGACGGCGCCTCCTTTCGCCTCCAGGGCGGCCAGCACGCGATCTGGCGTCAGCGGCAGGTAGGGCACGCGCACGCCGATGGCGTTGGCCACCGCATTGGAGATGGCCGCACCCGGCGAAATGACCGGTGGCTCACCCAACCCGATCACCCCGCGTTCCTCGTACCTGGGCCCGGTCATCATGTGGACGACCAGCTCGCCGATATCGCCGATGCCGGCCAGCTTGTAGAATTCCATGTCCGGATTCAGACAGTGCCCGGTGAGCTGATCCATGATTTTTTCTTCATAGAGCGCGTAGCAGATGCCCATGATCATGGCCCCGTAGCACTGGCTTTCGGCGGTCTTCAGATCGATGATCAACCCGCAGTCCTGCACGGCAACCATTTTCTCCACACGCACAATCCCCGTCTCCACATCCACGGCGACCTCGGCCATCTGTACGCCACCAACCCCGCTGGAAATCAGGCTCGCCTGGGTCTGGCCGCTGGCTGTGATGGGTGTCGTACCCAGACGCGCACAGGCTTGTTTCCACGACAGGTTCCGGGATGGATCGTCTTTGACCTGGATGCGTCCTTCGCGCGCTTCCAGCTGTTCGGCGGGCACGCCCAGCGCCGGGGCGACCTTCGCCAGCAGTTGATTGAGCGCATTGGTTGCCGCATCACGCGTCGAACTGCTCACCCCGCCGACCGTGGTCGAACCGCCCGAAGCGCCCGAAGGCGGGTATTCGTTGCTGCCGATTTTGACCGTAACTGCTTCCAACGGCAGCCCCAGCGTTTCTGCGGCTACGATGCCGATCACGGTTCGGGTTCCGGTGCCCAGGTCCTGACTGCCTATGGCGACTTCCACCGACCCGTCAGGATGGATGGTCACCTGGCAGGTGCTGTTGTGGCCGCGTCCACCCCAGGTATGCAGCGAAAGCCCCAGGCCACGCTTCACGGGTCCTTTTGCTCGCAGTGCTTCTTCGCGCGGGCGCCATTTCTCCCGCCAGCCGATCAAGTCCGCGGCTTTGAGCAGTTCCTCGCGATACACTTCGGGCCGCTCGGTGTACTGGAGATTCTTCAAGAAGAAATCGAGCGGATCCATCTGGAGTTTCGCGGCCAGGTCATCCAGCGCGCACATCGTAATCAGGCACATCTGCGGGTGGTTTGGCGCGCGCCAGGCCCGGGCCGGACCGATGTCGGTGAACACCGCAGTGTGCCGGGAGCGCTTCGGCAGCACCGGATTTCTCCCGGCGCCGATCACGTAGGGGAGATTCGGCGTGCCCGCCGCTGAGGGCCCACCCGTCCCCCAGGATTCAGAGTGCCACACCGTCAGGGTGCCGTCGCGTTTCGCCCCCACGCGCACCCGGGCATACATCGAAGGACGGCTTCCGGCGGCCAGCAGTTCGTGGTCGCGCTCGAGCATTAGTTTAACGGGCCGGCCGGCCTTGCGCGCCAGCGCGGCGCAGGCCACTCCCCAGGTATCTGCGGCAAACTTGCTCCCGAATCCGCCGCCCATCACCGGAGTCAGCACGCGCACCTGCGAGGCCTGCACCGGGATGCCCGCAGCCTGCAGTCCCTGGGCGAATTGCGGAGCCAGTCCGCTGACGTTCTGCGTAGAGGCCCAGACGGTCAGGTTGTCTTCGTTCCATTCCGCCACCTGTCCGTGAGCCTCCAAACAGCAGTGGGTAATCACGGCGCAGCCGTACTCCCCTTCGAAGATCACGTCGGCCTGCTGCAAGCCGGCATCCGGATCCCCTTCGGTCTGCTCGCGGAGCTGTTGCACCCGTTCCGTTCCCGCCTGTTCTGGCGGGACATCAGCAACCAGATGTGGCAACGGTTCGTAGCTGATCTTCACGGCTCGGGCGGCGTCACGCGCTTGTTCTTCGGTGTCGGCAGCCAGTGCCAGAATCTCCTGACCCACCCAGCGCACTTCCGCACCGGGCTGCAGAATCAGGTGAATGGCGCGGACCCCCGGCATTTTTTCGGCGGCAGAGGTATCGATCGCCGTGATGCGGGCGCGTGCTTGGGTCGAAAACACCAGCTTGGCGTGCAGCATCCCGGGCCGGTTGACGTCGTAGCTGTATTTCGCGCGCCCGGACGCCTTGGCCGGGCCGTCCAGTCGAGAAATCCGCTGTCCGATCAACCGACGGCGTCCGGCCGGCGGCCACTCGATCGTTGCCTGTGCAGGGGGCTTCGGTGTTTCCGCCATCAGCTACGACCTCCTTTCCCGCGCAGGGCGGCCTCCACCACAGCGTGGCGGACGCCCATATACGTTCCACATCGGCACAGATTCCCGCCGAGCGCGTGGGTCACTTGTTCGTAGGTGGGATTCGGGTTCTCCCGCAGGTAGGCTACCGCTGCCATCACGAATCCGGGCGTGCAGAAGCCGCATTGCTGTGCGTCGTGTTCGACGAACGCGGCGGAAACCGGGTGCAACTGCTCCTGCGGTGCCAACCCTTCGATCGTAGTGATCTCCTGTCCGCGGGCCGCGTCGATCGCCAGCATGGTGCAGGCATAGATTGCCCGCCCGTCCAGAAGCACTGTGCAGGCCCCGCAGGTTCCGCGGTCACATACCTTTTTCGCGCCGGTCAGATCCAGATGGTTGCGCAGCGCATCGAGCAGTGTGGTTCGCGGCTCGACCGTCAGTTGCCGCGGCTGCCCGTTGATGCGCAGCGTGACGGGCACCGGCCCGGGGCCAACCACCGGACTCGTTCGCTGCGTCTGCGCCCGCAGCAGGTCTTCCGTCACCAGCACGCCGGCAGAGACCGCCGCGCCGGTCCCTTTCAGAAAATCACGGCGCGAAAGCCCATTTCCGCCCCCGCGCGGAGTTTTCTCCCGTTTCGGTTGCTCGGCCATTCAGCGACCTCCTGAGTTGTGCTGTGGTGCCCGCGAAAGCCCGGGCCCGACACCACGCGCCCACTCCTTCCACATTTTTCGTTGCGATTTGCTGAGCGTGCGTAACCGTGATTGGCAGACCATCTTCGGTTGTCCGCCGTGGCTCGGGTGTGTTGCCCTGGCCACGCCATTGCGCGGCGAAGGCTGCCATCTTATACCAAAAGTCGCCCCACGCGGCTAACGAAATCTGCTGCTCGCGCGGCGGCGCGCTGGCGGCGCATTGGTTCCCCGTATGTCATCGGGCATGAAAGCCCGCTCGCCGGACAACTTTTGTCCGTCCGTCTGCCTCTGTGTATTCAGTGGCCGGACCTTGCCGTCCACTGGATATGGCCACCCGTTCTGCGACTGGCACCGTTTCTCGCTGGTTTCGGCTGAACCGCATGCGCGCATCTTTGCAGCCACCCGTGCAAATTCCTCCTCAGGCAGCGGCGACGCAGGCGACGGCTGCAGACACCATCAGACATCCCGCTGCAGTGGACACCTCCGATGCACCCCACGCAGAAATTCTCAGGGCCTGTGCTGACCTGGTCGAAGAGGTCGTCAGCCGTGGCCTGCAAGGAGCCCGGAAGGCCGGCTGGCTGGCGGAGGGTGATTGCGAAATCGAACGAGCTTTGGCCACGGCGTTGCGCAATGCGGTCGGTCAGGGGCTCGCCCGGCATTTTTGCGGTGCTGCTCGTGCACAGCTTGCCCGCAGATTGGTTGCGCAGCATTGTCAGCGCCTCCACGCCGAAGACCTGGCGCTGGTCGCTGCCTGCGCGGCAGGATACGAACCAGCGTGGAATTTTTTCCTCGAACGCTATCGGCCGGCGCTGCGGCGCGCAGCGCGGGCGATGGCCGGCGCGAATTCCTGCGAGGGCGAAGAGCTGGCTGATTCGCTCTGGGCAGAACTCTACGGCATTCGGGATTCCACGTCCGTTCGACGACCCCTGCTCGATTACTACCACGGCCGCAGTAGCTTGCTCACCTGGCTGCGTGCAGTGCTTGCCCAGCGGTACGTGGATTGGTGGCGCGCCGCCCGCCGTGCACAGCCGCTCGAACGTGACGAAACCGGGCCGCCGGCATCGTGGCCGAGTGCGGCTCCGGCGGCAGACGAGCTCCCTGAGCCAGACCGGGTGGAGCTGGTGGCCCGGTTTGAGCGCGCACTGCGCGCTGCACTGGCTTCGCTCACGCCGCGCGACCGGCTCTGCCTGGCCTATTACTATCTCCACGAGCTGACCCTGGCCGAAATCGGCCGCCTGCTGGCCGAGCACGAAGCCACCGTCAGCCGTCGTCTCGAGCGGGTGCGGCGGCAAATCCGCACAGCCGTGGAGAATTCTTTTTCCCGGGAATTCGCCGCCCGTTCCGGCTCGGCACCACTCGGTTGGTTGCGGCGAAAGCAGTTGTGTGAGCAACAGGTGCAGCTCTGCCTGGAGTACGCACTGCAAGACGGCTCGTTCGATCTGGCAGCTTTGCTGGCTGTTCCTACTGCGGAGGCCGAGCTCGCATCCCGTTCGTCGGAGTCGGGGCGCAAGAAATTCGCACCGCTTCGTTCTATGCTCAGGAGCCGGACATGAAACACCGGAGCGACCGGCTGGATTCGCTGCTGCGTTCTCTGGCTCGTCGGTCAAGGCCTGCGGCCATACCGGAAAATCCTGAGTCGCCCTGCCCTTCGGCGGAACTGTTGGCGGTCTATTTCGACCGCTCGGCAGATGCGGGCGAGCTGGCTCGGCTGGAAACGCACTTGGTCGGCTGCGGGCGTTGCCAGGCCGTGCTCGCGGCGATGGCGCGCGCCGATTGCCGCGAGGCCGCCGAACAGCTCGGCTCTGCAGTTCCGCGTGCAGGCCCAGCACGGCGCTGGCATGGGCTGGTTCCGGCTGGTATCGCTGTTTCTGCGGTGCTGCTGTGGGTCGTGCTGCGCTCGGTGCCGTCGCCGCCCATTCCCGTGCCGGTTACGCCTGCTGAGACGGTTCCTGTACTCTCCGATGCCTCTGCGCTCACTGCCGAGGCAGTTCCCGAATCGTCCGCGTCTGAGCAAGCGTCGGGTCGATCTCTCCCGCCCGCCCGAGCAGCTCGGTCAGTCCAGTCCTCGGCACCTTCTCCGGCAGCTCACCAGCAGACCGAGGTCAGCGTGGCCGCCTCAGCGCCAGCTGCTGCCAGGCGGAGTGTTTCGACAGACGATGTGGCTGCAGCGGAGAAAACGATGGAAGGCTCAGCTTCACAAGCGCTGATGGCCCGCGAGGCGCCTGCGGACAGAGTGCAGATCCTGAGCAGCGAGCAGCGCATCACGGTTGCGTCTTCGGCGCCTGACTTCGCAGCCATTGCGCCTCCGGTACGTGTCGCAGAGCCGTCCTCTGCAACCCCGGAGACTGTTGCCACGGCCGGGCACTTTTCTCTCTCTTCACCAGCCGGGCCGCTTGCGCCGTTTCTAGCTGTCTCTCCTGATTCGCGGACTCGCTGGCGTGTGGGTTCACGAGGGCGCATCGAATTCTCCCGCGACGGCGGACAGAGCTGGGAGCTTCAGCGCAGTGAAGTTTCGGTCGACCTGCTCGCGGCGCACGCTCCCTCGGATTCGATCTGCTGGGTGGTGGGCCGCGACGGCACCGTGCTGCGCACCACCGATGCGCGCACCTGGCAGAAGCTGAACTTTCCCGCCCGGGCCGATCTGGTGCGAGTTCTCGCGCGTGACGACCGCGTTGCGTTTGTTTTCGCCGCCAACGGCCTCACGTTTGCCACTCAGGATGGCGGATACTCCTGGGAGCAGGTGGTGCGCCCAACGGAGCCTCGCTGACCGCAAGCCGAACGAACCGTTCCTTCGCTCTCGCGTCCGAACCTGCCACAATCCCCTGCAAGAAACTTCTCCGGCTTCGTTCTAAGGTTGGAACGGAAAGATGACGGGAAGGAGATGAAATCTATGCGAAGCCACACTGCTAGTCTTGCCGGTATGGTTTTTTGTCTGGCCGTTCTGCTTTCACTTCCGTTGGCTCACGACCGGATTCGGGCCGAGGATAGGCAGGCCACCGGCGCCGGGGCCGCTCCGGACGCCACCACGACGGCGAACGATCGAGTAGACCTGGCCCTCACTGTCTACAATTCCAACTTGGCCCTGGTGCGCGAAGTGCGCGAGGTGCCGCTCCCCGCCGGCGAAGCCGACCTGCATTTTCTGGACGTGGCCGCTTCGGTGAACCCGGCCACGGTTCTGCTCCGTTCGCTGACCGCGCCGGCTCGTCTCGCTGTCCTCGAGCAGAACTACGAATACGCGTTGCTCGAGCCTCAGAAGCTGTTCCAGAAATATGTGGGCCGTGAAATTACATTGGTGCGTCTGCGCCAGCAAGACGGCACCACGCGGCAGGAAGAAATCAAAGCCACGCTGCTGGCCTACCACAACGGCCCGGTGTGGAAAATCGGAAATGAAATTGTCACCGGCCTGCAGGCCGACCACTACCGCTTCCCGGAGCTCCCCGCAGACCTCTACAGCCGGCCCACGCTGGTCTGGAAGCTGGAAAACAGCGGGCCGGCTCGACACCGCCTGGAAGTTTCCTATCTGGCGGGCAATCTTTCCTGGAGCGCCGACTATGTGCTCGCTGTCGAACGGGATGAGCGCACGGCTGCGCTGGAGGGCTGGGTCACCCTGTCCAACAACAGCGGCCTCTCGTATTCGAATGCGCGGCTGCGGCTGGTGGCCGGCGAGGTCCATCGCGTCCTGGATGTGTACTCGCGCGAACCGGCTGAAGCTCGCGTGATGATGGAACGGGCTGCGGCCGCACCGCAGTTTGCCCGCGAAACTTTCTCTGAATACCACCTCTATACCCTGGCCCGCCGCGTCTCGCTGCGCAATCAGGAAACCCGGCAGATCAGCCTGCTGACGGCTCCCAGCGTGCCAGTGGAGAAATTTTTCGTCGTGGAAGGGCAATCGCTCTACTACCGCAATCCACAGCAGCCCGGCGAACCGATCCGCGATGCCGTGCAGGTGCGCTATCGCTTTCGCAATGACCCGGCATCCGGTCTCGGCAACCCGCTGCCGGCCGGCGTAGTGCGCGTCTACCAGGCCGATTCCGACGGCAGTTTGCAGTTCCTCGGAGAAGATCGCATCCGCCACACACCCCGCAATGAAGCCGTCACGCTCCACGTTGGCAACGCCTTTGACGTCGTCTGCGAGCGCAAACAGACCGATTACGCCCGCATCAGTGACCGCGTGGCGGAAATGGAGTTTGAAATCACCCTGCGGAATCAGAAGGAGCGGGCCATCGTGGTGGAAGTGAACGAGCCGATCGGGGGCGACTGGACCATCCTGAAGTCCACCCACGAGGCCCGCAGAACCGCTGCCTGGGCCGCGCAGTTCCAGGTGCCGGTCGAGCGGCAGGGCACAACGGTACTGCGCTATCGTGTTCGCACACGCTGGTAGCGACGTTCCTGCAGTGAGGCATGCCGCCACGGTCGGCGGGCGCGTTGCGGGGATTGTCGCTAGCGGGTCACGCGTCGCTGCGCAAGCCAGTATCCGCCGTAGCTCAGCCCGAGCAGCACCAGCGAGAGCCACTGCGAGGTCGAAAGCGGACCCCAGAATCCGCGGTCGGCGTCGCCCCGCAGGAATTCCAGCAGGAATCGCCCGGTTCCGTACATGGTGGCGAAGACGAGGAACAGAAATCCGGGTCGGCGCGGTTTTCGCTCGGCGACCAGCAGCGTGCCCAGAATCACCAGGCCCAGCAGGCTTTCGTAAAGCTGCGAGGGATGCAGCCGCACGCCGAGCGGTACGCCGGTGAACGACGCCGCCGTCAGATCGGTAAACGTCACTCCCCAGGGCAGCGTGGTTGGCTTGCCGTAATCGCAGCCCGCCGCAAAGCACCCCACGCGCACCACCGCCACACCCAGCGCGAGCGCGGCCGCAAACGTATCGCCGATCCGCCACAGCGAATTCCCGCTGCGCCACGCCACCACGGCCGTCACCGCAAAGGCCAGCAGAAAGCCTCCGAGAAACGTGCCCGCACTGGTCAGCAACGCACGCCAGGTGTAGGCGTCTCCGAAACGGGCCCAGTCAGTCAGCTTTGCGCCGATCAGCGCGGCCAGCACCGCCAGCGTGGCCGTGGAGTAGACGAAATCACGGGAAAGCCCGTGCCGCTCGGCGCGCCGCACCGCCATCCAGATGCCCGCCAGAATCGCCACACACAGCAGCACGCCGTAGGTGGGCAGCCGGAACCCGCCGATCTCCAGCAGAAACGGTTTCATGATGCCTTCCGCCTACAGATTCTCCTCGAAGAACTGCGTCACCCGACGGAATAAATGAATGCGGGCTCGCGGGTCGCTGATGCCGTGGCCGCGCCCCGGATAGACGAGAATCTCGGCATAGCGGCCATGCCGGATCAACTGCTCCTGCAACTGCACCGTGTTGGCGTAGTGCACGTTGTCGTCGGCGGTGCCGTGGGCGATGAGCAGTTTTCCCTTGAGCTGCCCGGCCTGATTCACCGGCGAAGAGCGCCGGTAGCCCTCCGGGTTGTCCTGCGGCCGTTTCATGTATCGCTCGGTGTAGATGGTGTCGTACTGTCGCCAGTCGGTCACCGGGGCGCCGGCGAAGCCTGCCCGGAATACATCCGGCGCGTTGAACATCGCGTACAGCGTCATATAGCCGCCGTAGCTCCATCCCCAGATGCCGATGCGTCCGGCATCCACGTAGGGCAGCGATTTCAGGTACTCCACCCCGACGAGCTGGTCCGCCAGTTCGACTTCCCCCATCCGCCGGTGAATGGGCGTTTCAAAAACATGTCCGCGGCCGGCCATCCCCCGGTTGTCCAGAATGAAGATGAGAAACCCCTTCTGTGCCATCATCTGGTGCCACAGGAAATTCGCTCCGCCCCAGGCCTTCCGCACCACCTGCCCGTGCGGGCCGCCGTAGAGATGCATGAGCACCGGATATTTGCGGTTTGCATCGAACCCTGCGGGCTTGATCATCATCGCGTAGAGCACCGTGCCCTCGGCAGCGCGCAGCGTCAGAAACTCTGCCGGTTGCAGCCGGTATTCGGCCAGCTCTTCGACCCGGTTCTCGTTCAGCACGTGCAACCGTGTGCCGTCAGTGCGGTAGAGGTCCTGCCGGGGCGGCGTCATCGCGTTCGAATAGGTGTCCAGGAAATACTCGGCTGTCGGCGCCAGTTGAATCCCGTGGGTGCCTTCGGCCCCGGTGACGCGCACGAACTCGTTTCCGTTCAGTCCAACCCGGTACAGGTGCCGTTCGAGCGGACTTTTCTCCGTGGCCACGAAATAGACCAGCCCGCGCGCTTCATCCACACCCGATAGCCCGCTGACTTCCCATTCGCCGCGCGTCAGTTGCTGCATCAGAGTTCCGTCGATCCGGTAGAGATACAGATGCCGGTACCCGCTGCGCTCGCTCGACCACAGGAATCTTTCCCCGTCGGCGAAGAAATAGAGGTCATCGTGCACGTTGATCCAGTGGGGATCTTCTTCGGTCAGCAGCACCCGGCTGCGGCCCGAATCGGCTTCGGCGATCAGCAGCTCCAAACGGGTCTGATCCCGGTTCAGACGTTGAATCGCCAGGCGTTTTCCATCAGGCAGCCAGTGCACGCGGGGGATGTAGATGTCTGTCTCCCGGCCAAGGTCCATCCAGCGGGGCTCGCCTCCCGCGAGGCTCACCACGCCTACCCGGACAATCGGATTTGCTTCTCCGGCTTTTGGGTAGCGCATCCATTCCGTCTCGCCGGTGTAAGAAAGCAGATCCACCAGTGGATACCGCGTCACCGGTCGCTGGTCCATCTGCAGGAACGCAATCCGGGAAGCGTCCGGCGACCACCAGTACGCGGTGCGGATGCCCAGCTCTTCCGGATAGACCCAGTCGAGCTCACCGTTGCGCAATTCCTCGCGCCCGCCCTGCGTGAGCCGCCGCGGCGGCTGGCCCGTGGCCGTTTCCACCAGCCAGAGATCGTGTTCCCGCACAAAGCTGACCCAGCGACCGTCCGGCGAAACCTTCGGATCCCCCAGTGTTGAGTCGGAGGAAATCAGTTGCTTTGCCGTCTTTGAGTTCAAGTCGTACCAGTACAGTGCCCGCGGCGCAGCGAACAGAATGCCGTCGCCGGTTGGCGACCAGAAATAGCGCTGCGGTGTTTGCCGTCCCAGACCGGTGCGCTGTGCTTCCGGCGTGGCTGGGCGAGGCAGCAGGTTGCGCAGCGTTTCGGCGCTGACCAGCACGCTTCGACGGCCGCTTTCCATCTCCAGGGCCCACAGCTCCATCTCCGCTTCGGCGCCCTGTCCTCGTCGTTCCAGGTAAGTCAGCACCTTCCCGTCCGGCCGCCACTGCACTCCGGAGGTGAGCGACCCGCTCAGGCTGGGTTGCCCGTAGATGCGCTCTACGGTGAGCGGCTTGCCGGTTTGTGACGGTGCCTGCCAGCCTGCCTGCAGGCCGGTCAGCGCCGCCAACAAGCCCAGCGCAGCAACTGTCCAGATCCATGGCTTTCGGTTCAGATACGAACGCGCCATTGCCGGCCTCCCGTGTGACCGCACATTGTACTCGCCACTTTCAGGGTTTCGGTCGGAAAATGAAGGAATGCATCATGGGGCAGTTCAGACCCGAGGCGGAGCGATGACTTCGTAGTACCGCTGACCGGCACAGCCCCGACACAGCGTGCGCCCATCCCGCAGGACTTCGCGACGGAAATTGATCCCCTCGCCGCAGACTTCGCAGACCACGCGCGGCCCTTTGAAGCCGGGCAGATCCTCCGGAGCCAGCGTCACGCGAACCTCCTGCGTTTCAAACAACTCGGCGTCGGGCAGCACGCGGTAGGCTTGCTGCTGTCCTTCTTCCTTGGGCAGATCCGGAAACAGGCGTTGTGCCGCCTGTTTGGAAGATTCTTTGGCTGCCACCCGAACGGCACGTCCGGTTTCCAGGTCAACAAACGTGGCCGCCACCTTGCCCCAGTCCAGAAATTTCAGCGCCCGCTTGCCCAGCCGACAGCCCGTCACCAGCGCCACGGCGTCGGTCGCGCATCGGTCGATTTCGACGTAGGTGACAAGCCGCTTTCGCGCCCGCCCCGGATCGGAAATGTTCAGAGCACGCAGCCCGCACAGGGCCAGCCGAATCCCCAGGATTTGTCCGGCGCAGATGTGCCCGTGGGCCTGTTTGGCCAGCTCGATGTACTCTTCGAGAGACTTCATCCCGTCCCCTGCGGGTTCGCCAGCGAATTGGTTTCGAGCTGTCGTTTGCGCCTGGCCTCACTGAAAAACACCGCAATCGTCACGGCCAGTGAAACGCCCAGCAGTGCGCCGTCCCGTACCAAAGTTTTCGCACTCAACGGTTCGCCGAGCCCAAAACAGCCACAATCGATCTCCAGGCCCTGCAGGTACGCCCGCACCATGACTCCGAAGAACACCAGCAGCAGCGCGCTGGCGGCCGCCGCCGCATAGCGCAAACCTACCCCGACCACCAGCAGCAGCCCCAGAAGCAGCTCCAGCCAGGGCAGTCCGACGGCCACCGGTTTCAGAGCCCATTCCGGCAGCAGTCCGTAGGAGTTGATCGAAAACGCAAACAGCGTCCAGTGCTGGGTGAGTTTGGTCAAGGCCGCATAAACAAAAACCCCGCCCAGCAGCAGTCGCCCGGCAATCAGCCACGCCCGTCGCATCGTTACTGTTGCAGCAGATAGTCGAAGTATTGCTTCAGAAGCTGGTAGCTCACCCCTCCGGGCGGCAGCGGCGTGATCCGCCCCTTATGGGTGATGAAAATGGTCGGGGTGGACCGCACCTGGCGCTGCCGGGCCAGGGCAACGTCAGCATCAATCGCTCGTTCGATCTCCTGGGCACGCACCAACTCGCGCACCTGACGCATTTCCGCCGGAGTCAGAACACTGGCCACCACCGCGTCGATGTTTCCGTCGGCCGACCAGCGGTCCTGATTCGCGTACAGCGCCGAAATCACACTCTCCATCTTGCCGATCTTGGCCGCGGCGTTGGCGTACCGGGCCGCGGTGCGGGCATGGGGATGGTTCGGCAGCGGCATGTCGCGATGAATCAGGTACACCTTGCCCGTCGCTACATAGTTGGCAATCACCTGTCGCAGCGTCGCCTCATACAGGCCGCGGCACGCCGGACACTGAAAGTCACTGAACACTTCCATGTGGATCGGCGCCGATTTCGAACCGTAGCCCTTCTCAATCCCTACCGGCGCAGTGGGCCCCGGAGACTGTGCACTGACCACCACGGCCACACACAACCCTGCCAGACTAACCCCGATTGTCTTCAGAGTGGAAAATTGCATTCGGCTTCTCACCTTGACTTTTCTCCTGCTGGAAATGCTCTTTTCATTCTACACAGACTTTGCATCCCTGTCGCGTTCTCCCTGGTTGGATTCGCGCTGTCCTCGCACAGATGCTCCGGCGAATGAATCCACGATGAGCCCTCTTTTTCAGGCGAGGTTATCCGGGAAAGCAGCTTTGCTCAACTGCAAGTGCAGACCACAAGTTTTGTCGAACCTGCACCGCTCTCCTGAAGTTCACAACCTCGCTTTCGACTCAATCTTCGACAAAGGTTCAGTCCACAAATTCAATCCATGGATGGCATCTATCTATTTGAAAATAAAGTAGATATGTCTTATACAAAAGAATCGTCTATAAAAAGCAAAGAACTTGACAAAGATTCGCTCAACTTGTAGAGTATACGTGGAATTATAGATTTAGGCTTCAGAAAGTAGCTTTTCGGGGAGGATTTTCAGTCATGAGCAAGGTGATCGGGATTGACCTGGGAACGACAAACTCCGTGGTTGCCGTAATGCAGGGCGGCGAGCCGGTGGTTATCCCCAATCAAGAAGGTTCGCGCACGACCCCCTCGGTAGTGGCCATTACGAAATCCGGTGAACGGCTGGTGGGTCAGGTGGCCAAGCGACAGGCGGTCACCAACCCCGAAAACACCGTGTTTTCGATCAAGCGCTTCATGGGGCGCCGCTATGACGAAGCGCTCGATGAAATCAAGCGCGTCCCCTATAAGCTGACGCGCGGCCCGCACGATGACGTTCGGGTGGAGATCGCCGGCAAGACGTACAGCCCGCCGGAGATCTCGGCCATGATTCTGCAGAAGCTGAAGGCTGCGGCAGAAGATTTTCTGGGCGAGAAAGTCACCAAAGCCGTCATCACCGTGCCCGCCTACTTCAACGACAGCCAGCGCCAGGCCACCAAGCAGGCGGGCGAGATTGCCGGACTGGAGGTGCTCCGCATCATCAACGAACCGACCGCCGCTGCGCTGGCCTACGGTCTGGACAAAAAGAAAGACGAAACCATCGCCGTCTATGACCTTGGGGGTGGAACGTTTGACATTTCCATCCTGGAGGTCGGCGAAGGCGTGGTCGAGGTCAAAGCCACCGCTGGCGATACCCACCTGGGTGGTGACGACATCGATCAGCGCATCATCGAGTGGATCATCGGCGAGTTCAGGAAAGATCAGGGCATCGATCTCTCCAAAGACCGCATGGCCCTGCAGCGGCTGAAGGAAGCGGCCGAAAAGGCCAAAATTGAGCTGTCGCAATTGATGGAAACAGAAATCAATCTGCCGTTCATCACCGCGGATGCTTCCGGCCCGAAACATCTGCAGATGAAACTCACCCGGGCCAAGCTCGAACAACTCATGGAGGACATCCTCCAGCGCACGAT
This sequence comes from Terriglobia bacterium, assembly GCA_023512135.1. Classification (GTDB taxonomy): domain Bacteria; phylum Acidobacteriota; class Terriglobia; order Acidiferrales; family UBA7541; genus DSGC01. Next base: position 34,891 of record JAIMAG010000007.1, on the reverse strand, counting down.
CGCGCCCGTCAAGCAGGCCCTGGCCGATGCCGGCCTGCAGCCGCACCAGATTGACGAAGTCGTGCTCGTGGGCGGTTCGACCCGCATCCCGCGCGTTCAGCAGATTGTTCGCGACCTGTTCGGGGGCAAGGAGCCGCACAAGGGCGTCAACCCGGATGAGGTTGTCGCCGTCGGCGCGGCCATTCAGGGCGGTGTGCTCGCGGGCGAGGTCAAGGACATCCTCCTGCTCGATGTGACGCCGCTTTCGCTCGGTGTGGAAACCCTCGGCGGCGTGATGACGGTGCTGATCCCGCGGAACACCACGATTCCGACCCGCAAGTCGGAGATCTTCTCTACTGCGGCCGACAACCAGACTTCGGTGGAGATTCACGTCCTGCAGGGTGAACGTCCGCTGGCCCGCGACAACCGCACCCTGGGCAAGTTCCACCTGATCGGCATTCCGCCGGCCCCGCGCGGTGTGCCCCAAATCGAAGTGACCTTTGACATTGACGCGAACGGGATCCTGAACGTCTCCGCCAAGGACCTGGCCACGAACAAGGAGCAGAAAATCACCATCACCGCCTCCACGGGCCTGAGCAAAGAAGAGGTGGAGCGGATGCGGCGCGAAGCCGAAGCCCACGCCGCCGAAGACCGCGCCCGTCTGGAAGAAATCGAAGCGCGGAACCGTTGCGACTCGCTCGTCTACCAGACCGAAAAGCTGCTCCGCGAGAACCGCGAGAAGCTGCCGGCGAGCGACGTCAAGGCCGTGGAAGACGCCATCGAAGAATGCAAGCGGGCCTTGGCCGACAGCGATGTGAACCGTATCAAAACGGCCACCGAATCACTGCTGCGCGCCTCGCACCGCATTGCCGAAGTGCTCTATAAGGTCGGCGCGACCGGTGCCAGCGCCGCCGGCGCCGGAGCGACAACGGCCACGGCGGGCGGTTCCGGCGAGGTGATCGACGCCGAGTACGTGGACGTAGACGAGTCGAAAAAGCCCAACTGATCTGTTCCCATCCGCGGTGGGAGCGGGCAGGAAGGAGCCAGCGGATGACGGCGGCTCGATCCATTCGGCGCGTCGGTCCGCCCCAGGCTGTGCAGAAACTGCGCGAAGATTTCTACCTCGTGCAGGTTCTGCTTTCGGAATCGCCCGGGGCCGACTGGAAACGCTTTTTCTATGAGGCCCAGCCCAATCCGCCGGCGGATTTTCCTCCGCGTTCGGTGGATATCAGCGGCACCGTGCTCCGCTTCCGCTCCGACAGCGGCAGCGTGGTGCAGAAGGTTCGCCTGCTGGATCAGTGGATTGAACGCGCGAACCAGAAAACCGCGGGCTGGCCGGCGCGCTCCGAGGAGGAGCGCCGCCGGCGCGAAGCCCTGCTCCAGGAGCAGCAGGAACTGGCCGCGCTGAACGAGCGCTGGTCGAATCTCTAGTTCTCGCCGCGTTCGGTTCGATGTGAGGAGTTATGCCCACGACGACCAAACCGGATTACTACGAACTGCTCGGAGTGCCCCGCAAGGCCTCCTTGAAAGAGATTCGCCAGGCCTATCGCCGCCTTGCGCGCAAATACCACCCCGACCTGAATCCGGGGGACAAGGCCGCCGAAGAAAAATTCAAGCAGATTCAGGAAGCCTACGAAGTACTCTCGGATCCGAAGAAACGCAAAATTTACGACGAGTTCGGCTTCTACGCCGAAGGTTATCCGGGCGGGCCACCCCCCGGAGCGCAGGCCGGCCCGGGCGAATTTCATTTCGATTTCGGTGGATTCGATTTTGGCGGGGTGGGGGGCACGTCGTTCCGCGACCTGTTCAGTCAGTTCTTCCGCGGCTTTGGCGCAGAGCCTGCGCCACCACACACCGGCCCGCAGCGCGGCACGGATCTCGAATACGAAATCGAAATCGGGTTCTGGGAAGCGATTCGCGGCACGGTGAAGAAGGTCACGATCACCCGTCTGGACATCTGCCCGGAATGCCGTGGTGCGGGCGCCAGCGGGATTGGCCAGAGTTGCGTGGCTTGCGGGGGCACCGGTCGCAGCACCCAGACGGCGCGCGGCCTGCGCTTCAACCTGACCTGCCCGCGCTGTGGCGGCACCGGCCGGCTGCAGAACCTCTGCCGTCGCTGCGGCGGGCAGGGCCTGGTGCAGCGCCTGGAAACGATTGACGTTCGCATCCCTCCCGGCGTGCAGACGGGTTCGCGCGTGCGCGTTCCCAACTACGGCAATGCCGGACCCGGCGGGGGGCCGCCGGGCGACCTCTACCTGATCACGCGCGTGCAGCCCCATCCGTATTTTGATCGACGCGGCGACGACATCTACACCGTCGTTCCGATCACGGTCACGGAAGCCGCGCTCGGCGCCAAGGTCGAAGTCCCGACGATCGATGGCCGCGCCCTGCTGCGCATCCCGCCGGGCACCAGCAGCGGACAGAAATTCCGTTTGCGCGAAAAGGGAGTGGCTTCGGCGCGTCGGCCGGGCGTGCGCGGCGACCAGATCGTCGAAGTCCAGGTGGTCGTCCCGCAGCCGGTAGACGAGCGGGTGCGCAACCTGCTGCGCGAGCTCGAACGACTGACGCCGGAAAACCCGCGCCAGGAAGTGTTCGCGCGGGCCAGCAGTTGAGGTGCTTCGCATGGCGGCAAAAACGAAAAAACGTGCCCGGGCCGGCTACATGATCAGCGCGGTCGCCGAACTGTACAAGATTCACCCGCAGACGTTGCGCCTCTATGAGCGCGTCGGCCTGCTGAAACCCTCGCGCTCGCAGGGCAACACCCGCCTCTACACCGACCAGGACCTGGAGCGGTTGGAAGTGATTCTGACGTTGACCCGCGAAATGGGTGTGAATCTGGCCGGTGTGGAAATCATTCTGAACATGCGGGAGAAAATGCAGCAGATGCAGCAGCAGATGGAAGAATTCGTCCGTTTCGTGCAGGAAGAGCTGCTGCGCGGGCTCAGCTCGGCCCAGGGACGCAAGGTCCACGAAGCCATTGTCCGCATCGGCCGGCCGCGCGGGATCAAAGTCGTCGGGTAACGCCGCGGCCACCGCACTGCCTTCCACAGTCCGACCCGCTTTCCACATCCCCACCAGCTTGCCACTCTGCCGTAGCTCCACTATCTTGTGACTATGGCACGAGCAGAATGCGCGCTCTGTTCGGGAACCGGCTGGAAAACGGTTGAAGTGCAAGAGCGCGACGCGGTGCGCCGCGTGGCTGTGCGTTGCGACTGCCGTGCTGAAGATCGCCTCGTGCGGGCGCTCGAGCGTGCGCGTATCCCGCGACGGTACGAACACTGCGACTTCGAAAATTTCGAAACCGACGTCTACGACGAAGATCCCCTCGCCGCAAACTGGAATCGTTCGCTGGCTGAAGCCCGGCTGCTGGTGCAGGCCTTCGCCCGAGACTTCGGCCCAGGCACCGAACACGGCCTGCTGCTCATGGGGCCCTGCGGGGTGGGCAAAACGCATCTGGCCGTGGCCGCCTTGAAAGAGCTGGTGCTGCGCGGGCATCAGGGCCTCTATTACGACTACCGGGAGCTGCTCAAGGAAATCCAGGGCAGCTACAACGCCCTCAGCCAGACTTCGGAGTTGGCCGTGCTGGAGCCGGTGCTGAACGCCGAACTGCTCCTGCTCGATGACCTCGGTGCCAGCAAGCCTTCTGCCTGGGCGCTCGAAACCCTCGGCCACATTCTGAACGCGCGCTACAACGACAAACGCGTCACCCTGATTACGACGAATTATCTCGACCGCGAAACTCGCGAACGTGTTCCGGCCGTTCTTCCCACGGGCGCGGAGCTGCCTCGTACCGAAGAAACACTCACCGACCGCATCGGACAGCGCATCCGTTCACGCCTCTACGAGATGTGCCGCACGGTGGAAATCCTGGCGCCGGATTACCGCAGGGAATTCCGCCGCGCCCGCAGCGTTGACCGCGTCTAACTGCGACGGTGGTTCTGCGTGCTGTCCGCCACACCCCCGCGGGACCAGCTGCATGCGCCTTTGTCTTTTTTTTGTGCGAAAACAGCTCGCTCGTGACGGAATTGCACGTCCGTCTTCCCCGGGCCGCAGCGGTTGACAACTCCCATCCCTGCCGCGTATGATTCGCGCGTTTGGGCACTGACCCGGGTGCCCGGCGCCCTTCCTGGTTTTCTCCCCCAACTCGGGAGTTCCAAGGAAGACTTCTCGGCTCAGGGCGCAGTATCTGGTGCGGAGGCCGCGGCAATGTCGGCCGAGACCGAAAAGCTCAACCCCCAACCCGCCGCCGAGCCGGTGGCGGAACCGCAGGCGCAGCCAGAAGCCCCGCCACATCCTGGCGAAACTCAGAAGATGGCTGCCGAGCCCGAGGGCGCTGCACCAGCCGGGGAACCGGTGGCTCCCCTCACGGCTTCGCCGGCCGAGGCAGGCTCACCGTCTGCCGAGCCTTCGTCCGAGGAAGCGGAGCCAGCGACCCTATCCAGTTTGGATGCGCTGATCGAGCAGTACGCGGCACCCCAGCAAGCTCCCGCACAGGGGGAAACTATCTCGGGTCGCGTGGTCGCCATCACCGAGCTCGGCGTCGTCGTAGACGTCGGCACCAAGTCCGAAGGCATGGTGCCGGCACAGGAATTGCTGGAGTTCGAAGGGCAACTCCCGTTCGAGGTCGGCCAGGAAATCGAAGTCGAACCGCTCGGTCAGGAAAAAGAAGGCTATCAGCTTTACTCCTACCTCCGTGCCCGCCGCCGTCGCGCCTGGCAACTGGTCGAACAGTCCTACCGCAAGCACACCACGCTCACCGGCAAAGTGGTGGACCGCATCAAAGGCGGTTTGGTGGTGGACGTGGGCATTCGCGCTTTCTTGCCGGCCTCGCAGGTGGATCTTCGTCCGGTGCGGGACCTGGAGGCGTGGAAAGGGGAGGAGATCACCTGCCGCGTGCTGAAACTGAATCGCAAGCGCGGCAACGTTGTGGTCAGTCGCCGCGTCGTTCTCGAAGAGGAACAGAACCAGCGCCGCACGCAACTGCTCGAAACGCTGAGCGAAGGCGCGGTGGTCCGCGGCCGGGTCAAGAACATCACCGATTACGGCGTGTTCGTAGACCTGGGCGGGTTGGACGGCTTGTTGCATGTCACCGACCTGGCCTGGGGACGGATCACGCACCCATCGGAAGCCGTCCAGGTCGGTGACGAAATCGAGGTCATGGTTCTGAAGCTGGACCGGGAAAAGTTGCGCGTCTCGCTGGGACGCAAGCAGCTTCTCCCCGATCCCTGGGCCACGGTACCGGAACGGTTCCCGATCGGCGCGCGCGCGCGCGGCCGGGTGATCAGCGTCACCGACTACGGTGCCTTCGTCGAGCTCGAGCCGGGCGTCGAAGGCCTGATTCACGTCAGCGAGATGAGCTGGTCCCGCCGCACCCGCCATCCCTCCAAGATCGTTTCGGTCGGCGATACGGTGGAAGTGGCGATTCTCGATGTGAAACCCGAACAGCGCCGCATCTCTCTCGGATTGAAGCAGACCATGCCGGATCCCTGGGATTCGCTCGAGGAAAAGTACCCGGTCGGCTCCACGGTCACCGGCCGTGTCCGGAACCTGACCGATTTCGGCGCGTTTGTGGAAATCGAAGAGGGCATCGAGGGTCTGATCCACATCAGCGATCTGAGCTGGACGCAGAAGGTCCAGCACCCCGGCGAAATCTTGAAAAAAGGCGAGACGGTGCAGACCAAAGTCCTCAAGATCGACCGGGAAAATCGCCGCCTTTCCCTCGGGTTGAAACAGTTGAACGACCACTGGGCCGGCTGGTTCCAGCAGCACAAGGTGAATGACGTTGTCCGCGGCAAGGTGACGCGCGCCACGCGCTTCGGCGTGTTCGTGGAGCTGGCCGAAGGCATCGAAGGCCTGTGCCACATCACCGAAATCGAAGGCCGCCGCAGCAAAAAAGGGGAGCTGCCGACCATCCGGGATGGCGGCCCGCTGCCCGGTGGTCTGGAGATCGGCCGCGAGTACGAATTCAAAATCATCAAACTGAACCCCGATCAGCATAAAATCGGTTTGAGCTACCGCGCCGCAGTCAAGCAGTCCGAACGGCGAGAAATTCAGGAGTATCGCTCTTCCCGATCGTCCCCCACCGCCACGATTGGAGATGCGATTCTCTCGAAGCGGGAAATGTCGTCCTGAGCTGCTGGTATCACCGGCTGTGCCGGTAGCTCACAAAAAGAGTTTACCCGCGGGCACGGTTGGTGGTATGCAATCACCCAAAGCGGTTCCACGGTTTCGAGGGGAAGCGAGGGCAAACAAATTTTTCAGCGGGGTATTGCGATGAAAACGTCGACGTTGACGAAAGCCGACCTGGTGGAAGAAGTCTGCCGGGTAACCGAGTTGCCGCGAAAAGAATCGGAAATGATCGTGGAGACGGTTTTTGAAAGCATCATTCAGGCACTCAAGCAGGACGACAAAATCGAAATCCGCGGCTTCGGTAGCTTCCGCACCCGGCAGCGCCGCGGGCGCATCGGTCGCAACCCCAAAACCGGCGAAAAGGTGGAAGTTCCCCCGAAACGGATTCCCTACTTCAAGCCCAGCCGTGAGCTGAGAGAATTTGTCAACGCCCAGCGGCCCGCCGAACCGGCCGCATCCGTCGAGCCGGCCCCGCAGGGCTAACCCCGGCGCCTGAGCGCTTATGGACTACCTCTGGACTCCTTGGCGTTATCGCTATGTCTCCGACCCGCACAAGGACGATCGCTGCATCTTCTGCGACGCCCTGACCCTGTCCGATGAACAGAGTCTCATCGTATTTCGCGGTAGAAAAAATTTCGTTATCCTGAACCGCTTCCCGTACACCACCGGTCACGTCATGGTCGTGCCCTTTGCGCACCTGCCGGACCTGGCCAGTTGTGACGAAGAAACTCTGGCCGAAATGATGCTCATCGCCCGGCGCACCGAGCGGGCCCTGCAGGCCACCTACCATCCCGAAGGTTTCAATCTGGGCATGAACCTGGGCCGCTGCGCGGGCGCAGGGGTCACCGGACATCTCCACCTGCACATCCTGCCGCGCTGGACGGGCGACACCAATTTCATGACCACCGTTGCGGAAACCCGCGTCGAACCGGAAGACCTGACCACCACCTTTCAGAAACTGCGCCGCGCCTTCCAGGCCGCCGGTCACGAGTAGCGACGCCGGCCCCGCGCATTTCTGCTTTTCAGCGAGCCTTCCGCCGCCTACAATCTTTTTTCTGCGAATGACCGTCATCGGAGAAGAAGCCCGTGGAATTCGCCCTGACCGAAGAACAGAAACTCCTGCAGCAAACGGTTCGTGAATTCGCCAACGCGGAAGTGAAGCCGCTCGCCGCTCAGATTGACGAAACTGGCCAGTTCCCCCACGAAACCTTCCGCAAGGCCGCGGCGCTGGGACTGACCGGCGTGGCGTTTCCGGAAGAACTCGGCGGAGCCGGTTTCGATCACGTCGCCTACACGATCGTGATCGAAGAAATTTCCCGCGTCTGCGCTTCGACCGGGGTCATTCTTTCCGTCCAGAACTCACTGTACTGCGACCCGATCTATCGCTACGGCACCGAGGAGCAGAAACGGCGCCTGCTCACGCCTTTTCTGCGCGGTGAAAAAATCGGCTGCTACGCGCTCACCGAACCGCAGGCCGGCTCGAACGCCGCCGCACTGGCCACCCGCGCGGTGCGCAAAGGCGATCGCTACATCGTCAACGGGACAAAAGCCTGGATCACCAACGGCGGGGTGGCCGATGCTGCCATCGTCTACGTGAACACCGATCCCGCGCGCGGCGAAAAAGGCATCACCGCGCTGGTCGTCGAAAAAGGCATGCCCGGTTTCAAAGTCGGCAAGGAAGAGAAAAAGCTCGGCATTCATGCCACGGCCTGTGTGGAACTTTCCTTCACCGACTGCGAAGTGCCCGTAGAAAACCGCCTGGGAGAAGAAGGCGAAGGCTACAAAATTGCGCTTTCCACTCTGGATGGCGGACGCATCGGCATCGCGGCGCAGGCGACGGGCATCGCCCAGGGCGCTTTCGAACAGGCGCTGGCCTACGCGCAGCAGCGCACCGCCTTCGGTCAGCCGATTGCCAGCTTTCAAGCCATTCAGTTCATGCTTTCCGACATGGCCACCGAAATCGAAGCCGCCCGCCTGCTCACCCGCAAAGCGGCCTGGAAACAGGACACCGGCGCCCGGTTCACCCTGGAGGCCTCGATTGCCAAGCTCTTCGCCAGCGAAATGGCCACCCGCGTCACGCACAAGGCCATTCAGATTCACGGCGGCTATGGGTACAGCCGGGAATATCCCGTCGAGCGCATGTACCGCGACGCCCGCATCACCGAAATCTACGAGGGGACCAGCGAAATCCAGCGCCTGATCATCGCCAACTGGGTGCTTCGCTCCTGAGCGTTCTGTTGCCGCCAGCCTGTTGTATCCTGACGGGGTGCTGCCCCTGGACTGCGCTCAGCCGTTTCTGCCGGAGCGGGAGCAGGACTTTTTCTCGGCATTGCCCCCGCGCGCGGCCGTCTTTCTCCTGGAACCGCGCCACCCCGGTGCGCTGCCCTACCTCGGTAAAACGGCCAACCTGCGCCGCCGCATGGAACGTCTGCTGAGCGGGCCAGCCAGCCCGAGCCGCAGTCTGAATCTGCGAACGTTTGCTGGACAGCTCCGCTACCGCCTGACGGGTTCCGCCTTCGAACAGGATCTCACCCTCTACGCGCTCGCTCGCCGCTTCTTCCCGCAGCGGTATCGCGAACTGCTCCGCCTGCGCCGACCGGTCCTGCTGAAGGTGAACCTGCGCAATCCCTACCCGCGCTGCTCGGTGACGCGTCGCCTGGCTGCGGACGGTGGTTTCTACTTCGGCCCGTTTGCTTCCCGTCGCGCCGCAGATCGCTTCGCGGCTGAATTTCTCGATCTGTTCAAGATTCGCCGCTGCCAGATTCGCATCCGACGGGATCCGTCTTTTCCGGGCTGCATCTATTCGGAGATGAAAATGTGTCTGGCACCCTGCTTTGCCGGATGCACCGACGCCGACTATCAGGCCGAAGTGGAGCGCGTGCTGGCGTTCCTTTCCAGTCGCGGACAGAGTTTGGCGGCTGCGCTCGAGCAGGAACGGGATGCGGCAAGCCTGTCGCTGGAATTCGAACGTGCGGCAGCGCTGCACCGCCGGCTCGAACGCGTCGAAGCTGTACTGCGCGGGCTGCCCGAGCTGGTCGCACCGTTGCCTGCGCTCCATGCCGTCATCCTGCAACGCGCCGCTGCAGAGAATTCGGTGCTGCTGTTTCCCCTGGTTCGCGCCGAGCTGGCGCCTCCGGTGTCGCTGGATTTCGCTGCCTTGGCTGGCCAGCCGCGTTCGGCCGAGCAGCTCCTGCGCGAACAGCTCGGGGCACTGCCCGCCGCCACACCGCCGCAGGAGTCCGCGACCGCCGTGCCTGATCCCGCTGCGCTCACCGTGCGAGCAGACCACCTGTCGTTGCTGGCGCGCTGGTATTATGCGCAGCCACGACAGGGAGAGATTGTGTTTGCCGCTCAGCAGTGGCCCTACCGCAGCATTCTGCGTGCCTGTGCGCGACTGCTGCGTCCCTCATCCGGACCTGGTCCCACACCCCCGACCATCCCGTCCGGTGCCTAGTCCCAGTTCACCGGAATCTGCTTTCCGTCCAACACGATGTGTCGGTGGCTTCGCGCATAGGCCACCAGCTCGCGCAGCAGTTCCACATCCCTGCGGCAGTACTCGACCACTTTCTGTCGGTTGCCTGCGCGCCACCAGTGCACCGCATCCTCGCCGCTGCCGGTTTTGCTGATTCCCAGAGTATCGCGCGCCACGCTTTCCAGGCGCACTCGATGCCCCAGCCGTTTCTCCAGTTCTTTCATCAGGTCCAGGGATTTGGGATAGAGCGGGCTCACATTGGCGTATTTGCTCAGCACCTGGAGGTCAAAGCGCTCGCCGTTGAAGGTAATGATTCTGGGCGTCGCGGCCAGTTCTCTGACCAGTGCCGGCGCTTGCTCTTCATACCATTCCCGAAAGCCATGGACTTCGTCCCAGGTCACGGCCACCGCCAGCCCGAAATCGCAGATGCGTTTCCAGCCGCCAACGACTTCGTGCGAGAGCCGCAGCGTCTCGACATCCAGATAGATCTCCGGGGCTTTGCGTGGGGCAAACAGTTTCGCCTGACGAGCAGCCTGCATGGTGTGTTTGCGGCCGAGTCGCCCGAACGTCACTGCACCGGCACGGGCGACTCCCGCAGTGCTGGCGGCATTCTATCGCATCCGGGGAAATGCTGCCGTTTGTCATTCCGTACGGCGCGCTCCGCCGCCGGCCAGGTCCGTGTGCTGTCAGCAGCGCACCCCGGCCCGCACCGGATCAGGCCGGTGCGCGCAGCTCCGGGTGTTGCTGTGGGAGCCACTGACGGATGGCAGCGTCCACTGCGTCGAGTCGGCCGGTGAAAAAATGGTCGGCGCCTTCTACGAAGACCAGCGCACGTGGCTCCGGCATCTGGGCGTAGAGCGCTTCCACGCTTGCTCGCGCCCCGTATGGATCTGCCGTGCCCTGCACAATCAACTTCGGCTTTGTGCAGTGCTTCAGGTAGGAAAGGTCGGAATTGTCCACGGGCAGACCCACTCCGATCAGGTCCACGACAGGCAATTCTTCGCAGCCCACGCGCAGCCCTACCCAGGCGCCGAAGCTGAAACCCGCCAGCACCAGACGACTCTGCGGAAACTGCTTGGACAGATAGCGAAGCGCCGCGCGCACGTCGTCCTGCTCTCCTCGCCCACCGTCATGTTTGCCCTGGCTCAACCCGACGCCGCGGAAATTGAAGCGGAGCACCGGCAACCCCAGCGCATGCAGCGTGCGGGCCACCTGAAAGACAACCTTGTTGTGCATCGTGCCACCGTAGAGCGGATGGGGATGGCAGACGAGCCCCGCCAGCCGCACCGACCCGCCGGTCTCGTCCGCCTCTGATACCCACAGGCTGGCTTCCAGTCGCCCGGCCGGGCCTTGCAAAAAGACTTCCCGGTGAAACGTTTTCCTCATGGCTCGTGCTACCCGCTGCTTTCGCGTTCGCTGCAGCGTGGAGCAGTGTACCGTGGTGGGATGGATTCGGCATCCCTATCTGCCCGCGAACAAAATTTCCACATCCGCCGCGTTGCGCGGTATAGTTTAGGATGTTAGCTTTGCAGTGACTTTCCTGGTGCAGAGGGAAATATGGCAAACGGAACCGAACGCCGTGCTTCGCGCCGGTTTGCCCTGAATCTGCCCGTCATGATCCGCCGCCCCGGTGACGCTGGCGACAGCGAACTTCGCGCGGAAACGCGCGATGTCAGCTTTCGCGGCCTGTACTTTCTGATCGAAGGCAGCTTCGAGGAGGGCATGCCGATCGAGTTCATCCTCACCCTCCCCAAGGAGATCACCCTGGCCAGCGATGTGCACATCCGCTGCTTCGGCGAGGTCGTCCGCGTCGAGCCGCTGAACAGCCATCGCGGCGTGGCCGCGCGGATCGATCGCTACGAATTCCTCCCCGCGCCCGCCTGACCTTGCCCCCATTTCGCTGTGTCCCTTTGGCGCGCAGGCAGGTAGAATAGACCTTCATCCGCCCGCGGAGGCCACCATGTATCACTACGACGCCAAAACCGCTCTGGAAGAATTGCAGGAAGATGCCATCCTGCCCCATCCCGTGCACCTGCGCGACATGATTCTGCGCGCCCGGCTGCCAGCCGAGCTCGCGGTCGAACTGAATCGTGATTTCCAGCAATATATCGCCCGCTACGGTGAGATTCAGAAATTGGCCGCGACCATTCTCGACCGGCTGAGCGCGGTCGAACGCAAAACCTGAACGGTCAGGTTGCGGCCGGCACCACTTGCGGAGCCGCCGGTCGCCGATGGCTGCCCAGATTTTCCAAGATGGCCAAATACACCCTGCTGGTGGACGCAGACGACACCCTCTGGGAAAACAACCGCTATTTTGAAAAAACCATTGCCGAATGCATCGCCCTGCTCGAACCGCTCGGCTATTCCCCCGAATATGTCCGCCGCATCCTGAACGAAACCGAACGACGCAATATCCAGCAGCACGGCTATGGTGTCCGCAGCTTCGGCCGCTCCCTGGAGGAAACCTGCCTGGCACTGGCCGGCGAACTGGCCGGCCCGCATCTGCGCGAGCGCATCACCGCACTGCTCGGTGAGCTTGAATCGGTCACCCCGGTCATTCTGGAAGGCGTGCCGGAAACCCTGGCGTACCTGGCCGCGCGTCACCGCCTCATCCTGGTGACCAAAGGAGAACCTGCCGAACAGGCCGCCAAACTTCAGAAGTCCGGCCTGCAGGCGTTCTTCCATGCTGTCGAAATCGTTCCGGAAAAAGATGTTTCGGAATACCACCGCATCGTCAGGCAGCATCGCATCGTCAAATCCCGCGCGTGGATGATCGGCAACAGCCCCCGCAGCGACATCAACCCGGCACTCGCCGCAGGTCTGAATGCCGTCTTCATCCCCCATCCGGCTACCTGGGAGCTGGAACATGCTGAAATCCGCAGTGGCTCGGGCAAGCTTCTTGTTGTGCCGAGCTTTCGCAGTCTGCGCTACCACTTCTAAAATGATTCCCCGCGCAACGTGCCGGGGCGCCACGGTCGGAATATGAATCGTCGAGCGCAGCCCGCAGAGGACTGGCGTCAACATTTTTTCGAATTCGACGACGTCGTCTACCTGAACGTCGCTGCGCAGGGGCCGCTCCCGCGCACCGCCGTGCATGCCCTGCAGCAGGCGCTCGAGTGGAAGAAAAATCCCGCTACACTGCCTGCCCCGGCCTACTTCGAGTGGCCGAACCGCATCCGTCAGCTTCTGGCGCAGATGCTGGGTGGCGACCCGCGCGAGTTCGCTGTCACGACCGGTGCTTCTGCCGGCCTGGCGGCCGTGGCCGCCGGCATCCGTTGGTCTCCGGAGGATGAAGTCCTGATTGCTGAAGGAGAATTCCCGGCCCACTTCGCCACCTGGATGCCCCTGGCTGAGGCCGGCCGCCTCACTGTGAAACTCGTGCGTGCCCGCCGTCAGCGTTTCCTTGCCGCCGAAGACTTCCTCGACTGGCTCACGCCGCGCACTCGGCTGGTCTCCACCAGTCTGGTGCGTTTCGAAAGCGCCGCACGAGTGGATGCGGCACGGCTGGCCGCGGCCTGTCGTGACGTCGGCGCGCTGCTGCTGCTCGACCTCAGCCAGTGTGCGGGAGCGATGCCGCTCGAACTCCGTGCCCTGGGCGCCGATTTCGCCGTCTGTGCCGGCTACAAATGGTTGCTCAGCCCCTATGGCACGGGTTTCTTCTGGCTTCGTCGCGAGCTGCTGGATTCGGAGCGGTTCTCTGCACCGGCGCCGTTCTACTGGATGGCTCTGGAGGGCGCAGAGCGTTTTGAATCCCTCGGCCGCAATGGCTGGCGGCCGGTGCCGGAAGCGCGCCGCTGGGACGCGCCGGAAACGGGCAGCTTCTTGAACCTGCTGCCCATGGCCGCTTCGCTTGAGTTTCTGTGCCGCGTGGGCATCTCTACGATCTGGGAGCACAATCAGCGCTTGCTCAACCTGCTCATCGAGCGCCTGCCCCGCGACCGCTGCGTGCTGGCCAGCCCCGCCGACGCCGCTGCCCGCGGTCCTTTCCTCTGCCTGGCCGGGCGTTCTCCGGACAGCACCGCTGCGCTGTTTCAAAAATTGCACGAAAACAAAGTCATCGTCAGCCTGCGGGAAGGCGCTCTGCGCATCGCCCCGCATCTGTACAACACAGAACGCGACCTGGAGCGTCTGCTGGCCCTGTTGGCCGTGTAGCCGCCCGGATTGGGAGGGGACGTTGCCACTGCACACCGATGCCGAAAGTCCTCGTATCGCCGTGTTCGGGGCCGGTGCTGTCGGCTGCTATTTTGGCGGGATGCTAGCGCGGGCTGGCCTGCCGGTCACGTTGATCGGGCGTGCGCAGCACGTCGAGGCCATTCGCGCCCGGGGATTGTTTCTCGACACGCTGCAGTTTCAGCAGTCCATTTCTGTGACGGCCGCCACCACACCCGAGGCTGCACGCGACGCCGATGTCGTTCTCTTCTGTGTGAAATCCTACGATACGGAAACTGCAGCCCGCTCGCTCGCGCCGCATCTTTCTCCGTCTGCGCTGCTCGTCAGCCTGCAGAATGGCGTGGACAACGTGGTCCGCATCGAGGTCGCCACGGGCCGGCACGCGCTCCCCGCGGTCGTCTATGTCGCTGCGGCCATGGCCGGCCCGGGACACGTGAAACACTCCGGCCAGGGCCGCCTGGTGGTGGGACGTCTTCCGGAACAACCGCCGGAATTGGACCAGCGGGCCGCGCAGCTTGCCACACTGTTCCAGAGCGCCGGCGTGCCCTGTGAAGTCTCGAAAAACATCCAGGGCGAACTTTGGGCCAAGCTGGTCATAAATTGTGCCGGCAACGCGGTCTCCGCGCTGACTCGAGCCAGCTACGCACGCGCTGCGGCGCACGAACCCGCCCGGGAGGTGATGATGGCCACTGCCCGGGAAGCCATCGCTGTAGCGCGTGCCGCAGGCGTGGCCCTTCCGGCTGCAGACCTGGTGGAAAAAGGACTGCAACTGGCGCACAGCCTCGGCCCGGCCACTTCTTCCACCGAGCAGGATATCGCACGGGGCAAGCGAACCGAAATCGACGCCTTGAACGGGTTCATCGTCCAGCGCGGTCGCGCACTCGGAGTGCCCACTCCGGTCAACCACACTCTCTGGGCGCTGGTGAAGCTGCTGGAAACTTCGCTTGCCGGCTGAGCGCCCGCGGCGCGGATTACGGCGGGGCAGCAGGTCGGAAGGGAATTCGCACGATTGCTTCCAGCTCGACCGGTTCGCCATTGCGCCGGGCCGGCTCGAATTTCCATTGGGCCAGCGCTTCCATGGCGTTTCGGTCGAGCTCCGGATGCAGTCCGCGGACGACCTGGATGCTGTCCACGGAACCATTTTTCCGGACGATTGCGTAGAGGACGACTTCGCCCGCCACGCCCTGGTCGCGCAGTGTGGGCGGGTAGCGGGGGTCGACTTTGCGCAACACCTCGGGGCCGGAAAGCTCTCCGCTGGTTGAGTGCCCTTGCGCCTCGGAATTTGCCGGGACCGTGCCCGGCAGATACAGCTCGGCAAATTCCAGAATCCAGCTTCCCGTGGCGCTGGTCAGATTGGGCATGTTGACCTGCAACGTGTAGGTGCGTCTCCCTCGCAGCGCGCCCGGGGTCGGTGCCCCGAGGGCCATTCTCCCCGGCAACGGAAGCATCGGCTGGCGCTGCAGGTCGAAATCTTCCCGACGTGGCTGCGGACGCATCGGAACTGGTCGCACAGCCGTCGCCGCGGCCGGCGAGGGCCCAACGCTCGCGCCGCTGGTGCTTTCCCGGGCCTCGCCGCCTTCGATGCGTACTCCTGCCGGCCCTTCCATCGCGCCTGCCGGGCCGTTGCCGCCTTCGCCGTTTCCGGTGCCACTGGCCGCAGCCGTCTTGGAGCCTTCCGGAGACAGAGCGAGATTAGCCGTCAGGTTGCCTGCCGGCACTTCCACCACTGGTTTTGGTTCCGCCGGGTTGGCGGAGAGTGCTATCACGCGGTGCAATTCTACAGGTTGACTTGCTCCCGCTGGAGCCAGCTCGGGTGCTGCCAGAGCCTCCACTTCGAGCCTGTTAGCCGCCCCCCGAGGGACAGCCGGCGCTACGGCCAGCCGGGGTTTCGGGATGGCGGGAGAAGTCAGAGCGATCTTCAGCTCTGCTACGTTGCCCTGTGCAACGGGGTTTGGAGCCGTAGCCTCTGGGATGGGTGAATGACCTTGCGCCCGCGGCTGGAGCTGCGAGCCGGCAAGCGCCTGAGGGCTCAGGCGCGGTTTGGGTACCTGGGGCGCCGAAGCCCACTGCACGATGTTCGGCAGCGGTGGCAGGATTTTCGGTGGTTCGGGTGCACGTTCGGGCTGGATCAGTGTCTGCCGCGGATGTGTGGGCCTGGGCACAGCTACTTCGATCCGCTGCAGGGGATGATAGGCCAGAGATTCCCGCACCGGCTCGGTTGTTGCCCGCGGCTGCGGAGCCTCCCCGCGTGATTTCGGCGGCTGCAATCGTGGCAGGGTGCGCGGCGGCGTGTACCAGATGATTTCTCCCTGGGGTGGGGCCGGATGAGCACGCGCTTCGGGATTTTTCCACACCGGAAACGGAAAACTGATGACCACGAGATGCCAGGCCAGCGACAGCAGAAACGCCCGCACCGGTTGTCCCGGTGTCTGCCAGTCGCGCTGAAATATTCCCGCATGCAGCGCGGCCCCGCGACGGGGAGCCGGCTTGAGACGCGGTGCGGCGAGCAGAGCCGCGATGCTGCTGGCCATAGCTTTCCGCCTCGGCTCCCAGGCGGGCAGCAGCAGTGGTTCGGAAAAGCTCCGCACACGCTTGGATGCAGGTGGCAGGGACATCCTGACCATTATACTCCTGCCCACTGCTCTCTTTTCGAAAACCCTCCGGAGCCTGTCGCACAGTCATCGGTACTGGACAACTGAGCGGATTTTTTGCGGCTAGGTGTGCGGAACGCGAGACGTCGCCATCCCCTCGTTCTGCTTCGTTTCTGGCAGGGATGCGGACTGGCCGTTGTCAACGGCGATTTTCGAAAGCCTGCTCAGAGCATCCGTTCGAAACCAGCCGGTAAAAACTGAGCAGGGCATCTCCCTGGCGGACTTCGCGGACTCGTATCAACCGCCGCGTGTGTTCCGGAAGCGGTTGCCGCCGGGAATGCTCGAAGATCACCTGGGCGGCCGTATCGAGTATGCTCGAACGATCCAGATACTCGAGCACGGCTGGACAGGCCCGCGCATCGGCATATGGCGGATCCGCAAATACAAAATTGGCTCGCAAACCCAGCTCCGCCAGACGTGCCAATCCGCACAGCGCATCGCTGGCCAAAATCCATGCGCGGGCAGTTTCTTCCTCCAGGTTCGATCCCCTCGAGGTGGGGATGTTCAGCGCCTGCAGGTTGCGCTGGATCAGGGCCACTGCGGCACGATGCTTTTCGATGAACACCACCTGTCGGGCGCCGCGGCTCAATGCTTCGATACCCACCGCGCCGCTACCCGCGTACAGGTCCACGAACACCGAGCCCGATACTGCAGACCCCAGAATATTGAACAGCGTCTCGCGCAAACGGTCGCTGGTCGGACGCAGCGCCAACCCGCGCAGGGTGCGCAGGCGGTGGCCGCCGTAGATGCCTCCGATGACGCGCACGCATTACCCCACTGTGGCCAGCGCATACCGCCGGGACCACCTGGGTCCCAGGTACTTCACCAGCCGTTGCACTTCGGCGTCCGCGCGTTCGACCAGCGCAAAGGCTTCCTGACGCGCCAGCTCCAGCAATTCGCGGTCGCGGAGCGGATGCGCCAGCACGAACTGGAGATCGCCGTGCTGCCGCGTGCCGAAAAATTCTCCCGGGCCGCGCAGCTTCAGATCCATCTCCGCGATGGCGAACCCGTCGGCGCTGCGCGCCAGTGTCTCCAGTCGCGTGCGGGCCTCTTCGCTCACGGTTTTCGGCGCCACCAGGATGCAGTAGGAGCGATGCCCCCCGCGCCCGATCCGTCCTCGCAACTGATGCAGTTGGGCCAGCCCAAACCGGTCGGCGTGCTCCACCACCATGACCGTGGCGTTCGGCACATCCACGCCGACTTCGATCACCGTCGTCGAAACGAGAATCTGAATCTCATTTCGCCGGAACTGTTCCATCACCTGGTCTTTTTCTTCCCGACGCAGCCGACCGTGCAGCAATCCAACCCGCAACCCGGGGAAGACGTCCCGCGAGAGTCGTTCGTATTCTGCCGTGGCCGCCTTCAGCTCCTGTTTGGATTCCTCGATGACCGGATACACGATATACGCCTGTCGGCCCTGCCGGATCTCCCGCCGCACGAACTCCCACACACCGGGCAGGTGATCTTCGGTCGTCCACCGTGTGCGCGGCGGGATGCGCCCGGGCGGCATCTCGTCCAGGATGGAAACGTCCAGGTCGCCGTAGAGGGTGAGCGCCAGGGTTCGTGGAATCGGCGTTGCCGTCATCACGAGCACATCCGGGATTTCCCCGCCGCGCGTTCCGCCTTTCTCCATCAGCCGCAGCCGCTGCAGGACTCCGAAGCGGTGCTGTTCATCCACAATAACCAGTCCCAGCCGCGCAAACTCCACGTCTGGCTCGATCAGCGCGTGCGTGCCGACGACGAGCTGGGCCGTATGCTCGCGGATGCTGCGCCGCGTCTGTTCCCGTTCGGACGGGCTCAGGCCGCTGATCAGCAGCGCGACCCGGTAGCCGGCGCGCTCCAGCGTGCGCCGTGCCGACAGATAGTGCTGCACGGCCAGAATTTCCGTCGGGGCCATCAACGCCACCTGGTATCCGTTCTCAATCACGATGGTGGCCGCTTCCAGGGCCACCAGAGTTTTCCCACTCCCGACGTCGCCCTGCAGCAGACGGTTCATCGGCACCGGCCGCTCCAGGTCCGCGGCGATTTCTCCCAGGACCCGTTTCTGGGCCGCGGTCGGTTTGAACGGAAGAATTTTTTTCACCGCCTCGCGAATGCGATCTTCCCGTACCCGAAACGCAATCCCCTGCGCGGATCGGCGCTGCTGCCGCCGCAAAGCCAACCCGAGCTGATAGAAGAAAAACTCTTCGAAGATCAGTCGCCGGTGGGCTGCCGTGCGAAATTCGTTCAGCAGCCGCAGCTCCTCTGAAGGTTCCGGGAAATGCAGTCGCACCACCGCGTCATGTTTTCCCGGCCATCCGTATCGTTCCAGCAGGGCGGAAGGCAGGGGATCCGGGAAACGTTCTTCCAGGCTCTGCAGCGCGCCGTAGATGATCCGTCGCAGTACCCGGGCGCTCAGCTTGCCGATGGCTTCGTAGATGGGCACGATCCGCTTGACTTCTGTGGAATCGGCTTCCTCGTCGGTGCTGAGCAGTTCGAATTCCGGGTTGATCATCTCCAGCCGCGCCGGACGGTACGGGTCCACGTCCACTTTTCCGTGCAGAATGATGGGTTGCCCCGGCCGGAGCCGGCGTTCCAGGTAGCCACCGTGAAAAAATTTGCAGTAGAGCCGCCCGCTCGCGTCCCGCACGGCCAGGTGGTAGACTTCCCTTGCGCCACCGCGAAAACGGACTGTGCCTCCGCTCTCCACTTCCGCTGAAATCGTGTAGACGCCACCCGGCTGGAGCTGGGCAATGGGGGTGAGCCGAAGACGGTCCTCGTAGCGGAACGGCAGATAGTGCAGCAGCTCGGCTACCGTCGTAATCCCGCGTTCGGCCAGAATCGCCGCCCGCGCAGGCCCCACACCTTTCAAGTACTTGACGCTGGTATTCAGGCGGATTCCCATGGCCCCCGTGACCTGCAGTGCTGGCTTGGCCACACGCTGGCCCGCGGAATCATCTTATATCAATGGTGCGGCGGACGGGCCGGCCACAGGCAATCCGCGCAGTTTGCTCACCGGAGCGGTTCTGATACGTCTATAAAGAGTGCAGCCGCTGCCTGGCAAGTTTGGCGGTTGTCTGGGGAGACCGGAATCGGAGATCCGGAGATGGAAAACCGGCAGCCCGCTGTGAAGAAGAGGACGCCGCTGAGCGACAGAGGATACGATCAACGGCTCGGCATCTGCCGTGTGCTTTTCCATCTGGCTGAGCTTCGAGAAAGCGGTACGCACGGGAATGCCAGCTAAAGGGATATCCTTCGCTTTGGTGGGCAACCCAGCAGAGGCCGTCGCGAAGGCAGCGGACGAGCAGACGCTCGTGCGCGAAGCCCAGGCGGGCGACCGTCTGGCCTTCGAAGCCCTCGTTCGCCGCTACGACCGCGACGTACTCCGGCTGGCGCTGAACCTGGTGCGGCATACCGAGGAAGCGCGGGACATCTATCAGGAAGCTTTTCTCAAGGCCTACAAAAATCTGCATCGCTTCCGCTTCGAGTGCAGCTTCTACACCTGGCTCTATCGCATCGTGATGAATGTCTGCCTGGATCATCTTCGTCGCCGCGCCGCTCGTCCCGAAGACCAGTCCCCGGATGCTCTGCTCGCCGAACCGGAAAACTCCAGCGTGCGCGAGGATTTCTTCGACCGCCAGATGGAACACCGTGCGCAGGCCAATCCCGAACGCTCCCTGCTCGGCAAGCAGCTTGGCCAGCAGATTGCGGCTGCGCTGGCGGATCTTTCTCCGCGGGAACGCCTCGTCTTCGAGCTGCGACACTACGAAGGGCTTCGTTTGCGCACCATTGCCGAACTGCTCGGCACCACCGAAGAGACCGTGAAAAACTCGCTCTTCCGTGCCACCCGCAAACTGCGCAGTCGCCTGGAGGTATGGCGATGAATCACCGGCAACCGGATCCGCCGATGCACTGTGAAGCTGCGGGGAACCTGTTGGTACTTTATCTTTGCGACGAACTTTCTGCGGCCGAACGTGCCGCCCTCGAAGCCCATCTCGCCGCCTGTGCGGCGTGTGTGGAGGCGCTGGCGCGCGAACGCGCCCTTCTGCAGTCGCTGAGCGCGAGGCCGCGGCTCGAACCGGATCTCAGCCTGCTCGAGCAGTGTCGTTCCCGGCTCGGGGAAACTCTGGACGATCTGGCGGCGCCGGCGCGGCAGCGCTGGTTCGCGTGGCTTCGCCCTTCCTCGTGGCTGGCGGTGCATCCCGCGCTGGGTACCGCGCTGCTCCTCTTGCTGGGCGTCACGCTTGGCTATGGCGTGCCCTATCTGGTCCAGCACGCCGGCGACGAGTCCGTCGTGCCCGTGCTGACCGTCCGCCCACAACCCTCGGAAGCGGAGTTGCTCCAGGCGCAGGTCGAAGGCATCCACTGGCTCGACACCGGTGCCGGGGGCACGCCTCGTGTTGGCATTCAGCTTGCCGCCGAACGCCCCCTGGTGCTCGAAGGGTCCCCGGACGACGAGTCTGTCAAGATGGTCCTGATGCGCCTGGCGCGCAGCTTCGAGCAGGCCGACCCCGGCCTGCGCATGGAATCGCTCAGCGTGCTCGGGACAGAGCGCGACGATGCTCAGGTGCGCCAGACCCTCTGTGAAGTCGCCCGCAACGATCGCAATCCGGCCATCCGCCTGCGGGCGCTCGAAGTGCTGCGCGGCTTCGAGCCGGACGACTCGGTCCGCCAGACCTTGCTCGACCGCTTGCTCCACGACGAAAACCCGGGCGTGCGCATCGAAGCCATCAACAGTCTCCGCGCGCTGGTCGAGCGGGCTCCGGAGCGGCTGGACGAACGCTTGCTGGAAATCTTCCGCGACCGCATGCAGCGCGACCCCAACCCGTACATCCGCATGCAGAGTGCGGCTGCGCTGCAAGGCATCGGTCCGCGCGAGGTCTACTGAATGGACGTTCGGTGCCCTATCGCTCTGCATCACCGGCGCCAGCTCTGGCTGGTGGCACTCGTTCTGCTTTTGCCGGTTTCTGCGGCTGCCCAGCCGGCCCCTCCGCAGAAGGCTCCGGCGGCAGATGCCCGCAGCCGGCTCAGCGCGGAGCGCTCGGGTCATCTGCCGATTCGACCCGGCCAGTGGCTCCGCCTGCGAGCGGACCTGGGAAGTATCCGCGTCGTGACCCAGGATGCGCCTACGGTGGAGTATCGCGTTCTGCTGGAGACCGAAGCGGGCCCTGCGGCTGCAGAGCGGCTGCAACGTTTTCATCTTGCCGCGCAGACCACGCCTGACGGGGTTCAGATCACCAGCACCGTCCCCGGACGCGAATTCCGTGGACGCCTCTGGGCGCGTTTTGAGGTTCGCGTGCCCCGGGCTTGCAATCTCGAACTGGTCACACAGGCTGGCAATGTCGAAATCGCTGACCTGGATGGCGAGATCCGCGTCAGCACCGGCGGCGGCAATGTTTCCGTGGGTGCTGTTCGCGGCCCGGCGCGACTCGAAACCCGCGGCGGCCACATCACCGTACGCAGTGTTTCCACGAACCTGACCGCCACGACTGCGGGCGGACATATCCGGGTTTCCTCGGTCGGGGGTGCGGCCGTGCTGCGCAGTGCGGGAGGACATATCGCCGCGGGACAGATCGACGGCCCGGCCGAAGTAGAAACCGGTGGGGGCAACATTTCCTTCTCCCGCGCCGGCAATACCGTCACGGCAGTTACCGCGGGCGGCCAGATTGATTTCGGGCAGGCCTCCGGCGCGATCACGGCGCGCACCGGTGGCGGCGGCATTCGGGTCCTGCAGATTCTCGCGCCGGCTCAGGTGCGAACTTCCGCGGGCAGCATTCAACTGCTTCAGGTCGGCGCGCCGGTTCGCGCCAGCACCGAAGCCGGTGGCATCACGGCATTCTTTTTGCCCGATTGGAAGCTGCAGGAAGCTTCCGAGCTGTTCAGCGAGCAGGGCGACATCGTGGTCTATCTGCCGCGCAATCTCCCGTTGACCATCGACGCCCTCGTGCAAGGTGCGCCGCACCCGGTGGTCATCGCGCCCGATTTGCCTCTCGAGCTGCAGTATCTCGAATCCGGCGCGCAGGGCCGCTCCCTGCGTGCCCGGGGAGATCTGAACGGCGGCGGCCAGCCGCTGCGGCTCCGCACCGCCGGTGGCAGCATTCGACTCCAGTATGCCGATACGCTGAACCCGCTCGATGACCAGCGCTTCCGCAAACAGTTGGAAGAGCTGCAGCAGCAACTGGAACGCCAGGCGCAGCAGTTTCGTCGCCAGATGGAACTTCTGCAGCAGACGCTCGAACAGCAGCCGGTGCATCGCCTCGAATCCCTGCACCAGCACGTGCTCTATCGCCTGCGCGGGTACGTCCGCGTCTCGGCCAGCGAGCAGATGAAAAAACTGGTTTCCAGCGTCCGCCCGGTGTATCCCCCGACAGCCCGCCAGAGCGGCATCCAGGGAACGGTCCGGATGGAAGTGCTGATCGGCAAGGACGGCCGCGTGGAAAATGTTAAAGTTCTCGGCGGGCCTTCGCTGCTGATCGAAGCCGCACAGGACGCTGTCCGGCAGTGGAGATACGCACCCACGCTGCTCGGCGACGAGCCAGTGCCGGTACTGACCACGGTCGACGTCGAATTCCGGCTGAACTGACCATGTGCAGGTGGCCCCATTTCGTGAAGAAACCGGCTCAGCCGCACAGCCGCGCCGGCGGTGCGGCCTTTGCTTTCCTGCTGGTTTTGCTGCCGGCGCCGTTGCTGGCGCAGCAAAGGCAGGAATTCACGCAAACTCTCCCGCTGCAGCCGGACGGAACGCTCGAGCTGCGCAACGTCAACGGGTCGGTGCGCATCGAGGCCTGGGACCGCGAGGCCGTGCTGATTCAAGCGACCAAAATCGCACGCTCGGAATTCGGTGCGCTCGAACAGGTGCAAATCCTTGCCGAAGCCCAGCCGGGCCGTGTTCGCGTGAGCGCGCGTTATCCGGAAAACGAAAGCAACGATGTGCAGGTGGATTTCCGCATTCGCGTCCCTGCACGCATACGGCTGGAACGCGTGGAAACCGTCAATGGCGATATCGCCGTTCGGGGTGTCGAAGGCGAAGGGGAGCTGCGCACCGTCAATGGTGACATTACATTGCTCGCGGCCACCGGACGGTTCGACGCCCGCAGCACGAACGGCAATTTGTATCTCGAGTTCCGCCAGTTGGCTCGGGAGGGCGCGATGGCCGCCGAAACCGTCAACGGCACTCTGACCCTTGTTCTGCCTCCGCACGCTGGTCTCGAGCTGCTGGTGAGCAGCCAGAACGGCGAATTCTTCTCAGAACTGCCGGTGTTGAGCCGAGCCGGCTCGGATGCCGGCGAATTTCACGGCGTCATCGGCACGCCGGGCCCCAAGGTTCGTCTTCAGACGGTCAATGGTGGGATTCGAGTGGCAACCCTGCGCCCCGTGGTCTGACGGGGCGCATTCGGAGGAAACCATGTGGAATGCAATACGGCCACGATTCAGTGGTAGAGCGATCTTGATGGTTGCCGCTGTGGTGGCAGCGACCGCCGCCACGAGGGCAACGCCGGTGCCCCCGCAGCAGCCTGAGTCCCAGGAGTCGGCGGAGCTGACTCGTGCCATCGAACAGCTCCAGTCCAGAGTCGAGCAGGAACTGCACAAGCAGCAGGCGAAGCTTGTGCAGGCGCAGGCACAACTGCGTGCCAGACAGACTGAACTCGAACGTGCCCTGAGCGAGCTCCGAACGCACGAGCTCGAACAACGAGCCGCACAACTCGCTCAACTCCGCGCCCATCTCGCGACACCGGATGTGCTGCAGGATTGGGAGATTCTGCAACTGAACACGGAGAGCAGCGGGTGGCTCGGCGTCACGATTGCTGAAGTGACCGCCGAAAAGGCTCGCGAACTGCGGCTGCCCGCCGAGCGGGGAGTTCTGGTCACCGACGTCGAAGAAAACAGCCCGGCGGCCAAGGCGGGGCTTCGTGCGAACGACGTCATTATCGAATACAACGGCCAGCGCGTCGAGGGCACCGTTCAGTTCCGCCGTATGATTCGTGAAACCCCCGCCGGCCGCACCGTGCAGCTCACCCTCTGGCGCGACGGGCGCTCGCAGACCGTTTCCGTCGAACTGGGAAGCTGGCAGGAACGGTTTCGGCAACGGTTTCGTGTGGTGGAGCCGGATCTGGAACTCCGGATTCCTCCCCGGATAGAGGTTTTCAGAGAGTTCTTCCCCGGCACGCCCGTGCTGGGCATTGTGGGAGAAGACCTGAGCGGACAACTGGCGGAATACTTCGGTGTTCCCGACGGCGAAGGTGTGCTGGTGCGTGAAGTGCGCAGCGGCTCGCCCGCAGAAAAGGCCGGGCTGAAGGCTGGCGACGTCATCCTGCGGGTCGACAACGAGCGCGTCCGCACCCTCGCCGAACTCCGCGAAAAGCTGCGGAGCCCGCGCGAGGGGAAAACCGTGCGGCTCGACGTCCTGCGTCGCGGGCAGTCGCTTTCGTTCAACGTAGAGATCGAACTGCCTCCCTCACGCGGACGGACCCGGCCAGGTCGCCGCGTGATTCTCTAACCCGTCGCGGAAGCAGAGGAGGGATCGAAAAGGCTCTCCACAGCAGCCATTCTCTGCTTTTCTGGGGAGGTCGCAGGCCGCCGTTTTACCGCGGGGAGGAGGGCGTGCGAGTTATTTTCGGACAATCTCCACGCCGGCTGCGGGCACCGCCAGGCGAATCAGCCGCCGTCCTTCCTCGAGATACACTTCCAGTTCCAGATCCTCACTGCGCACGCGCAATCCCTGCAGGGTTTTCCCGGCCGGATTTTCCGCGGGCACAAAGGCCTCGGCGGTAATCGTTCCGGGCGTCAGACTTTGCGGCACGAGCACAGAAAAACTCTGTTCGCCCCCGCGTTTCCAGTCGTACAGAGCGGCCAGGATGGCATACTGGTGATAGAGGTTGTTGTCCAGGATGAGCACCGGTTGCGCCTGGAAGAAAAATTCCTGCTGGAACGGCGCCACGCCTTCCACGCGCAGGTCCACCTGAGCCGTTGTCCCTGTAAACCGCACAATGGCTGCAGAGCGACTCGGTCCCTCTACGGTCCACTCGTACCGTTCGGGCGAACCGTCCGGACGGAGCCGCAGTTCGCTGCGCACCTTCCCCTGGGCACCTTCCAGTTGCAGCTCGGTTTCCCCGCGCGCAGTCCAACCGCTGCCGCTCGCGGTGATTTGAAACGATTCGCTGCCTACCGGCCGCCCTTGCTGAAGGATGTGTAATGTTCCCCGATCCTCGGCCAGTGGCAGGCGCGCGCGGGCCTGCTCCCGCTGCCCTGCGGCGGTGGCCAGTGTCACCGCAAGGACGACAGCTGCCCCTGCGGTCAACATCGTGCCGATGGCTTTCGAGGAGGACATCAACGCACCGGGGCCATCAGGTCGAGCGCCACAATGCGCTCGACGACTTCATCCTGTGTGGCAGTGCTGTCCACACGGTAGTCGGCCTGCTGGTAGTAGGGCAGTCGCTGCGCATACAGCTTCCGAAAAGAATCCTCATCGCGGAACAGCGGCCGATCGGTGACTCCGGCACAGCGCTTCAACAGCTCCTCGACAGGGCAATCCAGCCAGATCAGCGTGGCTTCCGCCGCACGAACCAACTGCAGATTGCGCTCCTGCACAATCGTTCCTCCGCCCAGGGCCAGAATCAGAGGTTGTTCAGCTTCCTGGGCCCGGCCCAGCACGCGCCGCAGCGCTTCATGCTCCAGATCCCGGAACGCCGGCTCGCCTTTCTCCTGAAAGATGCGGGTGATGCTGGTGCCCGCCAGGCGGACAATTTCCGCATCCAGGTCCACAAAATACCACCCCAGCCGCTGGGCCAGGCGCCGCCCGACCGTCGTTTTCCCGCAGCCCATGAAGCCCACCAGACAAATCAGCCTGCGAGCGCGCCGGGTAGAAGCTGCGGCCATGCGGTCAGCTTGTGCGGTTTTCGGGAGCGGCTCAATCCCGCTTCCGGATGGTGATTGTACCACTGAAGGAGACCAGTTCGACCTTGGCATGTCCCTCGTTGTGGATGCCGGAGAGCATCCGGCGGGCGCCGCGCGGGGCGGTGAACGCTTCCGGGGAGTGCGCGCGGGGCCGCAGGTCTGTGTTGCTTTCCACGCGGCCGAACACCGACTTCGCGCTCAACTCGAACGAATTCGACTCCGAGAAACGCACCTCAATGGGCCCGCTCGAATTTTGCAAACGGTACATTCCCCCGCGCAGGAATTCCCCGTCGAAAAAGATGCTGCCCGAACTGGTTTGCGCGTACAGGTTGGAGGTCATCGGCTCCAGCAACCGGATGCTGCCGCTGATGGACCGGAAGTCCAGGCGTCCGGCGCAGCGGATGCAGACCAGCGACCCGCCGATGGTCTTGATGACCAGATAGCCGGCGACTTCGCGGAGCTCCAGATTCGCCGTGACCGTGTCGAAGCTCATGTCGCCAAAAACTCGTTCCACATAGATGTCGCCCGAATCGGTGTGCACCTGCAGCTCGGCTTCTTCCGGCACGGTGATTTGATAGTCGGCGACCCACTCGCTCGGGTTCAGGTCTTCACTCAGGCGGTGCGTGGTGATTTCGATTCGGTTGCCAATCTGCTCGGCATCCACTTCTACTTTGTTGCTCGGGTGTGTGGCCACCACCCGAACCTCCGGCTGGCTCCAGGATTGCACGCGGATTTTGCCGTGGGCATTGCGAATGGTGATCAGCGGGCGCTCGGTCACCGGGAAACGTTTTTCGACCTGGTGCGCCCGGGCCGGTGCCGCCAGCGCGAGCAGCACCGCCAGCAGTCCACCCAGGAGGGGTTTGGTGTCCACAGCCGTTGGAATCCGGTTCTTCATTCTGCCCCCACAGTTCCGCGTTCGGTGATGGTCGCGACCAGCTCCGCTTTCTGCCTCCATGCGGAGTAGAGGTATTCCCGTGCCAGCAGGTTGTCTGGCTGTTCGCGAACCGCCTTCTCGCACTGGCGAATCAGATTCTCCACAATCGCCAGATTCTCCCGGTAAGAAGCCGCGACGATCGGGTCCCGTACCGCCCGGCTGATCCGATTCACCTGTGCGCGCACGGCAAGCATTTCTGCGCTCAGTTCGGCATCCACTTCGGGCACGGGCAGGTTCGATACCGTTGCCGGCCGCAGCAGCCCCGTCCCCGCCGCCAGGGCAAACAGCAGGACAAAACTGACTCCGGCCAGTGCCGGCCGCGGAACCAGGTAAGTCCAGTCCGCCACTCGGGCATACCAGCGCCGCGGACGGATCAATCCTTCCTCTTCCAGACGGCTGCGCAGGTTTGTCCACAGGTGCTCAGGAGGATCCGGCGCTTCCTGCTCCAGCGCCCGTGCAGCAAGCTGGATGGCCCGCAGGTCGGCAACCAGACTCCGGCAGCGCGTGCAGACTTCCAGGTGCTGGCTGGCCGCCGGAGAGTTCGGCCCTTCCGGCCCGTGTTCCAGTTCCGCAGTGAATTCTGTGCACTCCATGGCGTTTCCGTCGGGCCCGCAGGCTCAGTCCGCCGGTTCGGCGCGACTGGCTTGCCGTTTCGCCCGGGCCCGCTCCCGTTCCTGTTCCTGGAGCAGCTCGCGCAGTCGCATCCGTGCCTTATGCAGTTGCGACTTTGAGTTTCCGATCGAGCAGCCCAGCAACTCCGCAATCTCGTTGTGTTCGTATCCCTGCATATCGTGCAGCACGAACACCATTTTGTAGCCCGGCGGAAGCTGTTCGATGGCCCGCTGCAGATGCACCCGATCGATCGAACCGCTCAGCAGAGGATCCGGGCCACCAATATCCCGCCGCGCTCCGCCGCCTTCTTCCTCCGGTTCGGTCAGCTCGTCCAGCGAACTTTCCGGCAGCGTTTTCTTCCGCAGCCGCATCAGCACCACGTTGACCGTCAACCGGTGCAACCAGGTCGAGAACGCCGATTCGCCGCGGAACGTCTCGATCTTCCGGAACAGTTGCAGGAACGCTTCCTGCGTCAGGTCTTCGGCTTCGGCCGTGTTGCCCACCATCCGCAGGCAGAGGGAATAAACCCGCCGACCGTGCA
The DNA here is from genome assembly GCA_023512135.1 of Terriglobia bacterium. Lineage (GTDB taxonomy): Bacteria > Acidobacteriota > Terriglobia > Acidiferrales > UBA7541 > DSGC01. Next base: position 6,530 of record JAIMAG010000007.1, on the reverse strand, counting down.
ACCGATAGATCCGTTCGAAGGCTGCTGCATCCCCGTTCTGTGCCCGGCGGATCAGCTCCGCTTCTGGCAGCTCCTCCGTTTGGATTCGTCTCACGCGGGGCACAGTACCCGTGGCGACGCATCCGACCAGTGGGATGCGCAGCTCTCTCCAAGAGTTGTCCTTATCGGTTCAGGAAAAGCACACCTGCACTTTCCGCTGCCATGGTGGCAAACCGGTCAAACCGCCTCCACCGCAGACGGCGTGTTATTTCCTGCTCAAGTCCTATTCTCTCTGGAATTCACAACCCCGTCTAGGTCGAAGCCCGCAGGTACTGGTGGACCGGTACAGGGCCCACCACCCGTTCACCTAAACGGGCCTCGAACTGCTCTACTTCCTGTACCGGCAGCACACACAAAAATGATTTCAGCAGCACGATGGTTTCCCGCAGGCAGGTGTTCAAATCATAGTGCGAATGATCCAGCAGGGTCCAATCGCTTGCGGGGTCGGTCGAAGCCCCCGAAGCGATTTCCTCTGCCGTCGTTCGGTACTGCCGCGCCAGCTCCTCCACCAGCCGGATCAATGCTCCCAGCTTGTGGAAGAATCGCAATCTTCCGCTGAAAAGGGCATGATAATAGAGCTGGGACCAACTGGCGGTCAGTTGCGCACCCATGCCCCGGAAATGGGCTGGTTTGAGCGGAGTCACCGGCGGCAGGTCAGCAAAATGACGGCTGCAGTCTTCCACCGCTCGCAATGCCCCCAGCAGACGTTCAGCAAACATTCCTGCCAGCGCACCCGATATGGCGGCCTGCTCGCGTGCTCCTGCCAGTGCGCCCTGCGAACGCAGCCCCAGCGCTTCGTTCAGCGCTACGCTGAGCATGACATAGTGCGTTTCGAGCTCGGCGACCGCTTTTTCGAACAGCCGTCGCTTTGCCTCGGGCAGCGCAGCCACCCAATCCTGCTGCACAGTGCGTTGCGGCTTCCACAATCCGCCCAGCCAGGTTCTGACCCCCATGATCCGCCCCCTGCCAGTTGCAAGGGGGTGTATTATAGCAATCCAGACCGCTTCGGGAGCCACTTTCTTGACCCGTCCGAAACCCTCTCGCTATACTGCCCGCCGGTTTCCACGGAAAGGACTGCTCATTGCTTTTTGAACCGCAGGACCAATTCCTTCAGCGCAAACGCAAACTGGAGCAGATCGCTGCACTGGGATACGACCCGTTCCCGCACAAATTCGTCTTCACGCACACCCCGGCGGCCGTGCTCCAGCACTACGGCTCTCGGACGGCGGCCGAGCTGGACGCTCAGCCGGTTTCAGTTCGCGTTCCCGGCCGCATCCTGACGATTCGCCTGCACGGCAAAACCGGTTTTGCCCACGTGCTCGGGGAAGGGGAGCGTTTGCAGATTTACGTTCGAAAAGATGTCGTGGGCGAGCGCGGCTTCGAGCTGTTTCATCTGCTCGATATCGGTGACATTGTCGGCGCAGCGGGACGCCTGTTCCGGACGCGCACCGGCGAGCTCACCATCTGGGTTGAAGAGCTTGTGCTTCTGGCAAAAGCCTTGCTCCCTTTGCCCGAAAAATGGCACGGCCTGGCCGATGTCGAGGTGCGCTACCGTCAACGCTATCTCGACCTGCTCGTCAACACGGATGTCCGGCGCGTTTTTGAGCGGCGGGCCCGGCTGATTGCCGAGCTGCGCCGATTTTTCGATGCCCGGGGCTACATCGAAGTCGAAACTCCTATGATGCAGTTGATCGCCGGCGGAGCGACGGCCCGGCCTTTCGTCACGCATCACAAGGCGTTGAATTTGCCCCTCTATCTGCGCATTGCTCCGGAACTGTATTTGAAACGTCTGGTTGTGGGGGGCCTGGACCGCGTCTATGAAATCAATCGCAACTTCCGCAACGAAGGCATCTCCACGCAGCACAACCCAGAATTCACCATGCTGGAGTTCTACCAGGCCTACAGCGACTACCGCGATCTGATGGATCTGACCGAAGAATTGCTCACCGGTCTGGTTCGCACCGTCTGCGGCTCTACGACAATTCCCTATGGCGCGCACCAGGTCAACTTCACCACCTGGCAGCGGCTTTCGATGCGTGAAGCCATCCACCGCTACTGGCCGGAAGAGGCCGGCCCTGCGCCCACGCCGGCCGACTTGGCCCGCCCCGGTGGCCCGCGGCAAGCCGTCGAACAGTACAATCTCTATGCCCGGCGAACTCAGCGCGCTCCCATCGAATCCGCGCAGCTTTCCGACGGCGTGCTCACCGGTCTGCTGTTCGAAGCCGTCGCCGAAGACCGCCTGATCCAGCCCACGTTGATCTACGACTTCCCCGCCGATCTCTCTCCGCTCGCCAAACGCCGCGACGACGACCCCGCGCTCGCCGAACGCTTTGAAATCTTCGCCGGAGGTCTGGAGCTGGGCAATGCCTATTCCGAGTTGAACGATCCCGACGAGCAGGAGCAGCGCTTCCGCGAACAGATTGCCCGTGGCGGCGAGGAAGTTCCCAGGCAACTGGACGAAGACTATCTCCGGGCCCTGTGTCAGGGCCTGCCTCCGACCGCCGGCGAGGGCATCGGCATCGATCGCCTGACCATGCTGCTCACCGACCGTCATTCCATCCGGGAAGTCATCCTGTTTCCCCTGCTGCGTCCGGAAGCCCGCGACTCGGCTCCGCCGGCCGCACACGAAGTCGTCGAACGGAAATGAAGTTTGCCTGGTGGATTGCGCGGCGCTACCTCCGCTCGCCACACCGCCCGCCGGTATTGCGCCTGGTGAGCTGGCTGGCGACGGCAGCCGTGGCGGCCGGCGTCACCACGCTGGTCATCGCGCTGGCCATGAACACCGGTTTTCGTCAGGTGCTCGAAGAGCGGCTGCTGGGAGTCACCGCCCACGTCAACCTCAAGCACGCCGGCGGTTCCGGCATCGCGGAGTACCCGAAACTGATACAGCAGTTTCGTGCTCTGCCTGAAGTGCGGGCGGTTTCTCCGGCAATCTACCAGACCGTGTTGGTCGCCTCGGGCGGACGGGCCCGCGGAATCGTGTTGAAGGGAATCGATCCGGCTCTCGAGCCGGAATCGAACGATGCACTTCGCAAAATCATCTCCGGCAGCCCCGACTTTTCCCCCGATGCCGCGGGCGCAGACACCATTCTGCTGGGACGCCTGCTCGCCCAGGAGCTTTCTGTCGGCGTGGGCGAATATGTCACGGTGATCAGTCCCCAGGGACGCCTGACACCCTTCGGTCTGCTGCCCCGGCCGCGGCGTTTCCGCGTCGGCGGCATCTTCGATTCCGGATTCTACGATTACGACACCGGCTGGGGATTCGTCACCCTGCCGGCAGCGCAGGCGCTGGCGGGCACTGGAGACGTCGTCAATGTGATCGAATTCCGCTTGCATCGCAGTGATCAGGCGCCTGCAGTGGCCGCGCGGGTTGCCGCGGCAGCCGGCGAAGGTTTTCTCACCAGCACCTGGATGCAGGAAAATCAGGCACTGTTCCGTGCCCTGCGGCTGGAGAAGCTGGTCACCGGACTGTTCATCGGCTTGATCACGTTTGTCGCCGGGCTGAACATTCTGGTCGTGCTGGCCATGTCGGTCACCGACAAAGCCCGTGACGTCGCGGTGCTTATGACGCTCGGCGCCCGCCGCCAGCAGATTCGAAATATCTTTTTTCTTCAGGGCCTCGCGCTGGGAGCCGTGGGCACGTTAGCGGGACTCCTGCTTGGTTACGGTTTTTGCTGGGCCGCCGATCGCTATCAGTGGATTCGTCTCGACCCGGAAGTGTACGCTGTACCTTACGTCCCGTTCCATGCGGATGTGGCCGACGCCTTCTGGATTACGGCTGCCGCCATGTTGATCAGTGCTGCGGCCACCCTCTATCCTGCGCGGGCGGCTGCGCGGCTCCTACCGGTGGAGATTTTGCGGTACGAGTAAAAAAGGGCAATTCGTTGCCTATCTGGAAGGCAAGTTGTTTCCCGTGCCGATTGGGGTCACGGCTAATCGCATGGCAACAGAACAGTTATTGCGTTCAGGCTTTGGTAAGACGTTTGCGAGGTGAACGAGCATGAGGGATGCTGCAACATCCTGCTCACGCCGCCGGGCAGATATCCATTGCGCTACCGCATCCAACAGAGCGGAGGGCACGGAATTGCGTCCGACCGCACGCAGCAGGTTCGGAGGGCTGGATACGAAGACGGTTCTGCGTGCGGCGCGCGGAGAGAATGTTCCATGATGACCGCTACAGAAAATGCCGGCACGCACCTCCCGCGCTCTTCGTCTTCCGACGTTCCCGGGGCGCAGCCAGCCTCGTCGGCGGTGGTGGAAGCCATCGCGCTGCGCAAGGTGTTTCGTTCCGGTGCCAGTGAGATTGTCGTGCTGAACGGATTGAGCCTGCGGGTCAGCGCCGGCGAACGGGTAGCGATCGTCGGTCCCTCCGGTGCCGGAAAAAGCACGCTGCTGCACATCCTGGCTGCGCTGGACACTCCAACAAGCGGTACAGTATACTGCCAGGGCAGAGATCTCGGAGCGTTGTCGGACGCGGAGCTGGCTGCGTTTCGGAACCAGCAGGTGGGATTTGTATGGCAGCGGCATCATCTGCTGGCCGATTTCACTGCCGAAGAAAACGTAGCGATGCCGCTGCTGCTCCGGGGTATGGCCCGCGCGGAAGCGCTGTCGGCCGCGCGGTCGTGGTTGCGTGAGGTGGGGCTGCAGGAGCGGCTGCGGCACCGCGCTGCGCAGCTTTCCGGTGGCGAACAGCAGCGCGTGGCGATTGCGCGTGCGCTGGTCGCGCACCCGGCGTTGCTGCTGGCCGATGAGCCTACGGGAGACCTGGATGCGCAGAACGCGGACGCGATTGCTCGCCTTCTGGAACACCTGCACCACACCCACCGGCTCACCACGATTCTGGCCACGCACAACCCGGTTCTGGCTCGGCGTTCGGATCGCGTTCTGAGGCTCGAACGCGGCGTGCTGGTTCCCGGCACCGCCGCGGGGGGAGAACTTGGGTGACCCATGTTTGAACGGTACACGGAAAAAGCTCGGCGAGTAATTTTCTTTGCCCGCTACGAGGCCTGCCAGTACGGCAGCCCCTACATCGAAACCGAACACCTGCTGCTCGGCCTGCTGCGCGAGGATAAAGCGCTCGCTAACCGCTTCCTTCGGATGCAGGGTTCGATTGAATCCATCCGCAAAGAGATCGAATCCCGCATCACGATCCGCGAGCGCATCTCGACTTCGGTCGAAGTCCCGCTCAGCCAGGAATGCCACCGGATTCTCAAACACGCCACCGAAGAAGCCGAACGGCTCGGGCATCGCCACGTCGGTACCGAACACCTGCTGCTCGGCATCCTGCGGGAAGAAAAGTGCTTCGCCGCCGAGCTGCTCCAGGAGCGTGGCCTGCGCCTGAACGCCCTGCGGGAAGAGCTGGCCCGCACCGCCGGCGAAGGCAAAGTGGCCATCAGCCGGCCCAAGGAAACCTCCCTGCTCAGTGAATTCAGCCGCGACCTCACCCAGGCCGCCATGGAAGGTCAGCTCGACCCGTTGATCGGCCGCGAGCGCGAGCTCGAGCGCGTCATCCAGATTCTCTGCCGCCGCACAAAAAACAATCCCGTGCTGATTGGCGAGCCGGGTGTGGGCAAAACCGCCATCGTCGAAGGACTGGCCCAGCGCATCGCGGATGGACAGGTTCCGCCCTTCCTGGCGGACAAGCGCATCCTCTCGCTGGATCTTTCCCTGATTGTGGCCGGCACCAAGTACCGCGGCCAGTTCGAAGAGCGCCTGAAGACCATCATGAAAGAGCTGATGGAAAGCCAGAACGCCATCATCTTTATTGACGAGCTGCACACCCTGGTGGGCGCGGGTTCAGCGGAAGGCTCGCTCGATGCCGCCAACATCCTGAAGCCGGCCCTGAGCCGCGGGGAAATTCAGTGCATCGGGGCCACCACGCCCAGCGAGTACCGCAAGTCAGTCGAAAAAGATCGCTCGCTCGAGCGGCGCTTCCAGGCCGTGAAGGTCTCCGGCCCTGACGAGGACGAGGCCATCCGGGTCCTGCAGGGCGTCCGCGAACGCTACGAAAAATTTCACGCCGTCACTTACACCGACGAAGCCATCCGCTATGCCGTCTATCTCTCGAACCGGTACATCCCGGATCGCTTCCTCCCGGATAAGGCCATTGACCTGATTGATGAAGCCGGCGCCCGCGTCAAGCTGCGCCAGTCCACCCTGCCGGAAGAGATCAACGAGGTCATCAAGCGCATCAAGTTCATCACCCACCGCATGGAAACCGCCATCGCAAATCACGAGTTCGAAAAGGCGCGTTTCTACTCCGAGGAGGAGCGCAAGGAAAAGGAGCACCTGCGCCAGCTCCGCGAAAAACTGAACATTGACGAATCCACGACGGGCATCGTCACCCGCGAGGACATCGAAGAGGTGGTCGCCCGCTGGACCGGCATTCCGGTGGCCTCGATCAAAGAAGACGAACAGCAGAAACTGCTCCGCATCGAACAGGAACTGCACAAACACATCATCAGCCAGGACAAGGCCATCACCGCACTGGC
>JAIMAG010000006.1 GCA_023512135.1 Terriglobia bacterium | reverse complement strand
TCGTGGCCTGCCGGATGAGACTGTGGAAGACGGGGTCCAGTTCCACATCGGCGCGTGCGGCCTGGCGGCGACGGACGCCGGAAAACACCATGTGGTCGCCACCTTCAAAAACAAGCAAATATTTGTCTGGTCCGCGAGAGTGTTCAAAGGGCAATTGATGGTCCTCAGGGCGGGTTTGTGGGGTAATCGGGCTGTAGTCGAGTGTGCCGGTGATGTGCAGGCAGGGGATGGCGATAGCGCCGTACATCCGGCCGAGGTGTTCCCGGCGCTCCGGCACCGGCGCGCTCATGGGGATGGCGGCCTTGACGCGCGGATCGCGCATCGTGCGTTCCTCTCCGGGAAGCGCGAGCACCATCCCCGCGACCGCCAGCGTAGTGAAAGCGCCGAACGAATGTCCTGCGACGCCGATCTGCTCGAGGTCAAGTCGGCCGCGCAGCGGCGAATCTTCCGCTTGCAGACGCTCGAGCTGGTCGATCGCAAAGCTCACGTCGAGCGGACGATGGATGGCCGCGGCGGGATCGCGCACCGCCCGGCGCAAGGATTCCATCGGATCCGGGCTGCCCCGCCAGACGGCGTCGTCGCTGCCGAGGTGCTGCAGATGCACGGCTACATAGCCGTGGCTGGCCCAGTGCCGACCCAGATATGCATAGTCTTCGCGCGTGCCGCCCAGTCCGTGCGAGAAAACAATCACCGGGAACGGCCCGTCGCCGCTGGCGGGGAAATAGAGCTTCACCGGCACGTTGCGGTCGCGCCGCGCGTCGTGCCAGTCGTAGCGAACGAATTCGACACGATACGGTCCTGCCTCCGGCTTGTACGGCAGGACGTTTTGATTCGCCGGTGCCGCTGCGACGGAGAGGACAAGCGCGATCCCCAGCCCCAGAGACAGGGCGGCTCGGTGCCGTCGTGCCCTCGGGGAGTGTCTGCGGGAATTCATGGCCGTTGTCTGCAACTACTCTAACCCAAAACGCCGAGGAAAGTTTTCTCACCGCCGAACCTGTTGCTGCAGGTAAACTGGGACTTCCGGTCGGCGAACGGCACGCTGCTGCCTGCAGGGTCCTTCCGTGCCAGCAGATTTCCCGGCAGCGGCTGGTGCCGGGGACAGGGAAACTGTTCGCCGCAGCGGCTCTCTTTTACAGGGATTCGGCATCCGGCAACGCTGCGCGCTGCGACTCAGTTTGCTGCGACGCCTGCAGCAATTTCTGCCACCGTGGTTATTCGTTGGAAGAGAGCAGGGCGACTGGAAACGAAGCGAAGATGTTGCTCAGCCGCAGCGTCCGTTGGCGGTGTCGCGTAGCCGCCGTGAGTCGTTCACCGGTGAACACGTCGCGCCAGTGCCGCGGTGCGCCCTCGGGCAGCACCAGCAGGCTGCGGCCCCAGACCGGGTAGCCCAGCGGCAGCTGTTCCGGTGCCGTCAGATGGCTGAGTTGTCGCGGCACCACGGCCACCGCCCACTGTTTCTGCAAGCGACGTGCAAAGGCACAGATGTGACGGGCCGCCTTGCCGGTGCCGGCGAGCGGAAGGTACTCGCCTTCGAGGAATAGCTCGCGGTGTTCGCGGCGGAAGTTCAGCCCGCGCCAGGTGGTGAACAGTTTGATGCGCCCGTCGGGCCAGTGCGCGACCAGTTCAGCAATCAGCGCGACGCGATCTTCCATCTCACGGCGCTTCAGCTCGTCGAGCCACTGGACGCGCTGCGCGAAATTCACCGGACGGCGGTTGTCCGGGTCCACCAGGCTGAAATCCCACACCTCGGTGCCTTGATAGAAGTCCGGCACACCGGGCGCAGCAATCTTCAGCACCACCTGTCCCAGGGAGTGGAACGCGCCGTAGAAAGCCACTTTTTTCTGCAGGTGCAGGAAATCCGGCAGGAATCTGTTTTCATCCGCAGGGGTCAGAATGGCGTCCACAAAGGCCTCCAGTGCGGCTTCGTGGCGGGGATTGACGCGGCGCCAGCTTGTGTAGAGTTTCGCTTCTCGCGCTGCTTTCTGCACGAAACCGCGGAAGCGTTCGCGGAACGAGGAGACTTCGTTTTCGTCGAGCGGCCAGGCACCCAGCAGATTCTGATAGAGCATTACCTCTTCGCCGGGGGTAGGCACCAGTCTGCCGTCCACCGGCCGGCGATGGGGTTTGTTCCAGCGGCTCCAGCGGCGCAGGTGTGCGGCCCATTCCTTGGGGCGTTCGGCCAGCACGTTGATGCGGGCGCGGACGTCTTCGCTGCGCTTGGTGTCGTGCGTCGAGGTGGCGTTCATCGTATAGGGCCACTGCGCAGCGCGCGAACGGATGAATTCGTGGAAAGCTTCGACGCCGCAGGCCGGTTCGTGCCGCTGCGGATCGCCACCGACTTCATTCAGCGACACCAGGCTGTTGTGAACGTAGTAGGCCGTGTCTTCCAGCCCTTTGGCCATCACCGGACCGGTGAACTGCTGCCAGCGGAGCACGAACGCCAGCCAGTCGCTTCGGTGGGCGGCCGCATAGGCGGGCGGGTCTACCAGCAGCACACGGCGGAGAAAATCCAGTGAGGCAGTGCTGATGTACTCTTCGGTGGTGTGCGCGCGGGCCAGCTCCAGTGCCCGTTCGATGTAGTGCTGGTCGCGCTTGCTGACCTCGTAGCTGCGAATGTAGGTGCGATAGACGGGCAGCCAGGCGGTGACTTCGACCAGTGCCGCGGTCAGCTCGCTGAGCGGCAGGTCGCGCGCCTCGCGGTCCTGCGCGGCCAGTCGTCCCAGATAGTGCCCCAGGGTGTTGACTTCGCCGGCGAACAGTTCATTCATCACCAGATGATTTTTGGCGTGGACGACTTCCAGAAACGGTGCCGCCGATCGGGTGAATCGGGCGTAGATTTCCTCCATGGCGGCCACGCCGCTGGCTTCCAGATACATGGCGTTCAGCGCGTTCAGGAAGTCGTAGCCGGTGGTGCCGCAGACGGGCCAGTCGGCGGGCAGCGACTCGTCTCCGCCTAGAATTTTCTCCACGACCACGTAAAACCCGTGCCGGCCGGGAGCACGGCCGGGCTGCGCCTCAGCCCCGGACAGGTACGTTTGCAGACGGTACAGATAGCCAGCCGGGTCGAGCAGGCCGTCAATGTGGTCGACGCGCACGCCGGTGATTTTTCCTTCCTGCGCATCCTGGATAATCCGCCGGTGGCGCGCCTCGAACACCTCCGGGTCTTCGACGCGCAGGCCCACCAGCTCATTGATGTCGAAAAAGCGGCGGTAGTTGATCTCTTCGGCGGCGATCTTCCAGTACGCCACGCGATAGGCCTGCTCGGAGAGCAGGCGGTCCAGCAGGTCGAAGCTCGTGGGGTCGCCGCGGGTACCGTTGAACATCAGCAAGGTTTGTTCCAGCGTGCGGCGGGCCTCCGGGTCGCCTTGAAAAAGCTGCCAGAGGCGACGCTTGATTTCGCGGCTGCTGCGCCGACGCTCCTCGATGTGGTCGAGGTCAGTGGCGGTGCGCGGCGGCAGCCGTTCGACGGCCGCAAGCAGCTCGGCCAGCTCGGTGCCGGCCGCGCCGTCCCCCTCCACCGCTCGGAGGGCTGCCAGCCAGTGCTCCAGAATCAGTGCATAGCTCTTCGGGTCCAGCGGCCATTTCTGCTCGTAATAGCAGACCCAGAAACCGGTGTCGTCGAACTTCAGCGCGAGCTCCTGGTTTTCGAGAACTTTGCCGTAGACGTCGCCGAGCACAGCCAGCAGCACGCGGTTTTCCTGCAGGTCGGCAGCTTTGCGGGCCGACGGCTTCCAGTCAATGTCGAAGTAGTGGGCGTAGGCGGAGGCGCGGCCGTTTTCGAGCACGTCGAGCCACCAGGGATTCTCGCTGCTGGCAGCCATATGGTTGGGAACAATATCCAGCAGTAGACCCATCTGGTAGTGCTGCAGGCGCTGCGCCAGCTCCTCGAATTCCTCCGCCGTGCCCAGCTCGGAATTGATGCGCCAGGGGTCGGCGATGTCGTAGCCGTGGGAACTGCCCTTGCGCGCCTTGAAGCGCGGCGAGGCATACAGGTCGGTGATGCCCAGTGCGTCCAGATAGGGAACCAGGTCGCGCGCGTCTGAAAATCGAAATCCGAGGTGAAACTGAATCCGGTAGGTGGCCACTGGAACACGCACGGTGTTTATCCCGGCACGCGAACCAGCAGGTTGTCGCCCAGCCTGCGGAACAGTTCGAGCCAGCGAATACTGTCCGCATCCCCGCTGCGGGCGCGTTGCTGCATCGTGGGGAACACGCTCTGCAGGACTTCCCAGAACAGATTCTGTGCGGTCCAGAGGTTGACGCTGAAAGGCAGCGAGCGGGCCAGGCCCACGGCCGCTTCCAGTCGTTCGAGCCGTTCGAGTGCGTGAGGTTCGGCACGGAAGTGGCGAGCCAGCCGCTCAATCGTGCGACGCAGCGCGAATTCGAGCGTGGGTCCGTCGAGTTGCACGCCGGCGCGCCAGGCTTCGTCCAGCAGGGCGTTGGCGCGCTCCAGGGAAAGGTCTTCCGCTTCCAGCACGCGGCGCAGGTCGGAATTCAGGATGATTTCGGCGGCCACCTGCAGCCGTTTCGGCAGCGGCAGGCCGAGTGCGGTGACGAAATTCATCAGGGCCGCGTGGTGCTGGTACAACTGGCGATAGGCCAGCTCCGCTTCGGTGAGCGCGGAATCCAGAATCTTGCGCAGGATGCGCCGCTGCTCGTCGCGGAACAGCAGCTTCAGCGTGTACATGCCCGGTTCGAAGCTTTCGCTCACTAGGCGGATCACTTCGGGGAAGTCGCCGCGCTGGAAGGTTTCGGTGACGCGCTGCACAAGCTGTTCGTAGGCTTCCGGTCCGCGGAACTCGCGCACGCCGCCGCTCAGGTTGTGATCACCCAGATGGAGCACCCCGAAGCTGAGCGTTTTCGATTCCCACGTGATTTCGGAAGTCACGTGGGCACGGCCGAGCGCCAGACGGGACTTGCCCGCGGTGAGCAGGCGGTAGTCTTCGCGCTCCACGCGGTAGCAGTACGTGCGCGTTTCACGGTCGAAATCTTCAAACAGGGAGCTGACCGCGTAGTGCACGCCCACCTTGGGCAGATCCACCAGCGTTGGCTTGACGAGCTTGTCGTAAATCACCCGGCCGTCTTTGTGCTCGGGGATGTTGCTTTTGGCCTTTTCCAGCCGGTCGAGGAACGCCGCTTCCAGGCTGTCGCCGAACAGCTCGCTGGCGAGTTGCAGCGCCCGCGCGGCGTACTGGATGACCTGCACGGTTTCGATACCGGAAAGCTCGTCGAAAAACCAGCCGCACGAGGTGTACATCAGCATCGCGTGCCGCTGCAGCTCGAGCAGTTTCAGGGCGGTGATTTTTTCTTCCGGGTTCAGGGGACGGACGGCCTGCTGGGCCAGGAAGGCTTCCACGTTCTCGCGGCGGCGGTCGAGCACGACGGCAATGTAAGCGTCGCGTGCTTCCCAGGGGTCGCGCAGCAGCGTGCGGGCCTTTTCTTCGTACTGCGGGGCCAGGGTGTCGCGGAGCCAGTCGAAGGCTTCGCGCAGCGGCGCCCGCCAGGCCTGATTCCAGCCCGGATGGCCGCCCGTGTTGCAGCCGCAGTCGCTGCGCCAGCGCTCCACGCCGTGCGCGCAGCTCCAGGATGTGTTTTCGAAAATTTCCACTTCCTGGGTGGGCGGGTGCAGCTCGAGGTACTGGCCGTAGTTGATCAGCCGGGCCAGCCGTTGTTCTTCGATGTACTGCAGCGCATAGGCGAGGGCCATGTCTCCGTACAGGTGATGATGGCCGTAGGTTTCTCCGTCGGTAGCGATGTGCACCAGTTGCGCCCAGGGACGGGAGTCGTTGAAGGCGCTGACCAGGCGGTGAGCGAAATTTTCTCCCCGCGCGAGCAGACCCTCGAACGCCACGGCTCGCGCGATCGGCCCGTCATAAAAGAACAGGCAGATCGAGTTGCCTGATTTCAGTCGCAGGCGATAGGCGGTGGTCGGATCGATTTTTCCGCCGCTGACGTCCCGCCAGTTGCGTCCGCCGATCGGGCGCACCCGGCGGGCCTGGCCGGGCTCGAGCACCGTGAAGCGGATCCCTTGTTCGGCGAGCAGCTCGAGGGTTTCGAGGTCCACGGCGGTTTCCGGCAACCACATGCCCTCCGGCATCCGGCCGAAACGGTGCACGAAGTCATGGATGCCCCAGCGAATCTGCGTGCGTTTATCGCGACGGTTGGCCAGCGGCATGATCAGGTGGTTGTAGGCCTGGGCGAGAGCGGAACCGTGGCCGCCGAAGCGCTCGCGGCTTTCACGGTCGGCTTCGAGAATGGCGCGATAGGTCTCCTGCGCGTGCTGTTCCATCCAGGCGAGCAGTGTGGGGCCGAAATTGAAGCTGATGCGCGCGTAGTTGTTTACGATGCGGACAATGCGGCCCTCGGGATCCAGAATCCGCGAGGCGGCGTTGGGGGCATAACATTCGGCGGTGATCCGTTCATTCCAGTCGTGGTAGGGGTAGGCAGAATCCTGCTGCTCGATGGCTTCCAGCCACGGATTCTCGCGTGGGGGCTGGTAGAAATGACCGTGAATGCAGATGTATCTTTCCATCGGCTTGTGAGTTCAGCCTGTGCGCTCCAGGAGAACGACCGAACGCGCGGCAAAATTGTGCGTGAACCGACCGCTGCAGTGTAACGCATCCGGCAGTGTGCTGCCACTACCGCCCCAGCGCACATCTGTGGAATCCAGACGCTTGTGCCACTGACCGGCGGGCAACGGCACGGCTAGTTCCGTCGGCTGCAAGCCAAAATGAAACAGCACCGCGACCTGTCCGGTCGCCGCAGCGGGTCGGCCCCGGAGCAGCAGCAGAAGATGTTCTTTTTCGAGGCAGACCGTTTCAGTTTCGGCTTTGCTCAACCGGCGCAGTGCCGGCAACTGTCGGCGCAGGCGGATCACCTCGGCATAGTAGTCGCGCAGGGCGCGGTGCCGGTGCTGGTTTTGCAGCCCGTGGTTCAGCTTCGAGCGCAGAAACGTTTGCTCATCCTGCGGGTCTGGCAGGTCCCCGGCCCAGCCAAACGCGGCGAACTCTTCGCGACGCCCGCGCCGAACATTCTCTACGAGTTGTGGATCGCTATGGCTGGTGAAATATTGAAACGGTGCCGTCTCGCCGTACTCTTCGCCCATGAACAGCAGGGGCAGAAAGGGAGAAAACAGCACCGCGGCGGCGGCCACTTTCAGCGATTCGAAGCCGGCGGGTTCGCCAGCGATGGCCGCCAGCAGCGTGGTCAGGCGGTCTCCGGTGGCGCGGTTGCCGACCTGGTCGTGATTCTGCGAGAAAACGAGAAACCGCTGAGCGGGGAGTTCTCGCGCGGTCCGGCCGTGGCGACGTCTGCGGTAGCGGGAGTACTGGCCCTCGTAGATGAAGCCTTCGCAGAAGGATTTCGCAAGCTGGTTGAGCTGACCGAAATCAGCGTAGTATCCGCGGCGTTCGCCGGTCAGCAAGACGTGCAGGGCATGGTGGAAATCGTCGTTCCACACCGCGTCGAGCCCGTAGCCGCCGCGTCCGCGTTCCCGGACCAGCCGGGGATCGTTCGCGTCGCTTTCCGGCATGAGATAGATGGGTCGGCCGAATCGCGCGGCTTCGGCATGGACGGCTTCGCCCAGCTCTTCGAGAAAAGGATAGGCAGAGTTGTCCACGATGGCGTGGACCGCATCCAGCCGCAGAGCGTCCACGTGCATGTCGCGCACCCACCAGAGCGCGTTCTCGATGAAGAACCGGCGGACTTCGTCGCTGTGTTCGCCGTCGAAATTCACGGCCGGCCCCCACGGGGTGCGGTAGCGGTCGGTGAAATAGTGCGCGAATTCGGTCAGGTAATTTCCTTCCGGGCCGAGGTGGTTGAACACGACGTCGAGCACCACGGCAAGCCCCCGCGCGTGGCAGGCGTCCACCAGACGCTGGAAACCTTCGGGGCCACCGTAGGTGTTCTGCGCGGCGAATGGGTGCACGCCGTCGTAGCCCCAGTTGCGTGCGCCGGGAAACTGCGCCACCGGCATCAGCTCGATGGCCGTGATGCCGAGCGCTTTCAGCCCGTCCAGGTGCGGGATGACGGCGTCAAACGTTCCCTGCGGCGTAAAGCAGCCGACATGGATTTCGTAGAGGATATAATCTTCCAGCGCCAGACCTTTCCAGTTCGAATCCGTCCAGGCGAATCTGCGCCAGTCGAACACCGCGGAGGCGTTGTGCACACCTTCGGGCTGCCAGCGTGATGCGGGGTCGGGGCGTTCGCGGTTGCCATCGAGCCGGTAGGCATAGCGCGTCCCGTGAGAACAGTTTTCGACAACAGCTTCGAAATATCCGCGCTCGCCGTCTTCCCCGGGAGCCGGATGAAGAGGAATAGTTCGTTCCGGCTGCAGTGCGGTGGCGGGCAGGTGGACCTCCACTCGTGCAGCCCGGGGAGCCCAGACGCGGAAACGGCACCGGCGGTCGTCGAGCGGGATGGCCCCCAGGGTGGCCGCCGAAAAATCGTTCGTGCATCGACTCATTCGGCCTTGAAGAAAACGACCGACAGCGGGGGCAGGGTCAACTGGACCGAATACGGCAGACCGTGCCAGGGAATCGGTTCGGCCTGCACGCCGCCCAGATTGCCCCATCCGCTGCCGCCATATTCGCGCGCGTCGGTGTTCAGCAGCTCCCGCCACCGGCCCGGCCGGGGCACGCCGAAGCGATAGCCCGTGCGGGGCACCGGCGTGAAGTTGGCCACGGCAAGAATCACATCGGGGCACGAGCGCGCTCTGCGGAGCAGCGCCACCACGGAGTGATCGGCATCGCTGCAGTCCACCCACTGGAAACCGTCGGGGTGATGATCGAGTTCGTGCAGCGCCGGTTGCTCGCGGTAGAGCCGGTTCAGATCGGCCACCAGACGCTGGATGCCTGCGTGCGCCGGCAGATCGAGCAGGTGCCATTCGACCGAGTGTTCGTGATCCCACTCGGCGACCTGGGCGAGGTCGGCGCCCTGGAAGAGCAGCTTTTTGCCGGGCTGAGCGAACATGTAGCCGAACAGCGCGCGCAGGTTCGCGAAGCGCTGCCAAGCATCGCCCGGCATTTTCCCGAGCAGCGAGCCTTTCCCGTGCACCACTTCGTCGTGGGATAGCGGCAGCACGAAGTTTTCGTGGAAGGCATAGAGCAGCCGGAACGTCAGGTCGTTGTGATGATATTTGCGGTAGATCGGGTCGAGCGACATATAGCGCAGCGTGTCGTGCATCCAGCCCATGTCCCACTTCATCCCGAAGCCGAGCCCGCCAATGTAGGTGGGCCGGGAAACCATCGGCCAGGCGGTAGATTCTTCCGCGTAGGTCTGCACGTCCGGATGGGCGCGATAGACTTCTTCATTGAACCGGCGCAGGAAGGCAATGGCTTCCAGGTTCTCGTTGCCGCCGTATTCGTTTGGAATCCACTCGCCCGGACGACGCGAGTAGTCCAGATAGAGCATGGAGGCAACCGCGTCGACCCGCAGCCCGTCGGCATGGTAGCGGTCGAGCCAGAACAGTGCGCTCGAGAGCAGAAAACTGCGGACTTCGTGGCGGCCGTAATTGAAGATGTAGCTGTTCCAGTCCGGGTGGTAGCCCCTGCGGGGGTCGGCGTGTTCGTACAGGTGCGTGCCATCGAAAAACGCCAGCCCGTGTTCGTCGGACGGAAAGTGGGAAGGCACCCAGTCCAGGATCACGCCGATGCCGTGCTGGTGCAGATGGTCGATCAGGTACATGAAATCCTGCGGTGTCCCGTAGCGCGCCGTGGGAGCAAAGTAGCCCGTGGTCTGATAGCCCCAGGAGCCATAGAAGGGATGCTCCATCACCGGCAGCAATTCAACGTGGGTGTAGCCCATCCGCGCCACGTATTCCGCCAGCCGCGGAGCCAGTTCGCGGTAGGTGAGCCAGCGATCTCCTTCTTCCGGAACCCGCATCCAGGAACCGAGGTGGACTTCGTAGATCGAGATGGGGCGGTCGTGGGCGTTGTGCCGGTGGCGCTGCTGCATCCACTCCTGATCACCCCAGTGGTAGTCCAACGGCCAGACAATCGAAGCGGTGTGCGGCGGTACTTCGTGCCGGAAGCCGAACGGGTCCGCTTTGTCCACGCGGTAGCCGTGATAGCGGGAAACAATGTGGTACTTGTAGAGGGTGCCCGGGCCGAGCCCGGCAATGAAACCCTCCCAGATGCCAGAATGACCGCGGGGGCTGAGCGGATGGCTGGTCTTGTCCCAGCGATTGAAGTCCCCGATCACGCTCACCTGCTGGGCATTGGGCGCCCAGACGCCAAAGCAGGTGCCCAGCTCGCCGTCGACGACCATCGGGTGGGCGCCCAGTTTGTCGTACAGGCGCAGGTGGCTGCCCTCGTTGAATAGATAGAGGTCGTCGTCGGACAGCCGGCTGACGTCGTGGCGCACCGCGCGACTCTCACGCAACGGTTCTGAACTGGTCGTCATTGTCGGATGCTTCGCCCGGGTACATTTCAATGAACTTGTCCAGTCTAGCGGAGAGCCGCTCATCTGGCAAAACCTGTTCGCGGGTGTGTGTCCGGCTTGCCGGTCGGCTCGAGCTGAGGTAAAAGAATGCATTTGCCGGGCCGTTTGCGGCCCGGCTGAGGCGGAACGTTGATCGAAGTCGAACATCTAACCAAGCGCTACGGCGACACCGTGGCAGTGGAAGACATCTCCTTTCGCGTCGAGCGCGGCGAAATTCTGGGGTTTTTGGGCCCCAACGGAGCCGGCAAGACGACCACGATGCGAATCCTGACCGGATACCTGCCGGCCACGGCGGGCACCGTGCGGGTGGCTGGCTTCGATGTCGCCGAGCAGTCGCTCGAAGCGCGCCGGCGCATCGGCTACCTGCCCGAGCAGCCGCCGCTCTATCCGGAGATGACCGTCACCGGCTATCTGGATTTCGTGGCGCGGATCAAAGGCGTGCCCGCAGCCGAGCGGCGCAGCCGCGTGGATGCGGCCATCGCGATGACGCACCTGGGCGAGTACCGGCGTGAGCTGATCAAACGGCTTTCCCGCGGCTACCGGCAGCGCGTCGGTCTGGCCCAGGCGCTCGTGCACGACCCGGAAGTGGTCATCCTGGACGAGCCCACCGTGGGACTCGACCCCAAGCAAATCATCGAGGTGCGCCACCTGATCAAAAAACTCCGGGGCAACCACACGGTGATCCTGTCCACGCACATTCTCCCTGAGGTCAGCATGACCTGCGACCGGGTCATCATCATCAACAAAGGACGCATCGCCGCCGTAGATACGCCGGCCAACCTGACCGCACAGCTTCGCGGCGGCAACCTGGTGCGGCTCGAACTGCGCGGCGACCGCAATGGACTGGAGCAGACTCTCCGCCAGATTCCCGGTGTGCGTCAGGTCTCCATCGAGGCGCTGCCCGACGGCGGCCGGCTGCGCGTCGCGGTGGAAACGGAACCGGGCAGCGACCTGCGCAGCCGGATTGCCGCCGCCGTGGTCGGCCGCGGCTGGGAGCTGTACGAGCTCCGCGCCGTCAGCCTGACTCTGGAGGAAATCTTCCTGCGCCTGACTACGGAAGAGTCGGAAGAAACGACGCTGGAGGCACGTGCATGAGCGGGTTTCTGCGGGGCGTCGTGGCCATCTACCGCAAGGAAATGGGGCATTATCTGGTCTCCCCGGTGGCCTACGTGGTGCTGGGGATGTTTCTGCTGATCGGCGGGCTGTTCTACTACACCATCCTGACGTTCTACATGGAACGCTCGCTGGCCGCCAGCATGCAGGCCATGCAGTTCGGCGCCCCGCCGGAAGTCGACGTGCCCAGCATGACGATCAACAGCCTGTTCGGCGTGCTGGGCCAGGTGGCGTTGTTTCTGCTGCCGATGGCCACGATGGGCGTCTATGCCGAAGAACGGCGCCGCGGCACGATCGAGTTGCTGATGACCTCTCCGGTGACCGACTGGCAAATTGTGCTGGGCAAGTACCTGGCTTCGTTCAGCCTGTTCCTGATCCTGCTGTTGCCCACCCTGGCTTACCACGGCGTGCTGTTCTGGAAGAGCGAACCACGGCCGCCGCTGGGCATCATGCTGAGCGGATATCTGGGCCTGCTGCTGCTGGGGGGAGCGTTTCTCGCCCTGGGGAATTTCATCTCGTCGCTCACGGAGAGCCAGTTGATTGCCGCGGTCGTCACGTTTTGCGTGGCCCTGGTGCTCTGGATCATTGATATCGCCGGGCCCGGCGCCGGTACCACCATCGGCGAGCTGTTTCAGTACCTCTCTGTGCTGCGGCATTACGAGGATTTCGCCCGCGGCGTGGTGGACACCACGAGTCTGGTGTTTTTCGGGAGCTGGATCGCTCTCGGGTTGTTTCTGACGTTGCGCTCGCTGGATTCGATGCGCTGGCGGCGGGCCTGAGCCGCAGCGGATCGCGATTCGATCGGAGTCAGGTCGCGATGCGAATCAATCGACAGGAATGGCTGAAGACGATGGGTTGGTTGGGCGCAGCGCTGCTGCTGGCCGGACTGATCCGCTGGCAGATCGAAGATGCACTGCGTCGGATCACCCAGGTGCTGCTGAGCGTAGGCGGCGCGTTGCTCCTGGTGGCGCTGGTGGGGAACTATCGCGCGCTGGTGGCGTATTTCCGCCGACGTTCAACCCGGTTGGGGGCAAACACGCTCGTGCTGGCTGTGGCGGTGCTGGCCATCCTCGCGGTGCTGAATTTCCTCGGCTATCGCTACCACAAACGGTTCGATCTGACCGAGCAGAAGCTGTACACGCTTTCCGACCAGACCCAGCAGATCCTCCGCAACCTGCAGCAGGAAGTCCGCATCCTGGAGTTTTCCAAGCAAGCCAACCCGCAGCTCGAACAACTGCTTCCCGAGTATCGGCTGCTGAGCCGGCAGCTTCGCTATGAACGGATTGACCCGCAGGAACAGCCCGAGCTCGCCCGCCAGTATGAGATTCGGCGGGCCGGTGAGGTCATCGTCATCGCCGGCGAGCGCACCGAGCGGCTGGAAGAATTCACCGAACAGGGACTGACGAATGCCATCCTGCGCGTGACTCGCGAGGCCGCGCGGACCATCTGCTTTACCGAGGGGCATGGCGAAAAGTCGCTTGAGCGCAGCGACGCCGCCGGCTACCGACTTGTCGAACAGACGCTGCGCGCGGAACGCTACCAGGTGCGTTCGTTCAACCTGGCTGTCGAAAAGGCCGTGCCGGCTGAATGCACCGTTGTCGTGGTGGCCGGGCCGCAGACAGCATTTTTCCCCCAGGAAGCCGATCAGCTCGAACAGTACGTCAACGGGGGCGGCAAACTGTTGTTGCTGGTCGACCCGTTTGTCACGCACGGTCTCGACAAACTGCTGGCGGACTGGAACATTCAGGTGGGCGAAGACCTGATCATCGAGCGCAACCTCTTTTCGCAGCTGGCGGGCACGGGCCCGGTTGTGCCGCTGGTGGGCGAATACGGTGTGCATCGAATCACCGAAAAAGTCCCTGCGCAGACGATGTTCCCCGAAGCGCGCAGCGTGCGGCTGGGCACGAACAGTCGCTCCGACATCCAGGCGGTCGAGCTGCTGAAAACTTCGCCGCAGAGCTGGGCGGAAAAAGACATCAGCCGTCGGGGCGGCACCGTGGAGTTCAACGAGGGGAAGGATCTCAAAGGACCCGTTTCGATCGGCGTGGCCGCCGAGAAGAAAACCGGCGAAGGCAAAACCGCCCGGGTGGTGGTGATCGGCGATTCCGATTTCGCCAGCAACGCCGATATCCGCCAGGCAGCCAACGCCGACTTGTTCTTCAACACCGTCGCCTGGCTCGCCGAATCGGAAGAGATGATCACGGTGCGACCGAAGAGTCCGAAAAGCCGCCGGGTGAATTTGACGGCAGCGCAGCAGACCATGCTGTTCTGGTTTACGGTGGTGCTGCTCCCGGGAGCGAGCCTGATTGCCGGTGCTTACGTCTGGTGGAAGCGCCGCTAGGCGAGTGTTCGGCTGCTGCGGCCTTCGAATCGCAGAATTTCATGCGCCGCAACCCCGCGGCCGATTGTCTGAACGATGAAAAAGACCACTCTGCTGGTGTTGGGAATCGCACTCGCGCTGGTGGCCTACGTCTATTTCTACGAGCTGCCGCATGGCCGCGGGCGCGACGCGGCGAAAGACGAATCCGTCGCCGCGTTCTCTTTCGCTGCGGACGATGTGACGGGTATCGTGCTGGAACGCGCCGGTACCACCGTCCGCCTGGAGAAACGCGACGGCGTCTGGGTCATCACTGCTCCGGTCGAAACCCGCGCCGATCCGTCCGTCGCTTCCGGACTGGTCAGCAGCGCGGCCGGTGCGCGCGTCCAGCGGTGGCTGGACGTGGACGCCGAGCGGCGGAAGCAATTCGGCTTGGATCCGCCGGCAGTGACGCTGCGTCTGCGGCTCTCCTCCGGCGCGGAGCACACGTTGCAGCTCGGGGCCCGCGACTTCTCCGGCCTGAGTGTGTACGCGCTGGTGGATCAGCACAACCGGGTGGCGCTGCTGCCGAGCGCCGTGCTCTCCTCGGCCGATAAACCGCTCGAGGAGCTCCGCGACCGTTCCGTACTGGCCTTCAACTCCTGGGAAGTGAACGGGGTCGAGCTGCGCACACCCCGGGCCCGGTTCCGGCTGGAACGCCGCGGCAACGGCTGGTTTCTAACGGCACCGCGCGAGCTGCGGGCCGACGAAAACGCGGTGCGCGACCTGCTCGACGCGGTGTCCTTTGCGCGTCTGGCGGCCATCGCGGCCGAATCGGTCGAGCAGCCGGCGCGCTACGGATTGGACCGGCCGCAGTACGAGCTGCGCATCCGCACTGAAAAGGGCGAAGAGCGAACCCTGCAGGTCGGTCGTCGCACCGAACGCAGCCGCGGCGGAACTCCGCAGTCAGCGCACTACTACGCCCGCGACATCGCGCGCAGCATGGTTTTCACGATCGGCGAGGAACTCGTGCGCGAACTGGATCGTTCGCTGGCCGACCTGCGATCGAAACGCATCGCCCATTTTGACCGCGCACAACTGCGCCGCATCGAGCTCCGCAACCAGCACCTGACCCTGGTGGCGGAAACGACCGACGGGGAAAAGTGGCTCGTGCGCGAGCCGGCCGAGAAAAAGGATCAGCCGGCGCAGGTCAGCCGAATCCTGAGCACGCTGGAATTCTCTCGCGCCGATGCCGTGCTGGATGTCCCGCCGGCCTCCATCGCGCGGCAACTGGAAAAGCCCGCAGTGGAAATCACTCTCGGCAGTGCAGAGGGCAGCACACTCCGGATCGTGGTCTCGGCGGTGCACGACGGCAAGGTCTATGCGCGGGCCGGGGCGGACTCGGCCGTCTTCCAGTTTTCGGAAACCTTCTTTCAGCAGCTCAACCTCCAGGCCCATGAGCTGATATCGAGTCCTTAGCTCGTTTACCTTCTGGAACTCCTTTTGAGTTTCCTCGGTTCCCGCTTTTATAATCGCAACGTTGCGGGGCGTACCGATGAAGAAAGAACGGAACATTCATCTTTTTTTTGCTTTCCTGTGGGTTGTGGTGCTTTTGTGGATGGCTCCGGTGCCGGCGTTCGGGTATGTCGACCCGGGTTCGGCCAGCATGTTCTTTCAGATTCTGATCGGCTCGCTATTGGGAGCGGTCGTGGCCGTGAGGATGTACTGGCAGAAGCTGAAGGCATTCTTTCGCCGGGGCGATCCGCAGAAGCCGAAGCAGCCCTGAAGCGCTCGCATGTTGGTGGCAGAAACGATAGCGGGTTCCTTCCGGGACCCCAGCGGGTTTCTCTTTGAACGCAGTGGAATTCTCTATCGGCAGATCAACCGGAGCTATCAGGCGGACTACGAACGGTTGATCGACTCCGGCCTGTACCACCGCCTGGTGGAGCTGGGCTGGCTGGTGCCGCACGAGGAAGTGGCGGTCGAACCGGCTGAGCCTGAACTGGCCTGGAAGGTCATCCGGCCGGAACGGGTTCCCTTTGTCTCCTATCCATACGAATGGTGCTTCGGACAGTTGCGGGATGCCGCGCTGCTGACGCTGCAGATTCACCGCTTGGCCCTCGAGCATGGTATGGGGTTGAAAGATGCCAGCGCCTACAACGTGCAGTTCCGCGGCGGGCGTCCCGTTTGGATCGACACGCTTTCCTTCGCCACCTACCGCGAAGGAGAGCCCTGGGTGGCCTATCGGCAATTCTGCCAGCATTTTCTGGCCCCGCTGGCGCTGATGGCACACCGCGAGGTTCGGCTGAACCAGTTGCTGCGCGTGTTCGTGGATGGCGTGCCGCTCGACCTTGCCAGTCGGCTGCTGCCGTGGAGAACCCGGCTGCAGCCGCGGCTGGCGGCCCACGTGCATCTCCATGCCCGCGTGCAGCAGCGCTTCGGCGACAAACCAAAGGCGCATGCCGGCCGACAGATGAGCCGCCATGCCATGCTCGGAATTCTGAGCAGCCTGGAACGAACCGTCGCCGCGCTCCGCTGGGAGCCGGGCGGCACCGTGTGGAGCGATTACTACCAGGACACGAACTATTCCCCGGCCGCTTTCGAACACAAACGGCAACTGGTAAGTGAATTTCTGCAGCGGCTGCGACCGCGGCTGGTCTGGGACCTGGGGGCCAACATCGGAGTATTCAGCCGGCTGGCCAGTGAACGAGGCATCTACACGGTGGCGTTCGATATGGATCCGGCAGCGGTGGAGAAGAACTATCGGCAAGCCGCCGCCCGCGGCGATACACAGTTGCTGCCGCTCGTTGCCGATCTGACGAATCCGAGCGGGGCAATGGGCTGGGCCGAGCGTGAACGGATGTCGCTGGCGGAACGCGGCCCGGCCGATGCCCTGCTCGCGCTGGCGCTGGTGCATCACCTGGCCATCGGCAACAATGTGCCGCTTGCCAATATCGCCGAATATTTTGCGCGGCTGGGCCGGGCCCTGATCATCGAATTCGTCCCCAAGGAAGATTCTCAGGTTCAGCGACTGCTGGCCGCACGAGAAGATATTTTTACCCACTACACCCGAGCGGAATTTGAGCGCGCTTTTGGCCGCTGGTTTCGAATCGAGCAGGCCGTGCCCATCCGCGAAAGCCAGAGAATTCTCTACTGCATGCAGCGGGCTGAACCATGAAACGTTTCATCGCTTGGCACCCGGTGCTGTTCGCCATTTTCCCGGCTCTGTCCATGTTTAGCGCCTCTGCCTGGTACGCGCCGCTGAGCGAGGTAACCGCCGGGACGTGGCCCTTTCTGTTGGGAGGAGCAGCGATCTTGGCTGCGTCACTGCTGGTGTTTCGCAACCAGCACAAAGCCGCGCTGTGGTGTTCGGCATTCCTGCTGCTCTTCTTTACGTTTCGCGACGTGATTGCGTTTCTCCAGGACTGGTCGGTTGGCGGTGTCGAGATCGGGCGATACCGGTATCTGTTGGGGGCAGAGGTTGTTCTGTTAGCTGTACTCGCTGTGCTGTTGCGGCGACTGCACGGGTCGCTGCGCCCGGTGACCATCGTTCTGAATGTCGTCGCGCTGGGTGCTTTGAGTATCCCGGTCTGGCAACTGACGAAGCAGAATGTTTCGCGGCTGCTGGCGCCACCGCTGCCGCCCTTGGAAATTCCCCAGGCGACGCGCCGGCCAGAACCACTACCGGACGTCTACTACGTCATTTTTGATCGCTATGCTTCACGGGATACTCTGGCCCGGGTATATGGGCTGGACAATCAGCCCTTCTACGATTTTCTGTTGTCGCGGGGCTTCTTTGTGGCCGATGCCAGCCGGGCAAATTATCCGAATACGGGGATTTCACTGGCTTCTTCGTTGAACATGGCTTATTTGGACGACCTGGAGCGGACCTTCGGGCGGGACCGCCAGGACTGGCAACCGTTCTTTGATCGCATTGGTGAAAATCGGCTGGCCACATTCCTGCGACAACAGGGTTACACCTACATCCATCTGGGTTCCTGGTGGTGGCCGACCCGTGTGGGCAGAGAAGCAGCACGAAACATCGCGCCGTGGCGACTCCCTGCATCTTTCTATGATCTGTTACAGCAAACCATGCTGGCTCCGTTTGCGGAGACCTTTTTATTTCCTGTGCTCGGGTTCAATTACCTCCATTGGCAGCAGATTGACATTGGCTTCCAAGAACTCCACAAACTGGCCAGTCAGCCGGGGCCGAAATTTGTGTTTGCACATTTTTTGGTGCCGCACTGGCCGTATGTGTTGCGAGCCGACGGAACACCGGTCGATCCAGCCGAGACCATGCATCATTCCAGGGAGGAAAACTACCGGACTCAGGTGCTGGGATTGAATCGACTGATTGAACGCTGGGTGAACCATGTGCTGGTCGAATCCGCAACACCACCGGTGATTGTGCTGCAATCCGACGAAGGTCCTTATCCGGCGGCATATCGCTGGACGGGCTCGAAGCGCGACTGGCGGCATGCCACCATTCCGGAATTGCGAGAGAAGAGCGGAATTCTGTACGCCGTGTATCTCCCCGACCAAGCCTACCAGAGCTTTTACCAGCAGATTACGCCGGTGAACACGTTTCGCATTATTCTCGACCAGTACTTCGGCACCAGCCTCGGCTTATTGCCGGATCGCGTGTTCATGTTCGAAACCGAAATACGCCCGCTGGCATTTATAGAAATCACCCAGCGGGTTTGGGATTCCCCACCGACTCACAACTCCATACCTGCCTTAGGACACGCCATCCAGAACTCCGTTGCGCGAAACCCCAATCTTCGGTAAGCAGCGGGTGCGGATTCTACGACAGTTGGAACAGGGGGTACGTCAGTGAAACGTTTTCCGTACTACATCTGGCTGGCTTTTCTGGCCGGTGTGCTTTCCGACTACGCGGTGCGGCCCGGGCTGACGCACCTATCGGAACTCGGCGTTGTGGTTGCGCTCGGGTTGGCCATTCCGGCCGCTGCGCTGGTGTTGTTCTGGCTGGTCTGTCGTCAGGTGCGCAAAGCAGGACTGGCTGGGTTCCTGTTCCTGTTATTGCTGTTCTTTTACCCGAAATTGCACGGGTGGCTGGAGAGCTGGCCGCTGGTGGGCTCGCATCGCGTACTCATCCCCGCGACGCTGCTGCTGTTTGTCGGCGTGCTCTGGCAAATCCTGCGCCTGCGCCGGCCGCTGGAAGGAGCGACACTGCTGCTGAATGTGGTGACGGCCGGTGCGCTGCTCTATCCGGTGGGCAAGCTCGGGCTGTTTCACTTGTCGCGTGTTACCACGTCGGATGCAGTGGCCCGCGTGATGAACGAGCGACCCGATCCCCAGGCCACCCGGCGCCCCGATCCGCTGCCGGATATCTACTATCTGATCTTCGACCGCTATGGTAGCCCGAGCGTTCTGGCCTCGCACTACGGCTACGACAACAGCGCCCTGTACGACTTTTTGCGCCAGAAGGGTTTCTATGTGGCGCCCGAGAGCCACTCCAACTATCTGCGCACTGCGTTTTCCCTGCCGGCGTCGCTGAACATGACTTACCTCGACCCGCTCGCAGCTGCGCTGGGGCCAGACAACGAAGACTGGAGCCCGCTCTACCAATTGCTCGAAGAACACGTCGTCGGCCGCTTCCTGCAGCAACAGGGGTACACGTTCATTCATGCCGGCTCCTGGTGGTGGGCGACACGGCGAAACCGCCTTGCCGATGAAAACGTGAACTGGAACGCCGCACTGCCCATGCCCAATCTGCGCCTGCTGGTGGACTTCACGATGCTGAAGCCACTCGGCCAGGAGCTGGGGATCGAATGGCTCGATCTGCGTCGGCAGCAGTGGCGGCGGGAAACCTACAAGTTCGAACGCATCGCCGAAATCGCAGCTCGCCCCGAGCCGACGTTTCTATTCGCCCACTTCATTCTGCCGCACGAGCCGTATGTCTTTGACCGCGACGGTTCGTTTCTTCCAGAAGACCGAATGCGGCAGCGGAGCGAAGAGGAAAATTACCGGAACCAGTTGCTCGCCACGAACGAAAAGCTGCGCGGGTTGGTCGAGCGCTTGCTGGCTGATTCGTCCACACCGCCGGTGATTCTGCTTCAAGCCGACGAGGGCCCGGCTCCCGAACGGTTTCGCCACGAAGGGATCCGGTTTCGCTGGCGTGCGGCGACCGCTGAAGAACTGCGGGAGAAAACCGGCATCCTGAACGCGTACCTGCTGCCCGGGGTGGAGTCCGTGCCGCTCTATCCTTCCATCACGCCGGTCAATTCGTTCCGGGTCGTGTTCAATGCGTACTTCGGAACGAATCTGCCGCTGCTGCCCGATCGCATCTTTGCGCATGAGGAGGATCGGCATCCGTACCGCCTGTTCGAAGTCACCGACAAGGTGCGCGGACCGGCGAGCCCGCCTCGCTGACGCCTGCCGGGCGGTCGCATTCAAGCGCGGGCAGCGGTTGGTTGCGCCCCCGGCTCTGCGGACCAACTGGCCAGAAGCAGGACGTGGCCAGTCACCGGCGAAATGTGGATGTAGAAGACGCGGTTGCCCTCTTCCAGCTCGTAGAAATGGGCACGGCGCGGGTCCGGTCGAACAACGGCGCCCGCGATGAGCAGATCGCGCACAACCGCTACATCTTCGGCGGGGTGGTGTCGTATGTTCTCCACGGTTACGTCTTGCTTCAGACGGAGTACCATCCCTCCCCCAGTTTCCTCTGCATCCCCATGCTTACGATACGTTGTCTGATGTGCGGAAGTTCCCCTTCGTCCAGCAGCTCGCCATCGGGCCCGGAAGGAATCGCCGGGCGCGACGCATCTGTTCAGACACTGGCTTAGACGCAGTGCTGTCGAAAAGGTATTGCTCGGCGAAAAAAATCATCGGTCGGGCGACCTGTAAGCGCGGGAATGCATCAATCGAATGCGGGAGCAGGCAGGGTATGACCCAAGATGCGTCCCCGGAGAAACTGCTCCGTTAAATACAAAAGTCTGCACTCTTTACCGAATACATACTTGTAAAAAAGTCTTCAGACTGCGATATTGACGCGTCCCCAGTGTGAAAAGGGATGAAAACGGAAACCAAAAAGAGAAAAAGGAAGCCCGCAAGACGCAAGAGTGTTCTGGGCAAAGATAGACGGCGCAAGCACCGGCACTGGCAGGTGACCGTGTACTACCAGGACGGTGAGAAGTTTGCCCGCGTCTATATTGACCGAGCCAAGGCCATGCGATTCGCCGAGCGACAGAAGAAGTCGCCGGTAGTCCGCGCCACTCGCGTACGCCAGGTCAATTAATTCCCGGAAGGGAACACTGCCTCACGACGATCGGCAGAAAGTCTTGGTGTGTCTTGCCGACATCTGGCGAGCGTGGTATAAACGCTCTGTGTGTGTTGGGCGGCCGTAGTATAGGGGTAGTACGACAGCTTGCCAAGCTGTAGGCGGGGGTTCGAGTCCCCTCGGCCGCTCCAGCTTCCCTCTGTCCCTTCTCGTTGCCGTGGTAGAGTAACGCCGGCTGTCACCTGGTCCTTTCGAATGCAGGGTATCATTCTGGCGGTCCGAACCACTCGCTCAGGGACGGCTGCGAAAGAGTTTTCTCCTCGCCCCGGAGATAGGCCAAATTTCTCTGGAAAAAAAGTACTCCTGGAGGTTTGCCATTTGCGGTGCGCGGTGCGACAGTCGCTCGTCTTGGCGCGCTGTGTGCGGCCGTGCTAGAGTGCCGACACGGGGAAGGCGATGCTGGCCTATCTGTGCGGCCCGATCGAGTTCGCTTCCGACGGTGGTCGGCTGTGGCGCCGCAAGCTGGTGCCGTTCTTGCGCGATGAGCTCGGTCACCGTGTCTACGACCCTGCCGAAGACCAGCGGAAAAATCTCACGGAAGAGGAAATGACGCACTTCCGCGATTGGAAGCAGACCGATCTCGACCGCTTCCGCCGCACCGTGCGCAAGATCATTCAGTACGATCTCGATCAGATCGAGAACCGTGCCGACTATGTGATCTGCTATCTGGGCGAAGGCAGCACGCCGAGCGGGGGTACGCCGGCGGAGCTGACCGTCGCCTACCGCAAAGGTATCCCGGTCTATTTGGTCAGCGAAGCGCCGATCGAGCAGATCAGTGGCTGGATGCTCGCGTGCGCCGATCAGGTCTTCGGCTCGCTCGAGGAACTGAAGAAATTTCTGCTGGCGCGCTACGGACGCGAACGGCAAACGGTGCTGTGGAAGGAATAGCACCGGAGAACCAGCCGTACCGGCAGCGCACGGCTCCGGCAGCGCATCGGAGACAGGGCACGCATGGGAAAAATCGTTGTCGCGGTCGGTTCGACGCGCCGGCCGAAGCTGAACGCGGTCTGGGAGGCGTTGACTGTCTTTGGTCCCCTGCTCGATCCCAACGCGCAGTTTGACGTCGTCGGTGTCGAAGTCGAAAGCGGAGTGCGCCACACACCACTCCGGCGCAACGAACTGATGGCCGGCGCACGGCGGCGCGCCGAAGCCGTCGCCCGGCTCGCTCGCGAACGCCAGGAAACTTCCTGGTGCTATTTTGTCGGCCTGGAGGGCGGACTCGACGTGGTCGAAGAACAGGGTCGGCGGCTGGTGTTCCTTGAAAACTGGGCCTGCGTGCTGAACACTTCCGGCCGCTGCGCCTACGGCCAATCGGGAGCCATCCTGCTGCCCGAGCCGCTGGCCGTGCACGTGGTGGACGAGGGTGTTGAACTGGCCGATGCGATCGATGCCTTCGCCCGGCAGCAGGGCGTCCGCGATGCGCAGGGCGCCTGGGGCGTGCTCACTGCAAATTTGATCACCCGCCAGGACGCTTTCCGCACAGCCGTCATCAATGCCTTCGCCCCGTTCTACAACCCGGCTGCCTACAGCACCGACTCCGGGGCGGCGACCGGCTGAACTGCCGGCGACCGGGCCGGCCTCCCGTGCGGTTTCTGTGCTAGGCTAGTTTCGCGGAGGCCATGCCGTGGACATCGTCAAAGGCAACATGGGCTGGATCGAGGTGATCACCGGCCCGATGTTTTCCGGCAAAAGCGAAGAGTTGATCCGGCGGCTGCGCCGCGCCGAGATTGCTCAGCAGCGAGTCCAGATTTTCAAGCCGCTGATCGACAACCGCTATGCCGAGAACGAAATCGTGTCCCATTCCGGTCTCGGAATCCGCTCGGAACTGGTGCGCACCGCCGCCGAAGTGCTCGAGCGCGTCGAGCCGCGCACGGAAGTCGTGGGCATCGACGAAGCCCAATTCCTGGGTGCCGAGCTACCTGATGTCGCCCAGAAACTGGCCGACTGGGGCAAGCGAGTCATCGTCGCCGGGCTCGACACGGACTACCTCGGTCGGCCCTTCGAGCCGATGCCCCGCCTGCTGGCCATCGCCGAAGAGATCACCAAGCTGCTGGCCATCTGTGTGCGGTGCGGGAATCCGGCCGTGCACACGCAGCGGCTGGTGGCTTCGGACGAGCTGATTGTCGTCGGCGCCGCAGACAAGTACGAGGCGCGCTGCCGACGCTGCTTCGAACCCCAACTGGCGCGCGCGCAAGCCGATACGCCACACAAGTCTCCGGCGCAGAACCCGCGCAAGGCGCATGCCGCCGGCTCGCCGGATTGATCGGGTTGCCCCTTCCACAGTGTCGCGAAACTCTTCGAGCTGGCTTTTCCCAGTCGCGCTGGTTCGCGTATGATGCCGCTGGCTGGGCGCCGAATGAGCAGCGTGCGCATCGAAGCAATTGCCCCGACGCGAATCGATCTGGCCGGCGGAACGCTCGACATCTGGCCGCTCTACCTGTTTCACGAAGGCGCCCTCACGCTGAACGTGGCGATCGGGCTGTATGCCCGCTGCGTGTTGACCGCGGGAGGGCGCGGCATCTGGCTGCGCTCGCACGACACCGCCCGCAGCGAACATTTTGTCAGCCTGGCGGCCTTGCAGGCGCAGCGCCGTTATCGTCTCCCGCTGCTCGCTGAGCTGGTCAAGCATTTCCAGCCCCGCGGCAGCTTCACGCTGACCACCGATTCGCAGGCCCCTGCCGGGGCGGGCATCGGCGGCTCCAGCGCGATGGCGGTGGCGCTGTGCGCGGCGCTCGATCGATTTACCGGTGCCGGCGGCACCCGCATCGCGTGGATCCACATCAGCCGCGACGTCGAATGCAAGGTCCTCGGCGTGCCGACCGGAACGCAGGACCACTACCCGGCGGCCTTCGGCGGCGTCGCTGCGATTCATCTGGAGACCGGTGGCGAGCGGCGCGAGCGGCTGCGCACCGATGTCCGTGCGCTCGAGCAGCGGTTGGTGCTCTGCTACACGGGCCGACCGCGACGCTCAGGGATCAATAACTGGGAAGTGACTCGAGCGCACATCGAAGGGGACCGGCGCGTCTGGCGCAACCTGGAACAGATCGCGCAGGTGGCCCGCGCGATGAAACCGGCCCTGGAACGACACGACTGGCAGGAAGTGGCTCGGCTGATGCGCATCGAGTGGGAGTTCCGGCGGCGCAATCTGCCCACGATTGCCACGCCGGCCATGGAGCGCATCCTGGCGGCTGCGCGCCGGCAGGGCGCGCTGGCCGGCAAAGTCTGCGGAGCCGGCGGCGGTGGCTGCCTGGTCCTGCTGATCGAACCGGAAGCCCGCGCCGGCGTGGAGTCCGCGGTGACGCAGGCTGGCGGTACGGTCCTGCCGGTGCGGATTGACCGGCGGGGCGTGCGGCTGCGGTAGTTGCTCCGCTGGACGCGCAGCAGAATGGACGGGAGGGCCATGCGTTTCTTGCAGGGCAGGATTTTTCACGCGGCCGATGGACGCCTGCGGGCGATCTGGCGTGCAGTTCTCTATGTGCCGCTGTGCGGGGGACTGACCCTGGTAGCCCAGACGGTCGCTGTTTTGGTCGTCGAAGTGGTAGCACCGGAGACAAAGTTGGCGGCTGACACCATGGTGCTGATGCCGCCCCGATTCGCCATTCCGCTCTATGCGTTGACGATCGTCGCGGCTCTGGCGGCCGCCTGGTGGATGCTCGAAGTGTTCGACCATCGGAGCTTCCGCACGCTGGGAATTTCTTTCGACCGGAATTGGTGGCGCGAATGGCTGCTGGGCTTTTCTTTGGGCGCAGCGTTGATTGCGGCGGTGGTCGGGGCGACGGCGGTCAGCGGTGTCGTGCGGTTGCGTGTCGCGCCGGACGAATTTACTTTTGCCGAATTTTTTTCCCTCGGAGTGGTGCTGTTGCTGGCGGCGGCCTGGGAGGAAATCATCTTTCGCGGCTACCCGTTCCAGCGCCTGGTCGAATCGGTGGGAGCTCTGTGGGCCGTCGTACTGCTGGCGGCACTGTTCGGCGCGGTGCACATCCCGAATCCGGCTGCGACTGCTCTGTCCACTGCCAACACAGTTCTGGCCGGAGTCCTGCTGGCCGTGGCCTATCTGAAGACCCGGGCGCTGTGGTTACCCATCGGGATTCACTTTGCCTGGAACTGGGTGATGGGACCGGTGCTGGGCTTTCCCGTGAGCGGAATCCGGATGCCGGCCCGGCTGCTGGCCGCCGAAGTGTCCGGGCCCGTGTGGCTCAGCGGGGGCGACTACGGCCCCGAAGGCAGCGTGGTGCTGACCGCGGCCGCCGTAGCCGGAACCGTGTGGCTGATGCGGACGCGCGCGATTTACCCTTCCCCGGACAGGCAGGAAGTTTTACAATAAACTGGAGAGTGGGGCACCATGTTCCGCCTATTCACACTGGTTGCCGCCACAGCGCTGCTCACGATGGGGGAGGGCAACTACGTGAACTCCTGGCGTGGGCCGGCGCACCCGCCCGAGCGGTTGCCCGCCAACCTGAATCTTCCGGTGCTGCCGGAAATCGGCCAGCAGACTAAAGAAAACCAGGATGGACAGACCCCGCGGGCGGAACGGCTGCAGCCCGTCTCCCGCCTGGAAATTGTGCGCTATGTTTCCGGAGAATTTGCCCGCGCCAAACGCGTGCTGCCTGGCGGTAAAAAAGGATTTCGCTGGAAAGTGGATGCTCCGGTGGATGAGCGGCAGCTCCAGCAACTGGCCGCCAATCACGGCGCCGCCGGCCATCCCGGGGACATGGTGCAGATCACGCAGATTGAGTTCAAAGACAGGGAGATCGTCATTGACATCAACGGTGGTGGTCGGCAACGCCGGAGCTGGCGCGACCGCTTGCAGATCAGTGTCGGCGGATTGCCCCGGGTCTCGACCACCACGCAGAATCAGGCGGCTGGCTTCCAGGGCGTGGGGGCCACGCTCATCCTCGATTTTGGCCGGCCGTTGCCGGATATGACCGTCGATGAACTGAAGGCCCTGCTCGGTGAATTCCTCGAGTTCACCACGCGACAGTCCGCGGCAGTGCTTTGGGTGGAGACCCTGCCCGAGGAGTTTCAGGTGGCCATCCGGGAGCGGCGCGCAGTGGTGGGCATGGATCGGGATATGGTGCTGGCCGCGCTGGGCAAGCCGACACGCAAGGTCCGCGAGCGGCGTCCGACCGACGGAGTGGAAACGGAAGACTGGATCTACGGGCAGCCGCCCGGTGAGACCATTTTTGTCACATTTGTCGGCGACAAGGTCGTCGAAGTCCGACAATTCCCCCGCTAGCTCGTCTCCCCCGGGCCGGTGATTGCATTTTTCCGGCGAGGCCGGTAGCATCCCCTGTTTCCACGCTGCGCCGTGGTGGAGTGCCGCAGCCCTGAGTCTCAGCAAAAAGTGCTTTCGGAGGAGTTATGCCGATCAAGGTGGGAATCAACGGGTTCGGCCGCATTGGCCGGAATATCTACCGGGCCGCGCTGGGCGACCCGGAGATTCAGTTCGTGGCGGTGAACGACATTACCGACGCCAAAACTCTGGCGCATCTGCTCAAGTACGATTCGATTCTGGGCAATTTGCCGAACCAGGTGACCCACACCGACGATACGATTGCGGTTGACGGCAACCGCTTCCGCGTCTTTCGGACAAAAGACCCCGGGGAGATCGACTGGGCTTCGGTCGGTGCCGAGATTGTCCTGGAAGCGACCGGGCTGTTCACGAAAGGATCGGAGGCGCGGCGGCATCTGCGCGGGCCGGTCAAGAAGGTGATCATCACCGCGCCGGCCACTGACCCGGATCACACCGTTGTGCTGGGCGTGAACGAGCAGAGCTACGACCGCCGCAACCATCACGTCATCTCGAACGCGTCGTGCACCACCAACTGTCTGGCGCCGGTGGCCAAGGTGTTGCACGAAACGTTCGGCATCGTGCACGGCACCATGACCACGGTGCACTCCTACACGAACGACCAGCGGCTGCTCGACCTGCCGCACAAAGATTTGCGCCGCGCCCGTGCGGCGGCCCTGTCCATGATCCCGACCACGACCGGTGCCGCCAAAGCGCTGCACCTGGTGATTCCGGAACTGAAGGGGAAGCTGGATGGCTACGCGCTGCGCGTGCCCACGCCCAATGTCAGTGTCGTGGATCTGACCGTCACGACGGAAAAGCCAGCCACGGTCGAGTCGGTGAACGCAGCTTTCCGGCGAGCTGCCGAGGGGGCGCTGCGGGGCATCCTCGCTTACACGGACGAAGAGCTGGTCTCCTGCGACTTCCGCGGCAACGAGCATTCGGCCATTGTGGATGGCCCGTACACCCGCGTCGTGGGCGGCCACTGCGTCAAGGTGCTGGCCTGGTATGACAACGAATGGGCCTACTCCTGTCGCTGCCGCGATCTGGTCAAATTCTTGGCGGCGCGGCTGTAGTCGGCCGCCGCAACACTGCGCCCTCACCGTCTTCGAAAAAACGTTGCACGGGATGGCAGAATGAACAAGCTTTCGATTCGCGACCTGGAACTGGATGGCAGGCGCGTGTTCGTGCGCGTGGATTTCAACGTGCCGATCGAACACGGTCGAGTCGGCGACGACACGCGCATCCGCGAAACCCTGCCCACGCTGCAGTTCGCGCTCGACCGCGGCGCACGGCTGATCCTGGCTTCCCATCTGGGCCGTCCGAAGGGAAAGATGGATCCGAAATTCAGCCTCGGCCCGGTGGGCAAGCACCTGGCGGGACTGCTGGGCCGGCCCGTGGAATTCAGCGAAGACTGCATCGGCCCGCAGGCGGAAGCGAAAAGCCGCATGCTCGGCCCCGGCGGTGTCCTGCTGCTCGAAAACGTGCGCTTCCATCCGGAAGAAGAGGCCAACGATCCGGGCTTTGCCCTGCAACTGGCAGCCCTGTGTGACGGGCTGTACGTGTGCGATGCGTTCGGCTCGGCGCACCGCGCTCATGCTTCCGTGGTCGGCATCACCCGCTACGTGGAAAAGGCTGCCGCCGGCCTGTTGATGGAAAAAGAGCTGACCTATCTGAGCAAAGCGATCCACCAGCCGGATCGTCCCTACGTGGCGATCCTGGGTGGCGCCAAGGTGTCCGACAAAATCGAAGTGATCGAACACCTGATGGGCCTGGCCGACACCATGCTGATCGGCGGGGCCATGGCCTACACGTTCCTGAAAGCGCAGGGACATCCGGTCGGCCGTTCCCTGGTCGAGGACGACAAGCTGGAGCTGGCGCGGGCCTTGCTCGCGCGCGCGGCCGAGCAGAACTTTCGGTTGTTGCTGCCGGTGGACCATGTGCTCGGCCGGGAGCTGCGCGCGGACACCGAAACGCGCATCGCGGCTGTCGGCGAAGATCCGGATTCGTGGATGGGACTGGACATCGGCCCGGCCACCCTGGAGCAGTTCACTGCCGCGTTGCGCGGGGCGCGCACCATTGTTTGGAATGGGCCGATGGGGGTGTTCGAGCTCGAACCGTTTGCCCGGGGCACACTGGCGCTGGCCCGCGCGGTCGCCGAAGCGACCCGCGCCGGTGCGACTTCGATTGTCGGCGGCGGCGATTCCGTGGCGGCGGTGCAGCAGGCCGGGGTCGCTTCGGAAATCTCGCACATTTCGACGGGCGGCGGCGCTTCGCTGGAGTTTCTCGCCGGGCGGAAGCTGCCGGGAGTCGAAGCGCTCTCGAACCGATAACGGGTCCGGGCGGCTGAGGACATCCACCGATGCGGCGCGCAGTGATCGCGGGCAACTGGAAAATGCATAAGACCCAGGCCGAAACCCGCGCATTTTTTGACCGATTTCGGCCGCTGGTCGCCGGTGTGCAACACTGCGAAATCGTCATTGCGCCGACGTTCACTTCTCTGTCGGCGGCGGTCGAAAGCTCGCGCGGCACCGCCATCGCCATCGGCGCGCAGGATGTGCACTGGGAAAGCCAGGGAGCGTTTACCGGCGAAGTTTCCGCCGCCATGCTGGTGGAAGCGGGCTGCCGCTACGTGATTGTCGGACATTCCGAGCGGCGCCAGTACTTCGGCGAAACCGACGAGTGGGTCTTCCGCAAAACACGCGCGGCACTGGCCGCCGGTCTGCTGCCGATCGTCTGCGTCGGCGAGACGCTGCCCCAGCGGGAAACCGGTCAGACAGAAGCCGTGCTCGAGCGCCAGTTCCGGCTCGGGCTGGCGGCTTTGACGGCGGAGGAATTCTCCCGTATCATCTTGGCGTACGAGCCCGTCTGGGCCATCGGCACCGGCCGCACGGCGACGCCGGAACTGGCTGCCGAAGCCCATCGCTTCCTGCGCGAGCGAGCCGCTGAGAAATTCGGCCGCGCGGCGGCCAGTGCACTCCGCATCCTCTACGGAGGCAGCGTGAAGCCGGATAATATCGGCGGATTGATGGCGCAGCCGGAAATCGACGGTGCCCTGGTGGGCGGGGCGAGCCTGGATGCAGAATCGTTTGCAGCCATCGTGAATTTCTGAGGAAAAACCGTATGCCCTCCTCGATGAAATGGGCCATCGCATTCGCTGTGGGTTTGCTGCTGGTGCTGCTGGGCTGGCAGGTGCGGTTTGTGCTGGTGACGCTGCACGTGCTGATCAGCCTGACCCTGATTCTGGTCGTGCTGCTGCAGAGCGGCAAGGCGGCTGACCTGGCCGGAGCGTTCGGCGGGGCGGGAAGCCAGACCGCGTTCGGGCCGCGCGGGGCTGCGACGTTCCTCTCCAAAGCCACTACCTGGTGTGCCGTGATGTTCATGCTGACCTCGATCTCGCTGGTTCTGCAGGAAAGCGCCGGACCGCGCCGCCCTGCGGGCAGCGAGTCCTCTTTGTTCGAAGAAACTCCGGCCGCGGAGCAGCCCGCACCGGCCGAGACACCAGTGCCGCAGCCGCAGTCCCCGTCTCCGTCGCAGCCGCAACCGCAATCGCCACCGGCACAGAACCCGGCGCCACCACAGCCGTAAGCCGGGCTTGCTCGGCGGTGCCGCGGCGGTTACAATTTTTCTTGCCCCAGTGCGGAAGTGGCGGAACTGGCAGACGCACCATCTTGAGGGGGTGGCGCCGCAAGGCGTGTGGGTTCGAGTCCCACCTTCCGCACCAAGCCTTTCCAGGTTTCCTTCCCGGAATGCTGCTGTTGTCGTGCGGGTAGGCGGGGAAGCTGGCTTCCCCGGGCACGGAGCGCGGCAGGGCATCGGCGGCCGCAGGTTCCGTTTTCACGGAAACGGTCTTGCATCGCTGCAGCAGCGCGGGTATGATGCTCCGCTTGTCATCCACAACTGGAAGTTGTGAATCCGGTGGCCGGTCTGGGTCATCGGTGTTTTGCATATCCCCGGAGCGGAGGAGATGCAGACGAAAAACCGTTGTGCAGGTTCGACGACGACTGCTTTCATCCTGGCGTTCTTCCTCGTTGTCTTCACTCTGGTCACGGTCTACCTGTTTGTTTCGAAGACCTGGTGGTTCCCCGAGACCATTACCCCCATCGGCCACGAAATTGATGTTCAAACCCAGCGTACGCTTTGGCTGACCGGCATCGTCTTTGTGCTTTCGCAACTGGGACTGGCCTGGGTCGTGTGGCGCTACCGGAATCGCGGCGAGCGCGCACGCTACTCGCACGGCAACAACACGCTGGAGGTTCTCTGGACGCTGGCCACGGCGCTGGCGTTCATCGGCCTGGGCGTGCTGGCCCAGTTCACCTGGGCGAAGATCCATCTCGCCGAGCCGGAGCCGGACGCGGTGGTCATCGAAGTGCTGGGAGAACAGTTCGCCTGGAACTTCCGCTACCCGGGCCCGGACGGGAAATTCGGCCGCACGCGCACCGAGCTGATCAACTCCGGCGCCGGGAATCCATTCGGGATTGACCGCAGCGATCCGGCTGCGGCCGATGACATCGTCGTACCGATCCTGAATGTTCCGGTGAATCGGCCCATCGAGCTGCGGCTGCGCGCGAAGGACGTGATTCACAGCTTCTTCGTGCGCGAGCTCCGGTTGAAACAGGATGCGGTGCCGGGCCTGGAAATTCCGCTGCGGTTCGTGGCCGAACGCACCGGCGATTTTGAGCTGGTTTGCACCGAACTGTGCGGCATGGGCCACCAGCGGATGCGCGCACCGTTCTCGGTGAAAACCGCAGCCGAGTACGAGCAGTGGTTGCGGGACGAACTGGCGTTGCTCCAGTCCAACCCGTGAAGCAGGAGAGACACCCATGAGCACACCCTCGCATGTGGCGGCTCACGTGCACGCCCCGCCCCAAGGATTTCTGCGCAAGTATATCTTCAGCACCGATCACAAAGTCATCGGCATTCAGTACTATCTGCTGGCGCTGGTGGCCGTGTTTGTCGGGCTGGTGCTCTCGTTGCTGATGCGGTGGAAGCTGGCCTGGCCCAACGATCCCGTGCCCTGGTTCGGTGACGGCCCGATGCTGCCGGAGCAGTATCTGGCCCTGGTCACCATGCACGGCACCATCATGGTGTTTTTCGTGCTCACCACGGCCCCCCAGAGCGGGTTCGGCAACTATTTCCTGCCCATTCAAATCGGCGCGGCCGATATGGCCTTTCCGGTCATCAACATGCTGTCGTTCTGGACGACGTTCGTCTCCTTCCTCGTCATGGTGGCCGCGTTCTTTGTTGCGGGCGGGGCGCCGATCAGCGGTTGGACGGGCTATGCGCCGCTGAGCGCCGTGGGCGAAATTGCGGGGCCGGGACAGGGCCTGGGCCAGACGTTGTGGATCGTCAGCATCGCCATTTTCTGCGCGGCCTCGCTGATGGGAGCATTGAACTTCATCGCCACGACGATCGACCTGCGCGCACGCGGACTCTCGCTGATGCGCATGCCGCTGACCGTGTGGGCCTGGTTCATCACCGCCATCCTCGCGCTGCTGGCGTTCGGGGTGCTGCTGGCGGCGGGACTCCTTCTGCTGCTGGATCGCATCGCCGGCACGAGCTTCTTTGTTCCGGGCGGACTGGTGTTCACTGACAAGCCCGTGCCCCATCAGGGCGGCTCGCCGCTGCTGTGGCAGCACCTGTTCTGGTTCTTCGGACACCCGGAGGTGTATATCGCCATCCTGCCGAGCATGGGCATGGCCTCGCACCTGCTGTCCACGTTTTCCCGCAAGCCGATCTTCGGTTACCGCGCGATGGTCTACGCCATGGGGGCCATCGGTTTCCTGGGCTTCTGCGTCTGGGGCCACCACATGTTCGCCAGCGGGATGAGTCCGTATTCGGCGATGGCCTTTTCCGTGCTGACGATGTCCATTGGCGTGCCCTCGGCGATCAAGACCTTCAACTGGATTGGCACCCTGTGGGGCGGGCAGATCCGCTTCACGACGGCGATGCTGTTTGCCATCGGCTTTGTTTCGCTGTTCGTGACTGGCGGGCTTTCCGGGCTGTTCCTGGCGCAGCCGCCGGTGGATCAGCCGCTGCACGATACGTATTTTGTTGTCGCGCACTTCCATTTGATCATGGGGGTCGCCGCGATTTTTGGTATTTTCGGGGCCACCTACTACTGGTTCCCGAAGATGTTCGGCCGATTCCTGAACGAAGGCCTGGGCAAACTGCATTTCTGGATCACCTTCGCCGGGGTCTATCTGATTTTCGTGCCCATGCATCTGATGGGCTTCTTCGGTCAGCCGCGGCGATATGCCGAGGGCACTGCGGTGCAATTTCTGAGCGCGATGGAAGGCCCGCAGCAGTTTGTCACCATCGCAGCGTTGGTGACTGGCCTGGCGCAGTTGATCTTTCTGTTCAATTTTCTGTGGAGCCTGAAGTGGGGGCGCAAGGCCGAAGCCATCAATCCCTGGCGTTCCACGTCGCTGGAGTGGACCATTCCTTCGCCACCCCCGCACGACAATTTCGGCGGGCGTCAGCCGGTCGTGCACCACGGCCCGTATGAATACAGCGTGCCTGGCGAGCCGGAAGACTTCATCCCGCAGGACGCGCCGCCGCGGCCAGCCCCGGCCACAGGAGATTGAGGCGTGCCTGCGACCGTCATAGAAGAACTGGAACGCGCTGCCGTCGGTACGGGCGGCCGCGGACCGGCCCGCCGCGACGGCGGCGACGGCGATGACGCACGCCGCCGCGCGAAACCGCCGACGCCGCGCAGCGCCTACTTCACCGGTTTGGTGCTCGGGCTGGCTGCGATTTTCATGTTCTTCATCGCGCTGGCCAGCGCGTTTGTGGTGCGCAAAGGCCTGGGCGGCGACTGGCGTTCGTTTGAGCTGCCCGGGCTGTTGTGGGTGAACACCGTCGTGTTGTTGGCGAGCAGCCTGGTGGTCGAACGGGCCCGGCGCCTGCTGCGCACTCAGCCCGCCGCGCGCTTCGGAGCCTGGTGGAGCACCGGCTCGCTGCTCGGAATCGCGTTTCTCGTCGGACAGGTCGCTGCCTGGCGGCAACTGGCAGCGCAGGGCATCTTCCTGGCGACGAATCCGGCAAGCAGCTTTTTCTACGTCTTCACCGCAGCCCACGGCGTGCACG
The DNA here is from genome assembly GCA_023512135.1 of Terriglobia bacterium. Lineage (GTDB taxonomy): Bacteria > Acidobacteriota > Terriglobia > Acidiferrales > UBA7541 > DSGC01. The sequence goes on along the minus strand of JAIMAG010000006.1, from coordinate 104,305 downwards.
TGCTGGGCGGCCTGGCGGCGCTCGGCTACGTGGCCGCGCGGGGTGCGGCGCATCAACAGAGCACCGGCAATCTTTCCGCCGACCTGACGGCAGGGTACTGGCATTTTCTGGGCGTGCTGTGGGTCGGCCTGCTCTTACTGCTAACTTTTGGGCGGTGAACCGTGAGTGAACAGGTCAGGGAAGTGGCGCTCGAATCGCCGTGGGCAGGCGGTCGGTCGCCGTTTGCCATCGGATCGAAAAAACTGGGCATGTGGTTGTTCATTATCTCGGACGCGCTCACCTTTTCCGCACTGCTGATGGCCTACACCTATTCGCGTGTCGCCAACCCGGACTGGCCGAAGCCGTTCCCCATCTATCCGGCGGTGGTGTTTTCCACGCTGATGACCGTCGTGCTGCTGTTCAGCAGCTTCACGATGGTCATGGCTGTCGCCCAGGCTCACAAGGGCAACCGCAGCGCTGCGGCGCGCTGGATTGTATTCACGATGCTGGGTGGATTGGGCTTCATCGGGTTGCACATGTACGAATGGCTGCACCTGATCGAAGAAGGGGTGCGGCCGTTCTCCAATCCGTGGGGCGCACCGCTGTTTGGCGCTACGTTCTTCGGGCTGACCGGGCTGCACATGACCCACGTCGCCGTCGGCGTGATTTATCTGGGCATCATCGCCTTCGGCTTCGGCCGCGGGAAATGGAGCGCCGAAGACGTCGAGGTCAGCGGACTGTACTGGCACTTCGTGGACCTGGTCTGGATGTTTATCTTCCCGATGGTGTACCTGATGTCGGTCCAGTATGAGCCCGCAGCAGGCGCCGTCGGGATGCTGCTGGGGAGGTAGCGGATGAGCGGACATTCCTCGCACGGATCACACGAATTTGCCGGCACCGCCCGGCAGTTCGCCATCGTCTGGGGCTGGCTGGTCGCGCTGACCCTGGTCGAAGTCTATCTGGCCTACATCCATCTGGCGGTCATCACCACCCTGTTGCTGCTGATCGGACTCTCGGTGATCAAGGCCGGTTTGATCATGGCTTACTTCATGCACCTGAAGTTTGAAAAGTTCAGCTTGGTGCTTGCGTTGGTGCCGGCGCTGCTGATCTGCATTGGGCTGATGACCTTGATCTTCCCGGACAGCTTCCGTGTTCTGGAACTGGGAGCACGTTAGTCGGTTGCCGGGAATGCAGTGCGTTGCGGGCGCTCTGGATTTTGCTTCCCCGCAGAGCGCCTTCCGAGGCTGGTTCGGGATAGCGCTTGCGGTCTCGGAGAGTGCAGTTCAATGTATTCGGCGCTGCCGATGATGAAACGACTCGGAGTGGGAACCGTTCTGCTGGCGGTGGGGCTCGCTGCGGTGCTGACGCCGGAAGCGTTGGCGCAGGGCTGCTCGATGTGTGTGAAAAACGCCGCCGCGGCCGGTGAGGCCGGTCGCAAAGCACTCAACACCGGCATCCTGATTCTGCTCGCACCGACGCTGCTGCTGTTCGGCGGCGTCTTCTTCCTGCTCCACCGCAGCAACCACTCCCGCCACAGTGGTCTGTAACTCCCCAGCCGTTCTCTCGTAAGCGTTGTAAATTCCGAGCCGCGTGTTGTGCGCAGCGTCCCCGCGCCAGTGCACTCTTTCGAGATCGCACCGAGTTATGCGCGCACGGCGGAAACGGCATCGGCTACGGCAGAAGCCACGCAGGCGATCTGCGCCTCGGTCAGCTCCGGATAGATGGGCAGGGAGAGCACTTCTGCGGCCGCGCGTTCGGCTTCCGGGCAATCGCCACGGCGGCCTTCGAAATGAGCAAAGACAGGTTGCAGGTGCAAGGGCACCGGATAGTGCACGGCCGTGCCGATGCCCTGTTCAGCGAGGCGCTCGGCGATGGCGTCGCGGCTGGCTATGCGAATCGTGTACTGATGGAAGACGTGCGTGGCCAGCGGCGCAATCCGCGGCACGCGAACCGGCTCGAGGGGGGCCAGCAGCTCGGTGTACCGCGCGGCGACGGCCTGACGGCGCAGCGTCCAGCCGTCCAGATGGCGCAGTTTCACGCGCAGCACGGCAGCTTGCAGCTCGTCGAGTCGGCTGTTCCAGCCGAGTTCCGTGCTCACGTACTTTTCCGTCTGTCCGTGATTGCGCAGAATGCGAAGGCGGCGGGCCAGCTCTTCCGAATCGGTCACGACCATGCCGCCGTCGCCGTACGCGCCGAGGTTTTTCGTGGGATAGAAACTCAGACACCCGGCGATGCCGAACGACCCGGTCGGTCGCCCGCGCCAGGTCGCCCCGAGAGCCTGGGCGCTGTCTTCGATCAGGAACAGGTGGTGGTGCCGGGCGATTTCCTGCAGCATCTCGATCGGTGCCGGATGGCCGTAGAGATGGACAGCGATGATCGCGCGTGTCTTCGGCGTGACCCGGGCTTCGACCGACGCGGGGTCCAGAGTGAAGTAGAGCGGCTCGATATCGGCAAACACCGGCCGCGCGCCGGCCAGAACCACGGCCGACGCCGTGGCGATGAAACTGAACGCCGGCACAATGACCTCATGGCCCTGACCGATGCCCAGCGCGCGCAGCGTGAGCGCAAGCGCGTCGGTGCCAGAGGCGACCCCGACGCCGAACCGCACGCCACAGCGGCGAGCGATTTCTTGCTCAAGTTCAGCAAGCTGCGGGCCGAGGATGAACTTCTGCGTTTCGAGCACTTCGTCGAGCGCAAGTCGAATTTCGTCGCGGAGGGCGGCATACTGCGCACGCAGGTCGAGCAGAGGAACAGGAGATCGAGACAGCTCAGTCATGTTGTGTTCGGGCCGCGCATCCCACGATGCGCCCGCAAGGCCACGCCCGGTGTCAGCCTATCGGGGTTCTTGCTTCAGTCGCGTGCAGATGGCAATGGCGCCGCTCGGGTCTACGGCGGAATTGCCTTCTTCGATGTACTGGATGATTCCATTTTTGTCGATCACGAACGTAGTCCGCATCGCAAACTGATACTCTTCGTTCAAGACGCCGTAGAGTTTGCTGACCTCGCGCTTGAAATCGCTCAGCAGCGGGAAGGTCAGGCCGTTTTCTTCTGCAAATTTGGCATTCGCGGCAAAGCTATCCACGCTGATGCCGAGCACCTGCGTATCGTTCGGGTCCAGTTTCCCTTCGGCGATACCAGCCTGGTACGCCTTCATTTCGCGCGTTCAACCGCCGGTGAATGCCAGCACATAAAACGCCAGCACGACGTTTTTCTTGCCGCGGAAACTGCTCAACGTGACCGGCTGGCGCTTGGTGTCGATCAGAGTGAAATCAGGTGCGACGTCGCCCACCTTCAGGTGCGTGCGCTTGATCGCCGGCTGTGGTTGCTGGGTCAGGGCCGCGCTGGCCAGCAATACGGTCAGCGCCAAACTCCATCGGACACTCCTCATCGGGCGCATCGGGATTGCTCCTTGGTGGTTCTTTCTGGCGATTGCGCATTATACTGCGGCCGGCTGCGGAGCGAAACCACCGATTGTGGAGAAAACGCAACAAAGGGACGAACGCCATCGCGCGACTGGAAGCTGAGTTTGCCCGTCGATTCGGATTTGCCGGCACGGTGGCGGCTGGGTTTGGTCGTGCGGCGCTGGCGGTGGCGCTGCGCGCCGTGGCGCCCGACCTGCGCGGGGAACGGGTGCTGGTGCCCGATTTTATCTGTTCTCAGGTGCTGGAGGCGGTGCGGCAGGCTGGCGCCACTCCGACGTTTTTCCCGATTCGGCGCGACCTGACCGTGGATGTAGATGCCTTTCGCGCCGCACTCGACGGGTCCGTGCGGGCCGCCGTGGTTGCGCACTACTTTGGTCGCGTGCAGCCCGACGTGGCGACGCTGGCGGCCCTGTGTCGGCAGCGCGGTGTGCCCGTGATTGAAGACTGCGCGATGGCGTTGGGCGCCCGCTGCGACCGGCTGCCTGCGGGCAGATTTGCCGATGTTGCAGTTTTTTCGCTGACGAAAAGCGACTGGTGCTACGGAGGCGGGCTGATCGCCACGGGCTCAGCCGAGCTGCTGCCCCGACTGCAAAACTCGGTGGCCCGGCTGCACCGCAACGACCGTCTCTGCTTTTCCTACGGTGTCCTGCGCCGGCTGGACTGGCTGGGGAATCGGCCGCGCTATGCACGATTCGCGGAGAGCCTGGGACGATGGCTCGAGCGACGCTGGTTTCCCGAATCGGAAAATTTTTTCGATGCCGGGCGGTGCGATGTCGTCATGAGCAGCATTGCGGCGCGGCGTGCGCTGGCTCTGCTGTTGCGTTTGGACGCAGTGACCCGGCGACGGCACGCGCTGCGGGCGCAGCTTCGAGCGGAGCTGGCCGAAGCCGCCGATCTCCTCTGGCCTCCGGTCGAGTGGAAGGGAGGAGAGGATTCCGCGGCCTTCTTGCTTTTGTGTGTACCTGACGCGGTGTGCTGGCGCGAGCAGGCCGCCGCGGCTGGTGTCACGCTGCGGCTGTGCTGGCCGGCGTACCAGCTTCTTGAGCCCGCACAACACTCAGAAGCGGTTGCCTGGTTCGCGCGGCATCTGGTGTTCCTGGAATTGCATCCCCGGATGAGCAATTGGGAAATCACACAGACTGTAAAAGTTTTGCGAAGGCTTCACCGCGAAACTCGGGGAAACTAGCGGTCGGATTGCTGCCAGTGGTTGCAGGCGGAACGAACCGGCATCCCGGGGAAGCACGCTGCGCAGCCGTTCTCAATACAAGTCTGCGAAAATTTGAGTGCATCGAAGAAACTGCGTGCCAGCGAGTGCAGCATCTCTGTTGAAAGCGGTGCTGTCTCAGCGCAGGCGGCCCGGCGGGTCTGCCGGCGCCGGGATCTGCGCCGGGACAACCGGCAAGTGGTCGGTGGATTCACGTTTTGCCGGTGGGATGCGCGGCAGGCCGAGACCGCGATTCCACTCCAGGTGCTCTTTGGCGCAGCGCTGGCAGTAGCCTTTTCCGGAATCTTCGTCGCGGAGACTGGCCAGCTCGTAACACCCGCAGATGCACTCGCAATAGCCAATCGCCGTCGAAGTTTTTATCACCACCAGTGCCATCGCTGCCTCCCGCTAAGTTGCTGTGAGTTCTAACCTAATTACCCTATGGTTTTATAGGCGAGGTGCGGTCAGTTTGCAAGTTGGCGGGCAAGAAAGCACACTTTCGTGCTCGGGATTCAGCGACTATGAAAAATCACATAAACAAGAGGGTTCGGCTACAATCTTTTGTATTTTAATTGCTTGGAAATATAGATGCAAAAGGATATACACATTAATTTTATGAAATAAAATGAGTTACATAACCAAATTTTTTGAAAAGATTGGCAATTGAGGTGCTAAAGAGTAAACAGAAGGGGGTCGGCCTTACGGTGTGCCGGGGAGAATCGGAGTTGTCTTCTCTCGTGCGCTAAGTTTGCTTTGCTCCAACAGGCTCGTCGGGCGTCGAGCCCCTCAAAATTCCCAACCACCGGGAGGGATGATGAGAAAGCATTTCATGTTTTCCATCCTTACGTTCCTGCTGGTCAGTTTGGTAACGTTGGCTCAGGTGCCAACGGGTGCGATTGTCGGCACCGTGTTGGACCCCAACGGTCTGGCAATTCACCAAGCCGAGGTCACTCTGGTTCGGCAAGGCACCACTGCCGAGTACAAGACGACGACCAGCGAAACCGGTGCTTTCCGATTCGGCAGCCTCCCCGCGGGTGTCTATCGGATTCGCATCACGTTTGCGGGTTTTAAGGTCTATGAATTCAGCGACATCAAACTCGACGCAGGCACCGAGTACACACTTCCCCCGGTGCGGCTCGAGCTGGGTGATGTTACCGAGACGGTGACGGTCGAAGCCGGAGCCGTCGGAGTTCGCACCACAGATGCTCAGGTGACCGATGTCGTCGAACCCCAACAAATAAAAGTTCTCCCGCTCGGCAATCGCAACCCGTTGGTTCTGCTGGGCCTGCAAGCCACTGTGAATTCGAATGCTCGCACGGTGACGGTGATTGCCGGCCAGCGGCCCTCGCTGAGCAATGTGACGATGGACGGTGTCAACGTCCAGGACAACTTCATTCGTGCCAACTCGCTGAACTTCCTGCCCAACCTGCCCTTGCTGAGTCAGGTAGCTGAATTCACCGTGACCACCAGCAATCAGTCCGTCGCACAGGGCTTCGGCGCCTCGCAGGTCAGCATGGTGACGCCCAGCGGCGGCAGCAGCTGGCAGTTTGAGGGTTTCTGGTTCCATCGCAACAATGCTCTGGCGGCGAACTCGTGGTTCAACAATGCCACCGGGATCGAGAAACCGAATCTGATCTTCAACCAGGGCGGAGTGAACGGTGGTGGCCCCCTCCTGCACAACAAGCTGCTGATTTACGGCTACTATGAATTCTTCCGCCAGCGGCAGCAGGGTGCGCAGAACCACGTGGTGCTGACGGAGCCGGCGCGTCAGGGAATTTTCACGTACCGGGCGACCTGCACGACTGCCTGTCCGGCGGGGATCACCCCCGGGCAGGTCCTGCAGCAGAATATTTTCACAGCCCTGGCGGCGCGCGGCATCAACCTTGGCATCGACCCGTTCATTGCCGACATCCTTTCCATGGTGCCGACCGATATCAACAACTTCCTCACCGGCGATAGCAATGCCTCGCAACTGTTCAACACCGCCGGCTTTCTTTTCAATAAACGGGCCAACCGGACGCGGGACAACTACGGCTTCCGGGTGGACTACATCCCCAACACCAAGCATGCTATCTACGGTACCTGGGCTTGGAACCGCGATGTTGTGGACCGCAACGACCTGGACGGCACCTTCACCCGGGCGCCGATTGTGTTCAATGACGACAACAAAAAACTGCTCTCGGCTACCTGGCGCTGGGCGCCCACTTCGAACTTCACGAACGAAGTTCGCGGCGGATTCAACCTGGCTCCGGCCACCTTCTTGGTGGATGAAGGCACACGTCCGGATTTCCTGGTCACCGGGTACCTGTTTACGAACCCGATCGTGACCTTCCGGGATCAAGGCCGCTTCACCGACACCTACACATTGCAGGACAATGCGAGCCTGAGTTACGGAAGCCATTTCTTCACTTTCGGCTTCTTCACCCAGCACATTCGCACCGAGCCGTTCAACTTCGCCGGTACGGTGCCGACGTACACCATCGGCATCAGCACGGCAAACCCGAACGGTCTGCGGGCTTCCGACTTCCCGGGCGGAATCTCTTCTGCGGACCTCTCCCGGGCGAATGCTCTGCTGGCGACGCTGGCTGGATTTATCAGCAGCGCGAGCCAGACGTTCAACATCACCAGCCGGACTTCGGGGTTCGTTCCGGGAGCGGAAAACCGCCGGCATTTCAGTCTGAACAGTTATGCCTGGTACTTCGGCGATCAGTGGCGCATGCATCGGCGGGTCACGTTCAACTACGGCGTCCGCTGGGAGTACATCGGACGCTTCGACGAACGAGACGGGCTGATGCTGATCCCGATTATCCCGGTCGGCTCTACGGTCCGGGAAACCCTGCTGTCGAACGCCACGCTTGATTTCGCTGGTGGCGACACGGGTCGGCCGGTGTACGAACGGGACCTGAACAACTTCGGCCCCAATTTCGGTCTGGCGATTGACCTGTTCGGCGACGGTCGCACCGCACTGCGGATGGGCTACAGCGTGCACTTCGTCAACGATGAAGCCATCCGCGCTCCGGACAACGCGACCTCAGCCAACGCCGGTTTGCAGGCCACCCGAACGCTGGCCAACCTCGCCATCCGCATCAGCCAGGGGCTGCCGACGCTGACCCCGCCGACGTTCCAGGTGCCACGCACCGCGCAGGACAACTTCGCCATCAGCAACCTGCCGAGCACGCTGTTTACGGTGAATCCCAACCTGGCAACGCCGTACGTGCAGCAGTGGAGCCTGAGCATTCAGCGGGAGCTGCCCTGGAACATGATCCTGGACGTGCGCTACCTGGGCAACAAGGGCACCAAGCTGTACCGCGGCATCGACTACAACCAAGTGATTATCTTCGAAAACGGGTTCCTGGAAGACTTCCTGCGTGCACGTCGGAATGGCTTCCGGAACCTGAGCGTCACCGGCGTGTTCGATCCCCGTTGCAACTTCTCGGGATGCGAGCCACTGACGGTCTTCCCGCTGATAGCGGGAGGTGGTCTGCTGACCAATTCCACTGTGCGGGCCCTGATTCAGCAAGGGCAGCCGGGTGAGCTGGCGGCAGTCTATCACTTCAACAACCTGTCCGGGAGCGTCCAATTTGTGCTCAACCCGCTGGCCAGCGTGGCGGACGAGCTCGCTTCCATTTCCAACTCCACTTATCACGCCGGGGTGGTCGAAATCCGTCGGCGCTTCCGGCAGGGGCTCGGCTTCCAGGCCAATTACACCTGGAGCAAGGCACTGTCTGACACCGACGGGACGGGACAGACGCGATTCGATCCTTTCCTGGACATCGCCCGCCCACAACTGGAAAAATCCCGTGCACCGTTCGACCTGACCCATGCGTTCAAGGCCAACTTTGTCTATGAGCTGCCGTTCGGCCGCGGCCGCCGCTGGGCACCGGAAAACAGCATCCTGAACCGGGTGGTTTCGGGCTGGAGCGTCGGCTCGATTTTCACGCTGCAGAGCGGCAACCCGTGGTCTATCCTGTCCAACCGCGGCACGCTGAACCGCGCGGCCCGTTCGGACGGAAAGAACACGGCCTTCAGCCTGGTCAGCGTGGAAGAAATTCGGAACTTGATCGGAGTGTTCAAGACCCCGAACGGCGTCTTCCAGATCAACCCCAGCGCCATCGCCCCGAGTGGTCGCGGAACCGGTGACGATGCCATTGGTTGCACGCCCCAGTTCCCGGGTCAACTCTTCTGCAACCCGGAACCGGGTACGATCGGCAACCTGGGTCGGCTGGCGTTCAATGGACCAGTGCTGTTCGGCTGGAATGCCAGCGTTCTGAAGGAGACTCCGATCACGGAACGTCTGTCGCTGGATTACCGGGCGGAGTTCTTCAACTTCTTGAACCACCCGGTCTTCTTTGCCGGCGATGAAAACATCAACAGCACAAACTTCGGACGGATCACCGACACCGCAGTGGGAGCACGGGTCATCCAGATGTCGCTCCATCTGCGCTGGGGCCGCTGACCGAAGCGTTCGTTCGCTTTTCTCCGGGCTCTGGAGTCCACTCCAGAGCCCGGAGTTTTTTTTGCTCCACACACGTTCCACGACGTTTCAGGGTCTGATCGGCGTCCCGCGATAACCGGCCGGGATATCGCGCGGAGCCGGATTCAGAGATCTTTCAGGTCGGAGAGGCGGAAGGGATTGGTGACTTTCTCGCGCAGCTCCTGCCAGTGTGCATCCGGCATGGAGAGGAATACCTCGACGACCTTGGGATCGAACTGCGTACCGGCGTGGGTGCGGATTTCTTCCTTGGCGACTTCGAGCGGCAGCGCTTTGCGGTAGGGTCGGTCGCTGATCATGGCATCGAGCGTATCGGCGACCGCGAAAATGCGTGCTCCCAGCGGAATTTCTTCCCCTTTCAACCCGCGCGGATAGCCTTGCCCGTCGTAGCGTTCCTGGTGTGCGAGCACGATCTGCGCGGCTTCTTTCAGGAACGGGATGCGCTGCAGCATCTGGTAGCCGATTTCGCAGTGCTGACGCATGATGGCGCGCTCTTCTTCGGTGAGCGGGCCGGGCTTGCGCAGGATGCTGTCGGGGATGCCCATCTTGCCGATGTCGTGCAGGAAGGCGCCACGGGCAATGTGCCGTAGCTGGACCTCATCCACGCCCATCGCCTTGGCAATGGAAATTGTGAAGGCGGTGACGCGCTGGCAGTGGCCTTCGGTTTCGGCGTCCTTCAAATCCAGCGCACTGCCCAGTGCCTCCAGGGTGTAGTCATAGGAGTTTTCCAGCTCGCGGAGCGCCTCGCGAAGCTGCTGCGTGCGTTCTTCGATGAGCCGCTCCAAATTGCGCTGGTACTGACGGTTTTCGATCACCAGCCGGCGGTGTTCGAGCGCGCGCTGGACACTCAGATAGAGCTGTTCCTTTTCAAAAGGCTTCAGGATGTAGTCGTAGGCGCCGCGACGAACCGCATCGAGTGCGGTGGAAATATCGTGCAGCGCGGTGACCATGATGACCGGCACGTCCTGGGTTTGTGCGCGAACGCGCTCGAGCAGCTTCAGGCCGTCCATCTCGGGCATCACGATATCGCTGATTACCAGGTCGTGCGAGTCGCACAGGAATTTTTCCAGGGCCAGCCGCCCGTTGGAAACTACCGTGCACTGATATCCGCGGGCCTCGAGCAGGGTCGCGACAACCTCGCGAATGGCTTCTTCATCGTCGACGACCAGGATTTTCGCCGCTGGGTCGGCACGCAAGGTACGCCTCCGACAAAGTCATTATAAAAGAAAGCACATCCTCACCGGTGTTGTCTTGCCCAATCAGAAAACCACATGCTAGCGTGCCTTGAAAGCAGTTCCCTTGGGTGTTGGCCCCGCCAGAACAGCGCGGGAAAAGGCACATTCGCAAGTCTCGGAGGCAGTCCTGATGCCCGACCAAGGCAACCTGGGAATTGTCATCTTGGAAGCCTCGGCCATCCTGATTCTCCTGATTTTGTACCTGTTGCTGTACCGCAATTTCCCCGAGCGATTTTTCCGGATGTGGGTGGTCGGGTGGGTGCTGTATGCCGGGTTTGGGGCAGGTCGTTCGCTCTGCTGCGTATACCACCACAGACTGGAACATTTGGCCACCGCAGAGCTGCTTTTCCTGGCCTCCTTGTTGTTCCTGGCTGCCGTGTTGGAATACACGGGCCATCCACTTCGTTTGCGCACCCTGGGCGGCCTGGCGCTGGTGGGCGGGCTGATGGTTGCTCTGCCGTCCCTCTGGCAGCAGTCAGAGGGAGCACTCCCATGGATTCGGACCGCAGTGCAGAGTAGCTTGTTTTTGACCACCGGATGGATTCTTTGGCGACATGTAAGGTCTCGAAGCAGCTTCGGACCCGTTCTTCTGAGCGCAGCCTTTTTGCTTCGCGGACTGCACTGGATCGATCAATCGCTCTGGATGAGTCATCCGCTGTATCCGGTGCGGCTGGCACTCGACGGACTGTTCGAAGTCGCCATCGGGGTCGCCATGGTGGTCGTGGTACTGGAAGACACTCGTGCGCGTGCAGAAGACCTGAATGCCAAGCTCCGCCAGCTCACGCTGATCACCACGTCTGGCATGCAGACGCTGCAGATCGAAAAAGTGCTGAACGAAGTTCTCCAGCATCTGGTTGCGAGCCTGAACGCGACGCACGGCCAGGTGCGATTGCTCGAAGGAGGAGACCAGGAGCCCGAACTGGTGCTGCGGGCCGCCACAGGCTGCAGCCCGGATTTTCTCGAGCAGCGACGCCGCGTGCGTGCCTCCGAACCCTGGGCCCGACGCGTGCTGGAAAGCAGCACGCCGATCATTGCACGCCCGGATACTCCGGACCGGGAAGTGCGCCAGTGGATGACTGCAGAGCGGCTCTGCGTGCTGGCGCTGGTTCGCCTGCCCGGTCAGGACCGCACGATCGGCTTGCTGGGCATTGGTTGCCACACGCCCCGCGTGTTTCGCGACGATGAGCTGAGTTTCCTCGTCAACGTGGCCAACCTGCTCGGGTTGACCGTGCAGAACGTCTGGCTGTTCCAGCATGTCTCCGAGGCGCAACGGCAGTGGGCGAACACATTCGATTCCATCACCGACCCGATTCTGGTGCACGACAATGCCTATCGCGTGCTGCGCGTCAACCGCGCCGTCGGCGACCGGCTCGGGGTGGACCCCGGCACACTGGCCGGACAGCCCATGACCAGCATCCTGCGTCGCGGCGAGCGGTTCTGGCGAATGTGTCCCTATTGTGAGCACGCCGCGGGCAAGGGGGACACGCTGGATCCCTTCTTTGGTGGCTATCTGCTCGTCTCCAACGCCGAGGTTCGCGATGGCACCGGTCAGCGTGCGGGCACCATCCATGTCCTGAAAGACGTGACGGCGTTGTACCGCGCCGAGCAGATGTACCGCAGCCTGTTCGAAAACGTCCGCGAAGGCGTCTTCATCTCCACCCCGGAGGGCCGCTTCGTAGATTTCAACGACGCGTTCATGCGCATCCTCGGCTATGAGGATCGCGACGAGTTGATGAACACCGACATCGCCTCGACGCTCTACGTGCGCCCGGCCGATCGAGAACGGTTGAAACAACTGCTGTTCGAGCACGGCTCGGTGAGCAACTATGAGTATCAGCTCCGCCGGCGCGACGGGGAAATCATCGACGTCAGCGAATCGAGCATCGCCACCCGGGACGCGCAGGGCCGCGTGGTGGCCTACCAGGGTTTCGTGCTGGACATCACCGCCCGCAAGCAGGCCGAGCAGGAAATCCGCCGGCGCAACCGCGAGCTGATGGTGCTGAATTCCATCGCCATGACCTTGAGTCAGTCCCTCGGCCTGGACGAGCTGCTTTCCCGCGCGCTCTCACAACTCGTCGAGCTGTTCGGTGTGGACCTCGGTGCCATCTATCTGCTCGACGAAAAAACCTTGGTCGTCCAGCGCCATGCGGCGGTGGGATTCCGCTCCGAGTATGCGACGAAGTTCCCGCCCACGCCGGTGAGTGCGCAATTTATCCGTCACCTGCGGCGCACCCGCGCCACCGTGGTGCCGGCCATGAATCTGCCCCTGCCGGAAGTGTTCCGCGACCTCCAGCAAAAGGAAGGGATTCAGGTCTCCTACCTGATTGTGCTGTGGTCGAAGGATCGCATCCTGGGCGGACTGGTGGTCGCCAGCCGCTCGGCACGCGAATTTTCTGCTGCCGAACTGAACCTGCTCAGTGCTGTTGGCAGCCTGGTGGCGAGCACGGTGGAGCGTTCGCTGCTGTACGAAGAGACACGACGCGCCTACGAGGACCTGCGGCGCACTCAGGAGCAACTGCTGCAAAGCGAAAAAATGGCCGCGGTCGGACAGCTCATCTCGGGCGTGGCGCACGAACTGAACAACCCGCTCACGGCCATCCTGGGCTACAGCCAGTTGCTGGCCGGCAGCGGGGAAGTAACCGAACGGGGCAGCCAGTACGTAGAAAAACTCTACCGGCAGGCGCAGCGCACGCATCGCATCGTGCAGAACCTGCTCAGCTTTGCCCGTCAGCACAAGCCGGAACGGCTTCCGGTGAAAATCAACCAGATCCTGGAAGACACGCTGATGCTGCGCGAATACGATCTGAAGCTGAACAACATTCGCGTGCACCGCAACCTGGACCCCGCTCTCCCGCTCACCTCCGGTGACGCGCATCAGCTCCAGCAGGTGTTTCTGAACATCTTGAACAATGCCGTGGACGCAATTCTGGAGCGGGCACAGCTGGGAGAAATCTGGGTCGAGACGCGTGCCGAAAACGGCATGCTCGTGGTCGAAATCACCGATAGCGGTCCGGGTGTGACCGACCCGCTGCGCATCTTCGATCCGTTCTACACAACCAAGGCAGTGGGCAAGGGCACGGGCTTGGGGCTGAGCATCTGCTACGGCATCGTCAAGGAACACGGGGGCGAAATTCGCGCGCGGAACTCGCCGCCCCGGGGAGCCACCTTCACTGTTTCCCTTCCCGTGCTTTCGGCCGGAGAACAGAAAATCAGACTGCCCGAACCGCCGCGGCACCAGGTCACGGCAGGGATCATCTTGCTCGTGGACGATGAAGAAGCGGTGCTGGACCTCGAGCAGGAAATCCTGCGCGGCCATTTCACCGCTGTACATGCCGTGCGCTCCGGCCGCGACGCATTGGAGCTGCTGGCACGAGAACCGGTGGATGTGGTGGTGACCGACCTGAAAATGCCGGGAGAGATCACCGGCCGCGAAATCTATGCCTGGATCGAGCGGGAACGGCCTGAACTGTTGTCGAGGCTGATCTTCACTGTTTCCGATGCCGGTACGCCAGACGTGCGCGCATTTCTGGAGCGAACTCGCTGCTCCTTTGTTCAGAAGCCGTTCAAGATGGAAGAGTTCCTCGGACTGGTGCGGCAGGTACTGACCCAACCGGCGCAGCAGCCGAGCCCGATCACCCGTTGAGGCGCGGATCCGGGCGCAACCGGCTGCTGGATTCCAGCGCGAGCATGGCCGCTTCCACCTGTGCGGCCAGACGCCCCACGCGATAGGTCAGTTCGGAAACATTGCGCAACGCGGCGACGTTCAGACTGACCCGCAGCCAGGCCAGCCCATAAAGCAGCCGAAAGGAAACCTGCAACTGCAACAGTTGGAGTTCCGAACGCCGGCTCACTCGCGGCGAAAGTCGCGCCACCGTGCGGGCCAACTGTGTCAGGTGCCGGCAGTCCTGATTGAGTCCGGCCAGAAACCCCCGCAGGATCCGGCGGCGTTCCGCGCGCCAGCGCAGGAACTCCTCACGGGGCAACCGGCCGCGGAGAAATTCCCCGTCGGCTGTCTGCAGGGACGGGCGCAGCGCGGGAAAGTACTGCGGGTGGCGTGGCAGCAGTCGTTCGATCGGGGCCGGTGCGGTCGCGGCCGGCACCGCCAGCGCGCGCAGCAACCCCGTCAGCAACGCCAGCAGCGCGGCGGCAAGCAGACCATAGAGGAGCGCTTCGCTCATCCGCGCAGAATCTCCAGAAGGCGTGCATTCAGCTTCTGCAGTTGCTCGTTCACCTGCGGAGTCGTCTGTTCATAGATGCCGGCGGGCAACAGTACGGGCCCGGGGACGTGTTCTACGCGGGCGCGGACCACGGCAGCCAGCCAGGTGCCCAGCGCAAGCAGATAGCTGGCTGCGCGGATCGAACTGAAAGCAGGGATGGATTCATTGCCCCAGACTTGCAGGGCGGTGAGCAGGGCAATCTGCACACTGGCATAGAAGCCGATGCCATAGGCAATCCAGAGCGTCACCGGACGCACGGGCACGCGGTAGTAGTGGCAGACGGCCAGCAGCACCAGAATGATCCCCACGGCGGCCATCTCCAGACCATGTTGCGCCGTGTAGATGAATGTCGGCAATGCGTCGCGGGCACCCCAGGCGTTGCCCACTGCGATCAGAACGAGTACGGTGGCCGTCGCCAGCAGGAACAGTCGAGAAAGTTTCCAGATGCCGGCGTAGGCGGCCAATGTGTCCCGGCAAAGCTCTGCAATCACCAGGGCTCGTGCAACCAGCAGAAGCGCTTCGAAGCTCCAGTGGAGGTAAAAAGTCAGCGGGTCGGTGTAGCCAACTCGATGCCAGAGCCACCACGCCGCTAGGTCCGCCGTCAGCACCAGCCCGAGATAGACGGTGAACCAGGGAAGTTGCCGGTGCAAACCGCGGCGCCGGATCCAGATCAAGCAAAGCAGCTCCAGAATCGTACCGGCAGCCCAGAATCCGTAGTCGAGCGGACGCAAATCCATCGATGCGGGAAAATTCTAGCATTACTTAACCACCTGTACAACAGCAGGGGAGAAGAGACACACCCACCCTTTTTCCGGGCAACGGTACAGGAGGCGTGCCGAAGCCC
This sequence comes from Terriglobia bacterium, assembly GCA_023512135.1. GTDB lineage: Bacteria > Acidobacteriota > Terriglobia > Acidiferrales > UBA7541 > DSGC01. Next base: position 88,912 of record JAIMAG010000006.1, on the reverse strand, counting down.
GAGTGGCCTGCGTGGGCGGCTCAGGCAATGCGCGGTGGTGCCGGGGGCGTGGGCCGTACGCCATCGGCCAGCTCGATCCCGCCGCCTTTGGGCGGGGCTGGCGGAGTCGGCCGCACACCATCGGTCAGTGTGGTCTCCTCGAAAGAACCTGCATTGACCCCCGACAGCACTGGGAGTAGCATCGCAAGGCACACGAACAGGATGCACAGGCTGCGTTTGCGCATGGTGACCTCCTCGCCCGGCAGTCTGCGGCGGAGGGGTCACCTGGGCTGAGAATGCGTACAAACGTTCTGAATTCGGAACGTCAAAAATCATGGAATCGCTCGAACGTTTCCGGCAAACCCAGCGGCTGATCGAAGACTTCACCGAGCAGACGCTGGCCGCGCTTCCCGGAGACCTGGCCCGGCTGCTGCATGTGGCTTCTTTGCGCGACCTGAGCAGTGGTCGTTACAAGCACGCCGGCTTGTCGGTTCGGTACGGGGACGAAGCCGTGCAGCAGGCACTGGCGTTCTGCCATGAGCAGCTTTTCCTGCGCATTCTGGAGATGCCGCTCGAACAGCTCGAGCGCGAATTGCGCCGCTATCTGGCGAGCGTGGCGGAAGACTTCGAGGAGGTTGCGAAATGGTGGCAAACGCAGGAACCATTCTGTGCGGCGGTTCCTGACGGCATGCCCGACTACCTGCGCGAGCTGTTCGCTTCGAACCTGCGCGTGCTGCTGCGTGTGCTCACGGCTGAGCGGACTACCGGGCCACCAACCGCATAGCGATGCCGACTACCTGACCGACTATCTCCGCTTCTTCGGGGGACTTCCAGACCTGCGGCGTGCAGGGTGAGAGCGGATGAGATTCCAGAATCAGCCGGCCCTCTTCTTTGCGACACCAGCTGCAGCGGTATTCTTTGCGCAGTTCCACGAAGTAGATCGGACGCTCGTATTCGTTCTGCCAGCCGGAGTTGTGCACCTGGCGCAGCCGCGTATCCACCAGCACGAGCCCGCCCGGACGGATCAGCGGCTCCATCCAGCGATCGGACAGGCCAATGTAGCCGTAGGTGTAGTGCGGATGGCCATTGAACAGTGTGGCCTCCAACTGGCCCCAGCGTTCGACCAGGCGGCTGAGCAGGGCGGTGCGGTTCGGATCGAACGTCGGGGCGAACCGCAAAGGCAGCTTCAGGAGCATCGGCGGCGCCGCCAGATGCGTGCGCGGGGCGGTCACCTGGGCACCGTCGTGGAAGGAGTCGTCGAGCGGAATGTTGTACCAGCGGCACACCTGCCGCGGATCGAGATGATAGATGGCGCACAGACTGTACAGCTTGTGCAAGCTGGGAACGACGCCGCGGTTTTCGATGTCCGCCAGCCGGCTGATGCGCACCACGAATTCCATTTGTCCCCGCTGACTGGCCAGCTCGTAGCTGGCCCGTTCGACGTCGCGGAAGGTCAAACCCAGACGCTCGCGCACCCGGCGGAGCTGCGCTCCGGGATCCATGGCAACCTCATCCCCAGAGGTAGCGGCAGGAATAGTGTAGCAGATTACTAATCTGTTACGAATACAGAACAAAATGATTTTCTATGACCCCCGGTGGGGAACCGTGTCGGCCTGCCGGGTCCGGTGGGTCGCTAGAACGGTTAGGCCGCGAACACGCCGGAAGACACCCCGCGCGCCAAGTGCTTTCGTGCAGGGCAAACGGGAGCGGTACCTTAAAGGTGTTTTTTGCACACAGGGTAGGTGGTGTCGGCTTGACCTTTACCCGGGGAGTTGCCAGCATAGTTACGTTCTGCATTCCAGCTCTCAGCATGCACAGGAATGGAGATGGCCGAGGAGTATCGGGTCCGTGATTTCATGACCACGCCGGTGCTGAGCATCCCGGTGGATTCGAGTCTGCTGGACGCCGTTCTGCTGCTGCGGCGCAACGGGATTCGTCACCTGCCGGTCGTCGAAGGCGAGCGGCTGGTGGGCATCTTCACCGAACGGGATATGCTCCGGTTCTCGCCCTCTTTGTTGATGAAAATTTCTCCGGATGAGTACAACGCGATTTTCGAAAATACGCCCCTGGAAAAGGTGATGACGCGTGATCCCGTCAGCGTGACTCCGGAGACGCCGGTGCGGGTAGCGGCAGCCATCCTGCAGGAGAAAAAATTCGGCTGTTTGCCGGTGGTGGAAGGCGACCGTCTGGTTGGAATCATCACAGTCACAGACATGCTGGGAGCACTGCTGCAACTGCTCGGCACGCTCTCGGTCGAGCGCCTCCCTTGACCGGCCAACTCGGAACTGCGTGAATTTTTTTCGCCACGACTGGCTGAAGTCGATCTTTTTCGAGCTGGGCGCAGGCTGGTATGCGCGGAAGCTGGCCAGCGGCCCGGAAGCGGAGTTGCGCCGTGAGTTTGTCGACTGGCTGGGGCCGTCGGCGGGCGCGCGGGTGCTCGACGTGGGCTGCGGGCCCGGTCATCTGGCGCGCCTGCTAGCGCAGCGTGGCTGCCGCGTGATTGCGACCGACCGCAGCCGCCGCCTGCTGCAGATTGCGCGGCGACTGGCTGCGGCGGACCGGACGCCGGTGCTGTTCGTGCGCACAGCGGCAGAGCGGCTGCCGTTCCCCGACGGCAGCTTCGACCTGAGCCTGGCCACCGCAGTGGTGTATCTGGTGCCGCAACCGGAGGGCCTGTTGCGAGAAATGGCGCGCGTGACACGCGCCGGAGGCACGGTCGCCTCCCTCGATCCTTCCGACGCGATGCAGGTACGAGCGATGCGCGCCTGGTCTTCCGCCGAACGGCTGAACGCACGCGATACGCGCAAGCTGGTGCTTTGGGCGTTGGCGGCGGAACGCATCGGAAAGCGGTTCTCCGCGGCCGCGCTGCGAAGCCTGTTCGTCGCGGCCGGCCTGCTCGAGGTGCAGCAAGAGCTTCGGCTGGGCGGCATGGTCTGGTTCGCACGCGCGGTCAAACCGCCGGCCGGTTGAATGCGTCCAATCAGGGTATGCACAGCGGGCGCATCCGGGAGATACCTCAATGAACCGAACGCTCAGGCAATTTCTCGTTGTTGGTTTCCTTCTATCGCTGCTGGGCAGTGCGATAGCGCAGCAGCCTGCACCCGAGTCGGCGGCTGCAGCGCCCGCCCCGGCTGTTTCTGCGCAGGAGATTCTGGCGCAGGCCGACCGACTGCTGGCCGAGGTCAGCCGGTTAATTGCGCTGGAGGTGAAGCGGCCGCTCCAGAAAAGCATCCGTTCGCGGGAAGAGATCCGCTCCTATCTGGTGAAAGAATTTCAGGAAGACAAAGAGCCGGCCAAACGCTATGCCGACATTCGTCTGCTCGAAAAGTGGGGTTTGATTCCGAAAGGTTTCCCGCTGGAACAGTTTCTGCTGGATCTGTTGACCGAGCAGGTGATCGGAATCTATGACCCCAAGGCCCACGAGTTCATTGTGGCGGACTGGGTTCCGTCGGGAGACGTGGAGTCGGTCGTCGTGCATGAGTTGACCCACGCGCTGCAGGATCAGCATTTCCAACTGGAGCCATGGGTGGAAGCGGCGAAGCCGAACGACGACGCGCATCTGGCGCGCGCTGCTGTCGTGGAAGGTTCGGCCATGGCCGCGATGTTGGACTTCGCTTTCCGCGAGATGGGAGTTTCCCTGCAGGCATTGCCGGATCTCTCGCCCTTTCTCGACCAGCTCAATCTGAGCGATCAGAACTTTCCCCTGCTGGCGAGTGCACCGCCCTTCATCGCCGATGCGCTGATTTTTCCCTACCGCCAGGGCCTGATTTTCTCGCAGGCCGTGCTGCGCACGGCGGGGTGGAGCGAATTTTCTCGCGTGTTTGTAAATCCACCGGCGTCTTCACAGCAGATCCTCCACCCGGAACGATATTTTGCCGGCTATGTGCCTGCGCCTGTCGCCCTGCCGAAGCTGGCGCAGCAGTTGCCGGAGGGGTGGAAGCTGCTGGACGAAAATGTGCTCGGTGAGTTCGGCCTGCTGAGCCTGCTCAAGCAGCACCTGGGAGAACCGACTGCCCGTCGACTGGCGCCCGCCTGGGATGGTGACCGCTACGCGATTGCCGAGCACGCCTCCACGCGCCAGATCCTGCTGGTGTTTCGCGTGCGGTTGTCCGGGGAAGAAGCGAAAGAATTCTTCCGCCAGTACGCCGAGCTGTTGCAGCGCCGGTATGCCACGCGCCAGAACGAGTGGCGCAGCACGAACTTTCTGGCTTTCGACGCCGGCGAAGAGGGCAGTGTGTTTCTCTACTGCATCGCAAACGAATGCCTGAGCGTGGAAGGCACGGACCGCACGACCTTCGATCGTATCGTCCACGCTTTTGGATGGCCGGCGGTGCCGGCGGAGACGTCGCAGCGGCAGTGGCGCAGGCCCCCGCTGCCCGCGGCCGCCAGCTTGCGCTGCGAAGCGATGCCGGCGGGTTGCTGAACTCGGCGGCGATTCCGAACTATTCTGCGCGGCGCAGCACCAGCAGGGTCAGATCGTCGGGACGGCGGGCGTCCTGGCGAAAATCCGCGAGCGCACGCAGGCAGCCGTCCAGCAGGTTTCCGGCCGAGGTCCCGGCCCGGCCTGCGAGCGTGTTCATCAGCCGCTCCAACCCGAACTCTTCTCCCGCAGGATTCCGCGTCTCCACCAGCCCGTCGCTGTACAGGAACAGGCTCTCTCCGGCCTGCAACTGAATTCTCCGGACCACAAACTGAACGCTGGGGAACATCCCCAGCGGAACGTTGGTGGAATCCACCCGTTCGACCTGACCGCGGCGCACGACCAGCGCGGGCCAATGGCCGGCATTGTGCAGTTCGATTTCGCCGGAGCGCGTGGCGCGGCCGCAGACCAGTGTGGCGTACTGGCCGGCGAGAGCGCTTTCGCAGAAGATGCGGTTGGCCATGGCCACCATTTCGTCAAGCGGCAGATGGAAACTGACCAGGCTGCGGAAGATGGCGTGCAGGTGGGTCATCAGCATGGACGAAGCCACTCCCTTGCCGGCCACGTCTCCCAGCACGAAAAACATCCGGTCGGGTTGCCGGGGATCCGCCATCAGGTCGCAGTAGTCGCCGCTGACCAGGCCCATCGGCTGATAGTTGTAGGCCACCTCCCAGCCTTCCAGTGGCGATTCTCGCGGCGGGAGCAACTGGCTCTGGATCTGCGCGGCCAGTTCCAGGTCGCGTTCCAGCGCCTGCCGCTCGGAGGGGGTCAGGTGATCCAGGCAGTAGCGGAGCAGAGGGTCACTGAGCAGACGCTCCTGCTCGATCGGCTCCTGGCAGATTTCGCACCGTCCGTAGCGGCCCTGTTCCATGCGCGCCAGCGCGTTGTCCACTTCCGCAAGCAACTCGGTGAGGGCGGAATTGTCCGGCGTGGTCTGCAGGGCTGTTTGCAGCCGGTGCCTTCGGTCGAGCAGTTGCTCGCGCAGGAAATGGATTTCCGGTGTGGCCATGGCGTTCTCCTTTGCACGCGCAAAGCAGGAATCTTACTTGAATCGGAGCAGAAAAGCGCGCCGCCTGCAAAACGCTGACACCGCCTTTGGTCACGATTGCAGGAGTACAGCCAGTCTGCGAGATTTCACCTCCAGGCGAGCCAGGCGGTGTTCGAGCCGGGCCTTGTATTTGCGGAAGCGAGAAGGCTCGATCGTGCCCGAACGCAATCCGGTGCGCAGGGCCTGCAGTGCGGCGCGGGTGAGCGCGGCGGCCTGCTGCGGGTCGCGTGCCCGGTGCTCGTAATAGATGGCGAGCTGCTCGAAGGCCTCCAGGGCCCGCGGATCGGCCGGCGAACTCGCACGGTTCGGAGCTTCGACGGGGGCGGCTGCGTGGTCGGCGCTGCGGTGAGTTTCCCGCGGACGCAGCGGCAGTGCTGGAGCATTGTGCCCGCAGGCGGCGAGCAGTTGCTGCCAGAGTTCGCGGGCGCGGCCATAGTCGCGCTCCCGCTTGGCCAGCCGGGCCAGTTCGTGCTGGGCCGCGCGTTCCAGCATGCCGGGCAGCCCGGCCGCCAGGGCGCGTTCGTAGAACTCGCGGGCACGGCGGTGCTCACGGCGGCGGTGGAACAGCCGCGACAGGCCGAACCATTCCCGCGGATCGCGCACCGCAGTTTCCGGTGCCGCCGCGAGAACAAAAATCCTGGCCGCCAGGGCCGCCAGCCCGCGCAGGTCGCGCTGGTTGTGACGGACAATCGCCGCCAGCGGCGCTGCCGGCCCGCCGCGCAGATAGTCGAAGTAGGCCTGCGGGATCAGTGCGGAAGGAAAATCGTCGCGGCGGTCGTAGCCGAGGTTCTCGAAGCCGAGGACGTGGCGTTCCAGTTCGATCAACCGCACCGAGGCCAGCCCGCCTGCGTAGTGCGACCAGAGCTGGCGTGCCGGATGCAGCAGGTCGAGATGCGCCCGCAGCGATGGTGGCATCAGCACACGGGTCAGACGAAAGCGCGTCTCCAGCAGGGGCCAGTCGAACGATTTGCCGTTGAAGCTGACCAGCACCGGACGGCGTTCGAGCTGCTGCGCCAGCGCGGCCAGCAGCGCATGCTCTTCGGTGAACTCGCGCATCAGGTACTGTTCGACGGCCAGCCCGGGGCCGTCCCACCAGGCCACGCCCACCAGAAACGCATAGGTGCCCGTGCCGCCGGCCAGGCCGGTGGTCTCCGTGTCCAGAAACAGCCAGTCGTCCGGGCACGCGGCAGATTCCGGTGCGTCCGGCGCGACCACGCGGAGAGCATGTGGGGCAACGACCGGCAGTTCGGGAACAGGAAACCAGCCGCGAATCCGCAGGCAAGCGCCGAAGCGGTTGCACACGATTTCGGCCCCGAGGAGCTGCTGGAGCGGTTCGCCGTGGGTCGCTGCCGGAGTCGACGGTGCGGCCGGCGTCGCAGGCAAGGGGCCGGCGCGGGGCGCGGGTTTCAGCGCTGCCAGCCGGGAAAACCTGTCGTCGTGGCGACGCATCGGTGGCGCTCGCTTCTGTGGCCTGCTCAGCCGAGCAGCCGGTCGAGAATGGTCAGCGCGGCCTGTCGGGCGTGCGGCTGGCCTTCACCGACCGGGCCGATGCAGGAAGGACAGCCGGATGTGCACGGGCAAGCGGCGATCAACTGGCGCGTCTGCCGCAGCAGTTCTTCCCAGTGCTGGTAGAGCGGCTCGCTGAAGCCGATGCCGCCGGGATACGCGTCGTAGAGGTACAGGTTCGGCTCGAAGAATTCCTGCACAGTTTGGTGCTCTTCGAGCGATGTCGACACATCGTCACGGGCGGTTTGTGGAAGCAGGCGGTGTGCGGCCCCGCGGTCCGAGCTCGCCAGCGTGACCCCAGGATTGGCCGGGGTGGGCGGACGCTCGCCGATAGCGGTGGCGATGTCGCGCCGGTCGCACATCAGCAGCAGCGTGGCTACTGACTCGAGTGCGTAGAGCAGGCCGTAGAGTCCCGCCTGGCGCGCCGAGACAGCAAAGGGAAGTGCAGTCAGCAGTGGGCGCTCGAGCGTGAACCAGAAGGCGGTCGTGTGCATTTCGTTTTCGGGCAGTTCCAGCTTGCCTGCCCCTACGGTTTCATGGGTGAAAAACTTGATTTTCTTGAAGCCGACCACCTGCGAGCGCACCATCACGTCACCCCAGGCGCGCAGTGCCGGCAGCGCGGCCGGCGGTGCTGCATTGCCGTTGCGTGCCGGCTGGCTGAGGCGAGCCTCGGCGGCGGGATCGAGCACGCGGACTTCGGTATAGCGGATGGCATCGGTGTAGTAGTCGGCGTCCACACGGCGGACGAACGCCTTGCGTTCGGCCACGTCGAGCCGCTCGACATGATATTGCTCGGCCCCGTGCAGGTAGATCGCCTTCGGATGCACAGTCGTGAACGCGCTGGGGAAATCCACCTCGCCGATCACTTCCGGTTCTCCGGTGATGTCCACGATGACGAAGTTGTCCGAAGTCACCGCGCGCAAACTGATCGCATCGGCCGGATAGGCTTCCTGGATCCAGTGCCAGTGGCCGCCGGAAAAATGCAGAAAGCCGGCTTCCGCCAGCCGCGCGCAGAGTTCACTCAGGTCGGCGCGGCCGAAAGTTTCCTGCGGAGAGAGCGGCAGCTCGAACGCGGCACATTTCAGGTGGTTCACCAGGATTTCGAGATTGTCGGGTTGGATGCAGGCGTGCTCGGGCGAACGGCCGAAGAAATAGTCCGGGTTGCGGATGATGAACTGGTCGAGCGGAGCCGACGAGGCCACCAGCACGACACACGAAGCGCCTTGGCGGCGTCCGGCGCGTCCGGCGCGCTGCCAGGTGGACGCGATCGTGCCCGGATAACCCGCCAGCACCGCGGCGTCGAGCGAGCCGATGTCAATGCCCAGCTCCAGGGCGTTGGTGGCGACGACTCCGCGCACGCGCCCTTCGCGCAGGCCGCGTTCGATTTCGCGACGCTCGCCGGGCAGATAGCCGCCCCGGTATCCGCGCACCGGCTCGGGTGCGCCGGGGGGCGCTGGATGCGCCTGCTGCAGGTAGGTGAGCAGCAGCTCGGTGTGCAGCCGGCTGTTCGCAAACAGAATCGTTTGCAGATCGCGACGAAGGAATTCCCGCGCCACCCGTGCCGATTCGTGGATGTAGCTGCGCCGGATGCCCAGGCGACGGTTCACCACCGGCGGGTTGTAGAAGAGAAAGAATTTTTCAGCGCTGGGTGCGCCGTTTTCTTCGATCACTTCGACGGGGGCTTCCAGGAGTCGCGTGGCCAGCTCGGCCGGATTGGCGATGGTCGCCGAGGAACAGATGAATTGCGGCTCCGAGCCATAGAAACGCGCGATCCGCCGCAGCCGCCGCAGCACGTTGCACAGATGGCTGCCGAAAACGCCGCGATAGGTGTGCAGTTCGTCGAGCACAACAAACCGCAGATTTTCGAACAGGCGAGTCCAGCGGGTGTGGTGCGGCAGGATGCCCGTGTGGAGCATGTCCGGGTTGGTCAGCACCAGGTGGCTTTTTTCCCGGATGGCGCGACGCGCATCGGCGGGCGTATCGCCGTCGTAGGTGTACACGCCGAAGGCGTGCTCGAGCCGCTGGCTCAAATCCTCCAGCTCCGCCAACTGATCTTGCGCCAGCGCCTTGGTCGGGAACAGGTACAGGGCCCGCGCATCGGGACTCTCCAGCACGGCATTCAGGATCGGCAGGTTGTAGCAGATGGTCTTACCGGAAGCCGTCGGGGTGACGACCACCACATGGCGGCCGGCACGCACCGCCTCGATGGCCGCGGCCTGATGGCTGTAGAGCTGCTCGATGCCTTTGCTGCGATACACGGCGGCCAGCTCCGGCCGCACCCACGCCGGCATCGGGGCATAGCGCGCCGACTGCGCCGGCAGATGCCGCACGGCGGTCAGCACAGCTTCGCCGTCCGGCTGGGTGCGGGACAATCGTTCGGCGTGGTCCGCCAGGGCCTGCAGCGCTTCATAGAGCGCTCCGCTGCGTCCGGACACGGCGGGCACCGCAGCACTGCGCACCGCGAGGGATTCCGACATGGCTCCTCCTTCGCTTTTTGTTCGCTCAAACTAGCACGGTTGGCCGGCGAAGGCAACGGTCAACCGGACGGGTTGTTCGCAGCGCCGAACTCTTTGCCGACGTCTGCGGCTCGGCGTGGACTGCGGCTCAGTCCTGCAGTCGGCCGCGGCCGAGCCGGGCACGGGACTCCGGATGGCCGGGTTCGGTCCAGGCCACGAACAAGCGCCCCGCCGTTCCCGCGGCAATCGTGGGGTAGGCCACCGAGCGTTCCCCGGCGGGAACGGAAACCGGTGCGGTGGGTTGTCCGGAAGAGCGCAGACTGACCACGTAAGCCCGCACGGGAGACCATTGTTGTTCGCTGGGTGCCCGCCCCTCGAAACTCAGAAGCAGGCGCCCGTCCGGAGATCGGGAGAGCGTCGGATGGTTGGCGTCGAGAATATTGCCGGAGACTTGCAGTGCGGGCTGGAAGGTTTGTCCGGAATCATCCGACCAGGCCACTTGCACCACGCTGCGTCCCCGCGCTTCGGTCATCCACGCCACGAACAGGCGCTGATCCTGTGCAGCGAGGGCCGGGCCGGAATGAGGACAGCCGGCGATGCGCCAGTTGTCCGCAGCGACCCGCACAGCCGGAGCAAAGGTGCGGCCGCCGTCGCTGGACGTGGAAACTGCGATATCGCGCACGTCGCCCTCGAACACTTTGCGCCAGGCAATCCACACTCGTCCGCCGGCTCCGGCCAGCACAGCGACCCGACAGCAGGGACAGGCCGAGCCCGCCACGCGAACATTTTCTCCGAACGAAGCGCCGCGGTCGGTTGAGCGCGCCAGGTACACGGAAAAGGTGCCCGGCCGCTCGGGCGGGTCGCGGGCATCCAGCCAGGCGACGTAGACGTCGCCGTTCGGGGCCACTGCCAGATGGGCAAAGCCGTGGAACGATGGGCGGGCTTTGCGCACGACAGGGACGGGCGGCTCGAAGCTGCGACCGAAGTTCAACGAACGCGCGACCAGAATGTCGGCGTAGCCGTCTTCGCGTCGCTGCTCCCAGAGCACGTAAATTTCCGTGGGCGTCAGTGCGAGCACGGGACTGTTTTCGCCATGCGCGCTGATGGGGGCTCCGGCCGGACTGACCCAGACGGGCGGGTCGAACGAATCGCCGTGGTTGTGCGAGAGGCGCAGCGCCAGCCGCTCACCGGTCGGAGTCGGCTCGAGTGCAAGCAGATAGAGTGCGCCCGAGGCAGTGACGCTCACCTTCGGCCAGCGCGCCGAACCGGCTGTCTGGCCCGCGGGCAAGGTGTGTGGCTGTGGTTCGAATTGCACGGCGGGCGCCGGCGCGGAGTTCCGGCAGGCGCCCGCCGCACCGAGCACTGCGAGCAGGCTGATCCCGGCAAGCTGCGAACGGCAGCGAAGCAACACAGTTACCTCCCGAAGCGCCAGCTCAGCCCGGCATAGATGGCGCGACCGTCCGAAGGTTCGAAGAAGCGGCCCAGGTCGTTGTCCACCTGCACCGCGCCGGAATAGTTGCGGTCGGTGAGGTTCGCGGCTTCGAAGTAGATGCTGGCGCGCATGTTTCTGCCCGCTGCCCAGTCGTAGCCGGCTTTCAGGTTCAGTACCGCGTAGCTCGTGTTGACTGCGGTGTTGGCGCTGTCCACAAAATAGCGTGCCGGCGACCAGTCCAGATTCGGCGCCACCCAGAAGCCGCGCGGGTGTGTGTAGCGCAGTTCGCTGCGCAACAGATGACGCGGCGCGCCCGGCAGGGCGTTGTCGCCGAAGTCCGGGTCGTCGACGAACCGGAACCGCGACCAGGTGTAGACCAGCCGCCAGGTGAGCCGGTCGCCTGCCGAGGCCAGACCTTCGCCCAGCAATGCGCCGGTGCCGAGCTCGATTCCCAGGTGCCGGGTCTGGGGAGCATTCCGGAAACTGGGAATAGTAAAGGGCGCACCGGGAAACGGCCGCACGTTCCGATTGATGATTTCGTTGTCGATCTCGGCGTCGAAAAACGCGAGGTCCCATTCGAGCCGACTGCCCAGTCGCCCCCGGGTGCCGACCTCGTACTGCCACGTGTCCTGCGCTTCGAGCGGGAGAAAGCCCGGCGCGCCGAAGCTGGTCAGCTCGAGCAGCAGCGGAGGCTCGTAGCTGCGACTGACGTTGCCGAACAGTTGCGCCTCTTCCGCTATCCGCCAGACCAGGCCGAGCTTTGGCGAAAACGCGGAAAACGTGCGCCGGTCGGAACGGTCGCCGTCGGCAAGGAATCGGTCCTTGAATTCGCGCCGGGCCCAGTCCGCACGCCCGCCGGCGATGAGCGTGGCTGCTGCGGTCAGGTCGAGCTGATTTTCGAAATAGAGGCCGTAGTTTGTGGCCTCGGTGCCGAACAGGGCGGTCAGCGAGCCGCGCTGGCCCAAGGGCTGCCCCGCGCCCAGATTGACGAAGCGGCGTTCACCGGTGGTGCCGTGCTGCGGAGCAAATCCGAGGAAGAACCGGTTGCGCCGGCTGCCCAGTGTGCCCTGGAACGCGTAGTGGATTTCTCCACCGAAGTTGCGGCTGTCCTGGTCGAGCACCTGGAAGATGGGGTGGTCCAGGCTGCGGTACTGGCCGTGAACATTCAACGAGAGCGTGTGCGTGCGGTTGAACTCATGCCGGACGTGGGTGCCGACGCGAACGTAGTTGTAGAAACGTCCCCAGTCACCGGTCACGTTGCTGGCTTGGGCCTGGCGCGGGTTGCTCAGGAATTCGCTGCGGGTCAGCGCGCCGGGCAATTTTTCGGCCACGTTGGCATAGAGAATGTCCACAACCAGACGGGTTTTGGGACCGAGGCGCCAGCCGAGGTTGGCGAACAGCCGGTGCCGGCCCTGCTGGCTGTGCTCGCGGTAGCCGTCCATCTCGCCGGCCGTGTAGCTGGCATAGTAGCCGAACGGGCCGGCCTCGCCGCCGGTGGCCAGGTGCGCTTTGTAGAAGCCGAAGGCGCCGCCCACCACGCGCAGTTCGAGCGGTGGTGCCGTCTCGCCGGTCTTGGTGACAAAGTTGATCGCCCCGCCCATCGTGTTGCCACCGTAGCGGAGCGCGTTTGCACCTTTCCAGACCTCCACACGTTCGGTGGCCATCAGCTCCAGGGATTCGAAATCGCTGAATCTGTCGGCATCCTGGTAGGGCAGGCCATTGACCAGCAGGTTGACGCCGCGCAGATGAAAATTGTTCCGCAGACCGGAGCCGCGGATAGAAATCTGGCTTTCATCGGCGCCAAAGCGCGACTGCACCAGCACGCCCGGGGTGAACGCGAGCGCGTCTTTCAGTGTGGCCGCGCGCGATTGTTCCAGCTCTACCTTGCCGACCAGAGCGATGCTCCCCGGTACCTTGTGGAATTCGGCTGCGATTTCGCCCGGAATTTCGCTCACGGTCACCACCTGCATCATCGGCGACATCGGCAGACTCAGCTCGAGCTGTGCCGACTGGCCGGCTCGGAGCAGCACCGTTTCGATTCGTTCACCGAATCCCGGAGCCGTCGCCTGAATGCGATACTGTCCGGGCGGCAGCCCGGCGAACTCGTAACGCCCCTGGCTGTCGGAGCTGGTTTGGAAGGCCTGACCGGTGCGTGTGGACGTAGCGACCACCGAAGCGTTTGGCACTACGGCTCCGGCCGGGTCGCGCACGGTACCGCTCAGCGTCGCTGGCTCGTCCGGAGCACTGGCAACGGCCGGATACAGAACACAGAACAGCAACAGGAAAAACAGCAGACCATGTCTGAACAAAACAGCAATGCGCGGCTGCATAGATTCCTCCTCTGATTCCGCTGAAGTGGGTTTCAGTCAGTCGGAGACACGGCGGCCCGGACTTTTCGGGCAGCGTTGATCAGTTCCGGATTCAGAGGAAGCGCAGCCGCGGGGGAGGAGAATCCTTTTGCAGATCCGTCACGGCCGGGTGGGGCTCGGCCGGTGCAGACAACGCGCTCGCCCGAGTCGGCGCGTGCAGCGTCTGCAAGCCAGCAAGAATCGCGGGCGGCGAAGTCAACAATCCCTCGTCGTCTTGCTGCTTGCCGCACGAGGAGAGCGTACAGGGCTGCTCCTCGGCTGATTTGTTTTTGTGGCAGGATGGCCCGGATGTTTCTCCGTCGTGCTGCTGCTCCGCGGGCTGCGGGTGGGCGGCTTTGTCGTGCGGGCAGAAACAGATCCACTCACGGCACGCGCAGTCGTGGCCCAGGCCGTGCAGGGTGGGACCCAAGGAAGCCGCCACGGTTCCACAGGTCCAGATCGTCAGCCAGAGAAGCGCGATGTTGCTCCGCCACATCCTGACACGATGGGATGCTCGAAGGCTTCTCCTGGATTCTGACTGAAAAAGCATAACGCCCGGGAATTGGTGAATTTCATAGTTTAGTGTGCCCTCGATGTCAAGCACGGAATCCGGGCAGCCCGCCGGGCCGCTGCGTTCATCGCGTGCGGACGGCCGCAGCGCTTTGCAGCGCCGAAGCCTGCTGCTCGATCCATTCCGCAGCCAAGGGATGTTCAGCCAGCCCCGTTTCCATCATGGTGTAGACGAGCCCCTTCAACCGTTCCTGGATTTGCTTTTGGATCTGGCCGACGGAGATGAGCACCGGCACGACGAGCACACGAGAATCTCCGGCAGCGCGGCGGACGACCTTGCGGAGCTGCTCGGTCGCCGCATCGCGAATCGGTGCCGGCGCATCGTCGCGCAGCGTGGTCACTTCGATGCGGCGGAAGCGGAATTGCTGCTGGAGCCGCTCGGCGTGTCGTCTCAGGTGTTCGAGCCAGATGCGGTTCTCCTCGTCTTCATTGGGGCCGTGAGCCACCAGCACGAGCGTTTCGCCGGCAGGGCCGGTGGAAACCGCACGCACCTGATCGGCCAGGATGCGCGTGACGATGGGGTGGTCGTCCATCGCCGGGGCCAGCACCAGTCTGGCGCGGGTGCGCAGTGGCTGGTAGTGCGCATGATGCGGAGGCTCGGTGCGCTGCCCCACGTAGTAGCGCAGTTCCTCGTAATGCCCGCTGTGGGAAGACACCAGCAAGGGCAGCACAATGATTCGCTCGATTCCGGCAGCATCCAATCGCGCCGCCACCGTGTCCAGGCGGTGCTCCGGCGCCGCTTCCATCAGAAAGGCAACACCCACCGGCCCGGGCCACTGCACCTGTTCCGCCAGTCGGAAGATGCGCTGATTCCACTCCGGCTGCCGCGCCCCATGCGCCACGATGAGCAGCGCATCCTGTGGGCCGGCTGCCGCGGTCCCACTGAATCCGATCCAGAACAGCATGGCCTGCAAAAGTTTTCGCTGCATGTTTGTCTCCTGGGTTACATGATGTAGCGACTGTGCCACTCGGGTTCCGGAACTTCTTCCAGCACTGCGCGGCCGCGGCGGAGGAGTTCGCAAAGGGCAACGGCTTCGTCGCGGTGCAGGCGCAGGGCCACCGTCTCGGACGGACGCAACCAGAAGCTGGGCTGGCACGATATTTCTTGCGCAGACGCACTCGGCAGACACAACTCACCTTCCCGAGTGCGCAGGAGCCGCTCAAGAGCTTCGTGCAGCGCCAGCAACTGCGCACGGTTCAGGTGGAAGGTCACCTGATTCGAGCAACTGAGATGCAAGCAGCCAGCGCGGCAGCGGAACAACTGGAATCCACCGCGCACGGCTCCCCTTGTGGAATCAGGTCGGTCCATGGGTCCTCCGCCTATCGTGCCTCCGTGCCCAGCTCGAAATGGACGCCGAAACGGAAACTGCGGCCGGGTTCCGGTACGGTCTCGAACAAATTCGTGTAGAGCCGGTCGCCCAGGTTTTCGACAGCGAACTGAAACCGGACCGAGCGGAATCCGGGCGGGAGCAGGAACGACGCGAGCATCTCCTCGCGCAGCAGCTCGTAACCGGCACGCCAGCCAAATACGGTGAACGCGGCGATCGGGGGTTGCCCCACGGGGACGCGTCGGCTGGAGGTGACCAGGCGCGCACGCAGCTCGCTCCACAGTCGCAGCCGCAGGGGTTGCCACCGCAGACCACCTTGTGCGGTGAACGGCGCGATCAACGGCAGCGGCTCGCCGTCTGTGCGGTTCGTGCCCCGCTGCCAGGCCAGCGAAAAGTACGGATTCCACTGGGCCCCCAGCCCGCGCAGGAAGACCTCGGCGCTGGATTCGAGCCCTTGTATCCGTGCTTTTTCCAGGTTGACGTTCTGGCTCACCGGTTGGCCGGCAATCACGCTCTGCCCGTTGAATGTCGTCGGGGCGCGGGAGATCAGATCGGTCAGGCTGTTCAGGAAGTAATTGAACGACAGCCGCACCGGTCCTCGCTGGATGCGTGTGCCCAGGTCGAGCTGGATCGAAGTTTCTGGCTTCAGATCCGGATTCGGAACCACAAATCCACCCACAGAGCCGCGTCCGAAGAAAAAACGCTCAAACAAATTGGGCTCGCGAAACGCGCGGGCGAGGTTACCTGTGAACACCCAGCCTTCCCGGAGCGTGACTGTGGCACCGACGTTGCCACTGACCGCATGGTCGGTGCGGTCGCGGATCGTAGCGAATGCATCCGGGCTGAAATTCTTCGTCGGCTCAGCCTCCAGCCGGAATCGGTCCGCGCGCACACCGCCCACCAGGCGCAGCCGCGGAGCCGCTTCCGCCTGCACGTGCAGGAAGAATCCCAGCCCGGAAAATGTCGAATCGGGTACACTCGGGGCTGCACTCAGGAGCAGTTCGGTCGGACGGCCGGGATTCAGGATCTGTTCGCGGAAATCCCGGTTGCGGTCGTGGAAAAAACTCGAACCGTAGGTCAGAGCGACGCGTGAATTCAGAATGCTGCTGAGCTGAATGTCGTATCCGAATGTCGATACGTCGGTGATGGTTTCGCTCTGGATGAGCGAGGGGCCTGTGCGAACCTGGTTGAAGAAATCCCGGGTCTGCTCTTGGGAATAAAATCGCGCTTGCAGTGCGGAAAGCGCGCCGCTCGCGAAGCTGCCGGCATAGCCCCAGCTCCACTTGCGCAGCTTGCTGAAGGGAAACAAGGCCAGGAAGGACGGATTCGGCTCCAGCGTCGGCAGTCCGAAATCGTAGCCACCCCGATAGAGGAATTTGAAGTGGAGCGATTGGAGCGGACGCGGGAACCAGTGCACCTCGGCCAGCCCGCTGTTCTCCCGCACACCGCTGCCGAACACGGTTCCCGCGGGAGATCGGTAGTTTTCGAAGTTCCCGACTCCGCCCTGCGCCCGGGCCGACCAGTGGCGACTGGCGGCCCAGAGCTCCAGATGTCCCCGGCGCCCGTCGGCATTCGGGGTGAAATCGCCGCCCGCGCACATGCCGAACTGCAGGGGGTCGGCCGGTCGCGCCGCGCGTGTCAGAATGTTGACCACGCCACCGAACGCGTCGCTGCCGTACAGCACCGAGCCCGGCCCGCGCACGACTTCGACCTGTTCGATCTGCCCCAGGTCCACCAGCGAAGTTTCTATGCCCGCGTCTTCGGTCGAGGTGCGGCCATTGTTCAACCGCTCCCCATCCACCAGAACCAGGATGCGGTTGCTGTCGAGGCCGCGAATCACCGGACGCGAGCGAAAAGCTCCTGCGTTGCGCCACTGTACGCCTGGAATTTCTTCGAGCACCTGCGCCAGGTTGACGGGAAGCTGCCGCGCCAGCAGGTTGTCTGCGACGATGGCCGCGGGCAGGGGTGCCGAGAAGGTTTCCGTTTCGTTGCGTTCGGCTGTGACCAGAACCCCTTCGTGCAGCCCGGCGAGCTCCAGCACGATTTCCAGCGGCGCCGCCCCTGGTGTAACTGTGACCGGCTGCTGATAGCGACGAAATCCCGGAGCGACAATGACGAGCTGATACGACTCCGCGTCGAGATTCGTGAACGCGAAGCGGCCCTCCGTTCCGGTCTGCGTTTGGCGCACCACCACCTGTCTGCGAGCAGCCAGCAGACGCACTTCGGCACCCGGGATGGGCAGCCCGTGCGGGTCGCGCACGCGGCCGGTAAGCTGCCGCTGGTTGTCGGCGGCGGCGGGCAGGCACAGCAACAGGGTGGCAAACAAGAAGAGGTTGCGGCAGAGGGGGAAATCTGTTATCAAAGAGCAGACGCGGTTGTATCGTGGCATAGGCACCTCGATGGAACTGCGTTCGGGCTTTCGCCGTGGCTGCGGCGAAAGCCCATTTTGAGCTGCGCTAGTTGCAACTAAGTTGCAACTAGTGAAACTCTTCTATAGCACCGCACTGCCCTCCAGTCAAGAAGCGCAGAAATTTTCTGTTGCATCGACTTTGCAATTCGGACAATCGGTCTGAGTTTTTCGCAAGCGGCACGAGTTTCGCTCGATGCGGCCGCGCTTGACATTCCCGGCCGCGGGCGGCTTAATGCATCTGGGATGCCGCAATCCTATCTGATTTTTGATTTCGGCGCGGACGAGCAGGCCGCCCAGCAGGCGCGCCACCGGATCGAAGCGTGGCGGCAGGCGTTCCGGCTCGGCGAAAAAATGCGCTGGAAGTTCGAGCGCTCCTCGGCAGCTCAGGACGGCCCGCAACAGATCCGGCTGCTCGTGCGGCTGGATTTTTCTGAGCACGAGCGGCTCTCCCACCAGCGCTGGCTCGAGCGATTGCCAACGGAAGCGCCGTTCCGGACGGCAAAACTCGAGATTGTGCGCACGGGCGACACCGCATGGGAAAGCGCAGCCGCACGGTTTGATGCGCTGCCCTAGGGTGAGCGGGCCGGGTAATCGTTTCGCTCTCTGGTACGAGAGTACTACTCGAGCCGGATAACCCCGCCTGGGAAAATACTCATCCAACCGTGTGAAGCGCCCAGAGCCCTGCAGACCGATAGAGACAGGAGGTCGTCAATGCGAAGGCGAATCGTTTCGGGTGCCTCGATGTTTTTGCTGGCCCTGGCTTTGGCTGGGCTGTCCGCCGTGGCGGACACAGGTAGGCTGGACAAGGGCCAGGTCAACAGCCACCTGCGCGCCAGCGAGAAGGCACTGAAGAAACTCGAATCGGCTCAGCAGAAAAACAACATGGCGGAGGCGACGGCGCACGCCCGAGCGTATGCGCAACATCTGGAGCGCGCAGAGCAAGCCCTGGCCCAGCGTGCGGTGCGCGAATCGGATGTGCTGGATGTGGCCGATCGTGTGGACGAAGCCACGCTGAAGCACATTCCCGTGCTGACGCGCGTGCTCAACAAGGTGCCCGCCGAGGCGCGTCCCGCCATCGAGCATGCCTTGGAGGTTTCCCGTCGCGGCCATCAAACGGCCACCCAGGCCATCCTTTCCCGCGGTGCGGTGGAGTGGCAGGGCCGGCTCGATGACCGTACCGCGCGCGAAGCCATGCGCCGCAACGAATACCTGGTGCGGTTGGCGGAGCGCTCCCGCCGGCGCGGCGATGCCGCCACCGAGCGAGAAAGCATCGAGCGCTATGCAGCGAACATGGGACGCATCAACGATGCGCTCGAACGTGACTGGCTGGAGCCGGGCGATGCGGGCACGGTGCTGGAGCGCGTGCGGACCAACACGCAGCGTCACCTGAGCGTGCTCGAACGCCTGCTGGGTCAGGTGCCCGAGCAGGCACGCCCGGCACTCGAACGGGCCATCGCCAGCTCGCAGCGCGGCCACCAGACGGCCACCCAGGCGATTGCGGCCAGGCCGGCTGCTGGTGTTGCGGCGGGTCGTCCGTCCGGCGTGCCGCCAGCCGTGGGGGGCGGTCCAGCGGGTCCGCCATCCGGCGTGCCGGCCGGTCCGCCGGCTGGAGCCGGTCGTCCGCCGGGTGCGGGTCGGCCCCCGCGCTGAGTCTCCACCGGCATTTCCCAATCAGTGGAACAGGGGCCGCATGCGGCCCCTGTTTTTTGTGTGCCGGTGTTGGTTCCCTGCGGGCATGACGCATTGGCAGATTCGGATTCTGTGTTGGTCCGAGGGCTGGTCTATAATACTCCTGCTGCACGACGCGCGGAATCCAACGAGGAGCGCTGCATGCCTGTACAGAATCGCGTCAGGACGGCCCGGTTCGACGCCGCCAAGTACCACGGCCTGGATCGCGACACGCTGATCCGCATCTACCGCACGATGTATCTTTCCCGACGGCTGGATGACCGTGAAATCCAGTTGAAGCGGCAGAACAAAATCTATTTTCAGATCAGCGGGGCCGGCCACGAAGCGGTGTTGGTGGCGGCGGCACTGAACCTGCGGCCCGCCTATGACTGGTTCTACCCCTACTACCGGGATCGCGCATTGTGCCTGGCGCTGGGAATGACGCCGTATGAAATGCTGCTCGAAGCCGTCGGCGCGAAAGACGATCCCAACTCCGGCGGACGCCAGATGCCCTCGCACTGGGGCCACCAGGACCTGAACATTGTCAGCCAGTCTTCGCCGACCGGCACGCAGTGGTTGCAGGCGGTCGGCGCCGCCGAGGCCACGCTTTACTACGAAAAATTCCCCAGGGCACTCGAACAGGCCCAGCAGGCCCCGCTCGGCCATGCGGTGCGGCATCATCCCGATGAGATTGTCTATGTTTCCGGCGGCGACGGAACCACCAGCGAGGGTGAGTTCTGGGAGGCCCTGAACACCGCCTGCATCCGCAAGCTGCCGGTGCTGTTCATGGTCGAAGACAACGGCTATGCCATCAGCGTTCCCGTCGAAGTGCAAACCGCCGGCGGCAATGTCTCCCGGTTGCTGCGCAATTTCCCGGATCTGCTCATCGAAGAGTGCGATGGAACCGAGCCGCTGGAAAGCTACGTGGCCTGCAAGCGCGCTGTCGAGTACTGCCGCGCACGCCGCGGGCCGGCGCTGGTGCACGCCCATGTGATCCGGCCGTATTCCCATTCGCTTTCCGACGACGAAAAACTCTATAAACCCGATGCCGAGCGCGAAGCGGAAGCGCGCCGCGATCCCCTGCCGAAATTTGCCCTGTTCCTGGTGCGGGAAAACATCCTGGATGAGAAAGCCCTGGAAGCGCTGGAAGCCGAAGTGGACGAGGAAATCCGCCAGGCCACCGACCGCGCACTGGCCGCGGAGCTGCCGGCGGAAGATTCGGTCCGGCTCTGGGTGTACTCGCCGGATGTGGACCCCACGGCGAAGGATTTCGAAGCCGAGCCGGCTCCCGACGGACCGCCGCTGACCATGGTCGAGATGGTCGCGCGCACGCTGCTCGACGAAATGGCGCGGGATGAACGCATCGTGGTCTTTGGCGAAGATGTGGCCGACTGCAGCCGCGAGGAGTATCTCGAACAGGTCAAGGGGAAGGGCGGAGTGTTCAAAGCCACTGCCGGCCTGCAGCGGCGCTATGGCTCGGCGCGTGTCTTCAATTCCCCGCTCGCCGAAGCGAACATTGTCGGCCGCGCCATCGGCATGGCCACCCGCGGCCTGAAGCCGGTGGTGGAGATTCAGTTCTTCGACTACATCTGGCCCGCGATGATGCAACTGCGGAACGAACTGGCGCTGATGCGGTGGCGCTCGTCGGGGAAATTCAAGGCGCCGGCGGTGGTCCGCGTGGCGATCGGCGGCTACCTGACCGGCGGGGCGATCTATCACAGCCAGTGTGGCGAGGTGATCTTCACCCACTGCCCGGGATTGCGCGTGGTCATGCCTTCGACGGCACTCGACCTGTGCGGACTGCTGCGCACGGCCATCCGCTGCGATGATCCCGTGCTGTTCCTCGAACACAAGCATCTGTACCGCCAGCCCTACAACCGTGCGCCGTACCCGGGCGCAGAGTTCACCATTCCCTTCGGCCGCGCGCGTCTGGTGCGTGCCGGCACCGATGCCACCATCATCACCTACGGTGCGGTGGTGCACCGTGCGGAAGTGGCGGCCGCCGACCTGGAACGGCAGGGCATCTCGGTAGAAATTCTGGACCTGCGCACGCTCAATCCCTATGACTGGGAAGCCATCGCCACCAGCGTCCGCAAGACCAGCCGCGTGCTCGTGGCCTATGAAGATTCCCTCTCGTGGGGGTACGGCGCGGAAATTGCCGCGCGCATCGCCGATGAGCTGTTCGAAGAACTCGATGCGCCGGTCCGCCGCGTGGCTGCGGAAGATACCTTCTGCGCGTACCAGCCCAAACTGGAAGATGTCATCCTGCCGCAGAGCGAAGACATCTTCCGTGCGGTTCAAGACCTGGTGGCGTTCTAATCTCCCGGCGCCTACCCGGCCGGCAACGCAGCCACTGATAACTTGCTCTGCGTTGCGGCAGTCTGCTAGGATGCACCCGCTTGGACGGTCGCGATGCCCGCTTTCTGTCCCTTCTGCGGCGCGGAACTTTCCGAAACACTCGACTCCTGCGCCTCGTGTGGTCGGCCGGTCCCTGCGCAGCGCCCGGAATCGATCACACCGGCAGCCCAGCCATCCTCTCCGCCCGAAGTCCGCGTAGACCCTTCGGTGCTCGCTCCGCGCAGCCCTGCAGGCGAGCAAGCCGGCGCGGATACAGCCGCGCCGGCTGTGGCACCGCAGCCCGGCGTGGTCGCGATGCGCTACGCCGGCTTCTGGCGCCGCTTTGCAGCATATTTCGTGGACGGCATCCTGTTGTTCGTGGTGGCCGTTTTCCTGGCGGTGTTTCTTCTGCTCGTGCGGACACTGAGTACCGGACAGACACTGCAGCCAGATCCCGCCTTTCTGGAACAGCAGATCGAGGCCATTGCGCTGCCGCTCGAAATTGTCCATGCCGTGCTCGTCTGGCTCTATTTTGCGCTGTTGGAAAGTTCTCCGCGGCAGGCCACGCTCGGCAAGCGGCTGATCGGGCTGGTGGTCACGGATTTGGCCGGTCGTCGCATCTCGTTCTGGCGTGCCACCGGACGCCACCTGGGAAAATTTTTTGCGCTGCAGTTTCTGGCCAGCTTCGTCTGGCTTTCGCCTTATGCCCGCCAGCCGATGCACTATGCGCTGATTGCTTTGCTGGTCCTGCTCGGGCTGCTCGCGCTGGCACTGGCCGGCCTGACGGAGAAAAAACAGGCGCTGCACGACCTGCTGGCCGATACCTTGGTGCTTCGCCGCCGTTGAAGCGGTCCGCGTTCACAGCCGGTTCAACGGAACTTTTTGCTGCTGGCTGCGTATCGTAAGATAGAAACAGCCGTCGCTCGAGGGGGAGAAATGATTTGCAGACACTGCCAGCGGGAAATTGCCGATCACTCCAATTTTTGCTACTTCTGCGGAGCGCGACAGCACACTGCGCAGACGGCCCGGAGCGCCCGGCGCCTGATGCGTTCGGCCACCGACAAAAAACTGGCCGGCATCTGCGGTGGACTGGGCGAGTACTTCGAGGTGGATTCAACGCTCGTGCGTCTGATCTGGGTGCTGGTGGTGGTTTTCACCGGCATCTTTCCGGGCGTCATCGTCTATCTCATCGCCTGGCTGGTTATGCCCGAAGCCCCACAGCCTCTGCCGCAGGACGTGCAGGCCTCGCAGCCGGCCCCACAGTCGAATCCATAAATTGCGACTTCCTGTGGGCGTTGCAGCGACCGCCCGGGCCTGGCAGCGAGTTCCCCTGCCAATCTCCCCGTTTCCAAAGCTGATGGCCAGGCCCACCCGCACCCGAACCTGTCCCACCCGACTGGCTGTTGCGCAAGAACCCGTTGCACAGGGCAATTGCCTGCTGATCCCGGCACAGATGGGCACTGCTCGGCCGGGGTTTCTTTCAGGGTTCGGTCAGTTACGCCGGCAATCCACCCGGCCGCCGCGGGTTGCAATTCCGGGTTCCTGCGGCTTCCCGGATTGCAAACCCACCTCGCCTGTGAAAACATTTTGTCGGCAGCATTTTGCTTGAGGGAACGCGATGGTGATTCAACAAATTGGCGAAACGGCAGGGCGCATCTGGCACACCCTCGACGAGGAAGGCGAGCTTCGTGTCTCGACCCTGAAAAGACAGGTGGATGTGCCGGAACCGATTGTCTACATGGCGCTGGGCTGGCTGGCGCGGGAAGACAAGCTGGAAGTCAAACCTCAGGGTCGGACGTTCGTGGTACGGTTGAAGTAGAACGACACCCCTTCCCTTCCGGCAGAGAACATGGCCCTGTTGCTCAGTGAAGCTGACGTTCGCGCGGTGCTGACCATGCCCGTGGCGCTCGACGCCGTCGAGCAGGCCTTCCGCCATTTGGCGGATGGAACAGCACTGCTGCATCCCCGCCGCCGCTTCGCCCTGCCCGAGAAGGTTTTCCTGCACTACATGGCGGCAGCCGACACGGAAACCGGCTACGCGGGGCTGAAAATTTACACGAGTGCGCGCGGCAGTGTGCGCTTTCTGGTTCCGCTGTACCGGACCCGCACGGGTGAACTCGTGGCATTGCTCGAAGCCGATTACCTGGGACAGATGCGCACCGGCGCCGCCAGCGGCATCGCCACGAAGTATATGGCTCGCGCGGATGCGACCACGGCGGGCATCATCGGCACCGGCCTGCAGGCGCGGACGCAGCTCGAAGCCATCGCCGCTGTGCGCCAGCTTTCCAGCGTGCGCGCCTACAGCCGTAACCCGGAGCGGCGTGCGCAGTTCGCGCGCGAGATGACCGAGCGGCTGCAACTGCCTGTCTATCCGGCGGGCTCAGCCGAAGAAGCGGTTCGGGAGGCCGAGATTGTCGTCACCGCTACGAACTCCTCCACGCCCGTGTTGCTGGGCCGCTGGCTGGCGCCGGGCACGCACGTCAATGCCATCGGTGCGAATTTTCCCCAGAAACGCGAGCTCGATGAGGAAGCCGTGCGGCGTGCCGGCATCATCGCCGTGGATTCGCGCGAGCAGGCCATGCTGGAATCGGGCGACTTGCTCGCCGCGTTCGGGGGCCTGGAAGCGAGCGCGTGGATGGTTGTGCGGGAGCTCGCCGATATCGTCGCCGGGCGTGTGCCGGGCCGAACCGACGCACGGCAGGTGACGCTGTTCAAATCGAACGGGGTGGCGGTGGAAGACGTTGCCGTGGCTGCGCGCGTCGTCGAGCTGGCGCAGGAGCGCGGCCTCGGCACGCGGCTGCCGCTGTTCGAACACTGCGGCTGAGATCGTTCAGCGCGACCGCGCCCCGGAATGCCTGCGTGCATTTTTCGCTCGATGCGCTGCTCCATTGCCACCGCCGCATCGGATTTGCCTTCGCGCACGAACGTGGCCGCGATTTCCATCTCGAAAAAAATAGTTGCGCGGAAAGAGCCGGTACCGATGCGGGAACATTTCCCGCGCGCGGGCGCGACCGGAAAGCGGCGGATCAGGGAGACGGGCGCTTCAGGCGCGTGGCCAGGGCGGCATGGAGCCGGTTGCGGACGTCTTCGGGCAGCGGCAGCGGCGCGGAGTTGCAGTAGAACTCGATGGTCTTCTTCGTCGTGTTCACCACCAGACGGCAGTCCTGGCAGTGAGCCAGATGACGTTCGACTTCTTCGAACAGGGTGCGGTCGAGTTCGCCATCCAGGTATTCGGAAAGTTCGCGAATCACAGCTCGGCAATCCATGGTGCGACTCCTACCGTTCCGGTCGGGCGGGCAGCGGCGATTCGCCGGGCCGGAAATAGGGATTCAGGCGCTCGCGCAGTTTCAGGCGCGCACGCAGCAGACGCGACTTGACCGCCGGCACCGAGATGTCCAGCGCCTGCGCGGTTTCTTCCGAGGAGAGCTGCTCGATGTCGCGCAGCACGAAGACGACGCGGTAGTCGGGCTCTAGACCTGCGATCGCTTCGTCCAGAATGCGCTGCAGCTCGATCTGCGCAAAACGCTGTTCCGGATTCGGTCCCCAGTCTTCCACCTGGCGCGGCAACAGATCGTCTTCGGCTTCCAGCTCCTGGTCGAGCGAAACCACGTTGGGACGGCGCCTGCGCAGTTTCATCAGGCCTTCGTTCACCGCGATGCGAACCAACCAGGTGTAGAAGCGGGAATCGCCCTGGAAGCGATCCAGATTTGTGTAAGCCTTCAGAAAGGCTTCCTGCAGAACCTCTTCGGCGTCTTCCCGGTTGCCGGTAATGTTCAGTGCTAGGCGGAAGATTTTTCGTTCGTAGCGATTGACCAGCTCTTCGAATGCCGCCAGGTCTCCCCGACGGGCTCGCTCGACGAACACATGCTCGTCGGCGCCCCCTACGGGCGTGCGTTCTGGAACCGGTTTCGGTTTGAGGCTGCTCATGGGTGAAGTCAATGCGAAACCGCGCCCGAATCACCGCTGGCGCACCCCAGCATAGCACGGAAATACCGGCAGTTTCGGCGCCGCAGTACGGCCAGCAGGCTTGTGCGAGGCACCGGTGGCCGGCAAGCGAAGTGCTTGACAGGGCAGGGGAGTGCGGGTATCGTTGGAACGAACGTTCGACTCAGCAAGGTTTTCGGGCGTACTTCTCCAAACGCATGGCGCGACCGCAAAGTCGGAACCGGCCCGCGGGCCAATCGCCTGCGGTACTCTCCGCGAGCAGTGCCCGAGTCCACCGGCACAGCACTCCACTTTCCCGCCCGCCGGCCAACTCATCGCCGGAGCGGCAGGCCAGCGCGGAAAAGCTCGGCCACATCCTGCGTCATGCCGCGCGCGTCTTCTCCGAGAAAGGGTACGCCGGCGCCTCCATGCGCGATATCAGCCGTTCGAGCGGCGTCCCGCTGGCGGGGCTGTACTACTACTGCGAAAGCAAGCAGAAACTGCTTTATTTGATCCAGATCTGTGCCTTCCGCAGTATCTTGGAGCGGCTCGAGCAGCGTCTGGCCGGTGTGGCTGAGCCGGTCGAACGGCTCCGCGTGTTCGTGCAGAATCACCTGGAGTATTTCCTCAGCCATCCCGTCGAGATGAAGGTCCTCACGCACGAGGAAAAAGCTCTGACGGAACCGCTGCGCCGTGAGGTGGCGGAAATCAAGCGCCGCTACTACACACTGGCACGAGAAATCTTCGAAGAACTGCGTCGCAGCGAAGGGATTCGCGGCATTCAGCCGCGCATCGCAGTGCTCAGTCTGTTCGGCATGATGAACTGGATCTACACCTGGTACAACCCCCGGGTAGACCCCAGCGCCGACCGGCTGGCCGAGATCATGACCGGAATTTTTCTCCAAGGAGTATGCAACGGCCACGGCCACCGCATCGGCTGGCGTGAATCCAGCCGCGGCAACGCGCAGGCGGCGGGCCGGCTGGCCGGTTGAACGACAGCAGTTTACGCAACAGTTATATCGAATCCGAACCGGAGGCATTTCATGGCGACAACCCAAGCCATCGAGCAAAAGGAGCTAGTCAGTTACCGGGTGGAAGACGGTGTGGCCATCCTGGAAATGAACGATCCACCGGCCAACACCTACACCTACGAAATGATGCAGCAGCTCGACGCGGCCATCCTCCGCGCCCGGATGGATGAAAGCGTGTACGTGCTGGTGCTGCGCGGCGCCGGTGAAAAGTTTTTCTCCGCCGGAGCTAACATCGCCATGCTGGCCAAGGCCGATCCGCAGTTCAAGTACTACTTCTGCCTGCACGCCAATGAAACGCTGTGCCGGCTCGAGCAGACGCCCAAGCTGGTGATTGCGGCGCTGAACGGACACACGGTCGGCGGCGGGCTGGAGATTGCGCTGGCTTGCGATATCCGTCTGGCGCGCAAGGAAGGCGGCAAGATCGGCCTGCCGGAAGTGAACCTGGGCGTGCTGCCCGGCACGGGCGGCACGCAGCGGCTGTCCCGCGTGATTGGCCGCGCCCGCGCGCTCGAGCTGATGGCTACCGGCCGCACCTTCAGCTTTGAAGAGGCGCTCGAATTCGGCCTGATCCACGACATCTACGACCGCGAGACCTTCTGGGACGACGTGATGGCCTACGCCCGGCAGTTCTGTCCGCCCAACAAAGCGGCGCGTGCCGTGGGCCGCATCAAGCGCGCTGTCGTAACCGGTTCGGAAATCTCCTTCCAGGAAGCACTCGGCCTGGAGCGCGAACTGCAACAGTTGCTGTTCACCAGCGAAGACGCCAAGGAAGGCCTGAACGCCTACGTCGAGAAGCGGCAGCCGCAGTTCCGGGGCAAGTAAGTGGAGCGAACCATGGCGACGGCACCGCAGGTGCAGGTCAGGCCGGGCAAGCTGTTCATCGGCGGCCAATGGCTGGACGCAGCCGACGGCAGGACCTACGCGACCATCAATCCGGCCACCGCAGAGCCGATCACACACGTCGCCGATGCCGGCGAACGTGACGTCGACCTGGCCGTGCAGGCCGCCCGTCAGGCGTTCGAATCCGGCCCCTGGGCGGAGATGAGCGCAGCCGATCGCGCGAAAATTCTCTGGCGCCTCGGAGACCTGATCGATCAGCACAGCGACGAGCTGGGCACGCTGGAAACTCTCGACAACGGCAAACCCATCTTCGAGTCCCGCTATGTGGATATGCCCATGGCCGCCGAGGTCTTCCGTTACTACGCCGGATGGGCCACGAAAATCCATGGCGAGACTATTCCGGTTCGTGGGCCCTTCCTGAATTACACCCTGCGCGAACCGGTCGGGGTGGTGGCCGCCATCGTCCCGTGGAACTTCCCGTTGCTGCTCGCTTCGTGGAAGGTGGCGCCCGCGCTGACCTGCGGCAATACCGTCGTGCTGAAGCCGGCCCCGTGGACTCCTCTGACCGCCCTGCGGCTGGCGGAGCTGGCGCAGCAGGCTGGCGTTCCGGACGGTGTGCTGAACGTGCTCACCGGTTCGACCCGCGAGCTCGGTCGTGCCCTGGTTCGGCACCCGGGTGTGGACAAAATTGCGTTCACCGGTTCGACCGCCACCGGCCAGGAGATTGTGCGCAATTCGGCCGATACCCTGAAACGCGTCACCCTGGAGCTCGGTGGCAAATCCCCGAACATCATCTTCGCTGATGCCGACCTGGATGCTGCCGTCAAGGGCGCTACGATAGGCATCTTTTACGGCAAGGGCGAGGTTTGTGCCGCGGGTTCGCGCGTATTCGTGGAGAAAAAAATCAAGGACGAATTCATCGAACGCCTGGCCGACCGGGCCCGCAAATTGCAGCCGGGTGACCCCCTGGACCCCAAAACCCGGCTCGGCGCACTGGTCAGCGAGGAGCAGATGCAGAAGGTGCTCTCCTACATCGAAAAGGGCCGAGCGGAAGGGGCCCGGCTGGTGGCTGGCGGCACGCGCGCTGCCTTCGGAAATGGCAAAGGCTATTTCGTGCAGCCGACGGTCTTCGATGGCGTGCGCAACGACATGACCATCGCACGCGAAGAGATTTTCGGTCCAGTGCTGGCAGCGCTGGAGTTCGAAACCCTCGAAGACGCTATCCGCCAGGCGAACGACAATCCTTATGGGCTGGCTGCGGCCGTCTGGACGCGGGATATCGCCAAAGCCCATCGCGTCGCGCGGCAACTCAAAGCGGGCACCGTGTGGATCAACACTTACAACAACTATGACCCGGCGGCACCGTTCGGCGGTTACAAGATGAGCGGCTATGGCCGTGAACTCGGCGCGCATGCGCTCGAGCACTACACGCAGGTGAAGTCCGTCTGGGTCAATCTGAAGGATTGAGAGCGGGGAGTCCGCACAGGGCCGCCGGGCCGGGGCAGAGGGCTGGGGGATGCGTACGTTGCCGGATTATCTTCGGCGAGGGATGAAGCTGGTGATTGTCGGTTGCAATCCGGGAGAGCGGTCGGCCCGCGTCGGACATTACTACGCCGGGCGGAACAATGCGTTCTGGCCACTGCTCTACGAATCCGGCCTGGTCCCGGAACCGTTGGAATACAGGGACGATCGCCGTGTGATCGAGTTCGGCATCGGGCTGACCGACCTGGTCAAGCGCCCGACCCGGGGCGTGGACGAGCTGACGCGCGAAGACTTTGCCGAAGGCCGTGTGCTGCTGGCTCAGAAATTGTCGGAAGTACAGCCCAAAGTGGTGGCTTTCCACGGCAAGCTGGCGTATGAGCATTTCGCCGGGAAGAAATGCAAATACGGTTTGCAACCCGACATGCTCTACGGGGCCCGCGTCTTCGTGCTGCCTTCGACCAGCGGGCGAAATACCGGATTGGGTGCACGGCAGAAGCTGAAGTACTTCCGGCAGCTTGCCGCGCTGCTGCGCCGGCTGGGCGGGTGAGGCATGAGTGGACCGACCCAGGCCACCGTAGCACCGGCGGTGCTCGAGCGCCGCGAGGGCGCAGTCGCCATTCTGACGTTGAACCGTCCGGAGCGGCTGAACGCAATCAACGTCGAGCTGGCGGAAGCGCTGCGGGCGGCGCTGCAGCGCGCTGCTCAGGATGCGACGGTGCGCTGCGTGGTTCTGACCGGCGCCGGCCGCGCCTTCTGCTCGGGCGGCGACCTGAAGCTGCTCGCGGAAGTGCGCCAGCGCAACGCGCCGGAAGAACTGCGCCGGCTGCTGGAAGCCGGCCACGCTGCAGTCCTGGAGATCTGCGCAATGCCCAAGCCGGTGCTGGCGGCGGTGAATGGCCCTGCCGCCGGCGCGGGAATGAATCTCGCGCTGGCCTGCGACCTGCGCATCGCTTCGGAGGAGGCCAGCTTTGGCGAAAACTTCGCGCGTGTTGGACTGTTCCCGGACTTCGGCGGCACCTTCCTGTTGCCGCGGCTGGTCGGGCCGGCGCGGGCCGCGGAGCTGTTCTATACCGGCGAGATGATTTCAGCCGCAGAGGCCGCGCGCATCGGCATGGTGAACCGGGTCGTGCCCGCGGCCCGGCTGGAGGAAGAGTTTCATGCGCTGGCCGAGCGGCTGGCCGCCGCACCGCCGCTGGCCGTGCGCGGCATCAAGCAGGTGCTGTTCGGCGATGCACTGGACGCGCTGCGCCGCGCCATGGACGCGGAAATCGCCCGGCAGGTCGAGTGCTTTCGCTCGGCCGACGCCGCCGAAGGGATGTCGGCCTTTTTCGAGAAACGCAAGCCGATTTTTCGCGGCCAGTGAGGCCCCGGGATGATTCCTGCTGGCAGAATGCTGTGGGTTTGGCTAGCCGATTCGGAAAGTACAGAGTACAGGAGGAACATACGCAATGCCTGCTGCACGCATCAGCACGTTCGATGACTGGGTGACGCTGTTCCACGAATGGATCAAGGACGTGGGCGTGGACTACCCGGAAATCGTGAATTACAAGTTCGAAGCCAAGTTCGGGCCCACGCGTTCGAACGAAATCGAGTTCGGCGCCTTCCGCGGCCGACCGAAGTGGGAGAAGGTGATCCAGATCCCCGACCAGCGCATCCGGGATGCCTTGCAGAACCTGATCATCTATCAGGGCGACACGGAATTCGCATCGGTCGAGCAGCAGCGCTACCTGTTCCAGACGGCGCCGAGCGAGCACGATCGCCAGTCGCTGTGCCGCGTGGTCACCGAGGAGATGCGCCACGGCTGGCAGATGTGCCATCTGCTGATCCATCATTTCGGCTATGGCGGTCGCATTGAAGCGCAGAAAATGCTGGAGCGACGCGCGTTCGAACAGAAACGGCTGCTCGGCGCCTTCAACCAGCCGGTGGACAACTGGCTGGACTTTTTCACCTATACCGATTTCGTGGATCGCGACGGCAAGTTCCAGCTCACCATGCTCAGCTATTCGGCCTTCGCGCCGCTGGCGCAGTCCATGATCCCGATGCTCCGCGAAGAATCCTTTCACCTGGGCACCGGCCAGGACGGCCTGAAACGCGTCATCAAGGCGGGCGTGGTGCCGATTCCGATTGTGCAGAAGTACATCAACAAGTGGGTGCCGGTCAGCTATGACCTGTTCGGCGTGGACAATTCCAGCTCGGCGCACTGGTTCTACGTCTGGGGCCTGAAAGGTCGGTTCGATGAACCGAAGGCGCAACAGGAAGCCGATCTCGGCCACCTGAACGAACACAACCGCTACCTCTATCATCTCGAGTGCAGGCAACTGATCGAGCAGTTGAACAAGAACATCCCCGCGGGCCAGCCGAAGCTGTATGTGCCCGACCTGAAGTTCCACCGCCGCATCGGGGAGTTCGCGGGCCAGCCGTACTCGGTCACCGGCGAACTGCTCAGCCCGGCCGAATACGAGCAGCATCTCCAGGAAGTGCTGCCGTCGCCGGAAGACGTCCGGCTGGTGAACGACATTCAGGCGAACGAGCCGAAATGGATCGCGCCCAAGCAGATTCCGCAGGTGAACTGAGCCATGCCTGCGCCGGCGCATACGGAAGCCGCGCCACAACCGGCCCACGGCTATTCGCTCGGCGAGCTGATGGTGGCGGCCGCCGCACGCGAAGTGCGCGATGGCGAGCTGGTCTTTGTAGGCATGCGACTGCCCCTGCTGGCGTTCCTGCTGGCCAAGCGCACGCATGCCCCGCGGGCCGTGGGCCTGTTTGAAAACGGCGTACTCCGCGAAACGCCCGCGGCGGAGCTGCTCTACACGATGGCGGACCCGCCGAACCTGCGCGGCGCCACCTGGTGCGGGGCGATGCTCGACGTGATGGGCCTGCTGCAGCAGGGCCGCGTGGACCTGGGTTTTCTCGGTGCCGCCGAAGTGGATCGCTTCGGCAATCTGAACTCGACCTGGGCGCGGCGCGGCCAGCAGAACATCCGCCTGCCCGGCTCGGGCGGTGCCTGCGACATCGCCTGCCTGGCCCGACGCACCGTCGTGCTGCTGAAGCACGAAAAAACGCGTCTGGTCGAACGGGTCAGCTACCTGACCTCGCCCGGCTACGGCACGGGCAACGACTGGCGGCGCGCGCAGGGGCTGCCGGCGGGCACCGGCCCCGCCGCGGTGATCACCACACTGGGCGTGCTCCGTTTCGGGGCCGACGGCGAAGCGTTTCTGGATTCGGTCCATCCGGGTGTGCGCGTCGAAGACGTGCTGGCCAACACGGGCTGGACTTTGCGGGTGGCCGAGCAGTTGAAGCAAACCCCGCCGCCCACCGCCGCCGAACTCGCAGTGCTGCGCGAGCTGGACCCCGGCGGCTTCTGGACGGGTGTCGTATGAGTGCCCCGGGCACTGTCCGCGCTGAAATCACCGGCCGAACGGGCTGGCTGACGCTGGAGCGGCCGCCGCTGAACGTGATGGACATTCCCATGCTGCACGCTCTGGGCAAAGCGCTGCACGAGCTGACCGCACAGTGCGATTTTGTCGTCTTTCGCGGTGCCGGCGAACGCGCGTTTTCCGCCGGCGTGGAGATTCGCGACCACCTCCCCGGCCGGGTCGAAGAAATGCTCAGTGCGTTCCACGGTGTGCTGCGGCAGATCTGGCGCGCCGATTGCCTCTCCATTGCTGCCGTCCGCGGCCATTGCCTGGGTGGTGGCGCCGAGCTGGCCACCTTCTGCGACTTTGTGATTGCTGCAGAGTCGGCCCAGTTTGGCCAGCCGGAAATCCGGCTGGGTTGCTTCCCGCCGGTGGCGATGCTTACCTATCCGGCGCTGTGCGGGCCGCGGGCGGCGCTGGAGCTGATTCTGACCGGGCGGACAATTTCCGCCGCGGAGGCCAGAACGCTGGGCCTGGTCACGCGCGTGGTACCCGACGACGGGCTGGGCGGGGCCGTGGCCGAGCTGCTGGGCGAGCTGGAGCGGATGAGTGCCACCGTGCTCCGCATGACCCGCCGGGAACTGCGCCGCCGCGTCGATGCCAGCTTCGAGGCCGATCTGCACCGCATCGAAGAGTTCTATCTGCAGGAACTGATGAAAACCCCGGACGCCCTGGAAGGCATCCGCGCGTTTCTCGAAAAGCGCGCGCCCGTCTGGCAGAGCCGGAGCTGAACGGAATCATGGCTGCCGCGTCCAAGCTGGTCAGCATGCGCGAAGCGATCGCCCGCCATGTGCGGGATGGCCAGACAGTGCTGCTCGGTGCCCAGATGGAACAGATGATCCCGTTCGCTGCCGGCCACGAGATCATTCGCCAGGGACGACGCGATCTGACGCTGATCGGACCGATCTCGGATATTCTGTTCGACCAGTTGATCGGTGCGGGCGTGGTGTCGCGAGTCCTGGCCGCCTGGGTCGGCAACGTTTCGGCAGGAGTGGGCTACTGCCTGCGCCGGGCAGTGGAGCAGAACATTCCGCAGCCCGTACAGATGGTGGATTATTCCAACTTCACGCTGGCACTGGCCTTGCACGCTGGCGCGCTCGGCGTTCCGTTCCTGCCCACCTATGCGACACTCGGCTCGGAGTTGCTGGCCCGCAACGGGAATCTGCGGGAATTTCCCTCGCCGGTGAACGAGGAAAGACTGGTCGCGGTGCGCGCGCTCCGGCCCGACGTAGCCATTCTCCATGTGCAGCGCGCCGATGAATTCGGCAACGCGCACCTGTGGGGCAACTTCGGTGTGGCCATAGACGGCGCGCGTGCGGCGCGGCAGGTGATCGTCGTGGCCGAAGAAATCGTTGCGCCAGACGTGATCGCCTCGGACCCGAATCGCACGCTGATCCCCGGTCTGCTCGTTGGCGCCGTGGTGCACGAACCCTGGGGGGCACATCCCTCCCCGGTGCAGGGCTATTATGGCCGCGATCATCGGTTCTTCACCGAATACCACGAGCAAAGCCGCACCCTGGAAGGGTACGAGCACTGGCTGCGGCGCTGGGTGTACGAGGTCCACGACCGTCGCGAGTATCTGGAGCGGCTCGGCGCACAGCGGCTGGCACCGCTGGCTGTCCGGCAGCCGGCGTTTTCCGTACCGGCGAATTTCGGCTACTGACGGGCCGGTGCTGTGGACGTCCGGGCAAGCGAGGACGCATTGGACGAACTGCAGATCGAGCCACGGGAAGTGAAGGCCAAACTCGACCGGGGTGAGCCACTGCTGCTGGTGGATTGTCGCGAGCCGCACGAATACGCCATCTGCCGCCTGCCCGGTGCGCGACTGGTGCCGATGGGCGAAGTCGCACGCCATCTGGAGCTGTTTGCTGCGGCCGACGAAGTGGTGGTCTACTGTCACCACGGAATTCGCTCGTTGAACGTGGCGGCCTGGCTCCGGGCACAGGGAATTGAGAGCGTACGTTCGCTGGCCGGCGGCATTGAGCGCTGGGCCGTGGAAATCGATCCGGCGATGCCCCGCTACTAGCGGGAAAGACGCGACCACGGGCGCAGGAGAGAAGCAAAGATGGCCAAGCTGAAATTCTTTCACAAGCCGACCTGAACCAGCTGTCGCAAGGCAAGAGGTCTCTTGCAACGCAAAGGGGTCGAGCTGGAACTGCGCGACCTGACCCGCGAGCCGCTCACGGTGGCCGAGCTGGATGCATTGATCGGGGATCGCGATTACCGGTTGTTCCTGAACCCGAAGCACGAGCTCTATCGGAAGCGCAAGATGAAACAGAATCCGCCCTCGCGGGCCGAGGCGCTCCGGCTGATGGCGCAGGAGCCCAATCTGATCCGGCGACCGATCGTCCTTCGCGGCCGACAGATTGTGCTCGGCTACGATGAGGAGGCGCTCAGCAAACTGGCGGACTAGCCGCACGCCGCGAAGTCCGGTTCGTTGCAGCGAAAACCGAACGAGACATGATGGAAAAAATCCTGCTGAAGCTGTGCGTCAACGGCGAAACCTGCCAGGTGGCGGTGCCGCCGAACAAACTGCTCCTCGACGTGCTCCGCGAAGATCTGGGCCTGACCGGTTCCAAACGCGGCTGCGATGATTCCAGTTGCGGTTGCTGCGCCGTGTTGATCGACGGCACGCCGATGCTTTCCTGTGTGGCTCTGGCGGCCAGCTATGCCGGAGCGGAGATCACCACGGTGGAAGGTTTAGCCCCGCCCGGCGAACTGCATCCGGTGCAGGAAGGTTTTGCGGTTTCCGGCGGAGCCCAGTGCGGCTACTGTACGCCCGGATTTCTGATTGCAACCAAAGCGCTGCTCGATCGCAATCCCCAGCCGACGCTCGAAGAGATTCGCGAGGCACTTTCGTCCAATCTGTGCCGCTGCACCGGTTACATGCAAATCTACGAGTCGGTGCGATTGGCACTGGAGCGCTGGCAGCAGGTGCCGCGAACTGCCGCTGCCAGCCCGACTGCCGCCCAGGGGAGCCAGTAAGCCATGGCCGAGTTTTCCATAATCGGAAAGCCGCTGCCCATGACGGATGCCCGGGCCAAAGTCACCGGCCTGGGCAAATACGCCGACGATCTGGTTGTGCCCGGCATGCTGTTCGGCAAGATTCTGCACTCTCCGTATCCGCACGCGCACATCCGACGCATCGATACAACCCGGGCCGAAGCGCTGCCGGGCGTGAAAGCTGTCGCCACCGGGCGGGATGCACCCCACCCGTACGGCATCCTGCCGATCGGACACGATGAGCGCGTGTTTCAGACCGACAAGGTCCGCTACATCGGAGACAACGTCGCTGCCGTCGCCGCCACCAGTCTGGAAGTTGCCGAACAGGCTCTGGCCTTGATTGATGTCGAATACGAACCGCTGCCCGCCGTGTTCGATCCGCTCGCGGCAATGCAGGTGGAAAATCCCGAGCACTGGATTCACAGCAACAAACCGCGCAACATCGAAAAGGAATATCACCATGTGTTCGGAGATGTAGAGCAGGGCTTTGCCGAAGCCGAAATCATCCACGCCGAACGCTTCTATGCCGGCGAGGTCACCCACGCGGCTATGGAGCCGCACGCTACCCTCGCTGTCTGGGAGCCGGACGGACGGCTCACCGTCTACAGTTCGACGCAGGTGCCTTATTACCTGCAGCGGACGCTCTCGAACGTCTGCGAGATGCCGATGAGCCACATCCGCGTGGTCAAGCCACTCGTCGGCGGCGGATTCGGCGGCAAAAGCGAAGTCATTCCCCTGGAGGTCGCCGCGGCGGTGCTGGCGAAGAAGGCCCGGCGACCCGTAAAAATCACCTATACGCGCGAAGAAGTGTTCTATGCCCACCGCGGCCGGCCCATCAGTTACATGGACCTGAAGGTCGGCATCACCCGCGAGGGCCGAATCACGGCTGTGGAAGCCCGCATGGTGCAGGATGGCGGCGCCTACTGCGGCTACGGGCCGGTCACGGTGCTCTATTCCGGCAACCTGCTCCACGCCATCTACGACATTCCCGCCGCGCGCTACGATGGCTACCGCGTGCTGACCAACAAGCCTGCCTGCGGCGCCATGCGCGGCCACGGCACGGTGAACATGCGCTTTGCCTTCGAGTGCCTGCTCGACGTGCTGGCCGAAAAGGCCGGGCTCGACCCGGTCGAGCTGCGCCGGCGGAATCTGCTCCGCGCGCCGTGCATCACGGCCAACCAGTTGCGCGTCACCAGCTACGGTTTGCCGGAGTGTATCGAGCGTGTGGTCGAGCGCTCCGGCTGGACCGCGAAGCGTGGCAAGCTGCCCTTCGGGCGTGGCATCGGCATGGCCTGCAGCCATTACGTCAGCGGCGCAGCCAACCCGATCATCCGCTCGAACATGCCGCATACGACCGTGCATATCAAGGTGGACCGCGATGCCGGCATCACGGTCTACACCGGCGCCAGTGAAATTGGGCAGGGTTCGGACACCATTCAAGTGCAAATCGTCGCCGAAGTCCTGGGCGTTCGGCCCGAACGGATCCGGCTGGTGGCCGCCGATACCGAGCTGACGCCCGTCGACCTGGGCAGCTATTCGAGCCGTGTGACCTTCATGGCCGGCAACGCGTGCCTGGAAGCCGCGCGGAATCTGCGCGCGCAGCTTTTCGACGCGGTAGCGAAAAAACTCGACTGCGGCCCGGAAGTGCTGGAGGCGCGCGACGAACGCATCTTCCCGCGCCACGACCGCGAGCGGGCCCTCAGTTTTGAGGAGGCGGTTGCCGCCGCGCTGGAAGCCCAGGGCGCGCTGGTTGCCAAAGGCACCTACGCCCCGCCCGAAGAGGCGCGAGGGGGCACGTTCAAAGGTGCCGGTGTGGGGCCCTCGCCGGCCTACAGCTACAGCGCTCAGACCGCCGAGGTCAGCGTAGACCCGGAAACCGGCCAGCTCACCGTACACCGTATCGTTGTCGCGCACGACTGCGGCCGGGCGTTGAATCCGCTCACCGTCGAAGGTCAGGTGGAAGGCTCCGTCTATATGGGCTTCGGCCAGGCGGTGCAGGAAGAGATGATCTGGCGCAACGGTCGCCTGATGAACCCCTCCCTGCTCGAATACCGCATCCCGACTACGCTGGAAACGCCGCTGATCGAATCCATCATTGTGGAATCCCACGACCCGGAAGGCCCGTTCGGTGCCAAAGAAGCCGGTGAAGGATCGCTGGCCGCGACGCTGCCGGCCATCGCCAGTGCCGTCTACGACGCCGTCGGCGTGCGCATCCACTCGTTGCCGATCACGCCGGAGAAAATTCTCGCCGCATTGCAGGAAAAGCGGCGGCAGGCTGCCTCTCAGACAAGGAACTCCGGCACACATCCGGGAGGCGGGTCATGACCCTTCCGGCATTTTCCCTGGTGCGACCGCAGACGGTCGCCGAAGCGCTCCGGGTGTTGCAGGATGCCGCGCCCGGCCAGGCAAAAGTTATTGCGGGTGGCACCGACCTGATTCCCAACCTGCAGATGAAGCTCTACGCGCCGCAGCTGGTCGTGGACATCAAAGGCATCGCCGCGCTGCGCGGGATCGAGTGGTCGCCCGGGCAGGGCCTGCGCATCGGCGCGCTGACGACCCTGACGGAACTGGAACGCGCACCGATCGTGCGCGAACAGTTTCCCGTATTGGCGGAAGCGGTGGCTGCGGTCGCCGGGCCGCTGCAGCGCAACATGGGCACGATCGGGGGCAACCTGTGCCTGGAGACGCGCTGCCTCTGGTACAACCAGTCCGAGTTCTGGCGGCGGGCCCTGGGTGGCTGCTTGAAATTGCCGATGCCGAATCCGCACGCGGCGCACCCGCGCACGATCTGTCATGTGGCCCCGGGCGGAAAATTCTGCTGGGCGGTCTGGTCAGGAGATTCGGCACCAGCCCTGCTTGCGCTCGATGCGGAGGTGGAAATTTCCGGCCCGCGAGGCGTAACCCGCCGGCCGCTGCGCGAACTCTACAAAAACGACGGCATGGATCGCCTTGCGCTCGGCCACGACGAGCTGCTCACCGCCGTGCACATCCCCGCGCGTGCCGCCGGCCGCCGCGGCACCTATCGCAAGCTGCGCATCCGCAATTCGATCGATTATCCTTTGGCGGGCGTTGCCGTGGCGATGGAGGTGGATGACCAGGGCATCTGCCATGCCGCGCGGGTGGCCATCGCGGCGGTGAATCCGGCTCCGTTGCTTGTGCCCCAGGCGGAAGCACTGCTGGTCGGCCAGAAAGCTTCGCCCGAACTGATCGAGGAAGTCGCGCGCGCCGTGACCCGCACCGGCAAGCCGCTCACGACCTCGGCATCCACACCGGAGTATCGCCGCGAAATGCTGCGCGTCTTCACCCGCCGTGCGCTGCAGGCGTGCTGGGACCGCAGGGACAATGTCGAACATGAACGCGATACCGGTGATTGACATCCATATTCACATTCAGCCTCTGCACATGTTTCGGTCGGAAGCGCTGGAACTGATGCGCCGCGGCCGCGCCGATTTTGCCACCATTGAAACGTTCTCCCGGCAGCCGGCGGAATTTCTGAAATTTCTCGACCGCATCGGTGTGGAGCGCGCCGGACTGATCAACTACGTCAGCCCGGACGTGATGGGCTTCACCCCCGAGGTGAACGATTGGATTGCCGCCTATTGCCAGGCCGATCCCAAGCGGCTGCTGGCCTTCGGCTCCGTACACCCGATGCACGTCACCGATGCAGCTGCCGAGGTCGATCGGTTGGCCGGCATCGGCATTCGCGCGCTGAAAATTCATCCCTCGCATCAGGGATTCGCGCCGAACGCGTACCGCAACGGCCTGGGACCGCTGGCCGCCGTCTACGAACGCGCGCAGGCCAACCGCCTGCCGGTGATGATCCACACCGGCACGTCGATTTTCCCGGGTGCGCGGAATCTGTATGCCCAGCCGATTCTGGCCGACGATGTGGGGATAGACTTCCCCGACCTTGTGGTGATTCTCGCCCATGGCGGCCGGCCGCTGTGGATGGAAGAAGCCTTCTTCTTGGTCCGGCGCCACAAGAACATGTACATGGACATCAGCGGCATCCCTCCGAAAAAGCTGCTGGACTATTTTCCGCGCCTCGAAGAGATTGCGGATAAAGTTTTGTTCGGCACCGACTGGCCCGGCCCCGGTGTGCCCGACGTACGTGGTAACATTGACCAGTTCCTGGCGCTGCCGGTTTCGCCGGCCGCACAGCGGAAGATTCTTTATGAAAACGCTGCGCGGCTGTTTCCGGAGTAGTCACGGCCACGGCGCGACAGCCGGTTCGCCCTGCCGGCCCCGTGGCTGCGTGTGAGGACAGAAGACCATGGCGGAAATCCAAACGATTGCGGTGATCGGCGCAGGCACGATGGGTCGTGGCATTGCCTATGCGGCGGCTGTGGGCGGCTACCGGACAATCCTGGAGGATGTGGCTGCGTCCGTGCTCGAGCAGGCGCTGGACTGGATTGCCCAGTCGCTCGAGGAAGCCGTGGCACGGGGCAAGCTCACCGCCGAGCAGAAACAGCAGGCGCTTGCCCGCATCACTACCGCCCGCGCCGTGGAAGACGCCTGTCGCACCGCCGACCTGGTGATCGAAGCCGTGCCCGAAGACATGGAATTGAAAATCGAAATTTTCACCCTGCTCGACAGGTTCGCCCGGCCGGGCGCCATCTTTGCCAGCAACACCTCGTCGCTGTCCATCACCGAAATGGCCGCCGTAACCTGCCGCCCCGAGCGGTGCGTGGGTATGCATTTCTTCAATCCGGTGCCCAAGATGCGCCTGCTCGAAATTGTCCGCGCGCTGGAAACCTCCGATGCGACCATCGCCGCCTGTGTCGAGGTGGGCCGGCGCATGGGCAAGGAAGTGGTGATCGTGCGCGAATCGCCCGGGTTCATCACCAGCCGAATCAACGCGCTGATCGGCAACGAGGCCTTCCGCATGCTCGAAGAA
Source organism: Terriglobia bacterium (assembly GCA_023512135.1). Lineage (GTDB taxonomy): Bacteria > Acidobacteriota > Terriglobia > Acidiferrales > UBA7541 > DSGC01. The sequence goes on along the minus strand of JAIMAG010000006.1, from coordinate 48,817 downwards.
GGCATCGCCTCGGCACGGGATATCGACACCGCGTGCAAGCTCGGCCTGAATCATCCGATGGGACCGTTCGAACTGGTCGACCTGGTGGGACTCGACGTGCGCCTGAGCATCCTCGAGTACCTGCACAAAACCCTCGGCGAGCGTTTCCGCCCTTCGCCGCTGCTGGTGCAGTACGTCAAAGCCGGGCGGCTGGGTCGCAAAGCGGGCCGCGGCGTCTATGACTATCGGGACACGGCCACCGAAACGGCCCGCAAGGCCGAAAGCGGATAGCCTGCATCGGGAAACCGGGATGGATGAGATGCGCGAGACCGAGCGAGCCCTGGCAGAAAAAATCGTTCTGCTGCAGGGCGACCTGACCGAAATGGATGTGGATGCCATCGTCAATGCCGCCAACAACGATCTGAAACTGGGCGGCGGCGTGGCCGGGGCGATCCGCCGCAAAGGCGGCGAAGAAATCCAGCGCGAATGCGATCGCATTGGTTCCATCCCGCTCGGCACAGCCGCGATCACCGGCGCGGGCAGGCTGAAAGCTCGCTATGTGATCCACGCGGCCAGTATGGAGCTCGGCGGACGCACCTCGGCGGAAACCCTGCGCAGCGCCACAGCCCATTCGCTTCGCCTGGCCGCGCAGCGCGGCTTGAAGAGCATTGCGTTCCCGGCGGTGGGCACCGGCATCGCCGGCTTCCCCATGCGCGATTGCGCGGAGATCATGTTGCACGAAGTGGTCGAGCATCTGAAAGGCAGCACGCCGCTCGAGCGAGTCTATTTTGTGCTGTTCGATCGTGAGGCGCTGGAAACGTTCCAGCAGGTCTGGGCCGGAATGCAACAGACCGGTTTCCGCAGCACGGCAGGCACGCTATGACCCGGATCCTGTTCGTCTGCAGCTTCAATTCAGCGCGGAGCCAGATGGCCGAAGCCCTGGCGCGCGCCCTGGTGCGCGAAGACGTGGAAGTGGCCAGTGCCGGCACCGTGGCCACGCGTGTCAACCCGTTTGCTCTGGAGGTCCTGCGCGAGCGCGGGGTTGACGTTGCGGGGCTGTACTCGAAAACCATCGAGCAGGTTGCCGGCCCGTTCGACTATGTCATCACGCTGTGCGACGAAGCCGATCGCGCCTGCCCCAACCTGGCGGCACGGCAGCAGCGGTTCCACTGGCCGTTTCCTGATCCGGCGCGCGTACCGGGCGGCGATGATGCGGTGCGCCGGGCATTTTCCCAGACGTGCGATGCCCTCGCAGCCCGTCTGCGCGAGTGGCTGGGCGAAATCGGCCTGCTCCGGGATGCCCGTGAACGCACTGCTTGAACGGGTTCGTCAGGAACTCGCACGTTACGAACATCCGCTGTTCACCTTTGCCGCCGAGCCGGCCGAGGAAGGCGTCACCGTGCACATCCGCTTTCGCCTGCCCGGTACCGATGTGCACGACTATGCGTTCCGGCTCCGCCCGCGCGAGATCGAACAGGCGCAGTTTCCCTGGAATTTTCAGCGCCAGCTCTACGACTGCCTGCACGACTACGTCATCGAAATGTTCATCCGCACGCCCCAGCGGAGGGATTGATGGCCGCCGGAGCTCGTGCATGGTTTGCCACGCCGCTCGCCGAACTGCTCGCTGCGCGCATCCGCGAACGCGGACCGATTTCCTTCGCGGAGTACATGGAGGCGTGCCTCTATCATCCCGAGCACGGCTACTACACCCGGCCGCAGTCGCAACCCGCTGCCGATTACTACACCAGCCCGGACGTGCACCCGATTTTCGCCCGGTTGATTGCCCGCCAGCTGGCCGAGATGTGGGAGTGCTGCGGGCAACCGGAGCCTTTTCTGGTGGTCGAGGCCGGCGCGGGCGCGGGCCGGCTCGCCGCCGATCTGCTCGATTTCGCCGCCCACACGCTGCCGGCCTTCTATGCTGCGCTGCACTATTCGGCGGTCGAGATTTCAGCCGCGCGAAGAGAAGCGGCGTCCCGGCGACTCGGTCGTCACCTGGCCACCGGTCGCGCTGCGCTGGCGGCCACGCTGCCGGAGCAGATTCCCGCCGGCTGCATCCTGGCCAACGAGCTGTTCGATGCCATGCCGGTGCACCGCTTGGTCGTCGAGCGCGGCGAGTTGCGGGAAATCTACGTCGGCTGGGACGGCGCGCGATTCATCGAACAGACCGGGCCGCTCTCCACGCCGGAGCTGCGCGAATATTTTGCGATGCAGAACATTGCGCTGCGGGAGGGGCAGCAGGCCGAGGCGAATCTCGCCGCATGCCGCTGGATCGAAGACGCCGGCCGGCGGCTCGGCTGCGGCTTCCTGCTCACGATTGACTACGGCCATCCGGCCGCCGAGCTCTACGACGAACGTCACCTGCGCGGCACCCTGCTCGCTTATCGCCGGCATCGTGCCACCGAGGATTTCTACGCTGCGCCCGGCGAACAGGACCTGACCGCCCACGTCAACTTCACCGCCTTGGAGCAGTGCGGCCGCCGCGCCGGGCTGGAAACGACCGGATTCGTTTCCCAGGCGCGCTTTCTGCTGGCGCTCGGCCGTGCCCATGGCTTCGCCGATCTCTACGAACCCGGCCAGACGGAACTGGATCAGCTCCGCGCACGACTGCAATTGAAAACCCTGATCTTTCCGGAAGGGATGGGCGAAACGTTCCGCGTGCTGATTCAGCACAAAGGCATCGCCCGGCCCGCACTCACCGGACTGGCTCTGTTCTAGCTGCGGCGTGCCGGGCGGGCGCGGGCTGGCCGAAGGTTCGATTCCCTTTGCTGGTGTGCGGAGCCGCGGCGGCCTACGGGCCCGCGGGCTGGCTTTCTTCTTTGTAGGGTTGCTGGATGTATTTCTGTGCTTCCTGCTGCGCGCCGCCGGTGTTGTCGTTCAGCTCGAGCGCACGCGAGTATTCATTGATGGCGCGTTCCCGCTGGCCGGTGAGATCGAAAATCTTGCCCAGATAGATGTGGGCCCACACCTCGACCCATTTGGGTTCCAGGTTTCCGTCCAGTGCGTTCCGGAAGGCGTTGGCTGCCGCCTGGTAGTTTTTCTGGAAGAACATGGCCTCACCCATGCGGAAATGGGCCAGGGAAGAGTTTTTGTTGATCGTGATGGCGCGTTCGTATTCCCGGATCGCATCGTAAAACTGGCCGATCTCGGCCAGTGCTTCTCCCCGGGCAACGGCGGCGCGCACTCGCAGTTGCGGGCTGGACTTCAGTAGCTGGTTGTTCGGGTCGAGCGTGATGCCGCCCGGTTTCGGCCGCCCGAAGGTTTCCACCGTGAAGTCCGACTCGCGCCCGCGTACTTCGATCGTCTTCCATTCCGGGTTCCCTTCCGTTTCTATTTTCATGCCCACCGGCATGCGGAAGGTCTCCAGGTCCTGCTTGACCTTGCCCACAATCTTGAATCCGCGCTGGGTGCGGAAGACTACGTATTCCAGTTGGAATTCCGGCACGCCGGTCGAGTTCAGCCACTGGGTGAAGAACGGGGTCAGGTTCACAGACTCGCCGAGCGGCGCGTGCTGCTCGGCAATCTGCGCGGCCATGCGGCGAAAATCCTCGATGGTGGCCGTCCGACCGGCATACTGCGCGTAAAAGTTGCGGAGCAGGGTGCGGAACGGCTCCACGCCCAGTTGGCTGCGCAGCATGTGAAAAACCATGGCGCCCTTGTTTGCCACCACCGAGCGGTATTCGGAGGAGTACGGCGCCAGCCGACTGGCCTGGGCGATGGGCGCAGCGTCTTCGTACATCAGCGCGCCCACGGCGAACACGTCGATCGCTTCGTGGAAAGGCCCGTCGCCCTGGGTCTGTTGCAGGTAGAGCGCTCCACTGTAGCGTGCCAGCCCATCAGAGATCCAGACGTCATCGGCCGTGGCCGGCAGCACCTGCACGCCCCACCACTGTCGCGCCACCTGTTCGGCCAGAAGTTGCCGGTCCGGCTCGCTGCCCCAGCGGCGCTGGCCCACCAGAATCAACCCGGGCGCCGCGTAGCCCGGAATCGCGTGCGCGGAAAACTGGGCCACGGCCAGGTGCGGCTCCGGAAGCGGGCCGAATTCGCCGCTGAAAAAGTTCACCAGCTCAGCAACGGCCTGTCCCCAGGCTTCTGCGGTGGCGACGTCCGACGGCTGTGTATAGACGGAAATCGTCAATCCTTCGGCCGCGACCAGCGTGCGCTGGAGTGCGCCGACGACGATGGTACCGGCATTGGTAGGCTTCTCGTTCCGGAAGCTGCACACCACCTGACCGCCGGCTGCGACTTCCGGCGGCTGCGCCTGGCCCGTGCTGACCACGGCCATCCCTGCTGGCACGTGGATGCGAAAGTTGGCGGCGAAGCGGTTGCCGGGAAAGTGCGTCATCGGAAACCAGCGCGATTCGGGCAGGAGGTAGGTCGCATCGGAGCTGATCCAGGCCAGTGGTGGCGCGTGCTGCGTGCGAAGGTCGGCGGCGGCCACCGGCCCGGCGTACTCGAATGTCAGGGCAATGCGCTGTGCGGCCAACGCGGGCTCGGGAAGCAACACGCGGACGCGCTGCGGGCGTTCCGCGTCGCGGTCGAAGCTCAGCGCCTGGTTGGCACTTCCGGTCACCCGCTGGATGGTCAGGTTGGGATTCAGTTCGACTTCCACGAAACGGGAAGGCTCTTCGGCCAGCAGCTCGACCCTGGCGCGGCCGACCAGCGCCTGTGCGGCGGGCTCGAGCCGCACCTCCACGTCGTAGTGCGTGGCGCGAAATGTTTGTCGGCTGCTCTGCGGCGCTGCCGGCGAGGGAGAAACCGGCTGCTGGGGCGCTGCCGAAACCGTCAGCCACAGGACGAGCAACACCCCGAGGCTCTGCACCGCGATGAGTCTGTCTTTCCTGCTGTCTCCGTGCATGGTACTCAACCCTGCTAGGATACCATTTTGGCCTCAGAGTTTGCCTGCGTGGTTTGTTCCGTCCCGAAGCTTACACCGGCAACAAACGCACGATGATTTCTGCGGCGCGCTCGATGGCACCGCCCGGTCCCAGTTGTTCGCGCACCTCGGCCAGCCCGCGGCGGATTTCTTCCCGCTCTGCAGGCATATCCAGCAGCCGGAGCGCTTCCCGCGCGATGGCTTCCGGCGTAAACTCTTGCTGGAAAAATTCAGGCACCAGCCGCCGGCCGGCGATCAGATTCACCATGCCGAAGTAGGGCGTGCGCACCAGCCGCCGCGCCAGCAGGGCGGTGAGAGGCGAGAGCCGGTAGACAATGATCATGGGCGTGCCCAGCAGCGCCGCCTCGATGGTTGCAGTACCGCTGGAGACAATGGCCAGATCGGCCGCGGCCAGCGCATCGTAGGTGGCTCCGGAAACGACGCGGAGGGGCACGCCTGCCATCGCCACGGCGGCAAACAGGTTCTTCGGCAGATTCGGTGCGGCCGCCAGCACGGCCTGGCAGCGTTTGCGTTCATGGATCCGCTGTAGCGCTGCGAGCATGCGCGGCAGGTGCCGTCGGACTTCGCTGCTGCGGCTGCCCGGGAGCAGCGCAATCAGCGGGTCCTCCGTCAGGCCGTGCGCCGCCAGGAATTCGGCCCGCGAACGGCTGGCCCGCACCGTGTCCACTAGCGGATGGCCCACATAATCGGCACGCACGCCGTGACGGCGGTAGAATGCCTCCTCGAACGGGAAGATGCAGATGACCCGCTCGAACCGCTCCCGAATCCACTTCACCCGCCCGGGCCGCCAGGCCCACACCTGCGGGCCGATGAAATAGACATTCCGGATGCCTTGCTTCTGCAACCGGCGGGCCAGGCCGAAATGAAATCCAGGCGAGTCCACCAGCACGGCAAGCTGCGGTCGGCGCCGGCGGGCTTCTCTCGTCAGGGTTCGCCAGGTATGCCACACCGTCGGCAGGCGGCTCAGCACCTCGGTGATGCCCACAACGTGGAGTCGGTGGTAATCAGCTACCAGCTCGACGCCGGCCTGGCGCATTTGCGCGCCGCCCATGCCGAACAGAACGGCTCCCGTGCGCCGTTGCAGCGCGGCAGCCAGGTGCGCAGCATACATTTCTCCGGAGGTGTCGCCGGCCGAAAGCAGGATGGTGGGTGGGTTCATGCTGCACGGTGCCCGCGGGCATCATAGCAGAGCCGCCGTCTGCCGGCCGAGGATCAATCGTCGGCCGGCAGGGAGGCGCTGGCCGGTGCGTCACTGGCCGCGAGCGGCAGGCGCAGTTCCTGGTCTTTGTACTGGAGCTGGTAGAGCCGGTAGTAGATGCCGCGCTGCGCCAGCAACTGCTGGTGTGTACCCTGTTCGCGCAGTCGGCCCTTGTGTAACACCAGGATGCGGTCGGCACGCTGAATCGTGCTCAGCCGGTGGGCGATGACGATTGCCGTGCGGCCGGCCAGCAGCCGGTCGAGCGCTTCCCGAATCAGCAATTCGGTCTGCGTATCCACACTCGACGTGGCTTCGTCCAGAATCAGGAACCGGGGGTTGTGCGCCAGTGCGCGGGCAAAGCTGATCAACTGGCGCTGCCCCACCGAAAACGTGGTCCCGCGCTCCGTTACCGGTGCATGCAGTCCTTCGGGAAGTGCGCGCAGCAGTGCGCCCAGCCGGACTTCCTCCAGTGCCCGCTGGACCTGCTCCCGGCTGATCGGGCTGCCCAACCGCACATTGCTCTCCAGCGTGCCGGTGAACAGGAACGGATCCTGCAGCACGACGCCGAAATGCCGGCGCAGCTCGCCCGGGTCAAGTTCCCGGATGTCTACTCCGTCCAGCAGAATCGCGCCGCGCTGAATTTCGTAGAAGCGCAGCAGCAGGGAAGTGATCGTCGTCTTGCCCGCGCCGGTGTGGCCGACCAGCGCCAGCGTTTGCCCCGGCTCGGCGCGAAAACTGATGTCGCGGAGCACCCAGCCGTCCGCTTCCGGGTCGTCGGGGTGGCCGGTCGGGGGCGCGGAGTAGCGGAACCAGACGTTGCGAAACTCAATCTCGCCGCGCGGATCGGGCAGCGTTCGCCGACGCACCGGTGCGGGCAGGTCGGCGGGCTCATCCAGCAGCCGGAAAATGCGTTCGCTGCTGGCCATCGCGGCCTGCAGAATCGCGTATTTTTCGCCGAGGTCCTGAATCGGGCGGAAAAACATGCCCACCCAGGTGATGAATGCCACCAGCTCGCCAGCCGCCAGCGGGGCCGCCGGCGGCGCGCCACCGGTCAGGAGGGCCTGCGTCGTTTCGAGCACACGCACGCCGCCAAACCAGAGCAGCAGCACAATGGCCAGCACGCCGACGATTTCCACCGCGGGATAGAAGATGGCGTGCGCGCGGATCGCGTCTTTGAACGCTTCCAGGTGCTGGCGGTTGATGCGGGCGAACTGTTCGCGCGCTTTTCGTTCGCGGTTGAACAGCTGCACAACGCTCATGCCGGTGATGTGTTCGTTCAGGAACGCGTTGATGCGCGCAATGGCCACCCGGATGCGCCGGTTCGCCTCGCGGAAGCTGCGACGGAACAGCAGGGTGGCCAGTACCAGCAGGGGCAGGATGCTCAGCGCGGCCAGCGTCAGCCGCCAATCCATCCAGACCATCGCAGCCACGATGAACACGACGCGGAAGATATCGCCCACCATGGCCACCACACCGGAAGCGAACAGCTCGTTCAGCGTGTCGACATCGGTGGTCACCCGCGTCACCAGACGGCCCACCGGATTGCGATCGAAGAAGCGCATCGGCAGGCGCTGCAGGTGGCGGAAGAGCTGCATCCGCAGGTCGAACATGGCCTGCTGGCCGACCAGTTGCATCAGCAGGATCTGTGTGTACTGGAAGGCGAAGCCGGCGGCCAGCGCGGCGAAGAACAGCAGCGCGATCCGCTGCAGGCCGGCGTAGGCTTCCGCGTAGCCGAGCTCGCCGCGCATTCCGGGCAGCAGGTAGCTGTCCACGGCCACTTTCAGCAGATAGGGCACCACCACCGCCAGCGCCCCGGCCGCCAGACTCAGCACCACGGCCAGCACGACCCGGCCCCAGTACGGGCGCAGATAGCCGGCCAATCGGCGCGCCAGTCGCGCGTCGTAGGCCTTGCCCAGCACCTCTTCTTCGTGGTGGATACTCATGCGCGTTCCAGCTCTTCTTCCAGCAACTGTTTCTGATACAGTTCCGCGTAATAGCCGCCCCGGGCAATCAGTTCGTCGTGGGAGCCCTGCTCTACGATGCTGCCGTCGCGCAGCACCACGATCTGGTCTGCCTGCCGGACGGTCGAACAACGGTGGGAGATCAGAATCGTGGTGCGCTGCCGCAGCACACCGGTCAGGTTTTGCAGAATGCGTTCTTCCGTTTCCGTGTCCACGCTGGAGAGCGCGTCGTCGAGAATCAGAATTTTCGGATTGCGCAACAGGGCACGGGCCAGCGTGGCGCGTTGCTTCTGTCCTCCCGAGAGAGTGATACCGCGCTCGCCCACGACCGTGTCCAGCCCGCTGGGGAAATCGGCGACATCGGCGCTCAGGCCGGCCAGCTCCGCTGCCTGCTCGACGGCCCCGGGCGGAGGATTCTCGACCCCCAGCGCGATGTTTTCCCGCAGAGTGTCGCTGAACAGGAACGCTTCCTGCGGCACGAATCCAATCGCGCGGCGCAGTTCGGCCAGGGGCCATTCCGGCAGCGGGCGCCCGTCGAGCAGCACACAGCCATAGGGAGCGTCCCACAGGCGTGCCACCAGCGCCGCCAGGGTGCTCTTGCCGCTGCCGGTGGGACCGACCAGCGCAACCGTAGAGCCGGCGGGAATCCGCAAGCAGATGTCGCGCAGCACCGGGCGGCCGTTCTCATTGCCGGGATAGGTGAAGGTCAGGTTGCGGAATTCGATCTCGCCGCGAATTTCTTCGGCTCGACCCGGCCGCGCAGCGGCATCGTCGATGCCCGGCCGCGCTTGCAGGATGTAGTTCAAACGGCCCATCGAAGCGGCGCCGCGCTGGAAGATGTTCGTCACCCAGCCGAGCGCAATCATCGGCCAGACGAGCTGGCCCATGTACGTGTAGAAGGCGATCAGCGCGCCGAGCGAAATCGCTCCGCTCAGAACCAGTCGTCCCCCCTGCCAGAGCACGATCAGGAACGTCAGCCCGATCAGCGCTTCCAGCGCCGGATAGAACACGCTCCAGGTCCGGATCAATTCCAGATTGCGGGCGATGAAGTCCCGGTTCTGGTTTTCGAACGCGCGGGTTTCCGGCTCTTCCTGGTTGTACGCGCGGAGCACGCGCACGCCGGCCAGATTTTCCTGCACGCGCGCCGAGATGGCCGCGAGCAGCGCCTGAACCTTCTCGAACCGCTGATGGATCCGTTCGCCGAAATAGCGGACCGAAAATGCCACCAGGGGCACCGGCAGCAGGGCCAGCAGCGTGAGCAACGGAGAAAGCGTCAGCATCAGAGCGACGGCGGCCGCCAGCACGACCAGCGTGTTGCCGGTGTACATGATCCCCGGGCCGAGCACCATGCGGACGGCGTTCAGGTCGTTGGTCGCGCGCGACATCAACTCGCCGGTGCGATTCCGGATGTAGAAGGCGGGCTCCAGCCGCAACAGTCGATCCAGCACGTCGTTTCGCAGGTCGTATTCGATGTCGCGCGAGATGCCGATCAGAATCCAGCGGGTCCAGTAGGAGAAGAAACCTTTGATCAGAATCAGCGCGAGCAGTGCCATGCCGTAAAAAGCGATTGTGTCGCGACTGAGCGGACGATAGAACTCCAGCAGCAGCCCGTACAGCCCCGCCGGTAGAAAAGTCAGTTTTTCCAGATACGCGCGACCCCCGGCGATGGCATCTACGATGGCGCCCACGGCCAGCGGCCACAGCGCACCGGCCAGGTTGTGGATCAGCAGGAAGCAAAAGCCGAGCGCCAGTTGCGGCTTGTAGCGGGCCAGGTAGGGAAGCAGCGCGCGAAGTTCGCGCAGCGCAGAAAGCCGCTGCGGTCGTTCCGGAATCGTTTCTGCGGGGATGGCTTCTGCGGCTGTACTCATCGCGGGATAGGGTCAGCGAACCTCTTCCAGTGTGGGATTTTCGCCCTGAAACACTTCGAAGCTGCGATCCAGAGCCTGATAGCGTCCCACTTTCGGATTCCAGCGCACGCCAATCGTCTGCACGTAGCCGGCCGGGGGAGCGGTCAGCGGTGTGAAATACAGGGCCAGGCCCTTCTCCGGATTTTGTTCGTACTGCAGTCGCCAGCCGTGCACGGGCGCCACCGGCGTCCCACCCAGATAACCCTTCGGGTTGCGCAGGTGTTGGTCGCAGCGGAAGATTTCCCGCCAGGTGCCGCCGTCGAATTCCAGAATGGCCGCGCGGGTAATCAACGTGCCCGGCAGGGCGACTTCCGGTCGTCGATGGAGCCGGTTGATGGCCAGCGCCTGCTGTTTGCCATTGCCGGCCAGGTCTCCGTGGAGCAGAATCTCCGTTTCTCCACCCAGCACCGCTTCAGCGGCAGCCTGCAGTTCCGGCGGCACAGCAGGCTTCGCCGGCGCCGGCGGCTGCTCCGGCGCCCGGGTATTTTCCGGGGCGCGGCTGCAGGCGGAAAGCTGCCAGCTCAGCAGCGCCACCAGGCAGACTCGAACACTCCGTCGCATCATGGCCTCAGCTACAGGGTCGGAAACGCCAGGGTGATCTGCACCACGCGGCCCTGGGCCCCGGGGTCGCAGAGCACTTCCAGCACCTGAGGAACCTCCGGTCCGGCCCAGTCGAATGCATAGAACAGAAACTCCAGCTCGCGCCCGTCGTGCAGGGAAGGCCCCGAAGAAGTTGGCTGGCCGTACAGCACGATAGCCCTGGTACACGAATCGCCCAGCTTCAGGCCGCGACCGGTGCGCCAGCGTTCCTCGGCTCGCTTTTCCGTGCATGCGGGCGACATGTTCTGCCGGCTCAGGGTGATCGTCTGGATTACGTCCCGCTCGTCGCGTTCGATTTTCAGCGACATCCCCGAACAGAGCGTGAAGCGGAGGGCGCCTCCTTCGACCGATTCCGGCGGTTGCGGGAGGACGTGCACCGCGTCGTTCAACGTGCTTTTTCCCGGCCGCAGACCGGCCAGCGTCAGCTCGTGCGCGCGCCGGCTGGCCGTCTGTGCCGCGAGCAGCGCCGCTGCACTCAGCAGGAGGCTAGCGCACCGCCAGGATTTCCTCCAGCCGTGCTTCAAGGTTCTCCTCCCCCTCGGACCAGAGCCGAATCCGTGCGACGGGCAGAGCACGCTCGATGCCCATCATCCAGCGATAGACGTGCCGGATGTTTTCGCGCGTTTTTTCATGGTAGGTGCGCAGATTGCCCGGCTGTGCCATGGTGCGAAGGAACTCCTCCTCGGCCGGATGGGCCGGTTGCGCCAGCGGGCGGGCACCCATCCCGAGCAGTCCTGCATGGCCGGTGAGCAGGTGTTCGAAGCCCAGGTTCACCTGGAAATGGCCGGCTTCGTCGAAGATGCCGTCGTCATAGCCCTCGCCGTAACAGAAGATTTCCAGCCGTTGTGGCGCGAGCACCCACTGTCCGGCCTGCCGCACCCACAAATCCCAGTGCGCCTCCAGCTCAAAAGCCGAATCCGCGTGCATCTGTTCGGCGGCCAGCTCACCGATGCGCACCGCATCGGCGGGACGGGCGCGCAGGTCATATTCGGCCAGCGGAGCTTCGCCCGGTCCCACCGCACGCACCGTCAGCCGGGTAAAGCCGGGCCGTTCGGTGGCGTGGGGCACGGTCGCCAGAAACTTCACCAGCAGCTCGAGCTGCTGGTCGGCAGACCATCCGTTGCACCAGACACTCAGATACGCGCGGTTCGCCACACCGGCATTATACCGGCCCCCGCGGTGCAGCCCAAATCGTCCGGAAGATTCCCGTTTCTTTTTGCGAATGGTGTGGTCGAACGCCGGTGTACTGCAGAACGCGAGAACGCAGCAGGGCTACTCGGAGTTTGTCGCTGCTGCCGCTAGGTCGTCGGGAATACTCAGCAGCCGCCGGCGGAGCAGCTCAGCCATCTCGACCACGGCGTTGCTGGTGACCTCGCGCAGGCGCTTTTCCGCACGCTGGGCCATCTCGTCCAGGGCGGCCTGCGCACGCTGCGAGAATGTGGTGGCAGAAGCCAGCATCCAGGAGTTCGAAACATTTTCCAGCCGTTGCCGGAACTGTTCGAGCGCCGCGGCGGCGGTGTGCTCCAGAGTGCTCTGCAGGGTTTGCTCCTGGGCCTCCCGTTCAGCGCGCAGGGTTTCCAGGGCTTCCGGCAGTCCGGCTTCGATGCGTCGCCGCGCTTCGCCGACCGCCTGCTCGATGCCGATGGCCAGCCGCTGCTCCCAGTCGGCGGAAACTTCTGCCGCATGAGCTTCCAGTTCCGTGCGCGCCTGCTTGGTGCGCCGGTCCAGCTCTTCCACCGTGCTGTCGAGCGCGGCACCCGTGGCTTCGCCCAGGCGCGCGGAATGTTCTTCCAGCAGCTGGCGAACACGCTCGGAGAAGGCTGCGGTGGTTTCCTCGGTCAGCGCCGCCAGTTCGCCACGGGATTTTTCCAGAATTTCCCGCACGATTTCTTCCGTTTGCGCGCGGCTGTGTTCGGTGTAGTTGCGGCTGTAGCGGTCGAGCTCGGCCGCGAACATGCGGGAAGTTTCTGCGGCTTTGTCCCGCAGCGTGGTGGTCAGTTGCTCGAGGCTGCGCTCGAGCGAGGTTTGCATGCTCGTCTGTGCCTTGCGCTGGTACCACTCGGCCGTTTTGAACAGCGACTCGAAGGCCTGGTGCGACACTTCGTTGATTTTCCCGTCCAGGGTGCTCAGCGTCGTGTCGATTGCGGCGCGCAGTTTTTCCTCGGTTTCGCGCTGCACCCCTTCGATTCGTTCTCGCAGGCGCTCGAGTGCGGCTGCGGCCGCCTGCTCCGCCGCTTCCTGCAGCCGGTGTTGCTGTTCCTGCCAGAGGGAATCGGCCCGTTCCTGCGCCGAATCCAACTGGGCCAGTGCCTGCTGAACGCTGCTCAGGCGCGAGGCAATCTGGCGCTCGATTTCGCTGACGAACTGCGCCACGGAATGCTGCCCGGCGGCGTCGAAGGCTGGTCGAATCCGTTCTGCGGCCGCAGCGAGCAGAGCTTCGACCTGTTCTTCCAGGCGGAGCTGCTGGGCTTCCAGAATCGCGGCGAAGCGGCGGTCGAGCTCGCCGGCCAGCCGTTCGCCCTCGGCGGCCAGCTCGTTGGCGCGGTGCTCGAGTTCACTGGCACGGCCTTCGATCTTCGCGAGCCAGGATTGCGCGTTCGAAAGCGCCGCCTGCAGGGCAGCCTGAGCCGTTTCGATCTGCTGTGTCGCCGATTCCGCAGCAGCGTCCAGCGCGGTGCGTACCGCCTGGGTGCGCGCCGCGAGCTCGCGTTCGGCCTCGCTGGTGGAATGCTGCACGAGTTGGTGGATCCGTGCTGCGAGTCGCTCCGCGGCCGCCGCCAGCGAGGCTTCCACCTGTTCCTCCCAGCCGCGTTGCGCAGCTCGGGCGCCGGCCTCCAGTTCCTGGCGCCAGTGCTCGGCGGCCGTGCGGGTAGCGCCCCGGAGGGTTTCATCGAATTTTTGGGCGGACTGCTCGAGCTCCGCCAGTTGTTGCGTGGCCTGGCGGCTGAGTTCGCGGACGCGCGTCTGCCATTCGGCCTGCGCCTGCTCCAGCGCCGACTCCGTGGCGGCGCGCCATTGTTCGAGGTGCTGATTCATGGCCGCGCCGGCCTGCGCGACCGCAGCTTGCTCGGCGTGCAGTCGTTCGGCCGCCTGGTTGATTTCCGCCCGGAACCGACTTTGCTCTTCCTCGGTCTGCTGGCGGAGCGCGGCGGCGGTTTCGCGGGTCAGCGAGTCCAGTTGCGTGCGCACCTGCTCGAGGGCGTGTGCGGCGTGTTCTTCGAGCTGCGCGCGGAATTGCTGCCGGAGCGCCAGCTGATGTTCCTCTGCCGCGCGGGCGATTTGCTCGAGCGCCTGTTCGGTGGCCTGCGCCAGCCGCGGGGAAGCCACGTCGTCCACTGCGCGTCCAGCAGCGGCCTGTAACTGCTCGGCCAGTTGAGTCATCACTCGTTTCGCTTCGGCAGGCACGGCGCTGGCCGCGGCCTCGCGGGTGACGTGGGCAATTTCGGTGCGCGCTTCTGCCATCAGCCGCGCCATCTGTCGGGAGAGTGCGGCCGAAGCTTCTTCACCGGTCAGCGGGGCAATCGCGCGGACTTTTTCCTCCGCGACTGCCGGACGCGGTTCCGGCTCGCCACTGGGCGCGGGGATTTCCGCTGCGGCTTCCGGCTCTTTGTACGCGAACCAGTCCAGCGGCGGGAAGGCGATGCCCCAGACGTTGCCGGGCACTTCCAGTTCGGCGCCGATCTGAAACAGCTCGCGCACCGTCCGCGGGCGCTGGATGAAAATCACGCGAGCGCGCACGCGGCGGGGCTCTTCTCCTTGGTGCGGGCTGGGAATTTCGAACGTGACCCAGCGATTCTTCAGCACGTAGTGTTTCGACTGATAGCGGCAACCGTGACTGTTGATGACCAGTGTCGAGGTACGTTCTTTGAACGGCTGCCCGAGCGCGTCGGTGCCGATCACTGTCAACGGCACGGCTTGGACAATGCGGGTGCTGCGGCGTTTCTGCTGACTGGATTCGAGCGAAGCGGCATGCTCGACCACGCCAGTCCCCCTCTGCGACTGCAAATCCTACACCCGATCGGGAAAAGAATCGAGCCGGGAACCTGCAGCGCTGTGGAATCCGACCCGGGTCGCAGTGTCTATATCCTGTTCCTGTGGCGGATGCAAGGGGTTGTCGCAGGCAGCCGGCTCAAAGCTCGCGGCGGCCCTCGATGGCCTTCAGCAGGGTGACCTCGTCGGCGTATTCCAGCTCCGCGCCGACCGGGATGCCCACACCGATGCGGGTCACCCGGATGCCGAGTGGCTTGATCAGTTTCGACAGATAGACGGCGGTGGCTTCTCCCTCCGCCGTGGGATTGGTGGCAATGATGATCTCTTCGACCTCGCCGCTTTTCAGCCGTTCGAGGAGCGGCTTGATGGAAAGCTGCTCGGGTCCGGTGCCCTGGAGCGGGGAAAGCGCCCCGCCGAGCACATGGTAGAGGCCGTTGTACTGCCGCGTTTTTTCGATCGGCAGGATGTTGTGGGCTTCTTCGACCACGCAAATCTGTTTGCGGTTCCGTGCCGGGCTGGCGCAGTACAGGCAGGGATCCGCGTCGGTGATGTTGCCGCAGACCGAGCAGGGGCGCAGATGTTCCTTCGCGTTGCGGATGGCTTCGGCCAGTGCCAGCGCCTGCTCGCGGTCGGCCCGGAGCAGATGGAAGGCGAGCCGCTGCGCCGTCTTTTGCCCGATGCCGGGCAGGCGCTTGAGTTCGTCGATCAGGCGCGCGATGGGTGCGGCAAAGTCTGGCATTGTGGAAACGTGCCGGGCGTCCCGCGGGAAGGTGGCTCCGGCCGGCGCGCAGCTCAGAACAGTCCCGGGATTCTCATCCCGCCCAACCCGGGCAGGCCACCGGCCAGCGAGCGCATCTGGTTGGACAGCTCTTCGTCCACGCGTCGGCTCGCCTCGTTCACGGCAGCGCGCACCAGGTCCTGCAGCATTTCGACGTCTTTTTCGGCAAAGACTTCCGGTTCAATGCGCACCTCGAGCACCTGCTTCTGCCCGTTCATGCGCACGGTGACCATGCCGCCGCCGGCCGAGGCCTCCACCCGCAGCGATTCAATCTGCCGCTGCATGTTCTCCTGGATTTGCCGGAAACTGGTGAGGAGCTGCTGCAGTGCTCTGACTTCCATGGCCTATTCCTCATCTTTGCCGCGCGACGGATCCGGTGGGCCGGGCCGAACTTCGGCGATGCGTCCACCGAATCGCTCGAGCATGGCCTGCACGATGGGGTCCTGCTCGAAGCGGGCCCGCAGTTGAGCCGTCGTCAGGCTGTTTTCCCGGCCGGAGCGGGCCGCCGACGCCGCATCCAGTCTAACACAGACGCGCAGGGGTTGTCCGAGCACGCTGCTGGTGATCGTGCGCAATCGTTCCATCGTGTCCCGCGCCTGCAGCATTTCCGCCAGCGCACGTCGTTCGGTCGGGAAATAGAGCCGCATCTCGCTGCCTTCCAGCTCCCAGCGCGAAACGTGCTCGACCAGCGAAGCCAGAAACCGTTGCTGCTGCATCGCCGCTTTGATCGCGGCTACCTGAGCTTCTTCCAGGCCGGACAGCACGCCCGCCGCGCGCGTCACCAGGCTCGGTGGCGGGGCCGCGACCGGCGTCGTTGCCGGGCGCCGCGGTGGTTCCTCGCGCGGCACGTCCGGCGTCGGCGGCGCGACCGTCGTTGCTTCGCGTGCCGGAGCGGCTGCAGCGGAATAGAAACCGGGCGCCGCCGCGCGGGGGACCGGGCGGGCCCCAACAGGGTCGGAGCGGACCGAGGGGGCCGAGCCGGCCGCTCCGGAACTTACGCGCGGCACCTCGACCGGCCGCGCTGTACCGCCCAGCTCCGCCAGCACCTCTTCCAGCGGAGCCAGCCGCGCTGCGTTCACCATGCGCAGCAGGCCGAGCTCGAGATGCAACTGCGGGTCCGGTTTCCGCCGCAGATCGTCGTCGGTCGTCAGCAGAATCTGAAACAGCCGCGTCAGATCCTCTTCGGAGAATTTCGATGCCGCAGCCGCCAGTGCCGGACGCTCTTCTGCCGGTGCCGCAATCAGTTCGGAGTCGGCCCCAGCCACGCGTGCCACCAGCAGGTTGCGGATATGCCGGATCGCTTCCCGGCAGAAATGCTGCAGGTTCTGGCCCTCGCGGATCAGCCGGTGCACCAGCGCCAGTGCCCGCTGGGCTGATTGTGCGGCGACAGCTTCGACCAGCTCGTGCAGCACTTCTTCGCTCACCACGCCGAGCAGTTCGCGCACCTGCCGGTCGTGGATTTCCCTGCCGCAGTAGGCCACGGCCTGTTCGAGCAGCGAAAGCGCGTCCCGCAGGCTGCCCTGGGCCGCGCGGGCAAGGACGGCGCGCGCAGCCGGTTCGAGCTGCAGAGATTCCTGCTCGGCAATCCGCGCCAGTTCCGCGTCGATTTCCGCAAATGCGAGCGGCCGAAAATGAAAATGCTGTGCGCGCGAACGGATCGTATCCGCCAGGTCTTCCGGCTGGGTCGTGGCCAGAATGAAGACCACGCCCGGGGGCGGCTCTTCGAGAGTCTTCAGCAGGGCGTTCGAGGCTTCTTCGGTGAGCTGGTGAGCTTCGTCGAGAATGACGACTTTGGAGCGGCCGCGCGCGGGTGCGTAGCGCACCATTTCGCGCAGCTCGCGAATCTGGTCGATGCCGCGGTTCGAAGCCGCGTCGATTTCCAGCACGTCGAGCGAGCTGCCGGCCGTGATTTCGCGGCAGGCGTCGCAGACATTGCACGGCTCCGGCGTCGGGCCCTGAACGCAGTTGAGCGCCTTGGCCAGGATTCGCGCGGTCGTGGTTTTGCCTACGCCGCGCACTCCCGAAAAGATGTAGGCGTGAGCCACGCGACCGCTGCGGATGGCATTGGCGAGGGTTTCGGTGACGTGGGCCTGACCGACAACTTCCCGGAAGCTCTGGGGACGCCACTTCCGTGCCAGCACCTGGTAGCTCATCGCGAATCCCGAGCCTCGCAGACGACGGGAGGAACTTCGGGTTCTCCGCGGCGCCCGAAGCGATCCCGCTACCGTTGCTCCCTTCCGGGCCTGGCGGGGTTCGCGGGACTTCGTCGCACGAAGCCCGAAGTTCCACGCGTCGGCAGTCGCCGATCCCGAAACGGCGGATGTGCGCCTGCGCAGGCAGTCTAGCACATCGCCGCTGCGGGCGGGAACTCGAGCGTCCCCGGCAGCCGCCGGCGAGCCCTTGCCGGTTACGCACACCCCCGAGGGAATTCTGTGCACGCTGGCCCCGGCCGTTTTATTCTAGCTGCGCGGGATGCGAACCTCCGCGCTCTCGCCTGCCGCGGTTCCCCGCCGCTGCAGGCACCATCCGCGGCGCCAGCGGATTTGCCCCACGAACGGGGCCGCCCGTCTCCCCGGACGGGCCGAGAAGGAGGAAGCGATGAGAAAGCCATTGGCATTGAGCGCCGCAGTGTGTCTGCTGTTTTCCATGGTGGCTCCGCTGGCGGCTCAGCCCAACCAGCAACTGCTGCAGGGCATGCAATTGCGGCTGGTGCTGCTGAACGGATTGAGCACGAGCGTGGCTCGCGAAGGCGACCCGTTCGTCGCCGTGCTGGCCGAACCGGTCTATCTGGGCGGACAGTTGCTGCTGCCCGCCGGCGCACGCGTGCATGGCCAGGTGGGCAACATCATCCGGCCCAAGCGCTTCGCGATGTTTCGCGGCCAGGCGGCCATGAACCTCTATTTCCATTCCATCGAGTTGGACGGCCGGATGATCCCGGCGAAAATGAGCCTGCTGGCGCTGTTCGACGAGCAGGGGCAGCAGCCGAATCGCAAGCGCCGCGATCTGGATATCGAAGAGGGCATCATGGTCGAATCGAAGCCCGACATCCGCGGCGATGTCACCCGGGTCGCACTGGCCACCGCCGGCGGCACCGGCGTCGGCGCGATCTTCTCGAAAGTGGTGCGCGGGATGACAATCGGCCTGATCGGCGGCACCGCGTACATCATGGTCAAGAAAGGCCGCGAAGTCGAGCTGCCGGCGCAGACGGGTATGCTGGTGCGCCTGGATGAGACGATCACGCTGCCCAACACGCTCGCACGAAGCGCGCCCTATACTTCCGGAGACCGGTAGCCGCCCGTCTCCAGCGCTCAGCCCGCTGCACATCCTGCTCCTGCGGGGCGCGGGACAGTCTGCCGCGTGCAGACAGGCAGCTTCGTGGCCGGCGGAATATTCTGTTCGAATCGGAAGAAATTCGTTGGGTCGTGTCCGGTCTCGAGCTGTGCGAACCGGTCGTAGCTAGCCCCGATCGCCGCGCAGGCACGGTCGCCGCGGTTTCGTCGGTATCCAGTTGCTGGCGTAAACGCTCGGGTTGGTGAAGCTGGCATTGGACGGGAACAGCAAGGTGCCCTGCTCGGTCATCGTTGCGTGCGAAGCGTTTCTGGGTGCATCGCGGCGCCGCGCCGTGGGGCGGGCGAAAGCGGTAGCACAAAAGCTGTCCTGCAGACCCGTGTCCAGTTTGCTCGCGGAGAGCAAAATCGAAGGAGCTGCGGTGCGCGCTGATCAGTTCCGATACCGGTTATGGATCACTCGGTTTCAGCGGGTCTGGCGACCCGTTCAGGAAACACTACTTGCCAGAGATCGCCTTCCTGCAATTTGCAGGCGCCAGCTTCCCAGCCGGTTTCCTGTGGTTCCGTCCAGACAATCTGATAGAGCAACGCACGGCAGGTGCGCGCGTCCGCCCGCGTATGGATCACGCGGATGGCGACCACGGTGCCCGGTTCGACCTCGGCCTGCAAACGGAAACGACATCCATCCGCGCTGATGTTCGAAGTCGTGGTGCGTTCGCTGAAGAATTTCCCGTACCGGTCGAAGCCGTGCACCTCGATGGGATAGACCAGCAGGACGCGCTTTTCCTTGCGGCGGTCTTCGCCAATCAGGCTGCTCAGATGTTTCCAGTACGATGCGGTCGTCATGATCTTTGTGATCTTTGGTGGTTCACATTCTGGAAAACAACTGGCAATTCGTATGCCAGGAGGCAAAGCACCTTTGGCTGCAAAGGCAGGAGTTAGAACCGTTCAGAGCGAGCGCGGCTGGCCCGCTGTGGAACAGTGCGCGGCTGCGGCACATCTGGCTGGGGAGGGCAGCGGCGAGCCCTGCGGACACGCCGCGGGCGATGGATTCAGGCGGCCGACTGGTCTTTCCTTCGTGCTTCGCGTTTCAGGAACCGGTAAAGGCTGGTACGTCCGATGCCGAGAATTTCCGAGGCGCGCACGCGGTTGCCTCCGCACATTTCCAGCACGCGCTGGATGTGCAGCCGGCGCACTTCTTCCAGGGGCAGGGGACGCCAGGAATCATCGATGCCCGCGGCACGCTGGCGGGGACGCTGCAGGTGCTCGGGCAGGTCGTGGACGTCGATGAAGTCGCTGGCGGTGGTGATGGCTGCGCTGGAAATCACATTTTCCAGCTCGCGCACGTTGCCGGGCCAGGAATGCTGCAGCAGCAGTGCCTGGGCCCGGCGGGTCAGCCCCTGGATGTTTTTTCCATAGGCCTGGTTGTACTTCTTCAGCAGATGCTGCACCAGCAGGGGGATGTCGTCGAGCCGCTCGCTGAGCCCGGGCACGCGAATCTGGATGGCACTGAGTCGGTAGTAGAGATCTTCGCGGAAGCGGCCAGCGAGCACTTCGGCGCGAAGGTCGCGGTTCGTGGCGGCGATCAACCGCACCTCGACCTTGCGCACTTCCGGCGAGCCCACGCGCTGGATCTCCCGATTCTGCAGCACGCGCAGCAGTTTCGCCTGCGTGGAAATCGAAGTTTCGCCGATTTCGTCTAGGAATACCGTGCCCCCGTTCGCGTATTCAAACAGCCCCGGACGCGTGTCGGTCGCACCGGTAAAAGCGCCGCGAACGTAGCCGAACAGCTGGCTTTCCAGCAGCGTGTCCACCAGCGCCGAACAGTTGCAGACGACAAACCGATTCTGCGCCACCGGACTCAGCTCATGCAGCGCCTTCGCCACCAGCTCCTTGCCTGAACCCGTCGGGCCCGTAATCAGCACGTTGGAAAAGTGCCGCGCCACTTTCTGAATCATGTCGAACATTTCCAGCATCACCGGACTTTTGCCGATGATGCCGTGGAACTCCCACTTGGAGAGCAGCTTTTCTTCCAGTTCGCGGATCTGTCGCCGCTGGCCGAACAGCTCGGCCAGCTCGCTCAGCGATCGCTCCAGCCGCACGCGATCCAGCGGCTTGCACAGATAGTCGTAGGCGCCGCGGCGGATGGCCTCAATCGCCGCATCGATCGAGTAGTAGCCCGTGATCAGAATCACATACACGCCCGGATCGTGCTGCAGCACTTTCTCCAGAAACGCCAGCCCGTCCATGCCGGGCATCTTGATGTCGGCAATCACGACCCGGCAACGGCCGGCGCGAACCTGCTCCAGGGCTTCTTCGGGTTTGGTGGTTCCGAAGGCCGGAAAACCCATGGCGGCCAGTTGCGCCAGCAGCACGTCCAGCGTGCGGGCGTCGTCGTCCACCACGCAGACGGGCATGTTTCGGCGCAGCGCCGACGTCGTTCGTTCGACCGCTTCCACCGTGCTCATGCCCCTTCCGCCCAGCACGGAAGCTGCCAACACCCATCCGTGCACAGGCCCAATTCTGCTGGATCACAATCGCCCTCCAGATGTTTTTTTCGTGGCAGCCATCGCCAAGCGTCCCAAGCAGTTAGCACTCCACGAACACGCTCTGTTCCAGGTTGAATCAGAAGCGGACCAGCAAAGGCTACTCGACGCAGTTCTGGTGCGGTTCCGAAGTGGAACAGATTGCCAGAATAGAACCGCTAATTTCTTTTTGTGTTGTGTCACCTTGGGGACTGTCGCGGGCACAGCTTTGCATCACGCGCAGTGCGGCGAAGGGGCACGGGCTTCAGTCTTCGTCGCCGGTTGAGTTTGTGATCATCGTGTCTGCCCGGGGCTGGACGTCACGATTTTGGCGGACTGGTGCAATCTGAATTTCGTATGTCCCGCGAACTTCGGCGCGGCCCACCCCGAGCACGTGGTAGGCGACCGGGATGGCCTGGCGGCCGCTGGGGTCCAGCAAGCGCACGAACACCACTGCGCCACTCGCCACCTGGCTGCGGAGCAGCACGCGCTTTTCGCCGGACTCGTCCCATTCGAGCGTGGTTTTCTCGACAAAAAACCCGTCCTGGGCGTCCCAGCCGGAAACTTCCACACGGTAGCTTGCTGCGGCGGGTGAGCGCTCCGACATTGGCGGTGACCTCCGCGACTTCGAACTGCAGATGAGATACCAAAGACCGCAGCCGCGTTGGGCCTTCGCGGGCAATCACTTAAGCACAGGATTCTGTTCGCAGGATCGCTCGATTCGCAGCGTTTCAAAACAGTTGTGCTGTTCTGAACCAGCCCGGCTGCGCGGGCTACCCGGGCCCGTAGCTGACTTCCGGATACAGATATGCCAGTGCAAGCAGGAATATTGGCCAGAAAATTTTTCCGAACAGTTGCCAAGCAACGATCAGTCCGACCAGAGCGAAAGAGGAATTCTGTGCGAACTCCAGCACGCGCAGCGCAGCTCGTTCGGGCAGCAGCAGCGTGACGACGCTGTGGCCATCCAGCGGTGGGACGGGAAGCAGGTTAAAGGTGCCGAGCAGCAGATTCAGCGCAAACATCACGCTCAGCAGGGTGGCCAAAAACTCGAACACGCCGGGCTCGACGGCTTCGGTGATCTGCGTGAAACTCACCGCTTCGGGCGGGCGCAGTGCGCCGGCGGCCACTCCGGCGCGGATGCCCGCAGCGGCCAGCAGCATCAGTGTGAAATTGGCCAGCGGCCCCGCCAGAGCCATCAGCGCGGCGCGGCGCGGGTAGCGCTGCTGCCACAGTGGGTCGTACGGCGCGCTGGCCCAGCCGATCATCCAGCCACCCCACAGAAACGAAATCACGGGTGCAGCGACCATGCCGATGGGCTCCCGGCGGACGTGCGGGATCGGATTCAACGTGACCTGCCCGGCCAGTGCTGCGGTGGGGTCGCCGCCGAGCTTCGCGGCCAGCGCATGTGCGCCTTCGTGGCAGGTGGTGGAGAAAAGAAAGGCGATGTACCAGACCATGCCCAGTGCGAGCATCTGGGGCGTCAGATCCATACCCGAACAGACTAGAGGGTTGTCGCGGCTTGGGCAAGCCCTCTGCCCTGGCCCGCGGGGTGTGCGAACCGGACAACGGGCCGGGGCGCCGGGCGGCGCCCACTGGTGTTTCGCCCTGTTCTGGTGCATGCTTTCGCTATCCGCTGGGAAAACAGTGCAGGCACTGGAGAGCTCATGAGGCGTCGCAGGTTTTTGGTTCGCAATGGACTGTCGCTTTTTCTCGGCACGATCGAGCGGGTGGGCAACGCACTGCCGCATCCGGCCACCCTGTTTGCTCTGTTTGCGTTGACCGTTCTGGTGCTTTCCTGGGTGGCGGCGGCGGTGGGCTTGCAGGCCGTGCACCCCGGCACCGGAGCGGTGATCGAGTCGGTCAATCTGCTCAGCCTCTCCGGCCTGCACCGCATCCTGACCCAGATGGTGGCGAATTACACCGGATTCGCCCCGCTGGGCACGGTGCTGGTGGCGATGCTCGGCATCGGGGTGATGGAATCCAGTGGTTTCATCTCGGCTGCGTTACGGATGCTTGTGCTCACTGCCCCCCGACAACTGCTTACCTTTGTGGTGGTCTTTGCCGGCGTGATGTCGAACATGGCCAGTGAAATCGGCTATGTGCTGCTGGTGCCGCTGGGTGGGATGATTTTCCTCAGCGCCGGCCGTCATCCCATTGCCGGTCTGGCGGCGGCATTTGCCGGTGTTTCGGGAGGCTACAGTGCGAATCTGCTGCTGGGTACGGTAGACCCGTTGCTGGCCGGCCTTTCCGAGGAAGCGGCGCGCATCGTGGAGGGCGACTACACCGTCAATCCGGCGTGCAACTACTATTTCATGGCCGCTTCCACGTTTCTGATTGCAGCTGCGGGCACCTGGGTGACCGAGCGCGTCGTGATTCCGCGGCTGGGCGCGTACCGCGGCGAAGAAGTGCGCGAGTCGGTTGGCACACTGACGGCCGAGGAAAAGCGCGGTCTGCGGTTTGCGTTTCTCGCCGGGCTGCTGTTTGCCCTCCTGCTCGTGTGGGGCACGGTACCGGCCGATGGCTTCCTGCGGGATGCGCAGACCGGCGATTTGCTCCGCTCGCCGTTCCTGAACGGGATTGTGGCGTTCATTTTTCTCGGCGGCATGCTGCTCGGGGTGGCGTACGGCATCGGCGCTCGCACCTATCGCAACGATGCCGACGTGATACAGGGCATGGGCAAGACGATGTCCACCCTGGGCAGCTATATGGTGCTGGTGTTTTTTGCTGCACAGTTTGTGGCGTATTTCCACTGGTCCAATCTCGGATTGATTCTGGCGGTGGAGGGGGCCGAGTTGCTGAAGGCCTCCGGGCTGGGTGCTATCCCGTTGATGGTGGCCTTCGTTTTTTTCTCCGCTTTTGTGAACCTGTTCATGGGCAGCGCCTCGGCCAAATGGGCCATCATGGCGCCCGTGTTTGTGCCCATGTTCATGCTGCTCGGCTACACGCCCGAGCTGACTCAGGCCGCCTACCGCATCGGCGACAGCTCGACCAACATCATCTCGCCGATGATGTCCTATTTTGCGTTGATCGTAGCGTTCTTCGAGCGCTACGAGAAAAAGGCCGGCATCGGCACCGTCATCGCCACCATGCTTCCTTACACGGCAGTGTTTTTGTTCTGCTGGACCTTGCTGCTGGGTCTCTGGATGGCTTTCGAGTTGCCCCTCGGGCCGGGTGCCCGACTCTATCTGCGCGACTGAGCGAAGCGGCTGCTACCGCCGTTTCAGTCCGCCGGCACCGGCAGGGCCAGCAGGTCTTGCGGATTCACCCGGGCGTCGTTCAGCCGTGCCGCCCAGTGCAGGTGTGGGCCGGTGACGCGTCCGGTCGCACCCACCGTCCCGATCACTGCGCCGGCTTCCACCACGGCTCCTTGTTGTGTGGTGATGCTGTGCAGGTGGGCGTACATCGTGTACAGCCCCAGGCCATGGTCCAGGAGGACGGTCTTGCCGGCGAAGTACAGTTCCTCGGCCAGTACGACGCGCCCGCGCTGCGCAGCTCGAACCGGCGTGCCCGTCGGTGCCGGAAAATCTTCCCCGGTATGGGGTGCACGCGGCTGTTCGTTCAGCACTCGCCGCCGGCCGAAATTCCCCGCAGGAGGCAGGCCTTCGATGGGCGGCAGGAAGCGGCCATGCCAGAGACGCTGTGGGGTCACCGCGGCAAACAGCGCACGCAGCCGCTCCGTTTCTTCCGCGATGCGCGGCAGCACCTCCGGCGGAGGATTCACGAATCGCGGTGCAACACGCAACCGCTCGATGGGGAAGTCGCCGCTGCGCACCTGCAGGGGCACGGTGCAGGTTTGCGAGGTGCCGTCGTCGCGCGTCGCGGTGAGCACCAACGGACTCTTGCCCGGACGGCGCGCCAGGTCGACCCCGACCAGGGCTTGATGCAACGCCTCGCCTGCTGGCCAGAAGTGCAGCGGCTGTTCTCCCCAGCGCCCTTCGGCCCGGCTGTAGGTGGCGGCGCCGCGCAGCTCGAGCAGCACCACGGCGCCCTGCTGCGGAGTCGCGTCGCTGAGTCGATAGGCGATGCCTTCCGCACAGCTCTGCCAGTCGGCTTCCCTCGCCGTCGGGGAGTTCGGCGGGCAGGCCAGCAGCACAACGGGCAGCCACCAAAGCCGGGATGTGCGCACAGTCCACATGCAGAGTCTGAGGCCGGCCGCTTGCGGCCGCTCCCACTTTAGTGGATTTGCCCGCAGCTCGCCACTCCGGATGTTGCTTCCGGTTCGTTCCCGCAACGGCAGTCTGCACTGCCAGTGCGAGTGTACCCGGCACGTGGCCGCCCGTGTGAGTTCAGCTTGACATCGTCACCATCGCCGGTAAGATGGAGCTTGTAGTCGCAGTGACCACACTGCCTGCGTCGCGGGGATAGGCAGTAGGCCTCGGCACCCCCGGCCGGGCAATTTGCCTGAACCACCAGCCCGGTTCACGAGACTAGAAGAGTCTTCGTATGGGTCTGCCGACTCGGCGGACCCGTGCAAAACTCCATGCCGTAAGAAAGGAAGACCCTTGAGGAAAACGACGGCGGTTTCCAAATCCCTCCGCGCCCGCAGTTTTCATTCCTTGGATCGTGCGACTCAGTGGATTCTGCTGCACCGACCCAGCGGCCTGGTGCGCTGTCGGCTCGCAGGCCACCGCTGCGACTCATCGGCGCTGTTGCGCGCGGCGAGTGTGCTGGCCCTGCTCTGCCACGCCCGCGGCGAAAGCCCGCAGGACTATGAACTGTACGAGCTGTCGGCTGCGGGCGTGCAGAATCGCCTCCGGGGCCTGGCGGCGGAGCTGCTGCGGGCGGCGCTGCCGAAAGTTCCGGTGCCTCTGACGCGCCGCGAACAACAGGTGCTGGCCGGTGTGGCCGACGAGCTTACGAACAAGGAGATTGCTGCGCGGCTCCATCTTTCCGAACGGACAGTGAAATTTCATATTTCGGCACTGCTCAAAAAATTCCGTGTCCGCAGCCGCATGGCACTCGTGCGGGAAGCTTACTGAACTGCACTCGTGCCCGCCCACCTTGCCTTTGAAGGGCAGGAGAGCGGCAAACGGAACGGGGTGACCCGCTTCCCCGCGCCCCAATACGTCGTGGATGACATGCGCTGTTCCCAGGGCATGCGGGCCGAAGTGGTCGCTATACGCGCACCGCGCCTCCCGCGCGCGACCAGCCCGGACAAAGTCGGGTTCAGCCGGGTCCAGGTGCAGTAGCCGCACCCCGCAGCAGACGCCGGGTTGCCGAGCGCCCCTGGCTGTTTGCAACGGAAGCACCATCCTCGGATAGAATGGGGCTGCCGGCTGAGGTGCGAGTGAGGATGCGGAAGCTTTTCTGGCTGGCTCTGACGGCACTGCTCGTGGATTCCAGCGGCGGCCCGGGCACGGCGGACCGCTCGGCCGCTGACGCGCTGCGACACCCCGCCGAAATCCGCCTGCGCAACATCCGGCAACTCACCTTTGCCGGCGAAAATGCAGAAGCCTATTTTTCCCATGACAATCGCTGGCTGATTTTTCAGGGGCACGAAGGCGAAGACCGCTGCGACCAGATCTACATCATGGATGTCGAAGGTCGCCATCGCCGCATGGTCTCCACCGGGCAAGGCAAGACCACCTGTGCGTACTTCTTCCCCGACGGCGAACATATCCTGTACAGCTCCACGCACGCCGCCGGCCCCGACTGCCCACCACCCCGGCCGGACTACAGCCGGGGTTACGTCTGGCGTCTGAATCCGGAATACGACATCTACACAGCGCGCCGGGATGGCTCCGAACTGCGACGGCTCACGACCACGCCCGGCTACGACGCCGAAGCCACCGTGTCTCCCGACGGCCGTACGATCGTGTTTACGTCCCTGCGGGACGGCGATATCGACATCTACGCGATGGACGCTGACGGCACCAATGTACGTCGCCTTACCCATGAGCTCGGCTATGACGGCGGCGCCTTCTTCTCGCCCGATGGCACCCGCATCGTCTACCGCGCCCACCATCCTCAGGACGCCGCCGAAATTGCCGACTACAAAGCCCTGCTCGAAACCGGTCTGTTGCGCCCCACGCGATTTGAGATTTTTGTCATGGATGCGGATGGTTCAAACAAGCGCCAGGTGACCCGCAACGGTGCCGCCAACTTCGCCCCGTTCTGGCACCCGGACGGCCGGCGCATCATCTTTGCCTCCAACCTGCACGCGCCCCGCAGCCGCAATTTCGACCTCTACCTGATCCAGGCCGACGGCAGCGGACTGGAGCGCGTCACCTATCACGAATTGTTCGACAGTTTCCCGATGTTTTCTTCCGACGGACGCTGGCTGGTGTGGGCTTCGAATCGCAATCAGGCGCGGCCGTCGGACACGAACATTTTTCTCGCCGACTGGGTGGAATGACGTTGCGCCGTTTGCGGTGCTCCGCCGGGTTTGGCAGACGCAGTTGGCTCCGGGGCCTGGACTCGAACCAGGATTCTCAGATCCAAAGTCTGATGTGCTGCCAATTGCACCACCCCGGAGCCGTTCCCGGACAGTGTAGCAGAGCCGCGCGGCTCTGTCGCCCGCGCCGGCTTTGGGCACACCCCGTTCGATGCCGCTGTTGAAACATGCTGGTTTCGCCAGTCGTATCGAGTAGTGGTACGCTTGTGCTCTCTGCGAAGAAGAAATTGGGAGGGACCATGTTCGCTGAACGAAAGAGTTCTGCCGCTGGGTGGCTGGCGGTCATCGTCACGGTTTTGCTGTGTGCATCCTCGCTGGCTGCGCAGCAGAGTCCTGAAGGGCGCTGGGAAGGCGCAATCCAGTTGCCGAATCTGGAGCTGAAGATTCGCGTCGAACTGAAACCTGCCGGCGAAGGCTGGTCCGGTTCGCTGGATATTCCGCAACAGGGCGCCAGCGGCCTGCCGCTGCAGAATATCCGCTTTGCGCCGCCATCGGTCCGTTTTGAATTCGATACCGGCCCGGGCGGAGTGGCGGTGTTTGACGGCACGCTCGAGGGCAACCGCATCAGCGGCAACTTCCTGCAGGCGGGCATGAGTTTTCCATTTCGACTGGAACGCGCCGCCGCGGCGCAGCCGAAGAAAGATCTGCCGCCCGATTTGATCCCGCGCGAAATCCTGTTCGGCAATCCGGAAAGGGCCAGTCCGCAGATTTCGCCCGATGGCAAGAAACTCGCCTATCTGGCCCCGCACGACGGTGTGCTGAACGTCTGGGTGCGCACCGTCGGCAAGGACGACGACCGCGTGGTCACTTCCGACAAAAAACGCGGCATTCGCTTCTTTGGCTGGCAGTTTGACAGCGAACACATCCTCTACATTCAGGATCGCGACGGCGACGAAAACTGGCACTTCTATCAGACCAATTTGAACACGAAAAATACGCGCGACCTGACTCCGTTCGAAGGCGTGCAGGCGCAGCCGATCGGCACCGATCCGAAATTCCCGGATACGTTCCTCGTCGGCCTGAACTTGGAAGACCGCCGCCGGCACGACGTCTACCGCATCAACTTGAAAAACGGTGCCGTCGAGCTCGACACCCGGAATCCGGGTGATGTGCTCGACTGGAGCGTGGACCACAATCTTCAGGTGCGCGCCGCGCAGGCGTTTGCGCCCGACGGCGGCACCGTGATTCGCATCCGCGAAAAGCCCGGAGCGGAATGGCGCGAATTTCAGCGCTGGGGACCGGAAGAGTCCTTCGGCGGCATCTATGCGTTTACCCCGGACAACCAGAGCGTCTGGATCGGCTCCAGCGTCGGGGCCAACGCAGTGCGGCTGCTCGAAGTGAACCTGACCACGGGGGCCACACGGGTGATTGCCGAAGACCCGCAGTACGACCTCGGCGGCGTCATGATCAATCCTAAAACCAACCGGCTCGAAGCCGTCGCCTTCGTCCGCGCGCGCACCGAATGGCAGGTGCTCGACCCGGCCGTGAAGGCCGACTTCGACGTGCTGCGCCAGGTGCGCGACGGCGATTTCTCCGTCGCCAGTCGCGACCTGGAGGACAAAACCTGGGTCGTGGCCTATGTCCTCGACAACGCTCCGGTCACCTACTACCTCTACGACCGCAGCACGAAGCGCGCCACGCTGCTGTTTACGAACCGTCCGGCACTGGAAAAGTACAAGCTCGCGAAGATGCAGCCCATCTCGTTCAAGGCGCGGGACGGAATGACCATCCACGGCTACCTGACCCTTCCCGTGGACAAGGAGCCAAAGAACCTGCCGCTGGTGCTGAACGTCCACGGTGGCCCCTGGGCACGCGACGTCTGGGGCCTGAACAACGAAGTGCAGTGGCTTGCCAACAGGGGCTACGCCGTGTTGCAAATCAACTTCCGTGGCTCGACCGGCTACGGCAAAGCCTACCTGAATGCCGGCGACCGGGAATGGGCCGGCAAGATGCACACTGACCTGCTCGACGGCAAACGCTGGGCCATCGAGCAGGGATACGCCGACCCGAACAAAGTCTGCATCTACGGCGGCAGCTATGGCGGGTACGCGACGCTGGTGGGACTGGCTTTCACTCCAGAGGAGTTCACCTGCGGCGTGGACATCGTCGGGCCCTCCAATCTGGTCACTTTGCTCAAGTCCATCCCGCCGTACTGGGAGCCGTTGCGCGCACTGTTCCGTCGGCGGGTCGGGCACGAGGAAACCGAGAAGGAGTTCCTCGAATCGCGCTCACCCCTGTTCAGGGCCAGCCAGATCAAAGCTCCGCTGCTGATCGCTCAGGGGGCCAACGACCCGCGGGTGCCGCAAAAGGAAAGCGACCAGATCGTCGAGGCTATGCGCAAGAACAATCTGCCGGTCGAATATCTGGTCTTTCCGGACGAAGGCCACGGCTTCGCGCGCCCGGAAAACCGGCTGAAATTCTACGCCGCTGCCGAGGCGTTTCTGGCCAGGTATCTGGGCGGGCGCGTCGAACCGCCCGGCGAAAACGAAAAATGGGATAGCCTGAAGAAATAGGTTCGGAATCGGCTCCGCATTGCAGCTTGTATGCGCCCGGGCCTGGTGGCTGCTGCTGTCGGCAAGGGGGCCGATCGGCACGCTTCCTGGTTGCTCTTGGGACGCAATGACAGGAAGGATTGCTGCTGTGACCGACTGGAAACCCGACCGGCTGTTGCGCTGGCTCCTGATTTGGACTGGCTTGACTCTGCTGCCTGTCTGGTTGCCCCTGGTGCGTGGGCTGATGGATGGTGCGAGCTATCAGTGGGCTTTTGCGCCGGGCGTCGGCGGCCGCGGCGTGGGCGGCTCGTACTGGTTGCTGGTGATTGTTGCCGGTTACGGCCTGCTGATGCTTTCTCTGGGCTGGCGGGGAGCCCGGCCGCCGTTTCACTGGCTGTTGCTGTTGTGGCACCTGTCGCTGGCCGGGCTGGTCAGCTACGGCTCGTGGACTGCCCGCGAGCAGATGCGTTTCCGCGGTGATACCCTCGGCATAGACATTTCCATCGCCTGGATGGGTCCCATCTTTTTCGGCGGCTTTGCGCTGCTGGCCGTATACTGGGTGGTTCGTGACCTGCGAGCGGCACCGCAGCGCGTTGTGCCGAAGTGGCAGCGAACCAACCGCAACTTGCTGCTGCTGGCCGCCCTGCTGTTCCCGCTGCAGTTCATCCTGTTGCGCTTTGGCGAGCCGCACGGAACCACCGATCAAGTCGGTGTCATCCTGACGATCGGGCAGTGGTTGCTGGTGAACTACGCCTTGATCCCGCACCGGAGCGAAAAAGCCGAAGCCCGAAGATAACCGGCTGCCGCACCGGCCATTCGTTTCGAAGTTTGCTGCGGCCGCGTCCCTCTGCTACGCTTCTGCAAAAGCGGAGAGGTGTCCGAGTGGCTTAAGGAGCACGCTTGGAAAGCGTGTGTTGGGGCAACCCAACCGTGGGTTCGAATCCCACCCTCTCCGCCAGCCGCCGCGATCCTTGCGCAATCCCCGTTTGCGATTCGCGAGTCGGAGGCGTGCGAGCCGGACAGCGTCCACTATGGCCGCTGCGGTCGGACTACTCGCGGGGGAGGGGACCGCCGAGCCGGTCCAGTTCTTTCTGGGCGAGCGGTTTGTACGGGCTCTCGATGGACACGGCCTCGGTCAGCACCGCCCGCGCTTCCCGCACGCGCCGCAGATTCGCCAGCGTGAACCCGAGCCGGTAGAGGTTGCGCGCGTAGCTGAAGTTGTCTGCCTTCAGCAGCGGACTGGCCTGGCGGAATTCTTCCGCTGCCTGCGCGTGCCGCTTCTGGTGGGCATGCACCATGCCCAGGGCGGAATGCGCCAGACCTTTCTGCAGCGCGCTCTGTTGCTGCCATTGTTCTTCGGGGATGTGCGCAGGGCGCTGCGCCGTTTCCAGCGCCTGCAGAGCCCGCTGGGCGTACTCCTGGGCGCGAGCCAGCTCCTCGCCGCGTTCGCTCCAGTAGTCAGCCAGCAGCAACAGCATCTGGATGTTATTCGGATCGCGGGCCAGAATGCCCTGCGCGAACTGCAGCATCTTGTCGTACTGCTGCGTCTGCTGGTACGTGGCGGCCACCAGCGCCTGTGCGCTGGCACTGTAGGACGAATCGGGGAACGCGGCAATGAACTGCTCGAGCAGGGCCGCTTTTTCGGCTGCTGCCGGAGTGCGATAGGCGGTGTTGAACAGGGTCAGTTCCACATAGTTGATGCTGCTGGCCACCCCGTCCAGGGTCTCCTGTTTCCGCTGCTGCCAGACGTCCTCCGGCGTGCCTTCCGGTGCCGGTCGCGCCCGGTAGCGGGCCACGATGTCCGCGATCCTCTTCCCGTAGCCGAACATGCGCTCCAAATCCCGGTGCTGTTCGGCGGTGCGGAACAGATTCAGGGCAATGGCAAAGTTGTCCGGGTCCAGTTCCAGCGCTTTCTCTCCGTAGGCATAGGTTTTCTCCGGATTGTTCGCGGCCATGTATTCGCTGACGAGCATTTCGTAGGCGATCAGGGCAGCATCCGTGTCCCCGAATTCCGCCAGGAACTCTTCGAGCAAACGAATTTTCTCGGAGGAGTCCGTTGCTTTTTGAATTTGCTGCAGTCGCGCGTCTTCTTCCGTGCCCGCGCGGATGATCACCTGTTTGCCGATCTGCGCCTGGCCGACACCGGCCAGACCCAGCAGCACGACCAGCACCATCCGAGCACCCCGCATGTTCGGCCTCCGCATCGGAGTCCCGCAGCCTCATTGAGACTGCAGGTGTGTGGGCGAAAGCATATCAAATCTTGCGGAGATCGGAGCAACTCGAAGCGAGGTCAATCGCGGGCTGGCCCACGGAAGGGGAGCATGGCCGGGACGCGGCGGCGGTACTCGTCGTAGGCGGGGCCTATCCGCCGCCGCAGCTCCCATTCCTCGACGTGCAGCATCACCAGCACCAGCCCGAGCCAGGCCAGCGCCAGTACCCACAGCAACAGCGTTCCGGCCAGCAGACAGGTGCCTGCAACGGCCAGGAGCATGCCCAGGTAGCGGGGGTGTCGCAGCCGGGTGTAGATGCCGCTCGAGGCCAGTTGCCGGGCGCCCGCCAGTTCCGCGCGTCCGACCATGCGCTGCGTGCCCAACACGCGCTCGGCGCGCCAGAACAGGTAGACGTCGAAAGCAATCAGCAACAGTCCGACCAGCGTCGCCAGGAGGGACGCGGAGACGCCGGCAAACAGATACTCGCGGAGGCCGAAAACCAGCGCGCCACCGGCGAGCCAGGCGGTCAGACCCGCGACCAGATACGTCGTGCGCACGCGCGGGCGAAAAGTCGCCGCCAGAGTGTGAAAAATCAACCAGAACACCGGTACGGGGAATTCGACAAACAGAACAATCGCCGCTATCCAGTCGCGCCAGTCCATTTCAGCTTCGTCGGGTGCCGATGCCGAAGGCGGCGCACAACACACAGTAGCCGATCAGGCCTTCCACCAGCACAATGCCGCCCAGCACCGGCGCCAGATAATGCCACCAGCCCTTCTGGGTCCAGAAGAACCCCCAGGCCATCAAAAGCAGACCCACCATCACATACCCGATTCGAAACCGTGTGCTCAAGTTCGGCTGCGCTGCCATTCCTCTGGCTCCCGACCCTCCGCGGGCATCATAATGCGCCTCTTCGCCGCCGGCAATCCGCCTGGACGGTTGACGCGAAGACCGTTTCGATTGACGATACCCGAGGCTGCCGGGTTGCAGCAGAATCGCGGCTGGCCACTGGGGAGGCCGCCCGCGGGAATCCAGGAGGGCCGATGGAAATCACGCATACCTCGTGGGAACAGATCGAGACCGAACGGCTGAGCCCGCTGCTCACCCGCCAGATGCTCAGCGGCAGGCATGCCACCGTGGCCCGCATCTTTCTCGCCCGAGGCTGCCAGGTGCCGCGCCATGCACACGACAGCGAGCAGTTCTCGTTGATTCTTTCCGGTGCCCTGAAATTCGTCTTCGATGATCGCGAGGTCGTCGTACGCGCCGGTGAGCTGATCTTCATCCCTTCCAACGTACCGCACGCCGCCGAAGCGCTTGAAGACACCTGGGATCTGGATGTTTTCTCTCCCCGGCGCGAAGATTGGATCGCTCAAAACGACGCCTATCTGCGCGCCCAGCCGGGGCAGACCTGAACGCAACCGGACAGGTGGTGCAAGAAGTCAGGGGGACCGATGGATCTTGGTTTGAACGGCAAAGTAGCCATCGTCGCGGCAGCCAGCCAGGGACTGGGCCGGGCGGTGGCTTTCGAGCTGGCGCGGGAAGGTGCGCGGGTAGCGATCTGTGCACGCAATGCAGACCGGCTGCAGAAAGCGGCGGAAGAAATCAGCCAGGCCACCGGCAGCGAGGTGTTGGCTCAGGCGTTGGACGTCACCGACTATATTCGCGTGCAGCAATTCGTCGCCGCGGTCGAGCAGCGCTTCGGCCGCGTGGACATCTGCGTGACCAACGCCGGCGGCCCGCCGGCAAAAACCTTTCTGGACATCTCCATCGAAGAATGGCGCCGCGCGGTCGAGCTGACCCTGATGAGCACGGTCTACTTCGCTCGCGAAGTCCTGCCCCGCATGCAACGTCAGCGCTGGGGCCGGCTGATTACGATCACCTCGATGTCGGTCAAGCAGCCGATCGACGGCCTGCTCCTGTCGAATTCGATCCGTGCGGCGGTCACGGGCCTGGCCCGCACCTTGGCCAACGAGTTCGGCCCCTACAACATCACGGTGAACAACGTCTGCCCGGGCTACACGCTCACCGAACGACTCTATGAGCTGGCCGACCGCATGGCGAGCCAGCTCGGTACCGGCCGCGAGCAGGTGTTCGAGCGCTGGAAGGCACAGGTGCCCCTGGGCCGATTGGCGCAGCCGGAAGAATTCGCCGCGCTGGTGGCGTTTCTCTGTTCGGAGCGTGCCGGCTACATCAACGGCACCACCATCGCCGTCGATGGTGGCTGGGTGCGCAGCCTGCTCTGAAGCGCAGCTCACGGCTGGCCGGGTTCGAGTTCCGGTGCGGCCAGCAGGATGCGCAGGTCGCGCAGGTTGTTGCCGGTCGGACCGGTTTCAATCGCGTCGCCCAGCTGGTGAAAGAAGCTATAAGCATCGCTGCGGCGAAAGAAATCCTGCGGGTCGAGTCCCGCTTTGCGTGCCGCATCCAGGGTATTGCCGTCAGCCACGGCGCCGGCCGCGGGACTGTTCCCATCCACTCCATCGGTGCCGGCGCTGAGCACCGCGACCGGTCGGCCGGCGATTTTTTCCACGCAATAGAGCACCAGTGCGGAGTTGCGGCCGCCCCGGCCATTGCCGGTGACCTTGCAGGTGATTTCGCCATCTGCAATCAACGCGACCCGTTTTCCGGGATGTTGCCGCTGCATCTCGTCCAGCCGTTCGAGCAGCGCTGTGGCGGCTGTTTCCAGCGGCCAGTCGTCGGTCGAATTGTCGCAATGGGTGATAAACCCGCGGGCTTCGGCGGCGCGGTGGGCTGGGTGGAACAGGTCGTCCAGACCGAGCAGCAGAGCGAACCGCGCGCGGGCAAAGGCTGCGTCGCCCGGCTTCGGAGTCTCGGCAAGCTGGCGCTGCGCGAAGCGCTGGCGGAGCGAGGCGGGCAGCTTTTCGAGCAGCGCGTAGTCGTGCACCACGCGGTAGGCGTCTTCCACCGTGGTCGGGTCGGGCAAAGTCGGTCCCGAGGCCAGCGCCGATTCCCGCCCCACCGGCACGTCACTGATGCCCAGAGTCAACTTCAGCGCTTGCGGCGCCGCCGCGGCCAACCGGCCCCCTTTGACCGCCGAGAGGTGCTTGCGCACGGCGTTGATCTCGTCAATCGGTGCCCCGCAGGTGACCAGGAGCTGGTTCAGCGCCTGCAGGTCCGCGAGCGAGATTTCCTCGTACAGCGGCTTTTCCACCAGTGCCGAGCCACCTCCGGAAAGCAGGAAAAAAATCACGGTGCGCGCGTCGCAGCCGCGCAGCAGTTCCAGGATGGCTTCGGCCGCAGCGACGCTCGCGGCCGTGGGCACCGGGTGGCCGCCGACGAATGTGCGGAAACCAGGCAGCTCCCGCGGGGGAGGCGTTGGCGTCACGAGAATGCCGTGAGGGGAAAAATCGGGCGCCAGCACCTGCTGCAACCCTTCGGCCATCGCAAAAGCGGCCTTGCCGAACGCGATGGCGACGATGCGCGAAAACCCGGCCAGGTCCACGGTCTCGTCCCCGACCGTGATCCGGGAACCCGCGCGGGCGAGCTTGCGCTCCAGTGTGGCGCGGATGTCGATCGCAGCCAGCGTGCTGTGAAAAATCTCCCGCGCGAGTTGTTTCAGTGTGGTCATACGAGGCCGGCGTGGATCAGATCTGTTCCAGTGCCGCTGCGCCGGCGCGGGCCACTTCGGTGTCCTGTTCCTCGCTGCCGTTGCTGACGCCGATGGCGCCCACGCAGACCCCGTCCACCAGCAGCGGGATGCCGCCGCGGATCGGTGTCTGATGGGCGCGGCTGCCGATGGCCAGCGAAAGTGCGAGCAGCAGATCCGGTTCGCTGCCCTTCATCGGCGGACCGGTGGGTTGACGGCGCAGCGCGGCGCATTCGGCTTTGGCGATGGCGATCGGAATCGAGGAAAGTTTCGCGCCGTCCTCGCGCACGAACGCCAGCAGATGGCCGCCGTCATCCACCACGGCAATGATCATCGGCACGCCGATCTGCTGCGCGCGCTGCCGCGCTGCGTTCAGCACGGCCAGCGCGCCTTCCAGAGTCAGCTTCGGCTGGTTGTGCAGCACCGGCGGCATGGTTCGACCTCTTCCGTGCTTGCTTCAGGAGGCCAGCGCCTCCGGGTTCAACAGGTTGGGCGGTTTTTCTCCGCGGAACAGAGCCAGCACATTCTCGACGGCCATCTGCGCCATGCGCGTGCGCGTTTCGAGCGAAGCGCTGGCGATGTGCGGGGCCAGAACGACGTTGCGCATCTGGCGCAGCGCCGGCGGAATTTCCGGCTCATGCTCGTAGACATCGAGCGCGGCTCCGGCAATTTGTCCCTGCGTCAACGCCGCGATCAATGCCGCTTCGTCGACGACCGGCCCGCGCGACGTGTTGATGAGAAATGCAGTGGGTTTCATCCGGGCGAACTGCGCGGTGGAGATCAGATGCCGCGTCTCCGGGAGCAGCGGAACATGCAGGGAAACGAAATCGGCTTCGGCCAGCAGCGTCTCCAGCGAAACGTAGCTGGCGCCGAGCGTCCGTTCGATCTCTTCCGGCGCGCGTATCGCATCGTGATAGAGCACCCGCATGCCGAAGCCCTGTGCGCGCCGCGCGACCGCCCGCCCGATCCGCCCGAATCCGACCAGGCCCAACGTCTTGCCCCAGACGTCGGCACCGCAGAGTTGATCCAGGTTCCAGCCTTTCCATTGGCCGGAACGGGCCAGCGCGTCGCCCTCCAGCAGCCGGCGCGCTACCGCCAGCAGCAGCGTCCAGGCAAAATCGGCCGTCGTTTCGTCCAGCACACCCGGCGTGTTTGTGGCGGCCACGCGGCGGCGCGTGCAGGCGGCCACGTCGATGTTGTCGTAGCCGACCGCCACGTTGGCGACGATCCGCAGCCGGGGCGCGGCAGCCAGCAGCTCCTCGTCGATTCGTTCGGTGAGCAAACAGATCAGCGCGTCTTTGTCGGCCACGCGCCGAAGCACCTCGGCGCGCGGCGGACGCAACTCGCCCTCCCAGTATTCCACCGTGCACTGCTGCTCGAGCAGGTTGCGCGGGCCGGGGAACAATGCATGCGTGGCAAAAACCTTCGGTTTGGACATAGTCGCCTCGCGGGCAGCGGAACTGGCTGAGTAACACAGACGCGTCAAAAAATCCAGTCGCAGCGCGCACCCTCGTTCCGGCCGCCGCTGATTGACGCCACCGCGCGCGCCGACTATAGTCAGCCAGAGGGCAGCACGGTGCACCCCACGAAGGCCGTTTCCCGTCGACTGCAACGCCGCACCCTGCGCGATCTGCAGCGCCTGCTCGGCCCGGAAAATGTCCTCCACGAGCCGGAAGACCTGTTGCTCTACGAGTACGATGGCTCGGTGGAAGTAGCCCGGCCGGACTGTGTCGTTTTCCCGCAGACCACTGAGCAGGTCGTGGGCATCGTGCAGATTGCCCGCCGCGACCGCGTTCCGATTGTCGGCCGCGGCGCCGGTACCGGACTTTCCGGTGGGGCGCTGGCGCGCGAAGGCGGCATCGTGGTCGTCTTTTCGCGCATGAACCGTATTTTGGAAATCGACCTGGAAAATCAGCGCGCCGTGGTTCAGCCCGGCGTCGTCAATTTGGATCTGACGAAGGCCGTGGAACACGCCGGCTTGTACTTTGCGCCCGACCCATCCAGCCAGAAGGCCTGCACCATCGGCGGCAACGTGGCAGAAAACGCCGGCGGGCCGCACACGCTGGCCTACGGCGTCACCACGAACCACGTGCTCGGCCTCGAGCTGGTGCTGATGGATGGCTCGGTTGTGCGCGTGGGCAGCCGCGCACCCGATCCCCCGGGCTACGACCTCACCGGATTGCTTGTCGGCTCCGAGGGCACGCTGGCCCTGGTCACGGAAATCACCGTGCGCCTGCTGCGCTCGCCGGAAGCCGTCAAGACTCTGCTGGCCGTTTTCGACCGCGTGGACGATGCCACCGCCACCGTGGTCGAAATCACCGCGCGCGCCATCACGCCGGCAGCGTGCGAGATGCTCGACGGCTGGACCCTGCGCGCCGTCGAAGACTTCATCCACGCCGGCTTTCCCCTGGATGCTGCCGCCGTTCTCTTGATCGAGCTCGAAGGGTTGGCGGAAGCCGTGGAAGCCCAGGCTGTTCAGGTGTTCGACGTCTGCACTCGCTGCCGCGCCCGCGAGGTGCGCCTGGCTCGCGATGAAGCCGAACGCCAGCGTCTCTGGGCCGGCCGAAAAAATGCGTTTGGCGCGGTCGGCCGGCTCTCGCCGAGCTACTACACCCAAGACGGCGTCATCCCGCGCACGAAGCTGCCCGAAACCCTGCGTCGCATCGAACAGATCGGTGCCACCTACGGATTTCAGATCGGCAACGTCTTCCATGCCGGCGATGGCAATTTGCATCCGATCATTCTGTTCGATTCCCGCGACCCGGATCAGTTTGCGCGCGCCGTGGCTGCCTCCACAGCCATCATGGAGCATTGTCTTTCGGTCGGCGGCGCGCTGACCGGCGAGCACGGCGTGGGCATGGAAAAAAGCGAGCTGATGCCGCGCATGTTCACCGAAGACGACCTCGAACTGATGCGCCGCGTCCGCGACGCGTTCGATCCGCTCGGGCTGCTGAACCCGGGCAAGATTCTGCCGCTGGGCAAAGGCTGCGGGGAAATCCGCGTCCAGCCGTTGCCGCTTCGCGCGCCCCAGTCTGCATGAGCACACCGGGAACTGCTGCGCTGACGCGTCTGGCCGATCTGGTCGGCGCGGAACATTTCTGGACGGACCCGACGGGGCTATCCCGCTACGTTGTGGATGGGCGATGGCCGCGGGCCGCAGTGCAGCCAGGCTCCGCCGAGGAAGTGGCCGAAGTCGTGCGCTTGGCCCGCGCCGAAAAACTGGCGCTCGTCCCCGTCGGCGGCGGCACCAGGCTCGGACTCGGCATGCCGCCGTCGCGCTACGACGTCGCGGTGGACTGCTCGCGGTTGAACCGGATCATCGCCTACGACCCGGGTGATCTGACCCTGGGCGTGGAAGCCGGCATGCGCGTCGCCGCGCTCGACGCCGTGCTTGCCCGGCACGGGCAGATGCTGCCGCTCGAGATGCCGTTTTTCGACGCGATGACCATCGGCGGCATGCTCGCCAGCGGCAGCTCCGGGCCGCAGCGACAACTCTACGGCGCCCCGCGCGATTTTCTGCTCGGCGCTGAATTCGTCACCGGCGAAGGCCGTCGTGCGAAGAGTGGTGGCCGGGTGGTGAAGAACGTCACCGGCTACGATTTCCATCGTCTGCTGATCGGTTCGCTGGGCACGCTGGCCATTTTCACCGTCGCGAATTTTCGAACCTTCCCGCGGCCACCGGCGCAGGCGCTGTTTGTCATCAGCTTCGCCGAACTGGGCGGAGCGCTGGCACTGCGACGCGCGCTGGCGCAGTCGCCGCTCACTCCGACGGCGATCGAGCTGGCCTCGCCCGCGCTGGTGCGGCTGCTCGGCCCGGATGCAGCGCTGGTTCCGCCCGGGCACTGGTCGGTGTGGGTGCTGGCGGGCGGAGAGTCGACGGTGGTGGAACGCCACGCCCGCGACCTCGAACGCATGGCGCGCAGCGCGAGCCGGACGGCCTTTGCCCGCCTGGACGCCGAGTCCATGAACCCGCTCTGGACTCGCCTGCGCGAATTTCCTTCGCTGGCCCGCGAAGCTTCGCCCGCCCCGACCCTCGTGAAGTGCA
Source organism: Terriglobia bacterium (assembly GCA_023512135.1). GTDB lineage: Bacteria > Acidobacteriota > Terriglobia > Acidiferrales > UBA7541 > DSGC01. Next base: position 8,953 of record JAIMAG010000006.1, on the reverse strand, counting down.
ACATGCTGCCCGGTGAACTGGGCACGCTCGCCGCGCACGCAGAAAACATCGCGGGGCGCCACCGTTTGCCCTGCGCGCTGCTGCTCCGCGGTGTGGGAATTCTCTATGTTCTGCTGCTGCCGGAAGAAACCGGCGAGGAAACCCTTGCCCGGTTGGCCGCAGCCGCAGAGGAGCTGCTGCAAACCGGCACCGAATACGGCAGCGCGGTGGTGGAAGCTTGTCCTGTGGAGTTGAAGCGCATGGTCCATGTCTGGGGCTCTGCAGCCCGGCGGAACGACCTCGAGCTGATGCGCCGGCTCAAACAGGTCTTCGACCCCGACCACGTGCTCAGTCCCGGCCGCCACATCGGAGGGCTCTAGTGCCAGTGGCCGAACCTCCCGGCGCACAGGGACGCTGCTCGGGCAACGAAGGGCCGCAGTGGGAGGACTACGCGCGTTGCATTCACTGCGGCCTCTGCCTGAATCACTGTCCCACGTATCGCCTCTGGGGTCGGGAAGCGGATTCGCCGCGCGGACGCATCCGGCAGATGCTGCTGGTCGATCAGGGACAACTGCCGCTCGGCGAACGCTTCGTGCAGCACATCGACCGCTGCCTGGATTGCCGCGCGTGCGAAACAGCTTGTCCGGCCGGCGTCGAATACGGTCGGCTGGTCGAAGCGGCCCGCGCCCGCATCGAGCAGCACTATCGCCGGCCGTGGCTCGAGCGTGCCTGGCGGCGGCTGTTCTTCCGCGCCCTGTTGCCTCATCCGCAGCGCATTGCGCGGGCAGCGCGCCTGGTGCGCTTCTACCAGCATTCCGGCCTGCAGCGGCTTGTCCGGGCAAGCGGCCTGCTGCGGCTGTTCGGCCTGGCCGAACGGGAACGCCTGCTGCCGCCGGTGGACGATGAATTCTTCCTGGCCGAACTGGGCCACACGTTTCCGCCCCGGAGTGGCCGGCGGCGGGCGCGGGTCGCCTTTTTCGCCGGCTGTGTGGCGCAGGTTTTGTTTGCCCGGCTGAACCGCGCGACCATCCGCGTGCTCCAGGCCAACGGCTGCGAGGTCGTCGTGCCGGCCAACCAGCGCTGCTGCGGTGCGCTGGCTGTCCACGCCGGCGTGCGTGACGTAGCCCGCACGCTGGCCACCGCAAATCTGGATGCGTTTGCTGCAGACGACTTCGACGCCGTGGTCACCAACGCCGCTGGCTGCGGCTCCACTCTGAAGGAGTACGCGCATCTGTTCCCGCCGGCCGAGCGTGCCCGGGCCGAAGCCTTTGCTGCCCGGGTTCGCGATGTCACGGAATTCCTGGCCGAGCTCGGCGTTTCGGCGCCGCTGCGGGAAGTCCGGTTGCGGGTCACTTACCAGGATGCCTGCCATCTGTTGCACGGTCAGCGCATCGGCAAGGCCCCGCGGGAGCTGATTCGCGCGGTGCCCGGGGTCGAACTGGTCGAGATGCGTTTGGCCGATTCCTGCTGTGGTTCGGCGGGAATCTACAACCTGACGCAGACCGAAGCTGCCCTGGCCATCTTGCGCGAAAAGATGGAGTGCGTGCGCGAGACCGGTGCCGATGCGGTGCTGACGGCGAACCCGGGCTGTATGTTGCAGCTTCGTGCCGGAGTGGATCTGTTCGCAGCAGACGCCCGCGGCTCCTCGGGTCGCCCGGTCGAAGTGCTGCACGTGGTGGAACTGCTTGACCGCGCCCTGCCGGAAGGCTAGCTGGGCCCAGCAGAGCGAGGGCAGGGAAGTGTTTGAGGTCGCGCGGCTCTGCTGAGGTCCCCTCAGCGCTCCCCGATCAGGTAGCGGCACCCTTGCGGGCCCATACGTGCCGAATGCAACGCACCTGCCGGCACATCCACGCGCTCGCCGGCACGGTAGGTGCGCGTCTGCCCGCCCTGCGTCAGGGTCATCTCCCCTTCGAGAATGATGTGAGCCGTTTCGGTCGGGTGCGTGTGTTCGGGGTAGTAGGCGTGCGGGCCGTCCTGCCACACATAAGTGTGCGCGAAACCTTCGCGGCGTAGTTGTTCGTGCAGAGCCTGCAGGTCAACGGCCATAGCTGCATTTTAGCAGGGGAATCCTCTCTGCAGAACATGCACAACCCGGTTGACTAGGGCGGGCCTGGGGCACAACAATGCAAGCTTCACCCACAGGTTGCCGGAGGTTTTTCGTTTCGGGGGCAGGCCCTCTGTGGGCATCTGTGGGGGATGGACAGCAAAAACCGGATGCTGGCCGCGGGCCGCATCGTGTGGAGGCAGCATGGCGGAATTTGACCCCAAGGTTTTGGCCGAGCGTCCGATTCCACCGCCGGCGGAATTCAGCCGGCAGGCGCGCGTGAAATCGCTCGACGAATACCGCAGACTCTATCAGCGTGCCGTGGACGACCCGGAAAGCTACTGGGCAGAGCAGGCTCGGTTGCTCGACTGGGCCGTGTTTCCCACGCGGGTGCTGGAGTGGAACCCTCCGTTTGCCCGCTGGTTTTCCGACGGCAAGCTGAACGTCGCCCACAACTGCCTGGATCGGCATCTGGCCGACAAGGGCGAGAAGGTGGCTCTCTACTGGGAGGGGGAAGACGGCAGTCAGCGCCGGCTCACCTATCGGGAGCTGCACGAGCAGGTCTGCCGTTTCGCGAACGTGCTGAAATCGCTCGGCATCGGCCGCGGCGACAAGGTAGCCATCTACATGCCGCTGGTTCCGGAATTGCCGGTGGCCATGCTGGCCAGCGCGCGCATCGGCGCAGTGCATTCAGTGGTCTTTGGCGGATTCAGTGCCCCGGCGCTGGCCGACCGCATCGCCGATGCTGGCGCCCGGCTGTTGGTGACCGCGGATGGTGGCTACCGCCGCGGCAAAGTGATTGCTCTCAAAGAGGCCGCAGACGCTGCATTGGCCAAATGCCCGACAGTCGAAAGGTGCGTGGTCGTGCGTCGCACCGGCAAGCCAGTCCCCTGGCAGCCGGGCCGCGACCTGTGGTGGCACGAGCTGCTTTCGCAGGCTTCGCCGCACTGTCCGGCCGAGCCGATGGACGCCGAACAACCGCTGTTCATCCTCTACACCAGCGGCACCACCGGTAAACCGAAAGGAGTGCTGCACACCTCCGGTGGCTATCTGACGCAGTGCGCCTGGAGCACGCGCCTGGTGTTCGATCTCCGCGAGAACGATATCTACTGGTGCGCGGCCGACATCGGCTGGGTCACCGGCCACAGCTATGTGGTGTACGGCCCGATGTCGAACGCCGCCACCGTGGTCATGTACGAAGGCGCTCCCGACCACCCGCAGCGCGACCGCACCTGGGAAATCGTCGAACGCTACAGAGTCACCATCTACTACGGCTCGGCCACCGGTATCCGTTCGTTCATGGCCTGGGGCGATGAGTGGGTGAGCAAACACAATCTGTCCAGCCTGCGCCTGCTGGGAACGGTCGGCGAGCCGATCAATCCCGAAGCCTGGAAATGGTACCACCGCGTGGTGGGCAAAGGACGCTGCCCGGTCGTGGATACCTGGTGGCAGACCGAAACTGGCTCGATTCTGATTTCGCCGCTGCCCGGTGCCACCCCGGCCAAACCCGGCTCGGCCACACTGCCGCTGCCCGGTATTGTTGCCGAGGTCGTGACCCTGGAGGGCAAACCCACCCGCCCCGGCGAAACAGGCTATCTGATTCTTCGGCGTCCCTGGCCCTCGATGCTCCGCACCATTTTTGGCGATGACGAGCGCTACCGCCGCGATTACTGGGGACGCATCCCGGGCGCCTACTTCACCGGCGATGCCGCCCAGCGCGACGAAGACGGCTACTTCTGGGTGCTCGGCCGCGTCGACGACGTGATCAAAGTCGCCGGCCACCGTCTCTCCACGATGGAGATCGAAAGTGCGCTGGTCAGCCATCCGGCGGTGGCCGAATCCGCCGTCGTCGCACGTCCGGACGAAATCAAAGGGGAAGCCATCGTCGCCTTCGTCACACTCCGCGCGGGCATCGACCCGGACAGCGACCTGCGGAAGAAGCTCAGCGACCACGTCGCCGAAATGATCGGCGCCATCGCCCGTCCCGCTGAAATCCGTTTCGCCCAGGGATTGCCGAAAACCCGCAGTGGCAAAATCATGCGCCGGCTGCTGCGCGAACTGGCCCAGAAGGGGGCCATCTCTGGTGATACCACCACGCTCGAAGACCTGTCAGTGATCGAGCGGCTGGCCCAGCAGAAAGGCGAAGAGGAATAAGGCCGCACGTCTGCAGGATGGACAACCGCGCGGCTAGCAGCAGGGCTCAGGGTTGTGGCGGCGCAAACAGCCGCGCGGCCATCCGCGTGATCAGCCGGCGCGGCACGAAGCGTTCGGCAAACGTGGTCAGCCGGTTGTGAGCGCCAGAGATGACGCATGTCCGGCCTGCCGCCAGCGCTGCCAGACCCACGCGCGCGACCGTGCGTGCGTCTTCCGCCACGCGAAACGTTCGCTCGGGCTGCCCCGCCACCTCGCGGAATTCCGTGTGCGTCGAGCCCGGGCAGAGCGCACAGACGCGGATGCCGTAGCGGCGTACCTCCTCCGCCAGTCCCTCGGCAAACAGCAGGTCGAACGCTTTCGTCGCCGCATAGGTGCTGATGTAAGGTACCGCCTGAAACGCCGCCACCGAGGCCACCACCAGAATGTCCCCCCGGCGCCGTTCGATCATTTGCGGCAGAAACAGGTGCGTTAGGTGCACGACGGCGGCGATGTTCACCTGAATCATCTCCAGTTGCCGTGCCAGCGGAATCCGCCAGAACTCGCCGTAAGCCCCGAAGCCGGCGTTGTTGATGAGCAGCTCAACCGCAATGCCTCGCTCACGCGTGAAGGCGTGCAGCCCGTCCCGGGCTGAAACTTCGCTCAGGTCTGCGGGGAACACTTCTGTCTGAATGCGGTGTTGCTCGCGCAACTGCGCGGCCAGCGCCTGCAAACGTTCTGCGCGCCGCGCCACCAGCACCAGATGCACGCCGTCTGCCGCCAACAGTCTGGCCAGCTCGCGGCCAATCCCCGCGCTCGCCCCGGTGACGATGGCCCAGCGGTCCTGCCATCTTTTCATGGAGCACCTCCGCGGCTCTCGGCTCTAGATGAATCTCGGTTCGGCGTGTTTGTTCGAACGATGTTGCGCACCTGCGTGTCCGCCGATTCAAAAGCCGTCGAATTTCCGGAAAGTTGGTCGGCGCCGGGGACGTTTCCTCGAGCCTGCTCTCGAATAGCTGGCTCGTTTCTCGGCGTTTCAGGAGGAGCCCGACGCAGGTGGAGAATTTTCTCCCTTGGCTGTGCCCGACGTCCACACGACATCGCGCACGCGGCCCGCGCCGCTCTTGATGCGGTTCAGCAGGCGTCGGGCCCAGACGAACTCCGCCGCCAGCAACGCCAATCCGCCCGCAATGGCTGCCCAGCCCGGACCCGGCGTAAACCACATCACCATGCCGACCAGCAGCAACGTGAACCCGAAGACAATCTTGATGAGCCGTTTCGCATGCTGAATAGTCCTGACCAGCATTCTGTAGCCCGCCCCTCCCTGCGCGACATCTCGCGCACCGCTGTCCTGCTGCCCTCATTCTAGCATTTTGCTGCTGCACGCCCGGGGTTGCCTGTCCGGCTCCGTGCGCGAATAATAGCTCGGGAAAGAAAGATCCGCCGGATGTTCCGAGTGCCTGCAGCGCCGGTGGAGATTTCGAGCCGATTTCTCCGATGAGGGAACAGCCCATGGAACTGGAAACCGTCCGCATGCAGATCCCCGAGGGGGCCAATCTGATTCTCGGGCAAGCGCACTTTATCAAGACGGTCGAAGATCTCTACGAAGCGCTCGTGAACAGCGTGCCGGGCATCCGCTTTGCGATTGCCTTCAACGAAGCCTCCGGGCCCTGCCTGGTGCGCGTGGAAGCCAACGACGATGAACTCCGCCAGGCCGCCATCAACAACGCACAGGCCATCGGTGCCGGCCACACCTTTGTGGTGCTGATCCGGCAGGCCTTTCCCATCAACGTCTTGGGACGGATCAAGGATTGCTTCGAAGTGTGCACGATTCACTGCGCCACGGCCAATCCCGTCGAGGTGATTGTCGCCTGCACTGCTCAGGGGCGCGGGGTACTGGGCGTTGTGGATGGCAGCGCACCAAAAGGCGTGGAAACCGAGGCCGAAGTCCTCCAACGCAAAGAATTCCTGCGAAAGATTGGCTACAAGCAATGAGGCGTTCGATCACCTCTGGTTCTGTTAGAAAGCTTCGGTAATGCCACGCAGCATCGAATCTGCGCAGCGTTTCTCACTTTGGCTGGCTCCACCATAGTTAGTGCCTTGGGCGGTGGCCAGGGCCTCCGAGACTAGCGCAGGGGCGGAATCAGCCTTTCCGGAGCGCGCGCAACTCTGCATGACTGACGCCGAACCACATTCATAAGCGCCTGCTGCCGCAGACTTTCTGCCCTGTGCCTTTCTTCGCGTCCACACCGTCACACGGCTGTACTCCACTTCACTCGCCGGTACACGTTCGGTCGATGGCACGAACGGTCAGAAAGGCAAATGACTCTTTCGGACCAACGGTCATGGAACGTTGCCGATTCCAACAAGAGGAATGCCTCCTTCTGGAACTCCTTGGCGCCAGGTCAGTGAAACGGACACCGGCAGTTCCGAACGGCTCGCTCAGTCTCCCCCTGCGGTTCCCCAGAAATTTTCCACAGGGAGAGTTTTATTCTGTGATTTCCCAACATGCAGTCCACAATGCTGAATCCTTCTGCCTGTCTACCCGTCGGAGGCATGGGATGCGCAATGCTCATGCATAGTGAATTCTTTTGCAGTTAAAAGGGAACATCTCTTTCTCATTCACGAAACCAATTTTCTGAAAATGAGAGAGTTAAGTGTTTTTTCGCCGTTTTTCTTTGGCTTCCAATTTGCATGGACAGTGACCGGCGTTTCGGAAGGATGGGATAACTTTGTCTCCAGGGGTCGGATCATCTCCTGTTTTCCGGGTAGACATTCAGACAATAGACGAGGGGGGTTAGAGGTGTACTTCGGTAGCGGCAGGCATGACGGCCAACCGCGCAGTTTGTTCTTTGTGTTGCTTTTTCTGCTGGGGGCAGGCTTGCTTTCCTCCCCGGCACAGGGCCAGACATTTGCTGACCCCCGCTTCGGAGCAGAAACCGTAGTTACGCTGCCTGCCTTCACTCCTGTCGGGGTCACCTTCGCGCCGGATGGCCGCATGTTCATCTGGCAGAAGAACGGCATCGTCCGCATCTACAAGGACGGTGCTCTACTCGGTCAGCCGTTTATCGACATCAGCTCGAAGGTCAACAATTTCCATGACCGCGGTCTTTTGGGTTTCGCCCTGGACCCCGATTTCGCCACCAACGGATACGCCTATCTCTTCTACACCTACGAAGACGGCAGTACGCCTAACAACGGTGCGAAAACGGCTCAGTTGATTCGGGTGACGGCTGATCCGGCCAACCCGGATGTCGCGCTTCCCTCCAGTGAGGTGGTCCTGCTCGGCTCGATAACCACGCCCCCTTGTAGCAGTCATCCTGCCGGGTCCGACTGCATTCCGGCCGATGCCATCTCCCATACCGTGGGGATGATCCGCTTCCTGGCCGACGGCACCCTGCTCCTCAGCAATGGTGATGGTGCGGACTTCAATGTCGTGGACGCGCTGGCCCTGCGTGCGCAGGATCTGAACAGTTATGCTGGAAAAATTCTGCGCATCCGACCGGATGGTACCGCACCCTCCGACAACCCGTTCTATGACGGCACAAACTCCATCCGCTCCAAGGTGTACGCCTATGGGCTGCGCAATCCGTATCGGTTCTTTGTGGACCTGGCCACGGGTCGGGCGTACTACGGCGATGTGGGCTGGAATAGCTGGGAAGAAGTGAACACGGGCAGGGGGGTGAACTTCGGTTGGCCCTGTTACGAGGGCAATAGCCAGCAACCCCAATATCAATCGGCCTTCGCCCAGTGCCGGAATCTGCCCGCCTCTGCCGTCACCAACCCGTTCTACACCTATTCGCACGCAGAAGGCGCCACAATTATCGTCGGCCCCGTTTACACAGCCACTGCCTACCCGAGCCCCTACCAGCGCAACCTGTTTATCGCTGACTTCACCAATCAGTGGATTCGCCGCATCGTGCTCGACGCTGCAGGGAATCTGGTCAGCGTGGCCGAATTTGCCACCGGAGTGGGTGGCATCGTCCACATGGAACTGGGCCCGGATGGAATGCTCTACTATGTGGACATTCTCTCGGGCGCAGTGCGGAGAATTCGCTTCAACGGCCCTGTGGCCAGGGCAACGGCTACGCCGCAATTTGGCTACTCGCCACTCACGGTCAATTTCTCCAGTGCCGGCACCCTGAACCCCAGCGGAGGTACCCTCAGCTACCACTGGGACTTCGGGGATGGCACAACCTCGACGGAGCCCAACCCGACCCATATCTACATCAGTAGCACCGTGCGTCAGTTCCCGGTTGTGCTTACGGTGACCGACAGCGAGGGCGTGGTGAGCCGGGCATCTCTCACCGTCACTGTCGGCAGTCTGCCACCCACGGCAACGATCACTGTACCCGCCGATAACACAGTTGTCTTCCCCGGTACCATCGTCACCTTCTCCGGCTCGGCCACTGACCCGGACGAGGGTACTTTGCCTTCTTCCGCTTTGAGTTGGCAGGTGCTGCTGCACCACAACGAACATGTCCATCCCGTGCTCAGCCTCACCGGTTCCAGTGGCAGCTTTACTGCGGAATCCCACGGACCGGGCACGTATAGCTACGAAATCATCCTCACTGCACGGGATAGCTCGGGCCTCACCGATACCAAACGAGTCCATCTGCCGCTTGTCGAAGCAATTTATCGCATCAATGCGGGCGGACCATCGTACACGGACACGCAGGGGCGGCAGTGGAGCGCCGACCAGCGGTTCAACACCGGCAACACGGCTTCAGTGACCAATCCGATCGCCGGCACCAACGACGACGTGCTGTTCCAGAGCGAGCGCTGGGACCCGCCGGCGGC
>JAIMAG010000019.1 GCA_023512135.1 Terriglobia bacterium | reverse complement strand
CTGCCAGCACCACCAAAAGGCCCACCAGCAACAGGGTGCGCAGCCGGAAACGTACCCCGATCAACAGCAGAAATGTAACCAGCAGGGCCGAGGAAGCAGCAATGGTACCTCCCACGTTGGTGCCAATATTGGGGGCAGCCATGGCGTAAATTGTTACCAGAAACAGTAATCCACCGGCGGCAATCAAGGGACGGCGCCAATTTGACCAGTATTGGATGGCTGCGGTGGTGCCAATAATAACAGAACCGATCAGCACGCCCATATATTCGTTGCCAATACCATAGAACCGCGCCCCCACAATGGGATCGTAGCCCAGCAAGGACTGTTTTTGCAAGTATGAACCGTTCAGCAAATCTGCCAAAATAGCAGTGGCGCTGGTGATACAAATAAAAATAAACGGATCCAGGCCGGTTTTTTTATTTACCAGGATGGCTGATGCGGCAATCAGCAGGGTGGTTAAGATAAGCATCAGTGCCATTATGGCCACCGATTGTCGCGGCAGCAGCGGCATCAACAGTTCTGCCAAGGGAACAGCCATTACCACCAGCAAAAAGGGTTTTATTAATTCTGCCATGTGCCGTTTAAAGAAAATGCCGTATAAAGCTGTAAACAGCACAAACAGCTGTACCAAAACATAAGCTGACTGCAGTGGTGGCCTTGCCTGGTAAGTGGTTACCAGCTGCTGGTTTAGTTTAATTAAATAGTCAAATCCATTTTCCTGCAACTGTAAGCCGGAAGCCAGCAGGGGCCTGCCCGACATGCCCACCGCCGGCGGCTGTTACGTCGACGGCCTGCCAACGCCCGAGGAGGCGCCGCTGCTGGCGGAGTACGAGTTCTACCACCGGCTGCTGCTCCGGGCCATCCATCCCGATCCGGCCCGGCGGTTCGCGTCGGCCGAGGAGATGTCGACCCAGCTCGAGGGTGTCCTGCGCGAGGTGCGGGCCCAGCAGACCGGCCAGAGAAGCCAGCAGCGACGGGTCAAACGCCCGCAACCCGTTGCCGGAGTTGCGCAGATCGCTCACGGTCACGCCGGACGCCAAGCTCGGACGACCAAAGCCGAGGCGGTACAGCCCGCCCGACCCGACGACCACGTTCAGCAGGTCCGCCGCTGAGCGGGCCTCGGGCTCAGGACTGAACAGCGAGTACGGCGCGCCCGACTGCGCCTGGATGAACCCGCTCACCTGCCATCCCTGCAGCCAGCGCGTCTGCCTCCCACCGGTTGGGATTTCCCAGACGAAGCTGGCGCTGAAGCGATGGGTGCGGTCGAAATCCGACGGGCCCCGGTTCGCCGCCAGATTGCGCGCATTGCCCTGCACAACGAAGCCGGTGTTGGGCACGTCCGGTTTGCCACTGCCTGCGGTGGAGCCCGGGTCGGCCGAGTTGTCGTCGATCGAACGCGAGAACGTGTAGGACAGGTTGAACTGCACACCGTGGCTGAAGCGCTTCGTCAGGCTGGTCTGCAACCCGTGGTAGATGGAGTTGCTGACCGACTTCAGCAGGATGGCCTCCGGGGTGTTCATCCCGAGAAAGGGTACACGGAGTTCCCCGCCAATCAGGGCACGGTCACCGACTGCGGTAGGAGCAAACGCCAGATTCATGTCGAACAGGCCGGCCAGCGGCCCGAAGGCACTGGTCGTCGGGTAGCGGAATCCGAACGCCCGCCCCACACCCGCCAGACACGAAGGCTGATTGCCGGCGCAGGCACCCGCAGGCACAAAGCTCGGGATGTTGCTCGCGCCGAGCGGCCCGCGGGGCGAGCCGGCCGCTTCATAGGCGGCCAGGAAGCGAGCAAAGATGGCGTCCGGGACATTCGGATCATTCAAATCGAATGGCTGGGCCAGCGCAATCGCACTGAGCAGGTGGGTGCCCTTGGTGCCTACGTAGCGGACTTCCCAGACCAGGTTGCGGCCGAGCTCCGTCTGCACGCCCAGGTTCCAGTGCTGGACGTAGGGTGTTTTCAGGTCGCGGTCAACGGCGCGGAACTCCAGGGTCTCGGCGATGCTTCCGCGGCAGGGGGTGGTGGGGAAGTTGACATCGCAGGGCGGATTCGGCGTCACACCGTCAGCGCCAAACTGCACCGGCGTGTTGTCGCGGATAACGTAGTTCGCCTGCGCGTCGTTCAGCCGGTCCGGCACCACCCGGAACGGGAACCAAGCGTTGAACGGGAGGTTGGTCGGCACCTGAGAAAACGCTGTTGCCAGCGGCACCGCGTTGGCCGGGAAAGTGATTTCCACTTCGCGGAGATGGGGATAGTTGCTGAATACAGTGTTGATGAATGCAGCCGAAGGCCGGTCGAAGAAAATCCCGTACCCGCCACGCACGACCAGGCGGCCACTGGCCAGCGGCTGCCAGGCAAAACCGAAACGCGGCTGGAAGTTGTTCAAGTCCTGGCCGCGCAGGGTGTGACGCGTCGGGGCGCGGTTGGTTGCGTTGATGGCCACATCGATCGGGGTGATGCCGGTCTGTTCGGCGTGGCTGGGCAGCAGAATCCCGGGCAGCGGGTTGTTCGGCTCGGCCAACGACGGGTCAAAGTTGGACATCCAGCCGTTTTTCTCCACCGGCCAGGCAAACCAGTCCCAGCGCAATCCCAGATTCAGGGTGAGCCGATCGCTCAGCTTCCAATCGTCAGCCACAAACCAGGCCAGGTCGAACATGCGGAATTCTTTGTTCGTAATGCCGTACTGGGTGTCGGCTTCGGTCGCCAGCCCGCGAAGCAGTTGCGAGAAGCTGTTGAACTTCTCAAACTCGGTGGCCTGCTCTTCCGGCAGATTCGTGCGCACGTTGTGGTGCCGGAATTCGCCGCCGAAGCGCAGGGCATGCCGTCCGCGGTTCCAGGCGACGGTATCGGACACGTTGAAGGTGAGCTGCTCGCGACGGTTGAAGGAATCGTTCGGCCCGCCGAAGCTGTGCCGGATGCCGCGGAAGACGTAGTGTCCCAGCCGGCGTGTCCCCGGGGAGCTGTCAAACTGCTGTGCCGGGTTGATGACGCCCACCGAGTCGTTCGTGATCTCCAGGAACGGGTCATCCAGCCGCCGCGTGTTGTTCAGGCTGAGCATGCCGAAGCGCAGGTCGTTGACCAGCGTCGGCGAGAAGACGTAGGTGTGCCCAGCCGCCAGGGTGCGGGCGCGGTTGTTGCGCAGCAGCGTAAACGGCGAAGCCAGGCTGGAGGGATCCGGAAAAGAATCCCGGCTCGGAAAATTCGAGAAGAAGAAAACCGCGTAGAACCGACTGGCGTCGCTCAGGTTGGCGTCACCACGCACGGTGAACTGGTCCTGCTGGAATTCCGAGGGCAACACCTGGCGGACGCGCACGATCGGGTTGCCATCCGGGTCGCGACGCGCGCAATTCAGTCCGCGGTTCGGGGCAGGGATGATGAAGTCGCCGGTAACCGGGTTCCGCAACTGGAACAGGTTCACCGCAATCGGCGAAACACCGCTGGCGTCAAAAGGCAACGGCGCGATCCCGCACGCCGCCCGCGCCTGGTTGAAACCCGCGACCAGATCCGCGGCAGTGCGGGCTCCAGAAACGAAATCGAGTCCGAGCGGCAGGTCCACGGTGCTGGAGGCTGTGGGCACGAAGCCGGTGGTGGCATCGGTACGCTGATAGCCGCCGAAGAAAAAGACCTTGTCGGGCACCACCGGGCCGCCCAGAGTGAACCCGTACTCCTGGCGATCGGCTTTGGGCCGCTCAATGCCTTCCAGGTTGAAGAAGAAATCGTTCGCGTTCAGCGCTCGATTCTGGAAAAACCAGTAGGCCGAGCCGTGCAGCTCATTGCTGCCGCCCCGGGTGAGGATCTGGAAGTTGCCGCCGCCGTTGCGTCCGGTGGAAGCGTCGTACAGGCTGGTCTGCAGCTTCACTTCCTGGATCGTTTCCGGGGCCGGCGAAATGTTTTCGACCAGCGAGCCTTCGTTGCTGAGCAGGTTGGTAGCGTCGACCCCGTTGAACTGCAGGCTGTTGCTCGTGGTGCGGGTACCGTTGACCGAGGGGCTGATCGAACCGGTGTCGTTGCTGAGCACCGGCGGCAGGTCGGCGTTGATGCCCGCCTCGGCCGTGAGCAGGTGGGTGAAGTTCCGCGACGCCGAGGGCACCTGAAGCAGCTCGTTGGTGTTCAACTGCCGGAACGTGGTGGCCTGCGCCGTGGTCAGCAGCGGGAGCTCGGCCGTGACTGCGATCTGCTCCGCCATTTGGCTCAGCTCGAGTCGCACGCGGACCTCGCGCGTCACCGCCGCTTCCACGGCAATCCCGTTCTGAACGAAACGGGCAAAGCCTTCGGCCTCAACCGTGAGCGTGTAATTGCCCACCGGCAGCGCCGCCAGATAAAAGGCACCCTCTGGATTGCTGCGTGTTTCGCGCCGCAGGCCGGTGGCCGGGTCGGTAGCCACCACGCGCGCCCCCTGCACGGCAGCCCCACTCGGGTCTTCCACCTCACCACTGATGGCGCCGGTGACGCCCGCTTGAGCAGCCACCGACGTCGGCACCAGCAGCAGACACAAGGCCAGGAACAACTGAACACGACTCCATCGCTTCATGTTCCTTCTGCTCCTTTCGCAGAAATTTGGCGTTGACCACATCGGATCTGTTTGGAATTCGCGACCACGCTAGCCCCTGCGATTCAATGCCACATCACGGGCAGGTAAATTCTCGGTTACACGGCCGGTTCCGCTTCGGCAGGGGCACCGCGCAGGTTCAGGGTGCGCCCACGCCCGTGGCGCACTTCCAATCCGCGCAGCCAGAAGAGGACGTCTTCGGCGATGTTGGTGGCGTGATCGGCGATCCGCTCCAGATGTCGTGCCGCCAGCGCAAACTGCAGGCCGGCGGGGGCCTGGGCCGGGGCAACAGCGAGGGTGCGCAGCAACCGGTCGAAGATCTGGTCGCGGTAGCGATCCACTACCTCGTCGCTGGCCAGGACTTCCCCGGCCAGGTCCGGGTTTCGGGCCGTCAGCGCTCCCAGGCTCTTGTGCATCATCGCGCGGACAGCCGCAGTCATCGGCACCAGTTCTTCGGGAACCGATTCCGAGGGCATCTGCGCCAAGGAGACCACCCGCTGGGCGATGTTCACGGCCAGGTCGCCCATCCGTTCCAGATCGTTGTTGATTTTGATGGTGGCCACGACCAGGCGGACATCGGTTTCGGCCAGGCCCGAACGGCTCAGCAGGCGCACAGCGTGTTCGTCAATCAGGATTTCCATCTCGTTGATGCCGGGCTCGGCCAGGAAGACCTGGCTGGCCAGGCGCGGATTCCTCTCGAGCAACGCATCCAGTGCGGCGCTCACGGTGACTTCCACGGTGCGGGCCATGGAAATCAGATAGTTCACCAGTGCGTTCTGTGGAACGGTGGTCGGGTTTGTGGCTGGGGATGTCGCCATCGGGGCTCCTTTCCAGAGTGCTCAGCAAGTACAGCAGGAAGCTGTGATTGGGGTGGTCAGACCGCAGCCCGCTGGCCGCGAGCAGTGCCGCAGCCACGACCAGCACGCCCACACCCAGATACAAAGCGGCTTCCACAACCTCACTGTGGCGGTGTCGGATTACACAGAAATGAATGCGGGATAAATTTCCAAGAAACGTCGCCGGTGGCTAGCGGACGACCGGAACGGTGAAGAAAAACCGTGAGCCGCGCCCGACTTCGCTTTCCACCCAGATCCTTCCGCCGTGGGCTTCGACCAGATGTTTGGCAATGGAAAGACCCAGGCCCGTGCCACCGACTTCGCGGGAGCGGGCAGCGTCCACACGATAGAAGCGCTCAAAGATGCGCGGCTGGTCGGCTTCCGGGATGCCGATGCCCGTGTCGGCAACTTCAAAGACGACTTCGCCCTCGCGGGGGTACACGCGCACGGTGATGCGTCCGCCATCCGGAGTGTACTGCACGGCATTGTCCAGCAGGTTCTGCAACACCTGCTGCAGGCGCTGCAGGTCACCGCGCACGTTGGGCAGTTCGTCGGGCCGTTCCACGGCAATGGCCAACTGCCGGCCGGCCGTGCGCAACCGCGTCAGTTCCAGGCAGGGTTCGAGAATCTGTTCCGGGGCAAGGGGCACCATCTCCAGAGCCAGCTTGCCAGCTTCGATCGAGGAGAGCGTGAGCAGTTCGTCGGTGAGTCGCCCGAGGCGCACGGCGTGGTCGCGAATGATTTCCAGAAACCGGCGACGAGTTTCCGGGTTCTCGGAAGCGCTGCTGAGCAGTGTCTCGGCAAAGCCCTGGATGGCGGTCAAGGGAGTTTTCAGTTCGTGGGAGACGTTTGCGACGAAATCGCGCCGCACCCGCTCCAGCCGTCGCGATTCCGTGATGTCGTGCAGCACCAACACCGCCGCGTGCGACGCGCCGCCGCGTACGGGGGTGGCTGTGGCCGCAAAAAACCGCTGCGGCACGCTGCCAAGGCTGACTTCTTCGATCCGCACCTGCTGTCCGGCCAGCGCCCGCTCGACCGCCGAGACCAGCTCCACCTGCCGCACGACCTCCACCAGTGGGCGCCCCGCACACGGCTCCGGACCCCACTGCACGGCGCTGCAGAAGGCGTGATTGCAGAACACAATGCGAGAGTCGGCATCTACCACCGCCACACCTTCCCCCATGCTGGCCAGAATCGCTTCGGTGCGGCGGCGCTCCTCGGTAAGCGCCTGAACGAGCTGGTCGAGCCGTCGCGCCGTTTCGTTCCAGTCGTGAGCCAGCGCGTCCAGTTCGTCGCCCCGGCGACGCACGGGCAGAGAACGGAAATCGCCCGTGGCGACCTGCGCGGAAAACTCCTTCAGACGCTCGACCCGCCGCGCGAACTGCCGCGAAAGCCACAGGGTGATGCCGCCTGCAACCACCAGCACCGCGAGCAGCCCCGTCCAGAGCTGACGGCGAATGGCAGCCATCTCCTGCTGAATCTGGCCGAGCGGCATGCTCAGGTGGAGCGCCACGGGCGCCTGCCCGGGGCGGTCAAACCGTGCGGCCAGAATCAGCATTTCGCGATTTGCGGTCGTGCTGAAGCGCACGGTGCGGCCTTCGCCGGAAGCGAACGCCTGCTGCACTTCGGGCCGGTCGGCAAGATTTCCCATCGAGCGCGAGTCTTCCCGGGAATCGGCGAGCACGGTGCCATCGGCAGCAATCACGGTGACGCGTGCACCGGATGCTGCCAACCAGGTGACCCATCGGGAAAGCGCTTCCGGGCGGTCGAAATCAGGCGGCTGGGCACGGGCCAGCCGGAGCAGGGTTTCCAGTTGCGTCGTGCCCGCGTGCAGCAACTGCTGTCGCAGAGTCTGTCGGGCGTAGAAATCCACCGTGGCCAGCAGCGCGACCAGCAGCGCCAGATACGGCAGGCTTAGTTTCCAGAACAGGTTAATCCGCACGGAGCTCAAACATGTAGCCGGCGCCGCGCACCGTTTTCAGGTAGGTGGGCGCATCCGGCTCGTCTTCGATCTTTTCCCGCAGCCGTCGGATGTAGACGTCTACGCTGCGCGGCGTGACGAATCGTTCGGTGCCCCAGACGGCATCGAGTAACTGGTCGCGCGTAAAGACCCGATTCGGCCGCGAGGCCAGAAAGTACAGCAGGCGAAACTCCAGCGTGCTCAACGGCACCGGCTTCCCGCCACGGGTCACGCGGAACGCCGCCGGATCGATCACCAGAGCACCGACCGCAATGGGCTTTTCGGCTTCGCCGGCCGGCTCCGTTCGCCGGAGCAAGGCGCGCACACGGGCGACCAGTTCGCGTGGACTGAATGGTTTCGTCACGTAATCATCCGCGCCCAGCTCCAGGCCGACTACGCGGTCGGCTTCATCGCCCCGGGCCGTCAGCATCAGGATCGGAAGCCGGTTCAGCGACGGATCGCGACGAACCTCGCGGCAGACCTCCAGGCCAGGCAACTTGGGCAGCATCAGGTCCAGAATCAGCAGATCGGGCGGCGCTTTACGAATCTGGGCCAGCCCGCTCAGTCCATCGCTGGCCCAGCAAACCTGAAACCGCTCTTTTTCGAGGTTGTAGCGAATCAATTCGACAATGTCTTTGTCGTCTTCGATGATCAAAATTCGCTTCATGACAAGAAGACTCTTCTGCACATTAACGGAAAACCAGGAAGACTGGCAAGTTCAGCCGGGGGTGTTGCCCGGCAGTCGAAGCGGAGTGCGCACCGGGACACACCGCACCGGCCGCCGGCCGGTCATTTCCCGCAGCGAAGCCCGATCCAGCCGCTGTGGTACCGTCGCTGCAACGCAGCCCGGCCAGAATCTGTGCGTTAGCGGATACGGCATCGGCAATCTTTTTGGTCTCCGTTTTGCTATACTAGGCAGCGAAGGGCACGGATGCCGATGCTGCGCGCGGTAGCACTGGCGGCCATGATGACTCTGCTGGCAGCGGGGCCGCTGCCCGTTTCGGCCTGTGCGCTGGTGGCTAATCTGCTGGCTGACTGCCAGCCACAGCCAGAATGCCACACTGTGCCGGCGACCGCGCCGACTTCCACGCTCGAGACGCCCGCCGGACACGACTGCTGTGCGCTGCGAGCAGCGCCGCAACCGCTGTTCAAGGAGCCGAGCACTCCGCAGACGGCAGCCGCCGCTCCGCTGGTCATCCCCGCCAGCGAGAGCCTTGCCGCGAGCCACACGCAGGCTCCGGTGGCCCTTGCACAGGTTCGCGTCTTGCCTTCCGATTTCCAGGCCCACCTCTGTGTATTTCTGATCTAGCTCCTCTCTTCGGAAGCACACACCCGCTGCGCGCCGACGAGGTGGTGCGCGCCCAATCCATTTTCGTGTGAGTGCAGAGAGAGGAGACTTATGAAATCCGTATCCTTGGTGCTGCTGTTGGCCCTGGCCACCGGCACGGCGATACCGGCTCAAGAACGTGCCGGAGCCGGCGAAGCCGAACTGGTTACGCTCCGCGCGTTGCAGGCGGAAGTCGAACGCGTTCACCCCAGCTTACGTGCCGCTGAGCAAAGCATACAGGCAAAACGGGCGCGGGTTTCCCAGGCGCGCACGCTGCCCGATCCGATGGTTGCGGTCGGCTGGATGGGCGACCCCGCGCCCTTCCGGGTGCAGCGAGGAGACCCGTCGAGTTTCCGCTTCTTCGAGGCCCGGGAAGAGATTCCCTACCCGGGCAAGCTGCGGCTGCGGGGGCAGCTGGCTTCGCAAGAAGCAGAGGCCGAGCGGTGGGCGCTCGACGGGCTCCGACGCCGGCTGCGCGCGGAAGTGGCGGAAGCCTATTTTGCGCTGTGGGGCACCGAGCGAGCCATCGCGATCAGCGAGCAGAACAAGGTTCTGCTCGAAAAGCTGGCGCGCATCGCGGAAGAAAAGTATCGCGTCGGAGAAGGTTTGCAGCAGGATGTGCTGCGCGCCCAGGTGGAGGTTTCCCGCTTTCTGCAGCGGCTGACGGTGCTCCGCCAGCAGCGGCAGACGCTGGTGGCGCGACTGAACACCCTGCGACTGCTGCCACCGGATGCGCCGCTCGGCCCACTGGCGCCGGTGGAAAAAACTGAGCTGTTCTACTCCCTCGAAGAGCTGCTCGACCGCGCTGTGGCGGAAAATCCGGAAATCCGCCAGCAAGAAGAACGGATCGAACAGGAGCAGTACGCGGTGCTCCTGGCGCGACGCGAGTACTACCCGGACTTCGAAATCCGTTACATGTACCAGCAACGGCCCGTGATGCCGGACATGCACGGTATCGCGTTCGGCATCCGCATTCCGGTCTTCTACAAAAGCAAGCAGCGCGAAGCCGTGAACGAAGCGGCGGCATCGCTGGCCGCGGCGCGGCAGCAGCGCGAAGCGATTCGCACGGAGCTGTTCTATGCGGTCCAGCAGCACTATCTGACGGCGCGCGCTTCCGAGCAACTGCTGGCTCTCTACCGGAAAGGCATCGTGCCCCAGTCCACTCTGGCGCTGGAGTCGGCGCTGGCCGCCTATCAGGTCGGCCGGCTCGATTTCCTGAGCGTGATCACAAATTTCATCACGGTACTTGACTACGAAATCGAATACTACAACGAACTGGCCAAGTACCAGACCGCGCTGGCGCGGCTGGAAGAAATCACCGCGATGGAATTGTTGCCGTGAGGACGCCATGAGAAAGCAAAGGATTGCCATTGTGCTCGTCGTCGTGCTGATCGTTGTGGGAGCCATCTACCACCGCGAGATTCTCGACTGGTTCACTGTGCCTGAAAGGCACGGGCACACCCCCGAGGAAGTGTCCACTGAGGCGTCGGCGAGCGAGGTGTGGTACTGCCCGATGCATCCCGAATACCGCTCGGACCGGCCCGGCAACTGCCCGATCTGCAGCATGCAGCTCGTGCGCAAGGAAGCCCACCCCGGTGCACACCCCGCGACCGGCAGCGGTGCGCCGACCGAAGGAACCACTACGCCGACGTCCATTTTCATCGCCCCTCAGCGGCAACAACTGATCGGCGTCCGCTACGTGGCTGCCGAGCGCCGCACGTTGCACAAGGAAATCCGCACCGTGGGCAAGGTGGCGTTCGACGAATCCAAGGTCACGCACATCCACACGAAGGTCACCGGCTACATCGAGCACGTCTACGTGGATTTTGTCGGGCGTCCGGTGCGCAAAGGGGAGCCGCTGTTCACCATCTACAGTCCCGAGCTCGTCGCGACCCAGCGCGAATACCTGGTGGCGCTTCGCGGTCAGGAGCAGTTGAACGATGCACCCTACGCGGAAATTCGCAACGGGGCCCGCTCGCTAGTCCACGCGGCCCGGGAACGGCTGCGGCTGTGGGATGTGAGCGAAGAAGACATCCGCCGGCTGGAAGAAACCGGCGAAGTTCGCCGCACCCTGACGATCTATTCGCCAGTGTCGGGCATTGTGACCGACCGCATGGCCTACCACCACGGCCGCTACGTGAACCCGGAAATGGATCTGTACACGATCGTGGATCTTTCCACGGTCTGGGTGCTGGCGGAATTCTATGAATACGAACTGCCCTTTCTGCGCGAAGGTCAACCCGTGACGATCGAATTTCCCTATGCCGGCCAGCCCCGCACGCTGCGCGGCAAAATCACGTTCCTTTATCCCTACCTGGATCCGAAAACGCGAACCCTGCAAGCGCGGATGGAGTTCCCGAATCCGGATCTCACGCTGCGACCGGACATGTTCGTCCACGCGGTGTTGCACGTTTCGTTGGGCACCCAGCTCGTCGTACCCGAAGATGCCGTGCTCGACACCGGCACCCTGCAGTACGTGTTCGTAGACCGAGGGAACGGCTACATCGAACCGCGCCGCGTGACCGTCCGCGCACGCGCCGCAGGCTTCGCCGCCATCGAGAGCGGCCTGCAACCCGGCGAACGCGTGGCAACCGCAGCCAATTTCCTGCTCGATTCCGAAAGCCGGCTGAAAGGCGCACTGGCGCATCTGGGTGCACCCGAATCTCCCGGTGCGGTGCATGCCGGTCACGCGCAGCACGGAGGCGGCCGTGATTAACGCCATCATCGAATACTGCGCCACGCACCGCGGGTTCGTCCTGATTCTGGTTGGGGCGTTGTGCGTGCTGGGCGGGTGGGCGCTACGGACCACGCCGGTGGATGCCATTCCCGACCTCTCCGATCCGCAGGTCATTCTCTACACGGAATGGCCCGGCCGCAGCCCGAATCTGGTGGAAGACCAGATTACCTACCCGCTGGTGACCGCCATGCTGGCGGCGCCGAAGGTCACCGTGGTGCGCGGCATCAGCGACTACGGTGTTTCCTACGTGTACGTGATTTTCGAAGAAGGCACCGATCTGTACTGGGCGCGCAGTCGCGTGCTCGAGTACGTGAGCGCAATGGCTGGCCAGCTCCCGGAAGGCGTGGTGCCCCAGCTAGGGCCGGATGCCACCGGCGTCGGCTGGGCATTTCAGTACGCGCTGGTGGACCGCAGTGGCCGTCACAATCTAGCGGAACTGCGCACGTTCAACGACTGGTACCTGCGGTACTGGCTCGAAGGCGTGCCCGGGGTGGCCGAAGTGGCGCCGGTGGGCGGCTTCGTCAAGCAGTACCAAGTGCTCGTTGACCCGAACCGGCTGCTGGCCTACCGCCTGCCCCTGAACGCGGTCCTCGAGGTCATCCGCAACAGCAACAACGAAGTCGGCGGACGCGTGGTGGAGTTCACCGGCAAGGAGTACCTGGTGCGCGGCCGCGGCTACATCGCTTCCCTCGACGACATCCGCAATCTGGCCGTGGGCACCGACGACAACGGCACCCCGATCTATGTGCGCGATATCGCCCGGGTGGAGCTGGGGCCGGAAATGCGCCGCGGGGTGGCTGAGCTGAACGGCGAAGGCGAAGTCGTGGGCGGCATCGTCGTGGTCCGCCACGGTGAAGACGTCCGCAGCGTGATCCATCGCGTCCGGCAGAAGCTGGAGGAAAACCGTGCCGCCCTGCCCCCGGGGATCGAAGTCGTAACGACCTACGACCGCTCCGCACTGATCGACCGCGCCATCGCCACGCTGAAGAACACGCTCCTCGAAGAGCTGCTGATCGTCAGCCTGGTCATTCTGATCTTTCTCTGGCACATCCCCAGCGCCCTGATCCCCATCGTGACCATCCCGATTGCTGTGCTGCTGTCGTTTCTCCCGATGAAACTGATGGGCGTAAGCTCGAACATCATGTCGCTCGGCGGCATCGCCATCGCGATCGGTGCCATGGTGGACGCCGCGATCGTCGTCGTCGAACAAACTCACAAAAAGCTCGAGTACTGGGAAGCGGAAGGGCGTCCGGGTAGCGGTCAGCGCGTGATCATCGAGGCCGTGAAAGAAGTTGGCGGCCCGAGCTTTTTTGCTCTGCTGGTGATTGCTGTCTCCTTCCTGCCGGTTTTCGCACTGCAGTATCAGGAAGGCCGACTGTTCAAGCCGCTGGCGTTTACCAAGAATTCCGCCATGGCCGTGGCGGCAGTGCTGGCGATTACGCTGGATCCAGCGCTGCGACTGCTGCTGTTTCACACGCAGGCGTTCGGGTTCCGCCCGCGCTGGCTGGCCGCACTGGCGAACGCAATTTTCGTGGGAAAAATCCGCAGCGAAGAACAACACCCGATCAGCCGACCCTTGATGCGCCTCTACCACCCGGTCGTACGGTTTGTGCTGAACTACAAGTGGCTGGTGATTGCTCTGGCTCTGCTGGCGATGGCGGTCACCGTGCCGGCCTATTTGCGACTCGGCTCCGAGTTCATGCCACCGCTCAATGAAGGTTCGTTGCTCTACATGCCCATCACGCTGCCGGGGATCAGCATCACCGAAGCCACCCAGTATCTGCAAATTCAGAACAAGCTGATCCGGCAGTTTCCGGAGGTGGAAACCGTGTTTGGAAAAGCGGGCCGCGCGGAAACCGCGACCGATCCGGCTCCGCTCAGCATGGTGGAGACAAACATCCTGCTCAAGCCGCAGAGTCAGTGGCGCACGGTGCGGGTCGAGCGCTGGTATTCCCGCTGGGCACCGGATTGGCTCCGCCGGCTGCTGACCCGCATCTGGCCGGAGGAGCGCCCGCTCACCTGGGAGGAGCTGATCCAGCAACTGGACGAAGCGGTGCGGCTGCCTTCGTACGCGAATGCTTGGCTGTTTCCCATCCGCACGCGCATCGACATGGTCACCACCGGCATCCGCACGCCAGTGGGCATCAAGATCCTGGGCACCGATCTGAACACGATCGAGACCCTGGGCCTGCAGCTCGAGCGCATCCTGCAGGACATTCCCGGTACCCGCAGCGCATTTTTTGAACGCGTCACCGGTGGCTACTATCTCGACTTCGAGGTGAACCGCGAACAGGCCGCACGCTATGGGCTTTCCGTAGGCGAAGTGAACGACATCCTGGAAGCCGCCGTCGGCGGGAAAACGGTCACCACCACCATCGAGGGCCGCGAACGCTATCCGGTGCAGGTGCGCTACGTCCGTGACCTGCGCGATTCGCTGGCGGACCTCGCCCGCGTGCTGGTGCCCACTCCGTCCGGGGCACAGGTGCCCATCACACAACTGGCCCGGATCCGCCTGACCACCGGCGCACCCATGATCAAGAACGAAGAAGGCTTCCTCGCCGGCTTCGTCTATGTGGACGTGGAAGGGCGCGACCTGGGAAGCTACGTGGAACAGGCCCGTCAGGAAGTCGCCCGCCGGCTCGCACTCCCGGCCGGCTACCAGTTGCTCTGGAGCGGACAATACGAATACCTGCAGCGGGTTCGGGAACGGCTGTGGGTGCTGGTTCCCATCACGCTGTTCATCATCTTCGTGCTGCTCTACCTGAACACAGGCTCGATCGCGAAAACGCTGATTGTGCTGCTTGCTGTTCCCTTCTCGGCCATCGGCGCCATCTGGCTGCTCTACGCGCTCGACTACAACATGAGCATCGCCGTCTGGGTGGGTCTGATTGCGCTGCTCGGCGTGGACGCCGAAACGGGCATCTTCATGCTGCTCTACCTGGACCTGGCCTACAACGAGCGCAAGCAGAAAGGCCGGATGCGCACGCGCGAAGATCTGCACGAAGCCATCGAATACGGCGCGGTGAAACGGCTGCGTCCGAAAGTGATGACCGTCGCGGTGATGTTCATGGGTCTGCTGCCGATTATGTGGTCCACCGGCACCGGCGCCGACGTCATGAAGCGCATCGCCGCGCCCATGATCGGCGGCATCTTCACGTCGTTTGCGCTGGAGCTGCTGGTCTATCCGGCTATCTACTTCCTGTGGCGCTGGCACACGGAAGTGAAGAAGCTGGCTGCCGGAACCGCGGCATAAGGCCTGCGTCACGCACGTCGCAGCCGGGCAGCGCTACGGAATCCGGCATACGCGCACTGCAGCGTTCTGATAGGGACATTCCAGACCCGCGATACCCGGCTGCTCGAGCACCACCCAGTTCACGCCGAAGTTCGTCTTCAGGCGGCGGAAATCCTCCAGCGTAAACTGCTGCCAGCCTGCCAGTGCCTGCCAGTGTTGACGCCACAGCGGTGCCAGCTCCGGAGCCAGCGCGGCAGCCATGCGATCCTTGCTGTAGTCGCCCAGCGCACTGCGCGCCGCCAGCCCGCGGAAACCACGATCGTCCTCACCGGGCAGCTCGGTGTAGCGGGGGTTGAGCGCAAACAGGGCGTCGCGCGGCGTGTGCTCCCGCACCCAGGCAAACGCGCGCGCCCAGTCGTTGCCGGGCTCACGCCAGGGCCACTCGA
Organism: Terriglobia bacterium; assembly: GCA_023512135.1. GTDB lineage: Bacteria > Acidobacteriota > Terriglobia > Acidiferrales > UBA7541 > DSGC01. The sequence goes on along the minus strand of JAIMAG010000019.1, from coordinate 31,070 downwards.
GATGCGGACTGGCCGGATAGAGCATCCGCTGCCCGACAAACACGCCCACGCAGAGCGGCACAAATAGCAACAGCCAACGCAGCGGCCGCCTTCCGAGCACTCGCTCGCCCAGCAGTCCGCCGCCGAGCAGCACGGTCACCAGAAAAACAAAATGGATGACCCGCATCGGCTCGGCCGTAGCAAAGTGCTCGCGGCCGGGCATGGTCGTCAGCAGCACCGCCAGCGCCATGCCCAAACCACCGGAGAACAGCAAGCGGCCCGCCACCAACTCCAGCGACGCGTTGCCCAGCTTTCGCGCTATCCGCTGAAACCACCGGAGCAGCAACAACGGCACGATGGCTGCGAACTGCGCCACCAGTGGCCACCGCGTCGGGAAGATGAATCGCCGCAGATGCACTGCTTCGCGCCAGGCCGGATTGTCAGGGAGCAACAGCAGCGATGCTGCTTGCGGCGGTGCGAATGGAGGCCGCCAGATCAAAAACAGCAGGTGCCAGGCGCCCGCCAGCGTCATGGTCGGGTGGATGAAAAATGATACGACCAGCCAGAGCGCCGCACGGGGTCGTCGGTCGAAAGCCTCTGCCATCGCGTGCAACAACAGCGCACTGGCCAGCGTGCGCGGTACCAAGTAGGTGTCGGCTAGATAGAGCAGTGTGCCGGCAGCGACCAGAATCAGCAGAGAAGCCAACAGCGCGACTGCCGCCCAGCGTGCCAGAACGTCGCGAAACACCCGGCCACTGGCCCGCCAGGCACCGAGCAACAACAGATAGATCGTCAACAGATGCCCGAGGAAGAAGGTCCACTCCAGGCTGAGGCCGCTGGCGCGCACCGCAGCAGCCACCAGCTCGTCGAACAACATCCAGCCCATCTGCACCTGGAAGTAAATCGAGTCGTGGGGATACAGTGTCGGATCGAGTGCCTGACGAATCGCCGGCAGATAGACGAAATGGTCTTCGACACCGAAGTGATAGCCGTGCAGCAGCACCGCGCCGCAGGCCAGCAGAAAGACGAACCACGCATCGCGCATGCTGTACCAGGTTCGGCACACCGCCCGCCGCACCCGATGATTCTAACAGGAGTCACACCCTCGGCGGACAGCGCTTCGCCGCCCGGTTATCTCCCAGCGCTACACCGCGCACAAAACACGTGCGCTCTCAGCGCCACAGCAAAAATTTCCGATGCTCTCGACGGGAATGGTCGCGAAGCTGAAGTGGCGCGCCTGGGGCGACTCGAACGCCCGACCTCTGGTTCCGGAGACCAGCGCTCTATCCAACTGAGCTACAGGCGCGCTGGACATTCATTCTAGCGCGGAAGTCAAACGCTGGCCAGTCCGCGGGCAGGTTCCGCGGCAGCTCATCAATGCTTCCCAGGAGGTCGCGTCTGACCGAGAAGGCAAACAGCGCAACTGCAGTTGCAGGGTGGGGCCGAGCAGGCGTACCGAGGCGACTGAGTTCTGCGCAGACGCGGGAGCAGTGTTAGTCAGCCTGGTGTGCTGCAGGCCGCCGCACCTTGACGCCACCCCAGAACAAATCCCGGAACGTTTTGGCCTGTTTCAGCCGTGCTTCGGCAAGTTGATCGGCCGCGCGTGCCGTCGAGATACTTTGCTCCTGCGCCAGAGCCAGGACGCGTTTCATGCGGTCGTAGATGCGCGCGATACTGGCGCGGCTATCGGCACGCCCGAGCAGATAGAATTCCGCGCCACGAATCAGCCCGCCGGCGTTGACCAGGTAGTCGGGCGCATAGAGGATGCCCCGGCGGGCCAGTTCGTCCCCATCTTCTGCAGTCGCGAGCACGTTGTTGGCGCTGCCGCAGACGATGCGTGCCTGCAGCCGGGGGATCGTGTCGTGGCGAATCACTCCGCCGAGCGCGCAAGGGGCGAACACGTCGCAGTCCGCTGCCAGGATTTCCTCGGGTGCGACCACGCGCGCGCCGCACGTTTCCGCTACCTGCTGCGCGCGGTGCGGATCGAGATCCGCCACCAGCAGCTCGGCGCCCTGCTCGTGCAGGATGCGTGCCAGCCAGCGGCCGACGCCGCCGACCCCCTGAATCGCCACACGCGGGCGCTCGATGCCGAGCGCTTCCAGACAGGCCCGCATGCCCTGCCAGACACCCTGGGCGGTGTGCTCGCTGATGTCGCCCAGGCCGGGCGCCGATTCACAGGCGACATAAGCGGTGGTGCGCGCCATCGCGGCCAGGTCCTCGGCCGTGGTGCCCACGTCCACGCCGGTGAAGAAACGCCCGCCGAGATTTTCGACCACCAGCCCGAGCGCTTCGAACGCAGCAACGCGGTCGAGTCTGTCGTGATCGATCAGCACGACCTTGCCACCGCCGCAAGGCAGCTCGGCCAGCGAAGCTTTGTAGGTCATGGCGCGGGAGAGCCGCAAAGCATCGTCGAGGGCTTCGGCCTCGCTGGCGTAGCGCCAGATCCGGGTGCCGCCCAGCGCCGGGCCCAGCGTGGTGTCGTGGATGGCCAGGAACCCGCGCAGGCCGCAGGCGCGGTTCTGCAGCGCAATCACCTGCTCGTGGTCCTGCTCTGCCATTCGGCTCAGCAGAGGCATACGGTTTCCTGCTGCACGCTGCCGCCTGAGTGCAACCGCAGATCGATATGGTCAGTCGCGGAGCAACGACTGCATCTTTTTGCCGATTTTCTCCACTTCTTCGGCCTTGCGTAACAGCTTAAGCGGGAGCACGTCTGCGGTGTCGTTTTTTTCCAGTTCCTGCTGGATCTCCTGGGCCAGTTTCAACAGTCGTTCCGACTCCGCTTTCAGTTCCTTTTGTCTGGCCTGCAGAATGCGCCGGGGGTCGGGCATCGGTGGTTCCGGGCGCAAGACGTCCGGCCACGGGGCAGGTGGTGACGGCCGCGGCTGCTGAGCCAACAGGGCCGCCGGCAGAGCAACCGCCGAAAGAGCGCGGAGAAATGCTCGGCGGGTTGGTGTGTTTTCGGCCATGCTTTTCCTCCGCCCGCGGACCGTACCGGCCGCGGGCTGCGCACAGGCGGCAAATGGTATAATCCGCCCGGTTCTCACTCTATGCCAGATTGGATGCCCTTTTCCAGCGAGCTGTTTTTCACGCGGGGTCTGCGGATTGCTGGGATTCTGGTGCTCGCGCTGGTGGCCGGCCGGCTGCTGCGCACCCTCACCAACCATCTGATCGAACACGCCGCCGCACCCACGCGCGTTGCGCTGCTGCGCGAGCAGCAGACGCGCACGATGGCCGGCATACTCTACAGCACCGGCACGGCGATCCTGGCCACGCTGGCGCTGCTGATGGTGCTCGGCGAGCTGGGGCTGAACCTGGTGCCGGTGCTCACCGCGGCAGGACTGGCCAGCGTGGCGTTTGGTCTGGGGGCGCAGCATCTGGTTCGTGATCTGATCAACGGATTTTTTATCGTTTTCGAAGACCAGTTTGTCATCGGCGATACGGTGCGGCTGGGCGACACGGTCGGCCGCGTGGAGCAGTTCACGCTGCGCCGCACCGTGCTGCGGGACGCCCAGGGGGCGCTGCTGTCGGTCCCGAACGGTGAAATCCGCCAAGTCGCCAATCTGAGCCGCGACTGGTCGCAGCAATTTGTGGACGTTTTCGTTCCTGCCGAAGTTGAAGTGGACCGCGCGCTCGGCCTGCTCGAAGCCGTCGCTGCCGAGCTGCGCACCGACCAGGACTGGGTGGCGGCACTGCTGGACGGCCCGCGCGTGCTGGGCGTAGAATCCTTCGGCCCGGCCGGCGTGACGCTGCGGCTGCAGGTGCGCACCGTCGCGGGACGTCAGCACGACGTGGCCCGCGAACTGCGCCGCCGCATCAAGGCGCGTTTCGAAAGCGAACAGCTTCCGCTCGGCACCGAACGCAGCGCGGACCTGCAAACGGGCACATACGGAAGTTCCTGACGCCATCCCGACGCACCCGGAGAAAACGATGGGGGAATCCATTCTGTCAGCCATGCGGCGGCATTTTCTGCGCGGCTTGCCTCCCCGCTACGTCGAAGCCGGTGGCCCATGACACTGGCCGAAGCGCTCGTTTCGGTCTGGCGGCAGGTGCTCGTCGAAAATGCAAACATCGTCGAGCTCGAAGGGCGCCGCTATCCAGTCCAACGCACCCGCCGGTTGCGGCTGCGTCAGGTGGACTTCGAATTCGAAGGCCAGCGGCTGCACGGCATCGAGCAGAATCCCCATACCAAATCCCGCTGGGCGGAACTGGCGCGCAAAGGCCAGCAGGTGATGCAGTTCAGCCGCGGCGGCCGCTACCTTGGCAATGTGGCCGACGGCACCGTGACCTTCTACGAGGGAACGGCTGAAGAGGCCTGAGGTGTGTCAGCGCCGCGACCCCAACAACCACGCCATCGCGGCACCCGCCGCCAACCAGCCAAGCAGCAACCGCTTTGCCGTGTCGGCCTCCGTGCAGCTCTGTTTTTTTGCGGAAAAAAAATGGGCCGTGAATCCGGCGAAGTTTATCCCCGGTGTGCCCTGTTGTGGGAAGCAAATTCGCCCGGCAGAATCGCCACAGTTTTCCGCTCTCCCTCAGAGCGTCCCAGCCGGGACATGGCGTAACAGGCTGCAGCGGCAGGGCCCGAGCTGCTATGTCGAGGGAGTGCTCGCCGGGAATATTTGCGTGCTCATGCCCGGCCGCAGTATTCGACTGCGGCGTGAGCCAGGATGGCGGCGAGTTTTTCGACGGAGTCGAGTTCGACCCATTCTTCGGCGGCGTGGGCACCGCCGCCGGCCGGACCGATGACCACGGTTTCGACGCCGGCTGCGGCCAACAAGGCAGCATCCATCCAGGGGCCCTGACCGCACACGCCGGGGCGCCGCCCGAGCACCGCCGCAGCAGCGGATTCGACAGCGCGCACCACAGCGGCCTTGCGTGACACTTCGAACGGCTCGCGCACGAGCAGCGTGCGCATGCGCGCGCGAAAACTCGTATCGCGCGCACGGAGCCGCGTCAGGATGGCTCTGATTTCGCGCCGCACTTGGGCGACGGTTTCGCCCGGGATGGTGCGCCGTTCGATCTTCACGGTGCTGCGTGCCGCATAGGTGCTCAGGCCAGTGCCGCCGGCGAGCAGCGCCGCGTGCAGCGAGGGCGGCCCCACAAGCGGATGCGGCCGGCGCCGGCGCAACTGCTGTTCCAGCTTTTCGAGCTCGGCCAGAAACCGGCCCATGCGCAGATTGGCGTCCACGCCGAGGTCGAACCGGCTGCCGTGGGCAGCGCGCCCGAGCGTTTCGACTTCCAGCCAGACGAAGCCTTTGTGCGCGAGGCAGAGTTGCAGGTGCGTCGGCTCGGTGACGATGGCGGCTTCGGGACGGTAGTGCCGCAGCAGGTCGGCGGTGCCGAGGCTGGCGTATTCCTCGTCGGCCACGGCAGCAATCAGCAGGTCACCGGCAAGCTTCACACCGGCATCGCGCAGCACTTTGGCTGCGGCCAGGCAGGCGGCCAGGGAGCCTTTCATGTCGTAGCTGCCGCGTCCGTAGATACGGCCGCTGCGCACCCGGGCGGAGAAGGGCTCCGCCATGCCTTCGACGCCGACGGTATCCACATGCGCGTTCAGCATCAGCGACCGTCCGTCGCCCGCACCGCGAAAGATCCCGACGACACTGGTGCGGCCCGGGGCCGGTTCGTGCAGGTGAATCTCCGCATCCAACGCTTTCAACTGAGCCGCCAGAAACCGCGCGATCGCAGCTTCGCCGGGCGCACCCGGCACCAAAGAAGGATTCACCGAGTTGATCCGAATCAATCCCGCCAGCGTCTCCCGCAGAAAGCGACGGTCCACCCGAAGCACCGAGGACACGGCGTCGGCCTTGTTTCGGTTGTCGCTGCGTTTGCGCACGGCCATTGTTGCCGCTTCCGGGGAATTTCCTTCCCACGAATTCACATCTACTGCTGCACCTCGGCAGCCGACCACAAACCGGGCAGCCCCGTGTGTGCCGGGTGAACCGACGGCCAAGGGTCGGCCGGGTCTTTATTCTAGACCGGGCACACAGCGAATGGTGGCACAGAACCGCATCCCCAGGGGGCGCAGGACAAAACGCGAACTCTGCACCCGACCATGACACGCGCGCTCAGCATTGCGCGCCAACCAACCTGTTTTTCTCTCCAGATTTTCAAAGGTATCAACCAGAAGGCTCGGAAGCCGGAGCGGAGTCAGGCGCTTCCATACGCCATGCACTCACGGCCGCGAGCAAAGCCGCGCGGTTCTTCACCGATCGAGTGTGAGCAGAGAACCGTCATCCCGAAGCTGCGGTGGAACGCGCTGTTCGCGGATACTTCCGGATCATGGTCTCACCCATGGGGTGCGCTCAATCGGCTGCAGGATGAGCCAGGTGCCGACGTGTCCCCGGAAGATGTAGTGAAGCCGGATGGGACCCCGCTCATCCCGGCCATTCGGGAAAACTTCAACTGCTCGCAGGAAAACCGGCGATTTCTGTTCCCGGTCAGGTAGAAATTAACTCCTGCGGCAGCAGGCCTGAGAACACCCCGGCTCGATGGCTGTGGTGTTCTGTTTAACGACCTGGCCGCGCCTACTGCTGCAACATCGTACACAAGGCAACAACGGATAACCAGTAAGCTCGGTTGTCGGTGGAGGGACAAGCTGGAGGCGCGGGTGGGATTCGAACCCACGAATGGAGGTTTTGCAGACCTCTCCCTTGGGCCTCTTGGGTACCGCGCCTTGCGGAACTCAGTATAGCAAATCCCGTTCCCGGCAAACGAACGGTGGGGAGCCAGCTGAGTGCGCTGCGACGCGCGGCCGGAAGTGCCGACCGGTCATCACGATTCATGGTTAATAACGTTTAGGAAACAGAGCTGTTTCAAACGGCGATAACTCTTTACAGTACTGTGGGCTGTTGCTGGACCAGAGGCTTTCAGAGTGCTCTCGGGGGTGGGAATGCGTTCGCGTTGGATGCAACGGTTGCTGGAAACCAACAAAGAATTGCTGCTGATTTTTTCGATTATCGCCTCGGCCGGGGTCATCAACTTCTTTGTGGCCGGCCAGCGGCTGGTTCTGACGTTCTACAATCTGCCCACGCTGTTTGCCGCGTATTACTTCGGACGCAAGCGGGCGGTGCAGACCGCGGTCGCTTCGATTCTGATTGTCGGCTGGCTGAACCTGATGAATCCGGAAGCCCTGGGCACGGGACTGACGTTCGAGCTGGGCCGGCTGCTGAGCTGGAGCGATCTGGGCATCTGGACCGGTTTTCTGCTGGTTTCCGCATACGCGACCGGCACGCTGTATGAACATCGCGAGCGAACCATCGCCGAGCTGCGCGAGGCCTACCACGGTCTGTTGCAGATTTTGAGCCAGTTCATCTCCAAAGACAAATACACGTACACCCATTCCTATCGCGTTTCCTTCTACGCCACGCAAATTGCGCGGCAGATGGGACTGCCGGCCGAACGCATCGAAGACGTCCGGGCGGCGGCACTGCTGCACGACATCGGCAAGCTGGAGCTGAGCCGTGAAGTGCTCTACAAAGCGGCTCAACTGACCGAGGAAGAGATTGCTGAGCTGCGCACCCATGTGGACAAAGGCGTGCGGATGCTCAGCCCGGTGGGCGGGACGTTGAGGCGGGTGCTGCCCATCATCCTGGCGCACCACGAGAAGTACGACGGCGATGGCTACTACAAGTGGAAGGCCGAGGAAATTCCTCTCGAAGCTCGAATCCTCAGTGTGGCCGACGTCTACGATGCTCTTACCAGCGACCGTCCCTATCGGAAAGGGATGTCCCCCCTCGAGGCGCGCGACGACATCGTCAAGAGAGCGGGAACGGATTTCGATCCGCGCGTCGTGAAGGCGTTCGAGGCCGCCTTCCGCAACGGTCTGCTGGAAGTCCCGGACGCTTTCGTCTACGCAAGCTAACCTAGCGGATGCGAATGCTGAGCGGCATCTGCGCCTGCACGCCTTCGGTCACCTGAAGGATGCGGCGCATCCGGCTGGCCAGGTCAGCGCGGGCAGTGAGCTGCTCCAGCACCGCGGGACCTTCCAGCAGGGCCTGGAACAGCGTCTTCAGCCGGGGATAGCGCACCACGCGCAGTCGCGCGTCGGCCGGGAGGCTGGCCAACTCGCGGGCCAGTGCAAAGGCACGGTCGTAGCCGCCGAGCTCATCCACCAATCCGAGATCCCGGGCCTGGGCACCGGTCCAGACGCGTCCTTTGGCGATGCGCTCGACCGCAGCCACGTCCATCTTCCGCCCCTGCGCCACACCGGCCAGGAAGTTGTCATAGATGTCGCGCATCAGTCGCTCGATGATCTGCCGCTGCTGCGGGGTGAAGTTCTGCTGTTCGTATAGCAGGGTGGCATTTTCGCTCAACGCCACGAAGTCGGTGCTCAGGCCGAGCAGGCGGAACAGGCCCGAGATGTTCATCTTGCCGTAGACCACGCCGATCGATGCGGTCAGCGTGGTCGGCTCGGCCACGATTTTATCGGCGGACATGGAAATCCAGTAGCCGCCCGAGCCGGCTACATCGGACATGGAGACAACCACCGGCTTGCCTTTTTCGCGGCACTGGGCGACTTCGCGGCGAATGATTTCGCTGGCCACCGCCGAGCCGCCGCCGGAATCCACGCGAAAGACAACTGCGCGGACCGCAGCATCATCGCAGGCCTGGCGCAGGTCGCGGGCCACCGAGTTCGAGCCCATCACCCAGCCCATGAACGGGTCGTAGTCGGAATCGCCAACGACAATCAGCCCGGTGGCGTGCACGACCGCTACGGTGTACTGGCCGTCGTCGGGTAACTGCTTGACGTACTGCTTCAGCTCGACCGGTTCCCAGGTGCCGACCTTTTCTTCGAAGTATTCCCTGACTTCGTCCCAGTACGCAGTGCGGTCCACGAGTTTCTTTTCCAGAGCCGCACCGGAAAGATGCGGCCCCTGCTCAACCAGGGCACGAAATTCTGCGGCCGTCATCCCGCGCGCCTGTGCGACTTCCTGAAGATACTGCTCGTAGATGCTGCGCACGAGCGATTCGCTCATTTCCCGGTGCGCAGGCGTGTATTTTTTTTCGACGAACTGGTTCTGCGCGGTTTTGTACTCGGCGATATGGTAGAGGTCCGGGTAGATGCCCAGTTTATCCAGCGTTCCACGGAAGAAGAGAGATTCGGTCATCATGCCCAGGATGGCCAGCGGAGCCGTGGGCACCGACCAGACCTGTTCGCAACCGGTGGCCAGGTAGTAGGCCTGGTTGGAGGCGGCATCCATGTTCAGGAAACAGACCGAGGGTTTGCCGCTCTCCCGGAATTCGAGCAGTTTGCGCCGGAGCTCCTGGGTGCGCGCCCAGCCGGCGCCGACCGATTCGATGTTCAGCACCAGTCCGCGGATGCGCGCATCGGTTTTGGCCGCTTCCAGGGCATCGAGCAACTGATACTGCACCAGCGCGCCCGGCATACCCAGCTCGCCGAAGATTCCCGAGGGCTTCTGGTCTTCGATGGTGCCGCGGATGTGCAGCACCAGGACCGCATTGCTGGGCAGCCGGCCCGCGAAAAACACCCCGGCCACCACCACCATCAGGACGATGGCCAGCACCACAATGGTTATCTTGGAACGCCGCGACATGGTCTTGCTCCTCCCTTCTCCCCTGGCGTGGAATCCGGCGCTGGGCTGTGCGCCGCGCTATCCTATCAAAGCCGCAGACCCGGTGCAGGGGCAATCTCTACCTGCTCCTACGAACTGCGACCGCCGTTTCTTTCCCGGAACACCCGGGGCACTGTTCAGTCGGCCGCGGGCACCTGCGCCTCACGCAGGAAGCGGGCGGCTTCTTCGGGCGGGGTCGGGTTGATATAGAAGCCGCTGCCCCACTCGAAGCCAGCCACCTTGGTCAGCTTGGGCATGAACTCGATGTGCCAGTGGTAGTGCTCGTTCGATTCTTCGCCGATGGGGGAGGTGTGCAGGATGTAGTTGTACGGCGGCCGTTCCAGCACCACATCCACGCGGACCAGCACGTCTTTCAGCAACTGCGCCAGGCTGTGGTAGAGCGGGCTCTGCGCATTTTCGAACGCCGAGAGGTGCTGTTTCGGAAGAATCCAGGTTTCGAAGGGGAAGCGCGGGGCATAGGGCGCCAGGGCCACGAAGTGGTCGTTTTCCACGATGACCCGGGTGCCGTCGCTCAGTTCCTGGCGCACCATATCGCAGAAGATGCACCGCTCTTTGTCCTGGTAGTAGCGGTGCGCGCTGCTGACTTCTTCCCGCACCTGCCGGGGCACGATGGGCAGCGCGATCAGTTGCGAGTGCGTGTGTTCGAGCGAGGCACCGGCGGCTTCCCCATGATTTTTGAAGATCAGAATATAACGGAAGCGCTTGTCGTTCTTCAGGTCGAGCATGCGGTCGCGGTAGGCCCACAGGACTTCTTCCATCTGCCGCACACTCAACTGGGCCAGCGTGAGCTGGTGATTCGTCGTTTCGATGATCACTTCGTGGGCACCGATGCCGTTCATGCGGTCGAACAACCCTTCCCCGGAGCGTTCCAGTTCGCCTTCGATGCCCAGCGCGGGGAACTTGTTCGGCACCACGCGCACCGTCCAGCCGGGTGTGTTGGGCGCGGCACCGTTGTTGCGTCCGTAGGCCAGGACTTCGGGCGGCGTTTTCGACTCGTTGCCTTCGCAGAAGGGACAGAAGCCGGTGCCGCGAATCTGCACCGACTGTCCGGCGAAATCGTTAGGCCGCTTGGCGCGCTCGGTGGCGATAATCACCCAGCGGCCCACAATCGGGTCTTTGCGCAACTCAGGCAAGGGGACGTTCCTCCCGGGAGGCTGTGTCTGAAGTCACTGCTGGGTTGTGCGGCGATGCTCCCTTCAACCTTTTTATTTTACCGAACTGCACACCGCCGGCCAATTCTGCCTGTCGGCGGCGTTTCCAGTTGCGCACCGGCCGATTCAGCCGAACGCGCCTTTGTGCAGGCGCACCCGCGGCCGCTGCCCGGGACGGTTTTCGATGGCCAACACGTCGAACCGCCACGGGATGTCGCGCAACCTGCGCTCGGCGAGGTAGCGCTGCGCGATGCGGCGCAGCACACGACGCTTCTCATGGGTCACAGCGTCTTCGGGCCGGGGCGCGTCCGCGGAATCCACCGTGCGGGTTTTCACCTCGATGAAAGCCAGTGTCGGCCCGTCGTAGCCGATCAGGTCAATTTCTCCGGGGACGCCGGCGGCCGTGTAGTTTCGCGCGACCAGGATGTATCCGTGGCGGCGCAGATACCAATACGCATAGGTCTCACCGCGGATGCCCGTGCGCCGCGCGCTCTGCCGAGCCGTTTCGGGGCCATCCCGCGCGTCTTCTGCAACCAGCCCGCGCCGGGCGCCCCACTCCACCAGCGCAAAAACGATTCGGGCGAGCATCGCGACTGCTCTCCTAAACCTCCGCGAGCGCTCTTCGCGAGCTGCTGCCGGTCGCAACGCACCGTGGCGCAGACCGCCGCCTGCGCAGAACAGTTCCCGCCGACGAGCGAAGGAGGGTTACAGATTCCGTTCGAGTTCCGAAATACACGTCTCGATGGTATCCAGGGCGAAGTCGGCCTGTTCGGTATCTACCACGAGCGGGGGACACAGCCGCAGGCTGCTTTCTCCCGCTCCGAGAAGCAACAAGCCTTTGCGGAACGCCCTGTCCACAATTTCGTCGCGCAGGTCTTGCGCTGGCTCTTTTGTTTTCTGGTCGCGCACCAGCTCGATGCCTACCATCAACCCGCGGCCTCGCACATCGCCGACGATGCGATGCCGCTGCGGCCAGTCCGCCAGCCGGGCGAAGATGTGTTCCCCGACGCGGCGCGCGTTTTCAATCAAGCCGCCTTCGAGTAACGCAAACGTAGCCAGGGCCGCCGCCAAACAAACCGGATTGCCCCCGAAGGTCGAAGCATGGGCGCCGGGCGGCCAGCGCATCAGCTCGGCCCGGGCGACGATGGCTCCGAGCGGCATCCCCGAGGCGATGCCCTTGGCCACGCAGAGAATGTCGGGCTCGATGCCGGCATGCTCGCAGGCCCACCAGCGTCCGGTGCGTCCCATGCCGGATTGCACTTCGTCCACCACCAGCAGAATGCCATGTTTGCGGCAGAGGCGCTGCAGCTCCTGCAGGAACTCGACGGGCGCGGGCACATAGCCGCCCTCGCCCTGGATCGGCTCGATGAACACTGCCGCGATGTCTTCCGGGTCGGCCAGCTTTTTGAAAATTTCCCGCTCGAGCACCCGCGCGCACTCGATGCCGCAGGACTTCGGCTCCAGGTTGTACGGGCAGCGGTAGCAGTAGGGATAGGGCAGGTGAATCACGCCGGGCAACAGCGGTCCGAATCCCTTCCGCTGGACCGATTTGCTGGCCGTCAGCGAAAGCGAACCCATGGTCCGGCCGTGGAAACAGCCGAGAAACGCCACCAGCTTGTCGCGTCGCGTGGCATGCCGGGCCAGTTTGATGGCGGCTTCGACGGCTTCGGTGCCGGAATTCGTGTAGAACACCCGCTTCGGGCCGGCTCCGGGCGTCACCGAGGCCAGTTTCTGGGCGAACTCCACCATATGGGTGTAATAGAAATCCGTGCCGGACATGTGGATCAGTTCAGCGGCCTGTTTCTGAATAGCCTGGACTACCCGGGGATGGCAGTGGCCGGTCGCCACGACCGCAATGCCGGCAGCGAAGTCCAGGAACACGTTGCCGTCGACGTCTTCCACCATCGCGCCGTAGCCCCGGGAAGCGACCAGCGGATAGGCGCGCGTGTAGGAAGGAGAAATCATCTGATCATCGAGCTGTATGATCTGCCGGGCTTTCGGCCCGGGCAGGTCGGTTTTCAGTTGAGGGAATCTGATCTCGGCCATGGTCTCCTCCTCGGAAATGGTGTGGAGAGGCTCTCCCCGGGCTGCCTTGCCGCTGCAACTGCGCGCGGCTGCAGCCCGGAGCCGAAGAGGAGCGAGTTAATCGACGCCGAACAGATTGGGACGGTCGTGAGCAGGCAACGTGTGTTTCGGGAGCGAAAGGGCCAGGCGAGTTTTCACTTGCGTTTCCAACGGACACCGCCGTCTCTGGTGTCTTCCAGGATGATACCACGCTCGGCAAGCTGGGCGCGGATTTCGTCGGCGCGCTGGAAGTCGCGCCTTCTGCGAGCGGCCTGGCGTTCGGCCACCAGGGCTTCGATTTCGGCGTCGCTGAGCTCTGCGGAAGCGGCGGCGAAGCCGAGCGCACGCATCTTGGCCGCGTCGTCATCGGTGAGCACGGCAAAGATGGCATCGAATTTTTCCAGAAACGCGAGCACGGCCGGGACATCCTGCTCGCGGAGCTCGCCGTGGTCGGCAGCCGTGTTCAGCTCGCGCACCAGGTCGAAGGTCGCGGCCAGGGCGACGGCAGTGTTCAGGTCGTCGGCCAGAGCATTTTCGAAAGCTGCCTCCGCCTGCCGCACGCGCTCGCGGATGCGCTCGTGGCTTCCCGGCGGGAATTTCTCTGTCTTGAGGCGCACGACGAAGTTGCGCAGCCGCTCGACGGAACTGGCTGCCTGCTGCAGACCGTCGAAGGTGAAGTTGAACTGCCGCCGGTACGGCACCGAAGCAAGCAGGTAGCGGATGGAAGAAGGCCTGTGTCCGCGCGCCAGCAGGTCACGCAGCGTGAAGAAATTGCCGAGCGATTTCGACATCTTCTCGCCTTCGACAATCAGGTGCTCGGCGTGCAGCCAGTAGCGGACGAACGGCTTGCCGGTGGCTGCTTCCGACTGCGCAATTTCGTTTTCGTGATGCGGGAAGACCAGGTCGATTCCGCCGGTGTGGATGTCCAGGGTTTCGCCCAGATACTTCATGGCCATCGCCGAGCACTCGATGTGCCAGCCCGGGCGTCCCGGGCCGATGCGCGTCTCCCAGAAGTGTTCGCCCGGCTTGGGCGCTTTCCAGAGGGCAAAATCGCGCGGGTCGTCTTTTTCGTAGCGATCCACCTCGACCCGTGCACCCGCCTGCACGCCGGAAAGGTCAATTTTCGAGAGCTTGCCATAACCCGGAAATTTGGTGATCCGATAGTAGATCGAGCCGTCGCTCCGGTAGGTGTACGTTTTTTCCGTCAGCCGTTCGATCAGCGCGACCATCTCTTCGATATGGTCGGTGGCGCGCACCAGATGCTCCGGCATTTCGATGTTCAGCGCACGCATGTCTTCCAGAAATGCCTGCGCGTATTTTTCGGTGTACTCGCGGATGGAGATGCCGCGCTCGGCGGCGTTCTGGATGATGCGGTCGTCCACATCCGTCAGGTTCATTACCTGCCGGATGCGATAGCCGCGCAAGCGCAGATATCGCCGCAGAATGTCTTGAAAAACAAACGTGCGGTAGTTGCCGATGTGCGCGTAGTCGTAGACGGTCGGGCCGCAGGTGTAGATGCGCACCTCGCCCGGGTGGAGCGGCTCGAAAGGTTCAAGCCGGCCAGTCAGCGTGTTGTGAAACCGAATCGGCTCCATCGGCTCGACCGGATGACAGCGCGCCATTCTAGCCGACGCCCATCCCCACCGCAAAATCCAGCCTGCGGCGCGATGTAACCCTCGCGGCACAAGCAGCCGGCTGCGCTTTACAGGCGCGTTGTGCTGTGTTAGTTTGACAACCGATCCGCAAGCGCCAGCGGATGGGTTTTCGGTGAAGGCTCGCCGGGCATTCCTCTGCCGCGCGGGCGATTCCCCCTCCGGACTGTTTTTGTCGGCGATCAACTTCCCCCGGGTAAAAACACGGTGCTCTCCGTATAATCGGCTCAGCCGTTCTGTTGCACGGCGGCGCGCACAGGAGCATTCAGGAGAGCAAAGGGGCGACCTTGCTGAAACTTCGGAAAGTGGACCTGTTGGGTTTCAAATCCTTTTGCGAGCGCACCACGCTGACCTTCAGCGGCAACGGCGTAACCTGCATCGTGGGCCCAAACGGTTGCGGGAAGTCGAACATTGTGGACGCCATCAGCTGGGTGCTCGGTGAGCAGAGCCACAAATCGCTCCGCGCCGAGCGGATGGCCGACTGCATCTTCAACGGCACGCAGAAACGTCCGCCGATGGGCCTAGCCGAAGTTTCCCTGACCCTGGTGGATCCCGAGCTGGCGGCGGCCGCAGAGAAAGTTCTGGCCGCGACGGATGCGGAAGCGGCCGCCACCGCCGGAGAGGCCTCCGCGGCGGACCCTGACGAAAGCCCATCAGCCACGGACGCCGCGAAACGCAAAGGGCCGGTTCGCCACCACCTGCACCTGAAGCCCGGAGAATTGGTCATCGGGCGGCGCCTGTACCGCTCCGGACAGAGCGAGTACCTGATCAACGGCCGCGTGGCGCGCCTGCGCGATATCCAGGAGCTGTTCATGGGCGTCGGGCTGGGCCCGAACTCCTATGCCATCATCGAACAGGGACGCATCGGCCAGATTCTCAGCTCCAAGCCGCTCGAGCGGCGCGCGATCATCGAAGAAGCGGCCGGCGTCACCAAATACAAGACCAAGCGCCGGCTGGCCGAAGCCAAGCTGGAATCTTCCAAGTTGAACCTGGCGCGCGTGAACGACATCCTGGTGGAGGTGGAAAAGCAACTGGCCTCGCTGCGACGGCAAGCGTCGAAAGCACGTCGCTACGCCGAGCTGCGCGAGCAGATGCGCACGCTGCTTCGCCGGGTGCTGGCGGGCAAGGCGGGCGAGCTCGAAGCCGAAGCCACGCGCATCGAGCAACGGCTGGGAGAAATCGCCGCTCAGGAAGCGGAAACTGCCGCGCGGCTGCAGCAACTGGAAGCGGAGCACGAACGGCTCACGGCCCGCAGCTATGCCCTAGAAGGAGAAATCCGTCAAAACCAGAACCAGCTCGGCCAGACCGCACTCGAACTCGACCGCGCGGAGAACCGTATCGGCTTCAACCGGGAACGGAGGGCGGAGCTCGCCGCCCGCAACGAACAGTTGGCTGGGGCAGTCGAGCAGAATGCCGCGCAGCAAGCGCAGCTCGATGCGGCGCTGGCTGAGCACGTCGAAGCGCTCGCTGCGCTCCGCGCCGAACACAGCCGGCTGCACGAAGCGCTCCACCGGCAGGCTGCAGAAGGAGCCGCGCTCGCGGAGCAGGAGCGCAACACCACCACACGCCTCGCTGAGCTTCGCCGCGCCGCCGATACACTGGCCGACAGACTCGCCCGGCTCCACGCCGAATGCGCCCAGGCCGAGCAAACTCTGGCGCATTGCGCCGAAGACCTCGCCCGCCGGCAGGCGTCGCTGACCGCGCTGGCCGAGCAGGTGCAGCAAAGCCGGACACGTGAAGCCGAAGCTCGCGCGGCCCACGACGGCGCCGAGGCGGAAGCGCGTCGTCTGACCGACGCGGTCGCGGCGCTCCGCACGCGGCTAGCCGAGCTCCGCCGTCAGCAAGCCGAAACCAGCGAGCGCTTCGACCGGCTCCGGGAAGAGCTGGCCGATGCCCGCGCGCGCCGCACTTCGCTGCAGCAGATTCTCGACGAGCACACCTATTCAGCCAGCGCAGTCCAGAAACTGTTTGCGGCCAACGGCGAAGGTTCCGCCCGCGGGTTCCGTGCCATCGGCGTGCTGGCCGACTATGCGGAAGTCGAGGAGCCGTACGAAGCCGCCATCGAACAGTTTCTGCACGAAGAGCTGGAGTATGTGGTCGTGGAAACCTACGACCACGCCCGCGCCGGCATTGCCCTGCTCCGCGACGAAGTGGGCGGCCGCGCAAGCTTCTTTGTGGACTCGTTGCGCCAGTACTTCGGGCGGCCGGAAGAGCCTGCGACGACGCTGACGGCCCTGCCCGGTGTGATCGCGCGCCTGGATCGGCTGATTCATTTCCGTGACCCGCTGGGCCCAGCCGCCAAGCGCTTCCTGCCGCGACTGCACTCCGCCTATCTGGTCGAAAACGCGGCTATTGCGGAACGACTGGCCACCGAACATGCCGACTGCCAGTTCCTGACTCCAGACGGCACCTGCTACCAGGGCCGCATTGTCACCGGCGGGCGTGTCTCCGAAGCCGGCCCGCTGGCGACCAAGCGCCAGCTCCGCGCCCTTGAGACGCGCATTGCGGCGCTCGAGCAGGAAGCAGCCACCACACAGGCCGCTCTCACCGCACTCAGCCACGAGCTTCGCTCAGCCGAACAGGAACTGGCCGAGTACACCGCGCGTCAGATGGAGGCGGAAAAGGGGCTGGTCGCTGCCCGCCACGCCTGGCAACAGGCGCGTGCCGAATGCGAACGTGGCGAGAAACAACTGGCAGACGCCCGCGCGGAACTTGTCCAATTGCAGGAGATCGATGCCCGGGCACGCGCGCGCGCTGCACAGGCAGTAGCCGAGCGCGACCATGCTGCCGCTGAGCGGGCAGCCGTCGAAGCGGAAGCTGCACACGCCGCGGAACGTCTGTCCGAGCTTCGCGCGGCTTTGCAAACCCACCAGGAAGGCACGGCAACACAGCGCGCTGCGCTGGCTGCGCTGGCGGAACGGCTCGCCGCGGCCGAAGCCCGCCACGCACAGCTCGCCGCCGAGCGCGAACAGGTGCGCCAGCAGCAGACCGCATTGACCGAGCAGCGCGCCGCCCTGGCTGCCGAACTGGTGGAGCTGGAAGCCGCCACGCAGCAGCAGCAACTTCGCCAGCAAGCGCTTGCTGCCGAAAAAACGCGGCTGGAGGAGCGCCGGGCAGCGCTGGAAACGGAATGGGAGCAGACGCGCGTTCGACTCGTAGAGCTGGAAGATGCGCTCCGGCAGCTCCGGCAGCAACTCGGCGACCTGCGTGAGCAGCGCGGCACGCAGGAAGTCGAACGCGCCCGCATGCAGGCCGAGCGCGAACACCTGCGCACGACGTGCCTGGAGGAGCTGCACCTGCATCCGGAGGATCTCCTGGCACAGGAACCCGAACGGCTGGCCGGTGCCGAGCTGGCTGCCGCCGAAGCCAGCTATCGCGACCTGCGCACCCGCGTCGAATCGATCGGGCCGATCAACATGATGGCGCTCGAGGAATACAACGAATGCGAACAGCGCTACCAGTTCCTCGCCCGCGAACGGGATGATCTGGTGCAATCGATCCAGGACACGCAGCAAACCATCCGCGAGCTCGACGAAGTCTCGCGGCAGAAGTTCGAGCAGGCCTTCCGCACCATCAACGAACACTTCGCACAGGCCTTTGCGACGCTGTTCGGCGGCGGTACCGGCGAGATGCGGTTGGCCGAGCCGGACAGCGCGGGCGAGTGTGGAATCGACATCGTGGCTCAGCCGCCGGGCAAGCGTCTGCAGAATGTGCTGCTGCTCTCCGGCGGCGAGAAAGCGCTGGCGGCGCTGGCCTTGCTGATTGCCATTTTCCGGTACCAGCCCTCCCCGTTCTGCATTCTCGACGAAGTGGATGCGCCGCTCGACGAAGCCAACATCGGCCGCTTCACCCGGCTGATTGCGGAGATGAGCGACAAGACACAGTTCATCATCGTTACCCACAACCGCCGCACCATGGAGATGGCGCCGGTGCTCTACGGCGTCACCATGCAGGAGCCGGGCGTGAGCAAACTCGTTTCGGTTCGCTGGGAGCAGCCGCAGACGAGCGAGCCGGCGGCCGCGCAGGCAGCAGCTTCTTCGGCCGCCTGAGTGCGTGCTGCGCGCTCGGCGTCGCTGCGCGATGAAGCGGCAGCGCCGCCAGCTTGCGCATGCCACATGCTTCGCGGCTTCCACAGTTTCGTTTTTCTTCCCCGTTGACTTCCCGGCGCACTGCGCTAGAATACGCCGCGTTTTTCGGGGGCCAGGTGTGGTGGCATCTCCGGCGATGCATCCAACGGTGTGGCAAACCGAACTGCCGGGCGTGCGGCTTCGCTCGCGCGGGAAGGTGCGGGACATCTACGAGCTGGGTGACCGGCTGCTGATTGTCACCA
Organism: Terriglobia bacterium; assembly: GCA_023512135.1. Classification (GTDB taxonomy): domain Bacteria; phylum Acidobacteriota; class Terriglobia; order Acidiferrales; family UBA7541; genus DSGC01. The sequence continues at coordinate 12,301 of JAIMAG010000019.1, read as the reverse complement.
CCGACCGCATTTCGGCGTTCGACGTCGTGCTGCCCACGCCCATCCCGGACAAGGGCCGCGTGCTCACGCAGTTGTCGCTGTTCTGGTTCGAGCGGCTGCGCGATCTGGTTCCCAACCACGTGATCACGGCAACGGAGTGGCCAGCCGAGCTGGCGGACTTTGCTCCCCTGCTCGCGGGCCGCTCCATGCTGGTGCATCGTGCCGATCCGCTGCTGATCGAATGCGTGGTGCGAGGCTATCTGGCGGGATCAGGTTGGAAGGATTACCAAAAGACCGGGGCGGTGTGCGGCATTCCGCTGCCCGCCGGCTTGCGCGAATCCGAGCAGTTGCCCGAGCCGATCTTCACGCCGGCCACCAAGGCCACCACTGGACACGACGAAAACATCAGCTTCGAAGAAGCTGCAGCGCGCATCGGGCGTCCGCTGGCCGAGCGCGTCCGCGAACTGAGTCTGGAAATCTACCGCCGCGCCAGCGCCTACGCACGCGAACGCGGGATCATCATTGCCGACACGAAATTCGAGTTCGGCCTGCTGCGGGGCGAACTGATCTGGATCGACGAAGCCCTGACGCCGGATTCCTCCCGGTTCTGGCCCGCAGACGGTTACGTCCCCGGCCGCCCGCAGCCTTCGTTCGACAAGCAGTTTGTGCGCGATTACCTTGAACATATCGGCTGGAACAAGCAGCCGCCGGCGCCGGAACTTCCCGCGGAGGTGGTCACCGGAACCCGCGACCGCTACCGGGAGGCCTTCCGTCGGCTCACCGGACGCGAACTGAGCTGACACGAACCACAGGGTTTTACGAGAGACCGGAAACAGCATCCTGTAGCAGCGGAGCATACGACCGTGAAAGATCAACTGGAAGCCCTGATCGGTCAGATGGTCGAAAAAGGCATTCTGTTCGAAGAGGCCGTGGAAGAATTCGAAAAAAAGTTCATCAAGCACGTGCTGGAACGCACCAAAGGGAACCAGTCCCGCGCCGCCCGCGAACTGGGCATCCACCGCAACACACTGAGCCGCAAAATCGAGCTTTACAAAATCGACCGGCGTGTGCGGCGCCGCGCCTCCTGAAACACCTCAGCGAAAAAAAGCAAAACGGCCCCGAAACTGCCGGGGCCGCGAGGAACGGGATTCGTCCGCGTGCGTTACCGACCGGGCCGCTTGCCGCGCTTGGCGGGCTGACCCCGTTCGGCAGGGATGTCTTCCGGGTTCACCTTGCACTCCTGGAAGCGGAGCAGGAAGGGCTCGGGCTGATAGCCGGCCAGCGTGCCGGAGAAACGGAAGTAATCGTCTCTGGACAGCCGCGCGGCTTCGGGCTGGCCGACCACGCGGATTTCAATGTTCGCTTCGGTAGCGGCTTCGAGGTCGCTCTGCATGGCTTCGGCGTCAACCAGCGGCGAAGTGTAGGCACGGATCACGACCGACTCGTTCCCCGGGCCGACCTCAATCGCTTTGGCGACAATCAAGGGGAACTCCAACCCGCAGGTGGCCAGAAAGAGCTTGCGGGCCGACTCGCCGCCGGCACGCAGGTCCGCGATGACGTTGCTGCTCTGCGCACGAACCTGCTCCAGTTCCTCTGCGCTCGGGATGTGATACTCCGGCGGCCGTTCCCCGCCCGCGCCGGCCAGCGCAAGCAGTTCATTCATCTGCTGATCGAGCAGTTCCGGGCAGCCGGTGCGCTGATAGAACAACAACTGATTGCGGAGATAGCTGCGAAGCTGAGCTTCGTTGGGTGGTTTCAGCGCGATGGATCGCGCCAACTCCCAGAAACCATCCATGGGCTGCGGCGGCTGTTTCTGCAGGTAGGCCAGGCCCAACCGATAGTGATTGAGGGCGTCGTTCGGATCGAGCTGCAGGGCCGCGCGCAGAAAGGGGATGGCGGCGGCGTAATTTTTCAAATGCAACTCGGCCATGCCCGCCACCGTGTTCATCAGGATTCGCAGGCCGCGCCGCTGCTGTTCGTATTGCTCGGGCGTCATCTGCTCGGGCCGCGGCCACTGTTCGATCACTTCCAAGCCCTGGCGCGCGGCCTGACCGGCGCGACGCACAGCGTCGTCGCTGGTGAGCTGCTGACTGCTGTACGCCAGGTAGAAGGCCTGCGCCCGCGCTACCAGCGCTTCCAGGCGCGAAGCCAGTTCCAAATCCCCCGTGGCCAGCACCCGGTCGGCGTACTCAATGGTCTTCACGTGATTCTGGAGCTGGCTGTAGGTCAGATAGTAGAGCCGGTTGATGTAAGGCAGCAGGGTGGATTGCGGGAACTTATTGACGAAATCGTCCAGCAGTTGCAGCCGTCGCCGGGCATCCTGCTCGCCCGCTGCTGCTGTGTAGGCATCGTATTCGGCGCGGGTGTAGGTCGGCTGCTGCTGCTGTTGCGCCGGGACATCACTCAGTAACCCCAGGCCGAAAAGCACCAGCACCAGAATGGCTGAACCCGCTGCCAACCGCTTTTGCATCCTGTTCCTCCTGCCGCCGCGGAATCGGTGTTTCGGGAAACCGGCAGTGCGCATCGGGGCACTGCCACCGCTCAGGGCCGCGCAATTATAGGGAATGGCATTCCGCCATGCAAGGGTGATTCCCAGCTCTTGCCGCCTGGCTGTGACCATCGTCGCTCCATTCCGCCGAGGCTCAAATGATAGGATGTAAGATTGTGCAGAAAGGTCGCTCTGCAGGAGATACCGCTATGGACACTTCGACTCCACTGGCCGGGCAGGTGGCGCTGGTCACCGGAGCCAGCCGCGGCATCGGCCTAGCGATTGCCCGGCAGCTGGGCCAGATGGGAGCTCGGCTGGCCCTGTGTGCCCGCAACCGCCCCCGGCTGGAGCGGGCCGCCGAATCGCTTCGCCAGCAAGGTTTTCCGGTCCTAGCCGTTGTGGCCGATGTGGCCAACGCCGCCAGCGTCGCCGCACTGGTCGAACAAACCCACCGCACGCTCGGCGAAATCGACATTCTGGTGAACAACGCCGGCATCGGCACGTTCGGGCCGGTGCAGGAAATCACCGAAGCGGACTGGGATGCTGTGCTGGATACGAATCTGAAGGGCGTGTTCCTGTGCACGCGGGCAGTCGCACCGCAGATGATCCGCCGCCGGCGCGGCCACGTGATCAATATCAGCTCGCTGGCCGGCAAGAACGCCTTTGCCGGCGGCAGCGCCTACTGTGCTTCGAAGTGGGGCCTGATGGGGCTGAGCTACTGCATGGCGGAGGACCTGCGCGGCTACGGCATCCGCGTCAGTGTCATCTGTCCGGGGACAGTGCACACGGAGTTCTCGCCCCACGCGGGCAAAGATCCCCAAAAGATGCTCCAGCCGGAAGACGTCGCCCACGTCGTGGCCATGTTGCTCACTCAGGCGCCACAAAGCTTCATCAGCGAAGTGCTGATCCGGCCCACGCAGAAGCCCTGAGGGCAACTTTCGGCCACTTCAGGATCGTTTTCAAAAACCAGGAGCTGGACCATGGAGAAACCCGCAGACACTGCTTTCTCCGTGCACGAGCTGATTCGGCGGCGGTGGAGTCCGGTTGGTTTTGACGCCCGGACGGTCTCCACGCAGACGTTGCTCACGCTGCTCGAAGCGGCGCGGTGGGCACCTTCTTCGTTCAACGATCAGCCGTGGGCGTTTCTGGTGGCCACGAAGGAAAACGAAGCCGAGTTCCGGCGCATGCTCGACTGCCTGACTCCGGGCAATCAGCTCTGGGCGCAGCATGCCGGTGCCCTGTTGATCAGTCTGGCGCGGCTGCACTTCGCGCACAACGGTCAGCCGAACCGCCACGCGATGCACGACGTCGGTCTGGCGACTGAAAACCTGGCTCTGCAGGCGGTGGCCCTGGGCCTGCAGGCGCACGCGATGGCCGGTATCGACGTGGAGAAAATCCGCTCGAGCTACCACGTGCCCGAGGGCTGGGAGCCGGTGGCGGCCATCGCCGTCGGCTACCCGTCGGCCGAACTGGCTCACCTGCCGGAAAAGTTGCAGCAGCGGCAGATGCGTTCTCGCAGCCGGCGCGCGCTGAGCGAATTTGTTTTCACCGGCCGATTCGGCGAGAGTCTGCGGTAGCCGGCCTGCGCGCGGCGGGAACCGCTCAAATACGGGGCAGGACGATGCCCTGCTGGGCCTGGTATTTGCCTCGCTTGTCCCGGTAGGAAACTTCGCAAGGCTCGTCGGACTCAAAGAAGACAACCTGGCAGAGCCCTTCGTTGGCGTAGATTTTGGCCGGCAGCGGCGTGGTGTTGCTGATTTCCAGCGTGACGTAGCCTTCCCATTCCGGCTCGAAGGGCGTGACATTCACGATGATGCCGCAGCGTGCATAGGTGGATTTGCCGACGCAGATCGTCAGCACATTACGCGGAATGCGGAAATACTCGACCGAACGGCCGAGCGCGAACGAGTTCGGCGGAATGATGCAGACGTCGGCCTTCAGCTCGACGAACGAGCGCGGATCAAAATGTTTCGGGTCGACGATCGTCGAATTCACGTTCGTAAAGATGCGGAATTCATCGGCCACGCGCATGTCGTAGCCGTACGAGGACAGGCCGTAGCTGATGACGCCATCGCGCACCTGGCGGTCTTCGAACGGCTCGATCATTCTGTGCTCGAGCGCCATGCGGCGGATCCAGCGGTCGGATTTGACGGTCATGCGGGCCTCCTGAGGAAATGGAACCTTGCAAACTCCGTGGTGGTGAAAACTCGCCACCTTCGGGCTGCGAACATCCGTGGCGTCGGTCGCAGCCGGCTGGCGCTGCGCACCCCACCACGGCAACAGCAGAAATCGCTGGCCAAAGGACGGCGCATCTTAGTACGGGTCAAGCTGCTTGACAACCCGCAACTCGTTGTCTAGCATGGGCTTCCCTTTCCGCCAGAGAAGATACCCTCGCCGCGGCGAGGCAGCCGGAGGTTGGCTTGATCAAGCTCGATCTCATCAACGCTGTCGTCCAACGCACCGGTATCACGCGCACGAAAGCCGAACAGGCCGTCGAAACCGTCTTCGAAACCATGAAGCAAGCGCTGGGCCGCGGGCAGCGCATCGAACTGCGACGCTTCGGCGTCTTCAGCGTCAAGCCGCGGAAGACGGGCATCGGCCGCAACCCGAAAACCGGACAGGAAGTCGCCATCCCGCCGGGAAAAGCGGTCCGCTTCAAACCCGGCAAGGAATTGCAGTCTCTCTAGCCAGTCCGGCGCTGCCGCACCGGGCCCGCGGCGGTGCGAGAAACTTCTCGCGCGGGTGCACGTGCGAATTCGTATGAGCCATGCGGGGCCACCGCTGCCGACTGCCGCAGAACCTTCTGCACCGTTCGTCCCCGCAGAACGGGGTGCCAGAGCGCGCCGTGCGTTGTGGATCGCAGCCGGCCTGTTTTTGCTCACCCTGTTCTCGACGCTGGCGGTGGGCGCACAGTTTGCGCTGAGCTACGCACAGAACCGCGCGGACATCCCGCTGCTCATAGAAACCTACGCGAACATCTGGCAAGAGCCGGAACTGCTGTGGCTCGGGATGCCTTTCGCCTTTACCCTGCTCGGTATTCTGCTCGCGCACGAGCTGGGCCATTATTTTGCCTGCCGGTACTACGGCATCGCCGCCAGCTACCCGTACTTCATTCCTGCGCCGACCATCATCGGAACGTTCGGCGCGTTCATTCGCATCCGCTCGCCGATGGTGAACCGCACCGCACTGTTCGACGTGGGCCTGGCCGGTCCGGTCGTGGGATTCCTGTTTGCAGTGCCCGCGCTGGCCCTGGCCATCGCTCATTCGAAAGTCGTGCCCGGGATCGCCGAAACGGCCCCGGTGATCTTCGGCACGCCGCTGCTGGAAGTACTGCTGGCGGCGCTGTTGCGACCCGGTGTCGCCGTGGGCGACCTGCTGCTGCACCCGGTCGGACGCGCGGCGTGGGTCGGGCTGTTCGCCACCGCGCTGAATCTGCTGCCCGTCGGCCAGCTCGACGGCGGGCACATCGTCTACGCCCTGAACCACGATCGCCACCGGCGCATCTCGCTGGCCTGCCTTCTGGCTCTGCTGGTGCTGGGCATCGGGTTCTGGCCGGGTTGGTTGGCCTGGGCTGTGCTGCTGCTTCTGCTCGGCTACCGGCATCCGGCTCTGCTCGATGGCGATGCCCCGCTGGACCGTCGCCGGCACCTGTGGGCACTGGTCGCGCTCGCAATTTTTCTGCTCTGCTTTGTGCCGGTTCCGTTTGCCGTGCGCTGGTTTTGAACGAAGCTTCAGAGCAGGCTCTGCGGGTCCACATCCACCAGGACAGCGCTTTCGGGAATCTGGCGCTGCGCACAGAACTCCAGAGCAGCCGCCAACACGGCGCCGAGCCGCGCACGCCGGGAGGACTTCAGCAGGAACTGAAAGCGGTACTCCCGCCGCAGCCGCGCCAGCGGCGCTGCTGCCGGGCCGAGCACCTTCAGCTCCGGAGCCGACTGCGCACGGAAGAATTCGCCGAGCAGGCGCGCGTAGCGCAGGGCGTGCTCGAGCTTGCGCTCGCGGACGATGACATTGGCCAGTGCGGTGAACGGCGGATAGTGCAGCATGCGCCGGAAGTGCGCTTCCTTCTCGAAGTACCCTTCATAGTCCTGACGCGCAGCGAACTGGATGGCGTAGTGCTCGGGATAGTACGTCTGCACCAGGACGCGGCCGGGGAGCTGGCCCCGCCCGGCCCGTCCGGCGACCTGGGTGAGCAACTGGAAGGTACGTTCGGCGGCGCGAAAATCGGGCAGGCCCAAGGCGATGTCGGCAGAGATGACCCCGACCAGCGTCACGCGCTGGAAGTCGTGTCCCTTGGCCAGCATCTGCGTGCCGACCAGGATGTCGGTTTCTCCGGCCGCGAAGGCGCCGAGCACACGCTGGTAGGCGCGACGGCTGCGCACGGTATCCCGGTCCAGGCGGGCGACGCGGGCCTCCGGAAACAGGGCGCGGAGCCGTTCTTCGATCTGCTCGGCCCCTTCGCCCACGAAGTAGATGTATTCGGAGCCGCATTTCGGACACCGCTGCACGACGCGCTCGGCCCAGCCGCAGTAGTGGCAGAGCAACCGGTCCCGCTGCTTGTGGTAGGTGAGCGCGATGCTGCAGTTGCGGCACTGAATGGCTGCGCCACAGCTCCGGCAGAGTAGAAACCGGGCATAGCCACGGCGGTTCAGCAGCAGCAGCGCCTGCGTGCCCGTTTCCAGTTGTTCCTGAAGGGCGCGGCGCAGCGGTTCGGAGAGCGGGTCGGTGCGGTGCGTGCGCTGGAATTCCTGGCGCATGTCCACGACTTCCACGGCGGCCAGCGGCCGATTTTCCACCCGCGCGGCCATGCGCAGCAGCCGGTATTTCCCGCTCCGGGCGTGCTGGTAGCTTTCCAGCGCCGGCGTGGCCGAGCCGAGCAGCACGACGGCACCTTCCAGTTTGCCCCGCATCACCGCGGTGTCGCGTCCGTGATAGCGCGGGGTTTCCTCCTGCTTGTAGGCAGCTTCGTGCTCTTCATCCACGATGATCAATCCCGGGGATTCGAGCGGGGCAAACACGGCCGAGCGGGTGCCGACCACCACCCGGGCCTCGCCCCGGCGGACACGCCACCACTGCCGCGCGCGTTCGGCATCTGGCAGCGCACTGTGCAGCACCGCCACGGCGTCGCCGAACGTGGCGCGACACAGGCGGCCGACGCGCAGCGTCAGGGCAATTTCCGGCACCAGCAACAGCGCGCTGCGACCGCGCGCGAGCGCTTCGGCTACCGCGCGCAGATAGACTTCGGTTTTGCCGCTGCCGGTCACGCCGTGCAGCAGGCCGACGACGAATTCTCCTGCAGCCAGCCAGCCACGAACCTGCTCGAGGCAGTGCTGCTGCTCCGCATTCAGCACGCTGGCGGGCGCAGCAAAATCGGTTTCCAGAGGGTCGTCCTCCACGGCCAGCGGCTCCTGCCAGCTTCGCAGCCGACCCTGGCGCTCCAAGCGTGCGACGACAGCGCGGGAGACACGGGCCCGCTCGAGCAGTTGCGGCAGCGGCAGCGGGCCGTAGGCGACGGCCAGCGCCCGATGGACGCGTTCCTCGACGGCACTGGCCGGTGCGGCCGCATCGTTCCAGGCCAGAATCTTCTGCATGCGCTGCGGGCGACGCTCGGCCACTTCGTCTGCAGCCAGGCATCCCCGGCGCAACAAACGCTCAGCAACTGCCAGGGTGTTCCCGGGCCGACGCAACTCGCGCTCCGGCAGCGGCTTTGCGCTGCGCTCGAACCGCTCGAGCAAAGCCAGCTCCTCTGCCTGCGCAGCACTGCGATGGGATAGCGCGGCGAGCTCAGCTCGATAGCGCCGCCCTTCCGCTGTGAGTGAGAACTGCCGTCGGCGGCGTAGTTCGACTTCGGGCGGGAGCATGGCACGGAAAACTTCGCCGACGGGCGCCAGATAGTAGTCGGCGATCCAACGGCCCAGTGCGAGCAGCGGCGCGGGCAGCGCCGGCTCTGCGTCGAGTGTTTCTGCGATGGCCCGGAGCTTTTCTGTTGGCGGAACGCCCGCCGCGCTGCCCAGCACCAGGCCAACCAGCGTACGGTTGCGAAACGGCACCAGCACGCGGGAGCCCGGCGCAGGGGCCGGCGCGAGCTCCGGCGGAACGGCATAGGTGAATGTCCGGCGCAGCGGAACCGGCAGGGCGACTTCCAGATACGATTCGGCCATGGTGCACCGCAGGCGGGATGAGCATAGCAGAGCGCCGGCTCGACGGCTTCAGCGACGCTGGCGCGGGCGGGGTGGCGGAGGCTTCAAGCCCAGCGCGGCCATCACCTGCTTCAGGTCGCTCCAGACCTCCACCTTGGCGGAGGGATTGCGGAGCAGATAGGCCGGATGATAGGTAGCCAGCAGGCGCGCGCCGCGATAGTCATACCACTGGCCACGGATGCGCGAAATCGAGGCATGGAAGCCGAGCAGCGTCTGTGCGGCAACCGCGCCCAGGCAGACAATCACGCGAGGGCGAATCACAGCGAGCTGGCGCTGCAGGAACGGGGCGCACGTAGCAATTTCATCGCGTTCGGGCGTGCGGTTTTCCGGCGGGCGGCATTTGACGACGTTGCAGATGTAGACGTCGCTGCGGCGCAGTCCCATCGCTTCGATCATCTGCGTGAGCAACTGTCCGGCACGTCCGACGAACGGCTCGCCCTGCTGATCTTCGTCGTGGCCCGGGCCTTCCCCGACGAACACCAGTTCGGCGCGGGGATTGCCGGTGCCGAAGACTATCTTCGTACGGGAGCGGTGCAGGCGGCAGCGGGTGCAGTCGCCGAGGTCAGCGCGGATGCGCTCCAGCGAATCCTCAGGCACGGATTCGACAACGTCGAAGAGCGAAGGGGCTGCCGCCACCGGCGCAGGTATGGAAGCAGGCCGGGGGCCGGGATCGGGCTGTCGGGTCTGGGCTGACGCGGGCGCAGGGGTCGAGGGGAGAGCCGGGCGCGTACGGTCGCGGTAGAAGGGTCCGAGACCGAGCTCCTCGCAGTAGCGGAGCCAGGCTTCCAACCGGCTGTGGGGAGCGTCGGCCACGGCGATGTTGGCTCAGCGCGACAGGTGGCGCAGACGAACGACTTCGTCGAGCACGCGGTCGGCGACTTCGCGCTTGGTCATGCGCGGCAACTCGACCGGCGCCGCACCCCGCACAAACAGGGTGACCACATTCGTATCCACATCGAAGCCGGCGTCGGCGCGGGTCACATCGTTGGCGACGACCAGGTCCAACCCTTTCGCTTCCAGCTTGGCCCGGGCATTTTCGGCCAGGTGTTCGGTTTCGGCTGCGAAGCCGACCAGAATGCGGTTGCCGCGATCGCGGGCCAGCTCGGCCAGAATATCCGGCGTAGGCTCCAGCGCAACCGTCAGGCCGCCGGAGGCGCGCTTGATCTTCGTCGGCTGCGGCGCAGCCGGGCGGAAATCTGCGACGGCAGCGGCCATGATGACGACCGTCGCTGCCCGCGCCTGCTCGAGCACCGCGCGGCGCATCTCCTCGGTGGTGCGCACCGGGAGGAACTCCGCGTTCGGCGGCGGCAGCAGGTGCGTCGGGCCGCTGATCAGGATCACGCGGGCACCGCGACGGAGCGCAGCTTCGGCCAGCGCAAAACCCATCTTGCCCGAGGAGCGATTGGTGAGCACGCGCACCGGATCGAGGTCTTCGCAGGTGGGGCCGGCGGTGACCAGCACGGTTTCGCCGACCAGGTCGCGTTTCAAACCCAGCACCTGGCGCACCGCATCCAGGATGGCCTCGAGGCCGGCCAGCCGACCCGGGCCGCTCATGCCGCAGGCCAGGTAGCCTTCTTCCGGTGCGACGACGTGCACGCCACGGGCACGGAGCGTGGCCACGTTGTGCTGCGTGGCCGGATGCTCCCACATGTTCACGTTCATGGCGGGCGCGACGATGACCGGCGCACGCGTGGCCAGATAGAGCGTGGTGAGAAAGTCGTCCGCCACGCCATGGGCCATGCGCGCCAGTACATCCGCCGTGGCGGGCGCCACAAGCAGCAGGTCGATGCGCTGGGCAACGGCGATGTGTTCGATGGCCGATTCGATGTTGGCCGGCGCGCGACCCTCTTCCGAGAACATTTCGGTGATCACGCGCTGTCCGGTGAGCGCGGCAAAGGTGAGCGGGGTGATGAACTCGCGGGCGGCGCGGGTCATCACGACCTGCACGTCAAGACCTTCCTGCTGCAGGCGACGAACGAGTTCCGCCGCCTTGTAGGCGGCCACTCCGCCCGTCACTCCGAGTGCGATGCGCATGGTGCTTCCGGGGCGCGGCGCCGGCGAGACGCAACCGTTCGCCTAGTCTTCTTCTTCCTTTTCGGGCAGCTCGTATTCGAGCAACCCGCGAGAAAGTTCTTCCATGGCCACCCGCGTGGGTTTCGAAGAACGCGGATTCGGGAGCAACGACGGCGCGCCCGTCTGCAACTGGCGAGCGCGCTTGGCGGCGATGTGCACGAAGGCGAATTTGTTGGCAGGTGGCTGATTCTGGACCGTCATGGTGATGCCGACCTCCGATTCAACGTTCGAACGATTGCAAAATCTGCTGCGCGCGAGACTGCCGGCGCGTACGGCGACAGCGCACGGCCGCAGCGATGGCCTGGATTTCGCGGCCGGCGCGCTCCAGCTCGTCGTTGATCACCAGAAAATCATACTCCGAAAAACACTGCATTTCCTGCCGTGCGCGTTCCAGCCGGCGAGCGATTTCCTCTTCGCTGTCCAGGCCGCGGTCGCGCAGCCGCTTTTCCAGTTCCTGGCGCGAGGGGGGCAGAATGAAGATCGCCACCGCCTCGGGCAATTTCTGTTTCACCTGGCGCGCGCCCTGGACGTCGATTTCGAGCACCAGGTCTTTCTGCTGCGCGCGGGCCAGCTCCAGCATGCGCTTCGGGGTGCCGTAGCTATGCCGGCCGAAAACGCGCGCGTATTCGAGGAATTCATCGCGCTCGACCATGCGTGCGAATTCCTCTTCCGAAATGAAATTGTACCACGTTCCGTCCTCCTCGCCGGGGCGAGGCGGACGGGTGGTGCAGGAAATCGAAAGCATGGTGTCGGGAACTTCCAGCAGCTTGCGCACCAGCGTGGATTTGCCCGAGCCGGAAGGGCCGGAGACGATGAAGACGAGCGGCGGTTCGCTGGAGTTCATCTTATTCGATGTTCTGCACCTGTTCGCGCAGCTTTTCGATCTGGGATTTGATTTCCAGGGCCAGCTCGGTGATGGCCAGCCCGGACGGTTCGATGCCCGGAGTTTTCGCCAGCAGCGTGTTGGTTTCGCGTTGCATTTCCTGCAGCAGGAAATCGAGTTTTTTGCCGACATCGTCGGCCTGCTCGAGCAGATGTTCGAACTGACGCAGGTGCGAGCGGAGCCGGGCCAGCTCTTCGGCGATATCGGAGCGCTCGGCGAGCAGTGCGGTTTCCTGCACGACGCGGGCCGGGTCGAGCGGAACACCGGCCAGCAGCTCATGCACCCGTTCCGTCAGGCGCTGGGCGTAGGCCGGGCGGAGCTCGGCGGCCAGCGGTTCGATGCGCGCGACACAAGTGGCAATCTGCTCCAGCCGCCGGTGCATCTCTTCGGCCAGGATGCGGCCTTCGGCAGCTCGCATCTCATCGAGCCGGGTCAGGGCTTCGTCGAGACAGGTGAGCACTGGCGTGGCGAGCGACTCGAGGACCTCGGATGCCGACAGGCCGGCGGCACTGATCACGCCGGGCAGGCGCAGGACTTCGCCCAGTGCCGGCTCCGAAGTCAGTTGGAAGCGGCGGCGAAGATCTTCGGCCGCCTGGAGGTAGGCGGCGGCCAGCTCCGCGTTGAGGCGTACGGCGGCGGGGCCGGCGAGCTCGCACTGCAGCACCACGTCCACGTGGC
>JAIMAG010000018.1 GCA_023512135.1 Terriglobia bacterium | reverse complement strand
AGAAGGGGCTGCGGTTTGCGATCCGCGAGGGCGGACACACGGTCGGCGCCGGCGCCGTCTCCGAAATCCTCGAGTAAAGCGATGGCTGCCGGAAACAAAATTCGCATTCGTTTGAAGGCCTATGATCACCGCGTGCTGGATCAGTCCACGCGGGACATCGTGGAAACGGCCAAACGCACCGGGGCCACCGTCGCCGGACCGATTCCGCTGCCCACGGTGATCAACCGCTGGACCGTGCTGCGCTCGCCCCACGTGGACAAAAAGTCCCGCGAGCAGTTCGAAATGCGCACGCACAAACGGCTGATTGACATCCTGGATCCGACGCCGGACACCGTGGATGCGCTGATGAAGCTGGACTTGCCGCCCGGCGTGGATGTCGAAATCAAAGCCTTCGGGACGCACGGCGTCGCCTAGAGGTGTGTGAATGGCGGTCGATGGCATTCTCGGCATCAAGCTCGGCATGACCCAGGTCTTTGCCGAAGACGGCGCGGTCGTTCCCTGCACGGTGCTGCAGGCCGGCCCCTGTGTGGTCGTGCAGAAACGCACCCGGGAAAAAGATGGCTACGAAGCGGTGCAACTGGGACTGGTCGAATTCGTCAAGCCCCAGCGGGTCAACCGGCCCATGAGCGGTCATTTCAAAAAAGCGGACCTGCCGCCGATGCGTTTCCTGCGCGAGATTCGACTGAGCGCCTCGGACGAAGATACCCGCGTGGGCGACCGCGTGCTGGTCGATCGCTTCGCCGTCGGAGAGTTCGTGGACGTCACCGGCGTCAGCAAGGGCAAGGGATTCCAGGGCGGCGTGAAGCGCTGGCACTATCGCGGAGGCGATGCCACCCACGGCTCAATGTTCCACCGCGCCCCCGGTTCGATTGGCGCCAGCTCGTTTCCTTCGCGCGTCTGGAAAGGTCAGCACTTCCCCGGGCACATGGGGCACCAGCGGGTGACCGTTCGGAATCTCGAAATCGTCAAGATCGATCCGGAAGAAAATCTGCTGCTGGTCCGCGGGGCCGTGCCCGGACCGAACGGTGGTTATCTGGTGATTCGAAAATCGAAGACGAAAACACCGCGCAAGGTGGGATGAGTCCGATGCCGGTCGTCGAAGTGGTCAATCTGCAGGGACAGCGAGTCGGCACCGTCGAACTGACGGATGCGGTCTTCGCCGTGCGCCCGAACCCGCACCTGCTCCACGAAACCGTGCGCTGGTATCTGAACTGGCAGCGTGCCGGCACGCACAAGACCAAGGGACGCGGCGAGGTGCACGGCTCCGGACGCAAACTCTGGCGCCAGAAGGGCACCGGACGCGCCCGGGTCGGATCGATTCGTTCGCCGCTGTGGCGCAAGGGCGGCACGGTGCATGGTCCGCAGCCGCGCAGCTACCGCTACCGTTTGCCGCGCAAGATGTTCCTGGGTGCGCTCCGTTCGGCGCTGTCGGCCAAACTCGCCGAACAGCGGCTGACGGTGGTGGAGTCCTTTGCGCTCGACTCGCATAAGACAAAACCATTTCGCCAGGTGCTGGACCGGCTGAATGGCGATGCGCGCACGATTCTGCTCGTCGAACAGGGAGAGAATCGCAATCTCGAGCTGGCCAGCCGGAATCTGGCCGGGGTTCGCTTGGTTGCACCGCAGCAGCTGCAGCCCTACGACCTGCTCCGGCATGACCGTTTGATTCTTTCGCGCGCGGCGGCGGTGCAGCTCAGTCGTTCGCTGGCGCCGGCCGCCGCAGCCGCTTCGCAGCCCGAGGTCGCCGGAGCGGAGCCGGCCACCGAAACCGCATCGCCGCGCCGGACGGCGTCGAAGCCGAAAACAACCCGGTCGTCGAAAAAGACGGGAAGGGACTGAACGATGGCGCTGGAACTCTATCAGATTCTTCGTCGGCCGGTGATCACCGAGAAGGGTCTGGGGGTCAAGGAGACCCAGCAGACCGTGGTGTTCGAAGTGGCGCGCGAAGCCACCAAGACGCAGATCAAACAGGCTGTCGAGCGCATCTTCAAGGTGAAAGTCGCCGCCGTGCGCACGGCCAATTTCCGCGGCAAAATGCGTCGCCGGGGCCTGGCCGTGGGGTACCGGCGCGACTGGAAGAAAGCGTACGTGAAGCTGGCCCCGGGCGAAAAGATGATCGAGTACGCCGAGAATCTGTAACGGACGCGGTGGAGAAATCGCCATGCCCCTGAAAAGTTTCAACCCGTACACCGCATCGCGACGCTTCCTGACCGTGCTGGACAAGCGCGAGATCACCAAGCAGGAGCCGGAAAAATCGCTGCTGGAGCCCAAGAAGCGCACCGGGGGACGCAACAACCACGGCGAAATCACCGTCTGGCACCGAGGCGGTGGCCACAAGCGGCAGTATCGTCGTGTGGACTTTCGACGCGACAAAATCGGCATTCCGGCGCGCGTCGCAGCGGTCGAATACGATCCGAATCGCTCGGCGAACCTGGCGCTGCTGCACTACGCGGATGGAGAAAAGCGCTACATCCTGCATCCGGTCGGACTGGAAGTGGGCATGACCGTGCTCGCCGGCGAAGGTGCCGACATTCTGCCCGGCAATGCGCTCCCGCTGCGGCTGATTCCGCCGGGCACCCAGGTGCACAACCTGGAGCTGTACCCGGGCAAAGGTGGCCAACTGGTGCGTGCGGCCGGCGCGGCGGCTCAGTTGCTTTCCAAAGAAGGGGATGTGGCGCTGGTCAAACTGCCTTCCGGCGAGGTGCGAAAGTTTTCGGTGGAGTGCATGGCCACGATCGGTCAGGTCGGTAACCTGGACCATGAAAACATCTCGTACGGCAAAGCCGGTCGCTCGCGTTGGCGGGGTATCCGCCCGACCGTGCGCGGTGTGGCCATGAATCCGGTAGATCATCCGCACGGCGGCGGCGAAGGCCGCGTCAAGGGTAATCATCCGCAGACCCCTTGGGGCGAACCGACCCTGGGTGCGCGGACGCGCCGGCGCAAGCCGTCGGACCGGTTGATTGTGCAGCGGCGCAAGTAGCCGCAGTGTTGACGGCGCTCCTGTCCTCGAGACGGGATCGGGGGAGCGCAGCAGCAAGCCGTTCGTCCCGAGGGACGAACGGGAGAAAAAACCATGAACCCGGCGCGGCGGGTGGAAACGGGTATGACGATGACAGCAACACGACGAATCTCTTCGCGCCGCCGCGCGTCGGTGCGAACGACGAAACCGGCCGCGCGGAAACCGCAACCGGGCGCTGAGCTGCGCTCGGCGGTCGAGCCTCCGGCCCCGGTGCTGTTCCGCGTGTGCAAGCCGGGCTGGGCCGTGCTGGTCGAAAAAAATCCGGCGGGTGTGGGCACGCGGTTTGTCTGTCCGTTCTGCCCGCACTCGCATCGTGTCCCCGGACCGGTGCGGGGCTTCCAGAAGGTGCGCCGGGCCAAATGGATCAAGTTGCGTCGCGTCGCGGAGTAACCCGATGGCACGTTCGCTGAAAAAAGGCCCGTTCGTGGACGATCACCTGATGGAAAAGATCGAGGCCATGAACGCGCGCCATGAAAAAAAAGTGATCAAGACCTGGTCGCGCCGCTCGACGATTGTGCCGGAGATGGTCGGCCACACGATTGCCGTACACAACGGGAAGAAATTCATTCCCGTCTACATCACCGAACAGATGGTCGGCCACAAGCTCGGCGAATTTGCCCCGACCCGCACCTTCAAGGGGCACTCGGTCAAGGCGGCGCTGGAAAAAACTGCCGGTCCGGCCCCGGCGCCGGCTGCAAAGGCATAGGCGATGGCAACCGCAACGCTGGCAACCACGGCACTTTCGGCGCGCGCGCTGGCCCGCTATGTGCGGGTCTCGCCGCAGAAAGCCCGTCTGGTGATCGATCTGATTCGCGGCCGCCGCGTCGGAGAGGCGCTGCAGATTCTCCGTTTCACTCGGAAACGCGTGGCCCGCGATATCGAAAAGGTTCTGCGCAGCGCGCTGGCCAACGCCGAACGCAAAGCCGAAGAGGCCGGTGCCGCGCTCGACGTGGATCAGTTGTATGTGGCGGAATGCTATGTGAATGAAGGCCCGCGCTGGAAGCGCATCCGCCCGGCCCCGATGGGCCGTGCCTACCGCTACCAGCGCCGGACGAGCCACATTCTGGTGGCGGTGGCCGAACAGGAACGCGCCGCCCAGCAGCGCGCCGCCGCGGCCGCGGCCGAAGCCGAAGCGATGAAAGGTGTCGCCGGCGCGGTCAAGAAGGTTCGCAAGCGGATGGCCGAACAGCAGCGCAAACGCACCGCGCCAGCTCGCAAGAAAACGAAAAAGAAGAAGTAGGAGGAGGCAGGCTTTGGGGCAGAAAACTCATCCCTACGGATTCCGGCTCGGCTACAACAAAACCTGGCGCTCGCGCTGGTTTGCCGGAAGGGACTACGCCGAGTTGCTCCATGAAGACCTGCGCCTGCGCGAACAGTTGCGTTCGCGGTTGCGTTCGGCCGGTGTGAGCTGGATCGACATCGAACGCGCCGCCAACAAACTGGTCATTCGCATCGCCACGGCCCGTCCCGGCATCATCATTGGCCGGAAGGGATCGGAAATCGACAAGCTGAAAAATGAAATCCAGGCGCGCACCCGCCGCGAAGTGCACATCGACATCCAGGAAGTGCATCGACCGGAACTGGACGCACAACTGGTGGCCGAATCCATTGCCCTGCAACTGGAAAAGCGAGTCGCCTTCCGCCGCGCCATGCGCAAGGCGGTTGATTCCGCGCTTCGGTTTGGCTGCAAGGGCATCAAGGTGCGCGTGGCGGGTCGTCTGAACGGTGCGGAAATTGCCCGTAAGGAGTGGTACCTGCAGGGTCGGCTGCCGCTGCAGACGCTTCGTGCGGAGATCGATTACGGTTTCGCCGAGGCCTACACGACCTACGGCGTCATCGGCGTCAAGTGCTGGATCTATCAGGGTGAAAATATCCCGGAACGCGGCCCGCGGGGCCGTCGGGAGCCCGAACCCGGCACGACCTTGATGCCCGCTTCGTAACCGGGCGGCGCGGAGGGTTGAGGATTTCGCCATGTTGATGCCGAAAAAAGTTAAGTACCGCAAGCAGCAGCGCGGCCGGCGCAAGGGCAAGGCCTGGCGCGGCGGCTCGCTCGCCTTCGGCGAATACGGCTTGAAGGCGCTTGAGCCGGCCTGGATCACCGACCGGCAAATCGAAGCCGCTCGCGTGGCCATCACGCGTTTCATCAAGCGGGGCGGCAAGCTCTGGATCCGCATCTTCCCGGACAAGCCCTACACGAAAAAGCCGGCCGAAACGCGCATGGGCAAAGGGAAAGGGCCGCCGGAGCGCTGGGTCGCCGTGGTCAAACCCGGCCGCATCCTGTTTGAAATGGCGGGCGTGGATCGGGAAACCGCCGCCGAAGCCATGCAACTGGCGGCCCACAAACTGCCGATCGTGACCAAATTTGTCAGCCGCGCGGAGGAATTCTGATGCCCCGGCGCATCGATCAGTTGCGCGAACTGAAAACGGAAGAGCTGGCCGCACAGGAGCGGGAACTCTACGAGCAGATTTTTCGTCTCCGCTTCCAGCTTGTCAGCGGTCAGGCGGAAAGCCTGAAACGACTGCGCCAGGCGCGCAAAGACCTGGCCCGCGTGAAAACCCTGCTGCGGGAACGAGAACTCGCGGCAGCCCGGGAGAAGAAACGGAATGGCTGAAGCCAGCGGAACGGCTCCGGCGCCCGCGCGCCGGCCGCGACAATCGAAAGTCGGCGTGGTGACGAGCACGAAGATGCAGAAAACCATCGTCGTGCAGGTGACCCGTACGGTGCGGCATCCGCTCTACGGGCGCTACATCCGCGTGCACAAGAAATTCTATGCGCACGATGAGCACGGCGAGGCTCGCCCCGGCGACACCGTGCGCATTGTGGAGACGCGGCCGCTGTCCCGGTTGAAGCGCTGGCGACTGGTCGAAATCCTCTCCCGCTCGACGCGGGTGCTCTGAGCTGGGCAGGGAGGTACGCCATGATCGGCATGCGAACCTGGCTCACCGTAGCGGACAATTCCGGCGCTCGCCGGCTGATGTGTATTCTGCCGGTCGGCGGCCACGTCGGCCTCCGCGCCGGTCTCGGCGATGTGGTCACCGCGTCGGTGAAGGAAGCGGCGCCGGATAGCCCGATCAAGGAAGGCAAGGTGGTCCGTGCCGTGGTGGTGCGCATGCGCAAAGAACATCGCCGCCGCGACGGCACCTACATCCGTTTCGACGACAACGCCGCGGTGCTGATCAACGAAGCGGGTGAGCCCATCGGCACCCGCGTGTTCGGCCCGGTCGCGCGCGAACTGCGCGAAAAGAAGTTTACGAAAATCGTCTCTCTGGCACCGGAAGTGTGGTAGCGATGCGCAGCGAACCGATTCGAACCAGACTCAGCGTCCGCAAGGGCGACCAGGTGCGCGTGCTGGTTGGCCGCGACGCCGGCAAGACCGGCCGCGTGCTCTCCGTAGACCCGGTGCGCCGGAAGGTCACGGTCGAGCATGCCAACCTGATCAAACGGCACACTCGGCCGAACCCGGCGAAAAACATCAAGGGCGGCATCGTGGAACGCGAGGCCCCCATGGATGTTTCCAATGTCATGGTCATCTGCCCGGCCTGCGGCAAGCCGACTCGCGTCGCGCACCAGGTCGAATGGGGCACAGTGCGGGTGACCCGCGCCGATGGAACCGAGATCGAGCGCAAAAAAATCGTGGCCCGCTTCCGCGCCTGCAAGCGCTGCGGCGCCACGCTGGACAAGTAGTCGCGGAGGAACAGGAACCGAGCATGCTCAGCCGATTGCATCAGCGTTATCGCACCGAGGTCGTGCCGGCCCTGATGAAGCGGTTCCAGTACCGGAACCGGATGGCCGTGCCCCGGCTGACGAAAATCACCGTGAATATCGGCCTGGGCGAAGCCAGTCAGAACATCAAACTGCTCGACGTGGCCGTGCAGGAACTGGCCCTGATCACCGGTCAGAAGCCGATCGTCACCCGGGCGAAAAAGTCCATTGCCAATTTCAAAATTCGCAAGGGCATGCCCATCGGTTGCTGCGTCACGCTGCGGGGCGAGCGCATGTTCGAATTTCTCGACCGGCTCTGCAACATCGTCCTGCCCCGCGTCCGCGACTTCAAGGGATTGCCGCAGCACTCCTTTGACGGCCGCGGCAACTACACCCTGGGCCTGCGGGATCAGCTCGTGTTTCCCGAAATCGATTACACCCGGGTGGACAAGATCAAAGGAATGAACATCACCATCACGACCACGGCCCGCACCGATGAGGAAGGGCGTGAGTTGCTGAAACTGCTCGGCGTGCCCCTGCGCGGGTGAGCGGCAGAGCCGGGCGGGAGGACGAAGCGAAGATGGCTCGAACGGCACAGTTCGCAAAGATGAAAAAGAAGCCGAAGTTCAAGGTGCGCTGGCGCAACCGGTGCCGCCTCTGCGGACGCCCCCGCGGATTCCTGCGCAAATTCCAGCTCTGCCGCATCTGTTTCCGCAGTCTGGCCCTGCGCGGGGAAATTCCGGGCGTAGTCAAGGCCAGCTGGTAACAGGAGCAATGCACGCATGCAGACCGATCCCATCGCCGATATGCTGACGCGGATTCGCAACGCCACCCGCGCGCGCCTGCCGCGCGTGGAAATCCCCGCGTCGAAACTCAAGGTGGAAATTGCCCGCATCCTCAAGGAGGAGGGCTTCATCGCCACCTACAAGCTGGTGGACGAAGGCGGGCCGCGCAAAATCCTGCGGGTTTTCCTGAAGTACACGCCCGACCGCCGCAGCGTGATCACTGCTCTGCGCCGTGTTTCCCGGCCGGGCCGGCGCGTCTACGTCGGCAAAGCCGACCTCCGGCCGGTCGTCGGCGGCATGGGCATCAGTATCCTGAGCACGCCGCGGGGAATCATGACCGGACGCGCCGCCCGCAAGGCCGGCGTGGGCGGCGAGCTGATTTGTGAGGTTTGGTAAGAGGTCGTCATGTCGCGCATCGGACGCAAACCGATTCCTCTGCCGCAGGGCGTCAAGGTTGAGCTGGGCGCGGACACCGTCGTGGTTCAGGGGCCCAAGGGACGCCTGAGCGTGCGGGTGCCCCAGGGCATCCGCTTCGAGCAGAAGGATGGCCAACTGGTCGCCGTGCGCCAGAACGATCAATTCAAGGCCGCCCACGGTCTGGCTCGCGCCCTGGTGGCCAATGCGGTCCAGGGCGTCACTGTGGGCTTCAAAAAAGAGCTCGATATCGTCGGGATCGGCTACCGCGCCGATCTGCAGGGCCGTTCGCTGGTGCTCAGCCTGGGCTTCTCGCATCCGGTCGTCTTCCCGATTCCGGAAGGCGTGCAGATCGCTGTCGAAAAGAATACGCACTTGGTGGTTTCCGGCGCGGACAAGGCCCTGGTCGGTCAGGTGGCCGCCAACCTGCGTGCGCTGCGTCCGCCCGACCCGTACAAACAGAAGGGTATTCGGCTGACCGGTGAACGTTTGAAGAAGAAGGCCGGCAAGGCAACCTTGAAGACCGGCGGCTAATCCAGAGAGGAGTGCAGCAGTGGCGAACCTGCCCATTCGCAAAATTTCGCGCAACGCGCATCGGCTGCGAATCCATCGCCGTGTGCGCCGCCGCGTGGCGGGTACCGCGGACCGGCCGCGGCTGGCGGTGTTCCGTTCGCTCAAGCACATCTATGCGCAGGTGATCGACGACCGCACCGGACGCACACTGGTTTCGGCTTCGACTCTGGACCGCCAGGTGCGTCAGCAGGTGCGCAACGGGGGCAACGTTGCCGCGGCCAAAATTGTCGGCCGCGTGGTGGCCGAACGGGCCCGCGCCGCCGGCATCGAACGGGTTGTTTTCGATCGTGGCGGCTACAAATACCACGGCCGCGTGCAGGCGCTGGCCGATGCTGCCCGGGAAGCGGGGTTGCAGTTCTAGCCATGCCCAAAAACGTGCTCAAGCAAACACTTTCGGTTCGCCGCCAGATCACCATCAACCCCGCGGATCTGAAAGACCAGGTCGTGTCGATCAACCGCGTCACCAAGGTGGTCAAGGGCGGCAAGAATCTGAGCTTCACCGCGCTGGTCGTCGTGGGCGACGGCCGCGGCCATGCGGGCTTCGGCATGGGCAAGGCGCGCGAGGTGCCCATGGCCATCCGGAAAGCAGTCGAGCAGGCCAAGAAAAACCTGATCCGATTGAACCTGAAGGGCACCACTATCCCGCACCAGGTCCTCGGCCATTACGGCTCCGGACAGGTGCTGCTGAAGCCCGCGCCGGAAGGCACCGGCATCATCGCCGGCGGACCGGTGCGTGCGGTGATGGAGGTGGCCGGCATCCAGAACGTGCTGACAAAAAGCATCGGCACCTCGAACCCGCACAATGTCATCAAAGCTACCTTCGACGCCTTGTTGAAGCTGAAGGATCCGGCGCAGGTGGCCGAATTGCGGGGCAAGCCGGCAGAGGAGTTGAGCGCTTGAAATGATGGCCAGGAAAAAGTCCGGCACCTTGCGCATCCGCTGGGTACGCAGTTTCATTGGCTGCCCGCAGGATATGCGCCAGACGATTCGCGGTCTGGGCCTGCGGCGCCTGCATCAGGTCGTCGAACGGCCGGATACGCCGGCCATCCGGGGCATGATTCAGAAAGTGCGTCATCTGGTTGAGGTGGAATCGTGAAACTCTACGAACTGCGTCCGCCGCGCGGCTCGCGCCGACGGAAAGTCCGCGTCGGCCGCGGCATCGGCTCGAAGCTGGGCAAGACCGCCGGCCGGGGCAACAAGGGACAGAAATCCCGCACGGGGTATTCGCGCCGCCTCGGGTTCGAAGGCGGCCAGATGCCGCTGCATCGCCGTCTGCCCAAACGCGGCTTCAACAATCCGTTCGGCACCGATTTTGCGGTGGTGAATGTCGGGATGCTGAACGCCTTTGCCGCCAACGAAACCGTCACGCCGGAGGCGCTGCGGGCCCGGGGGCTGGTCCGCCGCTCGCGTCGGCCGGTGAAAATTCTCGGCGAGGGCGAGCTGAACACCCCGCTGCTGGTGCGTGCGCATGCCTTCAGCCGCTCCGCCGAGCAGAAGATCGTCCGTGCGGGCGGGCGCATCGAGCGGTTGTCCTAGCACGGCTGTGGGAAACCGGGTATGAAGCGGTTCATCGAAGCGTTTCAGAACATTTTCCGGATTCCAGACCTGCGCAAACGAGTGCTGTTTACGCTGGCCCTGCTCGCCGTCTATCGCGTGGGTTCCTTCATCGCTACGCCCGGCATCAACACCGAACTGCTGCGGGATATCCTGCAGCGACTGCAGGCGGAAGGCTCCGTGATTGCCATCGTGAACCTGTTCAGCGGCGGCAACTTCGCGAACATGACCATCTTCGCCCTGGGCATCATGCCCTACATCACGGCTTCGATCATCCTGCAGTTGATGACTGTCGTCTGGCCCTATCTGGAGCAGTTGCAGAAAGAGGGCGAGCTCGGCCGCCGCAAAATCACGCAGTACACCCGGTACCTTACGGTTCTGCTCAGCCTGATTCAGTCCTTCGGCATCGCCCGCATCCTGATGCAGCAGAACATCGAACAGCAGGGCCTGGTTTTGAATCCGGGCTGGGGCTTCACCCTGATGACCATGCTCACGCTGACCACCGGCACCGCCTTCATCATGTGGCTCGGTGAGCAGATTTCTGACCGTGGGATCGGCAATGGTATGTCGCTGATTATCTTTGCCGGCATCGTCGTCGGCCTGCCCGGAGCCATCTCGGACCTGCTGGACAAATTCGCCAATCGCGCCTGGGGCGCCTTTACCCCGATTGCGATGGGTGCGCTGCTGCTGATGATGGTGATCGTGGTTGCCTTCATTGTGCTGGTCGAAGGCGGTCAGCGGCGCATCCCGGTGCAGTACGCCAAGCGTGTCGTCGGCCGCCGCATTATGGGCGGGCAGATGACCTATCTTCCCTTGCGGGTCAATTCCGGTGGCGTCATTCCGCCGATTTTCGCCAGTTCTCTGCTGACGTTCCCGGGCACGATTGCGCTGATGTTTGGCGCCCAGTTCTCAGGTCTGCGCGAATTTTCGCGCATGTTCAGCAGCGGCGAAGTTCTCCACATGATCGTCTATGCCGCGCTGATCATCTTCTTTGCCTTTTTCTATGTCGGCATCGTCTTTAACCCGACCGAGCTTGCGGACAACATGCGCAAATACGGCGGGTTCATTCCCGGTATTCGCCCGGGCCGGCACACCTCCGAACACATCAGCCGCATCCTCAGCCGTCTGACCTTTGTCGGTGGCTGCTATTTGGCCCTGGTCTGCTTGATTCCGGAATGGATGCTGTTCGGCATCAAGCTGCATCACCTGCCCACCTGGCTGGGCGGGGCCTGGTTCGATCAGAACCTGCCCGACTGGATCCTGAACGGGCTGAACGTGCAGTTCTATTTTGGTGGAACTTCGCTGCTGATCGTTGTGGGCGTGGCGATGGACACCGTGCAGCAATTGGAAGCCCAGCTCGTCATGCGCCACTACGAAGGTTTTGTGCGCAAGGGCCGCCTCCGGAGCCGCCGTGGGTAGCGCCGCTGCCATGGCCCGGACGGCTCCCCAGCGCGCCTTGATTTTTCTCGGCCCGCCCGGTGCGGGCAAGGGCACACAGGCACGGTTGATCGCCGAACGCTATGGCGTGCCGCACCTGTCCACCGGGGATATGTTCCGCGACCACGTCCGCCGCGACACTGAATTGGGCCGGCGGGCGCGCCCGATCATGGAACGCGGCGAACTGGTGCCCGACGAAATCGTCCTGGGCATGGTAGAGGAGCGCATCGCGCGGCCGGATTGCCGGATGGGGTTTGTGCTCGACGGTTTTCCGCGCACTCTCGCGCAGGCCGAAGCGCTCGACCGCCTGCTGGAGGCCCACGGGTTTGGCCGGCCGGTGGTGCTGCACCTCGTTGCTGACGAAGCTTTGTTGCTTCGTCGCCTGGCCGGGCGCCGCACGTGCAAACTTTGCGGAGCGGTTTATAATATTTATGACCGCCCGCCACAGGTTCCCGGTCGCTGCGACCTCGACGGCGGGGAGCTCGTCGAGCGCCCGGACGACCGGGAGGAAGTGGTTCGCCAGCGTCTGGCGTCCTATCACCGCCAGACCCGTCCCCTGGTGGATTACTATCGCGCACGCGGCGTCCTGGTCGACGTGGACGGCACGGCGGATATCGAAGCCGTCTCGCGCCAGGTGGTTGCGCTGGTGGAACGGGCTGCGGCGTCATGATTGTGCTGAAGTCGGCCGCAGAACTGGAAAAAATGCACCGTGCCGGGCTGATTGTCTGGGACGTGCTCTCGAGCCTGCGGCAGATGGTGGCTCCGGGAGTGACCACCCTGGACCTGGAAACCTTCGCGGCGCGGCGCACCGCCGAATACGGCGCTCGCGCCGCGTTCAAAGGCTATCGCGGGTTTCCCTGTACGCTTTGCACGTCGGTGAACAACGAGGTCGTGCACGGGATTCCTTCGGCGCGCCGGACGCTGCGCGAAGGCGACGTCGTCTCGATTGATTACGGCGTCGAACTGGATGGCTACTATGCCGACGCGGCCGTCACGATTCCGGTCGGGCGGGTCGCTCCGGAGGTGGAGCGGTTGCTCATCGCGACCCGCGACGCACTCGATCGCGCCATCGCGCAGATGCGCCCGGGCAACCGTCTGAGCGACGTCGGCGCGGCGGTGCAGCAGACCGTCGAGCCGCTCGGCTTCTCTGTGGTCCGGGAGTTCGTCGGGCACGGCATCGGCACGCAGATGCACGAGGAACCCCAGTTGCCGAACTACGGCCCACCCGGCAAAGGCCCGCGGCTCGAACCCGGCCTGGTGCTGGCGATCGAGCCGATGGTAGCAGCCGGGCGGCCCGAAGTGCGCGTGCTCGACGATGGATGGACGGCCGTGACGGTGGACGGCAGCTTGGCGGCTCATTTCGAGCACACGGTCGCGGTCACGGAAAACGGCCCGTGGATTCTCACGCGGCCCAGAGAGTTGTCCGGACCGTCCTGGTAACCCCGCAATTCGGGGACGCCAGAAGCGGTCTGGGGTGGAACCTATATGGCCAGAAAGGAACGCGAAAAAAGCAAGGCCGGCGGGAGCGGTAACCCAAAAGAAGACGCCATCGAAGTCATGGCCACGGTGATCGAACCGCTGCCCAACGCCATGTTTCGGGTGGAGCTGGAAAACAAGCACCAGGTCCTGGCGCACATCTCCGGCAAGATGCGTAAAAATTTTATTCGGATCCTGCCGGGAGATCGGGTTGCCGTGGAACTGTCGCCCTACGACCTGACGCGCGGACGGATCGTTTATCGCTACAAGTGAACCGGTTCGGTCGCGCAATGGCGGAAGCGCTGCGGTGCAGGAGGACCGATGAAAGTCCGTTCCTCGGTGAAGAAGATTTGCGACAAATGCAAGATCGTCCATCGGCGCGGCGTCGTGCGGGTGATTTGCATCAACCCGAAGCACAAACAGCGCCAGGGTTAGTGCGCCGCCCGCTGGCTCGTGGAGCAGGAGGGAGAGGGAAATGGCACGCATCGCCGGAGTGGATTTGCCGCCGCAGAAGCGGCTCTGGATCGGCTTGACGGCCATCTACGGCATTGGCCAGTCGCGCGCCCGCGCCGTCTGCGCCAAAGCGAATGTGGACGAAACGAAGAAAATCAAAGACCTGACCGAAGAGGAGATCACCCGGCTCCGTCAGGTCATCGAAAGCGAAGGGCGCGTCGAAGGCGATCTGCGCAAAGAAATTCAGATGAACATTCGCCGGTTGATCGACATTCAGTCGTACCGGGGCCTGCGCCACCGGCGCAATCTGCCGGTGCGCGGCCAGCGGACCCACACCAATGCGCGCACGCGCAAGGGTCCGCGGCGCGCCGCCATTGCTGCCAAAAAGAAGGCCGTGGCCAAGAAATAGCGATTCTTCGCAGGGGAGAAAGCCTTGGCAAAACAACCTGAAACGACACCTGCGGCGCCGGCGCCCGCCAAACCGACGCGGCGTCGCAAGGAGTACAAGAAAAAGCGCGAAAAGCGCATCGTGCCCGCGGGGATCGCCTTCATCCAGGCGACCTTCAACAACACGATGGTCACCATCACGGACCCCGAAGGTCGCACCGTCTGCTGGTCTTCGGCCGGGGCCATCGGCTTCAAGGGTTCGCGCAAGGGAACACCCTACGCGGCCCAGCAGGCCGCGCTCGCCGCTGGCGCCACGGCACGGGATCAGTTCGGCATGAAATCGGTGGAAGTTCGCGTCAAGGGTCCCGGCTCAGGTCGGGAATCGGCGGTGCGGGCACTGGCCTCGGCGGGCCTGCACATTACCGCGATCAAAGACGTGACTCCGATCCCGCACAACGGCTGCCGGCCACCGAAGCGCCGGCGCGTCTAGCGGGCAAACACGTCGTAAGGAGAGGAGAGACTCTTGGCTAGGCATCGTGAAGCTGTCTGCCGCTTGTGCCGTCGGGAAGGTATGAAACTCTTTCTGAAAGGCTTGCGGTGTTTTACAGAAAAGTGCGCCATCGAGCAGCGCAACTTCGTTCCGGGCCAGCATGGCCAGCGTCGTCGCGCGAAAATGGTCGGATACGGCCTCCAGTTGCGCGAGAAACAGAAAACCAAGCGCACCTACGGCTTGCTTGAGCGCCAGTTCCGCAACTATTTCGAAAAAGCCGTGCGCATGAAAGGGCCCACAGGCGAAAACCTGATCGTGATGCTCGAGCGACGCTTGGACAATGTCGTCTATCGTGCGGGTATGGCCAGTTCGCGGGCACAGGCGCGGCAGTTCGTCCTGCACGGGCATGTGCTGGTCAACGGCCGCAAGGTGAATATCCCGTCCTATCTGGTCAACGTCGGCGAAGAAATTGCCCTGAAGGAGCGCATGCGCCAGAACCCCATGGTGCTGGAAGCGCGCAATATTGCCCAGTCGCAGGCGCTGGCACCCTGGCTCGAAGTGGACCGGGAGAACCTGAAGGCGCGCGTCGTGGCGCTGCCCAAGCGCGAGTATGTGCAGACGCCGCCGATCACCGAGCAGCTCATCGTCGAGCTGTACTCGAAATAGGACGCACGAGTTTCAGATCACCGCTGCCCCGCTCCGAGCGGGGAGGAAGGATGTCTCACGATGTGGAAGGGCTTTCAGAAACCGAAACGGATGGCCGCGGAGCTCGGCACGCTGACGGATCGGTACGGAAAATTTTCCGCCCAGCCGTTTGAGCGCGGCTGGGGCACGACCGTCGGCAACGCCCTGCGACGCGCCTTGCTCAGTTCCATTGAAGGCGCCGCCATCACCGCAGTCCGGATCGAAGGTGTGCTCCACGAATTCTCGCCGATCCCCGGCGTCGTCGAAGATGCCACCGACATCATCCTGAATCTCAAACAGGTGCCGCTCAAGCTGAACGTGGATCAGCCGAAGACGATTTACCTGAATGTCGAGCAGCCCGGCGTGGTCACCTCGGCCATGATTGAAGAAGATGCGGATTTCGCCGTCCTCGACAAGAATGTGTATATCGCCACGGTCAGCGAAGGCGGTCGCCTCCAGATGGAGATGCGCGTCAAAAACGGCCGCGGCTACGTCGGCGCCGACCGCAACTTCGACGAAGACCTGCCGGTCGGTTACATCCCGGTGGATTCCGTCCACTCCCCGGTCCGCAAGGTGAACTATTCGGTCGAAGCCGCACGCTTGGGACAGATGACCGACTACGAAAAACTGAACCTGGAAGTTTGGACCAACGGGGCCATCACCCCTCAGGACGCCATCGGTCTGGCCGCCAAACTGATCAAAGATCACATGACCATCTTCATCAACTTTGAAGAACAACCTGAACTGTCCGAGGAAGTCGTCGAAGCGTTCCCCGACCCGCGCCTGGAGCACCTGGACCGCTCGGTGGAAGAACTCGAACTTTCGGTCCGCTCGTACAATTGTCTGAAGAACGCCAACATTCAGACGATTCGCGAGCTCGTCCAGCGCACGGAAAACGAGATGCTCAAGACGAAAAACTTCGGCCGCAAATCGCTGAACGAAATCAAGGAAATCCTGCAGCGCATGGGCCTGAGCCTGGGCATGAAATTCGACGAGCATGGACGCATCATCTGGCCGCCGCTGCCCAGCCAGACGGCGCCGCCGGAAGAAACCTCGACGCTGTAAGCGGGATGGTGGCCATGCGACACCGCAAAGCCGGATTCAAGCTGGGACGCAACCCAGCTCACCGCCGCGCGACCCTGCGCAACCTGGTGACCAACGTCATTTTGCACGAGCGCGTCCAGACCACAGTCGCCCGCGCCAAAGCCGCACGGCCTCTGGTCGAACGCATGATCACGCTCGGCAAGCGCGACACCTTGCATGCCCGTCGTCAGGCCGCGGCCTTCCTGATGACCGACGAGGCCACCCGCAAGCTGTTTCGTGTCCTCGCTCCGCGTTTCGCCGACCGCACGGGTGGCTACACCCGCATCGTCCGCGCCGGCTGGCGGATCAGCGATGGCGCACAGCTCGCCATCCTCGAGCTGATCGGTTCCGAGCTGCAGAAGAAAGAAAAGAAGGAAAAGAAACCGCGCAAAACCGAAGAGCCGGCGCCGGAAACCGCAGCGTCGGCGCAGAGCTGAGCCGTCTCACGCCCTGGAACAAACTTCGGCCCCGGAACGTTTCCCGGGGCCAATTTTTTTGTGCACAGGGAATCCGTTCGGTCCGTGGCGCGTTTATTCGCTGCGCCGGTCGCGACCGCTGCGTCGGTCGGCAACGCGGCGTTCCACGCCGGTCCAGCGGCCCACACCTTTGCGGCGCTCCCCTTGGCGCCGGTCGCCGCCGCGTCGGTAGTCTTCGGCACGACCCCAGCGGGTTGCTTCCCCACAACGTGCGCAGTGCCGCTCCAGCATACCGACATCCACCAGGTCCCGTTCGTTCGGCGCCAGAGCTACGGCAGCGCGGCTCCCACATCGGGTGCACAAAATGACGTCGGCCATCGTTGAGTTCTCCCCGGTTGCCTCTTCCCGGCTTCGAGCTGTCTGCTTTCTACCGCGTTCGCTTGTCGGCAGCAAGCGAATTCTGTGCCGCTGCCCTGCCGGCCAGCCCGAGCCAGCTTTCATAGATGGCTTGTTGCAGCGGCGTAGGATTTTCGACTCGCCGTAGAACAAAATTTGCGTACGGGTTGGAGCCGAGCCGCACCGTCAGCGTGCCCTGCTGTCCCCAGCGCTGGATCATCAGCTTCACCGTTGCCCCGGGAGCTTTTTCTGCCAGAGTCTGCAGGAGCTGGTCCATATCGAACTTGCGGCCGTCCGCACCCAGAATCATGTCGCCGCGGTCCAGCCCGGCGAGTTCAGCGGGGCTGCCTGGTTCGATGTTCACGACCAGCGTCGAATCCTCGTCGGTGCGCTGCAGCGTGGCGCCGAGCCACGGCTGCGCCGACTGCGGCACGCGCTCGACCTCGATGCCAGCATAGCCGAAGTATTCCTCATACGGCAGCGGCTCGCGCCCCTCCACATACCTACGGAAGAATTCGCTCAGATCCTTCCCGGCTATTTCACTGGCGGCGCGCACGGCGTCTTCCGGGGTAAACCCGGGGCGGGGCAGCGCGTGGCGTTCGTAGAGCAATCGCATCCAGTCATCGAGCGAGCGCCGGTTGGCGGTCGCCTGCCGAATGGCAAAATCGAGCAGGTGGCCCAGGATCTGTCCGGCATCGTAGTAGGAGTAATTCGTGTTGCTCAGGTTCGTGTCGCCGGGCGGAGTGTTCTGAAACCAGGCGTCCCAGCTCGTTTCGGCGATGCTGCGAAAGCGACGGCCGGGCATCTGTTCGAATTCGGTGATGAGCTCGGCGATGGATTCCAGATACTGCTCGGGCGTGTAGAATCCCGCACGCACCATCGCCAGCTGAGCGTAGTAGCTGCTCAACCCTTCGCTGATCCACAGCGAAGGCGTGTGCGCTTCGCGGGTGTAGTCAAACGGGCCGAGTGGCACTGGCCGGAGGCGCTTCACGTTCCACGCGTGATAGAACTCGTGTGCGGTCACAAACAGCTTCAGCTGGTACTCGCTGCCGTAGCGACCGGCGTATCCATCGGCATCCCACGTGCTGGGAAAGTTGATCTGCGTCGAATTCAAATGCTCGAGCCCGCCGCCCACATCCGGCCAGATATGAAACAGAAACCAGTACTCGCGGAACGGTGCCCGGCCGCCAAACATCCCCACCACGGTCTCGACGATTTTCCTGGTGTCGGCGGTGAATCGGGTGAAGTCTTTCTGTCCCAACACGTCGTGCACGACAACGTGGTAGGTTGTCTCGCCCACGGTGAAGCTCTGCCGTTCCCAGTCGGAAATTTCGATCGGCGAATCAGCGAACCAGTCGTAGTCCTCGGCGCGGTAGCGGTTACCACCAAGCGGCACGAGGCCCGTGGCGACCCGCCAGCCTTCGGGGACAGCGATGCTCAGCTCGATGGGCCGGTCCATGTGGCCCACCAGATACATCCACGTGGCCGGGCCGGCCAGAAACGCGTGCAGTTGGTTGTACTGGGTCCAGTGGTTGGCCATGGTGTTGCCGTACACCTTGTATCGCACCGTGGCTGCGTTGGTTCCATTCAGCTCGATGCGCCAGGTCTGTTTGTCGGTTTTGCGCCAGGGGAGCGGACGGCCCTGCGGGTCGGCTGCTGAAAACTCCTGCACCATCTTCGCGTAATCGTTGATGCGATACGAGCCGGGCGTCCAGGCCGGCATGGCGAACTCTGCCGTGCTGCCGTGCAGACCATCCGCATGCACGGTCACCTCGAGCAGGTGTGTGTTCGGTGCTGCGAAGCGCAGCTCGTAGCGCAGCGGCGTGCGCGGTGTCTGCGCCGGGCTCAGGGCGCCTGCAAGCAGCACCCCGATCCACAGAATGATTCTGCTGGTTCGCCTGCATCGCATCGGTTCACCTCCGAAATCGTGCCGCGAGCCTACAGTGCTGGGTTCGCCCGCACAGGATTGTGTCTCCGCGCTCGCCACCACAGCAGTGCGATGGCGGCGGCTCCTCCGACGACGTCCAGCGCCACGTCGGCCACCGCGGCGGTACGCGTCGGGACAAACGACTGATGCCACTCGTCGAGTGCCGCGTAGAGAAAAACAATCGCTAGGGTGTACCCTCCCCAACGGGCCTGCCAGCCGGACGCCCGTCCGCGCACGCCGCGCGCGACCAGCAGTGCAAAAACGAAGTATTCAACAAAGTGTCCGGTTTTACGCAGCAGCCAGTGAAGTTGTTCCAGGGTTTCGTAGGAGGCGCCCGGCAGCAACCACTGCAACAGGGGCCGCAGCAGGTGACCGGTGGATTCGGCCGCGAAATGCTGCGAGGAAAACGTCCAGATCAGCGCGGCCCAGGCGATTGCCGGAGCCCAGTCCAGCAGTCGTCGCATCGGCCGGTTGCCTGCGCTCTTATTCGAGTTGATAGTTCGGCGCCTCGCGCGTGATGACGACGTCGTGCACGTGGCTTTCGCGCAGCCCGGCGGCGGTGATGCGCACAAACCGCGCGCGCTGCTGTAGCTCGGCGATATTCGCAGCGCCGACGTATCCCATTCCGCTGCGCAGCCCGCCCACCAGTTGCTCGACCAGCCCCGCCAGCGGACCCTTGTACGGCACCCGCCCCTCGACGCCCTCGGGCACCGTCTTGCCCCGTTCCGCGCCCTCCTGCGCGTAGCGGTCGGCCGAGCCGGCTTCCATTGCACCCAGCGAGCCCATCCCCCGGTAGGATTTGAAGGTGCGGCCCTGGTAGAGAATCGTCTCGCCGGGCGATTCCTCGGTCCCGGCGAACAGGCTGCCGATCATCACCGTGGAGGCGCCGGCGGCAATCGCCTTGGTGATGTCTCCGGAAAACTTGATGCCGCCATCGGCGATGATGGGCACGCCGGTGCCCCGTGCGGCACGGTTCGCTTCGAGAATCGCGGTGAGCTGAGGCACACCGGCACCGGTGACCACCCGCGTCGTGCAAATCGAGCCGGGCCCGATGCCCACCTTCAGTCCGTCGATGCCCAGCGCGATCAGGTCGCGGGCCCCTTCATAGGTGCCCACGTTGCCGGCGACCAGTTGCATCTCCGGCAGCTTGCTGCGCACGGCCCGGATCGCTTCCATGACGCGCGTCGTGTGCGCATGCGCGGTGTCGATGGCCAGCACATCCACTTGCATTCGCGCCAGTTCCTGTGCCCGTTCGAGAAAATCTCCGGTGGCGCCGATGGCCGCGCCTACCCGCAGCCGCCCGTGCTCGTCCTTGGCTGCGTTCGGGTAGTCGAGCTTCTTCTGAATGTCTTTGACGGTGATCAGGCCTTTCAAGTTGAACTCCTGATCGACCACGAGCAATTTTTCGATGCGG
Source organism: Terriglobia bacterium (assembly GCA_023512135.1). Classification (GTDB taxonomy): domain Bacteria; phylum Acidobacteriota; class Terriglobia; order Acidiferrales; family UBA7541; genus DSGC01. The sequence continues at coordinate 26,815 of JAIMAG010000018.1, read as the reverse complement.
TGCTTCTGCAGCATCTGTTCCGCCTGCTCGAGCGTGGTGCCCACCGGAACGGTCACCAGATTCTCTTTCGTCATCAGGTTGCGCACCGGTTGGTGCAGGTTTTTCTCAAAGCGCAGATCCCGGTTCGTCAGGATGCCCACCAGCCGGGTCCCCTCGGTGACCGGCAGGCCGGAAATTTTGTACTTGCTCATGATTTCGAGCGCCTGCGCGACGCTCATCTCCGGCGAGATCGTCACCGGATCCACAATCATGCCGCTTTCCGAGCGCTTCACCTTGTCCACTTCTTCCGCCTGACGCGCGATGGACATGTTCCGGTGAATGAACCCGATGCCACCCTGCCGCGCCAGGGCAATCGCCAGCCGCGACTCCGTTACGGTGTCCATCGCTGCCGAGGTGATCGGAATGTTCAGTGCAATCTTCCGGGTCAGCCAGGTGCGGGTGTCCACCTGCGTCGGCAGCACGGCCGATTTGCCGGGCAGCAGCAGCACATCATCGAACGTCAAGGCTTCTGGAATTGCGCCGTCGTTCATCCCGTCCCCTTCCCGTTTGCCCATTGGCGGAAAACATCGCGGGCCGACCCATCGGTCGGCCCGCTGAAACTTACCGCCCCCTGTGCACCGCTACATTCATACAGGAAGCCACGATTCTAGGCGTTTGCCCGCCTGCGGTCAAGCATCCGCCTTGCGCATTCCGCCGGGACGGCTAATATGCTCGCTGTGCGCGAGTTTGAACCGCATCCGCTGCTGCGCAATCCACACCTGATGACCGTCGCGGCCACGCTTTGGCCGCGCGAGCGCCGCGGCCTGCCGCCGGCACAGGTGCGATGGTTCGAAGTCGAGCCGGGAACGCAGATTCTGGCTCACTGTCACTGGCAGCTTCGGCCAGCCGAAGGCCCCACGCTGGTGCTGGTGCACGGCCTGGAAGGCTCGAGCGACTCTCCCTATATGGTCGGCACGGCCGCGCTGGCCTTTGCCGCCGGCTGCAACGTGGTGCGACTGAACCAGCGCAACTGCGGCGGCACCGATCATCTCACTCCCACGCTCTACCACTCCGGCCGCAGCGCCGACCTCGCTGCCGTCGTCGTGGAGCTGCTGGAACGCGATCGTCTTCCGGCGGTCTGTTTGGCTGGTTTTTCGATGGGTGGCAATCTTGTGCTGAAGATGGCGGGCGAGTTTGGAGCGCAGCCGCCGCGGGGGCTGTGCGGGGTAGCGGGAGTCTGTCCCGCGCTCGAGCTGGCTCCCTGTGTGGCGGCCATCGAGCGTCCTGAAAATGCGCTCTACCACTGGCATTTTTTGCGCCAGCTCAAGCGCCGCATGGAACGCAAGGCCCGCCTGTTCCCCCACCTCTATCGTGTCGATGGCCTGCATTCGATCCGCAGCATCCGGGAATTCGACGACCGCATCACAGCTCCGCATAGCGGCTTCCTCAGTGCCGCCGACTACTACCACCGCGCCAGCGCCGCCCGCGTGATTGCGCAGATCCGCCTGCCCACGTTGATTCTGACGGCCCGCGACGACACGCTGGTGCCATTTTCAATCTTTGCCGCGGCCGGAGTCGAAAACAACTCCTGGATTACGCTCGTGGCGCCGGAGCATGGCGGACATTGTGCGTTTGTCTCACGCCATCGTGGTGACGAGCGTTTTTGGGCTGAAGCGCGTCTGGTGGAATTTTGCCGGCAGCAATCAGCCAAACGGATGTTCGAGTGAGGGGCTGAACCCGGGGGTCAGCAGTCGTGCTGGCCCGTCGGGTTCGATCACCATGATGTCTTCCAGCCGCAGCCCGTATTCGCCGCGCACGTAGATACCCGGCTCGTTGGAAAACGTCATGCCGGGCTCGAGCAGCACGCGGCTGCCACGAACCAGGTAGGGATGTTCGTGTCCGTCGAGTCCGATGCCGTGCCCGAGCCGATGCGCAAACCGCTCGTAATCCTTGCCGAACCCCGCGGCTGCGATGACCTGACGTGCTGCGTCGTCCACCGATCCACAGGTGCGTCCCGCACGGGCTGCTTCCAGCGCCGCATCCTGCGCGCGCCGCACCGTATCGAACGCGCGCCGCAGTGTGTCGGAGGGTTTGCCGAGCACGGTACAGCGCGTTACGTCCGAGGCATAGCCATCCACACTGGTGCCGCCATCCACCAGCACGATGTCGCCTTCGCGCAGCACCTGTTCCTGCTGTGTGCCGTGGGGCAGCGCTGCCCAGGCCCCGAACAGCACCAGTGCGCCGCCCGAAAGTCCCATGCGCTGATAGCCCTGTGCGATCAGCCCACCCAGCTCGCGGTTCGTCATTCCTTCCCGCAGCGCGGCAAAGGCCGCACGATAGACTTCGACGGTGGCCCAGTTTGCCAGCGTCATCAGTTCCAGTTCGTGCTCGGTTTTCTGCGCACGGCAGCCCACCGTGATCGGGTCGCCGATGGTGTACTCGTAGTGCGGTGCTGCCCGTCGCAATCCGTCGAAGAAGAAGAACCGCGTCGTTTCGTCGATCCCGATCCGTCCGGTGCGGAAGCCGCGTTCGGCCAGCGTTCGTGCGACCAGGGCATACGGACTTTCGTCTTCCTGCCAGGTGCGGATTTCCATCGGCCAGCGCAGCCGCTCCCGCAATGTGGCCTCCTCGAACGCCGGACAGACCAGGAACGGTTCGCCCTTCTGCGGAATCACCAGCGCCATCAACCGTTCGCCGCCGCCCCAGCGAATCCCGCTGAAGTAATACTGTGTGCTCCCCGGTGCCGTGAACAGCGCCACGAACGGAGGCTTCGATTCGGCCATCAGCCGCTGTGCCCGGGCAATCCGCTGTTGGAACTCCTGCACGGTGATCGGCCGGATGCGATCCCGGATCGGTTTCAACCGCTCAAACGACTCCGGCAACGGTCGCTGTGGTGTTTCGACCGCGCCCGTGGTTGCCAGTGCCGGAGTCGCGGCGGCGCCGAGTGCGGCAGCTTTCAGCAGTCTGCGACGGGAAATCCCCATGCTGTCCTCCCGGGTGGGTTTTCGGAACGCGCGTTTGTAGCCCTGCTTGCCGGCGAAGTCAAGCAGGCCCGCACCGCGACCACACGAAAAGCCGGGGCTGCCCGGGGCAACCCCGGCCCGTGTGCCGACCGTTCTTTTCGGCGCGAGGTCCGGGAACTACTTGGGCGTGTAGGTCACCTGCACCGGCACGTCGAGTCGGAACTCGAGCAAGGTCTCCGAAGGCACACGCACCTGCTCGCCCTTGGTGAGCACTTGCACGGCGGTGCCACCGCCCGCGCCCGCCGCGGCGCCGATGGCCGCGCCTTTGCCCCCGCCGGCAATGGCGCCGATGGCTGCACCAATGGCGGCACCTGCGCCTACCGTAGCGGCAGTTCGCTTGCCGCGCGAGCTGCCGACTTGTTCATACGTGCTGCTTTCCACCGTGTAGGGACGTCCATCGATCATCAGGCGGATCAACTGCAGCCGCAGTTCGCTCCGACCGGCCAGCCGACCAGCCGAACGGGACTCGATCAGCTTCACGTACGCATCCGCGCCGCGCTCCGCCAAGACCACACCGTCCACGACCAGGGGCTCTTCGAGCGAAGCCTGGAACACCTGTCCGGCGCGATGCTTTTCTGAGTCCACGCCATCGATCATGCGGATGGTGATCACGGTGCCCGCGGGCACCTGCACGGTCATTGTTCTCGGGCGAGCTGGCTCAGCCGGCGGTGCCGCTGGAGCCGCCGGGGCTGGCGCCGGGGCGGCTGCTGGTGTCGAGACGGGTGCCGTTGCGGGCTGAGCCGCTGGTTGTGGTGCGGGAGCCGGAGCTGAGGCTCGTCGAGGCTTCGGCGCTGGTGCCGGTGCGGGTTCCGGTGCGGGTTCCGGTGCTGGGGCGGCAACTTCGGCCACGCGCACCGTCATCTGATCATGGACCTTGCGGACACCTTCGGTTTCAGCGGCCAGCTTATAGGCGGCCAGTCGGTCGGCGTCGCTGGCGACTTCTCCCTTCAGGGTAGCTTCGCCATGGCTGACCGTCACTTCCAAATTTGCATCCCGCAGCTCTGCTGTCGAGAAGATTCTGGCTTTGATCTCATTTGCCAGGGCCTCGTCGCTGCGCCCGCGTGTGCAGCCGGCGAGGCTCAGCAGGACGATCAGACTGATTCCCCACAGCACTCCTGATTTCCTCATCGTTCCTCCTTGCGGTTCGGGCATTCCGGGCTATGTGTGCTGGCCGACCGGGCAAGCCCAGTCTATAGGATGCAACTCCGCCGTGAAAATGTCGCTCCGCAGTGTGCCAAAGGTAACTTGGGCGCGGCCCGCCCGCGTCCTGTCTGTCTCGAACCGAGAAAAAGGCCGGGGCAAGGCCAGCGGCCTTGCCCCGGGATGCAGTTTGTTTAGACAGGCTTTTTAGAAGTTGACGCGGACTCCGAACTGGAACGCGCGCTGCACACCGGGCGCAAACGAGCCGGTGCCTTGCCCGACGCGGGTCGGCCGCGTGCTCGCGGTGGTGCCGTTGGCGTTGCCCGGGTTCCCATCGAGTGTGGAGCTGAAGACCGCGTAGTTGGCCACGTTGAACAGGTTGAACACTTCGACCATCGGTTCCACTGTCCAACGTTCGGTCAGCCGGATTCGATGAGAGATGCGCAGGTCTGTGTTGATGAACGAATCGTTGTTTACCTGACCCGCCGGCGCGGGCTGAACCGAGGTGAGCACCGCTCCGAGCGCTTGCAACTGGGCTTCGGTGAACAGCCCCGCCTGCACAAGCGCCCTGGCGGCTGGAGAGAGCGTGCCGGCAAACGTCGAATTCCACCGGCTGATGACGTCGTTGATGTCGTTTGCTTTGATGTCTCGACTGAACGACCCACGGTTGGATCCAAAAATCGGATCCTGGGTTATGCCGTCGCCGTTCCAGTCTGAGAAGAAGATTTCGTCTGCTCCGCCGGTCGTCGCCGGCAAGAACAACGAATTGGCCAATGCGGAACGGAACGTGTTGTTCATGCTGATCGTGAAGTTCCAGGGCAGGTCGGCCACGAAGCTTACGCTGACCATGTGGGTGCGGTCCAGGTTGGCTGGCCCGAAGAATTGGGTCGGCCGGTCGTTGAATGCCGCTGTAGACAGAAAGTCCTGATCGGCGCCTGTGGATTCGAACCGGCCCAGCTGATAGGTGATGTTGGTGAACAGCCGCCTGATGCCGAACTGCTCGAAGGCACCAACGTCACCGGTCAGGCGGACCTGCAGGGCCTGGAACAGGGACAACCCCTGCGGACTGATCACGCCCATATTCCGGAAGTTCGGGTTCCGCCCACTGAAGGCAAATCCATCCACGCCCGCGCCGGCCCCCAGGCCACGATCGGCGAAGTCAGAGATGGTTCCGCCAAGCGCGATGACGCAGTCAATGTCCGGGCAGCCGAAGTCGTTCAGTGTGGCCGCAATGGCTGCCTGCGCCAGAGGGATGTTCAGCGTGTCGGCAGCGCCGATGCGGTTCCAGTCGTGGATCAAGTTGAAGTGGACGCCTCGGTTGCGGACATAGTCCGTAGAGAGCACGAGCCCCGTCTTGATTTCCCACTGGAACCCGATGTTCATATGCGCACCGTACGGAGTGTGATAATCGGGGTTGATCAAGTCCGTACCGTCCAGCGTGGCATTGAACAGAGGATCGCCCGAGGGGAAATTGGCAGTGGCGGCTGCCGAGGCCTGTTGGTAGAGTTGCTGGGCCTGTACCGCAAACGGGATGGCCTGGCCGATCGAGCCATTGAAACAATTGTTTCCGGGCAGACCAATGCAATCCGTGCTGAAATCGAACAGCACATTGCCCGTCACCGGATCGAGTACAAAGGGGAAACCGCTGGTGTTCACAGATACATCGAAGCCGATTCCCGGCGGGATGTTAATGACTCGGTCAAACAGAATGTTGTTGAAGATGTTGGTCTCATAGTAGATACCAGCACCGCCGCGCACCACCAGTTTGTTGTTCCCCAGTACATTCCAGGCAAAGCCCGCCGTTGGACCGAAGTCATCCGTGTCCCGTCGCGGCCGGCCCACCAGGCGCTGGTCGAACAAGCCAACCAGCGGTGCCCGTGGCAGGTCGTGGTTCGACAGGGCTGTGTGGTAGGTGTAGCGCAGCCCGAAGTTCAGCGTGAAAGTGTCTTTGACGCGCCAGATGTCATGCAGATAGAACGCCAGCCGGTCGTTGGTCGTCCCGCCGAACGGAAAACCGAGAGCCGGCTTTTCGCTGAAGAATCCGAGTCCGTTCCCCAGCACGATTTGCTGCACGGGATAGTTCAGCGGGTCCAGGTCTCCCTGTGGGCTGAACGGGTTGGTGTTGGCAAATGCCCGCGTGGCCGTGTTGCGTCGCGACAATACACGCGGAGCCAGGCCGAAGAACGCGGCAAAGACGAACTGGTCAATCCGGTTCCATTCGGCACCGAATCGCAGGGCATGGTTGCCGAAGATGACACCACCATCGTATTTCGTCTGCTTGTTGTCCTGAAAAGTCTTCTGCGGTGCAAGCAAATCAGGCCCCGCATCCTGGAGTACGCCAACGATGCGCACCAGCACCGGACGCCCGCCGGGATCCAGTGTGTTCGGTGTTCCGGCAGCATCGTTCGCCGGGAAGATAAAGTTGTTGAAGTTCAAGTAGCTGAACCGGAATTGATGGGTCCAGCGGCTCCCGCCGAAATCCACCCCCGCCACATGGATGTTCGTGTTGTTGCGGTTGGAAAAGGCGGCCAGATCGCGACCACCAAATCCCGTTACACCGAAGTTGTCGTTGTGAATGTAGCGGTAGAATCCCTTCCAACGCGTGGTGAACTGGTAGTCCGTTCGAACCCCACCCATGTTTTCGTCCACGGGGACTCCAAACGCCCCGCTGAACTGAGGAAACTCCGGGATATTGACGATGGTCTGGCTGTCAATATTGGTCTTTTCGAATTCCACATGCCAGAACCACCTGTTCTTGATGAAGGGTCCACCCGCACGTCCGCCTCCCTGTTCGCGGTCGAACGGAGGCTTCGGCCCGGATTTGGCCAGGCGCTGGTCGGCCGCAAAGGATTCATCCCGCCAGAAGAAAAACCCCGAACCGTGGATTTCATTGCTACCGCTTCGGGTGATGATATTCACGGCGCCGGACGAGGTCACGTCGGTGCTGACGTCCAGCGACGACTGCGCCACCGCGAATTCCTGAATCGATTCGTTGGAGACGTTGGCCACCGTTGTGCCCACGGTTTCGTCGGTGATGTCCACGCCGTCAATCTGGATGCGCGTGACCCGGCCCGAACGACCGCCGATCGAAACGCCGACCATCTGGTTCTTCGTCGGGTCAAAGGTCCCGCCGTCCACCGTCTGCACGCCCGGCTGCAGCTGGGCCAGATCGAGGAAATTGCGCCCGTTCAGGGGCAGTTGGTCAATTTGGGAGCCCGTGACAACACCCTGTACGGTATGCTGCGTGGTGTCCACGGTTACAACCCCGGATTCAACCACCACCACTTCACGGGTTTCGCCCAGCTCAAGCTGAGCAGACAATGAGGCGACAGAATTCACGTAGACCGTCACATTGGTTCGTAAAGTTTTGAACCCCTCCGCCTCTACCGTGACCTGATAGGTGGCAGGACGAAGGTCCGTCAGCAGAAACGCACCGTCGTTCCCGGTGGTCAGTTCCTGACGAAAGTTGATCGAGGCGTTGGCAACCGTCACCTTCGCCTTTGCTATGGGCAAACCTTGTGGGTCGGTTACCAGACCAGAGAGAGAACCTGTGATGCGCTGTGCCCATGCGGCTGTCCCAATCAGCAGCAGACACAGGCAAAGACACAGGCCATGTTTTCTCGAAAGCATATGCCCACCTCCTGTTGAGATTTGCATGTGCGAAAAAGAAGCAGAAGAAATTCTTCCGCGGATGGGTGCGATGCAATTCAGGGTTTCGTAACGGGAATCGGGGTTGCAGCCGAAAATTTCCTTGAATATACCTTTCTGACATATAAGCAATTCGTGCTTTTACTACTCAGCGTTTTTAATGTAAAGACCCCGCCTGAGGATATCCCCCGCGCATTTGGCCTTCGCCAAATGTTCGCTAGTTCGCGTTCCACCGAGTCTTATTCCCTGCAACTTTTTCTGCGCAGCGGGGTTGATATGGATGAGCCGGGAAGGGGGTGGCCCGGTCATCTTCCATCTTCGAGGAGCTCGTCATGAACCTCCAACGTCATCTGGGCCTGCTGCTGACACTTGTTTTGGCGTTGGGCATGCTGCACTGTTCCGGAGGCAGTCCTCCGCCACCGAATTCCGCGCGGCCGGGCTTCGGCAACATTTTTGTTGTGGGTACCGATGCCCCGCTGGCCAGTGTACTGGCTTTCCAGGTGACCTTCACCGGCATGACCGTTTCCGACGGCACCAACACGGCCTCGCTGTTGGCTGCCCCCGTCGAGATCGAATTTGCCAGGCTGCATGGCTTGCGCACTCTGCTCACGCTGGAAGCCGTACCCGCGGGCACCTATTCCTCGGTGACCATCACGCTGGCCGCGCCGGTGATCAGCTTTCTCGACACGAGCACCGACCCGCCCAGCGTGGGCACCTTGAACGGTCGCCTGACGCGGTCCAGCGTCACGGTGCCGTTGCGCACGCCGCTGGTCGTGAATGCGGACGACCTGGTGGGTCTGTTTGTGGACTTTCGTCTGCGCGATTCGCTCGAAGTGGGGCCGGATGGCCAGCTCACCGGCACGGTGGATCCCCGTATCGTCATCCGCGCCATTCCGCCCGATGCCCCGGATGCCGAAATTGACGAACTGCGGGGCGGCGTTGTGAGCGTCGACCTGGCGGAGCGCAGCTTTCTGCTCCAGGGGCCGCATGGCCGCACCCTCAAGGTTCTCACCGACGGCCAGACACAGTTCGAAGAGGGCGAAGGCCTGGAGACACTTGACAGCAACACGATCGTCGAAGTTTCCGGCGTGCTCGAACGCAGCACGCTGGCCCTGCGCGCCCGGGAAGTGCTCGTGCTGAGCCGCGATCGCTTCTTGCTCGGCGGGCTGCTCACCGATGTTCGCCCTGCCCCCGGGCCTGCCGAACAGGTCGATCTGCTGGTGCGCACCGAACTGCCGGATCTGTCCGGCGCTCGCATCGGTCGCATTGCCACGGTTGGTTTCGATGGCAACGAACGCTTCTTGATTCACCACATGCGGCTGCCGCTCGGCCATCTCCTGTTCAACCGCGCCAGCCTCATCGAAGGCCAGCGCATCTCCATTGGCGGCGCCCTGGATACTTCCACGGCACCGGCCACGCTGGATGCCCGCCGGGTCACGCTCCACCCGCAGGGCCTGGAAGGCATCTGGCTGCCGGGTTCGACTCGCGCGGAAAACACCCAGACCGGCGTTTTTGCCTTCCGAACTTTCGGTCTGACGGGATTGCTGTTCGAGCGGCCGGTGCGCGTTTTCACCTCGGCTCGCACACGCTTCGTCAACCTGTCGGGCTTGGATGACCTGAGCGGCGATCAGCCGATTCCGCTGCGGATTGTCGGTCTGGTTCTGCTCGATCATCTGACGAATGAACAGGTGGTGCTGGCGCGCCAGGTGCTGCGCGAACGGAACGAGTAATCCCCTGGCTCTGCCTCGTCACAGCCTGTTCTTTGCAGGTTGTTTTGTACACGTCGGCCGCGTAGAATGCTGCACCAGCGAGGCAGGGATGTCGGAAGCACCCAGAAACTTTGCCGAATTCTGGCCTTACTATGTTCGTGCGCATAGCCGGCCGCTGACCCGCGTGTTTCATTTCACCGGAACGGTGGCGGGCTGGGGGTTACTTGTGGCCGCGATCCTGCTGCGCAATCCCTGGCTCGTCTTGGCGGCCTTGCTGGTTGGCTACGCCCTGGCCTGGATCTCCCACTTTTTCATCGAACACAACCGGCCGGCCACGTTCGGCCATCCGCTCTGGTCGTGGCTCTCGGACCAGAAAATGGTCTGGCTGATGCTGACGGGAAGAATGGGAGAAGAAGTCCGGCGCACGATGCAGTCGGCAGGGTCGCACTGAAAGCGGTCGGCGTCGTTATTCGGTTCGTTCCGCAATAATCTCGTTGCCGCGCACGTGCACCAGAATCGCCAGCGGCGGCCGGATCGCTGGCCCTGCAACCACCTCGCCGCGAAGCATGGCCCCGTCGGTTCGCGGTCCAAAGCGCAGCGGATGATAGACCGACCCGTTGCATGGGTCCACCACCATCGGGTGCTGCGCCCGATAGCCGAATTCGCGCTCGAGCCGCTTTCGGTCGGTTACGTATTCCAGTTTGCAGCGGCCGAACGGTTCTTCCAGCACCAGTGCCCAGTAGGCATTCGCCGAGCGCGCCGAAACGTTCGGCAGGCGAATCAGAATCGCTGGCACCTCGCGCCCATTGTGCTGGCGGCGGATGCGGAAGAACCGAGCTTCCCAAGGTTTGGCCAGCTCCCCGACACGGGCCACGGTTACCGGACCGGGCGGAACTTCTTCGAGCACCCGCGCCGTCGGCGCTGCTGTCTGGATAGCCGCTGAGGCTGCCGGCTGCGACAGCCGCCTTTGCTCGGTTTGTTTTTCCCGTGGCTCGGGCAGGGTGGGAAACGTTATCCAGGCCAGAACCGCCCCGGCCAGTACGGCCGCGACAGGAATCCCCGCTCGGCGCAGCCAGCGCGAACGCCACTCGGCGTCGGCAAACCATTGCCAGCGTTTGCTCCAGTTGCGTGTCGGCGGCGTTGGCGTCACACCTGGAATCTGTGGTTGCGAAGGTTTGAACGGATCGAGATTTTGAATGTCTGTAGCCATGGTGAACCACTTAGATTTCTCGGAAGCGTGCCGGCAGCGGCCGCACCACTTCGCCGGAGTGAGTTCGGGTTTGCGCAGGTGCCGATAAGCAGCTCAAGCGGTGTTGACACCGGCTACCGAGTGGTGCCGAACATATTCGCGGATGTTTGACAGGCACAGCAGCAGCTCCAGGGTTTTGTCGCGCTGCGCCGGACTGAGCGCATGCGCATTTTGTGCCAGCATGCGGATGGAAAAGTCCGCGATGGTGAACAACCACTCCAGCGAATCCCAGTCCACCGCCCGGCCTTGCTGGCATAGTTCCAGCGTCGCGAGCGCCTTCGTGTAGGTGTACTCGAAGAAGTGGTCCAGGCAGAGCATCTGAGCAGCCAGCGCCGGCCGCACCCGTTGTTCGCAGCCAGTAATCCGGCACTTCGGCGCAGCGGAATTCCCCACCTTGCACCTCGCTTCGACAGACCTTGAGGGGTCTGCCCCTGGGCATCTGAGCACGGTGTCCACCAACCCGTACGCTGTCTAATAAATTGAAAAAAAACTACTTATGGAAATTTCCCTGACTATCTGGCTATCCTCGGATAAGCTGAGGGGTAGAAACTACCCAAGTTGGGAACTTCTGTGGAGTTCGAAGTGCTGTGCCCTGGGGTTCTGAGTTTCCGGGGAAACCCGGGTGTCGGCCCCGGCTCGTCAGTTTTAACTTTTGACCTCACCACCGGAACAGGAAGCCAGACTTGATTCGCCAGTTGTTCTGGGTTTGATCGTTGAAGGCCGTGCGGACATAGCTGAGCTCTGCTAGGCGGAAGACCCAGTGACGGTGAAAGGGAACGTCCACGCCTCCACCGAGGACCCACGAGTCTGTGTTGTCGTGCACCGAAAACGCTTCCGGCGTATCCACGTCGAATTTGATGCGACTCCGACCACCGAGCAGGTGCAACCAGGGAATCAGCGGCCAGCGCTCCCGCCAGGCCAACTGAATGCCGAAATGGTAGCTGTACAGACTGGCCAGCACACCCGCGGGCCGCCCCCAACTGCCGCCCACTTCTGCTTTGAAGGCAAACCAGCGCAGCAGATAGACGGTCAGTACACCTCCAAATCCGTCCATGCCGAAGTCGTCGAACGGCGTTTGAGCCCCTGCTTCGAAGCGCTCATACAGCACGCCCACTTCCGCACGATGGCTGGGCTGTGCTGCTGTCGGCAGGGCAGCACATGCCAGCACGATAACGAACATTGAAATGCGAAGAGGCATCGGTGACCGCCGGATCGAGTCCGCCGTACAGATTTGGACAGATTCTGCTTTCGCAAGCCCTGTGGCAGTGCGTCAGCAGAAAATCGGCAACTTAAATCGCCAATGACTGGTTAGAAAAGAAAAGGGCGACCCAGCGCTCGCTGCTGGTCCGCCCTTTTCTTTTGTGGGACATGAATCCCTCAGTACGAGCCACCCCAGCGGAAGACAATCCCGCCGCGGAATTGGCCCACGTCCTGCCGGGTGTCGAACGTCCACATGGACTTGTAGTTCGCTTCGAAGTTCAGGCCCACATTTTGGTGGAAGTAGATGTTGACTCCTCCACCCACGACTACCGTTCCGCCACTGTCACTGCTGCCGGGGCCTTCGCCGACTTTGACCCGATCCCAGCCGCCCAGGCCCTGGAAGTAAACTTCCACATACTCGCCAGCGTAGGGGTAGACCTGGAGCCCTCCGACGATCCACTGATTGTTCGTGTCCAGATCGAAAGGATCACCAAATGTGGCCCCATACTCTCCAGCAACTGCCAGCGGACCGTACAGTTGTCGCGACACCCGAACCGCGAAGCCGGTCAGGTGGAAGTCGATGTTGGAGACGTCTTCGCTGATTTGTTCGTTCACAACCGCCGCGCGCAGCCGCCAGCTATGTTCACCCTGTGCAGCAGCGGGCTGACCCGCAGCCAGAATGAATGCAACGACCCCACACACCACAAATAGCTTTCGCATAGGCAACTCTCCTCCAGTTACGCAGGCCTCTGAGAGGCTCTGGCTCACCCTCGCTTGAATAGCATGCGCATACGGGTTCTGCTATGAAAAGTTCGTACTAAGAACCCTTTAAGTAACCCCTGGGAACTCCCGGGATGAACCGTTTGGAAACGACGGCAGGAATGCCCGACATTTTGCGCCTTTCTGAGTGGCGTACCGGTCAGTCCGAGGGCATTCCGTACCGGTGCCTGGCTCAGGCTACTTTCCCGCAGCACTTTTTGTATTTCTTGCCGGAGCCGCAGGGGCAGGGATCGTTGCGACCGATTTTTGCGCCGGCGCGCACCGGGCGTGGCGCTTCCTGCTTGGCACCGGCCTGGAACTGCAGGTTTTGCTGTGCTTGGCGACGGCGGCGTTCGACTGCTTCGAGCATGGGCGGTGCGGCCTGATGAGCGGTCGCGGTGCCCACCTCAGGCCGGGCCGGTTGAACGAGAAACAGAAAGCGGACCGTTTCGGTGTCGATGCGGTCCATCATCTCTTCGAACAGCGTGAAGGCTTCCTTTTTGAACTCGACCAGCGGATCCTTCTGCCCGTAGCCGCGCAAGCCGATGCCTTCCTTCAGGTGGTCGAGCGAGAGCAGGTGGTCTTTCCATTGCGTGTCCACCACGTCGAGTACCACGCGGCGTTCCAGCCAGCGCATCACCTCTGCGCCGAAGAGCTGCTCCTTCTCCTGATAACGGCGGTGAATGGCCTCGACGAGCTGGTCGGCCAGTTCCTCGTGCTCGAGTTGCTTCGGGTCGATGCCGGCCGCGGCGAGGTCCAGACCAAACTGGTGCAGGACTTCGTTGGTGAGCTGGGCGATGTTCCAGGTGTCCGGGTGGGCATCGCGGGGACAGTAGGTGGCCACGAGTTCCCGCGCGATATCTTCGGCGATGCCGAGAACGTAGTCTTTCTGGTCCTTGCCCTCCAGGATCGAGCGGCGGATCGAGTAGATGGTTTCCCGCTGCTTGTTCATCACGTCGTCGTATTCGAGCAGGTGCTTGCGGGCCTGGAAGTTCTGCGCCTCGACCGCCTTCTGCGCGTTTTCGATGCGACGGCTGATCAGGCGGGATTCGATGGGCACTCCCTCGGTCATGCCCAGCCGGTACATCAGGTTTTTCACGCGCTCGCCGCCAAAGATGCGCAGCAGGTCGTCTTCCAGCGAGAGGAAAAATCGGGAAGAGCCCGGGTCTCCCTGGCGGCCGGCGCGGCCCCGGAGCTGGTTGTCGATGCGCCGGGCTTCGTGACGTTCGGTGCCGAGCACATGGAGTCCGCCCAGGGCGACGACTTCGTCGTGTTCGGCGCGGCACTGCGCGGCGTACTGCTCGTAGATCGGCTTCCAGACCTCGAGGGGAACCTGATAGATGCGCCCCTCGTGCTGAAACATCACCCGCTGCGCCGCACTCAGGGCATCGGCTTCATCGGGACGTATCACGGATCCAGCCGGAGCATAGGGAATGGCCAGCTTCTCGCGCAGACAATGCTCCCGTGCCAGCAGCTCCGGATTGCCGCCCAGCAGAATGTCCGTCCCGCGCCCCGCCATGTTCGTCGAGACGGTGACCGCGCCCTTGCGGCCGGCTTGCGAGATGATTTTCGCTTCCCGTTCGTGCTGCTTGGCGTTGAGCACCTGGTGAGGGATGCCGGCTTTTTTCAGCAGGGCGCTCAGCCGCTCGGACTTTTCGATCGAGATGGTGCCCACCAGCACGGGCTGACCGCGTTCGTAGAACTGCCGGATCCCGCCGGTGTAGGTGCCGTCTTCCTGAAGAATGCCGTTGACGACCGCTTCGAATTTTTCCCGCTCGGTGCGGTAGACAACGTCGGGAAATTCGTGCCGGATCAGGGGACGATTGGTGGGAATGACCACCACATCCAGGTTGTAGATTTTGCTGAACTCGGCAGCTTCCGTTTCCGCCGTACCGGTCATTCCCGCCAGCTTGCGGTACATGCGGAAGTAGTTCTGAAAGGTGATGGTAGCCAGCGTCTGATTTTCCCGTTCGATTTTCACGCCCTCTTTGGCTTCGATGGCTTGGTGCAGACCGTCCGACCAGCGGCGGCCCGGCATCTGGCGCCCGGTAAACTCGTCCACGATGATCACCTGGCCATCCTTGACCACATAATCGCGGTCGCGGTGGAACAGGGTGTGGGCACGCAGCGCCTGATAGACGCCGTGGAGCAGGTCGATGTGAGCCGGGTCGTACAGATTGCTCACACCGAGCAGCCGCTCGCATTTGGCCACTCCCTCTTCGGTGAGGGTGGCCGTGCGATGCTTTTCGTCGATCGTGTAGTCCAGATCGCGAATCAATTTCGGGATGATTTTGTCCACGCGATAGTACTTTTCCGTGGAGATTTCTGCCGGCCCGGAAATGATCAGAGGGGTGCGGGCTTCGTCGATCAGGATGGAGTCGACCTCGTCCACAATGGCATAGTGGTGCCCGCGCTGGACACAGTCGGCAAGATCGTACTTCATGTTGTCCCGCAGATAGTCGAAGCCGAATTCGTTGTTGGTGCCGTAAGTCACATCGGCTGCATAGGCGGCGCGCCGCTGGGCGTCGTCCAGGTCGTGGACAATGATCCCCACGCTCAAGCCCAGCGCAGTGTAGATGGGCGCCATCCATTCCGCGTCGCGCCGGGCCAGATAGTCGTTCACCGTGACGATGTGCACACCCTGGCCCGCGAGGGCATTCAGATATGCCGGCAGCGTGGCCACCAGCGTTTTTCCCTCGCCGGTTTTCATCTCGGCAATTTTGCCCTGGTGGAGCACGATCCCGCCGATCAGTTGCACATCGAAGTGGCGCATGCCCAGCCGCCGTCGGGCGGCTTCGCGCACCAGGGCAAAGGCGGGAACCAGAAGGGTGTCGAGCGCCGCATCGAGCTTCTGGCGATAGTCTGAGTCTTCCGGCGTGGTGTCGCCCAACGCCGCGCGAACCTGTGCGCGAAACTGTTCGGTGCGCGCGCGCATCTCGGCGTCCGTCAGTCGCTGCATCTCCGGCTCCAGCGCGTTGATCGCTTCGACGAACGGCTTCAGCCGACGAATATCGCGCTCGTGCTTGGTGCCGATGAACCGCGCCAACACGCGGTCAATGATCTGGTCAACCTGCATACGCTTCGGGTTCGTTCGGAACAGACTCGGAACGCAGCCCGCTCAGACGCAGCCATCGAAATTCATGCTTGTGCCCACCCCGGCTTTCTGGCTCGTCCTCTTGCGCAGCGTCCTGCTGCCTTCCCCCGCCTGCCGGTGCGTCCGGCTACATTTTTCTGCGGCCCACACAACAAAAGCAGTCCCCATTTGCCGCTCCATGCTGCGGGCTGGCCGGGACTGCTTCGCGGCGAGAACTGTAGCTCCTCAGAACCAGCATCTCATTCTACCGCGCCCGCCCACCGCTCGGCAAAGCCGCACGGCATTCGTCAGGTTATGGGATCGTGAGAGCAGCGAAAAGAAGATTGCCTCTGGGATAGCCTACTGTTCAGACCGGGAGGGTTGGTCCCTCTGAGGAGGCGTCTCAGCAGCGACGCGTGACGCCAAAAACGGAGCTACGCTCATTCCCAAGCACATGGCGAAAAGACCTGCCTGTGGCCAGGTGGGGACCAATTCCGTCTGCACGGAGAGCATGGCGAATCCTGCCAGCCCGAAATTCCTGCAAAACAGCAGCCAGCCAACCTTCAGTTGCCATCCTCCGAAGCATCCACGGTCCTGAGTATCCTGCCCTCGAATGACGTTGGAACCAATGGCCAGCGCGAAAATTCCTGGCAACGCTGTTGCTGCCCACGCGGAAAATGGCAACCAAAGTCCCACTGCTACGGCAGCCCCGGCAGCGAGCTCGTAGACGATGACAACTATGATACTGAATGAACTGCGCACTCCGTTAGCAGACGATATCCGGCGACGGCCCGAACGAATCTGTCGAATCTGCCCAGTTTCGTTATGGCCGCAAACACCAACACGGAACCGACGAGCAATCGCGCGAGAACAGCAAGCACATGCACAAGCGTGCCCGTCATGGCAGTGCCGTGAGCAGGAGAAAGATGAAAATGTGCTTTATTTCAGCAATTCTGCGATGTCCATCCGCTTTTGGGCCGTGGCCGTTGTGTAAGGCGTTCCCCAGCCCGGGTAGAAGCGTTTTGGGTCCGCTCCGTATCGCAGTAACAGCCGAACCATCTCGATGTCATCCTGCCTAATCGCGAGCACCAACTGGCTGGTCGGGACAGGTGGCTGACTGTCCACATTCGGGTCTGCCCCTTTGCGCAACAGAAGTTCTACGGCAGCGTGAGATTTTCCCAGCACAACCCACCGCAGGGCGGTAAGGCGGGTATGCGGATCGGCCCGATTGGCCAATTCCGGATCGCCCTCCAGAAGGATTTCGAGGTCACCAGCTGCGCTCCTCCCCAACTGATCTTTTAGCCGGCTGAAGTCGATTATCCGTTGAACAGCCGCAGCCAACACCGGCGAGAAGAGGCAAAGTTATCGCCAGAAACAGGTTTCCTGCCAGCCGTTGATTTTGCTTTCCCTGGATCGGGAAAGCGAGCATGGCCTTCATCACCGACCGCCGACTGGACTGAACCATCGCCCACATCCTCCTGCAAATTTTGAGAATTATTTATATGCATAAATATTTGCCAAGTAGTATAAAGAGCTCAGGAAGTTGTCACGAAAAGGAACGACCGGCGGCTGGCTCCTGCTTCGGTCGCCACTGCACAATAAAGCCCCGCGAGTGGGCTAGAAGCGGAAGGCGAGCCCGGCCGAAGGGCCGTGGCGGTAGCAAAGCTGGATGCGGCACGAAGATACTGCTCAGCTTTGGCTGGCGGAACGCAAAGACACGGTATTCAGAGCGAAAGGAAAGATATTCGTTGAGCGGACGGTTGAACCCTCCGCGAAGTTCATTGCAAATCTCCGGTGAATGAAAAACTCGTCGAGAATCGTCACGCCACCACCTCCCGTCACGAAAAGCCGCCAAGCACGGCCCTGCGGCAGATAACGGACGTAATTCGCGGATTGGAAGTGGATCGAGCTGCGCACCTTGAAGCGCAGATCCATCCGTGGGTCGGAGAGCAATTGGCTCCCGCTGAGGGAGATGGGCACGCAGTCCACCGCCTGCCGGATATTCACGTCGTTTGGCCCCGCCGGGTAGCTGGCCTCAAGCGCTTCTGAGTCGTTCAGCCAGAAGCGAAGCCCGAGAACGGAGCGCACCGAACTGGCAATGGATTCGCGGTCCCAGCTCGCCAGAATCACGATTTGGTCATTGTCGAGGTTCCGAAAAAAAACGCGTCCCCTGACTTACCTGGTCGTCGAAAAACGGCCCGCCCACTCCGACGACGACTTCAAATCAAAGGAATCAGCCGAGCGGGCAGCGCCAGTTCGCATCCGGGCCGTTCTTGTTCTTCTCAAGAGCGCGCCGTTTGCACGAGTGGGGCCCGGCGTTTATCATTGGTTTTCAGCGCGCCGCTGACGAATGATTGAGGTTGAGGGGTCGCAGCATCAGCCGCGACGAATCAAGGCCATGGCAATGGCCATGCAGGGGCTTCAGCCCCTGCGCTGACGCGCCGTCGGTTTCGAGCGCGCAGTTCAGGAGGGAAGATGGGAGCCAGTCCGCAGCCGCCCCGCCTGCAGCACGAACGTGCACCTATTCCGGGCGTGAAAAACCTGATTGCCGTTGCGAGCGGCAAAGGTGGCGTGGGCAAAACGACGGTCGCAGTCAATCTCGCGATTGCGCTGGCCCAACTGGGCCATCGGGTGGGTCTGCTCGACGCCGATGTGTACGGCCCGAACGTGCCCACCATGCTCGGCACCAGCGAACAGCCGCAGGCCACTGGCGAACGACAGATTCTGCCCGTCGCCGTGAACGGCCTCCGGGTCATTTCGATGGGCCTGCTGGTGCCGGAGGACCGCCCGATGATCTGGCGCGGTCCGATGCTGCACAGCGTGATCCAGCAGTTCCTGCGCAGCGTGATTTGGGGTGAGCTGGACTATCTGGTCGTGGATCTGCCGCCCGGCACCGGCGATGTGCAACTGACGCTGATCCAGACCGTGCCGGTAACCGGAGCCATTATCGTCACCACGCCTTCGATTGTCGCGCTGGCCGATGTGCGCAAGGCGATCGAAATGTTCCGTCAGGTGAACACTGACATCCTGGGCGTGGTCGAAAATATGAGCTACTTCCGTGCGCCGGACGGCAGCCGGCACTACATTTTCGGACAGGGTGAAGGGCGGCGCGTGGCCGAGCAGTTCGGCGTCCCCTTTCTGGGTGAGATTGAGCTGGACCCGCAGATTCGCATCGGTGGTGACACCGGAAAGCCGGTCGCACTCGAAGGCCCGCAGGCGCCGGCCGCCCGCGGATTCTACGCCATGGCCGAAGCCGTGATGGCGCGTGTGGCCGCGCTCGCCGCCAGTACCGCCGGACCGGTCGTGCAAATCGATTGAAGGCAGCTTGCTTGTCAGTCTGCGGGGTGTGTGTTAGCTTTCCCTGCCTCGACCGGCAGTGCGTTCAGCGATGCTTCGCAGCTATCAAGGCAAACGACCCCAGATAGCCGCGTCGGCCTACATCGACCCGGCGGCCGTGATCATTGGTGACGTCACCATCGGCGAGCAAAGCTCGGTCTGGCCGGGTGTGGTGATACGGGGTGACGTGCACTGGATTCGGATTGGCTCCCGCACCAACATTCAGGACGGAACTATCTGTCACGTGATGCGCGGTACCCATCCGCTGCAGATCGGCGATAGCGTAACCGTCGGCCATCGGTGCATACTCCACGGTTGCACCATCGAATCGCGAGTACTGATCGGTATGGGCGCAATCATTCTGAACGGCGCGCGCATCGGCACCGGCTCGATTATCGCTGCCGGCACTCTGGTGCCCGAAGGAACCGAAGTCCCGCCCGGCAGCCTGTTCATGGGTCATCCCGGAAAGTTTCGCCGCACACTGACTGCTGCCGAACAGCAGGAAATCGACGGCTACGCCCTGCGCTATGTCGAATACGCCGCAATCTACAGAAACAGTGAATAGAGGCACAGGGCTGTCAGGGGACCAGGAAAAGAAGCGACGCAGTGGGGCGCCAGGCGCAGGATGAAATATTCCGGGGTGCCGCGGATCGCGTGGCAACGGTCGGCAGGATGCCCGACGGCAGCGGCGCCGCGGATGTGTTGCGGAGCCGGTGCCCGGGGATGCACCGAAGCCCGGGCGAAATCGCCGACCAGTAGCTGTTCGCTACGAATCACTCGGAGCCGATGGGAAAAGGAAGACCATTTCGAGCCATCAAAGGTATGCGCGACATCCTGCCACCGGAGTCCGAGTTGTGGAACCGCGTTGAGCAGGCGGCCCGCGAGGTTTTCGCCACCTACGGCTTCAGCGAAATCCGCTTGCCGATTCTCGAACCGACTGAGCTGTTCGCCCGCTCCGTCGGCGCCGACACGGACATTGTCTCCAAGGAGATGTACACCTTTCTGGATGCCGGTGCCGAGGAAGAGAAGAGCGGAAGCAGAATCAGCCTGCGGCCGGAAGCCACCGCGTCGGTCTGTCGTGCCTACATCGAGCACGGCATGCACACCTGGCCCGGTGACGTCAAGCTCTACTACATCGGCCCGATGTTTCGCCGCGAACGGCCGCAGAAAGGGCGCTACCGCTTCGAGCTACGCGATCGGACAGGGAGAATGCAGGCACTCTCCGGTGCGGTCCAGGTTATCAAGCCGCCGCTGAGTTTGGTAGTACCTGATGTGCAGACCGCACGAGCAGGGACAGTGGTCGAATTTCAGCCACCACAGCTCATCTGCTCGGATACAAGCGATGCGGTGCGCATCGATTCCATCCGATTTGTCATAGGGCGTGAGTTTTCCTTTGCGAAAGGCAATCCAGCATTCCTGCCCCCAGGGCAGTGTATCACACTCCAGCTTCGCTTTTCGCCGACACGGGCTGGAATGTTTGCTGATACACTCGAAGTCTATACGCCGGTTGGGATGCAACGAGCTGTTGTCGTAGGGTATGCTCCGAGCCCGACATTGACACTACCACCGACACTGTGGATGGGGACGATGCCTCCCGGTATCGTGCGGGATACACTCGTCCAATGGCTGGTGTGTGCAACGTCGCCCCAACAGATCCGGTTGATTGCCGATTGGCCCGATACAACACAGCTCCGACTGCTGACCATCCGTCAATTTGCGTTGACGGAGGAGACACCATGTCTGGCGTACCCGTTCGGTATTCGGACGGACCGCGTCGGTCGTACCTGCCTACGACTCTTGGTGGAAGGAAGCGAGCGTCAGCCGTACGAATGTGTCGTCGTCGCTGATGTCGTGTGTGCACAACCTTATCGGGGTGCAGCACTCAGTATGCCGCGGAGTATCGTCACCCAAGCGGGACGTGTCATTACTGTACCAGTGTGGATGCCATCGGTACCGAGGGAGTTTCGGTCCATGCAACGACCATACCGCTTTACTGTCCGCTGCAATGCATCGACACTGTTGCCGTTACCTCCGCTCGAGCGTGGTACTGTTGCGGATGGAGAGCGACGTATCACAGTCACTGGTCGCGGCTTTCTCGTTGGAGATACGCTCGCACTCCTGCGGTTCAGCACGTTTTGGGGCGATGAACCAGTCGTCCAGATTGCCGTCGAGGATTTCGCCTGGCTCGATGACTGCTCGAGTGAACTTGCGCCAGCGTCCGTGACAGTTTTCTTCAACGATTACTGCACAGCGGGAGGGACAACACGACTTTTCATTGCAGGTCGAGCACCCCGCATCGAACGCATCGAGCCACAACCGAGCAGTGGGACGTTTCACCTGCGCGTCACTGTCGATCGTGAGTCGCCGGTTGAGCTTGCGTGTTATGACCTTGTGGGTGTCGAACGGTGGAGCGTACCATTAGGCACAGTGCGCGATGCAATCGAACAGACCGTGAGCCTTCCGCTTCCAGCGGGGCACTATGTCCTCCAGGCACGATCGCCGTTCGGGGTTAGTTGCACATTGATCGTGATCGCACGATGAAGGCAGGGACGTTCGTCGTCGTGCTGCTGTGCGTACTTGGGAGGACAGAAGTGCACTCTGGGGAAGATGACAACAGCGCTCGACATTCATGGACGTCGCCGCGGAGCGTACGCGTCGGTATTCTCGGCGCAGGTGGGGTTACGATCCATGGAGCTGATTTTTCATCTCTTCCCGAGTTGCCGACCTGTTGCCCACGATTCCGCGATGGGAGCGGGCTAACAACGTTAGGAATGTTGTGGGGAGAGTATCCTGTGTGGAAGTCGTTGGTGCTTGGCCTACGGATGGGAGTAGCGCAGTTTGCTGGCATTCTCCGTACACTCGAACGCAAACCAGTGCTCGTGGATGATACACCCACAGAGGCTGTCATCCAACACAGCATCGATGCACAATTCCGTTCGATACGGTGGGAGAGCTACCTCGGTGTGCGAGCATCACCGCTGATAGATCTCTCCATCGGTGCCGGTACGGATTTGATACAACAGGCGACTGCGACGACGAAAGAAGAACTGGTTCAACCGAACACCGGCACGTTCGAAAATGGTCGCCGTGTTCGGAACGAACGGACTTCCGGACTCGAATCGAGTACGCGTTCGATGGTGTCCCTCCTTGCGAGCGTGCGCTTTTCCATTCCACTCGGACGTACGCAGCAATGGTGGTTCGTCCCGGAGTTGAGTTTCCGCTATGCACTCGATCCACTGATGCGACAGCAGATGTGGTATGTCTATAGCGTCCTTGTCGGAGCGGGGATTGCGTATGCACCCGTCACGCTGCAATCATTCCCAGAGCCAGAGCCCGAGCCCGTACGAACAGAACCAGCACTCCCAGCACTTGCCGCTTCCATCGTAGCTTACGGTGTCGGCAGTACGCAAGAGCCTCTTCCGCTTCGGATCGAAGAACATCTGCGTCATCGCGTGTTTCCACTCCTTCCAGTGCTCTACATGAACGGGGTGGAACTTCCAGAGCGCTATGTGCTGCCAGAATCATCCGATGATACTTCTTGGTACCGACTCGTGAGCTCGCCACTAGGAGCGTATTATGCACTGGTACCCATCGTCGCCACGCGACTACGGGAACGCGGTGATACACTCAAGCTCGTCGGAATCGATGCACAATCGGCTACCGTTGCGCGACGCCGCGCTGAGTACATCGCACGGTACTTGCAGGCGATCTGGAAGATTCCTGCTCGGCAGCTTCGTGTTCAGGGAAGGATCGATGAGCGCGATACAACAGCTCGTGTCGTACTCGAAGGGAATGAGCAGCTGTTTGCACCTGTCGAATACACCGATACTGCACGAACGATCACTCCACCCATCCTCCGCATGCGTCCTGCGACGAACGGGGCAGAACTGCTCCGCCAATGGATGGTCCGCGTTGTGCAGGATTCGCACGAAATAGCTCGTTACGCAGGGAACGGGGGATTGCCGTTGCGGCTCGATCTCGACCTTTCATCGTCACTGGAGCGATTGCTCACCGATGCACCTCTCCGTATCGAACTGGATGTAGAAAGCGTGGGCGGTAGTCGTGCTAACGCGGCTGAACTGGTACCGCTGACCTTGAATCGGCGTGAGCTAACGTCTCGAGAGGTTATGGCTGAACGAGAGTTGTACTATTTCCCTACTCATCTGCCACACAGGGATAGTATTACGATGTTGATCGAACGATACCGCAAACGGCTGCGGGATTACGCCATCATTGCCTATGGGAATTCGCTCGAAACAGAGGAGGCACTGAGCAACCTTCAGCGGTACGTTTCCGATGGCGGACTTCCCAATCCGCGAATCGAGAGACGAGATGCGCTCTACAGAGCCTTCACACCGGAGCGAGTCTGGTATGCGCAGCTTGTTGCAGTGACACTGCGATATGCTCTCGATGATTCATCCGGGCAGCGGTAAAAGATGGAGGAACGCAAGAGAGTGACCCAATCGACGCAGAACGAGACGATATCGAACGGACATCCTGGTTGCTTGCTGCGTGACAGCACAGACGCAGTATTTTGCAACTGCAGCATCATCGAATCTCTTCCACCCGATGTCATTCCACCGTGGATTGGCAGTAGCGCTTGGAGTGCTCGCCGTGCTTGCAAGCCTTTTCTGGCAGGTGAGCAACGTCGTACGAATCAACACCCTGTTGATGCACATAGAGGCAAGCCAACGCCAGCTCGATTCATTGGAAACGCTCATCCGACAAGAGCGAGCAACCATTGCACGGCTTGAATCTGCAGAACGCATCCGACGGTTTGCCTCGGAGCGGCTTGGAATGATCGATTCACCGCACCCACCAATTCTCATCGGTCGGCTGCGATGAGCATCGAGCATCACAAAATCTATCAGCCGGAGCACCTCCGCTGGCGTCGTCGATTGGTCGTCGGAGCGATGACGCTCGGAGCGTTTGCAATCGTTGGACGCCTTGCAATGATCCAACTGTCTGGCCGCTCGGAGTTGCTCGAACGTGCCGAGCAGCAGTACCGTGCACGAATCCGTATTCAGGGAGAGCGTGGTGCGATTCTCGATCGGAATGGTGTTGAGTTGGCATCCTCGGTAGCTACGGTTTCGCTTGCCCTCGATCCGAAGGTAGCACGATCGCCACAGCGAGTTGCTGCCCTCCTCGAGCGGCTCGGTCTTGCTCGAGCTGACGACATCATCGCTCGGATAGATGCTGCACGCGACCGGAATTTCGTGTGGCTTGTGCGTGGAATCCCCCTTCCGATGGCAGCAGCATTTGATACGTTGAGCGAGCCTGGACTGCTCCGTATTCGAGAGCATCGTCGAAGCTACATCCACGATTGGATGGCTGCACCACTGATTGGTACAACAGATGTCGACAGTCGTGGAATTGCAGGAATCGAACTTGCGTATGATTCGCTCCTGCAGGGAAGTGTCGGTGAGCGCATCATGGAACGCATTGGCCGCGGTCGGCTTCGACCAACGCTGGAGGACAACCCCTTCCAACGTGCACGCCCGGGCGCGATGATCGAATTAACGATTGATTGGCAGCTCGAGCAGCTCGTTGAAACCGAGCTTGCCAATAGTGTTGATGCAACAGGAGCAGCTGCAGGGACCGTCATCGTCATCCGACCACAGACGGGCGAGCTTGTTGCTTGTGCACAGCAGCCATCGTTTGTCCACTCTCAACGTTCCGATCCGGATGCACTACGACTGCGTGCGACCAGCGACATGTACGAGCCCGGTTCGACGTTCAAAGCAATTGTGGCTGCTGCTGCGCTCGACCAACAACGTGTGACTCCAGACAGAGTCTTCGATGGCCGCGGCGGCACGCTCCGCCTTCCCGATGGACGAACAATCACAGACCATGAGCCGCTCGGTATGTGTACGCTTGCTGATGCACTGGCACACTCGAGCAACATCGTCTTTGCACAACTTGCATCAGAACTCGGTGCTCGAACGCTCTACCGATACGCACGAGACTTTGGCATCGGACTCCGTACGGAGGTTGGGCTCACAGGTGAGGCGCGAGGTGTGCTCAAACTCCCGCGCGACCTTCGGGGGAGCGACCTCCTCTTCCTCGGTTTTGGATATGGCGTCGCATGTACGCCGATCCAACTGGCGTATGCCTATGCAGCTATTGCCAACGGAGGTGTTCTCATGCAGCCGTACGTCGTGCAGCGCATCGTTTCGTCACAGGGCGAAGAGCTGTACCGTGCTGTCCCGCAACGGCGCCGACGAGTGATTTCCGATAGCGCTGCTGCAGTGCTCCGACGACTTCTTGCAGGCGTCATCGAGCGTGGGACCGGCGCGAATGCACGCATCGAAGGGATGCCAGTCGCAGGAAAAACAGGCACAGCTCAACAGTGGAGTGATGGCATGTATTCCAAGCGCGACTATACAGCGTCGTTTATTGGTATGGTGCCGGTAGAGCAACCTCGACTTGTCGTCCTCGTCATGCTCGATCGCCCACGCACGGATATCTATGGCGGCAACACTGCTGCACCATTGTTCCGCCGAATCATTCAGACGATGATGAATCTCCCACAGCTTGCTGCTCGATATGGCTTCGATTCGGTGCACAGCGGCTCCTTGCATCACGATAGTGTTGTTGTGCCCGATATCAGGGGATTGACACTGGAACACGCAGAGCGCATTCTCGGTGCAGTTGGACTCCGTGCACGGAGCGAAGGAGGGGCGAGCGGTCACATTGTTGTTACACAGCAACCACCGCAGGCTGTGATAGTCCCTCGCGGGACGGAGCTCCGCGTGCGTCTTGAGTCGGTGGGTTTGTTACGGCGGGAGCCACCGCTTGTAGGGCTGCCACTTCGCAATGCACTTGCGTGTGCACACGCACTGGGGTTATCGGTAGCTGCCGTTCACGGTTCTGGTTGGGTCCGTTCCTATCGGTGGGACTCAGCGCGGCGTTTGGTAGTGACTGCTACCATGCCGTGAGAACCTCTTACACGCATGCAATGATCACGCCTGGTTGATGGCACTAAGGACAAGCTCGTGTGCTTGGGAGAGTGTCGTCTGTAAGTCATCGTTGATAATCGTTGCGTCGAATTGATCTTGGTACGACATCTCCATTGCTGCACGCTCAAGCCGACGTCGAATCTGCTCATCGCTTTCGGTGCCACGACGTCGCAGCCTTCGTTCCAACTCCTCCAGTGAGGGTGGGGCGATGAAGAGCAAGAAGGTATCATTGGGATATGCTCGCTTGAGCGAGAGAGCTCCGTGGACATCCACGTCGAAAATCATCACGTTGCCGTTCCGGAGCGCTTCTTCTGTCGGTGTGCGGAGCGTGCCGTAGTAGTTGCCAAAAATTTCTTCATACTCAACAAGCTCGCCAGCCGCAATTTTTCGCTCGAATTCCTCGTGCGTGAGAAAGTGGTAGTCGCGGCCATCTACCTCGCCAGTACGTCGCGGGCGTGTCGTTGCAGAAACAGAGAACACAGCATTGGGAATCGTCGAGAGTAAGTGGCGGGCGACTGTCGTCTTGCCGGCGCCACTCGGTGCGGACAGGACAACGAGCCGCCGAGGCATTATTCGATGTTCTGCACTTGTTCGCGAATGCGCTCGAGCTCTTCCTTGACGGTTACAACGTGTTGGCTTATGTCAGCATCGTTTGCTTTCGAACCGATCGTGTTGATCTCCCGATGCATTTCTTGCAAGAGGAACGTCAGTTGGCGGCCGATTGGTTCATTACTCTTGAG
>JAIMAG010000017.1 GCA_023512135.1 Terriglobia bacterium | reverse complement strand
GTGCGCGGCTACAAGGTGGTCTTTACGATCAACGACAAGCAGTCGAAAGAAAAAATCGATCTGCTCAAGGCGCTGGGCGCGGAGGTCATTGTCTGCCCGACGGCGGTCGAACCCGACGACCCGCGCAGCTACTATTCGGTGGCGCGCAAGCTGGCGCAGGAGATCCCCAACTCCTACTATCCGAATCAGTACGAAAATCCGATGAACCCGGAAGCGCACTACCGCACGACCGGCCCGGAGATCTGGGAAGACACCGAGGGGAAGATCACGCATTTCGTCTGCGGCATGGGCACCGGCGGCACGATCAGCGGAGTGGGCCGCTACCTGAAAGAGAAAAATCCCCGGGTGCAGATCATCGGCGTGGATCCCGTCGGCTCGCTCTACTACGACTACGTGAAAACGGGCAAAGTGGGCAAGGCCCGAACCTACGTCGTCGAAGGCATCGGCGAAGATTTCTTTCCCTCGACGATGGATTTCCGCTACCTGGACGACGTGATTCAGGTGACCGATGAAGAATGCTTTGTCATGGCGCGCCGGCTGGCTCGCGCCGAAGGCATCTTCACCGGCGGTTCCGGCGGCGGCTGTGTTTCCGCAGCGTTGCGGGTGGCACGGCAATGCGGGCCGAACGATCTGGTCGTGGCGTTTCTGCCGGACAGCGGCATGCGCTACCTGAGCAAGATCTACAACGACGAATGGATGCGCGATCACGGCTACTCGGATGCGGCCGTGCCGCTGACGGCAGAAGACATCGTGCGCGTCAAACACCAGCGCAGCAAGGTGAAAGAGCTGCTCACGGCGCGGCCGGATCAGACCGTCTTCCACGCCCTGCGCACGATGCAGGCCCAGGACATTTCCCAGTTGCCCGTTTTTGAAAACGGCAACCTGATCGGCACCATCTATGAAGACCAGATCCTGAATCTGGCGCTGCAGGGCAAGGACCTGCGGAAGCTGGTCATCCGCGAGGTTATGGGCAAGCCGCTGCCCACCGTGCCGAAAGACGCGCCGGCCGACCGCATCACCTATCTGCTCAGCCACGAAGGCCCGGCCGTGTTCGTGGACATGGGCAACGGTCGCTATGAAATTCTCACCAAGTACGACCTGATGCACACCATCGCCGGCATGATCGAGCAGATGCGGCAATAGCCGGTCTGCGGCCAGCGCGCCGCTGGCGGGTTCTCCTTCCGGGCGCTGCTGACCCGTCGGAGGCGATGTTATACTGTTGCGCCTTGCTGTCGCGTGCGACGGCCGCACGTGTTCCGGCTGCTTCTCGGATGAAGATTGACGAATTCGTCGAGCGATTGCGCAACGGCGTGCTGGTGGCCGATGGGGCCATGGGCTCGATGATCTACGAAGCCGCCGGCCCGCAGCGCTCCTTTGACGAGGTCAACCTGACCCAGCCGGAGGTTGTCTTCGGCATTCACCAGGCTTATATCCAGGCCGGGGCGCAGATCATCGAAACGAACACGTTCGGCGCCAACCGTCACCGGCTGGCACAGATCGGGTTGGGCGACGAGGTGGTGCGGATCAACCATCGCGCCGTGAAAATTGCCCGCGAGGCTCGCGAGGCCGCACCCCACGAGGTTCTGATCGCCGGCTCGATCGGGCCGCTCGGCCTGCTCCGGCAGGGCCGCACGCTGCCCGACGAGGAAATCCGGGCCATTTACACCGAGCAGGCCGCGGCCCTCGAAGAGCGCGGGGTCGATTTCTTCCTGCTGGAAACGTTCACCGACCTCGATCAGCTCCTGCTGGCGATTGCGGCGATCCGTTCGTTTTCCGCGCTCCCGATCGTGGCTTCGCTGACGTTCAACGAAGAAGGCACCACCTTCGGGGGCACGCCGGCCGCCGAGGCAGCCTGGCGCCTGGCTCAGCAGCCGGTGCAGGCCATCGGCGCCAACTGTACGCTGGGCCCGCAGCCGCTGCTGCCCGTGCTGCGCGCAATGGCCACCAGCGGCCTGGCCCTCTCCGCCATGCCGAATGCCGGCTTCCCGCAGCGCATGGGAGACCGCATCGTCTATCCGAAATCTTCTCCGGAATATTTCGCTGCGTTCGCGCGCGAGGCCGTCGAAACCGGCGCCCGCCTTGTGGGTGGTTGCTGCGGGACCACGCCCGAGCACATCCGGGCCATCGCGGAAGCCGTCCGCCACCTGCGCCCGGCTCCGACGCGCGCCGCGCGCAGCGTGCAGGTCGAAACGCCGCCGGCGCAACCGCCTGCCGCGATCTCGCGGGCGCGCGAGCCCGAAAGCCGGCTCTGGCGAAAGCTGCAGTCGGGTCAGTTCGTCATCTCGGTCGAAATCGACCCGCCGAAAGGAGTGGCCCTGGATCGCATCTTCGAACAGGTGGACCGTGTGATGGCTTCCGGACGCGTCGATGTGGTGGACATCAACAGTGGCACGCTGGCGCGGGTCGGCATGGACGCCATGATGTTGGCGGGTGCGCTGGAAGCCCGCGGCATCGAGACGATTCCCCATCTGACCACGCGCGACATGAACATCATCGGCCTGCAGGCGACGCTGCTGGGCGCCTGGTCGGTCGGCGGCGTGCGCAACGTGCTGGCCCTCACCGGCGACCCGCCCTCGCTCGGCGACCATCCGGAAACCAGCGGTGTCTACGAGGTGGATTCGATTGGTCTGGTGCGGGTACTGGCGCGGCTGAATGCCGGCACCGACTGGGCCGGCAAGCAACTGGGCGGGGCCACGAATTTCACCATCGGGGTCGCCCTGAATCCCGTTGCCGAGGACCTCGACTACGAAATCGAACGCTTCCGCCGCAAGATCGAGGCCGGAGCCCATTTCGCGATGACCCAGCCGCTGTTCGATCCTGCCTACTGGGAAGCATTCGTAGAAAAACTGGGCGCTCCTCCGCCGATCCCGGTCCTGGTGGGCATCTGGCCGCTGACCAGCTTCAAGCAGGCAGTGCGTCTGCACAACGAAGTGCCCGGCATGGTCATCCCCGCCTCCGTGCTCAGCCAGCTCGAACAGGCCGGAGCGGCCGCGCGCGACTGCGGCTTTGCCCTGGCCCGTCGCCTGCTCGAATGGGCCCGCGGGAAATTCGCCGGGGCCTACCTGATTCCTCCCTTCAAGCGCTACGAAGAGGTGCTCGAGCTGCTCGTCTGAGCAGACCGCCCGCCGAGGCAGCAGGACGGTGCACGTTCCAGTTTCTCCGGTTTGCGCTGACCGTCAGAAAAACCAGAACCGTTTGCGACGCCGGCCCTGAGCCGTTCCGACCGCGCCTATGTGTGCCGGGTCGGGCGGCTCCGGAACCCAGGGCAGGGGACGACCCTCGATTGCCGCCAGCGGGTTTTCTCGAAACAGGGCGCGCGCCACTGGCTCGCCGTGCTGTTTGCAGACGGCAGCATAGGCCTCGCTGAGCTGAATCGGGCGGCTGTGGAGATTGTGGGCATCGGAGGCCACAAAGTGCACCAGACCCTCGGCCAGCCACTGCTCGGCGGCACGCCGGGCAGCAGGACCGAATCGGCCGAGGAAGGAGCCCGCGGTCACCTGTACGTAGCAGCCCCGTTGTACCCAGTTGGCCAGGCGCTGCGGCTGCCGACAGATCAAACCGTTCCGCTCCGGATGCGTGATCACGGGAACGATGCCGTGCAACTGCAACTGATGCAGCGCCTCGTCCACAGAAGGCGGAATCGCAAAATCGGCAAATTCCACCAGGAGATAATTCTTCTGGTTCAAGGTGTATTTGGAGGGGTGCGCACGCGCATCGCGCACGTTTTCGTAGGTCAGATGGAAATCGCAGCCGGTGGCGAGAAACAATCGGTCGCCTGCGGCGCGAGCGATTTCATCTCGGCGCTGGCGCACCAAATCGGGAAGGAAGGCGTAGCGATCATTGGCGTGTGGCGTGGCGACCAGGTGAGTGATGCCGTCGGCGATGGCCGCTTCGACCATCTGCAACGACTCCTCCAGGGAATCGGGACCGTCGTCGAGTCCGGGCAGCAAATGACAGTGAATGTCGATCATCGGATGGGCAAGATAACGCATCTCGGTGAGGCAAGCAATTGGCGGGCCATTCGCTGTGCGCAGGCGTTCGCAGGCGAGCACGCGAGATTGGCCAGCAGCTTGCAATGATCCTCTCTGCACGGAGTACTTTGAGTTTCATTTCGGAAGTGGAGAGTCGTTGATGGTCGAAACAGCGCGGCAGGGTTCCGAGCGACGGGGAGTAATCGTTTGGAAAATCCGCTTGACACTCAGCGGATCCCGCGGAGTACACTGCCGGCGTTCTGGGCCCGGCGTTTCTCCCTTCCCGCGGGTTCCCTGCATTCCACCCCCTTCCGTGGAGCAACCAGGACAAGCTTGTGGCGAAAGCAAATCTACTTTGTCAGGAGGGGTTCGATGAGCAGGAAAGGCTTGCTGGCCGTGGTCGTGTCGCTGCTGCTGGTCTACGCGGGCGTGGCGCCGGCGTATCCCCCTGCAGCGGTAGGCACGATCCAGGCCAAGGGACGCGTGGAAGTCAACGGTGTGGTTCTGCCTTCTGAAGGCACGCTCTATGCCGATGACCGCATCGTCATCGGAAAAGATGCGGCCGTGTCGCTGCTGCTGGCCGGGCGCGACCAGGTGTTTCTGCCTGAGCTGAGCGTCGCCGCGGTGCGCCAGGCGGGCGAGCGGTTGCGCGTCGTTCTGGAGCAAGGCTCGCTGGCCGTCGTCAGCCGTGCGGAACGGCCACTGCAGGTGCAGGCGCTCGGCACACAGATCTCGGCCGGCGGCGGTGCGGCTATTTTTGAAGTGGCCGTGCGCGGCCGCGCGCTGGAGGTGCTCAGCCGGCACGGAACGGCGGTGGTGGTCGCCGCAGACCGCACCGTCGAGGTTCCCGCGGGAACGAAGCTGGAGGCGACAGTGGCTCCGGCGCCGGTGAACGGGCTGAGTGCGTTCGACAAATTCGTCCTGGTCACGGCCGTGGGCTTGGGTGTTGCCGGGTTTGCTGTCGCACTGGCGGCCTTCTTGCGGGATGAACCGCAGGAGTGCCGAGTGGTCGGCTCGGCTACGCCGTTCACGATTAGCTGTCCGTAGGCCGCGGTCGACAGAGTCGTCTTCGGAAACCTTCTCGAATGCGAGCCGTGCCCTGCAGGACGGCTCGCCCCCTTCCTTCGAGATTCTTTCCGCTTTTCGTGCGTGCAGCCGGTGTGCGCCCTGCGCAGCCGGCTCGTCCGCATGAGACAAGAGCCGGGAGCATATCCCATGAGGCACAACACAGTCCTGTTCCGTGGAGCCTCACGAGCGGCCCTCGCAGGGCTGCTGGGCACGATTGGCGCGCTCAGTGCTCAACCGCCCCGGGCCCAGCAGCCTCCGAAGGAAGAAAAGCCGGTGCTCGAAACGACCCGAGATTACAACCGGCGGCTGGCGCAGCTCGAGCAGAGCCTCCGCGGCACCGCCGAGGCTGCGGAGGGGCAGATCGGTCCGGAGGATCTGCTGGAAATCACAATCCTCGGTGCCGAGGAGCTGAACCGCACCGTGCGCGTGAACAACGCCGGAGAGATTTCCCTGCCGCTGATCGGTCCGCTTGTCGCTGCCGGGCGAACGGCGCGCGAGCTGGAGCAAGAAATCGGCCGGCGCCTGGCCGAACGGTACATGCGCGATCCACAGGTGAGTGTGTTTGTGAAGGAGCTGAACAGCCGGGGTGTGGCGGTGTTCGGGGCCGTGGCCCGGCCGGGTGTCTATCAACTGCGAAGGCGCAGCTCGGTGGTCGAGGTGCTGTCGCTGGCCGGCGGATTGGCCGAGGATGCCGGTGACCGCGTGGTGATCACACGCAGTCCGGAACGGGTTCTGGCCAGCGAGCTGGCGCCGGTGGCCGAAATCCATCTGAAGGATCTACTGCAGTCGAGCAGCCCGGAGCTGGATCTGCCGGTTTGGCCCGGCGACGTGGTACGGGTGCCGCGTGCGGGCGTGGTCTATGTCGTGGGCGAGGTGCACAAGCCCGGTGGCTTTCTGCTGCGGAGCAACGAAAGCATCAGCGTGCTCCAGTCGCTGGCGCTGGCCGAGGGCCTGACCCGAACGGCGGCGCGCAGCCGCGCGCGGATCATTCGCACCGATGCCCGCACCGGCGCGCGGCAGGAGATTCCCGTCGATCTGGGACGCATCCTGGATGGCAAGGCTCCGGACCTGTTGCTGCAGCCCCGCGACATCGTCTTTGTGCCCAACTCGGCGGCGCGCGGGGCGTTCTATCGCAGTGCCGAAGCCGCCATCGGGATCGTCAGCGGGTTGATCGTCTTCCGGAGGTAGGATGAGCGAAGCGCATCCGTTGGTCCCCCACCGCCCGCCGGGCCCGATCGTGCCCGGTCCGTTGCCGGCCCCACGGGCCACCGACAGCCAGCGCGAAACGCCGGTGGATCTGCTGGCGTACTGGCGCGTGCTGCGCAAGCGGCGCTGGACGGTGCTGACGCTGTTCAGCGTCGTCTGGCTGCTGGTGCTGATCGGCACGCTGAAGATGCGGCCGGTGTTCGAAGCCCGCGGGTTGATCGAAATCGAAAAAGAAAATCCGAATTTTCTGACGGTGAAGGAACTGTTCGAGCTGGAGACGGTCTCCGATGCCTATCTGGAAACCCAGTACAAGGTGCTCCGCAGCGATGCCCTGGCGCGACGGGTAATCCAGCAGTTGCGCCTGGACCGCGTGCCCGAGTTCAACCCGAACGCCTCCTCGGCCGGCACGGTGTCGGCGGCCAGCGTGCCGGACTCGGCCCCGGGGCCGGAAGCGCTGGAGGCTACGCTGGCCAGCTACCACCGGCGGCTGACCATCGCTCCGGTCAAGCGCAGCCGGCTCGTCGAAATCAGTTTTCAATCGCACGATCCGGAGCTCGCCGCTGCCGTGGTCAATGCGCTCGCGGACAACTACATCGACCAGAGTTTAGAGGTGCGCTGGCAGGCCACCCAGAAGGCCAGTGAATGGCTCGGTCAGCAGCTCGACGGGCTGAAAGTGAAACTGGAACGCTCGGAAGAAGAGCTGCAGCGGTATGCCCGGGAAAACGGCCTGCTGTTTCTGGAAACCAGCGAGGGACAGCCCGAGCACATCCTGGATGAGCGGTTGCGACAGTTGCAGGAGGAGCTGACGCGGGCGCAGGCCGAGCGGTTCGAGCGGGAATCCCGCTATCGGCTGGTCGAGGCGGGCCATTTCTCGGCGCTGCCCGGCGGCGAGAGCAAGGTGATCGAAGACCTGCTCGTGCGGCTGGCCGATCTGCGGCGGGAACGGGCGGAGCTGGCCACGCTGTTCACCGGAGAATATCCCCGCGTGCGCCAGCTCGACAACCAGATCGGTGAGCTCGAACAGTTGCTGGCCGCCGAACGGGCGCGCATGGCCGAGCGCGTCGGCAACGAGTACCGCGCGGCACTGGCACGGGAACAGATGCTGGTCCGCGCGTTTGCCGAACAGCAGCAGCGGCGAAACCAGGTGGCGGAACGCTCGGTGCAGTACAACATCCTGAAACGAGAAGTGGAAACCAACCGGCAGCTCTACGAAGCCCTGCTGCAGCGGCTGAAGGAAGCCGGCGTTTCTTCGGGCATCAAGTCTTCCAACATTCGCGTCGTGGATCGCGCCACGCCGCCGCGGCGTCCGGCAAAACCGAACCTGCTGCTGAACCTGCTCCTGGGGACCGCCTTCGGGCTCGGCTTGGGAATCGGAGCGGCACTGCTGGCCGAGCACGTCGACAGTTCGATCAAAAGCTCGGAGGAGATCGAACGCTATCTGCAGATTCCCACGCTGGCCTTCATCCCGGCAGAAGATTCGCTCGTCGGGCGGCGCGGCGCCGTCTATGGTCGGCGACCGCAGATTTCAGGCAGTCTCCTGGCCGGGCGCCGGACGCAGAAGCCGAACGGGAAACCGGCACCGGGCCTGAACCTCTGGCTGCGCATTGACCGGGCGGAAACGCAGCATTCGGTGCTGGCGGAGGCCTTTGCCGGTCTGCGCACTTCGGTGCTGCTTTCGGCGGCCGACCGCCCCCCGCGGACTTTGTTGGTGACCAGTGCGCAGCCGGGCGAGGGGAAAACGACCGTCTCCACCAACTTGGCGATTTCGCTGGCCCAGCTCGGTCAGCGTGTGCTGCTGATCGACGGAGACATGCGTCGGCCTTCGGTCCATCTGGCCTTCGGACTCGGACGGCAGCAGGGCTTGTCTGGCTACCTGTCGGGGCGGGTCGAGTGGATGGACGTGGTGCAGCCGACCGGCGTGCCGGGTCTGGATGCGCTGGTCTGCGGGCCCGTTCCGCCGAACCCGGCCGAGTTGCTGAGCGGCGCGCGGATGCCCGCGCTGCTGCAGGAAGCTGCGCGCCAGTATCACGTCGTGATTGTGGATTCTCCTCCCGTGCTGAATGTTTCCGACAGCCGGGTGCTGGCCACGCAGGTCGAAGGCGTTGTGCTGGTCGTCAAAGCCGGAACCACTCCGCGCGAGCTGGCGCAGCGGGCTCTTGCAGGAATCGAAAGTGTGGGCGGGCATGTGCTCGGCGTGGTGCTGAATCAGCTCGATGCCCGCACCGCCGACGCGTATGCCTATTCCTACTATCACTACTACGAGCGGCGAGAGGTCGAGACGACCGAAAGCGCCGCCAGCCCGGACCGTTGAAGTCGGTGCCGGGGCGGCGCCGGCTCGCTCGGGATGCGAAGGTGCGTGATGCAAATCTTTCTCGACAGCGCGAATTGCCGGGAAATCGCACGTTGGCTGGCGCACGGTTTGGTGGACGGAGTCACCACGAATCCGTCCATCTGCTTGCGGGACGGTGTCTATGACCTGGAAGAGGGCACGCGGGCGCTGTGCCGGTTGCTCGATCCGCGTCCGGTTTCGGTCGAAGTGACCAGCAACGATCCCGAGCAGATGCTGCGCCAGGGACGCGCCATGGCCCGCTGGGCGCCGAACGTGGTGGTCAAGGTTCCCGTGATCAACCAGGACGGCCTTTCCTGCCTCGACGTCGTGCACCGCTTGGCTCAGGAAGGCATTGCGGTCAACTGCACGGCGATTCTTTCCTTCAATCAGGCCCTGCTGGCCGCGAAGGCGGGCGCGAGCTACGTCAGTCTGTTTGCCGGCAGGATAGCGGACGAAGGCGGGAATCCGTCCGAGGTCATCGGCAATGTGCGCGGCTGGCTGGATCGCTGGGCCCATCCGGCGCGGATCATCGTCGGCAGTATCCGCACCGTGCTGGACGTGCAGATGGCGGCTTTGGCGGGAGCTCACATCATCACCATTCCGCCGCCGTTTCTGCCGCGCCTGGTGGATCACAAGTACAGCCGGGAAACGGTGCGCGGCTTCAATGCCGATGCCGAACGGGCGCTGGCAGAGCTCGCGGCGCGCACGGCCGACCGCAGCTAGACCGTCCGGCAGGGAAACGCGATGCGACACTCCGATGCCTTCACCGGTGGATGGACCACCCGGCATCTGCTGCTGGGAGCCGATCTGCTCTGGGTGACGACCAGCTTCTATCTCTCCTACCGCCTGCTCCCGGTCTACCGGCCGTGGCTGCGTGCCGGGGCTGCCGACCCCGGCCATTTCTCCGAGCACGCCTGGCTGCTGCTGTTGATTCTGCCGCTCTGGATTGGGCTGGCCGCGCAGGCCGGGCTGTACGGGCGCACGCGACTGGCCTGGCGGCTGGTGCTGCAGCGGACGCTGCGCACCTCGGCGCTCGGGCTGGCCGGTTTGGCCGTGGTGATCTTTGCTGCCAAGCTGGTCGAGGTGAGCCGGCTGATCCTGTTCGGTTTCTGTCTGCTCTACGTTCCGGTTTCGCTCGCTGGCCGCTGGCTGGTACTGGGGCTGCTCGCGTTGCGCCGGGCTCACATCTACAACGTGCCGCGGGTGGTGGTGGTGGGTACGCGGGAGCGGGCGCGCGAGTTCATCCGCCGCGCGCGGCACGCCGACGATGCCGACTACTGTGTGGTCGGCTGTCTCGATCCGGAGCCGTTGCCGGCCGGCACGACGGTCGAAGGGGTACCGGTGCTGGGCAGCACCGATGCGCTGGTTTCGATTCTGACCCGCGAGGCGGTGGATTTGGTGGTGTTCGCCATGCCACTGGCTTTGGTGCCAAAAGCCAGCGAGCGGATTGCCGCAGCGGTTGAGCTCGGGCTGCGGGTGGTGGTGCTGCCGGATTTTCAGTTGCACCGGGCGGGCTACTCGATTGCCGATCCGCAGGTTTCGCTGGAATTTTTCCTCGGTCAGCCGGTGGCCGTGGTGTCCACCGTGCGCTGGGGCAGCGGCTATCGAGTGGTCAAGCGGGCCATGGACCTGGTCGGAGCCGCGGTGCTGCTGGTGCTGCTGTCGCCGCTGCTGGCGGCCATTGCGGTCGCGATCAAGCTGAGCGATCCGCGCGCGCCGGTCCTCTACCACTGGCGGGTGCTCGGGCGCAATCACCGGCCGATCACGAGCTGGAAATTCCGCACCATGGTGCCCGATGCCGACCGCCGCAAGGCCGCGCTGGCAGCGGCGAACGAGATGAACGGGCCGGTCTTCAAGATGCGCAACGACCCCCGGGTGACGCGGCTGGGCCGCTGGCTGCGCAAGTACAGCCTGGATGAGCTGCCGCAACTGGTCAGCGTGCTGCGCGGCGATCTGAGCCTGGTGGGGCCGCGGCCGCCGTTCCCCGAAGAAGCGGAGCGGTTCGCGTTCTGGCAGCGGCGGAAGCTTTCGGTCAAGCCGGGCTTGACCTGCTTGTGGCAGGTGAACGGTCGCAGCGAAATCCGCGACTTCGACCACTGGGTGCAACTGGACCTGGAATACATCCGCCGGGCCTCGCTGAGCCTGGACTGCTGGATTTTGTTGAAAACGATCCCGGCGGTGCTGCGCGGCCGCGGAGCTTACTAGTCCGCGTCAGTCGCGCTGCACGCCGAGGGAGGATGGAGTTGGCGGAAACGATTCTGGTGACGGGCGGTGCCGGATTCATCGGCTCGCACACGGTGGATCTGCTGCTCGCCCGGGGCTACCGCGTGCGCGTGCTCGACAATCTCCAGCCGCGGGTGCATCCGCACGGCTGGCCCGCCTGGCTGCCGGCCGAGGTGGAACGAATCGCGGGCGATGTGCGCGACGCCGCAGCCTGGGAGCGGGCTCTGGACGGGGTGCGCGGCGTATTTCACCTGGCGGCTTATCAGGACTACCAGCCCGATTTCTCCACCTTTGTGCACGTCAACGCGGTTTCGACCGCGCTGCTGTTCGAAGTGATCGCGGCGCGGCGGCTGCCGGTCGAAAAGGTGGTGCTGGCGTCTTCGCAGGCTGTCTATGGCGAGGGCAAATACCGCTGCGCCGAGCACGGAGTGTTCTATCCGGCCGCGCGCCCGCTGGCGCGGCTGCGTGCGGGCCAGTGGGAACATCCCTGTCCGCAGTGCGGAGCCGATCTGGAGCCAGTTCCTTTGGAAGAGTCGGTCGTCCATCCGCACACCGCCTACGGCATCTCGAAGTACGCCGCCGAACTGCTCGGGTTTCAGCTCGGCCGGCGGCTGGGCATTCCCGTCGTGGCGATGCGGTATTCGATCGTGCAGGGCCCGCGGAACTCGCTGTGGAACGCGTATTCGGGCATCTGCCGGATCTTCGTCAAACGGCTGCTGCGCGGCCAGCCCCCGGTGGTGTTCGAAGACGGTCGCCAGTTGCGCGACTACGTGCACGTGGCCGATGTGGCCCGGGCGAACCTGCTCGTCTGGGAGCGTCCGGAGGCGGAGTTTCAGGCCTACAACGTGGGCGGGCAGCGGGCGACCAGCGTGCTCGAGTTCGCCACCCTGGCGGCGCGGGCCTGTGATGCGGCAATTGCCCCGATCGTGCGCGGCGATTTCCGCCTGGGTGATACCCGCCACACGATCTCCGATTCGACGAAGCTGCGCGCACTCGGCTGGGCACCGCAGCACGGGGTCGAGCAAATTCTCCGCGACTATGTGGCCTGGGTGCGGGAGCAGGGCGAGCCACCCGACAACGCCGAGCAGGCCGCCGACGAAATGCGGCGCGCTGGCGTGCTGGTGACCGCCACACCGTCGGCGCAGGAGGTGCGGGCCGGATCATGATCGTCACACGCACACCGTTTCGCATCACGCTCGGAGGTGGCGGCACCGATCTGCCCGCGTACTACCGCCAGCGGGGCGGGTTCGTTTTCGCCGCAGCGATCAACAAGTACATGGTGATCAACCTGAATCGGCCGGTGGTGGACGATCTGGTGCGGGTCAAATACACGCGTACGGAGATCGTTCCGCACCGGGATCAGCTCGAACACGATATCGCACGCGAGGCCCTGCGACTGGTCGGGATCGAGCGCGGCGTGGAAATTGTCTCCATGGCCGATGTGCCGGCGGGAACCGGACTCGGCAGCTCGAGCTGCTACGCAGTGGGTCTGCTGAACGCTCTGCACACGCTGCAGCGCCGTCCGCTGGGCCCGGCCGAGCTGGCCGAAGAAGCCTGCCATCTGGAGATCGAAATTCTGGGCAAGCCCATCGGCAAGCAGGATCAGTATCTGGCGGCCTTCGGCGGGTTGACCGTACTGGAGATTGCGCCCGACGGCTGCGTGGCCGTGCGCCCGGCACGGGTTTCCGAGGAAACCCTCGAGGAGCTGCGGCGCAACATGCTGCTGTTCTACACCGGTACGGAACGCAACGCGCTGGATATTCTCGCCGAACAGAGCCGCGCGGCGGCCGCGGCCCGCGATGGCGTGCTCGGCAGCCTGGACCGGATCAAGGAGATGGGCTGGCAGATTCTGGAATGGATCGAGGCGGGCGACCTGACCAGCTTCGGGCTGGCGCTCGACCGGCACTGGCAGTTGAAGAAGCGGCTCTCGGCCAGGGTCACCAACCCGCGCTTTGATGCCCTCTACGAACTGGCCCGGGCCAACGGCGCGCTGGGCGGCAAGCTGTCCGGTGCCGGCGGCG
This sequence comes from Terriglobia bacterium, assembly GCA_023512135.1. Classification (GTDB taxonomy): domain Bacteria; phylum Acidobacteriota; class Terriglobia; order Acidiferrales; family UBA7541; genus DSGC01. The sequence goes on along the minus strand of JAIMAG010000017.1, from coordinate 35,102 downwards.
GCGGTTTCTTTCTCTTCTACACCGAGCGCCGACACCAGCAACTGCGCGAAGCGATGCGCGCTGCCGGGCTGCGCGAAATGCGCTACGGCTTCGACTTCGAAGGGTCGAAGGTACTGGTGAACTTTCTCGACGGCGGCTTCTCGGCCGGGGTCTATGCGCCGTCGACCATGCAAACCGGTGTGGAGACAACCGCGCGGAGCGAATCATGGCCCGCATAGCTGTCTTCGGCCTGTGGCATCTCGGCTGCGTCGTGGCTGGTTCTCTGGCCCGGCTCGGGCACCGCGTTTGCGGGATCGATTTTGACGGCGCGTTGGTCTCGCGGCTGGCGGCCGGGGAGCCGCCGCTGTTCGAGCCGGGGCTGCAGGAGCTGCTGACCGGCGAGCTCAACGCGGCTCGGCTCGCGTTTACCGCCGACGTGGCTCGTGCGCTCGCCGGAGTGGATGCGGCCTTTATCACGTTCGACACGCCGGTCGACGACGCCGATGGCAGCGACCTTCGGCCCATCGAACGCGCCGCGCAGGAAATCGCTGCGCATGCGCGCACGCCGCTGACGGTGGTGCTGATGAGTCAGGTGCCGGTCGGCACCACGCGCCGGCTGGCGGCGGAGATGGCTGCACGCGCCCCGGCGCTGCCGTTCACACTGCTCTGCCAGCCGGAAAACCTGCGGCTCGGCCAGGCGCTCGAAACGTTCACCCGGCCCGACCGCATCGTGGTGGGCGCCGAGCCTCGTGCGGCGGCCGAGAAACTGGAGCCGCTCTATCGCGGGATTCCGGGCCCGCGGCTGGTCATGAGCTGGGAGAGTGCCGAACTGGCCAAACACGCCACCAACGCCTTCCTGGCCACCTCGGTCAGCTTCGCCAACGAGCTGGCGGCTCTGGCTGAAGTGGTCGGAGCCGATATCCGCGACGTCGTCGGTGTGCTGCGCGCTGACCGGCGGATCGGTCCGCACGCCTTTCTCAGCCCCGGACCCGGTTTCGCCGGCGGCACGCTCGGCCGCGATGTCCAGACGCTCCGAAAGCTCGGTGTGCGCACCGGCCAGCCAACCCGTCTGCTCGATGCTGTCCTCGCCGTCAATCGGGCACGCTTGCCCATGCTGGTGGAAAAGCTGCGGCGACTGCTCGGCGGGGAACTGGCGGGACGACGGGTCACCCTGCTCGGCCTGGTCTACAAGCCCGGCACGAGCACCCTGCGCCGCTCGCATGCCTTGGAGCTGGCTCGGCGACTGGTGGATGCCGGCGCGACGCTGCAGGCCTACGATCCCGGGGTGACGGGTTCTGCCGGCGCCGAACTGGGTGGCAGCGGAATCGTACTTGGCGCGGACCCTTACCAGGCTGCCGCCGGTGCCGATGCCGTGTTGCTGACGACGCCCTGGCCTGAGTTTCGCACGCTCGACTGGGAACAGATGCGCCGGGTGATGCGCGGCACGGTCGTACTGGATGCGCACAATCTGCTCGACCCGGCAGAGCTTGCTCGTGCGGGATTGGTTTGGGCTGGAGTCGGAGTTCCAGAGCCCAGCTCGACACAGTCGAAAGTAGATTCGATGGCAGGAGTGGGACGATGAACCGACCACTGCTCGGAGAAGCGGTGCTGATCACGGGAGCCGGCCAAGGCATCGGTGCGGCGACGGCGCTGGCCTTTGCCCGGGCCGGTGCCCATCTGACGCTGGTGGCGCGCACGATGGCCGATCTGGAACGGGTCGCACGACAGGCGGCCGAAGCCGGGGTGGAGGCCGTGCCGGTGGCCGGGGACGTCTCAGACGCGCGCGATGTGGAGCGGTTTGTCCGCATCGCGCTGCAGCGCTTCGGACAGATTGACGTGGTGGTGAACTGCGCCGGCATCTACGGGCCGATTGGTCCGCTGGTGGAAAACGACATGGAGCAGTGGGCCCGGGCCGTGGCGGTCAATCTGGTGGGTACGGCGCGGGTGCTGCATCGCACACTGCCTGCCATGATCGCTCGGCGCAAAGGCGTGGTGGTGAACTTTTCCGGCGGCGGGGCGGTGGCGCCGTTCCCCAGGTTTTCGGCCTACAGCGCGAGCAAAGCGGCGGTGGTGCGCCTGACGGAAACCTTGGCTGAAGAGGTACGCGAGTACGGCATCCGCATCAACGCGATTGCCCCCGGAGCCGTGAACACCCGGCTGCTCGATCAGGTGCTGGAGGCCGGAGAGCGGGCCGGAGCGGAGTTCTATGCCAGGGCGCTCGAGCAGAAACGAACGGGAGGCACGCCCGCTGAACGCGCCGCCGAGCTGGCTGTGTTTCTGGCTACACCGGCGGCCGCCGGAATTACCGGCCGGCTGATCAGCGCCGTCTGGGACGACTGGCGCGGGCTGGCCAGCCAGCCTGCCGCGCTGGCGAATTCGGCGCTGTACACCCTCCGGCGCATCGACGGACGAAATTTTCTCGAAGTAGCCCGCGGCTGAAACGCCTGCGGAAGCGTTCGGTTGGGCAGAGGGCGCAGGAGAGGGATCGCCGCACTGCCGCCGCTGCAAAAGCTATGGGAAGAAACGTCAGTTCGCAGCCCTTGCGGGTGGCCATCGTAGGTGCGGGCCGTATCGGACGCCGCCGCGCAGAGGTGATGGCCGCCAGCCGTTCTGCGCGGGTCGTCCTGGTGGCCGATACCGATCGCGCCCGTGCTGCCGCGCTGGCCGCTGCCTGTGGCGGTCGCGTCACGGAGAGCTGGGAAGCAGCGGCCACGGCAGAAGCGGTGGATGTGGTGGTAGTAACCACCTCGCACGATGGCCTGGCCCGTGCCACGCGTGCCGCGCTCGAGGCCGGCAAGGATGTCTTCTGCGAGAAGCCACTGGCCCGCAACCTGGCGGAAGCCGCTCCGCTGGTTGCGCTGGCGGAACGGCGCGGGCGGGTGCTGGCGGTCGGGTTCAATCACCGCTGTCACCCGGGGCTGGCACGGCTCCGGGCGCTGGCCACCGAGGGAGCGATCGGCCAGCTGCTCTGGGCACGTTGCCGGTACGGACACGGCGGGCGCGCCGGCTACGAACGGGAATGGCGAGCAGACCCGGTACGTGCCGGCGGGGGCGAGTTGCTCGACCAGGGCATCCACGCGCTGGATCTGTTCGGCTGGCTGTTCGGCGAATTTGCCGAGGTGGCTGCGTTTCTGCAAACGGCGTTCTGGCCGGTCGCGGTCGAAGACAACGCGTTTGTGCTGCTCCGCACGGCTGCCGGGCAGGTGGCCAGCCTGCATGCCTCTTGGACCCAGTGGCGCAATCTGTTCAGCTTCGAGCTCTGTGGCAGCCAGGGCTATCTCTGCGTGGAAGGTTTGGGTGGGAACTACGGACCGGAGCGGCTGCGGGTTGGAAAACGCGCAGAAAACTTTGGCGCACCGGACGAGCAGGTTATCGAGTTTCCCGGCGAGGATCGTTCCTGGGAGCTGGAATGGTGCGCATTTGTTTCGGCTGTGCGAGGACAGGGCACTCCGGTCGCGAGCGGTCGCGACGCCCTGGCGGCGCTGCGGCTGGTTGAGGCGGCTTACCGCGCCGCAGCGGTCGGCAGCGTGATTCGTCCGGAACGGGATCCAGCAGCGGCACCGGTGGCGGCCGAAGCGGTCGGCTAGCCGGCAGCCGGCCAGAGGGAGGCTGAGGATGGAAAACGGCTCGTACATCGAGAACTACCTGGCCGGGGTCAGCCGCATCGCGGCTACGATCGATCGTGCCGCAATCGATCGCGCCATCGAGCTGCTCTACGCCGCCTGGCAGCGCGGCAGCACGGTGTTCACCTGCGGCAATGGCGGCTCGGCGAGCACTGCACAACACCTGGCTGCCGACCTGTTCAAATGCACGATTGCGCCCGGCCAGCCTCGACTGCGGGCTGTGAGCCTGGTGGACAACCTGCCGCTGCTTTCCGCGCTGACGAACGATGACGGCTGGGACGCCATTTATGTGCGGCAACTGGAGACGCTGTTCCATCCCGGCGATGTGCTGGTCGCGATCAGCGTGCACGGGGGCACCGGGCGCGACCGCGCCGGCCTGTGGTCGCAGAACCTGCTTCGGGCCGTGGAATATGCGCGGACACAGGGCGGTGCTGCGCTGGGCCTTTCCGGCTTCGACGGCGGCGCCCTGCGCGAGCTGTGCGACGTCTGCGTTGTGGTGCCGGACCACACCACGCCGGGCGTGGAATCGTTCCATGTCGTGCTCCATCACCTGCTGACGTTCTGTCTGGCGGAGAAAATCCGTGCCCAGGCCTGCCGAGAAAAGACGACCCGGTGTCCTGCTTGATCGCGATGGCGTGCTCGTCCGGCTGGTCTGGCGCGCCGGGCGCTGGGTTTCGCCGCGACAGCTCGCCGAGTTCGCGCTCCTGCCGGGTGCCGCCGCCGCCGTGGCCCGGCTGCGCGCGGCTGGCCTGCCGGTGGTGGTCGTGACGAATCAGCCGGATCTGGCGCGCGGTCTTCTGGAGAAGCAAACACTGGCGGAAATGCACCGCAGGCTGGCCGCACAGCTCGGGGTGGATGCCATCTACGTCTGTCCGCACGACGACGCCGATGGCTGTGCGTGCCGCAAGCCGCGACCGGGGCTGCTGCTGGCTGCTGCGCGCGACTTTTCCCTGAACCTGCGCCGCTCGTTTCTGGTGGGCGATAGCTGGAAAGACATCGCCGCCGGACGAGCCGTCGGTTGTCTGACCGTGCGCGTTGCTTCACCAGCGCTGGAAGCAGAATTGGGCCGAGCTGACTTTTCTGCTGCAGGAATCGGCGCTGCTGCCGAGTTGATTCTGCGCACGCTGTGCCGGCTCCCGAGGCGGCACCGGATAGCCGACCCGGTTGCCAACCGGGCAGCCCGGCGTGTTTCCCGCAACCTGGGGTTGAATCGGGCGGTGCCCTGACGGGCTGCGGCAGGGGAAAAGGAGCAAGCGTGGCTGGGTTCGCAGCCGGAGCCGGAATCGCGTCAGATTCTGGCGGAATGGTGCGCTCGGTTGGTGGACTGGTTCTTCTGTCGGTGCTCTCGCCGGCTGCCGGGCTGGCTGTGGAGATGGCCCTGGCCTGGCAGTTCGGTGTGTCGGCGGAGGTGGACGCATTTCGCACCGCGAGCACCTTCCTTGTTCTCGGTCAGCAGCTGCTGGTTGTGCAGGTGCTGCCGCACATCATCGTGCCGCTGTTTGCCGAGCTCCGCTCCCAGGGCCGTGCCGGATGCGCCTGGCAAATGACCCTGCGTCTGATGGGACTGCTGCTGTTGCTGTTCGGAGTCGTGGCCGCGATGGTGTTTCTATGGCCGGAGCGGCTGGTCAACGTGCTCGCTCCGGGGCTGGAAGGAGAATCCGCTGCCACCGCTGCCACGATGCTGCGCTGGTTTGCCCTCGGCTATTTGCCGCTGGTCGCTGCCGGCACGGCAGCCGGTGTGCTGCAGGCCCACGGCATCTTCTGGTGCACTCCCGTGGCCCAGCTCACCGGGCACCTGGCGCTGGTGCTGGCGATTCTCCTTCTGAGCCAGCTGCTGGGCGTAGGTGCGCTGATGGTGGGTGCACTGGCCGGCCCGCTCGCCGCCATGGGACTGCACTGGGCGCGCGCACAACGCCTGAAGCCGGCCGCGTCGGTCGCGCCGTCTTCGCCTGCTCGGTTCCGGTTTCCGGCGCTGCGCCGGCTCGTTCTGTTACTGCTTCCCTTGTTCGGGGTGTTCGTGCTCGGCCAGCTGGTTTCGGTTCTGGTTCTCCGGGAAGTGTCCCGTCTGGCGGAAGGTAGCCTGGCGGCGCTGGGCTACGCCTACAAACTCGGTATGCTGGTGGCCCTGGTGCCGGCAGCGCTGACGACCGTTCTGTTCCAGCGGCTGGCGGCCAGCCATGCGAGCGGGGGCAGTGTCCGATTGCGCCATACGAGCACCGATGCATTGCGTCTGGTGCTGTTTGCCGGTGTGCCGCTCAGCCTGCTCTGCTTCGCGCTGCGCGAGCCGCTGGTCGAGCTGCTGCTGGGCCGGGGTGCGTTCGATGCCGATGCGGCTCGTCAGGTCAGCCGTCTGTTCGGTCTGCTGCTGCTGGGCGCTCCTGCCACCACGGCCTGCGTGATCCTGGAGAAAACCTGTTACTCGATGCAGAGGAACTGGTTGCCGTTCGCAGTGCAGTTGGCGGGCACGATTGCGCTGGCGTTGATGTTGCCCGAAGTCGCTGCCCATCACGGAGTGGAAGGCGTGGTGCTGACCCTGGTGGCTGTTGCCTGGAGCAGCACTCTGATCCTGGCCGGTGTTCTGGGATGGCGCTGGCGGGTTGTGCAGGCGGCTTCGGCGGCCCGGCTGCTGGTCGGCACAACGCTGGCTGCGCTGGCGGCAGCCTGGGTGGCGGTGCGGGTGCATGAGATTTTCGTTACGCCGATCCCGCCGTGGGAGCTCTGGTCAACCGTGGCCGGTGGATCTGCCGGTCTCGCTGTATTCCTGCTGGCGACACGGCTGTTCGGGGTGGCCGAGGCGCGCCATCTGTTTGCCGTCGTGCTTCGCAGCACGCCGCCGGGGAAGAAAAGCCAGCACCACGGTGGGTAACCGGCACAGGCGCGGCCTCGAAGAGCAGCCATGAAACTGTGTTTCTACTCGAATGTGTTCGCTCCGAGCGTCGGGGGGATCGAAGTCACCACCGAAATGCTTGCGGAGTGGTTTGCCCGGCGGGGCGCAGCGGTGACCGTGGTGACGGAAACCCCGGCACACGGCCCGGAACCGTGGCGGCCCTACGCTGTGGCCCGCCGACCCGGCCCCGGCACCCTGCCGCGCATCTTTGCCGCCCACGATCTGGTTCATGTGAACGGGATGAGCGTGCGCGCCGTTCTCGCTGCGCGATGCGCTCGTCTGCCGGTCCTGGTGACCCACCAGACCTACAACGCGCAGCTGCCGCGCGATCTGCGCTCCGTGTTCGCTGTGGCTGCAGCGGAGGGGCCGCTGCGACTGCTGCACGCGGCTGCCAGCGCTGCCGTCCTGCGCCTGGTGCAGCGGAATGTGAGCATCAGTGCCTGGCTCAGCCAATGCCTGCGGCTGCCGCGTTGTCGGATCATTGCCAATCCGGTTCATCCACGCTTTCGTCCCGCGCCGGAAGTGAAGCCGGGGAACCGCTTCTGCTTTGTGGGCCGGTTGGTTGCCGACAAAGGCTGCGACCTGCTGCTGGAAGCGCTCGCTCACTGCGCCCGCCGGGGTCAGCGCTTCGAGGCCGATATCTACGGCGACGGCCCCGAACGCAGCCGCCTGCAGACGCTGGCCCGCACGCTGGGCCTGACCGACCAGGTTGCCTTTCACGGCGCAGTGCAGGGCGAAGCGTTGCCCGAAGTCTACCGGCGCAGCCTGGCCCTGGTGGTGCCCTCCCGCTGGCCGGAGCCGCTGGGGATCGTGGCCCTGGAGGCGATGGCCTGCGGTCGTGCGGTGATTGGCTCGGCCGCGGGAGGACTCGGTGAAGTCCTTTGCGGGGTCGGCCTGCAGTTTCCCAACGGGGACGCAGTGGCTTTATCGCACTGCCTGGAGCGCATAGCGGCTGACGCCGCGCTCCGCTCCGAGTTGGAAGCACGAAGCCTGGTGCGCGCGCGCAGCTTTTCCCTGGAGCACATCGCCGGCTGTTACCACGAACTCTATCAGGAACTGCTTGCGGAAACCCGTCGCCGCGCGGGCCGCTTCGGCCGGCGTGGTGTGCTGGTGGCGCATCCGGGCACGCAGCACTCCCTGGAGACAGCACGAGGGCTGGCCCAGGCTGGACTGCTCCGCCGCTACTACACCAGCCTGTATATTCACCCGCGTTGGTTCCGCCTGCTGCGGACCACGGTGAACGGTCGCGCGAGCGGGCTCGCGCGGCGGCTCGAAAAGCGCCACAGCGCGGAGCTGGCTGCCGGGCTGGTGGCCACCCGTCCGCTGCTGGAGACGCTCTACCTGAGCTCCGCGCACCTTCCCATCGCGCGCCCGCTCGCTGAGCCGCTGCTCCGCTGGCGCAACGAGCGCTTCGATGCCTACGTGGCGCAACGCCTGGCGCAGGAGCGCCCGGCGGTGGTGCTGGGATACGACACCTCGGCGCTGCGCACGTTTCAGCGGGCCCGCCAGCTCGGCATCCGCTGCGTGCTGGATCAGACAATCGGACACCTGCGCACCGCCGCAGCGCTCTACCGGGAAGAGGCTGAACTCCATCCGGATTTCGCAGACTCGCTGCCGCCCGCGCCGCCCGACTGGCTGATCGAACGCTGCACGCACGAGGCGCTGCTGGCCGACTGCGTTCTGGCTCCTTCCGAGTACGTCCGCAACACGCTGACAGCCATCGGCGTCGCCGACGAACGCATCGTGCTGCTGCCCTACGGCGCCGATACAGCACGATTTGCGCCGGCGCCATCCCGTACCGGCAAACCGTTTCGGCTGCTGTTTGTCGGCCAGCTCAGCCAGCGAAAAGGGCTGAAGTATCTGTTGGAAGCGTTCGTCCGACTCCGCTTGCCCGACGCAGAGCTGGTTCTGGTGGGTCCGGTGTTGGGCTCCGGCGACGGACTGCGCCGGTACCGTGAATACTTCCGGCACGTGCCGCCGATTCCGCAAACCGGGCTGCCCGCGTGGTACGCGCAGGCTGACGTGTTTGTGTATCCCTCGCTGCATGAAGGTTCGGCACTGGCCATCTACGAGGCATTAGCTTCCGGGCTGCCCGTCATCACCACGCCGAACAGCGGCTCGGTCGTGCGCGACGGTCTGGAAGGTTTCTTGGTGCCGATCCGCAACGTGCCCGCGTTGGCGGAACGCATTCTGTTTCTCTACGAAAATCCCGAACTGCGCCGTGAGCTGGCCCGCCGCGCCCGCGCTCGCGCAGAGCAGTTTTCCTGGACACTGTATCGGCAGCGGTTGGCAGCCGTGTTGAGCCGACTGGCTGGATCGGCTGCGGTGGAGGGCCGGTCATGAACACTGTCCGCACAACGGCCCCGCCACGGACGGCGCTGGCCCCGGCGATGGTTCTGCTGGTCGGCTTGCTGCTTGCCCTGCTCGCCGCGCAACTGATCCTCCGCGAATGGGGTTTGTTGACCCTGCTCGGGTTGGCGCTGCTGTTCTGTTTCGGACTGATTCTGCTGCGCTGGCAGCGCGGCTATTACGGCCTGCTCGCTTATCTGCCGTTTTCCGGCGCCGTAACGCTGGCCTTCTACCCGTGGGAAGGTCCTCCGTTTGCCCATCCTTTGCTCTACAAGGACATTTTTTTTGCCTTGCCCGCCTATCTAGGCTTTCTCGGGGCCCGGGTGCTGCGTCGCACAGCTCTGCCGGACTTTGCCCGCGCCCCGGCGCTCTGCATGCTCCTGTTCGGGCTGCTGGTTCTCCTGCAGGCCATTCGTCCGGCTGCGACCTCGCCTTTGCTGGCCGCCATCGGCATCAAGGTCTGGCTGTTCTACATGCCGCTGTATCTGCTCACGGCCGCGCTGCTGGCCGACCTCGACCGGTTGCGCACGCTGCTGCGGATCTGTGTCGTGTTCGCGGTGGTGCCCTGTCTGGTCGGTCTGGCGCAGTACCTGCTGGGACGCATCTACGGCCACCAGGAAGTCATGGAAGCCATCTATGGTGTGGCGGCCGCGCACGTCACCCAGGAGTTCACCGTATTTGAAGTGGGGGGCGGCTATCTGGCTCCGCGCATCCCGGCAACGTTCAGCAGCGTGACACAGTACTTTGCCTACACGCTGGCGATGCTGGTGCCGTGCTACATCCTCAGCCGCAGCGATCCCGCGCTGCGCTGGCGTCGCATGGGACGCTGGATGCTGGCCCTGGTGGCGGTGGCCTCGCTGCTGTCCGGAGCGCGGGCAGCGTTCGTTTTCGTTCCCCTGCTGCTCGTGCTGGCCTACGGATTCGACCGCGGCTTTGGCGGACTGCCGCGCGCGCTGCTGGTTTTCGCCCTGGTGTTGGCCCTGGCCCTGGGAATCCTGAGTGTTCCGGCGAGCAGCCTGTTCGCTCACATCTGGGAACTGCTGGTCACCTACGCGGAGCAGACCGCGTACCTCGACCTGCTCCAGGCGATCGAAAGGTCTCCCTTCGGAGGCGGCACCGGCACGAACACCGGCCCGGCCCGGCATGCGCTGGATGATCCGGAAGCTTTCGTGGCCGTGGAGAACTATTACGCCAAAGCCGTCCTCGAACTGGGATGGCTGGGGCTGCTGCTGCTCTGGTGGCTCTTCGCCGCGCTGATGGCGGCGGCCTGGCGTGCGCGGCAGCGGCTGCGCTCGCCGCTGCTTCGCACGACCGCCTGTGCGGTGCTGGCCTTTCTGCTCGTCATGGCGCTGAACTGCTTCAAGGGCTGGCTGATGGACCTGGACCCGATCAATGTCTACTTCTGGGTTTTTGCGGGCATCGCGGGCCGACTGGCAGCGGTATCGGATTCGGAAGACAGCCCCGCGACGGCTGCGACCTCGAAGACAGTCCCGGAGCTTCCATGAAACTGCTCGTGCTCGGTCATCCGTACGCGGTGGCCTACCTGCAGCGCAAATTCGTGGTCATCCAGCAGGTCGGCGCGAACGTTTCCCTGCGGCTGCTGGTGCCGCGTGCGGTACCCCACCCGTTCCGCACCTATCCCCACGAAGTTCATCCGCAGCTCACTGCCGAACAGGTGCCCGCGTTGCGTTCGGCGCTGTGGTATTCCCATATGACCTACCTGCTCGACCCGCTCGCCCTGGCGCAGCACCTGCGAACTTTCGCACCCGATGTGATCCACATCGAGGAAGAACCGCAGGCGTTCGTGACGGTCGAGACCCTGTTGCTGCGCCGGCGCTATGCTCCGCAGGCTGCGGTGACTTTGTTCACCTGGGACAATCTGCTGCGCCGTCGAGCGTTTCCGCTGAACACAGGGAAGGCTCGCCTGCGTGCATTCAGTCTGCGACGAACCACGGCTGTCATCTGCGGCAATTCGGAAGCTGCACGGCTTCTCCGCGAGGAAGGTCGCTTCACTGGCCCGGTCACGGTGCTGCCTCAGCAGGGCCTGGACCCCGTCGAGCACGCCGCGCATCCGGAGCCGGAACTGCGCCGCGCGCTCGGCCTCGACGCCAGCCTCTGCGTGGGCTATGCCGGCCGGCTGATCCCCGAAAAAGGCATCCGCCTGCTCCTGCTGGCACTCGGCGGCCTGCTGCACCTTCCCTGGAAGCTGCTGCTGGTGGGCAGCGGCCCGCTGGAACGCGAAATCCGCGAGGACTGGATGGCTCGCTATCCCGGACGAATTGTCCAGATACCCGCTGTGCCGCACGAACAGGTGCCTCGTTACCTGCGCGCCATGGACATTTTTGTGCTCGCCTCCTATCGCACGCCAAAGTGGAAAGAACAGTTCGGCTTGGCCCTGGCGCAGGCGATGATGGTCGGAAGGCCTTCCGTCGTGTCCGACTCCGGAGCGATTCCGGAAGTCGCCGGACCGGGCGCCCTGGTCGTTCCCGAAGGAAACGTAGCGGAACTTCGTCATGCCCTGCAGGTGCTGTTGACCTCAGCCGCGCTCCGCGACCTGCTCGGTCAGCGTGCGCGAGAATTTGCGCTGAGCCGGTACGCAATGACCGCCGTAGCCGCCGGCTACTGCCAGGTGTTCGCGCAGGCTCAGGAGCTGCACCGCAGGCAGGCTGTGCGCACCGGTGCCGTCGAACGTCGGGAACCTCCCGAAAAGGTGCTTGTGCAGTGAACCGAGCTGCCGAACGCGTCTGCCGCGGCACGAGGAATTTCCCAGAGCACAGGTACCGCGTGAGCCGCGCGATCCGAGCTCTATGCTCCGCATCTTGCAGGTGATCGCCAGTCTGGCGCCGCGATACGGCGGACCGTCAGTGGCCTGTCCGGCCTTGGCAAAGGCCCTGGTCCGTCAAGGTGCCTCGGTCACCGTGTTCACCACGAACGTGGATGGTCCGGGAAAGCACGAGCTTCCGCTGGGGACTCCGCAGAAGCGCGACGGTGTGCAGTACGAGTATTTCGACGGCTGGACCTGGCCCGCCGAATACAAGTTCTCGCCGGCCCTGGCTCGCGCTCTGTTCTGGCGGGTGGCTGCGTTCGACGTCGTACACATCTACTCGATGTACATCTTTTCGGCCACTGCGGCGGCGTGGGCCTGCCGTCGTCACGGGGTTCCTTACCTGCTCCACCCGCACGGAACGCTGGATCCTTATCTTCGCCGGCGCCATGCCCTGCGCAAGCGCGCCTATGAATGGCTGATCGAGCGCCGCAACTTCCGCCATGCCGCCGCGGTGCTGTTCAACACTCCGGAAGAACGCCGCCTCGCCGAAGCGTGGCTGAACCGCATCGTCGGCTCTGCTGATGTGCCTGAACGCGCCGTCGTGCCCGTCGGTGTGGAGGAACACTGGTTTGCGCCTGCTGACCCTGCTGCCTGCGCCAATTTGCTGGCTCGCTTCCCGGAACTGACCGGCAAGCAATGGGTCATTTTCTTTGGACGGCTCAGTTTCAAAAAGGGACTGGATGTTCTGGCTCGGGCCTTTGCGGAGGTGGCTCGGCGCAATCCGCAGGCTCATCTGGTGGTTGCCGGTCCGGATACGGAGGGGTTTGGAGCCAGGCTGTGCACCTGGCTGCGACAGGCGCAAGTGCTGGAAAAAGCTAGCTTTGTTGGTGTTCTAAACGAGCAGCAGAGTCGTGCTCTGCTTGGTGCCGGCGCTGTGTTCGTTCTGCCCTCCTACAGCGAGAATTTTGGACAAGCGGTTGCAGAAGCGATGGCCTGCGGGCTGCCTGTGGTTATCTCTGACCGCGTGAACCTGTGCTCTGCAGTGGCCCAAGCCGGCGCCGGACTGGTTGTGCCGTGCGAGTCCGCCGCGACGGCAGCGGCCATCGAACAGATTCTCCGCCAGCCAGCGCAGGCGCGCGCCATGGGTGAGCGTGGGCGACGGCTGGTCGCAGAACGGTACAACTGGCAGGCAGTGGCCGATCAGATGCTCGCGCTCTACCAGCGCATGGCGCTGCGCGTTCGCCGTGCGCGAGCCGGTTTTTCACGCGAGGGCCACGAGCAGCCCGCTCGATTCGGACGATGGTGAAGCAAACCACGCGCGACTTCTACTTCACCGTGCTACGCCCGCTGCTCTGGCTGAACCATTGGCGCTGGCGGCTGCAGGGTGTCGGTGGCAACGGCCGGGAACTGCATCTGCACCTCGGCTGCGGCACAAAGTATCTGCGAGGCTTCGTCAACATTGACGGCAACCTGTTTCGCAAATCGGATCTGGTGCTCGACCTGCGCCACGGCCTGCCCCTGCCGGACAACTCCGTGCGCTCGATCTACAGCTCGCACGTCTTCGAGCATTTCTACCCGGACGACCTCCAGGCCCTGCTGCGCGAATGCCATCGTGTCCTCTGCCCGGGTGGCGGCATGCGCATCGTGGTGCCCGATATGCAAGCTGCCGTCGTCGCCTACCTGACCGGACGCGCCGATTTCTTTACCGATTTTCCTCGCCCGCACCGTTCGCTGGGGGGCAAGCTGTCCAATCTTCTATTCTGCGAAGGCGGCCACCGCCAGGGGCTGGATTTCTCCTATCTGCAGGAGCTGCTCACCGAGGCCGGCTTTCGTGAGGTGCAGCGGGTGCGGTGCAATCAAACCCGGATCTACTCCCCCGCCCGCTTCGCGCAACTGGAGCAGGAAGAAGTCGGCGTGGCTTCGATCTCCCTGTTCGTTGAAACCTGGAAGTGAAGTGTCGCTGCGACATGCGAAAAGTTCCCATCTCGGTGCTCATCCCCACGCGGAACGAAGAGGCCAACATCGAGAAATGCCTGCATTCGCTCGACTGGGCCGAAGACGTCTGGGTCGTGGACTCGCATTCCAGCGATCGCACGGCGGAACTGGCCCGCGCACGCGGCGCTCACGTCGTCCCGTTTGCCTGGGACGGGCGCGGGCCGCGCAAGAAAAACTGGGCCCTCGCGCACCTGCCCTTCCGGCATCCCTGGCTGCTGCTGCTCGACGCCGATGAAGAAGTCACGCCGGAGCTGCGCGAGGAGATCACCCGGCTGCTCGCACGCGGCCCGGACTGCGCCGGCTACCTGATTCGCTACCACTACGAATTTCTGGGACAGCGCCTGCGGCACGGCGACCCGCTCTGGAAGATGGCCCTGGTGGAACACCGGCGCGCGCGCTTCGAGCACATCCGCGTTCCTGAAGTGAACCGCTATGACGTCGAGCTGCACGAGTGGCTCTGCGTGGATGGCCCGGTTGGCCGGCTGCGCGCCCCGCTGCTCCATCGCGATGCCGAGGACCTCCGCCACTTCTTTGACCGTCACAACACCTACTCGGACTGGGAAGCTCTGCTGCGCACACGCTATGCCCGCCGCGACCGCAGCGGTGAGGTGCGCCCGCGGCTGTGGGGCACGCCCGTCGAGCGTCGCCGCTGGCTGAAGCGGCTCTTTCTGGCTGCACCCGGCCGTCCGCTGCTCTACTTTTTCTACTCGTACTGGTTGCGCGGAGGTTTTCTCGACGGACGTGCCGGATTTCACTACAACGCCCTGAAGGCTTTCTACTGGTATCAGGTTCGTCTCAAAGAATACGAAATCCGCCTGCGCGACCGTTCTGCGGCTCAGCGGCAGAACCCCGGCCTCGATGAACCGTCCTCGGCCGCGATGCCCGGTGTCGGCGATTGCGCCGCGCGCGACCGCCAGTTGCAGTTCTACCGGGAAGCCGTGGATGCCGAAGAAGAAATCACGCGGCCGCGCGGCTACCCCCGTGCGGTCCGCTATTTGCTCGAGTTCAAGCTGCGCCGCGGCCTGGATTTGCTCTGGAAAACAGCTTCGGCGGATGGCTTCGCTTCCGAAACGGTACTCGTGGTCTGCTGCGGCTCGGGCATGGAGTCCGAATTCTTGGCCCGGCGAGGCTTTCAGGTGACCGGCCTGGATATTTCTTCGGAAGCCATCGCCCGCGCGCACGAACGCTGCCGCCGCTACGGCTTCTCCTGCACGCTGCTTGTGGGCGATGCCGAGCAGTTGCCGTTTCCTGACGCCTCGTTCGACTTCGTCTTTGTGCACGACGGGCTGCACCACCTTTCGGATGCTTACCGCGGCGTTCGGGAAATGCTCCGCGTGGCCCGTCGCGCCGTGGTCATTGCCGAGCCCGCCGATGCCGCTCTCACCCGTCTGGCCGTCCGGCTCGGCATCAGCGGGGAATACGAGGAAGCCGGAAATTTTGTCTACCGACTCGATCCCGATCGGCTGGCCCAAATCTTCGCTGCTGCCGGTGTGCAGCGCTGGGCCATGCGGCGTGACCTGGTCTATTACCAGCCCTGGACCTTTCGCTTCTATCGGTGGTTCGACTCGACGCCGATGTTCCGGCTGTTTCAGATCGCATTTCTCGCGGGCAACGTCCTGTTCGGGCGCTGGGGGAATTCTCTGAAAGCGGTCGCCTGGAAACCGGAGCTCGCTGCGTCGAACCCTGATTCGCCGGCCGCAGAGCTTGCGGCCGAACCGGAAGCGAGCTCAGCACGCCGCTACGCCCTGGCCGCCCGGCAGGGCCGCCCGGGATGAAGCAAAACCTCCAGGAGGTCGGCTGCGGATGCACATTGTGCTCGTGGCGATGAATTATGCGCCGGAGCCAACCGGCATTGCCCCGTTCAACACCGGTCTCGCCGAGTATCTGGCCGGCGCGGGACACCGCGTCACCGTGTTGACGACGTTCCCGCATTATCCTGCGTGGCGGCTGGCGGATGGTGATCGCGGACAATGGCTGAGGCGCGAGGAACGCAACGGCGTTTCCGTAGTCCGCTGCCGGGGCTACGTCCCGGCACGACGCAGCACGCTGCGCCGCATCGCCTATGATTCCGCGCTGGCGGTGCCGGCCCTGTTGTTGGGGGCCCGGCTGCCCCGCCCCGATGTGGTGTTTGCCGTCAGCCCGCCGCTGCAACTGGCTCTCGCCGCCGGGCTGCTGGCGCGGTGGCACCGGGCGCGCTTTCTGCTGCAGGTCAAGGACCTGGTTCCCGATGTCGCCATCGCCCTGGGCCTGCTGCGGCATCCGCTGGCGGTGCGTGCCGCACGGTGGCTGGAGCATCTCGTCTACCGCCGCGCCGAGCGCATCCTCACGATTTGTCCGGGATTCTGCGAAAACCTGCGCCGCAAAGGCGTGCCCGCGGAAAAACTGCTCCTGCTGCCCGACTGGATTGACACCGAAGCCATTCGCCCGCTCCCGCGCCAGAATGCGTTCCGACGGGAGCTGGGCATCGCCGAAGACAGCTTCGTCGTCCTGCACAGCGGCAACATGGGTGCCAAACAAAAGCTGGAAAATGTGCTGTCTGCCGCTGAACGGGTCGCTGATTCGCAGATGCTCTTTCTCCTCGTCGGCGATGGTTCGGAGCGCTCACAACTGGAACAGGCCGCGCGTGCGCGCCGTCTGCACAATGTCCGCTTCCTGCCGCTGCAGCCTGCCGGACGGCTCGCCGAAATGCTGGCGGCTGCCGATGTCCTGTTGCTGAATCAGGCTGCCGCGATTGTGGACATGGTGATTCCTTCCAAACTGCTCACTTATCTCGCCGCCGGCCGCCCGGTGGTCGCGGCAATTCACGAAGCCAGCGAGGCAGCGTGCCTGATTCGTGCTGCCGGCTGCGGTGCCGTCGTGCCCCCGGAAGACCCTGAAGCACTGGCTGGCACCTTGCTCCAGCTCGCCCGCTCCGACCGGCTCCGCAGCCAGTTCGGCGAGGCCGGTCGGCGCTACGCCACCGAACACTTCGAACGCCGCCGTGTGCTGGCCCGCTACGCGGAATTTCTTGCCTCCCTGATACCGCCGCAGTCGCTCGCGCAGACCTCGCCGGCCCGGGTCGCGCCGGCGCGCACAGGCTCCCCGTAGGAGGCTGCCATGCGCGGGCCGGCTTTCGTGCTCGGTGCCTGCTTGTGGGCTGCCGCGCTGGGCTTTGGCGGCACAGAGGTCTACACCCTGGCTGCCGTTCAATCGGTCGTGCTGGTGCTGGCCATCGGGTTGCTCTGGACGAAGCGCAGCACTCCTGAGCCGCGAGCACGCCTGCCCTGGTTGGCGCCGGCGCTGTTGCTGGCGCTCGTGTTCGTCCAGCACGTGCAGCTCGATCGGGAAGGCTACACCCTGCCGATGCATCTGCCCCGGCTGGTCACCTGCCTGGCCGTGTTTCTGATGGCTGCCAGGGTCGGCCAGGAGGCCGGCGCGCGCAGGCGATTGCTTGCGGCTATCCTCCTGCTCGGTGTGCTGGAGGCGCTCTACGGAATGGTGCAGTACCTGGCCGACTGGCACCGCATCTTTGCCCTGCAGAAGGTGTACTACACCGCGCACGCCACCGGTACCTACGTCAACCCGAATCATTTCTCCGGCCTGCTGGAGATGATTCTGCCGCTGCTGGCGGCTGCGTCGCTCTATCACTGGGAATGCTGGTCGCTGCGGGACGCCCCGCGGCGGAAGCGGGACGAAATTCGGGAAGGTGACGCGCTGGCCCGCGCCGGTTTTTTCGCCGTTCTCGCGGTGCTCCTGCTGACAGCCATACTGTTTTCCCGTTCGCGGATGGGCATCCTGAGTGCCGCAGCAGGCCTGGGAGTCCTTTCGCTGGCCTGGCTGTTTTCGACTCCCTATCGCCGCCGTGCGATTGGAGTCCTGGCGACTTTGCTGGTGATCGTTGCCGGGCTCAGCGTCTGGATCGGTCTGGGTCCGGTGTTTGAACGCTTCACGCAACTGGAAGCCGACACGGTTCCGCGGCTGCAGGTCTGGCGGGACGCCCTCGCGCTGGTTTCCGCGCACCCCTGGCTGGGCAGTGGCTTCGGCAGCTTTGCCGATGTTTATCCCCGGGTGCAAACAGCGCTGCCGGTAAAAATCGTCGAACACGCGCACAACGATTACTTGCAGGCGGCCGTGGAACTGGGCGTGCCGGCCGCGCTGTTGCTGTTTGCTGCGATCGCGGTGCTGGTGTTGCGCGGTTTGCTCGCAGGCATGTTCCGACCCTTGCGCAGCCCGGAGCGATTCGAGCTGCTCGGTTGTGCTGCCGGTGTGCTGGCGCTGCTGGTGCACTCGGCTGCCGACTTCAACCTGCAGCTTCCCGCCAACGCGATGCTGTTTGCGACGTTGCTCGGAATTCTTGCCGCGATGGTTACACCTGCGGGTTCCCGAGCGCGCCTGCCCCGGGCTTGAGATTCCTCGGGGTGTGCTAGGGCACGCTGCGCAGGCTGACCGCGTCCAGCCAGAACGTGCCCGCGATGCGGTTGTCCAGCCGGTGGCTCGGCAGCCGCGTTACCCGGACCACCAGAATGCTCGTCTGCCTGCCGGTGCGCAGCTCGAGTGATAGTTCCGTCCACGGGTGCGTGCCGGTCATGGCTGGTGTGGTCCATCGCAGTCGTTGCGGTGCATCCGGGTCGAAGATCTCCAGTTGCGGGCCGCGGTCGGTCGTCACGGCTTCGCTGCGGACCCAGGCCACGAAGCGGTACTGCGCTTCGGCCATCACCGGCACATGCTGGAAGACGTGTGTGAAGTGCACGTTCTGGCGGCCATCGAAGCGGATCACCAGGGCACGCTGACCCTGCTGTGCCGTGCCGGCTTCGATGGCCGCTCGGGCTCCTTCGGCAGCGTAGATGTGCCAGTCGAGCCCGGCGTTCCAGGCCTCCTGCTCGAAGCTGCCGTTGGTAATCAGCTCACCGGCGGGTGCCGGCGCGGGATAGAGCCGCTGCCAGGCCAATTGCAGGGCCGCGGTCCGGCGGCTGCGTAGGAGCAGGTCCAGATACGGAAACACCCGCTGTGGAGCGAACTTCTCCCCCTGCGCAAGGAGCAGCGCCCAGATAGCCTCGGCTTCGTCGGCGCGGTCGGTGGCGGCCAGAAAATCCAGATAGTCGAGCAACACTTCCGTCTGGCGCGGCAGCAGTTGGGTGCGGATGCGTTCGGGGTCAGCCGCGCGCCAGGCCAGCGCGAACACGGCCCGACGGAGCTGCGGGTCTTGTACTGCCGCGCGCTGCAGCGCCGCGAAGGCGGCGTCCAGCTCACCGGTGCGCAGATAAAAATTTCCGACCTGCCAGTTGACCTGCGGTGAATTCGGCGCCCGGCGCAGTGCGTGTTCGTAGGCTTGGCGTGCTTCCGTGAGCCGGCCGGCCCACTCGTACGCGCTGCCCAGTTGCAGCCAGGACTCAGCCCGGCGCGGTGCGAGCGCGACTGCGCGCTCGTACAGTTCGAGGATTTTCTGCGGGTCTGCTTCGATCAGGGCGGCCTGCTGCCCGCGCGCCAGCGCGGCGTAGTAACGCGCTTCTTGAGGGTTCCACGCGATGGCGCGCTCGAGATCCGCCACCGTGCCCTGGCGGTAATACCAGTACCCGACGGCGTGCGTAATCACCAGATACAGGCAGTAGAGAAGAAGTAGCGTCAGCAGCAGCCGCGCGATCGAGCCGATCCTCCGCTGGCTTCGCCAAGGGCCGAACATGACTGGCCGCGCACTACCCTCGAAAAAAGCCCAGCAAACCGCAGGCCAGTCGGTCAGCACGTCGGCAGCCAAGATTCAAAAAAACCAGATCGAAGCTGCTTGCCACGCGCCCAGCAGGAAAAGAAAAATGGCAAACACCCGGCGCATCCGGGTCGGCGTAAGCCTTTGCGCCAGACGGCTTCCCAGCACCCCGCCGACAAAAACCCCGGGGATAATCAAAAGCCCCACGCGCCAGTCCACATGTCCGGCGCGGTAATATTCCAGAAAGGCAAGCAGGCCCGTGGGCGGTACCAGCGCCACCAGACTGGTGCCCTGTGCCCGGTGCTGTTCAAAATGGAACAGGAGTACCAGAAGCGGAACCAGCAGAATTCCGCCGCCCACGCCGAACAATCCTCCCAGCACACCCACCACGCAGGCCACACTGAAGATGGAGAGCAGGCGCACAGAGTTTTCAGGCATGGTTTTTGTTCACAGGCCGCGCCGGGTGTGACTTCCGCAGAAGCATCGCAGCGGCGAACATCAGGAACAGTCCGAAGATCGCCCGCAGATCTTCAGCAGGAATTTGGATCGCGATCAGGCTGCCGAAGTACCCGCCCAGAAAAAATCCCAGGGCGCAGGTCCAGCCGGCGCGCCAGTCTACCTGCCGTCGTTTCCAGTACGCGTACAGCGCGCCCAGCCCGAGTGGCGGCAGTTGGATGAACAGCGAGGTTCCCTGCGCCAGGTGCTGGTTCATGCCCAGCAGGAAACTCAGCGCAGGCACGAGCAGGATTCCGCCGCCCACGCCCAGCAGTCCCACCGCGATTCCAATTGCCAGCCCGAGCAAAAGGATCAGAACAGTTTCCACGGGCAGCTCCGCAGAACGTTTCTGCGCTGTCTCCAGCCGGTCGTTCGGGGCGCCATCTTCCGCCGAAACGCGCCCGGTGGGCAACAGGTTTTGCAGCCCTGGTGCAAGTGCGGTCACACCTTTTGACGGTGCGGGAATCCTGCTATAGTCGGGCCGCCGTGCTGGAGCGAAGTGGCAAGGGAACCGACATGCAGGACCTGTGCCTGCAGATTCGCGAGCAACTGGCGGAAAGCTGTCGCGTCAAGCAGAGCTTTTCCGACGAACTGATTGCGCGGATCGCCCGCTTTGCTGAGCGAGCCGCGGCGACGATTGCCGCCGGCGGCAAGGTGGTTCTGTTCGGCAACGGGGGTAGCGCAGCCGATGCGCAGCACATCGCCGCCGAGCTGGTGGTCCGCCTGCGGCGCGACCGACCCGGGCTGCCCGCGCTGGCGCTGACCACGAATCCTTCGGTGCTCACCGCGGCGGCCAACGATTACGGCTTCGAGCACGTCTTCGCGCGCCAGATCGAAGCTCTGGTGCAGCCGGGAGACGTGCTCGTGGCCCTTTCCACCAGCGGCACCAGTCCCAACGTGCTCCGCGGCGCGGAAGCCGGCAGAGCCCGCGGCGCTTTCGTGGTCGCCATGACCGGGGAAACCGGCGGTGCGCTCGCCGGCTGCGCCGACCTGCTGCTCAATGTACCCTCCCGGGATTCCCAGCGGATTCAGGAAGCGCACATCACCATCGGCCACATTGTCTGCGGATTGATCGAAGCCCTGCGATTCGGCTGAAGCGCCTCACGGCGACGGAGGGGGCTGCAGTTCCACGTGCAGAGATCCGAACGGCAGCTCGGCTTCGATCCGTACCGGCGTGCGCGCGACGTCGTCGGCCAGCCAGAGCCGAAACGCCGTCATCGGCACCGGCTGGCCATCGCGGGAAACGCGCAGGGAGATCTGTTCGGCCCGAAACCATCCCGCCGGCACTTCCACGCGGACGTCGCTTTCTTCGCGCCTGGCCCGGACGTCATACAGGGCCCGTCCGTCGTGCACGGGCAGGTGCAGCTCCGGAGTCTGCCGCCAGTCCACGGTGCGCAGGTAGTAGATCAGCCCGAGCGGGTCGCGGGTCTCTTCCGGCACGCGCACCGCAGTACCATTTGTACGGGGCGCCTGCTCGCCACGCAGCAGTTGCACAATGCGCCGCTGCTCCTTGCCTTGCTCGCGCAGGTGCATCTCGAATTGCAGGCCACGCAGTGCGGTCGCCTCGCTGTAGGAATCGAACTGATCGTCAAGCTCGTAAATCGAACGCACCGGCGCGAGCGTTCGTGCCACCGCTTGAAAGTGCCACGCGGTTTGCTGGTGGAACGTACGACGCCCAACCGCGATCATTTCCACCGTTGCCGCCGCCGGGAAAAACGACCAGCGCACCCGGTAGCCCAGTTTTTCCCCGGCGCGAAACGGCAGCGCAGGCGGGTTCTCCGCCGGGCGAGCTCGTGCCGGAGCAGCTTTCGAGATTTGCTCGGGATGTTCAGGCTCGGTCGGTGTGGGCGGAACGGTAGCGTCGGCTGGCGCCGCCGGCGCGCGTGAGTCACTGTTTTGGGTTACCGGAAAGAAGAGGAGCCTCGCTCCCAGCACCAGCAGGCTCGCCAGGCCGACGACCAGCACAACGATCCCCAGCCACCGTTTCATCGCTTTCCGTTGGACTCCTGGTGCCCGTGGGGGTGTTGCCCGCAGAAAATCTCTTCGTGTGCTGGCTTGTCCCCTGCCGCAGCTCGGGCTATAGTCAAGCGTACCTGAACCGCGGCGGCTGCGGAAAGCCCTCGCGCGCTGTTCGGCAACCCGGTGCGACGCCTGCCACGGGGCTGCTGCGCAGGCCGCAGAACTATCTTCCGGGACGGGTTCGTGCACTGCGAACCCGGCCGCCGAGTCGCAAAAGAACCCGCCAGGGATGCAGAGCGGGCCCGTTCGTTGGAGAGCGCAGATGCGTTATCTGGTCACCGGTGGCGCCGGCTTCATCGGTTCGCACATTGTGGAAGCCCTGGTGGCTCGCGGCGATGAAGTCGTCGTGCTGGACGATTTTTCCACCGGCAAACGGGAGAATCTGGCGGGCGTGCTCAGCCGCATCGAGCTGATCGAAGGCAGCATCTGCGATCTCGCCACTGTGCAACACGCCTGCCGCGGTGTGGACGTTGTGCTTCACCAGGCCGCGCTCACCTCGGTACCCCGGTCCGTAGAGAACCCGCTGGAAACCCATGCCGTGAACGTGGACGGCACGCTGAACGTCCTGCTGGCGGCTCGACAGGCCAAGGTCCGGCGTGTCGTGGTGGCTTCTTCGGCTGCGGTCTATGGCCAGTCGCCCGAGCTGCCCAAAACGGAGTCCATGCGGCCGGAGCCGCTCTCGCCCTACGGCGTCACGAAATACGTCGCGGAACTCTACGCCCAGGTCTTCGGCCGCGCCTACGGCCTGGAAAACGTCTCGCTGCGCTACTTCAACGTTTTCGGCCCGCGCCAGGATGCTCGTTCGCCCTATTCCGGCGTGCTCTCGAAATTCTGTACTGCGCTGCTGGCGGGCGAGCCGCCAACGATTTACGGAGACGGCACCCAATCGCGCGATTTTGTCTACGTCGAAAATGTTGTCCAGGCCAATCTGCTCGCCTGTCAGGCGCCGGACGTCTCCGGCCTGACCTTCAACATTGGCACCGGCAGGCGCGTCAGCTTGCAGGAAGTGCTCGACAGCTTGACCCACATCGCCGGCACAGCGGTTTCTCCGAAACACCTGCCGCCGCGCGCCGGCGATATCCTGCATTCGCAGGCCGATATTTCTCGCGCGCAGCACTATCTCGGCTACCGTCCGCAGGTCAGCTTCGAGGAAGGACTCCGCCGCACCTGGGCGTGGTACCGGCAGCATTCGGCCGCCGACTAGCGACGGGATTTTCCGGCTGCGCTCGAGCGCTTCCTCTCAGGTGCAGCCATCCAGTCGGGCGGGAAGCTCGAGAAGAGAATCGAGCAGCAGGTCGGGTGGATACTCGCGCAGTCGCTCGGCGCCGAGTCCGTAGGTGACACCGGCGCACCAGATGCCGGCATTCCGTGCGGTCAGCACGTCGATTTCGCTGTCCCCCACCATCATGGCCTCCTGCGGCGCGCACTGGAATTCGTGCAACAGCGCTTCGACGCCCATCGGATCGGGCTTCTTTCGTTCGAAGCGATTGCCCCCGTACACCTGCCGGAAAAACCTGGCCAGGTCGAGCCCCTCCAGAATCTGGCGGCTGAACCGTTCCGGCTTGTTCGTGTAGACCGTCAGCAGGGTATTCGGACGTTGCGCCAGCCGTTCCAGCCCTTCGCGGACGCCCGGATAGGGCACCGTGTGGTCCAGCATGTGGGCCTGGTAGTACTCGAGGAAATATTTCAGCCCCCGCTCGACTTCTTCTTCGCTGACGCCCTCTTCCAGCGCGCGACGGATCAGCATCGGGGCACCCTGGCCGATGTAGCTGTAGATGCGCTCCGGCTCCAGCGGCGGCCGGCCCAGCCAGGCGCGCACCGCGTTGACGGAAAGCGCCAGGTCGAGCTTGGAATCGATCAATGTGCCGTCGAGATCGAAAATCAGCAGCCGCACGCCGCGAAAATCTTTGCGGGTTTCCTGCACCGGCATCGCTCCCTGCATCCTTCTCGATTCTAACGCAGTCGCGCGGTCTTTCTTGGGCCTCTGCCGGTGAATTGTTAGAATAGCGCGTTTGAGCACGAGCGCACTGCGAGGCATGCATGGCTGAGATCCGCGCATTTGCCGCCTACCGCTACAACTCCAGCCGCGTGCAACTGGAGCGGGTGCTCACGCAGCCCTACGACAAGATCACGCCGGAGATGCAGGAGCGGTATTACGCGCTCGATCCCTGCAATCTGGTGCGGATCGAAAAAGGCCGGCCCGAACCCGGCGACAACGAACGCACCAACGTCTACACACGCGCTGCGGCCACACTGCAAGCCTGGATTACGGAAGGGATCCTGGTGCGCGACCCCGCCCCGGCCATCTATGCCTATTTTCAGGAATACGTCGCGCCCGATACCGGTGTGCTCCACCACCGCCAGGGGTTCATTGCCCTCGGCCGGGTGGAAGACTACGAAGCAGGCGTGGTGCACCGTCATGAGCAAACCCTTGCGGCTCCCAAAGCCGACCGGCTCGAACTGCTGCGCAGGACTCGGGCTCAGACCGGACAGCTTTTCATGCTGTTTGCTGACCCGCACCGCCGCGTGGACCAACTGCTCGAGAGCGTCTCCCGCGTGCCTGCCCCGGTCGAAGTGCGCGACGAGTACGGCGTCGTCCACCGCCTCTGGCCCATCGTGGAAGAAGAGACCATCCAGCGCTTCATCACCGAGTTGGTGGACAAAAAACTGGTCATTGCTGATGGCCACCACCGCTACGAAACCGCACTCGCCTACCGCAACGAGCGTCGCCAGGCCGCCGCTGCCCTCCTGCCCCACGCGCCCTACGAGTTCGCCATGATGACGTTTTTCAACGCCTGCAGCGAAGGGATCACCATCCTGCCCACGCACCGCGTGGTGGCCAACCTGCCGGAATTCGATTTCGCCCGCTTCCGCAAACAGTTAGAACCGTACTTTGACTGGTATGCCTATCCCGACTCCGCCGGCCGGTCGCAGCAGGAACGGGAGCAGTTTCGCCGGGATCTGGTACGGCGCGGCGCCACGCGCACCACGATCGGCATCTGTGCGGCCGGCGCCGGGTTGTTCCTGTTCGTCCTTCGGCCCAACGTGAACCTCGAAGAGTTGATCCCCGAGGCCACGCCGGCGCAGCGCCGGCTCGACGTGATGGTGCTGCATCGCCTCGTGCTCGAAAAAGGGCTGGGCATTACCCCCGCCGCCGTGCGCAACGAGTCCTACCTCAGCTATGAACGCGAGATGGAAAAGGCCATCGCTGCGGTTGAGGCCGGCCGTGCCCAACTGGCCTGCCTGTTGAATCCGGTGCGCGTGGAACAGGTGATGGAAATTGCGCTCAGCGGAAACGTCCTGCCGCAGAAATCCACCGACTTCTATCCCAAATTGCTCAGCGGGCTGACGATCTATCGGCTGGAAGAATGAGCGTGGCCGCGCCTGCGAACGGTGTCACCTGGGGCTCGGCCACGGTGTTCGTAGCCTCACAGCTTCCTGCACGCGATATCGGCGAGCCGGGTCGCTCCCGGCCGTGCGACGACTATTGAAAACTTTTGATGGCGGCCGTTTCGCTGTCGTAGACGTCGAACACGGTGATCAGTTTGGTCACCTGCAGAATTTCCTGGAATTTCGAACCCAGATTGGCCAGCTTCAGCGTGGCACCCTGATTGCGTGCGCTCTGGTAGCTGGCCACCAGCGTGCCCAGCCCTGCGCTGTCGATGTACGTCACGTTGCGCATATCGAGAACGATCTTGCGCTTGTTGTTGGCCAGCAGGGACTTGACGGTTTCGCGCAGCGAGTTGCTCTCTTCTCCGAGCACAATCCGTCCATCCAGTTCCACCACAGTCACGCCATCCACTTCACGATTCGTAATCCTCAGTGCCACGTTTCCTCCTTCTTCTACGCAGGACCACCCGCCGCAGCGTCCGGACTCGCCAGCACCGCGCGGTGTCTCGGTTCCGTTTCAGTAAAAATCCGAACAGGACATGTAGTAGCCGCAGCCGGGACACACTAGCTTGCACCTTCGCGACTCGAGCGCCCGTGAACAGACGGGACAGTAGTCGCTGGCATTGGCCCCGTTCGGCAGCGGCGTCGCGAGCACAGTTGGCTCGTGCTGTTCTTGTTCCTCCATGGCGGAGCCGCAAGGTTATAGCACAAACTCCGTCCTGAGGAAAAGCATCCCGACCCGGCGATACCCGGCACCGAAGCAGTCACCTCCGCATCGCTCTGCAACCCCGCACCGGGCTGCCGCATCTGGCATAATTGGACTCGCCCATGAAACGCTTTTCCTCAGTTTTTCTGCTGGCCGCAGCGGTGGTCCTGGTCGCTCCGGATGCACAGGCACAGCGGCGTGCGCCGGCGTCACGGCCGGCTGGGACTCGTTCCGCTGCCTCGCGAACCGTCGCCGTGCCTGTTCAACCAAGTCCCGTCACCGCAGAATCCAGCACCACCGTCGTGCTTCCTGCGGGTTCCACGGTCGGTGCAGGAGGGAGCGTCCGCAGCTTGCTCCTGGGAGACTTTCCGGTGCCCGGACTGGGCTTTGACTATCCTCACCTCGCTGCGGTCACACGGAATCTCGAGGTGCGTGCTCTGGTCGATCCGGTCACGCAGCAGCAGTTGGCCCTGGCACGCCAGATCCGCCGCGAGACGCCTGCCCTGCCTGTTGTGCCCGTCTTCTTCCCGCCGACGCCGGCTGTCGTCGTGCCACCGGTCGTGGTCGTGCAGCAGCTCGTCGGCGAGCCGCCGGGGGAACGCGCTGTCGTCGAACCCGTCGCCGCTCCGGTGTCGCAAGAAACGGTCGCGCCATCCTTGCCGCCTCCGCCGGTTCCCGAGCTGGAGCAGATTGTTTTCCTCCGCCGCGATGGCACGCTGGTTCTGGCCGTGGCGTTCAGCATCCGCGGTGACCGCATCGTGTACGTCACGCCGGAGGGCATCCGGCGTTCGCTCCATCTGGCCGAGCTGGATCTGGAAGCCAGCGAACAGATGAACGAAGAGCGCGGCACCTCGCTGCAGTTGCGGGCCCGTGTCCCGGCAGAATCCGGCACCACGCCGTGAATCACTTCGCCCGCGTCGTTTCCGTATCCGGCAGGTAGAGGGTGGCTTCGCGCGGCAGTCCGGCGCGCTCGAACTGAATCGTCGTGTGCGTGATCCGGAATTTCTCGGCAAGTAGTGCTGCGATGCGGTTCAGGATGCGTTCGCTCTCTTCCATATGCATGTCGGGGATGCGCACGTGGCAGGAGAGGGCGTGCAGCTCTGCGCCCAGCGTCCAGACGTGGATGTCGTGCACTTCGCGTACCCCCTCGACGCTCAGGATCGTGCGCGCGATGGCTTCGATGGAAACCCCGCGCGGGGTGCCCTCGAGCAAGATGTGGCTGCTCTCGCGCAGAATGCCGAAGCTCGACCAGAGCACCAGCGCGCCAATGCCGATGCCGAGCAACGGATCCACCCAGGCTGCGCCGGTCCAGCGAATCGCCAGCGCCCCGGCCAGGATGGCCACATTGGAAAGCGCGTCGCCAAAATTGTGAATCAGCACGCTGCGAAGATTCAGGTCGCCGCGCCCGCGCACCAGCGCCAGCGTGATGCCTCCGTTGACTGCCAGACCGACGACGGCCAGCCAGAGCATCACGCCGGTATGCACGGCGACCGGCGCGCGCAGCCGCACATACGACTCGTAGAGAATGTAGAGCGCGACCAGCACGAGCAGGATGGCGTTCGTGAACGCCGCCAGGATCCCGGCGCGGTGATACCCGTAGGTCTTCTCCGCGGTGGGCGGTCGCTCGGCCAGTCGCAGCGCGGCCCAGGAAACCATCAGCGTGGGCACATCGGTCAGGTTGTGCACCGCATCGCTGATCAGGGCAATCGAACGACCCAGAATGCCGCCGACGAGCTCGGCAACCACCAGGCCGACCGTGGCCACCATGGACCACTGCAGCACACCCCTCATGCTGGCTGTGTGCGTCCGGGGATGGGTGTGGGCGTTGTGCATTGCGTGTTCCCGCGGGTGGAAGCGCGTCGGGTCTGCGCCCCGAAGGGGCACCACCGACTTCAGGATTTCGTTCCAGCGCCGCGCTGCTGCGAACGCACCGTCAGGCGGATCCGTTCACCCTGACGCCAGTTTTCCTCGCGCTCCACCGCGACAAAATTTCCGGCGCGAAACACCGCGGCGCTGCCCGCTTCGATGGCCACCGAATGCACCACCCGGTCGGGGTTCAGAAAAAAGAAGATCCAGCGCGTTGGCCGCGTTACGGCGATTTCCAGATGGTCGAGGATTGTCGTGGCGCCTGAATTCGCCTCCATCTCCAGGATGGAATAGTGCGTGGCGATGCGGAACGCCGTCGCCGCTTCGTGGATGGAGAGGCTGCGGGCCAGCACCCCTTGCCCGGCTCGCAGGCGGAGCTCGCCAAGCGACTGAAACAGTTCGATCGAGTGGCCGCCGACGCTGTCCTCCAGCCGCACAAAGACCAGCCGGCCCGACTCAAGGGGGCCGAGTGCGTGCACCGTAATCTGCACGCGCTCGGCGGGTGTTTGCAGAATCGCGTGGGTCAACGTGGGGTCCAGGATCGGGATCAGGCGAAGCAGTTCCGCCTGATTCTTTGCGGCGAGTGCGGCACGCAGTCCCTGCTCGAACGCCGACACGGGATCCGCCGTCTGTGCCCGCGCCGCCGGAGCGATCAGGACAACCAGAATCCATAAGAAAACGCGAGGGCAACGCATGGGCCGCAGTCTAACACGGAAGCCGCCCGTCGGGAAAACCCTGCTGTCCGCGGCTTTGTTTGCCGGGCTACGGCTGCCCGTCGCGGCTGCAGAACGCACGGCTAGGCCTTCAGGGCCTCGATCTCGCGCATCCGCGCAAAGGCCCGGCGCACGTGCGGAATCGTAATGGAGCCGCCCACGATCAGCGCCACGTTCAGCGCATCGATCACCTGCTGGCGGCTCCAGCCCTGCTCGGCGCAGCGCACCAGATGGTAGGTGATGCAGTCGTCGCAGCGGAGCACGGTGGAGGCCACCAGTCCCAGCAATTCCTTCGTCTTGGTGTCCAACGCCCCCGGCTCATAGGCTTGGTGGTCGAGCGCGAAGAAACGTTTCATGCCGAGATGATTCGAGTTCTGAATTTCTTCGTTCATCTCGGCGCGGAATTTCTGAAATTCTGCCAGTGTCTCGGCCATAGTCTCCCTCCGTTTTGTGCGTGCCGCAGTCTGGACGGCTGCGCGGGCAGTCCGAGCGGCCATTATGGACAAAATCGCTGCGCGCAGCCAGTCGCTCCCGTCAACCGTACGCTGCGCCGATCCGGTGCCCGGAGGGTTGTTCCAGACCACCGATTCGCCCGTGCGCCTGCACGAACGCCGGACGGGGCAGAGCGGAAGGGAAGCCCGGCAACGGGGAGTTAACTTTATGAAGAAAAGTACTTGACATTTATCGCGGCAACTGCCATCCTGCCGGCGGTGGTTTCGCCCAGCCGCACCGACAAGATGACCGAGCGCCCACTGTTCCACCGAGCCCAGGACGAGCTGGCCTACATCCGGCGCACGCTGGAAGCAGCCGGACATCTGACCACGATTCCCGGCCGCGGCTTCGTCGCCATCGGACTGCTCGCTTTGCTGGCTGTGGGAGCCAACCGCCTGTGGACCGGTGCACCCTGGGATGCCGCGCATCCCCGGGCTGCACTGGCGGTGTGGGGAGCGTTGCTGCTCAGCTCGGCGATTACGGGCACCTGGAGCATGGCGCGCAAAGCCCGCCGCCTCGGCCAGCAGTTCTGGACTCCCGTGCTGCGTCGTGCTGCCTGGGGCTATGGCACCGCCATGATGCTGGGCGGGCTGCTCACTTTGGCCGTGCTGGCTGGTGGCACACCGGGCATGCTGCCGGAGGTCTGGTTGGGGTGTTATGGCGTGGCGCTCGGCTCGGCGGGAGTGGTTTCCGTGGCTCCGCTCCGCTGGATGGGCGCGAGTTTTCTGGCTCTGGCTGCTGCGGCCGTCTGGCTGGACGATTCGGCCGGTTTGGCCCTGCTGGCACTGGGTTTTGGCTGGCTCCACATCGCCTTCGGGGCCTACATCGCGTGGAGGCACAATGGCTAAACACCGCAAGTCAGTTTCCGCAGAGCGGCCGCGGCCGGCTCCCGGCGATCTCGACCCGCTGATTCACGAGCGATTGCGGCTCGGCATCCTCTGCGCGCTGGCGGTGAACGAATCGCTGACCTTCACCGAACTGCGCGACCTGCTGGAAACCACGGACGGGAACCTGAGCGTGCAGGCGCGCAAACTGGAAGAAGCCGGTTATGTGGCCTGCGCCAAGCGCTTCGTCGCGCGCAAGCCCAAAACGACCTACAGGCTGACGGCGCGGGGCCGCGCGGCGCTCGAGTCCTACCTCGAAACGCTCGCCGGGATGCTGCCGGACACCTCTCAGCTTCGACACGCGCCCGCGCGCGGGCGTCCGGCGATGCGCGCCGTTGCTTCGGAGAGCTGAACCGGTGAAGCTCGCCCCGCCGTCCTCGCTCGCGATGGCGCTCGCCGCTTCCGTCGCGGAACATCCATCGAAATGGGCCGATCGTACCCGCTGTGCTACTGCCGGGTGCAGCGGATGGTTCGCCCGGGAGACCTGACAACATGATCAAACGCATCGTGGCCATCGTTTTCATCTACGTCTGCACCGCCGCGGCCTGGGGTGTGCTGGGCGCAACGATCTTCCACCGCACCTATTCTGCAGAGGAAAACCTTCGTGGCCAGGTGGAGTCCATCTGGGGCGCAGCACACATCCAGCGAGCCCCGGTGGCCCGCGACGCGCGCGCCGCTGCCTTGCCGGTGGAAGCCGGTCGACCGGGCGGCGGATCGGCGACTGAGGCGACCGCGCCTCCGGCTTTGCTCATTCCCCTGGAGCAGACGCGCGCGCGGGTCGCGCTGACGCTCGAGCCGCGGAAAAAAGGGCTGCTCTGGTACAGTACCTATCGGGTCGCCTTCCAGGGTGACTACACCTTCCGCAATCCAACCGACCGCGAACTGCGCGTGCTGGTGGAATGGAAACTTCCGGCGGCGCAGGCCATCTACGACGACCTCGTAGTGCTCGCCGAGGGCCGGCCCGTGGAGTTTCGCCAGAACGCAGACACCATCACCGTGGAAGTGCCGGTGGGTGCGCACCAGCCCCTGCAGTGGCAGGTGCGCTATCGCTCTCAGGGTTTGGATAGCTGGCGCTATGACTTCGGCGATGGCGTCGCCCGGGTGCGCGATTTCGAGCTGCGCCTGACTACGAATTTCCGAGATTTTGATTTTCCGCAGGACACGCTGGCGGCGACCGAAAAGCACGAGACCGACTCGGGATGGGAACTGCTCTGGACATACACCAACCTGATGACCGGTTACGATCTCGGCGTGGCCATGCCTCGGATGCTGCAGCCCGGTCCGCTGGCGGGCCGGATCAGCTTCTTCGCCCCCGTTTCGCTTTTCTTCTTTTTCTTTCTGATGTTCATCTTCACCACGCTCCGTCAGATTGATCTGCACCCGATGAACTACTTTTTCCTGGCCGCTGCGTTTTTTGCATTCCATCTGCTGCTGGCCTATCTGGTCGATCACATCGCCGTGCATTTTGCCTTTGCCGTCAGCGCTGCCGTCTCTGTTTTCCTGGTGGTGAGCTATCTGTGGCGGGTCGTGGGGGCGCGCTTTGCCTGGCGGGAAGCGGGACTCACCCAATTCGTCTATCTGGTGTTGTTCTCCAGTGCCTTTTTCCTAGAAGGTTATACCGGTTTGACGGTCACCATCCTCTCCATCCTCACCCTGTTTGTGGTCATGCAGATGACCGCGCGGGTGCGCTGGTCGGAGAAATTTGCCCCGCGCTAGCCGGGCCGAGTTGAACGGGGAGGCGTCAGCACGCGGCCCGGCCGGGCGCCCGTGGCTGCTCCTGCCGCACCGCGTTCGGCACGCCAGACCTCCACCCCGTTGACCCAGACGCGCAGAACCCCCTCGGAGAGCCGGAGCGGGTCGTAGAAAGTCGAACGATCCTGGATCGTCGCAGGATCAAACAACACCAGATCGGCTTTTCCCCCGGCCCGAATTTGACCGCGGTCGGCCAGTTTCAGCCGTGCGGCTGGCAGTGAGGTCATCTTGCGAACCGCTTCTTCCAGGCTCAGCCAGCCTAGCTCCCGCACGTACCGGCCCAGCACCCGCGGGAAGCTGCCGGCACTGCGCGGATGCCGCAGGCCGATGCCGCCGTCGGAGGCCACCATGACCCATGGCTGTTGGTAGAAGGTGCGAATGTCTTCTTCCACCATGGAACGGCATACCACGCTGGCGCCACCTTCCCGAACAATCTCCATGTAGAGCTCGACGGGCGAAATCCCGCGCGCTTCGGCAATTTCGGCCAGCGTGCGAAATTCATATTCGGGACGCCTGGCCATGCGCACGATCATCACGTTCTGTGCCCCGCCGACATCGGCCAGTCCTTTGGCCACGCTGGGTGCGTGGTCGTGCCGCCGGTTCGGCACCAGCACGGTGATGGTGGAAGACCAGGCGTCGTACGGGTAGCTATCCGCCGTGACGTCCGCGCCGCGCTGCCGGGCCTGTTCGATCAGTTCTACCGCCCGCGCTGCCTGGCCCCACACCCCGACCGTGCCCAGCTTGATGTGAGAAATCTGCACCGGCACCTGAGCCGCAGCGCCGATCGCCAGCGCTTCGGCCAGCGCTTCGAAGACGCGATCGGCTTCGTCGCGGATGTGGGTCATGTAGAACCCGCCGTAGCGCGCCACTACACGCGCCAGCGCGATCAGCTCTTCGGTCGCGGCGTAGCTGCCCACTTCGTATTCCAACCCGCTGGAAAGCCCTGCAGCCCCTTCCTGCATTGCCTGTTCGACGAGCTGCTCCATACGCGCAATCTCTTCCTGCCGCGCCGCCCGTCGGTAGTCTCGCCCCATCACGAGCTCGCGAACCGTCGCGTGCCCGGCCAGAACCATCACATTGACGGCCGCCGGCGACCGCTGCAACCGCTCCAGATAGTCCTGCACGGGCCAGGGTGAGCTGCCGTCGGCGCCAACGACGAGCGTGGTGATTCCCTGAGAAATTTGGCTGGCCGCCAGGGGTTCCACCAGCAGGCCCTCGGTCGAGTGGTTGTGGATGTCAATGAATCCCGGAGCCAGCACCCATCCCTCGGCATGGACGGTCTCTTCGTCTTCTTTCGGAACGAAATTTCCGACTTCAACAATGGAATCCCCGGCGATGCGCACGTTGGCCGCCCGGAGCGGGCTGCCGGTGCCATCGGCCACCAGCGCCCCCTGAATCACCCACGAATCGGGATTCGGCGCCGGCAGGCTCACCAGCCCGGCACCGCTGACAAGCACTCCCGCAAGCAGGATTCGCACCCAGCGTCGTTTCCGCATCGTCAGCACCCGGCTCATCCTGAACGCAGTGCCGCAGAAAATCAACCACTGCAGTAGCCCGTTCAACCCGGCCCGGAGGTATGAGAAGATGCGCGGGCACGCAGACAGAAAAACTTTGCGGGAGGTGAAGTCCATGCGGCTCCGTTTCCTTGCCGTCCTTGCACTGTTAGCAGCTCCGTCGCTGTGGGGTGCTGCCGCGGAAGCTCCGCAGCGCAAACTGAAGGTTTACATCTCCGTGGATATGGAAGGCACCGTCGGCACCGTGACCGGCGACCAGCTCGGTCCGAGCGGCTTCGAATATGCTCGCTATCGCGAGTTCATGACGCGCGAAGCCCTGGCCGCCATCCAGGCGGCCAAAGCGGCCGGCGCCACAGAAATTTTGGTCAGCGATTCCCACGGCAACGGAGAAAATCTGCTCCTCGAACTCTTTCCGCCCGACGTGCGAGTGATTCGCTCCTGGCCGCGCCGGCTGAGCATGATGGCCGGCATCGATGAATCGTTCGATGCGGTTCTCTTCATCGGCTATCACGCCTCGGCGAGCAATCTGAAAGGCGTTCGCGCGCACACGTTTTCCAGCGCGCGGCTGACGCGGGTCGCCGTCAACGGCGTCGAGATGAGCGAAGGCTCCTGGAACGCCGCCATCGCCGGACACTTCGGCGTGCCCGTCGTCATGGTCAGCGGTGACGACGCCGCCGTGGAAGAGGTTCGCCGCCTGGTCGGGCCCATCGAAGCCGCTGTGGTGAAGCAAAACCTCGGCTTTCATTCCGCCAGCACCCTCACGCCGGAAGCCGCCTATTCGCTCATCGCCGAAAAGGTGCGCGCAGCACTGGCACGCCGCAGTGAATTCAAACCCTTTCGCATCCAGTCTCCGGTCTTGGTCGAGGTCAGCTTCAAACACTACCTGATGGCCGAAGTCGCCGCCTACATGCCCGGCATCGAACGCACCGGCTCGCATTCGATTCGCTTCACCGCCCGGGATATGCTGGAGGCGGCAGACATCATGACCTTCCTGCTCACCTACGGGCCGCAGCTCGAGCCTTAGTGGCGCCGGGCGCAAAGACCAGTTCCTGTCTTGCGCCAACAGTTTGTCTTTGGCGGGTGATGTCGCCGGGGGGTGGCAAAGACGGGTGGGCGGCAGTGCTCGGCTATTCCTGCTGGAAAACGCACTGGGCGGCCGATCCGCAGGTCGTCGGCAAGACGATGAATTGGAACGGAGCCACTGTCCAGATGGTTGGAGTGCTTCCGCAGGAGTTCACCGGAATCGAGCCGTTCAGGAACGCAGTCATCTTCCTTTCGCGCCAATTTGCAATGGTGACCGATGGTGTTCGCCTATCGATGAGTCGCGGTGTTCATCGTGGATTCGCACGAAGTCATGCAAAAAGCATTTCTGGGCAAGCTCAACAAGAGCAGCGAAAAGCAGCTCTGGCAACTTGTCGCGGCCCTGAAACCGGTGTAGTGCGCTCCAGAAAGCGTTGGCGGGAAATGGTGAGCCGCCCAGGACTCGAACCTGGAACCCGCTGATTAAGAGTCAGCTGCTCTACCGATTGAGCTAGCGGCCCACACGCATCTGCTGCGCATTATAACGACGCGTCCTGCAGCGGTCAAAACGAGCGACGGACTGCTGCGGTCTGGTTCCGCCGGAAACAGCCTGAATCGTTCGGTCGTTCTTCTGCTTTTCCGGAAGCGGCTGGTCTGCTGTTCTGAAGCAAAGCTTTCCGTCCTTCGTGTGCGCAGTGCAGAGGCGCAGCTTTCTCCGGAGAGCCAGGCCAGGAGCCGGGCGAGTCAGCTCGTGCACGCGGCGCCGGCTGGGCCTGTGCGCGTGCTATTTCTTCTTGAGCACGCCGTGGACGCCGAGCACCGCTTCCAGGCCGCCATCGGCAAGCCATTGACGTGCTGCAGTGTCGTTGCGGAGGTACGCGTCCCAGAACGCTGTCGTGGCCTGCCGGATGAGACTGTGGAAGACGGGGTCCAGTTCCACATCGGCGCGTGCGGCCTGGCGGCGACGGACG
>JAIMAG010000001.1 GCA_023512135.1 Terriglobia bacterium | reverse complement strand
GGCGTGATCAACTCGATCTCCATGTTCACGTTGTCCCCCGGCATCACCATCTCCACCCCCGCCGGCAGCTTCACCGTCCCCGTCACATCGGTCGTCCGAAAGTAGAACTGCGGCCGATACCCGCTGAAAAACGGCGTGTGCCGTCCCCCCTCCTCCTTCTTCAAAATGTACACCTCGGCCCGAAACCGCGTGTGCGGCGTAATCGACCCCGGCTTGCACACCACCTGCCCACGCTCCACCTCGTCCTTCTCCGTTCCCCGCAACAACAACCCCACGTTGTCCCCGGCAATCCCTTCGTCCAACAGCTTCCGGAACATCTCCACCCCGGTCACCACCTTCTTCACCGTCGGCCGAAACCCTACAATCTCCACCTCATCGCCCACCCGCACCTTGCCCCGCTCGATCCGTCCCGTCACCACCGTCCCACGGCCGGAAATCGAAAAGATGTCCTCGATCGGCATCAAAAACGGCTTGTCCACATCCCGCGTCGGCAACGGCACGTGCTGATCCACCGCCTCCATCAACTCCAAAATCGTCTTCTCCCACCGCTCCTCCCCGTTCAACGCCCCCAGCGCACTGCCCCGAATCACCGGTACCTCATCCCCGGGAAACTGATAGCTCTTCAGCAGCTCCCGCACCTCCAACTCCACCAAATCCAGCAGCTCGGCATCCTCAACCATGTCGCACTTGTTCAAAAACACCACAATGTAGGGCACCCCCACCTGCCGCGCCAACAAAATGTGCTCCCGCGTCTGCGGCATCGGCCCGTCGGTCGCCGCCACCACCAAAATCGCCCCGTCCATCTGGGCCGCCCCGGTGATCATGTTCTTGATGTAGTCCGCATGCCCAGGACAATCGATGTGCGCATAGTGCCGGTTCGCCGTCTCGTACTCCACATGCGCCACCGCAATCGTAATCCCACGCTCCCGCTCCTCCGGCGCATTGTCGATCGAATCAAACGGCCGAAACTGCACCTTCGGATTCTGCTTCGACAGCACCCGGGTGATCGCCGCCGTCAGCGTCGTCTTGCCGTGGTCGATGTGCCCGATCGTCCCCACGTTCACGTGCGGCTTGCTCCGCTCAAATTTCTCCTTGGCCATAGCTGCTAACCTCGCTGATGAACCTCTGTGAGCAACTGCCCGGACTCTGGAGCGGGGGACGGGATTCGAACCCGCGACCATCGGCTTGGAAGGCCGAGACTCTTCCGCTGAGTTACCCCCGCCCTCCACTCACGAGCTTCTGGAGCCTGGGACCGGATTCGAACCGGTGACCTCGTCCTTACCAAGGACGCGCTCTGCCGCCTGAGCTACCCAGGCCCGCTGGAGCTGCTGTTTCCCTCCGGCATCGCACCCTGCACAGCAGGTGTGCTTCACAGCGTTCCGTGCTCCCGACCTGCTCCCCGCCGAGTCGGTGGTGCTGCCGGCAGAACCTGGTGGACGGGGGAGGATTCGAACCTCCGTAGCCCGCAAGGAGCGGCAGATTTACAGTCTGCTGCCTTTAGCCACTCGGCCACCCGTCCTGTACGGGGAGTCCACAACACAGAAAAGGGCTCGTGCACACGCACACCAGCCCTTTCTATTCTGCGCCCTTCGATATGTTCAGAGCAACTGGAAACCCGTCCGCCTCAATCCCCAATTTCCAACACGCACCCTCTAAGACTCAGCTGGCGGAGGGATTTGAACCCCCGACCCTCTGATTACAAATCAGATGCTCTACCACTGAGCTACGCCAGCCCCGCTGAAACCTTCTTAAGGTATCACATCGAAAGATTCTTTTGCAAGCACAAGCTCTGCTTTCGTCCAGCCAGTTCCGGTACCCTCGGAAACCGAGCCGATTTGCAGGGCTTGCCTGCTCCCACCTATACTGCCTCAACCATGGCTCGCAAACGCATCCCCTGGCTTGTACTGCTAAGCGCGGCGATCGTTGCAGTTTTGTTCTTTTTCTGGCCCGACTCATCTCCCGACGGCCTGCCCTCGATTCTCGAAGCCACTCCCGCCGGCGCAGACCAGGTGTTTTTTCTCAACGTCGAGCAGTTGCGGAAATCCGGACTTCTGCAGCGGCTGCTTTCGCTTTCCGCTGACCCCGCCAATTCTTCGGCCTATCGAACCGACCCGGAATATCTCGAGTTTGTGCGCAGCACCGGATTCGACTACACGCGCGACCTCGACCGTGTGCTCATCGTTCGCGATGACGCGACCCGGCCAGCCGGCCCGGCGGGTCCCGTCGCCGTCGAGACCGCACCGCTGGTTCTCGCCGAAGGCCGTTTCGACCGGGGCCGTATTCGCCGTCACGCGCTGCAGTCGGGCCGCGCAGTCCGGGCGGAACCGTGGGAAATTTTTCTGGTTCCGATTTCCGCCGCAACCACCCCGGACAGTTCATCGCCGCGCAATCCGGAAAGCATCACCTTTGCGTTTCTTGACGGGAAACGCGTGGCCCTGACCCGCGGCGAGGAGCTGGAGCAATGGCTCCGCCGCGAACCGCTGCAGGAAACGGAACCGGAAATGTTCGACCAAATTCGCCGGCTGGCAGGCTCGGCCGCATTTCTGCTGGGAAAAGTTCCGCCACGCTCCGCGCTGGCGGCTGCGGGCATCGATTCATCCGCCTGGCAGGAGCTACAGAAAAGTGTTCGCTGGTATGCGCTGGCCCTGGTGCTGGAGTCGCAGCAGGCTTTTTTGCTTGCGGACGTCATCTGCAACACCGCGCCAGAAGCCGCGTCAATGGCAGAACTGCTCGACGGCCTGCGTCGCCTGGTGGTCGTTGCGCTGGCCGCTCCCAACCCCCCGCGCGGGCTCACCCGCCAAGATGCCGAAAGGATTCGTCAGATGCTGCTCGATGCGCGCATCACCACACACGAGACAACGGTGCGCCTGCACGCGGTGCTCGACCTCGCCTGGCTGGCAGGATTTTCCCCGGCTCGCTGACCCGCACCCGCCGGCGCGCAGAGCAACGCTTCGCACCCGAATCGAAACTGGCTGCAGGGGAATTCAGTCTGCGGTGCTGGTGCGCAGATACCGCCAGGGATTGATCGGCGCGCCGAACGAACGGACCTCGTAGTGCACGTGGGGAGCCGTGGTGCGGCCACTGACCCCCACGTAGCCGATCACTTCTCCCCGTCGCACGCGTGTGCCCGCATGGACGATGATCGAGGAAAGGTGGCCGTACCAGGTCGTCAACCCGAATCCGTGCTCGATGACGACCAGCCGACCGTATCCAGCACGCACCTCCGCCACTGCAACATAACCGTCGGCCGTGGCGCGCACCGGCGTGCCGTACTCGGCAGCGATGTCAATCCCCGTGTGAAATTCGCCTTCGCCGGTAAACGGGTCGAGCCGTTCGCCAAATCCGCCCGAAATATGTCCCATCACCGGCCAGAGGGACGGGACAAACGTCGCATCGGAAAAACCGACTCCGGGGATCAAACGCAGGTTATGAGCCGCCAGGCGCACCGCCGCCGCATTCCGCACCAGAAAATCGAACTGCTCGACGGACTGCTGGTAGGATTCTTCCGCGTTCAGGGCGGCGCGGCTGAGCCCGAACGGCGTCGGATGGAACCGGGCCACGCCGTAGGTCATGGCCACTTCGGTGGCGAGCGATTGCAACGACGACAGGCGCTGATTGCTGTCGCGCACCATCGCCTGCAGTCGCCGGTATTTTTCTTCCAGCTCGGCCTGCTGCTGTTTGAGGGCGTTGTAGCTCGCCGCCCTCCACAGCATGCGCGAGTATGTCGCCGCGGCCACGGCCAGCGTGACCACGCCCGTCATCAACACCGCAGCCAGCAGATACAGCGCGTAGTGGGGAACCTGAATCTTGCGCACAGTTCCCCGCTCGCTGGACGCAATCATCAGCGTGTAAGATTTCCAACGCATCCCTGTGCCCAAAAATCGCTGGTCTTCGTTCCGCGGGCTGGTGAACGCTCACCTCTCTGTGAGCGGGAATGTCTTGCTGAGTTTTTCCGTCACGATGCTTGGCGACAAGGCCAGGGAAAGTGTACGGAGCTCCAGTCGGGCAAGTCAACACAAAATCTGCTTTCCGCTGCGGGCTTCGCCCCACCGAACAGCTCCTGTCCGCCCGGTCAGGCCATGCTGATAGACGCGCCTGCCCGAGGCTCCCTATAATGCCCGCGTTAGAAACTGCACGGTGAATCTGCGCGTGCCGGACGAATTGGACATCATTGCGCGGATTGCGCGAGCGGTGCCCTCGCACACCTCGCCCGTGCTTCCGCTCACCATCGGCGACGATGCGGCGCTGCTTCGTCCGCCGCGGGGGAAACAGTGGGTGCTCACCTGCGACGCCTTTGTTGAAAACGTCCATTTCCTCGCCCGCGTACATCCGGCCGAAGCCGTCGGCTACAAAGCGCTCGCGCGCGCGGTGAGCGATCTGGCTGCGATGGGGGCCACACCGCGCGTGTTCCTGCTCACCCTGGGCCTGCCCGCCGATCGCACCGGCGCGTGGCTGAATCGTTTCCTCCGTGGCCTGGCGCGGGCGGCGCGCGCCTTCGACCTCGTCCTGGCCGGCGGAGACACATTCCGCAGCACCGCAGTGTTCGTGTCGGTCACGGCCATCGGAGATATTGTCGGCGGATATGCTGTCAAACGCAGCGGGGCACGCCCGGGCGACCGCATCTACCTGAGCGGTATAGCGGGCGCCGCGGAACTGGGGCTGCAACTCATCCTCCGCGGACTCGCCCGCTCGCGGAGCTGGAAAACACTCCTGAGACCACACCTCTTTCCGGTGCCGCGGTTGAAACTGGGAAGCTGGCTGGCAAAGCACCGTCTGGCTTCTGCGATGCTGGATACCTCCGACGGACTTTCCACCGACCTCGACCGTCTCTGCCGTGCCAGCGGCACTGGCGCGCGCATTTTCGCAGCGCTTCTGCCCGCGGTGAAAGTTCCTGGTGAACTCCGCCGGCGAGGTTTCGACCCGTTGCAACTGGCTCTGCACGGTGCGGAAGACTACGAGTTGCTCTTCACAGTGCCGCGCAAACGGGTTCACAAGCTGCCTGCGCGATTCGGCGGCGTCCCTCTGACCTGCATCGGGGAAATCACCGAGCCACCCCAGCTTCTGCTCGTAGGTGAAAATGGCGCAGTACAGCCACTGCAACCTGCCGGATGGGACCATTTCCGAAGCAAGCCGGCACAAACTAGAAAGCCCGGTTCGCTCCCCTGATCCAAAACACCGGGCAAACTCTTAGGATCGCGCGAGATTGACTTGCGAGATTCTCCGCCCCGCGCGCTGACCGTTTACGGTGGCGGCGACCCTGCGGGAGCTTGCCCCGGTCGAGGCGCAGGCGTTTCTGCGTCGGCAGGAGCCAGGTCGGGCGTATCCACCTGTACGGGATGGGTGAGAGCCAGGGTGCTCAACGAGACGAAATTGGGAAATTCCTCGACCGGTTTGCCGGCACAGACGTCTTTCATGAATTGCAGCCAGATGGGCAGAGCCGCACGCGCACCGGTTTCGCCACGCCCAAGCGAAATGGCCGGGTCGTCGTATCCCACCCAGACTCCTGCCGTCAGCGAAGGTGTGAATCCCAGAAACCAGGCATCGGTGTACTTGTTGGTTGTGCCGGTCTTGCCGGCCACCGGCCGGCCGAGCTCGCGAGCGCGGCGGGCGGTGCCGAACTCCACCACATCCCGCAACATAGCCACCATCGTGCGCGCGGTTTCTGGCGGAATCACATCGTGGGCTGCCGGCCGCACCTCTTCCAGCAGCGCGCCGTCGTAGGTGGTCACACGTTGAATCAGGTACGGGTCCAGCCGCACCCCGTCGTTGGGAAATACGGTGAAGGCGGAGGTGTGCTCCAGCAGGATCATTTCTGCGGCACCGAGCGCCAGGGAAAGGTAAGCCGGCAATGGTGTTGAAATCCCGAACTTCCGCGCCGTGCGAACGACATTCTCCAAACCCACCTGCGCCGCGAGCTTCACGGCCGGCACGTTCCGCGAGCCGGCCAAAGCGCGCCGCAGAGTGATGCGCCCTTCGAAGCGTTCATCATAGTTCTGGGGCGAATAGGTCGTGTTGCCGACGATGGTGGTGAACGGCTCGTCGACGATGGTATCGAACGGCGAGTAGCCCTGCTCGAGCGCGGCCACATACACGTACGGCTTGAACGAGCTGCCCGCCTGCCGCAGCGCCTGGGTGGCGCGGTTGAACTTCGACTCTTCGAAGCTGTACCCGCCCACCATCGCCTTGACGGCGCCGGTAGCGTTTTCGATGGCCACCAGCGCGCCTTGCACCCGTGGCTTCTGCTCCAGTTCCACCTGAGCCTGCTGTCCCCCCAGAGCAACAATCCGCACCGTGGCCAGGTCGCCCACCTTCAGCAGTTGCTGCGGGCTGCGCCGGCCGGTCCAAGCCATGCCTTCGGCCGTCAGTTGTGCGCGGTACGGGCCGATGCGCAGAGAAGCCGAACGCGGCCCGACTTCCATCACCAGGGCCGTTACGTAATCGCCGACGCGGAGCGGCCGGCGCCAGTCCTCATGCCAGTACTGTTCGAGCGTGCCCAGCTTCTCCTCCAAGATGTTCACCAGCCCTCCGCGCCAGCCCTGCCGGCGTTCATAGGCGTGCAGCCCGTCCCGCAACGCGCGGTTAGCGGCCTGTTGCATTTCCACATTCAAGGTCGTGTAGACACGCAGTCCGCGTTCATGCACGGCTTCGGTGCCGTACTTCCGTTCCAGATACTGCCGCACCTCTTCGACAAAATAGGGAGCCAGCTCGTCCCGTCCGGACCTCACCTGCAGGTCGAGCGGTTTCTGGGAAGCCAGGCGGGCCGTTTCCGCTGTAATTTTGCCTTCCTCGGCCATGCGCCGGAGCACCAAGTTGCGCCGGGCCAGCGCACGCTCCGGGTGCAGCAGCGGAGAGTACCGCGGCCCGCGAATGACCGCGGCCAGCAGCGCGGCCTCATGCAGGTCGAGCTGGCTGACGGATTTGCCGAAGTAGAACTGCGCTGCCGCTTCGAAGCCATAATTCCCGTGGCCCAGATAGATCTGGTTGCAGTACATCGTCAGGATCTGTTCTTTGCTGTAGTGCCGTTCGATCTGGATCGCGAGCAGCGTCTCTTGCAGCTTGCGCCGGAAACTCTTGTCCGTGCGATCCAGAAAGAGCAGTCCGGCCAGTTGCATGGTCAACGTGCTGGCCCCTTCCGCTTTGCGGAGCTGCGTCAGATTTCGCCAGGCCGCCTGGAACACCCGCGGAACATCCACCCCCCAGTGCCGTTCGAAATGCTGATCTTCGATCACCAGAATGGCATCCTTCAGCATCTGGGGAATCTGGTCGTACTGCAGCAGGATGCGGCGCTGCAGGGCAAAGCTGCCGATCACACGCCCGTCGTCGCTGTACAGCTCGGTGACGACGTCGGGCCGGTACGTCTCCAGCTCGTGAATCTGCGGCAGGTCACTCTGATAGACGAACAGCAGCCCGGCAGCCGCCCCGCCCGCAATCGCACACAGCAGCAGAACAGCAAACAGGAATCGACCAAACACACCGCGGCCACCCTGCGTCCGCTTCCACCCGTTTGGCGCTTTGCGAAACACTGCTTCTTCCGCATTCTAACTCACACTGCCGCGGCTCGCTTCCTCTGGGTTCCACGACACAAACCTTTTCGCGCAGAATCTGAACTTGCAAAGCCGACGGCGAGTCTTCACGCTATAATCCCGCGGCGGAACGAAACCCTCGCGAGACGATGATTGGGAGTCGCTGCCCATGAAAACGACCGGTGCCCTC
Organism: Terriglobia bacterium; assembly: GCA_023512135.1. Lineage (GTDB taxonomy): Bacteria > Acidobacteriota > Terriglobia > Acidiferrales > UBA7541 > DSGC01. Next base: position 388,063 of record JAIMAG010000001.1, on the reverse strand, counting down.
GCTGCACTGTTCTTCGCTGTGCTTGCGGCCTTGCCGCAGGATTTTCCCCGGCCGGCTGCGCAGGCCGACGAGCGCAACCCGGCAGCCCGCCGGCTGCATGAGCTGTTTGAACGGGAGTGGGAATCTTCACTCCGCGAAAACCCGCTGCGCGCCTCTTCGCTCGGCGACCGGCGGTACAACGATCGCTGGCCTGACGTCAGTCTGGAAGCCATCGAGCGCCGGCACCAGCATCGCCAGCAGGTCCTGCGAGAACTGGCGGCCATCCCGTTCGAAGCGCTCTCGGAAACCGACCAGTTGAACTACACCCTCTTCCGAAAACAGTACGAACAGGAGGTCGAAGAACACCCGTTCCGCTGGTATCTGCTCCCGTTGAATCAGCGCGGCGGAATCCAGACCGCCCATGAAATTGCGGACCAGATTCGTTTCACCACCGTCAAGGATTTCGAAGACTGGATCGCGCGCCTGCGTTCCTTCCCGCTGTACATGGATCAGACGATTGCCCTGCTGCGCGAAGGCATCCGCGCCGGCCTGGTGCATCCTCGCATCATCCTGGAGCGCATCCCGGAACAGATCGCCGCGCACATCGTAGACCGTCCCGAAGACAGTCTGTTCTTTGCGCCGTTTCGCAACTTCCCTGAAGGCATCCCAGCGAAGGAGCAGGAACGCCTCGTCGCGGCCGCCAAGGCGGCGATTCGCGATTCCGTCGTGCCTGCCTTTCGTCAGTTCCAGCAGTTTTTCCTGCACGAATACCTGCCCGCCGGCCCGGAACGCGTGGGCATCTGGCAGTTCCCCCGCGGCAAGGAAATGTACGCCTTCTTTGCCCGTCGCTACACCACGACCAACCTGACACCAGAGCAAATCCACGAAATCGGCCAGCGCGAAGTTCGCCGCATCCGTGCCGAGATGGAACAGGTGATCGCCCGCACAGGTTTCCAGGGAAGCTTCGAGGATTTCCTCACATTCCTGCGCACCGACCCGCGGTTCTACTACCGCACACCGGAAGAGCTGCTGGCTGCCTACCGGGCTCTGGCCAAGCAAATCGATCCCACGCTGGTGAAGCTGTTCCGGCGGCTGCCGCGCGTCCCCTACGGTGTCGAGCCCATCCCCGACCAAATCGCACCGGCCACCACGACCGCTTACTACCGACCCCCGGCCGCCGATGGTTCCCGCGCCGGCACCTACTTTGTCAATCTCTACCGCCCGGAAGTCCGCCCGAAATACGAAATGGAAGCACTCTCGATCCACGAAGCCGTGCCGGGACATCACCTGCAGATCGCACTGGCGATGGAGCTGGGCGAGCTGCCCGCGTTCCGCCGCTATGGCGGCTACACCGCTTTTGTCGAAGGTTGGGCGCTGTACAGCGAAAGCCTCGGGGAAGAGCTGGGGTTTTACCGCGACCCGTATTCCAAATTCGGTCAGTTGACCTATGAGATGTGGCGTGCCGTCCGCCTCGTGGTGGACACCGGCATGCATTACCTGGGCTGGACGCGCCAGCAGGCGATCGATTTCTTCAAAGCCAACGCCGGCAAAGCCGAGCACGATATCGTCAACGAAATCGACCGCTACATCGCCTGGCCCGGACAGGCGCTGGCCTACAAAATCGGCGAATTAAAGATCAAGGAACTGCGCGCACTGGCTGCCCGCGAGCTGGGCGAGCGCTTCGATGTGCGCGAATTCCACGACGTCGTCCTCGGCAGCGGTGCGGTGCCGCTCGATGTGCTGGAAGCCCAGGTGCGCCGCTGGATTGCTCAGAAGAAAGCTTCCTCGCAGTAGCCCTCGCACCGCCGCATTCACCGCACCGTGCTGGTGTGGTCGTGCACGATGCGCCATCCCCCGGCCAGCCTCCGCACCACGATGGTAAACACACCGCCGGGCCTGTCGGCTTCGCGTTCCAGTTGCCACCGGCCGAGCACCAGCACCGCACTGGAACTGAGAACGGTGATCTCCAGATCAGAAAACGTCAGCCGGCCCATTGCCGGACGATCCGGATAGTTGCGCGCAAACCGCTCGTGCACTGCCGCCCAGCCTCGCGTGATGCCCTGCGCACCGGCGAAGGTCAACTCGGGCGAATCCCAGTATCCGGTCATAAACCCGGCCAGGTCGCCCCGGTTCCAGGCTTCGACCTGCATTTCGAGCAGTGCCCGTGCTGCCTCCGCCGGATTTTCTTCTGCCTCGGATCCCTCCCTGTTCTCCCCGGCCGGCTGTACCTCGAACGTGTACGTGCTGAACGCAGATTCCCAGTCGGACTCCCCGGCATCCCGGGCCGCAATCATATGCAACGTGCGCACAAACCAGGCCCCGGGACGATCCAATCTGACCGTGGCCATCCCTCGAGCATCCGTCACCAGCCAGACCGGATAGCGGTGCCCGGTCACACCGGCATACCCGGCCGCCAGGCGGACGCCGCCAAGTGGCCGGCCTTCGAACAGCACCTGAAAGCTCACCGTCTCTCCCGCCCGGATACCGCACAGGTCTCGCGTGGGCACGATTTCCAGCCACAGCCCCTGCGGCACCACGCTGGGCGGTTGACCGGCCCCCGGCGGGCTCGCTGCGTCGCCGCCAGCGCAGAGCAGAGCCTTGGCGATTTTTCGATACCGTTCGCGTCCGGGATGATGGGTTTCCCCTCGCCGGGCACGTGCGGCGATGACCGCCTCTAACTCCTCCGCGCGCAGATACTCGTTAAACACCTGCGGCTCCAGAACGAAGTCTCGCGGCAGGGTTTCAGCTACCAGCACGGCTGGCAACGAGCGTGCAGCCACATCGGCAACCAGGTCCACTCCCTCCACGCGGTAGCCGGTAACTGCTTCTCGGCTGCTCGCGGTGCGCAAGAAAAACTGGGCAATCCGTGCAGGCACAACTGCGCTTTCCCCTTCTGGAAACGACTCGCTGGTCACCAAGCGAACGCGGACCCGCTCGCCGGGTTCCGGACGGAACTTCTCCGGCACCAGCCAGGTGTCGTGTGCCGCGGCAATCTCCGGCCGCATCAGCACAGCCAGTGCACACAGCCATAGCCGCCTGCTCACCCAGAAGCGCAAAACAGAATGGCTCTTCATCACAGACCTCTCCTAACCCGGACGCCCGCAGACTGCAAAACAGGCCGCAGCATATGCTTTTCAGCACACCGGAGCAAGCGCTGCCAAATCAAGTAACTGTCCGCCCCTGTATCACTTGGATACAAACTGGAAACAGTACTTCCGGGCTATTGTTCCTGAAAAGCCTCCGCGCCAGAATCAGGACGAAGCAAAGGCATGGTGCCGATGGCGGCGTCACTCATTCTCGTCCTTTCGGTTGCGGCTCTGGCGCAGTTTGCTCTCTCGTACTGGCGGGCCCTGCTGCTGGAGACGGCCGCACGCGATTTGTCACCCCGGGCGCTGGAGGCCGGCCTGGCCAAGCTCGAACTGGGGCCGAAAGATTTTGACGTCGTCGTGAGCATGTACCGGCTTTGCCCACAGTTGGGGGAACGCCGCAGCAACCTGACCGTGGTCCGTGCGTATTATCGCTCGATGCGCGCCCTGGCCAATGTGGCACAAAGCCGGCTGGCCCACGTCCTCGGACTCGACCGGCTGGCCGACTGGACGCAGCGGGAAATGCAGGCATGCACACGCTATGCGGCCGTACTGCTCGACCAGCGCCTGACGGAAAACCTGGCCTCGGCCGCGAAAATTCAATCCTACTGACCGAGTGTTTCCGGCCCTCCGACCTTTCCTTTTCTAGCCCAACCACACAAATCGAAAGAGCCCGGTGGAAGGTTCGCGTCCAGCCTGTTTTGCGGACTTGCTCTGTTGTTCCCGTGGACGAAACGCAGCCGACCGCATCCATCCAACTGCCCTTGGCCGTTCAATACGCCCAGCGCATCAGGATGCCGCCGGTCGTGTAGCCGGCGCCCACCGCGACCAGCAGCACCAGGTCTCCTTTGCGCAGGCGCCCGTCGCGCACCGCTTCTTCCAGTCCGAGAGGAATCGTTGCGGCGGTCGTATTCCCGTAGCGGTCGATATTCACCACGATTTTCGAATCTGCAATGCCCAGCCGCTCTTGCACGGCCCGGATGATTCGCAGATTGGCCTGGTGCGGCACGACCAGCTTCAGATCCTGGCTCGTGAAGCCATTGCGCTCCAGCAAATGGCAGGCAACTTCCGCCATGCGCCGGACGGCGTACTTGAACACCTGCTGTCCTTCCTGGTGGACGTAGTGCATGGCCTTGTCCACCGTTTCATGCGAAGGCGGATGCAGCGAGCCACCCGCCGGCATATACAGAAACGGCCCGCCCGATCCGTCCACGTCGTGCTGGAAATCGAGAATGCCCTCTTCGTCGGATTCTGCCGGCTCGACCAGCACAGCGCCGGCGGCATCGCCGAACAACACGCAGGTCGCACGATCCTTGAAGTTGATGATGGACGACATGACGTCGCTGCCAATCACCAGCACCTTGCGATGCGTGCCCGCGCCCACCATCTGCGCGCCCACCGTCAGCGCGTACACGAATCCCGAGCAGGCACCGGAAAGATCGAATCCCCAGGCTTGCGTCGCACCCAGCCGATCCTGCACCAGGCAGGCGGTGGCCGGAAACATCATGTCCGGCGTCACCGTGGCCACGATGATCATTTCGATCTCTTTGGGGTCCACCTGCCGCTCCGCGAGCAGCCGGCGTGCCGCTTCGGTGGCCAGATGGGAGGTGGCCACCCCGGGATCGACAAAGTGTCGTTCCACGATGCCGGTTCGCGTGCGGATCCACTCATCGGTGGTGTCCACGATTTTTTCGAAATCTTTGTTCGTCACCACGCGCGGCGGAACGTAACAGGCCACGCCACTGATCTTCGCGCGAATCCGTTTTCCCATATCCGCTCCGGAAAAACACCACAAAGAAGCGCGATTCTATGCAATCCCGCACACACTGACAAGGCAGACAACGACCCGCCCGCACCGTACCGCGCCGGCGCTGCCCGCTTTAATAGCGGAACAGGTAGCTCAGTTTGACGAAGAACTGCCGCCCCGTGGAAGTCGTCGGGGAATCGGTCAGCCGCAGCACGGGCGGAGGGCCCGGTTCGAGCGCCAGATTGTCATAGATGTCGGTATAGCCTACGTAGATGGCCGTGCCGGGATGCAACAGATAAGTGAAGAGCACATCGGCAACAAACCGCTTGCTGCGACTCAGGGCCACCAGGGCTTCATTGGGCAGTACGGCGTTGTAGTCCAGGATCACCCGCGCCGAAAGCTCGCGTGTGAACTGGTAATTCACTTTCGTCCGCAGCAGATGGTTGTTGAAAATGCCGATTCCTTCGGCAAAGCCGGCCGGTGTCGAACCGCGCCGCGTTACCAGCCGCGACAGCACGTACCGCTGGTCCACACGCAGCCGCGGTGCCGGGCGAAACACCAGCGTCAGTGTCGCGCTGGTGTCGTCGGCCAGAAAGGGCTGCAATCCGGCCGCAGGAAAGAAATTCACCCTCCGGCCACGCGCCAGATTCGCATCCACTTCCAGCCAGGAAAGCCACTCGCTGAACAGAGACAGCCGGCTGCTGTGCTTCCGGAATCCGACGCCCTGAAACAGCTCGAACGCCTCTTCGCGCTCGAAATTCACGAAGGTGTTTCCGGTGAGCCCGACTTCGAAATTCAACCGGGCAATCCAGTCCTGCACGCGTCCCTGGCGGTCCCAGTTCACCACCATGTAGGCACCCGGCCCGTAACTTTGCACGGTGCGGCCTTCCGGACGCCAGCGGTAATCCAGGAAGTTCTCCAGCACCCGGATGTCCACGCGCGGCACGAATCCCAGCGGCACCCGCCAGTCAGGTGAGCGATCCGTATACCGCGTCAGGTAACGCAGATGGCGTCCCAGGTGGGTGAGTTCAGCCAGCCACGCTCCGCCGGTTCGCCGCTCCCCGGCCAGAGTCCGATCGTCGCTGCCGGTGGCCTGCCCGGTCAGAATCCAGGTGGGCGAAAACTTCAGCCGGGCATCCAGCGAGTAGATGCGGTTGAAGCTGGAGCCGAAATTGCGGCTCGAAAAGAAGGCGCCGACGGCAGATTCCCGTCCGACTTCGCGGCGCACCCGGGCCACCGCGATGGCCGCGCGGTCTCCGTGGTGCGGGTCGGTTTCAGGCAGCAGCCTGCCGGGGGCGCGGTCGTCCATGGCCAGCATGCCGAGTGCCCAACGACCCACCTTGCCGGTCAGACGCGCCCCGAATTGGGGGTCGGCAATGCGACGGCTGAAGAACAGGTTCTGTCGCGTCTCGAAAAATCCTGCGTTTTCGATGAAAAACGGCCTCTTCTCCGGGAAGAAAACCTCGAAGCGCTGGTTGATGGTCACCTGCGGCTCGTCGGATTCCACCTGGCTGAAGTCCGGATTGACGGCCACATCGATCGTGAGCGCATCGCGCAGCACAAACTTGGCGTCCAGCCCCACGCGGGCATCGTTCTCAGTGCGGAATGCGGGGCCGCCGGCTGCGAGCGGATCCAGAAAACGCGCCCGGGTAAAAATTCCATAGGGAATAAACTGCAGGTTGCGCCCCGGCGAGATGTTCTCCAAACCGACCAGCGTGGCAAACTGGGGTACGAAACCTTCCTTGCGGCGCGTCACATAGGGCCAGTAGGAAGCCTCGCTGTTGCGCGGCAGCAGCCGCCCCAGACTGATTCCCCACACCTGTTTGTCCTGATTGGGGAAACGGAGACTCTTGAAAGGAATGGCCAGCAGAGCGACGTATCCATTCGCGGTGAGCCTCGCCTCTGAATGCCAGAGCGTATCGAAGCTGTAGTCGGTGCCCTGCCCCTCGGTGGTGATCCCATCCAGTTGCACTCCCATGGCGTTGGTGACAAACACGTAGGCGCGCTGCCGGTCCAGAAATGTATCCAGAAACACCCCCACACGGTCGTCGCCAAAGATGTCGTCGCGGCGCGAAAGACGTGCGCGGAGCCTGCCCGGTTCTTCCCGACAGACGAAAAGGACGTATAGGTTTTCCGCGTCATAGGAAAGATACGCGGTCGTTTCCTGGCTGACGGGCACCCCGTCGCCCGGCTCCCGCTGGCGGAAACCGTGGACGACGGCGCCGTTCGGCGGGGCACCATCGTGGACGTAATCGTCCAGCCGGGGAGCAGCCGCTACACGAGGAATTTCCAGCACGGGCGGATCGGTCTGCAGCTCGCCCACCTGCCCCATCGCGGCCGATGCCAACAGCCAGAAAACACCGCCACCGAACACCCAAGCTCGGGGAAAGGCTTGCATGGAGAAAGAAATTTTATATATACCTTCTAGCTAGTATTACAAGCAATAAAATTGTTTTTTAATACTCCCAACGAGTCCATCGCTGGTGCGGCCGGCCCTGCCGTTTTGTCCCGCATTGCCCTGCAACCATGGTATGATGCTTTCGTCGCGTTGTCTGCGGGAAAAACCGGGCCTGTTTCGAGGTGCTGCATGTACTTCCAGCAGTTCTACCTGAGCTGTCTCGCCCATGCTTCCTACCTGCTCGGTTCCGAAGGGATTGCCGCGGTGGTGGATCCGCAGCGCGATGTGGATATCTACCTCGACGAAGCCCGCCAGCAAGGTCTGCGCATCGCCTACGTCATCGAAACGCACCTCCATGCCGACTTCGTCTCGGGCCACCGCGAGTTGGCCGAACGCACCGGCGCCGAAATCGTGATTGGCGCCCGAGCCGGCGCCCACTTCCCCCACCGCCCCGTTCGGGATGGCGACGAGTTGCGGTTCGGGCAGTGCCTTCTCCGCTTTTTGGAGACCCCCGGACACACGCTGGAAAGCCTGTGCGTGCTGGTCACCGACCTGGAGCGCGGGCCGGAGCCCTGGGCGGTGCTGACCGGTGACACCCTGTTCATCGGCGACGTGGGCCGACCGGACCTTTCCCCCACGCACACGCCCCGGGAGCTGGCCGGCATGCTCTACGACAGTCTCCACAAAAAACTGCTCACGTTGCCCGACTCCGTGGAAGTTTACCCCGCTCATGGCGCCGGCTCTCTGTGTGGACGGAATATCAGTGCGGAGCGATGTTCCACCATCGGTCAGCAGCGTCGGTTCAACTATGCCCTGCAACCCATGTCCCGCGAAGAATTCATCCGCATGCTGACCTCCGAGCTGGTCGAACGCCCCGACTATTTCCTGCAGGATGCCGAACTGAATCGCCGCGGCGTCCTGTCCCTCGGCGACTTACCGCCTCTGCAACCCCTCGCGCCCGAGGAAGTGCTGGCTTGTCAACAGAGCGGCGTCATCGTTCTCGACACGCGCAACCCGGCCGACTTTGGTGCCGGCCACCTGCCCGGCTCGGTGAACATTCCGCTTTCAGGCCAGTACGCTTCGTGGGCCGGCACGTTGCTCGGACTCGAGCAACCCATTCTGCTCGTTGCCGAAGACCCGGAGCGGCTCGCAGAATCACGCATGCGGCTGGCCCGGGTGGGCATCGAGAACGTGGTGGGCTACCTCCGGGACGGCATCCTGAGCTGGCAGCAAGCCGGCTTGCCGCTGGCGGAAGTGCCCCAGATCAGCGTCCACGACCTGCATGCCGCATTGCGCGAACAACCCCGCGAACTCCAGCTCCTCGACGTTCGCCGCCCCGCAGAGTGGAACGCCGGACACATCCCGTCCGCCCTCCACAAATCCCTGATCGGATTGAAACTGCTCCTGCACACTCCGCCGCACGACCCGAATCCGATCCCGGAACTGGATCGCCACCGGCCGGTAGCCGTGCACTGCAAAAGTGGCTATCGGAGCTCGATTGCCACCAGCTTGCTGCGCCGCGCCGGCTTCACGAACGTGCTGAATGTGGTCGGCGGGTTCGATGCCTGGCAAATGCAGCGCTTGCCGGTTGTGAAAGAAGCTGCGGTCGAGCCGACGCGCGTGCTCTGACCCGCGGTGTCCGCTACCGTGCGGGCGTTTCCCCTCGCTCGATTTCCACCCGCGTGGTGAGCTGCGCCGTCTTGGACAACATGGCAGAAACCGAACAGTATTTCGTCTGGCTCAGGGCCACGGCATCCTGCACGGCCTTTTCATCCAGTGGGCCACGAAACCGGTATACCACGGCAATCTCGGTCCAGACGCGCGGCGGTTCCTCCCTGCGCTTTCCCGAAACTTCTACCTCGAGTGCTTCGAGTGGCTGTCGTTTCTTCTTCAGAATCGTCACCACATCGGTCGCGGTGCACGCGCCGAGTGCCAGCAGGAGCATCTCCATCGGGCCGGGCGCGGTGTTCTGCTCGCGGTCGGAATCGAAGGGCACTGTGTGACCCGAAGGGCTGGTGCCGATGAACCGTTCCTGTTCCAGCCATTTCACCCTTGCTGCGCTCATAGCTGCCTCCATCGGTGTGAGAAATCATGGGCTCCGGTGCCCGCCGAAGCCTGCGGCTGCTTGTTGAAATGCTGTGGGCGTACCGCGTTGGCCTACGGCTTCCAGCCCGCGTGGGAATGGGGAGGATCGGCTGGCTGGGGCGCGGTCAATGAGTCTTCGCCCGGCCGCGCACCTCGCTGGGCACGGTCGCGCAGGGCGGAGACGAACACGCGCACCAGCTTGGGATCGAACTGTGTGCCGGCACACCGCTCCAGCTCGGCCAGCGCGTCTTCTTCCGACCGCGCCTTTTTGTAAGTTCGGTCGGAGACAATGGTGTCGTAGGCATCGGCAATCGCGATGATGCGCGCACCCAGTGGAATCTGCTCGCCCGCCAGTCCGTCGGGATAGCCCGAGCCATCGTAAAACTCATGGTGATGGGCCACCATTTCCTGGATGCGATCGAGCGTGTGCAGCGGCTCCAGAATTCGCGCTCCCAGTCTCGTGTGACTTTTCATCAGCTCCCACTCCTCGGCATCGAGCGGACCCGCCTTGTTCAGGATCGGCTCCGGAATGCCCACCTTGCCGACATCGTGGAGCAAAGCCGCCAGGCGCACTTCCTCCACTTCGGCGGCACTCAGCCCGACCTCCTGGGCGATCAGCGCTGCGTAGCGCGCCACCTTCTGCGAATGTCCCTGCGTGTAGTGGTCCTTGGCGTCGACTGCCGAAGCCAGCGAGGTGACGGTCTCGATGACGGCGGGGTGAATGCGCGGCTCCCCCTCACCCCCTTCGGCGGTTGCCCCTCCCTGTTCGGTCAGCGATTGCATGAACTGCTCCAGCCGCCGGTAGATCTCTTCGAATGCTTCCGGACCCGTAGAAAACAACCGCTTCAGTGTCACGCCGAGATAAGCCTCCAGCACATCGCGCTTCCACTTCTTGGCCTCGTCCGGATCGTAGCGATCCGCGGTGGAAACCGTGTTTCCGCCCTGATGTTTGGAAAGATACATGGAAGCATCGGCCACCTGAATCAGTTCCTGCGGCGTGGAACCATGGATCGGAAAGCTGGCGATGCCGAAGCTGGCCGTGATGTTTTTCTCGCGCAGCAGCGGATCGGCGGCGATCCAGGCGCGCAATTTGCTGGCCAGTTGGCGCGCCTGCTCGATGTTCGTTTCCGGCATCAGAATGACGAACTCGTCGCCGCCGTACCGCGAAACGACATCGGAACGCCGGCAATTCTGCTCCAGGATGTGCCCCACCCGCTGCAGTACCTGGTCGCCTTCCAAGTGCCCGTAGAAATCGTTCACAAACTTGAAGCGGTCCAGGTCCATCAGCACCAGAGAAAATGGCCGTCCGGCGCGCGTCGAACGCTTCCACTCCGCCGAGAGCGCTTCCATGAAAAACCGGTGCGTTTTTACGCCGGTCAAACCATCCGTAATAGCCTGCTCCTGGGCCCGTTGGAACGTCAACGCATTGTGCAGAGAGCCGGCGACGAGGTCGGCCAGTGTGCGCAGCAGGAGAATTTCCTCGTCGGAGAAATCGCACGGGGAGGAGTGCTCCACGTAGAAAACGCCCAGCAGTTGTTCCGCGTACAGAATCGGCAGAGCCGCTGCGGCCGCCGACCCCGCGAGCAGCGGCCGCCCGGCGTCCGCTCCGGCGGCTGCCGTGTCGCGCACAATCAGCATCTGACCGCTGCGGGCAACCTGCCCGACCAGGCCCTCGCCGAGCGGAATCCGCCGGTGCAGCGCTTCCCGCCGGTGGCCAGCCTCGGCCAGAATCACTACTTCTTTGTTCGGATAATCCAGCACGCCGATGCCGATGTGGTCATAACTCAGACCTTCCTCTGCTTCCTCGACAATCTTCTTCAGCATCTCATCGGCATGCAGCGTGGTGATGGCATGCCGCGAAACGTTGTTCAGCAGGGTCAGTTGCCGCGAGCGAGCCTGCTCTTGTCCGAACAGCCGCGCATTTTCGATGGCAATGCTGGCCTGGCTGGCGAGAATCCGCATCACCTCCAGATGCCCTTCATCGAAAGTCCGCTCCTGCGCGCTGTGCACGCCCATCACGCCAATGGCCCGGTCATAGAGCAGCAGGGGCACACCGCAGAAACAGCCCGTCTGCTGCAACGGCTCGACGCCCAGCTTGCGCACTTCCTCCACGAAATTCTCCCGCACCAGCACCGGCTGGCCGGTGCGGAGGATGTATTCGGTCAGGTGGTTGCCGGCCGGCCGCGAACGCTTCGGCAAGCGCACCCCGTCCACCACCTCCAGCTCGAACCGAATTTCATCCCGGCGCGCATCGTAGAACGCAATGTAGCAATTGCTCGTGTCGAACAGCCGCCGCATCTCGGAAACGATCTTTTCGAACACCGCATCCGTCTTCAGCGTCGAATTCAGTACCCGTCCGATCTCGTTCAGGATGTGGAGCTCTTCGCTGCGGCGCGCCGTCTGCTGAATCAGATAGCTGTTCTCCACCGCCATGCCGACCTGGTGTCCCAGCGCCAGCAGCAGCCGCAGCTCCGCCGGCGTGAACCGTCGGCTGTCCGGCGTGCCGAACAGCAGCGATCCGAATACCCGTTCCTTGGCCTGCAGGCTGATTCCCACGACGGTGTGCAACCCTTCGGAAATCATCAGTGTCCGAAACTGGCGGAACACCTCCTCACGCTCCAGAGTCGTCCATGAGGTATCGCGCGCCAGATCCCGGAACACCACGATCCCGCCCAGCCGGGCCACCAGGTCCACCAGATGGTCGTCCAGGTGTTCTTCCTGCACCCGCTGGCAGAACTGTGCGCTCATCCCCGCTGCGACCACCGTCGTCGGACCGGTCCGATCCCCGTAGTGCAAAAACAGTGCCCCGGAGGGAATGCGCACCACCGTCAGCATCCGTTCCAGCGCCTGCCCCAGCATTCGCTGAATCTCGCTGCCTACGAAACTGGATGCCTCCAGATTCAGGCCGGAAAGCGCCAGCATGTTCCGCTCGACTCGCCGCTTCTCCTCCTCGTACAGGGCCATGACCATCAGCACGGCCACCATCATCTGCGGAACCGCCGTGGTCAGCTCCAGCCGTTGCAGCGAAAACTCGCTCGGCGCGCCCCCAGCCCATTCCAGCAGCGGCGCGTGGAACACTCCTGCCAGCACCAGCAATCCCCAAACCAGAAAGCCGGCTGCGAGCAATTTGTCGGACAGCGTTTGCTGATTTTGACCTTCTCGCCAGAAGATCCAGCCCACGCCAAACAGCAGAAAGGCGATCCCGAACTCTGCAGGCATCCGCACGTGGCCGAGCCCGTGTGCAGTGGCCCAGACCGCAAAAACCGCCGCTCCGAGCACTGCCCATCGAATCTTCGGCTGCCGCTGGATGTAACACTGTGCCGCGAGGAGAAACAGAAGCACTGCGACCGCGTGCAACCAGGCACTCACCGGACCCAGCCAGTCACCCCGGCCTGTCCAAACCGCCAGGGCCGGCACCAGATAGTGCAGAGCCAGTGCGCCCCAACCCCCAGCCCAGAACAAGGTGTAGCGCTGGCGCTTCGCCTCATAGAGATGCCCAAAAAAACCTGCCAGCAGGCCTGCAATCAGGAACAGGGCCAGCGCAATCGCACGATCCAATGTCCACATCACGAACAAACCACCACCCCGTCTTTATCTCCGCCGCTGTCAGCCGACCAGCCGCCACCGAACAGAAAAGTGCACAGCAGTCCCGGGAGGCGTTGTGGCGGAATGCAGCTCAAGGGTTGGGAGATCGCTGAACGCAGAGATTCCCTCTCGTGCTTTGTTATCCTTCGCCGCGAATATAGCCAGCGTCGTTCCGCCGGTCAAGAAACTGGGGGTAACTCCACAAGAACATTTTCCTGTCCGCGGTTTTCTGTGCTCGTGCAAACTGATGGGGAACACCCCTGGTGAAGTGCTGCGCTGCGGATACGGTGGAAAGGAACAAAAACAATTTGGGAGACGCTGCTGCGTCGCTCGCGTCCGCCGGAGCCCCACCTCGATGCTCGCCTCGATGGTAGGACGGATACGGGCTGACACGAGACTCCAAGACGACTGCACTCGCCCGCCGGCTGTCGAGCCCCGGCAGCGAGTTCATCTGCCTCGGCTCGCGCTAATGCAACGGCTTCGCAAGAGGTAACGACGGATCTTTCCACTTCCACGAATACGGCAGCTTGACTTGGCGAAACGGCGGTGCCTAGACTGACCGTTTCGCGGTCCGTGCGAGGTTCGTGTGCACGAGACGGGGAAAATCGTTACGGTGGGTGTAAGTGGCGCTTCCGGGGCCATCTATGCGCAGACTCTGGTGCGCATGCTCGACCGCGATGCGCGGGTGCGGAAAGTGTTTCTGGTAGCCAGCGAGCCGGGCCTGCGCCTGATTGCTTCGGAGCTGGGCATCGTGGCGCAGGACCCGCGCACGCTCCCGAAACTGCTGACCGGCACACACGCGGAAAAATTCGAGTATCTTCCCAACAAAGATATCGGAGCGGCGATTGCTTCCGGAAGCTATCCGGTGGACGGGATGGTCGTGATTCCCTGTTCGGCCGGAACACTGGCTTCGATTGCCTGCGGACTCGGAGACGACCTGGTGGCGCGCGCGGCCGACGTCTGTTTGAAGGAGCGGCGCCCACTGGTGCTCTGCATCCGCGAGACGCCTCTGAATCGCGTGCATCTGGAAAATATGCTCCGCGCTCAGGCGGCCGGCGCAATCATCATGCCGGCCATGCCGGCGTTCTATTACGGCCCGAAAACGATCGACGACCTGGTTGCGCAATATGTGTGCCGGGTCCTGGCTCTGCTCGGACTGCCCCAGCAAGAACAATACCGCTGGCGCGGTGAGAAAGACCGCTAGAGACCGGAACGATGGCCATCGCGCGACGAATCCGCACCACGCTCGAGATGATCAAATTCGAGCACTCCGTCTTTGCGCTGCCGTTCGCACTCGTTGGAGCGCTGCTGGCCGCTCGATTCGACGGCATGCCCGGCCTGTGGCCCACGGGGCAACAGCTCGGATGGATCGTGGTGGCTATGGTCGGCGCCCGCTCGGCGGCAATGACGATGAACCGCATCGCCGATCTCGAATACGACCGACGCAATCCCCGCACGCAGAACCGGCCTCTGGTCACCGGCGAGCTCTCCGTGGGCTTTGCCTGGCTGTTTGCGCTGGTGAGCGCTGCGCTGCTCGTGCTGGCCGCCTGGCAGTTGAATCCGCTGGCGCTACGACTTTCGCCGCTGGTGCTGGCGGTGCTGTTTTTCTACTCCTACACGAAGCGGTTCACCGCCTGGTCGCACCTGGTACTGGGCTTCTGCCTGGGGATGTCGCCGGCAGCAGCCTGGATTGCGATTGCCGGCGGGCTCGATGGGCGCATGCTGATTCTGAGCGCTGCGGTGACCCTCTGGGTAGCCGGCTTCGACGTGCTCTATGCCTGCCAGGACCTGGAGTTCGATATTCAGGCCGGGCTCTACTCGATCCCGAAACGGTTCGGGATCGCGCGGGCGCTCGGAATTGCGCGGACCATGCACGCAGCGATGGTGCTGCTGCTCGGGTGGCTGGCGTGGAGCTTCCGGCTGCCCTGGCCAGCCTGGGCGGGCGTTGCTGCGGTGGCAGCGCTTCTGGCCTATGAGCATGCGCTGGTCAGGCCGCACGATCTGAGCAAGATCAATGCTGCGTTTTTCACCGTAAATGGCTATATTAGCGTGTTGTTTTTCCTCTCCTGGAGCGCTGCCCTCTGGTTGAGCGTATCTTGAGGCGGGGAATCAGCAGGGGAGTGGCGGCAGACGGCAGAGGTGATGTGCCGTCGGCCTCGCGATTCGGGTTCGCACGATGGGAGAACTGCAAATCCAGGACGCGCGACTGAAGCCCATCGCCGCAAAGGTGCTGGCCGGCGAACGACTGTCTTTCGACGATGGCATCGCGCTCTACCGCACGCACGACCTGCTTGCGGTGGGCTGGCTGGCGAACTATGTGCGAGAGAAGCGGCACGGCAACGTCTGCTACTACAACATCAATCGCCACATCAATCCGACCAACGTCTGTGTGGCGCACTGCCGGCTCTGCGCGTTCGGCCGCGACCCGGATGCACCCGGGGCCTACACCTACGCGCTCGAGGAGGTCTGGGAGCGGGCGGCGCAGGGTGTGCGCGAAGGCGCCACGGAATTCCACATCGTCGGCGGTCTGCACCCGGATCTGCCCTTCGACTACTATCTGGACCTGATCCGGGGACTGAAGCAGCGCTTCCCTCATGTGCACCTGAAAGCGTTCACCATGGTAGAAGTGCACTACCTGGCGCGGATCACGAAGAAATCCATCCGCGAGGTGCTCCTGGCCCTGAAAGAAGCCGGCGTGGACTCGCTGCCCGGTGGCGGGGCGGAAATTTTTCATCCGCGAGTGCGCAAGGTCATCTGCGATCACAAGACCTCGGGAATGATGTGGCTGGAAATCGCCCGGACGGCGCACCAGCTCGGACTGCGTTCCAACGCCACGATGCTCTACGGCCACATCGAAACTGAAGAGGAACGCGTGGACCATCTGCTGCAGTTGCGCGCCCTGCAGGACGAAACGAAAGGGTTCGTCGCCTTCATCCCGCTGGCCTTCCATCCGGCGAACACCGCGCTCAGCCATCTGCCCGGCCCCACCGGATTCGACGACCTGAAGAACATCGCCGTCTCCCGGCTGCTGCTCGATAATTTCGAGCACATCAAGGCGTACTGGATCATGCTCACCCCGCGCGTGGCTCAGATTGCACTCCGGTTCGGCGCCGATGATATCGACGGCACCGTGATCGAGGAAAAAATCTATCACGATGCCGGAGCAACCACAGCGCAGTTTACCCCGCGCGCCGAGCTCGAACGACTGATTCGCGCCGCCGGACGCGAGCCCGTCGAGCGCGACACGCTGTACCGGCCGGTGGACCGCTCCAAGCTGCCGCCGATCGAACCCACGGCCGCAAACGCCCGGAACACGCCGCTGGTCACCCTGACGCTGAACGTCTGACCGGTTTCTCCGCAGCCACAGCGGGACGGCGCATGCCCGCCTCCTGCGACGGGGTGCGGAATTCGCGCCGGCTGCTTGACGGCAACCAGCCCGTCGCACAAACTTTTTCGTTTGCATTCTTTCAGACAGAAGGGGTGGCGTTTGCTGCGATGAAAACGATTGTGTTGCTGACCATCTCCAACCTGTTCATGACTGCTGCGTGGTACGGACATCTGAAATACAAAGATGCGCCGCTCGGGCGGGTCATACTGGTGAGCTGGATGATTGCCTTCGTGGAATACTGCTTTCAGGTGCCGGCCAATCGAATCGGGCACGGACAGTTCAGTGCAGCACAACTGAAAGCCATTCAGGAAATCATCACCCTGGTGGTGTTCTGTCTGTTTTCGATGTTTTATCTGCGGGAAGGGCTGCGCTGGAACGTTCTGGTGGGCTTCGGCTTCATTCTGCTGGCCTCCTTTTTCATTTTTCAGGATCGGTAGCCCGACAGAGCGGCGCACAAGTTGTGATTCGAGCGCAGCCCCGCTGCTGCGAGCCAGGCGTAGAAGGGACCGTAGACCAGCCAGAGCATCTGCGGCTGGAACCGCCAGACCCCGGAAGCCTGATAGTCAATCAGTACGTGGTAGGAAAGAAACTGCAGCACCGTCAGCAACAGCCATGCCGGATGCGGGAAGAACACCAGCAGCGGCACCATCCAGGTGAAATACCAGGGGAAAGCGTTCGGCGCGAACAGCAACGTAGCGCCGAAAAGAAGATAGGCGGCGTGCAGTACGTCGAGCTTGCGCGCAGCAGCCCACAGCGCAATCCCGGCAACCACGCCGAGACCCAGTCCGGCCGCCAGGTCGTGAAACGCGGCACCCGGAGGGATGGCCACCTGCGGGTCCTGCGGCGCGGCAGGGTCGGCCAACCAGGTGAGCAGCGCGTAGAGGCTGGCGTTGTTGTGGTGCCAGCGCGACTCGAAATAGGCGAGCACGTCCAGCACCTCGGGCCAGGCCGCGCGGTAGGGCCATGCGCAGAGCAGGCTCAGCAGGGCCGCTGCGGCCAGCGCCTGCCAGGCACGTCGGGAACGGGGCCAGTCGAGGCGCCGCAGCCAGAGCGGGAGCAACGTTGCCGGAAACCACTTCAGCAGTACGCCGGCAGCGAACAGCACAGCCGACACCGTCTGGCGGCTTCGGGCAAGCACGAGGATCGCGGCGAGCACTGCAGCAACGGCGAGCGCATCGTAGTGACCGCTGGCGGCGAACTCCACTACAACCAAAGGATTCCAGGCGTAGATGGCAAGCTGAACGCTGCGGCCACCGGTAGTGCGGATCCACCAAGCCAGCAGGCAGAGAAGAAACAGATCGCCGGCGAGTGCGGGCAGCTTGAACCAAATCAGGGCTGCACTGGGAGCCGCACGGGCCGCTTCGGCGGCGAGGCGGAAGATCTGCTCGGCCAGTGGCGGGTACACGGCAGGAATGTCCGCGCCGGGGATAACTTCCCCGCGGGCACGGAATTCCTCCATGAGCGGGGCAAAAGCGGGGTCGGCAGGGCGGGTGAGGTACGGATTGGCCCCGAGCTGCTGGATGAACCCTTCCCAGCGGTACCGGTGCAGGTCGTCGGAAAGCGATGGCGGCAGAGGCAACAGCAGCAGCCGAAACACAATCGCGCTGAGCAGAACCCACCAGAGCGTGCCCGGATATTCCGGCGCCCGCTCGAGCAAATAGAGTACAATCAGATAGGCGAGGCCAGCCGCCAACCCGATGGCGATGGTTTCTACGACGTAGGTCTTCAGGTCACGCAGACCCAGCAGCGTGACAAAAAGGAGTCCGAGGACCACCGCACCGCACGCGGCGATTTGCGTTTGCCGCGCGAAGTGGGAACGCAGGCGAGTCAGCATCGCAATGCGGCAGTGGCCGCAGATGGAACAGCAAGATGAACAGTAATCTCTTGTTCGCGCTGTGGTGGTTGCAGAACCCGATCCGGGAATACTGGGAGCGGAATTTCGATCCCGCAAGGAATCCGTTCATCGGGCTGTATCAGTTGAACGCGTTCGACCTGGCGGTGATGATTCCGTACTTTCTGGTGCTGGGCGTGCTGGCCCTCTACGGCATCCATCGCTACTGGCTCGTCTACTATTTCTTCAAATACCGGGACCACGTGCCCGGCCCTCCGCCGCCCATCTCGCGCTGGCCCAAGGTTACCATACAGCTTCCCATCTTCAACGAGCGCTACGTGGTGGAGCGGTTGGTGGACGCCGTGGCGCGGTTCGATTACCCGCGGGAGTTGATGGAAATCCAGGTTCTCGATGATTCGACCGATGCAACCCGGCAAATTGCCCGCGCCTGCGTGGAGCGCTACCAGGCACTGGGTTATGCGATTTCCTACCTGCACCGCACCAATCGCTCCGGATACAAAGCCGGCGCGCTGGCCAACGGTTTGCGACACGCCACAGGAGAATTCATCGTCATCTTCGACGCCGATTTCATTCCCCCTGCGGATTTTCTGCGGCGAACGATTCCCTATTTTGCCGACCCGCAGGTGGGCATGGTGCAGGCGCGTTGGACCTACCTGAACCGGAACTACTCCACGCTCACCGAAGTGCAGGCCATTCTGCTGGACGGACACTTCGTGATCGAGCACGGGGCGCGCTCGCGCCGCGGCACGTTTTTCAATTTCAACGGAACGGCCGGCGTGTGGCGCCGCGCGGCAATTGAAGATGCCGGGGGCTGGCAGCACGATACGCTCACCGAAGACACCGACCTTTCCTATCGAGCACAGCTTCGCGGCTGGAAATTTCTCTACCTGCCGGAAATCGAATGCCCCTCCGAACTGCCCGTGGAGATCAACGCCTTCAAAACCCAGCAGGCACGCTGGGCCAAAGGACTGATCCAGACCGCGAAAAAGATTCTGCCCCAACTGCTGCGTTCGAAGCAGCCGTGGCATGTGAAGGTCGAAGCCTGCTACCACCTGACCGCGAACATCAGCTACCCGCTGATGATTCTGCTCTCCACGATGCTGTTGCCGGCCATGATCGTGCGATTCTACCAGGGCTGGTTCCAGATGCTGGTGATCGATCTGCCGCTGTTTCTGGCTTCAACCTGCTCGATTTCCAGTTTCTATCTGGTGGCCCAGCGCACCCTCTACCCGCGAACCTGGAAACGGACCTTTTTCTATCTGCCCTTCGTGATGGCCCTGGGCATCGGCCTGGCCGTGCGGAACTCGATTGCGGTGCTGGAGGCTCTGCTGGGCCGGCAGACAGAATTTGCCCGGACGCCGAAGTACCGCATCGAAAGCGCGCAGGATACGTGGTGGAGGAAGGCCTACCGGAACCGGGCCGGCTGGCTACCGTTTGCGGAAATCGGCCTGGGACTGTATTTCACGGCCACAGTGGTCTACGCCGTGCAAAACGAAAATTACGCCACGGTGCCCTTCCTGCTGTTATTTGTAGGCGGTTACCTGTACACAGGACTGATGTCGCTGGCGCAGCCATGGCTGGAACGGCTGCGGCTTGGTGTCCGCCGGCCCGCCGAAGTCCGTCCCGCAGCCACCGGCGCGCCCAGCTTCTAAGAACGCACCTCTCCCCGCCCGGCTGGCTTCCGAGCCCGGCCTCCCTGCTGCGCGTGCCCGGCGGGCCTGGCCTCGGGCAGTCGAGCGCAGCTCAGAACCGATAGCGGAAGCCGAGCGCGAAACGCGAGGATTCACCCGCCTGCACTTCCGCCACGAAATCCCAGCGGCTTTGCTCCCCGCCGATGCCAGCCACCCGGACGCCGAACAACGCGTTCACGTCGGTGCCGCCGGGTCCCACGATAAAGGTGGAAGTGGCTCCGCCGTAGACTGTCGTGTGCACGTCGTCAGCCGGACCGAAACGATGGCTGAGCACCGGTGCAATGGTGACAAAGGCATCCGGGCCCAGTCCGTCTTCGATGGGGAACAGGAACGAATTGAACAGGCCGATGTTCAGGGGCAGCCGGTCGGACTGCTCATAGAGCGTGGCGCTCCAGCCCAGTCCGGGCAGCAGGGTGCCGCCACCGTCGAACCGTCCGCCCAGCTGGCCGAAGAAGTTGAAATAGCCGGTCAGACCGTACTCGAGGCGCGCAAACAGCGCATAGTCGTCGCCTGTAACGTCGGCGGGAACCAGCAGCGCAGCCGCGCGGCGTTGTTCGAGTGAGGTGCCGTCGAACAGAACCGACTGTGCCCCGACGGCAGGGACCCAGAAGAACAACAGAGCCAGCAGGCTACCTGCGAGCGCAAAAGTGAATTTCCGCATAAAGATTTCCTTCCTCTCCGCTGCTTGTGGCTGGGCTTGTCCCTACTCTAGATGCGGTTTTCCGGTAAAAGGCAACCTGCCTGGGCGCCAGTTTCCATGGCGCAAACAGCGGCGCTGACCGATACGCATCAGCAAAACGGCAGCCGTAGCCGACGCCAAGATTTTGCCTTATAGTGCGGCCTGCCGGCGTGCCGGCTGTGGTGTCATCTGAGCTTGCAAACAGAGGAGGCCAGTTGCGGGCTGTCATCACCGGCGGAGCTGGATTTCTCGGATCGCACCTGTGCGACCGCATGATTGCAGAGGGCTGGGAGGTTCTCTGTCTGGACAATCTGATCACCGGTGTGGATTCGAACATCGCGCACCTGCTCGAACACCCGCGGTTTCAGTTTCGCCGGCAGGATGTGA
Organism: Terriglobia bacterium; assembly: GCA_023512135.1. Lineage (GTDB taxonomy): Bacteria > Acidobacteriota > Terriglobia > Acidiferrales > UBA7541 > DSGC01. The sequence goes on along the minus strand of JAIMAG010000001.1, from coordinate 367,186 downwards.
CGCACTACATTGACGTGTCCGGGCCGGTGGACTACGTCCTGCATTTTGCCTCCCCCGCCAGTCCGGTGGATTACCTGAAGCTGCCGATTCAGACGCTGAAGGTCGGCGCGCTGGGCACCCACAACACCCTGGGGCTGGCGCTGGCCAAGAAGGCAAAGTACCTGCTGGCGTCCACGTCGGAGTGCTACGGCGACCCGGAAGTGACTCCGCAGCCGGAAAGCTACTGGGGGCATGTGAACCCGATCGGTCCGCGCGGAGTGTACGACGAGGCCAAACGCTTTGCCGAAGCGATGACCATGGCCTACCACCGCGCCCACGGCGTGGACACACGGATCGTGCGCATCTTCAACACCTACGGTCCGCGCATGCGGCTGAACGACGGCCGCGCGCTGCCCAACTTCGTGCATCAGGCGTTGACCGGCCAGCCCATCACCGTCTACGGCGACGGACGACAGACGCGCAGCTTCTGCTACGTTTCGGATCTGATCGAGGGCATCTGGCGGCTGATGCATGCCGATGAGCACGAGCCGGTGAACCTGGGCAATCCCCAGGAGATCACCATCCTGGAATTTGCCGAGCGCGTTCGCGCGCTGACCGGCTCGAATGTGCCGATCGTGTTCAAGCCGCTGCCGCAGGACGACCCCAAGCGCCGCTGCCCGGACATCACCAAAGCCCGGAAGCTGCTGCAGTGGGAGCCCCGGGTGAGCCTCGAGGAAGGCCTGCGCCGGACGCTCGAGCACTTTCGCAAGCAGTTCGAGCAGTCTCGCCGATGACCCTGCGGCCGCGATGCCGCAGGCCTCAGCAGGGACGGCCCATCGAATAGTATTCGAAGCCCAGGTTGCGCATCGTTGCGGGGTCGAGCAGGTTGCGGCCGTCGATCACCAGCGGCCGCGCCATCCGTTCCCGGATGCGACCCCAGTCGAGCGTGCGGAATTCCTGCCAGTCGGTCACAATCAACAAGGCATCGGCATCGTCGGCCACTTCGTAAGCATCCGCGCCGAACTGCAGGTCCGGGAAGACGGCACGGGTCCGTTCCATCGCCTGAGGATCGTAGGCGCGGATCTGCGCGCCTTCGGCGCGCAGCCGGCGGATGATTTCAATGGCCGGGGCGAAGCGGATATCGTCCGTGTTCGGCTTGAAGGCCAGACCGAGGATGCCGATCTGTTTTTCGACCAGCACCCAGAGTGCCTGGCGAACCATCTCCAGGAAACGGTCCAGGCGCTGCTTGTTGATGTTTTCCACTTCCTTCAGCAGACGGAAATCGATGCCGGCGCGTTCGGCCAGCCGGATGAAAGCCTGGATGTCTTTCGGCAGGCAGAATCCTCCGAAACCCAGACCGGCACGCAGGAAGTGCGGGCCGATGCGCGGGTCGTAGCCCATGGCGCGGGTGACTTCGTCAATGTTGGCCCCGAGCCGGTCGCAGAGATCCGCCAGGGCATTCGCATACGAAATTTTCAGGGCCAGGAAAGAATTCGATGCATGCTTGATCAGCTCCGAGCTGTTGATCGTGGTGACGACAAAGGGCGGCGGTGCCGCCGGCGGACACTCCGGGGCATGCACCGGACAGTTGAATTTCTGGTCCAGAATCGGCTGGTAGATTTCCCGGAGCTGCTGTTCCGTCTGTTTGTCTTCCACACCAACGACAATGCGATCGGGATGGAGGAAATCGAGCACCGCCGTGCCCTCGCGCAGAAATTCGGGATTCGAGGCGACGCGGAAACAGATCCCGGTGGTGCGCCCGTAGACGGTCAGGGCGCGTTTCAACTGCTGGCCTGTCTGCACCGGCACGGTGCTTTTTTCAATGACCAGCTTGGGCGACTGGGCCGATTCCGCAATCACCCGCGCCACGCGGTCGATCGCCGAAAGGTCGGCATCGCCGGTTTCGAGCGGGGGCGTGCCCACGGAAATAAAAATCGCCTCGCCGAACCGGACGGCGGCGGCGACATCGCCGGTGAAGGAGAGTCGGCCGGCACGGCGGTTTTCGGCAACGATCTGGTCCAGATGCGGCTCGTAGATCGGCAGTCGGCCCGCCGCGAGAATTTTCAATTTTTCCTCGTCGTTATCGGCGCAGATCACCTCGTGGCCGACTTCTGCCAGGCAGCCGCCGGTGACCAGTCCCACATAGCCAGAGCCAATGATCGCAATGCGCACGGCCTGCTCCCTCGTATTCAAAGCGTTTCGGTACGGACTCGAAAACAGGACATTTTGGCGCAGGCAGGGCGGAAATGACCAGAGGGAATTCTGCCGGCGACCAAACGGGCAACCGGATACATCCCGGGAGCCTCCGGAAGGACTCAATCTTTGGTGAGCAGAAAGTTGCCGAGCACCAGGGCGTCCACACCGGAGCAGAAGAAGCTGCGCACCGCGTCGCGCGGGGTGACGACCAGCGGTTCGCCGAACAAATTGAACGAGGTGTTCACCAGCAGCGGGGCCGGAGCCTGCTCACCGAATTGCTGCAGCAGCCGGTGAAACAGTGGATTCGCCGCGCGCCCGACCACATGCAATCGCACGCGATCCCCCGGCAGGGTGAACGCCTGGAGCCGCTCGCGATGGGGCGGGCGTATGCGGGCCAGCGTGGTCAACCAGGGGTTCGGACCCGGAGAAGTGAAGTAGCGGTCTGCGGCTTCGGCAGGCACCGAGAGGGCAAACGGCCGGAAGCCCTCGCGGTGCTTGATGTATTCGTTCAAGTTTTCTTTTACGTACGGCGCCCAGGGCGAGGCCAGCAGACTCCGATGGCCCAGCGCACGGGGCCCGAATTCGGCGCGTCCCTGACACCAGGCGACAATTTTGCCGGCCTGCAACAGGCGAATCGTCTGCTCCAGCTTTTCGGCCTCGGTGCCGAGCCAGCGATAGCGGGCCTTGCAGTTGTCCAGAACGCGCTTGGCGGCTTCGTCGGTGAATTCCGGCCCCAGCGCCATGCTCGCCGGTGCCGGCGCACGCGAACGCGTGCCAGACGAGTAGAAGTGGAGCCAGGCAGCCCCGAGCGCCGTACCTTCGTTGCCTGCGGCCGGCTGTACAAAGACCGGCTCGGCGCCGAATCGTTCCTGCAGGTCAGCGACCAGCGGCGAGTTCAGGAAAAGCCCGCCAGCCAGACAGAGCTGCCGGATGCCCGTCTGCCGGCACGCCGCTTCTGCCAAGGCGAGGACCAGTTCACTGCAGGCATGCTGGAGACTGGCGGCAATCCGGCTGCCATGAGTCGCATCGCGCAGACGGGGCGCCTTCGGATCCAGATCGAGCGCGGCGAGAGCCGCCGGCGAGAAAGCCATGCGCTGCGTAAAGCCACGCCGGAAATACCGCCGGTTCAGCCGCGGAGCGTCTGGGCGGCGGGCGCCGAGCAGTTGCAGGAACACATCCCGGTAGTGAGGCTCGCCCTGCAGGGCCAGCCACTGGGTTTTGTGCTCGTCGCGGCGTCGGGTAAAGCCGAGCAGGTCCGTCACCATGGTGTAGACCCACGCCGGCGAGTGGGGAAACGCGATACGACGCAAAGGACGGATCCGCGTGGCTTCCCCCACCGCGATCATGCCCGTAAAGCCATCGCCTTGTTCGTCCAGCGTCAGAACGGTGGCGCGTTCGAAAGGCGAAGCGAAGAAGGCGCTGGCCGCATGGGCAAGCTGGTGATCGACACCAGCCACAGGCCCGTGCCCCGCCAGCAGGCGAAGGATTCGGAAATTGTTCAACTCCCGGCCCAGCTCGCCGAGCAGACGCGCCTGGTAGTAGCCGCTGGCCAGCGGTGCCAGCGGGAGAGTCTTGCAGCGGAACCAGGCCTGCCGCATCCAGGCACGCAGCGGCCGCCAGGCGACCGCGACGCCGGCCAGCTCCTGCCAGCCGATTCCGGCCTGCTGCAGGCAGAACTGGATCGCGTTGCGCGGGATACCGGTGCTCTCCCGCTGGCGAAGCAGCTTGCTTTCTTCGAAGGCAGCGATAACCTCGCCGGACGGGCTGAGCAGGGCCGCAGCCGTATCGTGCGTCAGCGCGGATATGCCTAGCGTGTACACGCCCCTGCGTTCACGGCCCGGTAGTTTGCAGCAGGGCAGGCATGGGCCGATGCGTCAACTGCCCTGGCGCTGCGGAAACGAACCGTTGGCCAGCAAGGCCCGCAGCCCCCAAAGCAGCAGACGCGGCTGGCGACGGCAAAGGCTCCAGAGCAGCTTGCCCGCTTCGTCGCGGGTGTACAGGCCGAGCGCGGCGCGTGTAGCCTCGTTCAGCGCGTCGAGCAGACGGGCGTAATCGTTCTGCGTGAAACGGTGCAGCGCCCGGCGAATCAGCAGGTGCAGGTCCAGCTCGCGACGCAGGGCGCGCAACTGGCGGCTCCGACCCCCATTCAGAATGGCTTCGGCAACACCGGCCGCACCACGGAAACCGGTGACCAACCCGCCAACGGTCGTCACTTTCACCTGGGCCGCGGCGTCGCCGACCAGATAGACGTCAGCTTCGCCCAGCCGACGCCGCACCGGCACCCAGCCGGTGTAGACCGGAATCCGCGCAGCCTGGTAGCTGAGTGGGTGCAGGCGGCGTCGCTGCAGAAACTGCTCGAGACAATTCCGCGTCTGCTGCCCACGGTATTTTCCCTCCGGACCGATCAGGCCCAGGACTCCGTGGGATTCTGATTCGGGAATCAGCCAGTAGAAATAGGGAGTGTCCTCCGGCACGAACCAGACGCGAACGGTGTCGGGCGAAAGATCCCGCGGCAGGTGAACGACCGCCTGAATCAACGGGACCGTTTGCGGACGTGGCCAGCCGGCAGCCTCCGCGACGCGGCTGAAAGCGCCATCGGCGCCCACAACGACCCGCGTCTGTTGTTGCTCGACGTGGCCGTTGTTCTGAGCATGCAGCAGCAGGCCGCGACCGTCTGGCTCCAGACCCAGGAAACGACGGCCGAGTGCAATCCGAGCACCGGCGTGCTGCGCCTGTTCCGCCAAACTACGAATCAGGCGCGATCGCTCCACGATCAAGTCGGGGCGGCTAAGCGACACCTCGGCTACGCGGCCGTCCGCGTACAGCTCGAAGCGTCGAATTTCGTTGACAACTACAGAGGTGTCCCGCAGTGCCGTGTCCAGCAGGTCGCGCATGCGGCTGGTGACAATCAGCGTGCGCGGCATCGGCTCCAACCGCTCGGCCTGCTCGAGCACCGTGACCGACATACCGGCCCGGGCCAGCAAATAGGCAGCGTAAAAGCCAGCCGCAGAACCTCCTACAATGTGCACGGAGCGGGAAGCGTGTTCGGCGCCCATCTGCTTCTGAAAGTGAAAGTCGCCCTTGCCCAAAGTTTGCACGGCCACCCGCAGCCAACACAACCGGCGCGAGGCCCCGTGCTCCTTCGCCGGGAGCAGAAAACAGCGCAGCCTGCTCAGTCAGCGCCGTGTTTGCTGCGTTGCCCCGGACAGGCCAACACTTTGGCGGAGCAGTATAACGGAGCGGCCAAAATCGGGAAAGCGTTTCTGAATGGGAAAAACTGTGCCAATGAGGAATGGCTGAGGAAAAGTTCTGAGGTTACGGAATCTGGGCGGAGGTAGAAGATTTCTGTTGGCGCTCATAGGGAGCGCGTTCCAGTGCGGCGACCGCCAGCAACATGGCGAAGGCGATCGCACCGGCCAGGCTCAGCACGGCTGTTTCTGGCAGTCGAACGAGCAGCCAGGCCAACAGTCCAAAGGCGAGGCCGGCGCCGTAGAGTGTCAGCACGGCTCCGCGATGTCCCAGTCCGAGGTTGGCGAGCCGGTGTGCGGTGTGATCTTTCCCCGGCGAGGCAAACGGGAGCAGGCCGCGTCGCACGCGGGAGATGGTGATTAAGGTGGTGTCGAAGATGGGAACGCCGAGAATCAAAACCGGCACAAGCCAACTGGCCAGCGGGGTGACAGTGGTGAGTCGTAGTTTCAGACCCAGCGCAGCCATCAGGAAGCCGAGGAAAAGCGCTCCGCCATCTCCCATGAAGATTTTGGCCGGACGGAAATTCCAACGCAGGAAGCCGAGTGCAGCACCGAGCACCGCGGCCGCCAGCGTGCTGACCAGAACCTGACCGCTCTGGATGGCCAGCAGAGCGAAAAAGGCAGCGGCGATGGCGGCAATGCCCGCGCACAGGCCATCCATGTGGTCCAGAATGCTGAACGCGGCGGTAATCCCGACGACCCAGAAGATCGTCAGCGCGGCGTCGAGCAGATGACCGGCAGGGCTGTGCAGCCAGTACGACACCACACCGGCGCGAATGCCGGAGGCCAGCAGCAGCAGAGCCGCAAGCGGCATGCCGACAAACAGTTTGACCTGATGGTGCAGCCAGCCGCGGTCATCCAGGAATCCGATGACTGCGAGCAGGGTGGCGCCGGCAAGGATCCCTACCATCTGGCTGCGCACCTGGCTGCTGGTCGAAAACAGAATCGCCAGTACAAAGCCAGCGTAGATGGCCAACCCGCCGAGCAGGGGCATGGGCGTGCGGTGCACTTTGCGCGGGTTGGGCAGATCGACCATTCCGATGCGCAGGGCCAGCCGACGAATGGGCACGGTCAAGCCGAACGAGGCAATCAGTGCGATGCTGAAGGTGATCAGATCGGCCAAGGCGCCTCCCGATGCGGCCAGCTCATCGTTCGGTCAGCATGCGATGGAGAATGGCACGGACCTCCTCGGGCTTTTTGGTCGAAAAATACCAGTCAATGGTGCGGCGGACACCCTCGCGAAACGGCACCTGCGGCTGCCAGCCGAGCAGCCGCCGGGCCAGGGAATTGTCCGCCACGCGATTCAGCGGACCGGTGGGCATGTCGGGCCGGAGCTTGATTTCCGCGCGATGGCCGGTGTATTCCAGAATCATCTTCACCGCATCGAGCACGCGCACGCGCTCCATGGTGCCGAGATTGACCGCGGTGCCGTCGTCGATCTTTTCGGCCGCGAGCAGGGTACCGGACACGATGTCGTCAATATAGGTCCAGTTGCGCACCTGGTTGCCGTCGCCCCAGACTTCGAAGGGATTCTGGCGGATGAAGGCGCGGGCGATCATGGCAATCACGGCGTGATTTTCCACGCCCCGCGGACCATACACGGTGAAGTAGCGGCAGGAGGCGGCCTTCAGGCCGTGCTCCCTGGCGTAGGCCTGCAGAGTCAGCTCACCCATCAGCTTGGCCCAGCCGTACATGTTGTCGGCATCGTGCGGGGGCCGGACGACGTCTTCGGTCAGATACAGTTCCTGGTCCGGGTCGGACTGCAGATAGTTGGGATAGACGCAGCCGGAAGAAGCGAACACGACCTTGTCCACGCGAGCCCGCAGCGCTTCCCAGAAGATCAGTCCGTCCAGGAAGAGGTTCGACGCCGGCCCTGCCTGATGCAAATCCACATAGCCGCGTCCGCCATGGTCGGCGGCCAGGTGGAAGACGACGTGAACACCTTCCATAGCCTGGCGCGCGATACCGGGTTCGCGAAGGTCGGCCTGGCGGAACTCCACCTGTCCATTGCTCAGGTGCGCAGCGAGGTTCTCCAGCCGCCCGCTGGTCAGATCGTCCACCACGCGAACGCGCGCGCCGCCCTCGACCAGCCGGTCCACCAGGTGCGAACCGATGAAAGATGCGCCGCCGGTGACCAGCACCTTCTTGCCTGCCCAGAAGCTTTCCGCATGCTTGACAGCCAACCTTCCTCCTCAGGGGCTCGCTGTGAGGGATTCGATGAGTTCCATAAATCGTTCGAGCTGTTTCACTCTATCATATTCCCTCGCGGCTTCCCGCGCGCGCTGTCCCATCTCGGCCAGTCGGGTTCTATCCTGGTAAACAGTAAGCACGGCACGGGCCACCGCGTCCGGGTCGTCCGGGTCGGCGACCAGACCGCAGCCGGTGCGGCGGACGATGCGGGCCACATCGGATTCTTCCGGGGCCACCGCCAGAACCGGTCGTCCTGCAGCCAAAATGGGATAGAGCTTGCTGGGCACCACCACACCCTGCAGCCCGCGACGCACCGTGACGATATGCAGGTCGCCGGCAGCCAGCACGTAAGGCACTTCGCTGGCCGGACGGAAGGGCAGCCAGCGCACCGGCGAAGCCTCTTCGGCCAGAGCCGCTTCCAGCCGCTTTCGCACGGCACCATCGCCGACGAACACCAATCCGATGTGTCCCGGCGCTGCCGCATGCAACTTTCGTGCCGCCGTGAGCAGTGTTTCCCAGGCGCCATAGAAGCCTAGATTCCCGGCATGGAGCAACACGAAGGGAAACCCGCAGCGCACCTGCTGAGTGACAGGATGGTCGGGCGAAGGGAGCGTTTCCGGGATGGCGGCACCGTCGCGCACAATGCAGACACGCTCGGCGGCCACACCTTTGGCCAGGATGCGTTCGCGCATGTCTTCGCCGAGGACAACCACGCAGTCAGCTCGGCGCAAAGCACGGCGGTGGAGCCATTCCCAGAAGCGCGTGAACCAGCCCGGCCGGAGTATGCCACCGCCGATCGCCATGTCAGGGTACAAATCCCGGATGTTGTAGAGAAACGGTCGGCGCTTGCACCACGCGACCAGCGCCCCGGCCAAGCCCGCTATGGGTGGGTCGGTCATGGCCAGGATCAGATCGGCACGGAGAACCAGCGCACGGGGCACAGCCAGCGCCAGATAGCTGAGGTAGTTGGCCACGCGACCGCGCATGCGAAAGCGCGGATAAGCAGTGGCACCCACACGCTCGATCGTCAGATTGCCGTGCTCCTCGCGCCGCAGCAGATAGTAGGGGTGAAATTCGGTGGGGTCGTAGGAAGGACGAGCAGCGAGCACGGTCACCCGGTGACGCGCCGCCAGCGTCTCGGCAATCGTGGCGGCCATTCTGGCGGTGGCGGCGGTGTCGGGCGGATAGTACTGGTTCAGCAGCAGAATGTGCATCGGCTAGAGTGGCGGAGCGGCGGGCTCCGGTTTTTCGATCAGGTAGGGGCCGAGGACGAGTACGTCCATCTTCGTCCGCAGAAAACAGTCCAGAGCTTCTTCCGGGCGCGTGACGATCGGTTCATTGTCATTGAAAGACGTGTTCAACACCACGGGCACTCCGGTGCAGGTCTCGAATTCCTTGATCAGTTGCCAGTAAAGCGGATTGGTGTCCCGCCGGACAGTTTGCAGGCGGCCCGTGCCATCCACGTGGGTGGGAGCCGGGATCGCCTCGCGGCGCTCTGGACGAACCGGATAGGCCAGGGTCATAAAGGGCGAGGGGTGGGTGCAGGTGAAGTAGTCGCCCACGGCCTCTTCCAGGATGGATGGCGCGAACGGGCGGAAGCTTTCCCGGTGCTTGACGCGCTCGTTCAGTATCTGTTTCATTTCCGGGCGGCGCGGGTCGGCGACGATGCTGCGATTGCCGAGCGCGCGCGGTCCCCACTCAGCGCGTCCCTGGAACCATCCGACGATTTTGCCCGCCGCAATCCGGCGCGCAGTTTCCCGAACGAGCCGTTCGGGTGGCAGCTCGGCGATCAGCAAACCGCTGCGGGCAACCGCGCTGGCGTCGAGCGCACGGCGGATCTGCTCGGGGGAGAACCCCGGCCCCCAATAGGCGTGATCCATGACGAAGCGACGGGGCTGGCCGAGCACCTGGTGATAGACGTGGAAGGCAGCGCCGACGGCCAGGCCGGCATCGCCCGCCGCCGGCTGCACGTAGACCTGTTCGAAGGGTGTGCGTTCGAAAATTTTGCCGTTGGCCACACAGTTGAAGGCCACGCCACCGGCCAGGCAGAGTGTCTTCAGCCCGGTGCGCGCATAGAGTGTGTTCAGCAGATGAAAGTAAGCGTCTTCCAGCCGCGCCTGCAGCGTGGCGGCGATATCGCGATGCCTCTGCTCGAGCGGCTCCGCAGGGTCACGAGCCGGGCCCAGGCGCTCGACGAGTCGCGCGGAAAACAGCCGGCCGAGCTCGGGCGTTTTGTCCCCCTCAGCCCAGCTCATCTCCGCGCCTTCGCGATGGTGGCGAAAATATTCCAAACCGAGCCGGAACTGCATCCCGTCGGCGACACGCAGGATGCGCCGGAACTCCTCGCCGTAGGCAGGCTCGCCGTAGGCGGCCAGGCCCATGACCTTGTACTCGTCCCCGAATTTCAGGAAGCCCAGATACTGCGTGATCGCCGTGTAGTAGAGACCGAGCGAGTGGGGAAAGGCTACGGCGCCGTGCACAGTGATCTGGTGGCCGCGGCCGGTCGCCCACATCGTGCTGGCAAAATCGCCCAGGCCATCGGCGGATAGCACGGCAGCCTGGTCGAACGGTGAAACGAAGAACGCACTCGCCAGGTGCGCACGGTGGTGTTCCACACGGTGGAAACGCACCCCGAGCGTTTCCCTCGGCACACCGAAGGACTGCGCCAGCAGGTCCTCGATGCCGGCGAACCGCGCCAGGACCCGGGCTCGTTCGCGGGCGAACTGCGGCATGCGGACGGCGTAGAAAAGCTTGCGGCCCAGCCGCGCCCACGGGTCGCGCGGGATGGCCACATGGTCCACTTCCTGCAGCTTGATGCCCGCTTCGGCCAGGCAGTAGCGGATAGCCTGCACCGGGAAGCCGGCCGCGTATTTGACGCGATTGAAGCGTTCTTCCTCGACCGCGGCCACCAGCTGGCCGTCGGCGACCAGCGCCGCTGAAGCGTTTCCGTGGAAGGCGTTGATGCCGAGGATGTACATACGTCAGCCGAGTTCGGCCGCGCCGGCTGAGCTGTTGCTTTCGATGTGCCGCTGCACCCAGGCGTTCAGCACGAACAGGCTCCAGGGACGAGACCAACTGGTGCGCCGCGCCAGAAAATCTTCCCACACCTGCCGCACGGCCCTTTCATTTAGAGCCGCTTTCAGCGCCGGTGTCAATTGCCGAAGCTGAGCAGCGACATTTTCTTGCAACGGTCCGCGCAGCCAATGTTCCCAGGGCAGCGTGAAGGTGCGCTTGGGCTGGCGAACGACCTCTGCAGGCAGAAGCGCGCCCAGGGCTTCCACGAGCAGGGCCTTCGGGTGGCCGGGACGCCTCTTCACGGCGACGGGCAGCCGGCCGACTGTCTCCACGAGCACGTGGTCGAGCAGCGGTACGCGAACTTCGAGCGAGTGGGCCATGCTCATCGCATCGGTGTCGCGCAGCAGGGTGTTCACCAGGTAGGAACGCATTTCCAGCCAGCTCGTCCGGCTGAAGGCATCCCAGCCGGCGCTTTCGGCGACGGCATGGCCGAGCCAGCGGCGCCAGGCTTTGTCCGAGGCGCCAGCATCGCGGAGCAGCGCTCGAACCTGCTCGGGAGCAAACAGCAGCCGGGTGAAGTAGAACGGGTGCGGCAGCACTGCTGGATTCTGCCAGGCGGCGAGCAACTTGCGCTGGGCATCGGGACTGTCGGCAGCCCGCCGCAGCAGCGGAGCCAGCGCCGCGCGCAACACACCGGGCAGCGGGCCCGACAGACGGCACAAGCGCTCCAGCCAGGGCGCAGAGCGAAACGTACGATAGCCGCCAAAGACCTCGTCGCCACCCAGCCCCGACAGCGCCACTTTCAATCCGGCCTGCCTCACTGCCCAGGAAACAAAGTACGTGTTGATGCCATTCATGCTGGGCTGATCGAGCGCGGCCACGGCGGCTTCGACGCGGACGAGCATCTCCTCCCCGCTCAGGGGCAGCTCCCGATGGGTCGTCTGCAAATGGCGGGCGGTCTGCCGGGCCAGTGCCGCTTCGCTGTAGTCGGCTTCAGGAAAGACCACGGTGAAGGTGTGGATGCCCGGGTGCAGGCGTGCGGCGAGAGCCGCGACCGCAGTTGAATCTATGCCGCTGCTGAGGAAGATGCCAACGGGCACATCGGCCAGCAGATGCAGTCGAATCGAGTGCTCGAGTGCTTCGCGAACCGATGCGCGCGCACCCCGAAGCGCGCGCGGGCGGCGGGATGACATCGACAGTTCCGGTGCAAGCTCGCTGGCCGACCAGTAGCGCTCGGTCTGCAGACTGACCGGCCGTTCCGGATCCAGCGTGATGGTCGCAGTCTCGCCGGGGGGAAGCGAGAAGATGCCTTCGAGCAGAGTTTCCGGCTCGCTGACCGAGCCGAATAGCAGATAGCTTTCAAGCGCCGCCGGATTCAGCGTTCTGCTGATCCAGCCGCTGGCAAGCAGAGCACGCACTTCGGAGGCAAAGAGCAGGTTGCCTTCGGCAAAGGTGTAGTAGAGCGGCTTGATGCCCAGTCGGTCGCGTGCCAGGAAGATTCGGAGCGGCCTTCTGCCGGCGCCGCGCGCCCACTCGACCACAGCGAAGGCAAACATTCCGCGCAGGTGCCGTACGCAGTCCGGGCCCCATTGCTCAAAGGCGTGCACGACGGTTTCGGTGTCGGAATGGGTGCGGAAGCGGTGCCCCAGCGATTCCAGCACAGTGCGCAGGTACTGGTAGTTGTAGATTTCTCCATTCAGCACAACACACACAGTGTCATCTTCGTTGAAGACGGGCTGGTGTCCGCCGGCGAGGTCAATGATGCTCAACCGGCGCATGCCGAGGGCCACCGGCGGGTCCACCAGGAGCCCTTCGTCATCCGGGCCGCGGTGAACCAGCGCGGCCAGCATCCTGCGAACAGCGGCCTCCGCATCCGTCGCGCGGGCCGTGACCTCGGGTCCGATGACGCCGCAAATGCCGCACATCAGGTGGCTCCGGCAGAAAGGCAACTCGCTGCAAAACGAAAATCAATCGCGGGCATTCTGTCGGTCCAGCAGGTGCAGGTAGTGCTGCTCGGCAACCTGCGACAGGGTCTCCCAGCTCAATCTGGCAGCGAATTCGGGGCAGGCCCGGCGGAAGCGTTCGTGGAGTTCCGCGTCAGAAATCAACCGGCGAATGGCCTCGGTCAGCGCCGACACCTCGCGCGGCACCACCAACCCCACGCGGTCAGCGACCAGCCGGCTGATGCCGCAGTGCTCGGTGATAATCACCGGCGTGCCGCAGGCCACCGCCTCGGCAGCCGTGTTTGCAAAATTCTCGTACCGCGAGGGCAGCAGGAAAACATCCGCATCCACCAGCGCTTCCAGTTTTTCGCGATCGAACAAAGCCCCGGTAAAAAGAACGCGCTCAGCACAGCCTGACCGTTCGCTCATCCGCTTCAGTGTATGCAAATATCCAACTTCGCCTTCCGGCCCGGCAATCACCAGGTGCCCAGTGGTCGGCAGTGCGCGGGCGAACGCTTCGATAGCCAGATCGGCGCCTTTGCGCGGAATCAGGCGGCCGAGGAAAAGCAGCAGCGGCTCCTCCGGCGCGATGCCGTGCCTGCGGCGGAACGCACCGCGCGGGGGCAGCTCGCGGAACTGGTTCAGGTCAAGCCCGTTGTAGCGGAGAAAAATCTGTTCGGCGGGAAAACCCTCGGCCAGCAGCTCTTCCTGTTCCTGCTCGGAAGTGGCCACCAGCGCGCGTGCCCGGTGCAGGTAGTCGTCTCCGAACAACCCGTGCCAGAGCCGCTTGAGCCGGAAGCTGCGGTCGATCGGACGGGTCATGCCCAGCGGCTCAATCAGATAAGGAATCCGCCAGCGGCGGCAGAAGCGGGCAACGATCGGCCCGAGCAGGTCATAGAGGCCAAAGATGTGCACCAGCTCGAAGCGACGCAATTCCCGACGACAGAAGGAAACCAGCCCGGCGTTCCAGGTCGTGGCGCGGTAGCGAAGCCACGGCTTCAGATAGATGGCTTCTACAGAGCCCTGCCAGACGCGCCCCGGCGGCTGCTGCGGCCCGAGAGAGGTGGTCAGCACGGCTACGCTCTGGCCGCGGCGAGCCAGGTGTTCGGCCAGCGCGCGGACTTTGAAGGCGGGTCCGCCCAGATGGTGGAATGGATCGTACACCTGACTCACCATCAGGATGCGCATGCAGGCGTCCCACGGCACCGGTTACGGCCCAGCCGCCTATTTTCTCTTGCTCCCGTTGGCCTCCAGCTTTCCCAGCTCCTGATAGAAGAAGGCAATGGACTTGATGCCTCCGAAATAGTTTTCCAGGTTCAGGTGTTCGTCCGGTGCGTGGGCATTCTCGTCGGGCAGACCGAAGCCAATCAGGATGCAGGGCACGCGGAAGGTGTCGTACATCTGCGTAACAAATGGAATCGAGCCGCCTTCGCGGATGAACACGGCCTTTTTCCCGAAACCGCGTTCCAGCGCGCGCTGCGCCGCCTGGAAGAAAGGATGATCGAACGGCGCCACCCACGGCTTGCCCATGCTGAGCACTTTGAATTCACAGGTGACGGTTTTCGGCAGCAGCTTCCGGATGTGCTTTTCCACCAGCTTGGCAATTTTCTCCGGGTCTTGATTCGGCACGAGCCTCGTGGAGAACTTGGCCCAGGCTTTCGAAGGGATGACCGTCTTCGCTCCTTCGCCGGTGTAGCCGCCCCAGATGCCGTTCAGCTCGAGCGTGGGCCGGCACCAGAGCTGCTCGATAATCGAGTAGCCTTTCTCCGGCACGTACCCCGGCCCTTTCGCTCCCACCGTCTTCAGGAATTCTTTTTTGCTCCAAGGCAGCGCGTTCAGCGCCTTGCGCTCCTTTCTGGAAAGCGGCGCGACGTCCCGGTAAAAACCGGGGATGGCGACGCGATTGTTCCGGTCGTGCAATTTGGCGAACAGCTCGCACAGAATGCGCAAGGGGTTAGGCGCGGGCCCCCCGAAAACGCCCGAGTGCAGGTCTTGCGCCGGGCCGGTAATTTCGATCTGGTAGTAGTTCAGCCCGCGCAGACCGTAGGTGACGGACGGAACGCCCTTGGCCAGCATGGACGTGTCGGAAACGACCAGGGCATCCGCCTTCAGGCGGTCGCGGAATTTTTCAACGAAGTTCCACAGGTTCGTGCTGCCGGTTTCTTCTTCGCCTTCGATCATCACTTTCACGTTCACCGGCAGCCGGCCTTCGTGCTCCATCAGGGCTTCCAGCGCTTTCAGGTGGATGTGCACCTGCCCCTTGTCGTCGGCAGTGCCCCGGCCGTAGAGGTTGCCGTTGCGCACGGTACCCTGGAAGGGCGGCGAGGTCCACAGCTCGAGCGGCTCCGGCGGCTGCACGTCGTAGTGGCCGTAGAGCAGCACGGTGGGTTTGCCCGGCGCGCCGGTCCACTCGGCAAACACCACCGGGTGGCCTGCGGTGGGCACGATTTCGACTTTCTCGAATCCGGCCCGACGAAGCGCATTCGCCACCCACTCGGCCGCGCGCTGAATGTCGGCCTTGTGTTCCGATTTCGTGCTCACACTGGGTATGCTGAGAAATTCGAGCAGTTCGTTCAGGTGTTGCTGACGTTTGCTGTCGATATATTCGGCAAGCTGCATGCGAAACTCCTTCCGGGCAACAGGCCTTCCGCCCGCAGGCCCAGCCGGCGGAAAGCTCTCCATTGTATCGCGAAGTCGAGGGCCAGCAAGACGAATCGGTGCCCCGGCTGCGGGCGGTCGTCTCCGTTGCTGTTACGCAACGACGGTTGACGCTGTCGGGCCCGTAGGCAAAGATGAGTACGGTATGGGCGAGGTGCAGACGCATTTTTCCGCGCCGCGGCGAAGCTCGCGCGTGTTCATCCGCATCCCGATCCGCGCGTCCGGCAAAAACCGGCACGGCCGGCGTTTCCGCGAACGGTGCGAAACGATCGTGGTCAGCGCCCATGGCGCGCTGCTCTACCTGAACGAAACGGTCGAGCTGGGCACCCTGCTCACCCTGCACAACCCCGCAACCGAGGAAGAACAGGAATGCCGCGTGGTCTATCTGGGTGATGCCGGCCCGAAGGGGCAGCGCGTGGGCGTGGAATTTCTCAGTCCTTCGCCGCACTTCTGGTGCATGGAATTTCCCCCCGAAGACTGGACCGCACATCCCCCCACCCCGCTACATCCAAACTGATCCCCAAAACATCTTCTGCCACTTCGCCCTTCGGAACAGCTCGCCCGTCCGGCAAAGCGCGTCTTTGTCCGCAGTAGCCGAAACATTAGGGGTGGGAGCGGGTCAGCAGACGCTGCAGTGCGCTGCGATCGTAATAGACGCCGGCCGCGATCACCGCAGCGATGCGACGCGTATTGCGGATATCGTCCAGCGGGTTGGTCTCGAGCAGCACCATATCGGCCAGCTTGCCGACCTCGATGGTTCCCGAGCGTTGCTCTTCGCCGAAGAACTGGGCCGCATTTCGAGTGGCGGCCTGCAGGGCCTCGCCCGGGGTCAGGCCAATCTCGGCAACCAGGCGCTCAAGCTCTTCGTGCAGGCCGGAGCCGGGACAGACGAAGCGCGCACCGAAATCCGTTCCGGCCAGGAACTGGACGCCAGCTCGATGCAGGCGGCGAAGCCGCTCCACGGCACCCTGGTAGACGGCGACCCAGTCCTGCGGCTGTTCGAACTGGTCGAGCAGGCGATGCAGCCGCCAGGCATCGGCGAGGCGCGCAGGGACAGCACGACCGCACGCTTCGTTTGTCTGGCTCAGCGCCTTCAGGCGCTGGTCCATAAGTTCAGCAGCCATCAGCCGGGTGGCGTGAAAGGTGACCAGCGTGGGCACCAGGAAGCCCTGAGCTCGCTTCAACGCATCGGCAAAGCGATCCACTTCCGCAAGCGGCAGTGTGGCTTCTTCCGGGCTCATGAAAACGTGCTCGAAACTTTTCTGCCCGGCGGTGGCTGCTTCGCTGAGCGAGATACCCTGCGGAGAGTGTCCGGCCACGGGCAGGCGGACGCGGTTCGCGGCAGCAACGATAGCAGAAAAAATTTCCGCTGTGGTGTTCGACCGGAACTTGATACAGGCAACGCCCTGCAGGGCCAGTTCGCGCACGGCCTGCTCGGCCTGGTCGGCGTCACCGACGGGGATGCGTTCCGCGCGAATCGCGTGGAGCTGATCGCGGAAAGGCGGCTCCAGCGCACTGGCCAGTCGCGCGAGTATTTCCAGGAAGCGCGGGCTCTCCAGGATCCGTCCTGCCGTGTAGATGCGCGGGCCGATGCGCGTACCGGCGGCGATTTCCTGCTGCCAGGCACGCACGGCAGAGAAGTCGCCCCCGAGGTCGCGCACTGCCGTCACACCTTGGGCAAGGAAGACAGGCAGCAGGGAAGCTTCACCCATGCTGAGGTGGACGTGCATGTCCCACAGGCCCGGAATCAGATACCGGCCCCGGCTGTGGATGACGCGCGTCTGTTCGGGAGGACGCCACGTGCGGGCATCGTGGATGGCAACGATGCGGCTATCGGACACCAGTACGGTCCGGTGCGGCCGCGGAGGAGCACCGGTGCCATCGATGACGGTGACGTCGGCGAGTGCCAATCGTTCCGACCGGCGCGTCGCAGGAGACTGTCCTGTGCTCCCGCCCACCACCGCAAGCACAGCCGTCAGCCAAACCATCCGCCAAATTGGAAGACGCCGGAAAACCAAGTTTGCACGGGCAGCAGCTACCCATTCCAGATACGTCGGACGGGGCGAAAATGTTTCGGCAGAGAATGCGGAAGCTGCATGTTTACTCCTTTGCGCTGCGCAGGTTTGCGTGTAACCGATTCGCATATAACTGGCTCAGTACTTGACAAGTAACAATTGGTCAGTAAATTCGCAGCAGTGATTGCAGGAGGACGGCAATGCAGAAAGAACGAACCGTATGGCTGGGAGCAGCCGCTGTCGTGGCTGCTGCGGTGACGGCGCTGGCTTTTGCCCAGGCGCCGGCAGCAAGCACCATCCAGTTCCCGGCTGGTTACCGGAACTGGACGCACGTCAAATCCATGGTCATCCACGACAAAGCGCATCCGCTGTTTGATGCCTTTGGCGGCATCCACCATGTCTACGTGAACGAGCGCGGTGCGCAGGCCCTGCGCCAAGAAAATCCAAAATACCCGGATGGAAGCATTTTTGTGTTCGACCTGCTGGAGGCGCGGCTGGAAAGCGGCGCCTATGTGGAGGGCAGCCGCAAAGTGCTGGCCGTCATGGTGAAAGACTCGCGAAAGTATGCAGCGACGGGCGGCTGGGGGTTCGAAGCGTTTGCCGGTGGCGACCCGAGCCGGCGCGCCGTCCAAGATGCTGCCACCGAGTGCTTCCAGTGCCACGCCGCGCAGAAAGCTACCGACTACGTCTTTTCGAAGTGGCGGCCGTAGCGAGGAAAACCAGAGTTGGCGCCGGCCGCAGTTTGTGCTAAATTAGAGTTACCTCATACACTCTCTTGATCCGACTCCTCCGGCTCACAGGCCGGAGCGGTAATTCGGGCTCGGGACGCACCTCCGGGCAAAGTCCATCCCCGACAAGGACTCCGCCCACCCGGGCCCGACGTTTCTCTGGCCACCGAACAGTTCCCTGCCGCAGTCCGAACGTTCAACTCCGGCGTGCGAATCAGGTAGAATGAAGTTGCAGGCGCGAGCCTGCAAGCTATGCGTCCGAATTTCCCCGCGCCGAAACGATACCGCGCCGTGCTGCGCCACAGCCGCGAACTGGCGCCGGAGACGATGCACCTGGAGTGGGAGGTCACCTCCGGCGGAAGGTTCGATTTTCTTGCCGGACAGTTCATCTCCATGGTGCTGCGGCACCACGGTCAGGAGCTGACGCGGGCGTACTCCATCGCCTCGGCGCCGGACGACGGGCGCCGGTTCGACCTGTGCTTGAACCGCGTCCGCGGCGGCGTGTTCTCTAACTATCTGTGCGACCTGGCGCCCGGGGCGGAAATGGAGTTCAGCGGACCCCACGGCTTTTTTGTGGTGCAGCAGCCGCTGCCCGCGCGCCTGGTCTTTCTGGCCACGGGCACCGGCATCGCCCCGATTCGCGGCATGCTGCACGACCTGCTCGGACGCGGCCTGCCCGAAAGCACGCAGGCCTGGCTGATCTTCGGGGCGCGGTACCCGGAGACGATCCTCTACCGCACCGAGTTCGAACAGCTCGCCGGGCAACACCGGAATTTCCACTTCGTGCCCACCCTCAGCCGGCCGCCGGCAGACTGGAACGGCGCGCGAGGCTACGTGCAGGAGCAGCTTCGACTGCGGTTCGGCGGCACGCGCGACTTCGCCGCGTACATCTGCGGACTGAAGGCGATGGTGGACGACGTCCGCGCCATCCTGAAGAACGAATTCGGACTCGACCGCAAGCAGATTCACTACGAAAAGTACGACTGAACGACGCGAACTCCGCAGCTCCGCGCGAGCGGTTCCGGTGGTCTCCGTACGAAAGAGCGCGTCCGCGGCCGCTAGGCCGGTTTGCGCGCGGTGATCGTAACGGCGACACTGCGCACATCGCCGCCCGGCTGAAACTGTCCGGGGCGCTCGGCCACAATTTCGACGTCGGTGAAGCCGGCTTCGCGGATCGCCGCCAGATAGTCTTCCTCGCGCAGCGCCCCCGAAACGCAGGCACACCAGTTCTCCGCGGTCGCAGAAGTGCGAAACGCCGCCACCGCCTCCGGCGTGCCGCGCAGCACGATGTCGGCCACCGACAGCCTTCCGCCCGGCCGCAGGACCCGGAAAATTTCGCGATACACGGCACGCTTGTCCGGCGTCAGGTTGATGACGCAATTGCTGATGACCACATCCGCCACAGCATCGGCGAGTGGCAGATGTTCGATATCGGCCTGCTCGAAACTGACATGGCGGATGCCGGCTGCGGCAGCCAACCTTCGGGCGCGGCGGACCATCTCCGGCGTCAGGTCAAAACCGTAGACGTGGCCGCTCGGGCCGACCCGGTTCGCAGCGAGAAACGAATCCATGCCGGCGCCCGCACCCAGGTCCACCACAATTTCCCCCGGCACCAGACCGGAAAAACGCACCGGATTGCCGCTCCCTTCGCCGAGGTACGCACCCGGCGGCACGGAAGCGATTTCTTCGGGAGAGTAATCGGCGATGGGCAGCTCCTGTGGCCCACAGCAGGCGGTCTCCGGCGGGGTGAGGTGGCGGCTTCTGGCCACTGCACCATAGGTGCGGGTCACCGCAGTGTGAATGGCTTCTTTGTCCGAAAAGGTCTGGCTCATGGCTCTGGCTCGCTCCTTTCATAGATTGATGTTCTTCTATCTGTACAGCGAAAAAATTTTCATAGGTCCTTCAGCCACTGGCCCAGGCGGTCGAGCGCTTCCTCGTTGCGCCGGCAATAGAGCCACCGGCCGATCCGGCGCGTCGTGATCAGCCCGGCCTCGCGCAGCAGCTGCAGATGGTAGGTGACGGTCGGCTGGGTGAGCCCGAGTTGCGCTTCCAGGTCACAGACGCACATGCCCGGGTCGGAGGCCCGCACCGCCTCCAGCGTGCAGCAGCCCCGGCGCTTCAGCAGCTCCAGAATCCTTCGGCGTGTGGGATCTGCAACGGCTTTCAACTGCACATCCACAGCCTCGCCGGGTACCGGGCGTTTCGCCGCAGCTTTCATATAGAAAATTATCTATGATTCGATTCCGGTTGTCCAGCGAAATCTTTACACCGGGTATGCTCCGCTTATGCGCGGCGACGGGGGTCCGCCGAGCGATACCAGGCCACGAACCGGCGCAGGCCTTCTTCGAGCGGCGTCGCCGGCCGATAGCCGAGCCACCGCTCGGCTTTGCCGATGTCGGCCCAGGTGAGCGGAACATCGCCGGACTGCGCGGGCCGGTACTCGCACCGGGCCGCGCGTCCGGTGACGCGCTCGAGCGCCGCGACCAGCTCGCGCAGCGTCACCGGGCGAGAGTTGCCCAGGTTGAAAACCTCGAACGGCGCCCCCGGAGACGTCGTCGCCGGATCGAACTCCAGGGCGGCGAGCATGCCGGCCACGATGTCGTCCACATAGGTGTAGTCGCGCCCGCTGGAGCCGTCGCCGAAGATCGGCAGGGGCTGGCCGGCTTCCAGCAAAGCGACGAACTTGTGGATGGCCAGGTCGGGCCGCTGGCGCGGGCCGTAGACCGTGAACAGGCGCAGGCAAATCACGGGCAGGCGAAACAGGTGTGCGTAGGTGTAGCAGTACGTCTCGCCGGCCAGTTTCGTCACGGCATAGGGCGAAACCGGACGAAGATCCGCCTGATCCTCGCGGAACGGTGCGCGCGCCGAAGCCCCGTAGACCGAACTGGAAGAGCCGAAAATGAGCTTGCGAACACCGAATCGGCGGCAGAGCTCGAGGACATGCAGCGTGCCGGTCACGTTGATGCGTTCAAACAGCAGCGGCTGCTCGACCGAAGGTCGCACGCCGGCCCGCGCAGCCAGATGAACGACCGCGTCCGGGTGCGCGGTTGCGAACGCGTGCTCGAGCGCAGCGAAGTCGCAAATATCGGCCGGAGAGAAGACAAACGGCGCAATCGCGCGCAGGTCTTCGAGGTTGGCCCGCTTCCAGGCGGGGGCATAGAAGTCGTCCAGGCGGTCCACGATGGTCAGTTGGACGCCGCGGCGCAGCAGCGCTTCACAGAGGTGCGAACCGATGAAACCGGCGCCGCCGGTGACGAGAACGCGACCGAAGGCAGACATGAGCCGCTCGCTAGGCTAGCAGGAACACGTCGGGTTGCAAAGCGAGGTCGGCGCAGCCGGGCCTCAGGAGACGAACGCACAGCCCACGCGCGGGCCGTTGGGGCCGGCGCGAACGTAGGCCTTGCGCAGGTTGACCTTGACCGGCGGCAGGATGGGCACGTGGAGCACCGCCTGGAAAAGATTGGGAGTCTGTTCGGGGTTGTCCATCTGCAGGGCCACGCCGCCATAGCTGAGGTCCACGACACGAGCCGTCTGGCCACCTTCTTCACCCAGCACGGCGTAGGCACGGGTGCCGGAGAGCGAGACGCGCTCCCAACGGCGACGTTCGACTCCCGCGGCTGGCTTGGCCACCGGCTCCGGGCGCGGGGAAGCCGCGGGACGTTCCACCGGTGCTTCGCGGCGGGCGGCCGGCTTCTGCAAGGGCTGCCCCTTCATCTGGTAGAGGCGCTCGTCCGCAACCCGAATCAGTGCTTCTTTGGTATCGCCGTCCTCCGGGTAGACCGCAACGCCGTAGTCCATGGCCGGCAGCAGGTCGAGCTTCATCGGAAGCACCGCTGCTTCGTAATTCGTGCGGACGCGCTGAGCCAGCTTGTGGGCATCATCGGCATCGGCCTGGGGCAGGAGCAGAGCAAATTCATCGCCGCCGATGCGAAAGGCATAGTCCGAAGCACGAATCGAACGCCACAAAGTTCTCGCGGCCGCCTCGAGCACGCGGTCGCCCTGAACGTGTCCGTGGCGATCGTTCACCTCTTTGAACATGTGGAGATCGAGGATAATCAGGGCGAGCGGATGGGCATGACGCTGCGCGCGGTTCAGCTCGCGCGTGAACTGTTCGTCGAAGAGCCGGCGATTGTAGAGGCCGGTGAGCGCATCAGTGGCCGCATTGATGCGCAACTGCTTCAGCTCGGCATACTCCATCAGAATG
This sequence comes from Terriglobia bacterium, assembly GCA_023512135.1. Classification (GTDB taxonomy): domain Bacteria; phylum Acidobacteriota; class Terriglobia; order Acidiferrales; family UBA7541; genus DSGC01. Next base: position 345,010 of record JAIMAG010000001.1, on the reverse strand, counting down.
GGCAGGCGCAACAGGTCGGTGGAAGCCATCACGGAAACCAGCGCCGTTTTCAGCGAAACTGGCTTCCCCTGGCTTTCAGAGAGCTCCTTGCGGCGTTCGAGCACCTGCTCCCAGTAGTGCAGCGCCAGCTCCTCGGTCAGATCGACGTGGGCCACGGTGCGGAAGAAGCGCTGCAAAAACTGGGCCCGCGCCGGACGGTCAAGCCCCTCCAGCGTGTCGACCAGCAATTCGAGAAAAGTGTCCTCGGTGTTCATCGGGGCTGGGTGCTCAGATGTTTTTCAGGTGTCCTGTCCTCGCTGCGCGGCAACCCGCGCACACACTTCCTCTCCACAACTTTCCGAGCAAACAGCATACCATCGCAAAAAGATTCTGCCGGTGTCCGGGAATCTGCAAACCGAATAAAAATGCCTTCAGGAAACGAGTCTTGCCGAAAAATGGAATGGGGTGGGACAAAAAGGCATTTTCGCTGCATCTGCGGTCTGGGCTGGGGAGCAGCAAGCACAAAACTCTTCGCAGGCAAAACCGTCATTCGAGTGGCTTCAGAAATTCCACCCCCAGCAAACGCACTTCCTCGGCCATTTGAAGTCGCCGCACCCTCGCGGGAATCGGAGCAGCAGGTGGCGGCAGGATGCGGCTGGCCGGTGTGGCCGGCGCGGGCACCGTCAGCAAGAGCAATTCGTCGATGTGAAACAGCCGCGTGGTGGCCACAACAGCGCCCACAGCACTGATATTCAGTGTCTTGGTCAGGTCCAGGAACTCTTCCCCTCTGGCATCTACGCCACGGAGAAAAACCGGAACCTGCAATCGGAGTCTCGGCGAACGCCGCCGCTCGGGCAAAGAAAGGTTTGACAGATCCGCGCCGAACTTCTGACGAAACTCAGTCATCGCTTTGGTACTCTCGTTCTAGTCCTCGCTTCTTCATGCAATTAGAGTACAAATGACAGCAGGGGAGTCGACATTGAACTATTCCTTTTACTTTCAAGCATTTAATTTTGTTTTCCACAAGTGGAAAATAATTTCCACAGGACAATCGGATTCATATGAACAACTTCTTTTCTCAAATTGTGCAAAATAGAACGCATTTCCCATTGACACGGATTTGTCCATCTGCGAGTATTCCTTCCCGCTTCCCGCTGTAAGCAAGACAGCTTAACCAAAGGAACTCCTCATCAACAGACTCAGATTGAAAATGTGCGGGGTGTCCAGGGAGGGGCTTTTTGGGTAAGACCATCACGCTCGAGCAGCAGAACGGGGGCGTGCTTGCCCTTTCGCTGATCTCTTCGCTGCTGGACGGTTTGGACCGGCCGCTGCTGGTAGCCGAGCGAAGCGGTCGCATCCTGTTTGCGAATCTTCGCGCCCAGCAATGTCTGCAAGAGCACGGCTTCCAGTTGAGCGGGCCGGAGCGCCCGAACTTGTTTGCCGATCTGTTGCGGCTGGATGCCCGCAGCGTGTTTGTCCCGCTGGAGAGCGGCGAGCAGGAAGTCTGCCTTCCGGTCGAATGCCACGGCGAACAGGTGCGGATGCGGATTCGCTGGCTGCCGGAGCCGGACTGGCTGGTCGTTTACATCGAACCGTCCCCGACGGTGCCTGCAGAGAGCAACCTGCAGCAGACCATGCAGGAGCTGCTGCAAGAACGAGAGATTACCTACCGGAATCTGCTGGCTGCCTACCTGCGGCTGCAGGAAGTGAACCGGCAAAAGACCGTGTTTCTGGCATCGGCGGCGCATGAGCTGAAAACTCCGCTGGCGGTCATGAAAGGCTATTACGACCTGCTGCTGTCGGGCTCGCTCGGCAGACTGAACGAAAAACAGCGCGACATCCTGCAGGAATCCAAAGAAAGCTGCGAACGACTGGTGCGCCTGGTCTCCATGTTCCTGAACTACTCAGCGCTGGAGAGCGGCAAGCTGGTGCTGCACATACGCCAGAATGACCTGCGGGACTGCATCGAGGAGATCGTTTCTCGCTGGCACGATGCCGCCCTGCGCAAGCAGGTACGACTGGAAACGCACTTGGCGCCCGAACTTCCTGCCTTCAAGTTCGACTATCAAAAGGTGCAGCAGGTCATCGTGAATCTGCTGGACAATGCGCTCAAACACACCCCGGCGGGCGGCCGGGTGCGGATCACAGCCGAACCGCACTTCTGGGAGCGACGCATCGCCCAGCTCGTGCCGGCCGTGGAACGACGGCAAACCCAAGCAACGCAGTTCAACAGCGTGAAAGTTTCGGTGACGGACAGCGGCACGGGGATCGCCCCGGAATTTCACCAGGAAATTTTTGAGGACTTCGTGCGCGTGGACCGCTCTTCCTCCGGGATGGGCCTGGGGCTGGCCATCGCCAAGCGCCTGGTTCAGGCCCATCGCGGCAAGATCTGGGTGGACAGCGAAGTCGGCCGCGGTGCCACGTTCACCTTTCTGCTGCCCACCGATCTCGAGTGACGCGCAGCCTTTCAGGAGGCAGGCCAAGCAATGGCAGAAAAAGAACGCATCCTGGTCGTGGATGACGAACCGAGCATCCGCAAGTACCTGCAGACGCTGCTGGAAGTGGACGGATACCAGGTCGAAACCGTCGCCAGCGGCAAAGAGGCGCTCGAACGCATCGGCGCCGGAGAACGTCCGGATTTCATCATCCTCGACGTGTTGATGGAGGAGATGGACGGCCTGGAAACCCTGCGCGAGATGATGCAGATCGATCCCACCCTGAACGTGATCATGCTCTCTTGCTCCAACGAGGTGGGCACCGTCGTCGAAGCGATCCGCCTGGGCGCCTACGACTACCTGACGAAACCGTTCGAGAAATCCGAGCTCGACGCGGCCATGCTGAAGTGCCGCCAGAAACGACAACTGCGCGCCGAAAACCAGGCCCTGCGGGAATACTGCGAGCAATTGACCGAGGACCTCTGCTTCCTGGCCGCCAGCCCGCAGATGGTGAAAATCCGGCAGCAAATTCTCCAGATTGCGCCGGTGGACGTGCCGGTGTTCATCTCCGGCGAGAGCGGTGTGGGCAAAGAAGTCGTGGCGCGGATGATTCATCTGCGCTCGCCCCGTGCCCACCAGCCCTTCGTGAAGGTGAACTGCGCGGCCCTGCCCGGCGAGCTGCTTGAATCGGAGCTGTTCGGCTACGAACAGGGCGCCTTCACGGGTGCCGTTCGAGCCAAGCCCGGAAAATTCGAACTGGCGAACAAAGGAACGATCTTCCTGGATGAAATCGCTGAAATGCCCACGCACCTGCAGGCGAAGCTGCTGCACGTACTCCAGGACAACCAGTTCTCGCGGCTGGGCGGTCGACACCTGGTGCACTCCGACGTGCGGGTGCTGGCCGCCACCAATGTGAACGTGCGGGAAGCCATCCGGTGCGGCCGGTTCCGCGAAGACCTCTACTACCGCCTGAACGTGTTCTCCATCCACGTACCCCCGTTGCGCGAGCGGGCACGCGAAATCCCCGTACTGTTCCAGCACTTCCTGGAAAAGTATGCCGACAAATACAACAAACACCCGCGCCGTCCCTCCAGCCACCTGATGGAAGCGGCCATGCGCTACCCCTGGCCGGGCAACCTGCGTGAGCTGGAAAACTTCGTCAAGCGGTATGTAATTCTGGAAGACGACGAATCGAGCTTCCGCGAACTGCTGGAAATGGCCGCAACCCGCCAGCGAACCTCACCGCGGGAGGAATCAGCCCAACCTCGCGAGCAGGGCTTGAAAGAGCTGGTGCGCAGTTTGAAGGACGAAGCGGAAATGGAAGCCATCGCCGACGCCCTGGAGAAAACCAACTGGAGCCGCAAAGAAGCAGCGCGCCTGCTGGGCATCAGCTACAAGGCCTTGCTCTACAAAATGCGCCAGTTCAAACTGGATGGTGGGCGGGGACCTCGTTCGAGCCCAACGACTCCCATACCGCGAACCGGCTAGCAGCTCTGGGCTGCAATCTGTTGCACATTCTTCGCACTGGAATGCCTCGCCTGACCGTGTGGAAATCTCACGGCCCGGGTGCAAGCGCGGCCAAAGGCATTCCGTGTCGGAAGTAAGGTCAGAACGCTGAGGTACATTCCTTCCACCGGTGCGGTACCATTGTGGTTTACTGTTTGTAAAAACAGGGTTTACTTAGGCTTAGAGATTCGGGGACACTGGGGTGGGACTTCGGGCAACGAATTCACAGGCCGAGCCTTTCGACAGAAGAAAAGCACTGCTTTGGCACTGTGATTGCTCGTTCCAAGTTATACGAGCAAGGCGCAATTGAAACTTGTAGAGGGGGCACCCCTAATTTATGGCAGAGCGCCGTATGGCTCGTCGGTATGAGCTTTCCCTTCCCGTCGTCATTCGCACGGTTGCTGAACCGGAGACGGAGCCTAGCAGCGGACGCACGCGAGACATTTCCACACGTGGCGTCTACTTCACCGTGCATCGAGAATTGGCTCCGGGGATGGAGCTGGACTTCACGCTGACCCTGCCGGCTGAAATCACCCGCGGCCCGGAAGTCTATATTCGCGCTCACGGTCGCGTCGTCCGCGTCGAGCGGCGACAGAACGGCGAGATGCCGATCGGCATCGCCGCGGTCATCGAGAAATACGACATTATCCGCGCCGAAGCGGGCCTGGCCTAGGCGCGCGCATTCTCCAGCACGGGCGAAACTCCGCGGGCCAACCCCCAGAAACAAAGATTCCTCCATCGACTTCGCGTCGTCTCCCGGTTTTTCTACAGCCAGCCGTAATCCGTCAGGCCCGACGACTGCACGCACTGGCCTGTGGCGCCAGAACGTCACCTACAGGCCCCGGTTCAGCGCGACGAGGAAAATTCGCGATCGGTGAGCCGCTTGATTTCTTCGAAAGAATACCCGGCGCGATCGAGCTGTTCGGCACGCTGGGCCATGCGCAGGCAAAGCGGACAGCCCTCGGCGTGGCGATCGCGGAAGCAATCGAGTGCATTCTGGTGGCCCTGACTCCAGTAGCAGCCACAGTAGCAGGCCAGCCGTTCCAGCACCTCCGGACGTTCGCGGGCGATTCGGTAGCCTTCCTTCCACGGCGGCGGGATCGGAGCGGGGTCGAGCGTCGCCGGCCGAGGTTCACGAGGAACGGCGGGCAGCGCCTCGGTCGTGAACAGGTAGTGGATGGGGCTGGAAGCTGGGGAAAGCCAGTACCAGCCAGCGAGCAGGCTGGCGAAAACAAACAGAACGAGCAAGCTGTCACGCCACCAGCGGCGACATCGGACTCTCGGCCGTGGGGCAGGCGTGCTGCTCATGGAGAGCAGTCTAGCATCGTTCCGGCTGAGAGGCGTCAGGAGCTGCGGTATAGGCCATGGCGACGGATCAAGGCTGCGACTTCGTCCGGCAGCAGGTCAGCGACGGGTTCGCCGCGTGCGATCCGCTCGCGCACCTGGCTTGCGGAAATCGTTTCCAGCGCGACAGGAATCTGCAGCCGGTGAATCCGGGGGGCATAGGCCGCTGCCGGGACATCGGAGGGCAGACGGAACGGGCCCTGGCGGTCCGCCACACCCAGCTCGAAGCGCGCAAACATCTCCGCCAGCGCGCGTGCCGGGTCTGCGTAGGGCCAATGGAGCAAAATCCGTTCGGCAGCGTCGCGGCCCACCAGAAAGAAAAATTTTGTTTCCGCGGGATAGTGGGTTCGGATGGCTTCGTGGATGTCGAGCAGCAGCCCACCCTGCGTCACCGCGGCAGAGAACCGTGGCTCGGTTGCCACGGCGGCACGCAGCATCTCCGCACGCTGCTCCAGCGAGGCCTCGGGTACCTGGCGGTGCGGTGGCTGCTCGGGCAGCACAAAGAGCACTTCGTGCAAAGCGAGCTGCTCCAGGGCTGCCGTGCCAATGGCCAGGTGGCCGCGGGTCGGTGGGTTGAAGGTGCCGCTCAACACGCCCAGCCGGGGCGCGAGCGGTGAGAGAGCCCCGATGCCCTGCGGCGCCCGGTGAATCCAGCGAAATGTCTGGGCTACAGCTTCCAGAATCCCTCCTGCAGAGCGCGCGGCGGCACAGGCGATTCTAGAAGGCTGCACCCACGGAGACAACGCAACAGCGAAGGATTCTGGTTGCGCTGCGGGCACTGCCGGCTTACTATTTCGGCAGCGCTCTGATCCGGTACGAACAGGAGGTCCCCATGAAAGTTGCGGACCTGATCGAATCGCGCAAAGAAGTTTACTCCATCCCCGACGACATGACCGTGCACGAGGCCGCTCGTTATCTGCGGGAACGGGCCGTGCGCGCTGTCGGGGTGCGGGACCAGAAGGGCAATCTGGTCGGCGTCGTCTCGCAAAGCGATATTTCGGACAAGGTGGCTGCCGAGAACAAGTGTCCCGCATGGATGCGTGTTTCCGAAATCATGAGCACGAACCTGATCATCGTGCCGCCCGACGCTTCCCTGGACGAGTGCCTGCGCCTGATGGAAAAACACGGTATCTACCATCTGCTCGTTGTGGACAAGAAGGCCGGCTACCGGGGAATGATCTCGGTGCAGGACCTGTTGCGGGTGATCGCTTCCGACCACAAGGCGCGCGCCGATATGCTGGAAGCCCTGATCTATCCCCAGCGGTGAGGGCTCAGCCGCACCTCACGAAGCCGGAGACGGGAGGGCGCGGGAGGGCTCCACCGTCGGCCCGCCGGCGCGCACGCGGCTCAACAACAGTCCGCCGGTCACAAACAGCACCAGCACCGAAAGAATCGCCAGACGCTGATTGCCCGAGGTGGCGGCGGAGATCTCTCCGAACAGCAGCGGCCCCAGCACCGCTGCCGACTTCCCGCACAAGTGATAGAAACCGAAGAAATCACCCTCGCGGCCGGGCGGGATCAGTCCCGCCATGAACGCACGCGAGGCCGCCTGGATCGCTCCGAGACCGCTGCCCGCAAACACCGCAATGACGAAAAACTGCTCTTTCGAAGTGACAAAATAGGAGGCGGCGACGACCGCAGTCCATTGCACGAGCAGCAGCAGAACAACGCGGCGAGGACCGAGTCGGTCGGTCGGCCGGGCCCACAGATAGGCGCCCGCCAGCGCCGAGATCTGCACGATGGCGAACAACAGGATCAGCTCGTAAGTCTCGAACCGCAGGGTGGTGCTGGCAAAGGCGGCGGCGGAAACGATGACCGTGTTCACACCGTCTTCGTAGAAGAAGTACGCCAGCAGGAAGCGTCTGGTTTCGCGCAGGCGCAGGATGTCGCCGAACGTACGCCAGGATTCACGCACTCCGGCGCGGGCGGCGCGTCCAACACCGAGCTGGGCAGGACGATCCCCGGGCAGCCAGAAGAAGGCCGGTAAGGAGAACAGGAGAAAAGCGCTGGCAATCAGAAGCCAGGTCAAATCGAAATGGCCGCGCTCAGCCAGCGGAAGTGCCACGACCAGCGCGACCAACGAACCGGCATAGCCGGTGGCAAAGCCCCAACCCGAAACCCGGCCCTGGTATTCCCGAGGAACCAGCTCGGGCAGATAGGAGTTATAGAAAACCTGGGCCCCCTCAAATCCAACGTAGGAAACCACCGTGACCACCAAACCCCATAGCGCCATGCCCGGCTCAACTGTCGCATACAGGGCCACGGCTGCGACGGCCACCACCGTGTAGACAAACAACAGCCGCTTGCGCACCCCAGCGTAGTCTGCGATCGCCCCCATCATCGGCGAAGTCGCAGCAACAATCAGCATCGCCGAGGAAATCGCGCGCCCCCACCACTGGTCGCCCAGTCCCTGCTCGTTGCCGACAATCACCGTGCGGTAGTACACGGTCCAGAGCACCGCGGGCAACACCGCGTAGAAGGAATTCGCAAAGTCGTACAGACACCAACTGGCGAGAACTTTGCGTTGCATGGATGAGGCGGACACCGGCAAGTATACGTCCAGCCGGGTCTCCGGCGCGAGCCTTGTCCGGCGAGAAAACTCGCCGAACCAGTTCGGCATAAACTGAGCTGGACGACACCGAATACGAACCTACGTTTCGGAAAAGACGATTTCGATCCCGCCGAGGAAACAAACTTCCTCGCTATGAAAAGTTTTTCCTTCCTTAACCATGCTGGTGCACCTCGACTCAGCAAGGCGAGCGAGCGGCGTGGGCTGAATGGGAATTGCCACTAAGCTCTTTTTTTACATAGAAATACAAATGCTTCTGCGGATTTCCCTGCAAACTTCCACAGGCCGGCCATTTGGCCTGATTTTGGTGCGTAGTGTGCATAGAACATTGTGGTTTGAAGGGACAAATGTCTGCTACTGCCCAGCCCAGGCCTTCACTGTCGGTCCCGACCAACGACATTCCGCCCGAGCACATCATCTACGGCCGCTCGGAGGCGATGCGGGCGGTGCGCCAGAGGGTCGAAAAGGTCGCCACGGCCAACGTTCCGGTGCTCATTCGCGGCGAGAGCGGCACGGGGAAAGAGATGGTGGCCAAGCTGCTGCACCGGCAGTCACCGTGGGCGAACGGTCCTTTTGTGAAGGTGAACTGCCCGGCGATTCCCGGCACTCTGCTGGAGAGCGAGCTGTTCGGCTACGAAAAGGGCGCGTTCACCGGCGCCTACGGCACCAAGCCCGGCCGGGTGGAGATGGCCCACCGCGGCACGCTGTTCCTCGACGAAGTCGGTGAGCTCGAGCCGGCCCTGCAGGCCAAACTCCTGCAACTGCTCCAGGACGGACAGTTCTGCCGGATCGGAGCTCAGGAGGACAAAAAGGTCGAAGTGCGGGTGGTGTGCGCCACCAATCGACAACTCGAAGACGAAATCGAGGCCGGAAATTTCCGGCAAGACCTGTTCTACCGCATCAACGTGGTGAATATCGAGCTGCCCCCGCTGCGCGAGCGCCTCGTCGATATCCCGGACCTGGTGAACTACTTCCTGCAGGTGTACGGCGAAAAATACAACCGGGCGGCCCAACCTCTTTCGCAGCCATTGATGCGGCAACTCCAGCGGTATTCCTGGCCCGGCAACATCCGGGAACTCGAAAACCTGATGAAGCGGTATGTGATCCTGGGCTCGGAAGATGCCATGGCCGAAGAACTGGTGGCCCGCGGGCAGGAAGCAACGCACCTGGCTCCGCACATCCCGGCAGACGGCTCCGTTTCCCTGAAGAAACTGACCCGGCAGGCGGTGCTCGAACTGGAACGGAAGGTCATCCTGCAAGTGCTCGAAGCGAACAGCTGGAATCGCAAGCGCGCCGCGCGGGCGCTGAATATCAGCTACCGGGCTTTGCTCTACAAGATCCGCCAGGCCGGCCTGCCGGCAAAACGAGCACGGCCGCACTCGTTTTCCGTCGGAGAACTGACGGCAGAACAGTCAGCCGACTGAAACGGGCCTCCGTCTGCTTCCAAACTGAACTGTTTCTTCCACCCAGTCAGTGCGCACACCGGCTCCCGTGTGTGCTGCTAAGCCTTTCCTCAGTGCTTCTGCGAAGAGCCGTCGAAGCAAGTGGGAGAAACCGCAGTCAGGTGGCCGTGCTGACGTTCCCACTCCAAAAATTCGCGGAACGGCACAAACCAGCCGTTGCTCAGTAGCTCGTCGAGGCGGGCTTCCATCTGCTCCAGATTGCGGTAGTGGCGCAGTCGCGACTTCCAGCGACCCGACAATCGAGGTTGCGCCGGGTCCGTCTCCCAGGGATGGAGATAGATGAGCACCGGGCGACGCTCGCTTTGCTGTACGCGTCGAACCGCCCAGCGGGTAAACCACATCGGATATTGCCGCAGGTACCCGCCGCCGGCAATCGCCAGGTTGCGGCCTGCCAGCCGTACCGTCATCGGCGGAATCTCATACAGGCTTCGACCCGCGGCGAGCTCCCAGCGGAATGGAAAGCGGGGCGCATCGGGAATTCCGTAAAGATCGTGCGCCACGGGAAAGACGCTGGAATCGTAGAGGAAACCTTCTTCGGCCAGAATTTCGAGTGCCCAGAGCGTCCGGGGCACAATGGAGAAGGTGGGAGCGCGATAACCAACCACTGGAACGCTGACCGCATCTTCGATGCACTGTACCGCGCGACGCGTATCGGCGCGGAACTCTTCCGGGGTGAGCCGCCAGAGCGCGGCATGGCGGTAGCTGTGGCAAGCAATCTCGTGACCGGCAGCAACGATCTGGCGCAGCAGAGCGGGCTCGCGTTCAGCCACCCAGCCGAGGATGAAAAATGTCCCCCGGGCACCGTGCCGGGCGAACAGTTCGAGCAGCCGCTGTGTGTTCCGCACCACGCGGCCGGGAAAGCTGGGCCAGTCTTCGTACCGGACGCGATCCGCGAAAGCTTCGACGTGGAAATAGTCTTCGACGTCCACGCTGAGCGCATTCGGCCGGCGGCAGCTCGCCGGCTCGGCCCGGCGAGGCTTTTCCGGCTCGAGACGGGCGGAGGGCGTGGCGTCGTAGACGCTGCGGTCGTGCATCGATTCAGTCCGAGCTTCCCCCGAGCTGCGCCAGCGCCTGACGGGCCTCGGAAGATTCTGGATGCTGCGGTGCCAGGGCCAGAGCGCGCTCCAGGTGCCGGCGCGCCTTCTCCGGCTGATTCGACTTCTGATAAGCCAAACCGATGTGCAGGTGGTAGGTCGGATTGTCCGGAGCCTTCTCCAGAGCTTCTTTGAGCAGGTCGATCGCCAGGCCGTAAGCCCCTTTGCGGTAGTAGGCCAGCGCAAGCGTATCGGCCACGTTGGGCAGTTCCGGAAGTTTGCTGCGGGCGGTCTGAGCCAGCGAAAGGGCCAGGTCCACGTTGCCGCCGCGCTGCAGCAGCAGATAGGCAAGATTGTTGGCTGCAACCGGATAGTCAGGCTCCACCTGCAGCGCCTTTTCATAAAGCTGTTGCGCGCGCTGCCAGTTCCCGCGGGCTTCGTCTTCCAGCGCAGCAAGCAGAATGTAGCCGCGCACATCACGTGGATTTTCCTGAATGGCCCGTTCATAGGTGGCCACGGCGTCTGCGACCGAACCCTGCGCCGCGAGCAGCGCGCCGAGCGTGAGGAAGGCTTCCACATTGTTTTTGTCGAGCTCGATGGCACGCTGCAACTGCTCGCGTGCGCGGTCGTTCTGTCCCTCGGCGGCGAGCAGTCGGCCGTAGAGCAGCCGATGCGGACTGCTGTCCGGCGCCTGGGCAATCTGGCGCTCGACGCGCTGCAGGGCACGGTCCGGGCGCTTCTGCTGCACAAAAACGGCCACCAGACCACGCAGGGCCTCTGCGTGGGCGGGGTCTTTCTGCAGCGCGGTCTCGTAGAGCTTTTCCGCATCCGCGAAGCGCCGCTGGAGCAGCCGCAGGCCCGCCAGCCGGGTGTAGACAACCGGAGAATCCGGCGCCAGACGCAGCGCAGTGTTCAGATCCGCTTCCGCGGCAGCAAAATCTCTGCGGGCAACGCGAGCCATGGCGCGCAGCACGTAGCCGTTGGGGGAGTACGGTTCCGCCGCAATCAGTCCTTCGGCGCTGGTAGCCACCAGTTCGAAGTCGTTCCGGCGCAGGCCGACGGCAGCCAGCGCCTGCAGCGCTCCGCTCATGCGCGGATTCGCCCGCACCGCCTCGCGCCATTCGCTTTCGGCACGGGCCAGGTTGCCGAGCTGACTGAACGCCACACCCAAGTGATAACGGGCAATGGCATTGTTCGCGTCTGACTTCACAGCCGACTGGAGCACCTGAATCGCATCGTCGTACAGTCCGCGGCGATTCAAAATCTGTCCGCGGTAGATCAGTGCTTCCACATCGCGCGAGTTTTCTTTGAGGATCTCATCGTTCAGCCGGGTCGCTTCCTCCAGACGGTTCCGGAGAATCAGCAACTGGATCAGGTTCTTTTTGACGGTCAGGTCGCGCGGGTGCTCATCGTAGAGGACGAGGAATTCCTCCAGGGCGCGATCCAGTTCCCCCACCGCAAAAAGGAAATCGCCGAGCAGGCGATACCCTTCCGGATTGTTCGAAAAGCGCGGCTTAGCCTCCCGCAGGAGCTGCTCGGCCCGTTCACGCTGATTCCGTCCGAGGTAGAGCCGAGCCAGTGCGGCCACCGGAAGATGATTGCTCGGTTCGAGCTCCGCGGCCCGGAGGAACTGTTCTTCGGCACGATCCCACTTCTGCTGCTGCTGGTAGAAATTGCCCAGGGCCAGTCGCGCGGGCACCGATTGGGGATCCAGCTCGATGGCGCGCAGAAAGCTGGCTTCGGCGGCCGCAACTTCCCGAGCGCTGGCCTGCAGGAAGGCCAGATTCAGGTAGCTGCGGGCGCGGTCGGGATCGAGTTGGATGGCTTTCTGCATCTGCTCGAGCGAGGCGGGCAGATTCTGCAGCGCAGCGTAAGAGTTGGCCAGCAGGATGTGCGCATCCACGTTGTTGGGGTCACGCTGCAGAACCAGCTCGGCGCGCTCCCGGGCAGCCTGGAATTCGCGCGCGGCGAGCAGCAGATTGCCCAGCTCGATCTGAGCCTTCAAATTCTCCGGAGCCAGGTCAACGGTGCGCAGAAGCTCCTGATAGGCCGCGGTCCAGGCACCCAGCCGCATGTAACACTGCGCCAACTGGTAGTGGGCCTCGGCATAGGCTGGGTCCACTTGGACCGCGTTGAGATATTGAATGGCCGCTTCCCGGTATTTGCCGGCTTCGAAATAGCGCGTGCCGCTCTCGAAATATTTTTGCTTGCGGACATTGGGATCGCGGGAACAACCCGCAAGCAAGCCCGCCGTCAAACCGACCAGGACCGCCAGGACCAACCAGCGAGGTGCACGCATCGGAAAATTCACCTTCTCTGAATTTCGCATCTTTCAGCCAAGAACATACCGCTCCGGCTGATGGAACAAAATGCTTCGCTGCAAAGTGTTGCAATTCCCTCGCCACGCAGAAAGGGCGTGGAGCCACCCGCCGATCCTTCCCTATTTCACTGTAGCAAAAGCTTTTCCGCTCAATTGGAGAAGCAACGGTGGGGATCGAAACAACAGGGAAACGAGACCAGGGAAACTACCTTACCCGGAAGTGGAAAAGGTTTTCCCTCTTATCCCGCAGCAGCCAGACTCACCCGTACGATTCCAAAAAACCCTTTTCTACGCAGCCTTGCGACGCCGACGCCACTGCCGGCCAATCGCAAGCAAACCGCTGCCCACCAAGGCCAGCGTGCCGGGCTCGGGAATGAACACGCCAGGAACTTGTTCCGAGTCCGTGCCGAACAAGAAAATGACTCCTACCACCGTGGCTCCCGGAGAAAGACCCGGAATGTTCAGGTTGAATGTGGCCGCCGTTTGCAGCCACGGGTCCGGAGACCCTGGATTTGTTCCCGTGATGGAAGCATTGGCTGCGCTGTATGTGCCTCCGCTGCCGGGAGGACCGATCAGCAGGTGGGAGGGTGGTGCGAAGGCATTGCCGGTGTTGGGACAGATGGTGCAGATGGAAAGGCCCCCGCTGGAAGTTTCGGTTTTCCAGCCCGTGGAGCCGGATCCAAGATTGGTGATGGTTCCATCAGAATTGATGTTGATCAAATTGGAGCTGCTGCTGGTGATGGTGCCGGAAGTGCTCCCATCACTGAAAATGATAATGAAGCCGCTGACGGCTTGGCTGCGGCTCGTGGGGTTGGAGAAATTGTTGGTGAGCGTGACAGTCACATTGCCGCCAGCTCCGATTGTAATCACCGCAGAAGCACTCACCGGTTGGCCACCGGCGGTGGCCCCACTGCCCGTTACCCATTCGCTGACTGAGTCAGCCCGTACCGTCGAAACACCCAAAAAACCGACCACCCCAACGAAAATCAGCCACATCCAGAGTTTTCTCATGTGTTTCTCACCCACCCTCTAGGGGAAACAGAATTCACAGCAGTTAATCGCTGTTTTTCTTGCAACTCAGGGGCCAAAGTAAAAAATTTTATCTTCCCGGCCACTGCCCCTAACCTTTGCTAAATCAAGAGATACAAACTGGAAAAGCACTCCAGAAGCCGGTTGCTAAGCGACAAATCGTTTCGATGTGCAAAGAGTTGCAAGCTTGGCGAAACCAGCGAGCACAAGCGATAAAAACTTTCCTTTCTGACGGCGTACCCGAAACCTTTCAAAGCACGAATATTTTCAGGAATTATTCAGGGATGAATTCGCGCAGCTCGGGGTAGATTCGGCGGGCGAATTCTACGGCGCGCTGCTCACTCTGACTGACTGACTCTCCCCTTCCCACCGGACTGATGACACGAACCAGGGCGCCATCGGTGCGATTGAAGCGGATGGCATCGGAGACCAGGAAAAACTTGGCCCAGTATTCACTGGCTACTACGCGCCCATGGGCCTGGTACCAGTAGAGAACGAACTGGCGGTCCAATCCTTTGGCGATGATGTAGCGATTGACTGTGATCGGCGCGCGGTCCGGCAGCTCGATCGTCAGGCGCCCCTGCTCGACTGGAGCCCAGCCAGCCCCGGGCAAACAGTTCTGCGGGGAATGAATCGTAGCTCCCGTGCGCTGGCTTTTGAAGAAAACGATGAACAGGTCCATCGGTTGCTCTTCGGGATTGCGCTGGTAGAGCCGGACAAGGTAATCATCGGCGCCGAGCACCTGCTTGACGTCTTCCGCGATGGCAAGATCGCGCCCGACCCACGCATCGAGGACGTGCGGAAATTCTTCGAGCGGCTTCCGCGGCGGCAGTTGTTCCGGCCGGCTGCGCGCTTCGAGAAAGACGGCCGTGCCGATCAGCAAAACCAGCACAGCAAGGAATCGTACCCGGGGAATCAGCTTCACCGTGTGCTCCTTCTCTTCCACCGCCCTTCGAACATGCGCAGAGCCCCGTGGAGTGCAAACAGCAAAAACAAGGAAATCAGAAAAACCACCAGTCCAGAAAAGGTGTGGAAGAATCCCTGGGCCTTTTCCGGTTCCCAGTAATGGCCCAGCAAACCCGTGCCGGCGACGCGGAGGGAATTGGCCAGCACGGCCACAGGCACGGCGCTGAACACGAGCACGGCGCGGCGAAACAGGTTCGGCTCAAGCAAATGCCCGTAAATGATGGCCAGTGTAATGAGCGAGACCAGAGAACGGAGACCGCTGCATGCCTCCACGACTTCCAGCATCATGTGCGGCAACTGGATGACGTTGCCTTCCAGCAGAACGGGCACCCGGCTGGCGGCCAGCAACGTGGCCGCCACCTGCGAAGCCAGCAACTGCAACGGGAATGCGATCCGATTGTAGATAATCGAGGGAATGGGAATCATCAGGAAAAGACAGGCCAGCGGAAACAGCAGCGCGCGAAACCAGCTCCAGCCGAAGAAATGAATCACCAGTCCCATCAGCAGCAGCACCAGGGAGGACCGCTGCAGAAACAGTTCGGCGCCGAGCACACCCACAATCAGGGTGCAGAGCGAGCCGGCAATGACGACCAATCCCAGCCAGGAAGGTTGTACAGGAAGCTGCGCGAGCCGCTGGCGTCGCTGCCAGATTACGAAACCGGCGAACAACGGCACAAAAAAACCATGCGAGAAGTCAGGGTCGTTCCACCAGTCGCGGACGAGCAGGGCAAGCACGCCAGAATAAAGAAACCCTACGGGCAAGGCCAATAAGAAGGCAGGCCAGATCCATCGGCGCAAATCGAATCGGCCTTCCGACTCAGAAGCCATCCAGCGTTCGGTCACAGTGTTCATCGGCGGCGAGCTAGTCTTCCGGACAAGCGCATTGTGCAATCTCTCTGCCATCCGAACCTGGAACGGACAGTTGTAAACCCTTTATTACAAATCGGAAATGAAAAGCGTGGACGATTGTGTGGAAAACTGTTTCCAGAGTTAAGAAAACTGTTTCCGCTCGCTCGACAATTCAGTAGCCCGGCACCTAAAACCCGAGGTCCCGTGACAATTTATAGATAAAAAAGAACTTATCTTTGGAATTTGTAGAAGTCGCTGGCGAGCAAAAGTCAAGTCCAAGGGAAAATTGTTGCCACTTAGTGGAAACGCGGTCGCACCTCGAGTTTTTCAACATTAGAAGCCGGACGGAAGCAGCCTTCCTCAACTCATTTTCAATAAAAGATTTAAGCCCAGCAGCTTCTTTCCAAGCAAACCCAACCGGGTGGCATCCGCCGTGCTAGTTGTCTGTTTGCCCAAACAAGGATTGCTCTGACCGTTCGGAATATCCCGGAGGCAGGGATGGAACTAAAGGTAACGGAAGCCATGGTAGTCGAGGAGCCGCTGGCCGGAGCGGAGGTGAGGCCGTTTGTTTGTGGGAGCAGTCCGGCGATGCAGGCGTTGGAGCGATTCGTCGAAGACATTGCGCCCACCGACATTCCGGTTTTGCTCCAAGGGGAGAGTGGCACGGGCAAGGAAGTCATTGCGCTGGAACTGCATCGGCGTTCACGGCGGAGCCAGCAGCCCTTCATCAAAGTCAACTGTGCGGCACTGACGGATCTGCAAACGCTCGATCGCCTGCTGCGCGGGGAGCCGGAATCTGGCGGGCACGGGTTCAGTGGAACGCTGTTTCTGGACGAGGTGGCCGAGCTGGACCCTGCCTTGCAACCGAAGCTGTTGCACGTGCTGCCGGAGAGCAACGGAAACAGGTCGTTGCCGGCGGCGCGCCTGATCTGCTCCACCAGCCGCCAGCTGGAAGAGCTGGTGCGCGCCGGTCGCTTCCGCGAAGAGCTGTTTTATCGGATCAACGGAGTTTGCCTGCGCCTGCCGCCGCTACGCCATTGCAAGAAAGATATCCCGTTGCTGGCGGAGCATTTCCTGCGGAAGTACGCGGAGCTGTTCGGCCGGCCGCAGCCGGTGCTGACGTCGCGAACTCTGCGCGCCCTCATGGAATATGCCTGGCCCGGGAACATTCGAGAACTGGAAAACACAGTGAAGAAAATGGTCGCGCTGGGCGATGAGCGTGCGGCACTGGCGGAGCTGAACTGGCAGGCAACCGCCGTGCGAAGCGAAAACGGCGGGGCCAAAGGCATCTCCCTGAAAGAAGCGGCGCGGGCGGCTTCCCGGCAAGCCGAACGCGAACTGATTCTGAAGGTTCTTACGCGCACGCGCTGGAACCGCAAGCGGGCCGCTCAGGAATTGCAAATCAGCTACAAGGCACTGCTCTACAAGCTGAAGCAGATCGGCTTGGATGAATCCACGGCCACGTGAGGAACCACAAGGAAGAAAAGGAGTGCGAACTATGCGAATCAGAACACTGCTGCTTGTGCTGCTGCTGACCGTAGCACCGCTTCCGGCACAGCAGACCAGCAATCGCACCAGGGCAGAATCCCCGGGCAACGGAAATGGAGCACGTATGTCCGCGCCGGGGCCCTCCGCTGACTATCGGATTGGCCCGCAGGATGTGCTGACCATCAGTGTGTGGAAGGAGCCGGAGATCACGCGCACCGTGCCGGTGCGCCCGGACGGGAAAATTTCCCTGCCGCTGCTGAACGACGTGCAGGCCGCCGGTCTGACCCCGATGGAGCTGGCCGAGAGCATCACCCTCGGACTGAAGAAATTCATCGCCGACCCCCAGGTGACGGTGATCGTCACCGAGATCAACAGTCGCCACTTCTACGTGCTGGGCGAAGTGAGCCGCCCGGGCGCATACCCGCTGCTGCCCGGAATGACCGTGCTGCAGGCGCTCTCGGGTGCCGGTGGATTCTCGCAGTGGGCGAATCTGAATGAAATCTACGTCCTGCGAAACGAAGGTGGCCAGCAGGTGCGGTACCCGTTCAAGTACAAGGATGTGCTCAAGGGAAAGCGGACCGAACAGAACATCGAACTCAAACCGGGCGACACGATTGTCGTCCCGTAAAGGGGGAGAGATGACACGGAAATTGTTGGTGGCAGGCATCACCTTTGGACTGCTGCTCTGCGTCCCCCAGGCAACGGCCCAGCAGAAAGAGCCGAGCCGCGACCCGCGCGTCAGCAACCGCGTCGAGCCGTACGGGCCAGTGGAGCAACGGGAAAGCACCAGTGCGGCTCGCAATCAGGAAGAGTCTCTGCCTGCGCGGCAGCAGACGGAAACCCCGCCGCCGCTGACGGGCGTCGAAGCCGTCACCCTGCAGCGGATGGGGCAGACCCGGAGCTACTTTGTTCCTCATCTGCACCTGAGCCAGACCGTGGACACAAACCGGCGCGGCGTAACCGTCGGCGACGCGGATCTGTTCTCCTACAGTCTGTTCAACGCCGGCATCACCGTGGATCGCCTCTGGCGGAACTATCAGCTCACCGCACACTACTCGGGCGGCGGGCTGATCCCGAATCGCCGCACCGAGGCCGGGGACCGGAACCGGTTCTTTCACCAGGCCGGATTCACGCAACGAATCACCTTACGCAACTGGCAGTTTCTGCTCAGCGACTACTTCTCCCTGCTGCCGGAATCGGCCTTCGGTCTGCCCGCGGGTGGATTGCTGAATCCGGGGGATATCGGCATCGGCCATGGATTGGGAGAAGGCGGCCCTATCCTGAACACATCCCTGTTGCCCAGCCAGGATTTCTTCAGCGGGGACAGCCGGCGGATCAGCAACGCAGCGGTCGGACAGGTGCTGCGGCAGTTGACGCGGCGCAGCTCGATAACAGCTTCAGGGGCCTTCGGCGTGCTGCATTTTCTGGATGGCGACCTGCTGGATGGACGCAGCGCCAATTTCTCTGCCGGCTACAACTATCTGATCAGCCCCCAGGACACCCTGGCCGTCGGATACACGCATGGTCGGTTCTGGTTCATTGGTTCGGATCTGGTGGTGACCTCGCACAACCTGCACCTAGGCTATGGGCACCAGATCAGCGATCGCATGGCTCTGGTGATTTCGGGCGGCCCGGACCTGCTGATCCAGTCGGCGCCGGGCGGGTTGCGGAACGAGCGGCTCTCCTGGTCGGTGCGCGGCGTGCTGAACTATCTGTTCCAACGCAGCACGCTCTATCTTTCGTACTACCACTTCTTGAACGGTGGCTCGGGCGTCTTCACCGGTGCCCGGACTCACCACGTGGAGCTGGGTTGGAACCGGCAGCTTACCCGGCATTGGGGCTGGAACACGCGACTGGCCTACTCGCGGAATGCAGAACTCGCTGTGCGCGGGACCGACGGCCGACGGTTCCACTCGGTTCTGGGCGGCATGAGCTTCGGACGGCCCCTGGGACGCTACACGGATATTTTCTTCAGCTACGACGTGCAGCGACAGCAGTCCAGCTTCCCCATCTGTGTGGGAACGGAGTGCGGGCGAGTGATGCTGCGGCATATGTTCGGAATCGGATTCCGGTTCGGCTACCGGCCGATTGAAATCGAATAGTGCATCGAAGATGCGGGAGAGAAAAACCTCCCGCCATCCAAAAATCGGGGAACCATGCTCGGACATCGTGAATTGACGATCGAAGAATATCTGGAGATTGCCTGGCGGCGCATCTGGATCATTGTCATCCCGGCGGTGCTGGTGTGCGCAGGATCGTTCGGGTACTCGCTGACGATCCAGGATCAGTACACCTCGCAAACGCTGGTGCTGGTGGAACAGCAGAAGGTGCCCGACCGGTTCGTGCCCCCGGTGATCACCGACGAGCTGAATCAGCGCCTGGGCACGATGCGGGAGCAGATCCTGAGCCGTTCACGGCTGCAGCCGTTGATCGACCGTTACCCGCTGTTCAGCGAAGAACAAAAGGCGCAGGTACCGCTCGAGGATCTGATCAACCGGCTGCGCCAGGCCATCAAAGTGACCCCCGTGCAAACGCTTGCCGGGGCGGGCGGGGGCCAGGGGCTGCCGGGGTTCTACATCAGCTTCACGTGGTCCGACGCGCATCTGGCGCAGCAGATCTGCCAGCAGATCACCTCCATGTTCATGGAGGAAAACCTGAAATGGCGCGAGAGCCGTGCCCAGCAGACCACGGCGTTTTTGCAGAAGCAGCTGGACGAGGCCAAGGCGAAGCTGGACGCCGAAGATGCCCGGCTCGCCGAATTCAAGCGGCGCTACATCGGACAACTCCCGGGACAGGAGCAGACGAATCTGAACCTACTGATGGGTCTGAACACTCAGCTCGAAGCCGTCACGCAGATGATCAACCGCGCCCAGCAGGAAAAGTCGTTTGCGGAAACCCAGTTGCAGCAGCAACTGGCGGCTTGGCAGAGCACGCAGCTCGGCACGAATCCACGCACGCTGCAGGACGAGCTGGAGCTGCGCAAAAAACAGTTGATCGATCTGCAAGCGCGCTACACGGAAAACCACCCCGATGTGACGCACATGAAGCAAACCATCGCAGACCTGGAGCGAAGAATCGCCGAAGCGGAAGCCAATCCGCCTGTGGAAACCGAAGGGCAAAGCAGCCGCCTGATTGAGCCGCCACAAATCCAGCAGTTGCGGAGTCAAATCCGGCAGCTCGATCTGACCATCCGGGAAAAAACCCGGGAGCAGGAACGGCTCCAGGAGCAGATCAAGGTCTATCAGGCGCGAGTGCAGCTCAGTCCGATGGTGGAGCAGCAGTACAAGGAATTGACGCGCGACTACGACACCGCACAGCGGTTCTACAACGAACTGCTGGCCAAAAAGGCGCAATCCGAGATGGGACAAGCGCTCGAACGCGACCAGCAGGGTGAGCAATTCCGGATCATGGACCCGGCCAATCTACCCGAGCGGCCTTCCTACCCGAACCGCTTGCAATTCGCACTGGGTGGATTGCTGGCCGGGTTGGTGCTGGGCGGGGGCATTGCCGTGCTGCTCGAGATGCGGGACAAATCCATCCGCAACGAACGCGATATCCAGGCGCTGCTCGGGCTGCCCACGCTGGCGCTGCTGCCCGTGGTGCAAGAGGCCAACGGCAAGCCTTCCCGCTTCTGGAAGAAGGAAGTGGCGCGAGTGCGACCTCCGTCGCACGCACAACAGGCACGGGTCTGAGGGCGAACTGATGTACAAAAAACATTTCGGTCTGCAAGAGAATCCGTTCAACGTCAATCCGGACCCGCGCTATCTGTTCCTGACGCGGCACACGCAGGAGGCTCTGGCCTGCCTCACCTACGGCATCCAGAGCCGCAAGGGATTCATTCTGCTGACCGGCGAAGTCGGCACCGGAAAAACTACGCTGCTGAACAAACTCTTGGACTGGCTGCGTCGCGAGCGAGTGGCCACAGCATTCGTGTTCAATTCCCGGCTGAATGTTTCGCAGTTTTTCGACTTCATGATGGCCGATTTCGGCATCCCGTGCGATACGAAGCAGAAAAGCCAGGTGCTGCTCAAGCTGAACCAGTGGCTGCTCGACCGCTACAAGGCCGGCGAAACCGCCGTGCTGGTCGTCGATGAAGCGCAGAACCTTTCGCCCCAGGTTTTGGAAGAGATCCGCCTGCTGACCAATCTGGAGACTGCGACCGAAAAGCTGCTCCAGATTGTCCTGGCAGGGCAGCCGGAACTGGAGGAAAAACTCAATCAACCGCAACTGCGCCAGTTGCGCCAGCGGATCACCCTGCGCGCAAAAACGCACCCGCTGAATCTCGAGGAAACCCGGGGATACATCCACGAACGGTTGCGGATTGCGGGCAGCGACGGCCGAACCATCTTCCTGCCGGACGCGTTGGAAGCAATCCATCGGTACTCGCGCGGCATTCCGCGGGTGATCAACCTGCTGTGCGAGCACGCCCTGATCAGCGCGTTCGTTGACGGCAAGGAAAACATCGGCGCAGAAACCATCAGCGAAGTGGCGCGGGAATTCGATCTGGACCGGATCGAGCCGGTGGCGCCCAAAGTCCCCGACCGATCGAACGGTGAAAACCTCACCCTGATGGAAGCCCTGAAGGCGCTGGCTACCCTGGTGGACCAGATGCGCACGCCAGAAGAACCGCCGGCAACTCCGCGGGAAAGGAAGCTATGAGCCGGATTCACGAAGCCCTGAAACGAGCAGAAATGGAGCGAGCGGCGCAGCAGGCACAGTCGGAGACCAGTGTGTCCGCCCGGTTCGAGTCCACCGCGGTCCCGTTTGAACGGGCGACGCCAGCGGCCGAAGCCCCGGCCACCGAGCCGGCCCCCCTGACCCTGGAGACGCTGCTCGAGCGCTGTCCGCAGGGGGAGTGGCATCCGGACCCGAAAACGATGCTGTTCCTGCAGCCGCACAGCCACAGCGCCGGCACCGAAGAGTTCCGCACCCTGCGTGCACGACTCTACAAAGTGCGAGAAAAACACCCGCTGAAAACGCTGCTGATTACCAGTGCGCTGCCCGCCGAGGGGAAAAGCTTCGTGGCCGCCAATCTGGCGCAGGTGTTCGTGCGTCAGCACGAGCGGCGCGTGCTGCTGATCGACGCCGACCTGCGCTGGTCGCGGCTGCACCTTTCGCTCGGCACGAATCTGTACCCCGGCCTGAGCGATTACTTGCGCGGCGATGCTGACCTGTTCTCGATCGTGCAGCGGAGTCCGCAGGGCAATCTGTTCTTCATCCCGGGTGGACGCTCGGCTTCCAATCCGAACGAACTGCTCATCAATGGACGCTTGCGGGAATTGCTCCAGCAGATGGCGCCGCTGTTCGACTGGATTGTCATCGATTCGCCGCCCGCGATTCCCGTCTCCGACGCGGCGCTGCTGGCGGGGCTGGCCGATGGCGTGTTGCTGGTGGTGCGCGCAGCGCAAACGCCGTTCGACCTGGCCCAGAAGGTGCGGCAGGAATTTCGCGATAAACCGCTGCTGGGAGCCGTGCTGAACTGCGTGCCCCCAGCAGCCAGCTACGGCTCCTACTACCAGTATCGGTATCCCCAGAACGGGAAACGGAAGGACTAGGACAGCCGTGATTCGACTGTTCAGTGTTTACTATCCGACTCGGACGCTGGTGCTGGTCGGCACCGAGGCTTTGATCCTGGCCGCCTCGTTGTTGCTGGCCGTCGTGATCTGTTGTGGTTCCGACGCCTACCTCATCCTGAACTACGAAAACGGCGTGGCGAAGGTGCTGGCGGTGAGCGGTCTGGCCCTGCTCGGCTTCTACTACTTCGATCTGTACGATCTGCAGCGGGACCGGAACGAACTGTACATACGGCTGCTGTTCGCGCTGGGCGGACTCTCGCTGCTGCTGGCCATGGTCACTTATCTGTTTCCGGCGTTCCTGATCGGAAACAACGTGTTCACGATCGGACTACTGCTGGCAACGGCGGGATTGCTCTCCTGGCGCCGGTTTTTTGAGTGGCTGTTGCAGAAGTCGTTCCTGCGCGAACGCGTCTATGTGCTCGGCAGCGGCGAGCGTGCCCAGCGTCTGGTCGAAACCCTGCGCACGCGCCCCGAACTGGGTATGGAGGTGATCGGCTGGGCCGGCGCTCTGCAAAACGGCTCGCTGAACCGCGAGACGCTAGGACATCGGCTGACCGAGCTGGCGCGCTATGCGCGTGTGGACCGCGTGATTGTTGCGCTGGAAGATCGGCGCAGCATCATGCCCGTGCGGGAATTGCTGGAGCTGCGACTGCAGGGCGTCAAAATTGACGACGCCACCGCATTGCTGGAGAAAGTCTCCGGAAAAATCGAAGTGGACCAGCTGTATCCCAGCTGGCTGATTTTTTCCGAGGGCTTCCGCTTGAATTCGACGTTTCTGCTGGTGCGTCGTCTGGTCTCGATTCTGATTTCGCTGGCGCTGCTGATCCTGGTGCTTCCCCTGATTCCGCTGATCGCCCTGGCCATCCGGTTCACCTCGCCGGGACCCGTCTTCTACCGGCAACGACGTGTCGGACAGTTCGGCCGCGTGTTCTACTGCTACAAATTCCGCACGATGCGCGCAGACGCCGAAGCCGACGTCGGACCGACCTGGGCCGGCGACAACGACCCGCGGATCACACCCGTGGGACGCTTCCTGCGCAAGACGCGGCTCGACGAACTCCCTCAACTGTGGAACGTGCTCCGTGGCGACATGGGGTTCGTCGGACCGCGCCCGGAGCGGCCGGAGTTCGTCGAAAAACTCACTGCGCACATTCCCTACTACCATCTGCGGCATATCATTCGGCCGGGCATCACCGGCTGGGCGCAGATCAACTACCACTACGGTGCATCGATAGAAGAATCGAAGGAAAAGCTCCGCTACGACCTCTACTACATCAAGAACATTTCCCTCTCGTTGGATCTGTACATCGTTCTGCAAACGATCAAGACCGTAGTGCTGGGCCGCGGGAGTCGGTAGTGAGCCGGGCTGTCCAATTCGAGACGACGCTGGATTCCGTCCCGGCAGCCTGGGAGCGACCTGCCCGAGAGCGTCGCTGGGACCTGGCATTCGTCGGCCTGCTGTTCTACCTGCTGGTGGAATACACCCGCTTGAGCGCGATGTATCCCGTACTCGCGCCACTGCAGGTCGGAAAGATTGCGGTGGCGCTCGGCATCGTCGGGTGGATTCTGGCTCCGCGGGGAATTGCCCGTCGTCCCCCCGCCGCCCTCTGGATGGACCGCCTGCTCCTGTTGTTTCTGATCTCCGTACTGTTTGTCACGTTGCTGGCTGTGCACAGCGACCGGGCCTGGACCGGATTTTTCGACATTCTGCGCTGGCTGGTGATCTATTTCCTGATCACCCGGGTGCTGACCAATGACTGGCGGCTGCGCGTGTTCCTGCTTCTGCTGCTCCTGCTGAACCTGAAAATGGCGCAGTTCGTTGTCCGCAGCTATCTCATGTTGCTGGCTTCCGGTGTGCCCGGTTGGGCGCTGGCCAAATTCGGTGTGGGGGCGGGCTCGACCGGTTTCTTCTCCAATGCCAGCGACTTCGGAGTCGGGATGTGCGTGATCTTTCCCGTGGCCGGCTATCTGTTCTTCGCCCGGGAAAGCAAGCTGATCCGCATGATGTTGTTCGCTTCGACGTTGATCTTCCTGGCCGCGATTCTGGTCTGTGGTTCCCGGGGAGCGCTGGTGGGTGCACTGGCCTCCGGCGCAGCCGCACTCTTTCGGAATCCCAAAAAAAGCGCGGCGCTGATGATGGTCGTGATCGTCGTCATCGGGGTGATCTACTTCTTGCCCGAGGCCAGCAAAGACCGCGTGGAATCCGGGATGAACTGGGAACAGGATGGAACGGCCAGCCACCGCATCTACCTCTGGAAGCAAGGGTTGAAGATGTTCCGGGACTACCCGATCTTCGGGGTGGGCCCGCACAACTACCCGATCGTTCGCTTCGAACACTACAACGAAAACGATCCTCACCCCGGGCCGTTCGTCTCCCACAGCGTCTACATCGAAGCGCTGACCGAGCTGGGGCTGGTGGGACTGGTGCCGCTGATTCTTTTGTTCGTTTTATTCTTCCGACAGAACGCGCTGACCCGAAAACACATTCTGGCTACCGACCCTGACGGCAAGCAAAGCTTCTTCTACTGTTTGGCCCTCGGGCTTGATCTCGGGATGATCGGATTCATGGCCAGTGCGGCATTCGTTTCGGTTCTGTACTACCCGCACATCTGGATCTTGCTGAGCCTGAGCACCAGCCTGCACACCATTGCTGCTCGACCCAAGCCGGTTGCGCGAATCGAAAAAGTCCGCGTGGACGAGACGTCTGAGGAAGAGTTTCTGGTACCGACCACACGCTGAATGCACGGAACGATGCCAAGGAGATTGCCACCTGCGGGAGTGCCACTCGGCGGGCGGGTTCTGCTGACCGCCCTCAGCAAAGCCGTGGCGGCCAACGGAACGCACGAACGCGCACTGCGGGCTCTGGAGTCCCGGCTGGCAGTGCCGCACGTCTCCGCGGTGAACACCGGCCGCACAGCGCTCTGGGTCGCGCTGCGTGCGCTGCACCGATTGCGGCCCGAGCGCAATGTCGTGGCCATACCCGCGTACACCTGTTTTTCGGTGCCGGCGGCTGTGACTCGTGCCGGCCTGCAGATGCATCCGGTCGACATCCAGCCCGAAACACTCGACTTCGACTATGCCCATCTGGAGTCTCTGCCGGAGAAAAACCTGCTGTGCGTGGTGGCAGGCAACCTGCTGGGGCTGGTGAGCGATGTTCCGCGCATCCGACAGATTGCCGCCGCCAAAGGCGCCTTCGTGGTGGACGATGCCGCCCAGGCCATGGGAGCCACGCTTCAGGGAAAGCCGGCGGGCACGATGGGAGACGTGGGCCTCTACAGCCTGGGCCGGGGCAAGGCGCTGCCAGCGGTCGAGGGCGGGATTCTCGTGACCCGGGACGCAACGATCGCCGAAGCCATCCAGGCAGAGCTGGCGCAGTTGCCGCCGGCCTCGTGGGCGCACACGGCCGCCGTGGCCGCTCAGATGCTCGCCGGAGCACTGCTGCTCCACCCCGGGCTGTACTGGTTGCCGGACTCACTCCCCTTCCTGAAGCTCGGTGTGACGGAGTACCAGCCGGATTTTCCGCGAGCACGACTGTGCAGCATCTCCGCAGCGTTGCTCGCCGAGATGCAGCCCGAGCTGGAGCGGCTCAACCAGATTCGACGAACGAACGCGCAGGCACTGTGTGCTGCGCTGGAAGGCAGCTCGAGTTTTCAACTGCCCCAGCCGCTCCCGGGCAGCGAACCGGTGTATCTCCGCCTGCCGGTGCTCGCAGCGAGTGAAGAGATTCGACGAGCTGCCCTGGCGCGTCTGCAAGCTGCCGGGCTGGGCGCGAGCGGATACTACCCCAGCGCAGTTTGCGACATTCCAGCGGCACAAATGCACTGGTCGGTTACCCAGTGCCATTGTCCCGCTGCGGAATCGCTGGCGCGTCGGCTGATCACCTTGCCGACGCATCCGCTGGTGACGGTGCGGGACCGCGAAGCCATGATCCGGATTCTGCGGGAGTTCTGACGGATGCGAACACCCGGGGCGATGCCGAATCATCCGCAGCAGCATGCCGCCGATGCGACCACCCGGCCAGGCGCCCGGGCGGCGAAACAACCTCATCGCCATCGGGCCGCCCCCGGCTGGATCCCCGTCGACCACGAAAGAGCTGGAACGATGAAAAAACGAGTTCTGATCATCTCCTTTGATTATCCACCCCGACGAACCAGCGCCGTCCACCGCATGACGGCAATGACGCGCTACCTCACCGACCACGGCTGGGAACCGACCGTGCTGACCATCCGGGAGGAGCGCGACGCATCCGAACCGGCTCTGCTGGAAAAACTGCCGCCGCAGGTACGGATCGTTCGCACACCGTATCTGCGTCTCATGCAGTTGGACAACCAGGCGGCCACCGTGCTGCGCCGTGCCGGGTTTCTGCCGACGAGCAACAACGGGCGTGGACCTTCGCAGGTCGGCCGGTGGTTGCGGGGGATGGCGGCACTGGTGCGTTCCACACTGTATTTTCCCGATGAGACGGCAGGCTGGATTCCGTTTGCTCTGCTGCAGGCGGTCCGCCTGCACATGGAGCGGCCGTTCGATCTTGTCTACACGACCACACCGCCCCGCGCGGCACCTGTGGTGGGTCTGCTGCTGAAGGATTTGTTCGGGGTGCCCTGGGTTTCGGAATTCATGGACCCCTGGTACCCCAAACCGCAGCGGCTGCGCGCACGGGCCGATTCCTGGCTGTATGCCCACGTGATGCGCCGTGCCGACCGCGTCGTGGTGATGATGCAGGGACACGCCGATGAATTGATCCAGCGGCAGGGCCTGCCGGCAGAAAAATTCGCAGTCGTTCGAAACGGCTTCTGGGAAGAAGATTTCGCCGCCCTGGACGCCACCCCGGCGAACGCTCTCCCCCCTGGCTTCGTCCACCTGTCGCACTTCGGCACGGTGTACCACGGCAACGAAGGCAAGTTCTTCGAAGCGCTGGCCGAGCTGCTCGGTGAATGTCCGGAGCTGAAAGCCCGTCTGCGGTTGAACATCGGCGGTTACCCGCACAGCGGCATCGTCGAGTTCATCCGCAATTCGGCGCTGAACGAAATCACGGAATTCTATCCTTACCTGAGCGACCGCACACAAGTGCTGCAGATGCTGCGGGCCAGCGACTTCCTGTTGCTGCTCTGGGGACGGCCGGACTACTCCCGCCAGGCCATTGCCGGAAAAACCTACGATTATCTGCGCACGGGGCGTCCGATTCTGGCGGTGACCAGTCCGGGTGGAATCCAGGAACTCATCGAGGGTGCCGATGCCGGCTGGGTACTTCCCCCGGAGGATCCTGCCCGGATCAAGGAAATTCTGAAATCCGTTCTAAAGAACTATCAGAGAAAGGACGCGTTGCCCCACCCGCGACGTCCGGAATTTGTTGCCCAATTCCGCTGGGATCGCCAGGCGGAGCGGCTGGCACGCGTCTTTGAGGAAACAGTGGCCCATGCGCGCTAGCTGGCGCCAACGAATCCGCTTTGCTTTGGCGGAACTGCTCTACGGCTCGAGCGGAAGGCTGCGCCGCGCCGCACCGGTTATTCGCAGCCGACGCCCGAACGCGGTCTACGTGCTGGGGCTGCACCGCATCCTGAACCCGGAACAGCAACGCCGGGCCCACTCGCTGCCGGGCATGGTGATGCGCGCGACCACGTTCGCCCGACTGCTGGAATTCCTCGGCCAGAATTTCCGGGTCATCTCCCTGGACGAATTCCTGAGCGGCGACCGCGAGCCCAGCAACGGCCGACCGGCCTGCTTGATCACGTTCGATGACGGCTGGCGCGACAACTACACCACCGCCTTCCCGCTACTGCTCCAGCATCGTCTGCCGGCAACGATTTTCCTGGCCACCGGCTTCATCGGGACCGACCGGACGTTCTGGCCGGAACAGCTTCTCCGCGCCTGGCAGGACCCGGCTCTGCGGGAACAGATCCGCCAGCGGGCTGTGCAAGCAGGCTGCAAGGCACACAGCGAACCCGAAGCCTGGATCGAGTGTCTGAAGCACATGCCCGCGGCGCGGCGCGAAGACATTTTGCGGCCCCTGACCGAGGGGATCGGCGGTGCCAACGGCGACGCGATGTTGAGCTGGGAGGAAGCGGCCGAGATGGCGCGGGCCGGAATTCGTTTCGGCTCGCACACGGTCACGCATCCGCTGCTGACCTATGAAGATGAGGCCACCGTGATGCGCGAGCTGTCTGATTCCCGGCAGCAGATTGAGACGAAGCTCCAGCAGCCGGTGCGTGCCTTCGCTTACCCGAACGGGAACTGGAACCCGCAGGTGCGGGAACACGTGAAAGAGGCCGGGTTTGCCTGCGCGTTTACCGTGCGCAGCGGTGTGCATCGCGCCCAGGATGACCTGCTGACGGTGCGCCGCTTCCTGCTCCATGAGGGCTGCGTGGTGGGCCGGGACGGAAACTTTTCTGCAGCCGTCACCCGCTTCCGGCTTGCCTGGGGAAGGTAGGAACTCGATGGCGGTTTTTGTCACCGATGGTGACCAGCGCGCAACGCTGGCCGTGGTGCGCTCGCTCGGCCGCGCGGGCATTCGGGTGGTCGTCGGGCACAGCGCGGCGCGAAGCCTGGCGGGCAGTTCCCGGTACTGCGCGCGCGGCGTTTGCTATCCCTCGCCGTGGGAGCGGCCGCGCGAGTTCCAGCAATTCCTGCGGCAAGAGATGCACTCCGGCGATTACCGGCTCCTGCTGCCCATGACCGACGTGACCACGCTGCTGGCCGCACCGCTGCAGACCGAGCTCCCTGCCTCGGTGTGCTTGCCCATCGGCGAGGAAGCCTGCTTGCGGCGCGTGCAGGACAAGGCTGCCGTGCTGCAGATCGCCGAAACGCTCGGCATCGCCGTGCCCACCACCTTCACGCGCCAGCCGGGAGAATCGCTGGCAGCGTTTGCGGCCCGGCTGCCCTTTCCCGTGGTGATCAAACCGCGGTTCTCACGGACGCTGCAAAACGGCGGCTGGGTGAGTGGGTCGGTCCACTACGCCCAGACCGCAGCGGAGCTGCAGCAGGCCTATGCTGAGATGGCCGCGCAGGGCCCGGCGCCGCTGGTGCAGGAAAAAATCGAAGGCGAAGGGCGCGGGGTGTTTCTCCTGGTCTGGAATCAGGAGCTGAAGGCGGCCTTCTGCCACCGCCGGCTCCGGGAAAAGCCTCCCTGGGGCGGGGTGAGCGTGCTACGCGAAAGCCTGCCGCTGGACGAATCCCTGGTGGAACAGTCGTTCGCGCTGCTGCGGGCGTTCGAATGGAACGGGCCGGCCATGGTCGAATACAAGCAGGACCGCCGCGACGGGAAACTGAAACTGATGGAGATCAACGCGCGCTTCTGGGGCTCGCTGCAACTGGCGATCGATGCCGGGATGGATTTCCCGCTGTTGCTCTACCGGCTGGCCACCGGCGAGCCTGTGGCCCCGCAGTTCCACTATCGGCCGTGGGTGCGCAGCCGGTGGCGACTGGGCGAGCTCGATCACCTGCTCGCTGTCTTTCGAAACCAGGAACAGGTTCGCCGGCTGGCGCCCGCAGCGGCTTCTCGCTGGCGTGCGCTCGGCAACTTTCTCCGCCCCGGCACACCGAACACGCGCAGCGAAGTGCTGCGCTGGGACGACCCGGCTCCGGGCTGGTTCGAGCTGAAGCTCTACCTGCACGAGCTGTTCCGCCGGCCGGCGCGGGCAGAACTGGCGCCGAAGCCGAACGTGCTCGCCGCAGGAGGATCATCGGGATGAAGTACACGATCCTCCACACGATTGAAACGGCAGGGCCCGGCGGCGCCGAAACGGTTCTGCTGCAACTGGCCACGCAGCTCGATCCGACGCGTTTCCGCTCGATTGCGGTCGTGCCCAAGGATGACTGGTTGTACCAGCAGCTTTGTGCTGCCGGTGTCTCGACGCACATCGTCAACGGCAGGAAGTGGTACGACCTGCGGGTGCCGCGCGGGCTGGCGCGGCTGGTGCGGGCCGAAGCCGTAGACCTGATCCATTCGCACCTGCCCGACCAGAATTTCTACAGCTGCCTGGCGGGCTGGTGGACTGGCCGACCCACGGTCGTGACGTACCATGGTGCCATCGAACTGCGGCATGCCCGCGAGCTGCGGCAGGCGGTGAAGCTGCGAACCGTGCGTTCCCGTGCTGCTGCCGTGGTAACGGTCTGCGATCACGTCCGGAGCCTGCTCGCCGAAGCCGGATTCCCGCCGGAGAAGTTGATCCGCATCTACAACGGCATCGCTCCCGAGCGCTTTGCACCGGTGTCCCGCGGCCGGCTTCGGCAGGAGCTGCAGTGCCAGAACGGTGAAATCCTGATCGGAACGGTAGCCAACATTCGCCAGAGCAAAGGCCATGAGTACTTCATCCGGGCGGCACATCGGCTGGCGCAGCGCTATCCACACGCGCGCTTCCTCGCTGTCGGCGATGTGGATTCGCGGCTCGGAGCGCCGCTGTTCCGACTGGTGGACGAGCTGGGGCTGCGCGATCGTTTTTTCTTCCTGGGCTTTCGTGCGGATGTCCCGCGGATCCTGAACGAACTGGACATTTTTGTGCTGGCGTCCACCAGCGAAGGGTTCCCGCTGGTCGCGCTGGAGGCGATGGCCGCCGGCAAGCCGATGGTGGTAACCCGGTCAGGGGGTCCGCAGGAAGCGGTCGAAGACGGGTGCACCGGATTTCTGGTCGCGCCCGGCAACGCGGATGAGCTGGCAGACGGCATCGCCCGCCTGCTCGACCACCCGGAGCTGGGCCGCAGCATGGGCGCGGCAGCCCGGGCGAAGCTGTACCGCGAGTTCACGCTGGACCGCATGATCCACGCGTACGAAGAGCTTTACACGCGGATTCTGGAGTCGCGATAGAGCTATGATTTGGACCTGGATCTTCTGGCTGTGCGCCGCATTTCTGGCCTACACGTTCGTGGGCTACCCCTTGCTGGTTGCGCTGGTGTCGCAGCGGCGAAGGATTTCCCACCAGCGGGCGCCTCTGCTCCCGACCGTGACGGTGATCATCCCGGCTCATAACGAAGCAGCGAAACTGGCTCGCAAGATCGAGAACACGCTGGCGCTGGACTATCCGGCCGAGAAGCGCGAAATCATCGTTGTCTCGGATGGTTCGAGCGATGACACCGTCGCAGTGGCACGGCGGTATGAAAACCAGGGTGTGATCTGTATCGAGTCGAAGGAGCGAAAAGGAAAGCATTTTGCTCAGTTGCTGGCACTGCAGGTATCGCAGGGTGAAATCGTTGTGTTCACGGACTGCTCGGTGGAGCTTGACCGCGACGCGCTGCAGAAGATCGTTTCCAATTTCGCCGACCCGACGGTCGGCTGTGTGAGCAGCGAAGATGAAGTGCTCGGCGAGAAGGTGCCGTGGGCGGGCGAACGCATCTACGTGCACCTGGAGATGGCGTTGCGGCGGCTGGAAGCCCGCGCGGGATCTCTGATCGGCGTCAGTGGCTCGTTTTTCGCAGCCCGTCGCGAGATCTGCAACGACTGGCACCCGACGATGTCCAGCGACTTCTTTCTGCCCCTGCACGCAGCCGAGAAGGGGCTGCGCACCATTGTGGATCCGGAGTGTCGCGGCCGCTACGGACTGGTTCGTTCCGAGCGCGATGAACTGACCCGTAAGGTGCGTACGATCGTCCACGGGCTGGACGTGCTTTTCCTGCATGTCCATCTGCTGAATCCGTTTCGCTACGGTTTCTTTGCCGTGCAGCTCGCCAGCCATAAACTGTTCCGCTGGCTGGTGCCCTTTGCGGCCCTCGGTCTGCTGGCGTCCAGCGTCGCGCTGCACCAGGCAGGAAACCTGTACCGGTTGGCGCTGCTCGCGCAGATGGCGTTGTACGGAGGCGGGCTGCTGTCCCTGCTGCTGAAACCCCTGCCCATGCTGAGGCTGCTGCGTCCGGCGGGCTTTTTCCTGCTGGGCAGCGCCGCCACGGTGATGGCCTGGATGTACTATCTGTCCGGAGAACGATTTGTCAGTTGGCAACCCAGCCGTCGGGCTTGAGCCGCCGGCAGCACCGGCGGGCGAACAGACCTCGCGCTGCCCGCAGATCAGTGTCTGTCACATCGCCTCGGGCGACCTGTGGGCGGGCGCGGAGGTGCAGGTGGCCACCCTGTTGCGTTCCCTGGCCCGGAGCGGCGACTTCCAGCTCCTCGCGATTTTCCTGAACGAAGGACGCCTGGCCGACGAAGCTCGCGCATGCGGCGTGGAAGTCCTGGTGATTCCCGAAAGTCAGTTCTCGTTTTTTGGCCTCCTGCGTCGCGCGACCGATTTCCTCCGCGGCCGGAACGTCCAGGTGCTGCACTCTCACCGCTATAAAGAAAACCTGCTGGCGGCACTGCTGGCCAGCCGGCTCCGGATACCGGTGGTGGTCCGCACGCAGCACGGCGCACCGGAGCCGGTGCACGGCTGGAAACGAGTACGACAGCTGACGGTGCACTGGCTGGACAGTCTGGCAGCCCGGTACAGCACCGACCGCGTGATTGCGGTGAGCGAAAACCTGCGTCGGCAGCTCGCCCGCCGATTCGGCGACGAGCGCGTGGTGGTGATTCGGAACGGCATCGATGCCGCACGGGTGTGCTCGACACTGACCCCGCAGCAGGCCCGGCAGCGGCTTGGATTGCCGGCCGATTGCCGCGTAGTGGGAACCGCCGGCCGGCTGGAGCCGGTCAAGCGACTGGACGTGTTCCTGGAAGCTGCGCGGAGGATGATTGCGCAGGACCCCGGCATCCGCTTCCTCATCGCTGGCGAAGGCAGCCAGGCGCGCCCGCTTCGCCAGCAGGCCCATCGACTGGGACTGAGTGAACATGTGGTGTTCACCGGCCATCGCGCCGATATCTACGACGTGCTCCGCGCCCTGGACGTGTTCGTTCTCTGTTCGGATCACGAAGGTCTGCCGATGGTGCTGCTCGAAGCGATGGCGCTCGGTGTGCCGGTGGTCGTGCGCCCGGTGGGGGGCATGGCCGAAGTGGTCGAGGACGGGGTCAGCGGGCTCTGGGTGCCGACCCAGCAGCCCGACGAGCTGGCGGCCAGATGCTTGCTGGTGTTGCGTGATCCCGAGCTCTGCGAACGGCTGCGTGCCGCTGCCCTCGCACGAGTGCACGAACGCTTCTCGGCCGAAAGCACGGCTCGTGCGGTTGCCGAGCTGTACCGGTCTCTCTGCCACGCCGAGTCAAGTCACGCCTGATCCAAACCGTACGGGCAAAACGAGTCGAACGCACACCGTGCCAGCACTGCAGAAGCTCGGCTCCATCTGGCACGAAAAATCGGCTCTCTGTTCTTCCTGCTGCGTTGCCAGCAGGTTTACCCCGCACAGGGTCAGCGGGGGAGGTGGAGCAGCTGTCGGAAGACGCTGGTGGGCCCGCCTGGATTCGAACCAGGGACCAACGGATTATGAGTCCGCTGCTCTGACCGCTGAGCTACGGGCCCGGCGAGGGAAACATCAGAGCCTAGTGTAGCATGCCCGATTCGTGCCCAAGCGCTGCAAGGACAAATGTAGGGACTGGGTCAGCCCGACCCTCACCTTTGCGGGCCTCGCGCCGCCGCAGGCGATTTCTGCCGGCTGCCTTTTTTTGCTGGTTGGGCGTTGTGACTTTCCCGGCGCCCGAATGCCCGCTCAATCGCTTTACGAGGAAAAGGCAGATGGCCGGGCAACCTGGACATATTCTGCAGACCTACGCAAGACAAGCACGGGTGAATTCATTTCTGTCGGGAAGCAGTTCCAGCTGGTCTGCCTGCGGATGCGTCGTTCCCCAACACACCTTTGTACAATCAGGACGCACCGGTTGCGGACGGGCGGCGAGACCGTATTTGGCGCGGAGCTCGGCGAAACGCCGCGCGATCTGCTCGCGGTACTGTTCTGGTGCGTAGCCGTTGCGGCTGTACCATCGCCGGTAGCTGCGCGCGAGCCGCGGGAATTTTGCTTCCAGAAACGGCAAGAACACTTTCCGCGAGGCCGGCATCAGAAACAGAACCTGTCCGCAGAACCAGCAGGCATCTGCCTCCCGGGCGGCGCGGGCCAGTGCATCCAGATCTTCCGCGCGATCGGTCAACCCGGGCAGCACCGGCATGGCAAACACGCCGACCGCGAGGCCGGCTTCCCGCAGCCGCCGCACCGCCGCCAGACGCAGGTCCGGCCGGGGCGCACGCGGCTCGAGCCACCGCGCCAGGCGCGGCCGCAGGGTGGTCACGCTGACGTTGATCGTCAGCAACGAATGCGTCGCGATCCGCTGCAGCACGTCGAGGTCGCGCACGATCTGATCCGATTTCGTGGTCACGGAAACACTCAGGCCGGGGCGGGCGGCAATCTGCTCCAGGATTGCGCGCGTGTTGCCAAAACGGCGTTCGGCCGGCTGATAGGGATCAGTCGCGGCGCCAATGGCGATGTGCTCGACCACGCCCTGCGGCGTGCGCACGGCGAGTTGCCTTGCCAGGTCCGCCGCAAAGCGCTCGCCGGCGTTCTGCTTGACGAAAATCTGCCGCTCAAACGCTTCCGGGGGCAGTTCCAGGTATTCGTGCGTGTAGCGTGCGTAGCAGTACCGGCAGCCGAACTCGCACCCCCGGTACGGGTTCACCGTCCAGGCAAACGGCACCCGCTCGGAGCGGCACACATTCAAGACCGAGCGCACCGGCAAAAGAAAATATTCCGTGCCCCGTCTTTCCTCCACTTTGGGAGCGGAAGCGGCCAGGCGGGCCAGGCCCACAAGTTTCTGGCGCTCCGGAGGCAGCGGAGCGCCACAGGTGTCAGTGTCCCGAGGTGGGTGCTCGGGTGTGGCCGGGGAAGGAAATAAGGAAGGCAGCAGCTTCGCGTGGCGCACCGACTTCGGACGTATCGTGGGCGAACGGTGAGCAACAGCGACGCGTGCAGGGATGTTGGGCATGGCCCGCCTCCCGCGGGTAGCGGGAGTATATTCGCTTTTTCTTCGCCCTGTCAAGTTTTTTTCGTGGCCTGTCCGGATGGGATGTCGTGCAGGAAACAGCCCGACAGCCCGGGGCGGCTGTGTGCAGGTGCTTCTGCTATGCTGGCGTTGCCTGCGCGACAGGCGTGGCGATGGCAGACGAGCTGGTTGCGGGCATCCTGATTCTCGACGACGACCCCGGCACGCGCGCCGCGCTGGCGCATGTGCTCTCTGCTGAAGGCTGGCGTGTGGAAGTGGTCACCGAGGCGCGCCAGGCGTTGCAGTTGCTGGCGGCTGCCAACTGGTCGCTTGTCGTGGCCAACGTGGTGCTGACGGGTCTGGACGGGCCGGTCTTTCAGATTCTGCGTGAACTGACCGAAGCGCCGGCACCCGCGGCGGCGCGCCGGGTACGGACGTTGTTTCTCGTGCCGGAAGGAGCCGCCCCGACTGCGCAACCCGCTCTCGAGCGGATGGGCTTGCCTTTTGTTCTCAAACCCATCCACCTGCACGATTTCCTGGAACGCGTCAGTGACCTGTTGCTCGAAGCCGGTGTGCTGGCGCAGCCCATCCGCCACGAGTTTCGCCGCCCGTCCGAGCAGGCTCCGCGAAAACTTGCACCCCGAACGGTCGGAGCCGGCCGCATGTTTGCTTCCCGCGAAGACTACTATATGACCGAAGAAGAAATCGCCGAATGGGAGCGCCAAGAACAGGAAATCGAAGCGCGCAAAAAGAAGCGGCGCAAGCCCGAGCCGGGCAGCCAGTTCGGCGCATCGTGATGCCCTGCGCGGCCTGTACGCGCAAAAAGACAGGGCCGCCCGATGCGCCGACCCGGGCGGCCGTTTTCCGGACGGTCCACGCAGCGAACTAGCGCTTTTTGGCCTCGTCTGCCACAGGCAGCGGGACAGCTTCCTGCAGACGGAACCGGAGCAGGGTTTCCGGCGGGAAGACGATGTCGCGTTCACCGGTCATCATCGCGCCGACCGTGCCGGCACCGGCGCCGATGGCTGCGCCGATCAGCGCTCCGCTGCCTCCGCCGGCGGCTCCGCCGATGGCGGCTCCGGCACCCGCCCCGCCGCCGATGAACAGAATGTCGCGCTTGGCTTTACTGCCCTCTTTGTGTCCGGTTGTCGAAGTTCGGATGGCGTACGTTTTGCCGCGTAGCTCCACCTGCTCGAGCGTGACCCACAGCTCGGCCCGCTGCTTCAGCTTGCCGGACTCCACCGCGCGCGTCACCC
Organism: Terriglobia bacterium; assembly: GCA_023512135.1. Classification (GTDB taxonomy): domain Bacteria; phylum Acidobacteriota; class Terriglobia; order Acidiferrales; family UBA7541; genus DSGC01. The sequence continues at coordinate 308,379 of JAIMAG010000001.1, read as the reverse complement.
TTCCCGTGACCTCGGCGCCAGCCGGAATCACAACCTTGCCGTTGACCACCACGGGCCGCTCCACGGTGGCCAGGAACGTATCGCCAGCGCGGTTGCCGTCGGAACTGAGCCGGTTGACCAACCGCACCTCCAGCGTGGTGCCCTGCGGTACGGTGACCGTTTCCACCGCGCTCAGCGAACAGCCCGCCAGCACCAGCGCTGCTGCCGTCAGCACCGCGGGTAGAATCCGTCGAATGTGCCTCATGGTTCCTCCTGTTTCTGACTCCTGCTTCTGCGCGCTTGCAAGAGCGCCGGAAGCACCCGGGCTTCGCGCGTCTTCCTCCTAGCCTGACCCACAATTTGGGTGCCAGTAGGCCAGCACTGCACCTAAAAAATAAGTTCTTATTTTGCAATTGATTGGAATCAGGGTGGGGGAAATATCCGTTTTGTGGAGTCAGCGGGGGCAGGAAATTTTTTCACAGTCCGGGATAGCTCTACCTAGGGCGGGGTTGCCCAAAACTGCCCCTGCCAGAAGCCCAAAAAGGTACGGCTTGCAGGTACATCTGCCGTGCATGCGGATTACCGCTCGAAGTAAAACCTGGTTGCGGGCGATGTTTTCAGCGCGGGGGCGGGTTTCGGTCGAGCAGCAGGATGGTGCGGTAGAGAACTTCGGCGCCGCGGGCAATGTCTTCCCAGTCGCTGAATTCCTGCGGGGAATGGCTGATGCCACCGCGGCTGGGGATGAAAATCATGCCGACCGGGCCAAGCCGCGCCATCTGTTGCGCATCGTGGCCGGCCCCGCTGGGCAGGTCGAGGAACCTCAGGCCAGCCGAATCGGCGGCTTGGCGAATCGCCTGGCGGATGGCCGGATCGGTGAGTGCGGGCCGGTCGCTGCTGAGGAGCGTGCACGAAATCCGGACGCTTTCCTCTCGTTCGATCTGCTGGAAGCGTTGCTGGATGCGTTCCCAGATGCGCTCGATTTTTGCAGCGTCCAGGTCGCGCAGCTCGACCGGAAACTCGACCCGGGCCGGAATGATATTGCGCGCGCCAGGTTCGACCTTCATGTAGCCGACCGTGCCCACCTGCCGGCCGGGCTCGCGGCGGACCTCTTCGCGTACGGCGAGCACAGCCTTGGCCGCGGCGGCCAGAGCGTCGCGCCGCTGGTCCATCGGCGTGGTACCGGCGTGATTGGCGAAGCCGTGCGCCTGGCAGGTATACCAGTGGATGCCCACGATGCCTTCGACCACACCGATGGGGATCTTTTCGCGGTCGAGGATGCCGCCCTGCTCGATGTGCAGCTCCAGATAAGCGACGAAGTAGTTCGGGGGCAGCCTGGCTTCGAGGAAGCGGGCCGGGTCCTGTCCGTATCGGTGGAGCCAGTCGGCAATGCTCAGCCCCTGCTCATCGCGCCGCTCGAGGACGTCCGGCGAGAGCAGGCCAGCTGCGGCGCTGGACCCGAACAGGCCTTTGCCGAAGTGGTGCCCTTCTTCGTTGGTCCAGATGACGACCTCGAGCGGATGACGCGTGCGCACGCCGTGCTCATTCATGGCGCGGATGACTTCGATCGCTCCCAGGCTGCCCACGTCGCCATCGAAGTTACCGCCGTTGGGCACCGAATCGATGTGCGAGCCGAACAGAAGTACCGGCAGGTCTTCGGTTCCGGCGCGCCGGCCGAAGATGTTCCCGGCCGGGTCGACACGCACGTCCAGTCCGGCCGCGCGCATCAGGCCCATCACATACTCCCGCGCGGCCAGGTCTTCTTCGCTGAAGCCGAGCCGGGTGACTCCGTCGGCGAAGGTGGCGCCGGCGGGCCGGCCGAACTCAGAAAGTTTTTCTAGGGTCTGCCGCAGCCGCGCACCGTTTACGTGCAGCGATGGCCCGGCCTGCTCAGCCGCGCGGGCGGTGCTTTCCAGATCGGGTGATCCCCGATCCGGGATGGCCAACAGGAACAGGCAGAGTCCACAAATCCCAAGCCGTTGGCTGGCACGCATGGCGACCTCCGCCGAGGCAGTCTGCCACATGCCGCGCACGCCCAGCAAGGCACCTGCGTTGCTTACGGTCGTCCTTTCGCTTCCATGCGGGCGAGCAGTTGTTTCAGCTTTTCGGTCCGTTGTTCTGGCGGAACCAGACTGAGGTACGTACGCAGCGCACGGGCCGCTTCCGAATGCCGCTTTTGCTGGTCGAGTGCGGAGGCCAGGTACAGGTAAACGATGGGATGCTGTTCGGCCGGTCGCAGGGCGAGAAAACGGCGAAAGGCGGCTTCGGATTCCTTCCACAAGGCGAGTTCCAGGGCAGTCAATCCCAGATACCAGTGAGTTTCCGGAACGGCAGGATTCAGTTCGGCAGAACGGCGCAACTGTTCGGCTGCCGCTTGCCACTCTCCTTTCTGATAGTGCACCCAGCCCATGCCGAAGCGTGCACTGGCCGAATTCGGATTTGCGCGCAATGCCCGGCTGAACCACTGCTCGCTGGCAGCGACCTCTCCGGCCCGCAAGGCCTCCAGCCCGAGCCGGTTCAACGCCAGAAAATATTCAGGGAAGAGTTGAATGGCATGCTCGAGTTGCGCTCGCGCCTGCCCGACTCGGCCCTGCTTGAAAAGTTCGAGTGCCAATTCGTAAGCCTGCTCGGCCTCCGCCGGCACGCGCTGAACGAACACCGGCTCGGGCGGCGTGGTCGGCTGCGGACTGCCCAGCCGGTCGAGCTGAAAATCCACCCGGCGGTGCGCGTCTCGCTCACCGGTTATGATTTCTACGTATCGGGAATCCCCCACATACGGAGACTTCGGTTCGACGCTCACTACGTATTGCCCGGGCGGCACCAAGAAAAACAGATAGTGCCCTTCCATATTGGTGAGCGTGCGGTCCACCTGCACACCGCCCGCGTTTTTGAGCACCACGACGACGTGTGGCAGTGGTTTGGCATCTGGCCCGCGGATAAAACCTTCGATGACGCCACTATCCTGAGCACACAGGTGCGGGGTCAGCAGGATGGTGAGCAGTCCTGCCCAACAAAGGCCGCGGAGGAGTCTTCGGAAGGGCTTCACGTGCTTTCCTCGCAGGGATATAGGCAAGCATACGCAAGCCGGTGGCGGGAATCAACCGGCAGCAGGCCCGCGTGCAGCCGCTGCTAAAATTGCAAGAAATCACACTCTCTCCGTTCTAAGGCTGAGGAGGGCTGCCATGAAATCACAGAGTTGGACCACCCTCGTCGCGCTGGGCTTCGTGCTGGTTGTTTCCCACGGAGGCGCACTGCCATCGACGTCGGCGTCCGGCTGGCGTGTGGCCGAGCCGGTGCGATATGAAAATCTGAGCGTATTTCCAGTGCTGGTCGACCGCTCAGCGACGACCGCAGAGTTCGTCACGCTGGACGAGGCGCTGACTTCTGGCGAGGTCGTAGTGACCGAGCTCGGCGGCGCGATCCTGCGGCGTTCTCGCGACGGCCGGGAACCGCATGCCGAGCGTATGTTCCAGCCGGAGAGGCCGGCACAATCCAGCCCGGACGTGAACCGTCTGGTGCTGGTGAATCGCGGCACCAGACCCCTGCTGCTGCTGGCGGGCGAAATCGTCAGCGGCGGCAAGCAGGACCGCGTAGTGGCCAAAGACCGCATCGTGCCACCCGGCGCCGAGCCGTTGCCCCTCGATGTCTTCTGTGTGGAACGCGGCCGCTGGTCGTCCGGCGAGACCTTTGTCGGTGCCGGCCTGATCGCGCATCCCAGTGTGCGCGAGCAGGCTGCCGTCGCCCAGGACCAGCAGCGCGTCTGGTCGGCGGTGCGCAGCGGAACCACGGCGCAGGCAGCCGCGAGTCCATCCAGTCCGGAGACCCCGCGCCACATCACCGCCGAAACCATGGATGCCGTCATCGGCCGCGAGGCCCGCACCGAATCCTACGCGCACATCTACAAAGGCTCGCGCATTGGGCGGTCCGTGGAAACGTTTGCGGCCGAGGTCGAGCGCCGTTTCGCTCGTGCCGCCGAACGGCTGGGGAAAGACCGCATCGCCGGCGTCGTGGTGGCCTACGGCGGCGAGCTGGCCTGGGCCGACGTGTTTGCTTCCGCGGAGCTTTTCCAGCGTTACTGGTCGAAGCTGGTGCGGAGCTATGCAGTCGAAGCCCTGGCGCGGCCCCGGACACGCGAGCCGGTTGCCGTCGAAGACGCCCAGCAGTTTCTCAGGCCACTGCGGGGTACGGTGAGCACGGAAGTCGAGCCCGGTGTCTATCGCTGGCGACAGGTGCGCGAGGGCCGGCACGTGGAAATTGCGCTGGAGGCCCTGGCGCCGGCCGAAGTGCTTCTGCACTGGATGAAAATTGCTCGCACCACGGAATAACGAAAGCAAACGGGCAGGCCTATTTCGTGGAAGTTCGTGTACAATAGCCGAAGTTCAGGGGGTACTTCGATGCCGATTCGTGATGCGCTTCTGCCCGAGTTCGACTACGAGATGGAAAAGGCGCGCAAAACGCTCGAGCGCGTTCCTGAGAATCGGTTCGATTGGCGACCCCACCCGAAATCTCCCACGATGGGCTGGCTGGCCGGGCATCTGGCCAATCTGCCGTCCTGGGCGGTCATCACCATTCAGCAGGACCGCCTCGACCTGTCTCCGCCGGGTGCCCCGCCCTATCGCGAACCCGAGCCCGGTACGCGTCAGCAACTGCTGGAAGCGTTCGACAAAAACGTAGCCGCCGCGCGCGCGGCCATCGCCGGTGCCAGCGATGAGCATCTACGACAGAACTGGACCCTGCTGAAAGGCGGTCAGGAGCTGATGACCCTGCCGCGCGTCTCAGTGCTGCGCAGCTTCGTGCTGAATCACCTGATTCACCATCGAGCCCAGCTCGGTGTCTATCTCCGGCTGAACGACGTGCCGGTGCCCGCCATCTACGGTCCTTCGGCTGATGAGCAGCCGTTCTGATCGCGGGCGAAACAACTCCGCCCACCGGGAAAGGCACCATCCATCAGCTCGTTTCTACGAGGTGTTCTGGGAAGGACACTTGCACTGCTTTTCTCGCCACGGTCAGCCCCGCCACCGGCGCACCTGGGCGTAATCCGGCGCTGTGGCGAGCAGTTCGGCAATGGTGCGGCCCAGGATCGGGTGCCGCAGCGTGGGGGCCAGTTCGCGCAGCGGCGCCAGCACAAACCGTCGCTCGGCCAGCCGGGGATGAGGAATTTGCAGCTCTGCAGCACGCACGACGCTGTTGCCGTAGAACAGAATGTCGATATCCACCACGCGCGGTCCGTTGCGCACCAGGCGCCGGCGGCCCAGACGCCGCTCGACGTCCTGAACCGCGCGGAGCAGTTGCCGCGGCATCAGCTCCGTTTCCGCTTCTACGACCGTATTCAGGAACCAGTGTTGCGCCGCCCGTCCCACCGGCTCGGTCGCGTAGAGCGATGCCTGTCGCAGAATTCGGATGCCGGCCGCTTCCAGCGCCTGCTGCGCACGGGCCAGATGCGCGCGGCGGTCCCCCAGATTGGAACCCAGCGAGAGATAGACCGTTTTTCGCAGGCCCATGGACGGTGCACTCCGCGCGGTGCGGCTAGAACAGGCCGGACTGCGCGCTGCGCGGCGCCTGCAGTCCGAAGTAGTTGTAGGCCAGCGCTGTGGCCATCCGGCCTCGCTGCGTGCGGTCGATCAGGCCGAGCTGCATCAGGTAGGGCTCGTAGATTTCTTCGATGGCGTCTTCTTCTTCGCTCAGCGCGGCAGCCAGCGTGTTCAGTCCGACCGGCCCGCCGTTGTATTTCTGGATGATGGTCAGCAGCAGGCTGCGGTCCATCTCGTCCAGTCCGTGCTCGTCCACGCCGAGCTTTTCGAGCGCTTCGCGCGCGACCTGGCGCGTGATGCGGCCATCGCGACGAACCTCCGCGTAGTCCCGCACGCGGCGGAGCAACCGGTTGGCGACCCGCGGCGTGCCCCGGCTGCGCCGCGCAATCTCCGCCGCACCCTCGTCGTCCATCTCGATCCCCAGGATGGCCGCCGAGCGCTCGATGATCTGCTGCAGGTCTTCGGGAGTGTAGAAGTCGAGCCGGTGCACGATGCCGAAACGCGAGCGCAGCGGTGCCGCAATCAGCCCCGCCCGCGTCGTGGCTCCCACCAGGGTGAACCGGTTCAGCCGGTAGGGATGGATGCGTGCGCCCGGCCCCTGCCCGATCACCAGGTCAATGCGAAAATCCTCCATGGCCGGATACAGAATTTCCTCGATCGAGGGCAGCAGGCGGTGGATTTCGTCCAGGAAGAAAACTTCGCGCGGCTCGAGCGCGGTGAGCAGCGCGGTCAGGTCGCCCTTGCGCTCCAGCAGCGGGCCGGAAGAAGTTTTGATGGCCACACCGAGTTCGTTGGCCAGGATGGTGGCCAGCGTGGTTTTGCCCAGCCCGGGCGGGCCGAACAGGAGCACGTGGTCGAGTGCTTCGCCCCGGCTGCGCGCCGCTTCAATGGCGATCGCCAGGTTCTCCTTGACCCGCACCTGCCCGACGAAATCGGCCAGGCGCCGCGGGCGAACACTGGCCTCGGCATCCCGCTCGGCGGGATCGATGGGTTGCCCGGAAAGAATTCGCTGCACCGGCTTACGCGCCATTGCAGAACCTTCCGTTGCGGCTGGCTTATCCGCCACCCCGCGCGTCCGCCGCCGCTTTTCCGGAACGGCTCAGGTGCTGCAGCGCCGCGCGCAGCCATTGTTCGAAGTCGCGGCTGGCGCCGTTGCGTGCGGCTTCGGCGGTGGCGCGTTCGGCGGCGCGGCGGTCGTAGCCCAGATTGAGCAGCGCGCTGAGCACGTCGGCCTCGAGCGGTGTGCGTGCCGCCGGTTTTTCTTCTGCGGCCGTTTCCACGGTGGCCAGCCGGTCCCGCAGCTCAACCACGATGCGCTCGGCGGTTTTCCTGCCCACGCCCGGGATTTGCACCAGCCGGGCCACGTCGCCGCGACGGATGGCCGGCACCAGCTCGTCGAGCGGCATCCCGGACAGCAGTTTCACGGCGAGCGCCGGACCCACCCCGGAAGCTTCCAGCAGCAGCCGGAACAATTGCTTTTCCCGCGTGGTCAGGAAGCCGTAGAGCGCGATCTGGTCTTCGCGCACATGGGTATGGATGAGCAGCGTGGTTTCGCTGTTCACCTCGCCGAGTCCGGTGAAAGTGGAAAGCGGAATCTGCACCAGGTAACCCACACCGCCAACATCCACCACCACCTGATTCGGTTGCTTCGCCACCAGGCGGCCGCGCAACTGCCCGATCATCGCCGCCGATTATTTCCCAGCGCTGCTCCGGAAGCAAGCCGCCGCGGGCCGGCGTGTTCGCTCAGCGGCCATAGCGGCCGACCAGTTCTCCCTGCGCCAGGATGTGGCCCGCCATGGCCCGTTCCACGTCCGCTTTGCTCGCACCGGCGCGCAGCCCCAGGCGCGTATCGAGCGCGTAGAGCTTGAAGAAGTACCGGTGCGCCGGCCCCCTGGGCGGACACGGCCCGCCGTAACCGATGCGGCGGAAATCGTTGCGACCCTGCAGGGCGCCGTCCGCGAGCTGCTCGACTTTGGGAACATTTTCCGGCAGAGCTCGCGCCGAAGCCGGCAGGTTGAACAGCACCCAGTGCACCCAGGTGCCGGCCGGTGCATCGGGATCGTCCATGATGAGGGCAAAGCTCTGTGTGCCAGCCGGCGGGTCGTTCCAGGCGAGCGGAGGCGAAACGTCCGGCCCGTCGCAAGTGTACTTTTTCGGGATGGTGCCGTTCGGCTCGAATGCGGTGCTGGTCAGGTGCAGCGCCATGCTCCGGTCTCCTTTCCCGCTGCCTGCAAACAGCACGAAAGCTACTGCGACCGCAGCGCCTGCGCGAAGCAGCATCCCCGATTCCGCAAGCAGCCTCTTTGGCAGCGGCGGTGCCGCGCGAGCTGGAACGTTCAGGTGACGTCGTCGGTCACGTGCAGCTCGTCGATCACGCCGACCACGGCCATATCGATGGGAGAGTCGGGGCGGCCCACCGCCGTCATGGCTGAAAACCCTTCCAGGACAACCAGGACCCTGTCACCCACTCCGGCGTCCACAGCGTCCAGGGCCAGTATCGGCTCGCCCCGCGGGCTGCCGTCCAGGTTGAGCAGTTGCACGAGCAAAATTTTGCGGCCGTGGTGGGAGGGCGATTTCTGCGTGGCCACCACGTCGCCAACCACGCGTCCGATCTGCATAGCCGAAGCCGCCATGCGGCCGCCATGATTATGCTTCAGCCGCAGCCACCGCGCACCTGGAATCTGCAGGAAGGGCCGGCCACGGTGAAACTTTCTTGTGGCCGCAGCGTATGTTTCTACAGCAGCACGCAAAGGGAGCAAAGGAGGGTCTGTGTCCCACCACGCGACGGTCCCTGCCACTCCCGCTCCGGCGGAGCGCCCTCGCCGCGGGGCGCTGGCGCGGATGCTGGGTGTTCTTTTTAGTCCCGCGGAAACCTTTGCTGAGCTGGCACGGCATCCTGCCTGGATTGCTCCGGTTCTCCTCTACACGGCGCTCTCGCTGGCCATCACCTATAGCTTCACCGAACGGGTGGGCTGGGAGCGATATCTGCAGCGGCAGATGGAGCGGAACCCGCGATTTGCGCAACAGCTCGAACAGGTGCCTGCCGAGCAGCGCAGTGCCGTGTTGCAACGCCGGGCCGACATCAGCAAACGGGTCGGCTACGGAATCGGCACGCTTTCCTATGCTGTGATCATCGCGGTCGTTGCAGGCGTCATGCTGCTGGCGATGAACGTGCTCGGCAGCGCCGCACTGCGCTACAAAACTGCGCTGGCCATCACCGCGCATGCCTACATGCCCTGGGCGTTGTCCGGGCTGGGCGGATTGGCGGTGATTTACCTGAAAGATCCCTCTGATGTGGATATCCAGGACCTGCTGGCTTCGCATGCGGGCGCGTTCTTGTCCGAGGAGACCTCGCCTGCACTGCGCGCGCTGGCCGGCGAGCTGGACCTCTTCACGTTCTGGACCCTGTTTCTGCTGGCCGTAGGTTTCGCCGCCGCTGCGCCCAAGAAGTTGACGACGGGCAAGGCCTTCGGCATTGCTCTGGTGCCCTGGGGAGTGTACGTGCTGGGCAAGGTGGGTCTGGCGGCTGTCTTCGGCTGAGTCCGTCCCACAGCCGCGGCAGTCCTGCTACACTCTTGCCCGTGGCGATTCGGTTCGAACTGCTGAAAACCGACCCGAGCGGCGCGCGCCTGGGCCGGCTGCACACCGCGCACGGCACCGTCGAAACGCCTGCGTTCATGCCCGTGGGCACAGCCGGCACGGTCAAAGGGTTGACGCAGCAGATGCTCGAGGAGCTGGGCGCAGAAATCCTGCTCGCCAACACCTACCATTTGTTCCTCCGCCCCGGCCATGCGTTGATTCGCCAGATGGGCGGACTGCACCGCTTCATGGGCTGGTCGCGCGCAATTCTGACCGATTCGGGCGGCTATCAGGTCTTCAGCCTAGCCGACCTCCGCGCCGTCCACGACGAAGGCGTGCGCTTCCGTTCGCACCTGGACGGTCGCGAACATTTCCTGACGCCGGAGCTGGCCGTGGAGATTCAGGTTGCGCTCGGCTCCGACATCGCCATGGTGCTCGACGAGTGCGTGGCGCTGCCGGCCGACCACGTCCGCGTGGCCGAAGCAGCGCGGCGCACACTGGCCTGGGCGCGACGCGCGCAGCAGCATTTCGCGCGCCTCGCCGACCCCGAACAGCAGGCGCTGTTCGCCATCGTGCAGGGTGGAACCGACGCCGCCCTGCGCCGCGAAAACGCGGCTGCCCTGGTCGAAATGGATTTTCCCGGCTACGCGATCGGCGGGCTGGCCGTCGGCGAACCGCACGAGCTGACCTGCGCGATGACCGGCGTCGTCACCGAACAGTTGCCGGCCGACCGGCCTCGCTATCTGATGGGGGTCGGCAAGCCCGAAGACCTGCTCGACTACGTGACCCGCGGGGTAGACCTGATGGACTGTGTGTTGCCTTCCCGCAACGCCCGCAACGGACAACTGTTCACCCGCCAGGGGCGGCTGCAAATCAAAAACGCCGAATTCGCCGCTGACCAGCGCCCGCCCGACGAAACCTGTGCCTGCATGGTCTGCCGCCGCTACACCCGCGCCTATCTCCGGCACCTGTTCGTCTCCGGCGAAATCCTCGCCGCCACCCTGAACACGTATCACAACCTTTATTTCTACCTGGAGACAATGCGCCGGATCCGCCAGGCGATTGCCGAAGGCACGGTGGCGCATCTGGCCGGCGAGTTCCAGCGCATGGCCGGCGTGGCCAGCTAACTGCGCCGGCGCGACTGCAGCCCTTCGACAGTTTTGCCTTGACAGTTCTGGTAAAATTCGCAACCCTATCGGGTTTGGAGAGGCGTCGGGACTTTGCCGCGGGTTCTCCCCGGTTCGCTGCGTACAGACCCGTTCGAAACGATGTAGGTGTGGCGAGGTGTCGCCCTCCGGAGTGCCCGAGGGGGGTGCCGGCAGGGTCGCCGAAGGCGCAAGACGTGCAGCGACGGGGCGCCGGGGGCCGCTTGCCCGACGCGCTCGAGCACGATACGGTCACATCATGGCTGCTGGCACGAGGATGACGATTCCCGCTCCTGAGCTGCTTGCACAGGCCGAGGGCGGCAGTGCGCTGGCTGCGCTGTTCCCGATCCTGCTGATCATGGTGGTGTTCTACTTCCTGCTGATCCTGCCGGCGCAGCGGCGGCAAAAACGGCATCAGCAGATGCTGGCCTCGCTCAAAGCGGGCGATCAGGTCATCACCAGTGGCGGTCTGTATGGCACCATCGTCGGGCTCGACGAGCAATCGGTGCAGCTCCGCATCGCAGACCAGGTGCGGGTGCGCGTGGCCCGTTCCGCCATCGCCGCCCTGCAACCCCCGCCCTCGAAGGAGAGCTGAGCTGCTGCCGATGCCCGTCCTGCACTGCAATCTTCCCCCGGGCGGTTCAAATCTCGCCGTGCGACCATGAGCACCACCGTCAAAACCCGAGTGTTCCTGATTCTGGCCCTGACCCTGCTCTCGCTGTTCGGCCTGTTTGGACTGCCGAAGTTCCCGCCCACCTCCTGGCAAGATCTCCGGGAAAATTTCGAAAACCGCATCAAGCTAGGACTGGATCTGCGCGGCGGCACCCACATGGTTCTGCAGGTTCAGGTCGAAGAGGCGGTCCATCTGGAGTGCGACCGCACCGTGGATCGGCTCACCGACCTGCTCCGCGACCCGGCACACAATATTCCCTTCGAAGAAGTGCGCAAGCTCGACAGCACTCACATCCTGATTCGCAACGTGCCCGCCGACCAGGCCGGAACGCTTCGCAGCTTGGTGAGCGACAATTTCCCCGGCTGGGATCTTGGCCCGGCGCCCGGCGAAGCCAACAGCTACACGCTCACGATGCGTGCCACTGTCGCGGCACAAATTCGCCGCGACACCATGCGGCAGTCCATCGAAACGATTCGCCGGCGCATCGATGCGCTCGGCCTGACCGAGCCTACCATCGCCGAACACGGTCGCGGCGAAAACGAAATCCTGGTCCAGCTTCCCGGCGAGGGCGACCCGGCGCGCGCCAAGGCGGTGATTCAGGCCGGCGGCCAGCTGGAGCTGCGGCTGGTGCGCGGCGGGCCGTACCGCACACAGGCCGAGGCGCTGGCGCAGATGGGTGGCGTGTTGCCGGTGGGCACGGAATTGGTGCGCGGTCGCGCTGAACGCGCCAACCCGGGCGAACCGCAGTTGTCGGAAGTTTGGTGGTTGCTCGACCGCACGCCGGTCGTCACCGGGCGCGACCTGCGCACCGCCACCGTCGGCCCTTCGACGCGCAGCCCGGGACGCTACGCAGTCCATTTCACGCTGTCGCGCGACGGCGCGGCACGCTTCGGTCCGTTTACGGAAGCCAATGTCGGCCAGCGGCTCGCCGTCGTGCTCGAGGGTCGCACCTACAATGCCCCGGTCATCAACAGCCGCATCGACGACCAGGGAGTGATCGAAGAATTTAGCCAGCAGGAAGCACAGGACCTCGCTCTGGTACTCCGCGCGGGTGCACTGCCTGCCTCGATCCGCTATCTGGAAGAACGTGTGGTGGGCCCCTCGCTCGGGGCCGACTCCATCCGCCAGGGCTTCATTGCTTCGGTGCTCAGCCTGATTCTGGTCATGATCCTGATGCTGCTCTACTACAAGAAGGCCGGCATCAACGCTTCGGTGGGCCTGCTGCTGAACCTGGTGTTGCTGCTGGCCGCGCTGGCCTACTTTGGTGCCGTGCTCACGCTGCCGGGCATCGCCGGAGTGATTCTGACCATTGGTATGGCCGTGGACTCGAACGTGCTGGTGTTCGAGCGCATCCGCGAAGAGCTGCGGCTGGGCAAGGCACCCGCTTCGGCCGTAGACACCGGCTTCAGCCGCGCCTTTCTGACCATCATCGACACGCACGTTACAACCATTGTTTCTTGCTTGTTCCTGTTTTTGTTCGGCACGGGACCGATCCGCGGCTTTGCCATCACCTTGACAATTGGCTTGCTGACCAACCTGGTCACGGCGATCTACGTTTCGCGCACAATTTTCCTCTGGCAGCTCGAGCGCGCTGGCCGACAGGCAGCTTTGAGCATTTAAAAAGTGAAAGGGGTAGGTAGACAAGTGGTTCTGAATCTGTGGTTTCTGGGTGGACGGAGCTCGGATAGGCGACAAACGGCCGGGAACCGAGCCACACGCTACGGTGTCTAATCAACAGACAAAAGGGCGTCATGCAGATCCTGCACAACGTCAATATTGATTGGCTGGGGAAGACGAAGTACTTCCTCGCCATCTCAGCGCTGCTGTTGTTGGTCAGCGGCTGGGCCTGGTACAGCCAGGGTGGGCTGCGCTACGGAATTGATTTTCGGGGCGGCACGGTAGTTTATGTTCGCTTTGCAGAAATGCCCGGCGTGGATCAGATCCGCGCCGCCCTGGCGCAACGCGGCTTGGGCAACAGCATCATCCAGCAGAGCTGGGATTTGACCGGCGCCAGCACCAACGAGGTGGTCATCCAGCTCGAGCTGCAGGCCGAAGACGAGGTAGAAGCGCTGGAAGCTGGAAAAGAGGCTATCCTGGCGGCCTTGCGCGGGGCCTTCGACCGACCGGAGCCCAACAAGCAGGATTTCAATGCGGCGACTCCTGATGCCGTGGCGGCGGCGCTGGCTCGCCGCGACCCCCTCGGGCTGGGACCAGCGGCTGGCGAGCGCTACAACGAACTGGCCGAAGCCGTGCTGACCTTCCGCGACCGCGAGCGCAGCGGCCTGCTGACCGCCTTCGAAGAACTGCGCCAGGTCGAGGGCATCAACGATGCCGCACTGGCGGCCCTGCGCGAGCAGTTCTACCTGGGACGCTTCGCCGTGCGCAGCGCGGAAATTGTCGGCCCCCGGGTGGGCCAGCAGTTGCGCCAGCAGGCGGTGCTGGCCACCCTCTATGCATTGGCCGGCATGCTGGTGTATATTGCCTTTCGCTTCGAGTGGGTATACGGTGCAGCGGCAGTCGCAGCGGTCGTCCATGACGTGCTGATCACGCTCGGGTTTTTCACCCTGTTCAACTACGAGCTCTCGCTGACGGTCATTGCGGCTCTGTTGACGCTGGTCGGGTATTCGATGAACGACACCATCGTGATTTTCGACCGCATGCGCGAAAATCTGCGCCTGATGCGGCGCGAGCCGCTGGCCGAAATTGCGAATCGTTCGATCAATCAGACGTTGTCGCGCACCGTGCTGACCAGCGGTCTGACGTTTCTGGTTGTGCTCATACTGTTCTTGTTCGGGGGCGAGGTGTTGCGCGGGTTCTCGTTCGTTCTGGTCGTGGGCATTCTGGTGGGCACCTATTCCAGCGTGGGCATCGCAGCAGCGATGGTGGTCGGCTGGGCGAATTGGCGGGGCCGCGGCGCCCTGACCGGCTCCGCGGCTGGCGGACCCCGCAAAACGGAAATCACCGACCGGCGCCTGGCAACGGCCGGGAGGAGGTAATAACATGTTCGATGAAATGGTCGAGTCCACTCCGGTCAAGAAGAAGAGGAAGACCGGCTGGGCGTTCCTGCTCTCCTTCACCTTGCAGAGCCTCTTTGTCGGGATTCTGATTCTCGTTCCGCTGATCTACACCGAGGCGCTGCCGAAGACGATGCTGACCACCTTCCTGGTGGCTCCGCCGCCTCCACCGCCGCCCCCTCCGCCGCCGGCAGCTCAGCCGCAGGTGCAGCGCGTCCGGCCCACGGCGCGCATCATCCAGGCAGGGAAGATGATGGCGCCGACGGCGATTCCCAAGGAAGTGAAAATCATCAAGGAAGAAGCCCTGCCACCGGATGTGGGCGTGGTGGGCGTGGCGGGGGGTGTGCCCGGCGGTGTGCCCGGCGGACAAGCCGGCGGCGTGCTCGGCGGGATCATCGGGGGTGTGGTCGGCTCGAACCTGCCGCCACCGCCACCGCCGAAGGAAACGCCGCAGCGGATCCGGGTGGGTGGCCAGGTGCAGCAAGCCAAAGCCATCTACCAGCCGAAACCGGTTTATCCGGCACTGGCCAAGTCGGCGCGGGTGCAGGGTGTGGTTCGCCTGCAGGCCATCATCGCCAAAGACGGCACGATTCAGGAGTTGCAGGTGATCTCCGGCCCGCAGCTGTTGGTGCCGGCCGCACTGGACGCCGTCCGGCAGTGGCGTTACCAACCCACGCTGCTGAACGGCGAACCGGTGGAAGTCATCACCACGATCGACGTGGTCTTTACCCTGGGCGGGTAGGCTGCGCGGCGTGGTCCGAACGGTTGAAACGATCGAAGTCGAGGAGGAACGAAAAACATGCTTGCGAATCTTTCGCTGTTGGCGTTCTGGATCCTGCAGGAGGGCCAGTACGTCGGTTGGGACTTACGTCAGATGTGGGGTTCGATGGGCCTGATCGCGAAGATCGTGGTAGTGATCCTGTTTTTGCTGTCCGCGTGGTCGGTGGCCATCATGATTGAACGCGCGCTGCTGTACAGCGCCGCACGCAAACAGTCGCGCATCTTCATCCATCAGGTGAAGGGGGCGCTGCAGGAAGGCCGGCTCGACGAAGCCATCTCCATCGCCGAGCGGAACAAAAAGTCCCACATCGCCAAGGTGGTGGCCACCGGGCTGACCGAGTTTCAGGCAGCTTCGCAGCAGGTGCCTGAAGAAGAGGTCATCGAAGCGGCCCGCCGCGGCCTGGAACGTTCCGTGGCCATCGTGCATGCAGACATGAAGCGGGGACTGTCCGGGCTGGCCACGATCGGCTCGACCGCTCCATTCGTGGGTTTGTTCGGCACCGTGGTCGGGATCATCAACGCCTTCAAGGGCATCAGTGAGCAGAAGGCTGCCGGTCTTTCCGCGGTTGCCGGTGGTATCGCAGAAGCCCTGGTGGCCACCGCGCTCGGGCTGCTGGTCGCCATCCCTGCCGTGTGGGCCTACAACTACTTCACGAACAAGGTGGAGGCCTTCGACGTGGAGATGGACAACAGCTCGATGGAGCTGATCAACTACTTCATCACCCGGCGCGCGGGTCGCAAGTAAGCCAGCGGAGGAACGTCAGCCATGGCCTATAAACCACGAGCCCCGGGCGTGATGTCGCAGCCGAACGTGATTCCCATGGCCGACATCATGCTCGTGCTGCTGATCATCTTCATGGTGGTCACGCCGATGTTGCAGAAAGGCATCTCGGTGGATATGGCGCAGGTGCGCAATCCGCGAGAAATGCAAGAAGCCGACCGCGAAGATGCCGTGGTCATCGCCATCACCCGCGATCACCGCATCTACCTAGGCACCGACCCTCTCCCGGTGGATCAGATCACCGCGCGGGTCAGCGACCTGATGGCCAACAAACTGAACAAAGTCGTCTACATCCGCAGCGACGCCCGGGCCAAATACGGGGAAGTGGTTCGCGTGGTCGATGAAGTGCGCGCTGCTGGCGTCGACCAGCTCGGTCTGCTCACCGAAGAAGTCCCCAAGGGGCGACGGGAACGGACCGAAACCACCCCCGGCGGGGATTAACAGCCAGGGAGGCGAATCATGGGGATTCAAGTTGGCGAAAGCAAGGGCGGCGTGATGGTGGACATGAACGTCGTGCCCCTGATCGATGTGCTGCTGGTGCTGCTGATCATCTTCATGGTCATCACGCCGCTGACCCCGAAGGGACTGGAGGCACTGGTGCCGCAACCCAGTCCGCCGGGCGCGCAGGCCAGTGAAGAGCTGCTGGCCAAGACCATCGTCGTGCAGATTGGCGCGGATGGCTCGGTGAAAATCAACGAAGAGCCGTCGAGCTGGGAAAACCTCGGCCCGCGACTGGAGCAGATTTTCGCTCAGCGCGCCGAGCGCGTGGCCTTCGTCAA
Source organism: Terriglobia bacterium (assembly GCA_023512135.1). Lineage (GTDB taxonomy): Bacteria > Acidobacteriota > Terriglobia > Acidiferrales > UBA7541 > DSGC01. The sequence goes on along the minus strand of JAIMAG010000001.1, from coordinate 292,121 downwards.
GGGCGATGAAAACGTCATCTTCGCCGAAGTGGCCCGCGCCATCGACATCATGCGGAGCTCCGGCATCGAGAAGGTCGGCCTCATCACAGCCAAGGTCGAAGCCGGACAATAGCTTCGAGCACACACGGATTCACTTTGGCAAACACGGCACCCGGCGGTAGAATCTCGCCGCCCGCATGCGGAGGTGGGTTGCCGGGGTCCGGCCCGGGTAGGCGCCCAGAACGCCGATACCACCGAGCCCACCAGAGCGCACCCCGGACGGGTGCCAGGTCAAGGAGAGCAGGAATGCAACGCAAACCTTCCCCTCGCGGACTGTTGATTTTCGTCGCGCTGCTGGCGCTGGTCGCCACCGGCTGCAACAAGCTGAAAGCACGCGACGAGCTGAACAAGGGTGTGGCGCAGTACAAAAGCGCCAAATTCGATCGAGCGATCGAGCACTTCCAGCGCGCCATCGAACTGGACCCCGAGCTGCTGAACGCACGCCTCTATCTGGCTACCGCGTACGCCAGCCAGTACATCCCCGGCGCCCCCTCGGAAGAAAACATCCGCATGGGCGAGCAGGCCGTCCGGGAGTTCGAAAAAGTGCTCGAAGTGGATCCGAACAACCTGAGCGCACTGGACGGAATCGGCTCCATTCTGTTCAACATGGGCGGCAATCCCTTCAAGCCCGAGTTGATGGAGCGTTCCAAACAGTTCCATATGAAACATATCCAGATCAAACCGGATGATCCGGAGCCGTACTACTGGGTCGGCGTAATCAACTGGACGCTGGCTTACCGCCAGAACAAAGAGCTGCGCGCCGAGTACAACCGGCGCAATCCCAATCGGCAGGTAAAAGACGTCGATCCGCTGCCCGTCAGCCTCCGGGAGCAGTTTGCCCGTTCACACGGCGCGATGGTCGACGAAGGTATCCGGCATCTGGAAAAGGCGATCGAGCTGAATCCGCAGTACGACGAGGCGATGGCGTACCTGAACCTGCTTTACCGCCAGAAGGCCGACCAGGTCACCTCGGAACAGGAACGCGAACAGTACATCGCCAAGGCCGAAGCCCTGGTGGACAAAGTGAAAGAAGTCCGCCAGATGAAAGAAGCTGCGGCACCGACGTCCTGAGCCGGCGTCTTGTTCCAAGCGACGGCGGGCGAGCCAACCGGCTCGCTCTTCGTTTTTTCGACCCGTGAACACTCCGCCCTCCCCTGCTAATTAATTTTCTGGCCACAACCCGTTTTGCGGGGCCGTGAGGCCGCCTAGAATGGAAGCGCATGGGGTTCTCCGGGCAAAGCGCGCGTCGTGCAGTGGCGTTGGCTCTGACGCTGGCCCTGCTGGCCGGCTGCAGCCGCGGTGAACGCACCGATCTGCGCCCGCTGGACGAAACTGGCATGGCCTTCAGCAGCCTGCAGACGCTGCGCGAGCTCAATGTGAGCAATGCGGAAGTGGCCGAGCTGGTCAAGCTGCGCCGTGCCGGTGTCTCGGATACCACCGCCATCGAACTGGTGCGCATCGCACGGAACCGTCAGCAGGAATTTGCCAGCGGCGATGCTGTGGCCGCGCTGATTCGCGCCGGTATGGGCGAAGAGGCCGTGCTGGAGCTGGCCCGACTGGACCGACTGGGGCTGGAGATAGGCGAAATGCAGGCGATGCGGCTGGCGGGTATCCCGGACGCCGTAATCGTAGCACAGGCGCGGCGCCGCGCACAGGGTGCTCCGGTGCTCTCCGGGCCTGCACTGGCGGCGATGCGCAATGCGGGCATCTCGGACTCAGCCCTGCTCGCGCTGGTCGAACGCGGCGTACCGGATTCTGCCGCGGAAGAAATTCTCCGGCTGCGGCGTCGCGGCGTCCGCGAAGTGGAAATTCTGCGCCGGTTCTAGCGGAATATCGAAAAGGGCAACGCAGAGTTATTCCACCGACCCGGCAGCACACGCCGCCGAAACCCACTTTCCGATTCTCGCTGCGTTTCGCGTTCCCGTGCCGCCCGGCAACGCAAAAGATTTTGACTGTCCCTTCCCAACAGGCTTTTCGGTAGAATCGCGGCATGCTGTCCGTATCGGTGCGGCTGTTTCCGCTCAGTGCGGTGTTGCTCTGGCAGATGAGCTGTGCGGTGCCGCTCGGACCCGGCTATCAGATTCGCCGCCAGGAAGTTACGCTGCACTATGCCCCGGCACGTCCCAGTTCAGTGCATGTGCAGGCGCAGTACGAACTGGAAAACACCGGCAATGCACCGCTGGCCACGCTGGCGTTCTCCTTGCCTGCCGCGGCAGCGGCTCCGGCCGGCCACCTGGTGGTTGCAGTCGAGGAACGCGTTGCCCGCCCGCAGCCCGAAGCTCTTCTGTCAGCCGAGCCAGGCTATCGCACCGCGCTGGCCATCGCATTTTCTCCACCATGGCCGCAGCGGGAAAGAATCCGCCTCCGCCTGGACTACGACCTGCCGCTTCCAGCCGAGGCCTTCCCTGCAGAGACGCCACGAGCCTTCTTGCTGGAATTCGCAGACTGGTTTGCAGAGCTGATTCCGCCCGATCGCGTGTTCGCCCGGGGCACCGAACGCGGTGAAACAGTGCACCTGCGCATCCGGGTTCCGACGGGATGGCGCGCACTCAGCTCGGGGAAGCCGAAAGGTAGCCGGTCGCACGGCGAGGCGATCGAGCACCGCTACGAGCTGACCCTCGACGATTTTGACCCGTTCGTGCTCATCGGCAGCTACCACGAGCAGCGCTTCCGCATCCACGGGCAGCGGATCGTTTTCTGGACCCTGAGCCGGCGGGAAGCGGCAGAACTTGCGACGTCAGCCGAAGAGGTGGCCGGGATTCTGGAATATCTCGAGCAGGCTCTGGGCCCACGCGAGAAGCGAGCTGCACCGGTCTGGGTGGCTGAGCTGCCCGGCACGCCTGTTCCGCCTCGCAGGGCAATGCCGCGTCCTGATTCTTTTGCCCGGGGAATATTGCTTGTGCCGGCTCGGGAGGGGTCTGCGGTGGCCGCAGAGAAGCACGGCGGAGCCATCGCACACACGCTGGCCACGCTGTGGCTGCACTGGCTCGCTACGCCGACAAACGAGCTGGGCGATGGCTGGGCGGCTTATCTTTCGTGCCTGGTTCGCGAGCACAGGCAGTCTGCCGTGCCGGACTGCTCGCCCGAAGCCCTGCTGCGCGCGCACCAGACGCAGACTGCTGCCGGGGCCACACGGGAGGCTGCGACCATCAAAGCCCACCTGCTCGCTCGAGCTCTCGAAGAGCGCCTGGGCCGCCCCGCGGTGCTGGCGGCGCTGCGGCAAATGCTGCAGGCGCGCCGCGGACAGACATGGAATGCGAACGACCTGCGCGCCGCGCTCGAGGCCGAAGCTCGTCAGGACCTGGGCGAATTTTTCCGCACCTGGCTCGGCCAGCACGGCCTCCCGGAAACGCTTCGCCAACCCGCAGTGCAGGGAAACCCCTCAGCCGTTCCGGGTCCATGACCTGCAGTGGCCGAGGCCGCTGAAGTTTCCCGAAACATCGGGCCCCGGTGTGGCTACGCGGCAGAAGAGGCGGCGCGGTCTCAGGCCAGGGCGACCAGTTCGATTTCTACGCGTGCCCCTCGGGGGAGCTCTTTCACCGCCACGGTGGCGCGTGCCGGCGGATTTTCGGAAAAGTAGCGAGCATAAACTTCGTTCATCGCTGCGAAATCGGCGATGTCCGCCAGATACACGGTCGTCTTCACCACGCGCTCGAGCGAGCTGCCGCTGGCTTCCACGATGCCTTTCAGGTTTTCGAGCACTCGCGTTGTTTGCTGCGCAATGTCGCCTTCGATCATCTGCCCGGTAGCCGGATCGAGCGGAATCTGTCCGGAAACGAACAGCAACCCGTTTGCACGAACGGCTTGCGCATAGGGGCCGATCGCTCGCGGCCCGCGGTCGGTCGTGATGATCTGCTTCATGAACCCTCCCGGAATGATACAGCTCCGCCGTGATGGCGGAGGCACAGTGTACCCGCCTGCATCGTCGTCGCACAGTCTAAAAATCGCTCCAGGCGCTCTGCATGAGCAGAAAACTTGCGTTTTCGATCTGACGCAGGCCCAGGCGGCTGGTTGATGCACTGGGAACGCCTGCGAGGACGGAGCCTTGCACTGCACCGTTGCTCGCTCTAGGCTACCGGTAAGAAGCCTTGGAGTACTCTATGCCGGAACTCGCCAACCAGTCCGGTCCTGTCCAGCGAGCTCCCCGGTATTCGCTGATTGCGGAGGCCAGTGTGGTGGACCTTGCTTCGGGCACGCAGCTCTACTGCCGCACCTACGACATCAGCGCATCGGGCTGTTATCTGGACACGATGAACCCCTTCCCCGGCGGCACGCGTGTGCAGGTCTCCATCCGGCACAACGGAGAGACCTTCGAAACCACGGGTGTGGTGGCCTACGCACAGCTCAACATGGGGATGGGAGTGCATTTCGAGCAGATCCATCCCGAGCAGCACGCCCGTCTGGAGCGCTGGCTGGCCGAGCTGAGCAGCGTTCCAAAAGTGTAGTCGCGGCGAGCTCGCCTCGCGGATGGCAGCGCGACGGAAGAGGGTCTTCTGCGTGCCAGAGAGCACTGTCGCATCCACTGCTGCAATCCACAGTCCCCGGTAACCACAACCATCCGGCCCACGTCTAGCTAGGCGAACGGGGGTGCATGCATCCGTTTTTCGCAGTGAAGTTCGGCGCCGCACGCCTCGTGCGGTGCCCCGCGACCCCGGCACTGAAACATCCTCATGTTTAAAGAAGGAGAGTTGCGATGAAAAGCTGGCTGACCAACTGGCTGCTCGTTTCGTTGTTGGGAGCGGCACTGCTGGGAGTCCCAGCCACAGCCACGGCGCAGGAGCCGCCGCAGGGAGAAACGCCGACCCGGCCGCTGCAGCGCCCCGGTGCGCGTGAGGCTTCCCAGGAGCCGAAACCCTACGACCAGGTCATCACGAAAGATGCGGTTTCTGACCCGGGTGTCTTCACCGTTCACCGCATCAAAGACAAGCTCTACTTCGAAATCCCGCCCGCCGAGCTGGGACAGGAATTTCTCTGGGTGAACCAGATCAAGCGAACCACTCCGGGGGTGGGTTACGGGGGCCAGGCGCTCGGCAACCGCATCGTGCGCTGGACGAAAAACGGCAACCGCATCCTGCTGCGCAGCGTGGTCTACGAGAGTGTGGCCGACCCGAATCATCCCGTCCGCCAAGCCGTGGAGGCAGCGCAGAACGAAACGATCATCATGGCGTTCGACATCGAAGCCTTCGGCCCGAACGGCTCGATGGTGATCGACGTCACCCCGCTGTTCACCACCGAAGTGGCTGAGCTCAGCGCGCGCGCCCGCCTCCGCGCGCGGGGGTTCGACCGCAGCCGTTCCTTCATCGAACGTGCGGTCAGCTTCCCGGAAAACATCAACGTGGAAGCCACCCACACCTACACCTCGCCGATCGACCAGCCCGCCGGGCCGCAGCCGCCGCAGCCCCCTTCTCCGTTCGGGGGACAGGGCATGCGTCCGGGCAGCGCCACCGTGCTGATGCATTACTCCATGGTGAAACTGCCGCAGGTGCCCATGAAGCCGCGGCTCTACGACCCGCGCGTGGGTTTCTTTTCCGTGCGTCAGCTCGACTACAGCCGTGAAGACCGCCACCGTGTGGTCGAGCGGCGGTACATCACCCGCTGGCGCCTGGAGAAAAAAGATCCCAACGCGGAACTCTCCGAGCCTGTCAAACCGATTGTCTTCTACATAGACCCGGCCACACCGCCGAAATGGCGTCCCTATCTGAAGCGGGGCGTCGAAAAATGGCAGAAAGCATTTGAAGCTGCGGGATTCAAGAATGCCATCCTGGCCAAAGATCCACCTTCGCCGCAGGAAGACCCGGACTGGAGTCCCGAAGACGCCCGCTACTCGGTGATTCGCTGGCTGCCCTCTACGATCGAAAACGCCTCCGGGCCGCACATCCACGACCCCCGCACCGGGGAAATCCTCGAGGCGGACATCCAGTTCTATCACAACGTGCAGAAGCTAGTCCGCGACTGGTACTTCGTGCAGGCGGGCCCGAATGACAAGCGCGCACAAAAACTTCCCATGCCGGACGAACTGATTGGCGTGCTGCTCGAATACGTCACCGCGCACGAGGTGGGCCACACGCTCGGGTTCCCGCACAATATGAAGGCCAGCTCCACCTACCCGTTCGAAAAGCTGCGCGACCGGGAATGGCTGCGCACGATGGGCCATACCCCCACGCTGATGGACTACTCGCGGTTCAACTACCTGGTCCAGCCCGAAGATGGCATCGACCCGGCGCTGCTGGTGCCGGAAATCGGCCCCTACGACATCTTCGCCGTAATGTGGGGCTACAAACCCATCCCCGAAGCCGCCACCCCGGACGACGAAAAGAAAACCCTGGACGCCTGGGCGCGGCAGCAAGATGAAAAACCCTGGCTGCGCTTCTCGACGGCCGGCTCGGCCGGCTCGGATCCGGGCGAGCTGACCGAAGCGGTCGGGGACGCCGACGCCATCGCCGCCACCCGCCTGGGCCTGGCCAACCTGCAGCGCGTGGCAGACATGCTGCTGTCGGCGACAACCGAGCCGGGCGAGCCCTACGACGAACTGGAAATCCTCTACGGACGCCTGCTGGGGCAGTGGGCGCTCGAGCTGAATCACGTCACCGCGCTGGTCGGCGGCTTCTACTCGCAGCAAAAGCATGCCGGCCAGGGCGATGGCATCCGCTTCACGCCGGTGCCCCGCGAACGACAGCTGGCCGCCGTGCGCTACCTGAACGAAGCTGCCTTTGCCACTCCCCGGTTCCTGATTCGTCCGGAAATTCTGCGCCGCATCGCGCCGACCGGTGCGCTGGAGAGCATCGGTCGCGCGCAGGTGCGGGTACTCACTTCGTTGCTCGCCGATGCACGGCTGCAACGCCTGGTCGAGCAGGAAGCGGTGGATGGGCCGACCGCCTATCGCCCCGTGGACTTCCTGGCCGATGTCCGCCGCGGCATCTGGAGCGAGCTGGATACCCCGGCTCCGCAGATCGACGCCTATCGCCGGAATCTGCAGCGGGCTTATCTCGACCTGGTCAACGAAAAACTGAACGGGCGGCAACCGGTCAACGACGATGCCCGCGCGCTCTACCGCGGCGAGCTGCGCGCGCTCGATCGAGCCCTGGCCGCAGCGATTCCCAAGACCAGCGACCGAAGCACCCGGCTGCACCTGCAGGATGCCCGCGACCAGATCGCTCGCATCCTGGATCCGAAGTTCGCTGCGCAGCAGCCGCAACAACCGCAGCGCAGCAGCTTCGGCGACGGCTTCGAAACCGACCCGGAACCGCTCGGCTGCTGGCCGGACTACTCCATCCCGATCGTGCGGGATGAAACGAATCGGTGAGGCAACTGGAGCCTTCATGACGCCAGACCTGCATCGGGTGGCCGGGAGAGGTTCCCGGCCACCCGATACTTGAGCCGTCGCTCGCTCTCGCTTATCATTCCCTCGACCTCTGCACGACGGTTGGAGCCCGGGAGTCTCCCGCGTCGATGCTGACACAGAAAATTGGCCAGGGCGGCCGATGGCTGCTGAACAAAATTGTGGACGCCATCGGTGCCACCGGTATCAACCCGAATGTGCTCACCTTTCTCGGCCTGGTGGGCAACATCGTCGCCGCGGTCTTCTTCGCCAGCAGCGAATTCCAACTGGCCGCCCTGTTCATCTTCCTCGCCGGCTTTCTGGATATGGCCGACGGGCAGGTGGCCCGGCGCATGGGCCGCGTGACGGCTTTCGGCGCCTTCTACGACTCCGTCTTCGACCGCTACTCGGACATGGCGCTGTACATCGGTCTCGTTGTGCACTACACGCGGATCGGCCGCGGCTTCTACGTGATTCTGGCCGCGGTGGCCATGGCCGGTTCCGTGATGGTCAGCTACACTCGCGCGCGCGCCGAGTCGCTGATTCCCTCGTGCAAGGTCGGCTTCATGGAACGTCCCGAACGGCTCGTGTTGCTGATTCTCGGCGGACTCTTCGATCGTATGGCGCCGGTGCTGTGGGTGATTGCAGTGCTTTCCACCTTGACGGTCATCCACCGCATCTACTACACCTGGCGCGAAACCAAGGCAGGACGCGTTCTGCCTACTGCGCGACCCTCTGTGTAGCTTCGAGAACGAACTCTGAATTTCTGTGCAGCTCGCTGAGTCGGGACGTGCGGCTATGAAAATTGCCATTCAGAGGAAATCACCCGGAGAGTACCTCGTTACGGTCGAAGAGGCGGGCAGTCGCACCACGCACCGCGTGCGCGTCGCACCCGACTACGCCCACAAACTCACCGCCGGCCGCGTCTCCGAAGAAGAGCTGGTGCGGCGTTCCTTCGAATTCCTGTTGGCCCGCGAGCCGAAAGAGCAAATCCTCGGCACATTCGACCTCAGGGTCATCGCCCGCTACTTCCCCGAATACGAACGAGAAATCCGCGAGGCCCTGGGGCTCTGAGGCCCACGGCTGCCGCAGACTCTCTGGAATCCGCAAAACCGGCTCCGCCGGTCGGCGCGCTCCAGGGAAGGTACCGTGCGCCGCAGCTCGATGGACAGATTGCGTCAGACGGAACTGGAAGGCATTCAATCCTGTGGCTGGGCCGTTGCGGGCTGCTCCCACCAGAAACGCTGTCGGGCTGGCTGCCGGCGCAGCCCCATATGGGCCTCGACGGGCGCGGAGATGATCCCATGGACGCGCTCGACAAGCGCCGGAATCTCTTCCTTCCGCAGACCCCGCGTTTCGATCGTGTCGTGCAAATAGACCGTGATTTTCGAAGGATACAGAATCCAGTCGCCCTTGCGGTTGAACTCAAACGAACCGACGATGCTCATCGGCACCAGCGGGTAGCCGAACTGCTGGGCCATGCGAAACGCCCCTTCGCGAAACGGCCCCACGCGGCCGTCCAGCGTGCGCCCGCCTTCGGGGAAAACAATGATGCTGATCCCGTCGTCCAGCGCGCGCCGCACGCGCTGATACATCCGCTTCAGATCCGCGGCGGTCGGCTGCTTCGGCACCGGAATATTGCCGAATCGCTTCATCATCCACCCGTAGGCCGGAATCTTGAAATGAGACTCCAGCTCCAGCCCGCGCACAAACTGCGGAATCGCCGAATACACCACAAAGGCGTCGAACAGATTCACGTGGTTGCACACGAACAGGCTGGTGCGTTGCGGATCGAAGCCGGGGGCGCGACGCACCTCGAACCGCACCCCCGCCAGCCGCAGGACATTGCGAAACAGCCACCGCTGCGGACGATCGTTCTTCCGCGGATCGACGAAGATCGCCAGCAGCACCAGCACCGAAGCCAGCACGCCGAAATGGAGGATGCTCACAGTCCACAGCACCAGCGCCCGCGCGGCGTACCACACCTTCTTCCAGCCGCGAATGTCGGTTCGCGGCACGGCTCGGGTTCGCACTGCGGCGGGCGTGGTCATCGTCAGGCTGCCTCCTCCGGCCTCTCCATCAGACCAGCACGTCCAGCGCGCGGGGGAGGACCTCCAGGCGCTCCAGTTGCAATCGCAGCGATTCTCCGTCCACCGTCACGTCCACCGGCCCATCCAGACGAAATTCGACCTGCCGGGTCTCGCTCCGTTCTGCCTGCGGGTGATAGATGTGCGTCCCGGTGAACAGCCGCGGCAAGTTCCACAGCAGCCGGAGCCGCCCGATGGGCCCCCAGCGGACGTACTCCAGCTTTCCATCGGCCGCATCGGCCAGCGGGGCCATCAGCATGTTCCCGCCGGTGAACCGGCTGTTGCTGAACGCTAGGAACAGGCAACGCCGCCGGTCAAATTCTGTTTCGCCCTCCCTGCGCACCGGAAACGCGCGCCGCCGCAGCCTCAGCAGACCCACCAGAACTCCCAGCAGATAGCCGGGGCGCCCGAAGGACTTGAAGCGGCGATTGACCAGTGCGGCGACGTCGGCTGCGAATCCCAGGCTCAGCACATTGATGTAGTAAAGCACGCCGGAAGCATACACCGCACGGATGACATCGCACGGACGGGTTCGCCCGGAAGCAATCGCGGCCAGCACGTGCCGGGTGGCATCCGCGCGTTCCGGCAGGAAATCGCGCAGGAACGAGTTGCCGGTGCCCAGCGGGAGCAGCCCGAGTGTGACCCGGCTGGAACAGGCCTCCGGAAACACGCCGTTCAGGATTTCAAACGCGGTGCCGTCGCCACCCACGGCCAGGAAGCGTCGCCGCCCCTGCGCGAATTCTTCGCGCGCGAGCTGCGAGGCATGGCCGGGCGCCGTGGTATAGGCGACGTCGAGCGGCACGCCGGCAGCCAGCAGTTGCTCTATCGCTCGCGCCGCCTGCCGGCCGCACCGTCCACCGCCCGCAGCGGGATTGACAATCGCCAGCAGGCGCTCGCTGCGCGCACCCGGGAAAACCGGCCCGGCCGCGGGCCCCACGGCTGCTGCGTTCATAACGGCACCACGGCGGAACGCTCCACGGCCGCACGAATTTCCGCGGCCAGGACGTCGCGTTTGATTTTCATCGAAACCGTGCGCGGGAAATCATGCGTCCAGACCAGGTAGCCGTGAACGCGTTTGTAATCCAGCAGGCGGCGGTTGCGCGCCGCCAGCTCGCGGTGCAGCGCTTCGCGGCCGGTTTGCTCTGGCTCCGGCTCCGGCCGCACCACGAGCACGAGCTGTTCGTCCCCCAGCGTGCGCGCCGGCCAGATGTAGTTTGCGGCAAAGATGCAGAACTCTTTCACAGGCAACCCCTCGAAAAACGCTTCTACATCCTCGGGGTAGATGTTTTTCCCGCCGGCAGTGACGATCATGTTTTTCTTGCGCCCGAACAGCCGCAGATGGCCATCCGGGTCCAGCCGCCCCAGATCGCCGGTGTAGAGCCAGCCGTCGCGGATGGTTTCCGCGGTGAGCTCCGGGTCATTCAGGTAATGCGACATCACATTCCGTCCGCGCACCGCCACTTCGCCGATGCCGTCGGCATCGGGATCGACAATGCGCACCTCGACGCCGGGCAGCGGCTGCCCCACCGTATCGGCCCGGAAGGGCTTTAGATTGTTCACAGTCACCGCCGTGCAGGCTTCGGTCAGACCGTAGCCATTGGCCACCGGGATGCCCAGGTCGTAGAAAAACTGCAGCGTCTGCGGATCGCTGAACGCGCCTCCCACGATGATGGCCCGCAGCTCGCCGCCGAAAGCGCGATGGATAGAGGGAAGCAGTCGCCGGCTGAGCCACGGCCGCGGGCGGTCGCGCGTCAGCGCACGGTTCAAACCGACCAGTCCTGCAAACAGCCGTCGCTGCAGCGGCGACAGCTCCTGCAGCCGCTGGCGGAGTCCTCGCTCCAGATTTTTCAGCACCATCGGCACCAAACTGACGTAGGTGATTCGGTAGGTCACGAACGCTTCGCGGACAAACTCCGGCCGCAGCGTGCGCAGATGCACCACCGCCGCGCCGCAGACAAACGGACCGATATATCCGACCATGAAGTCAATGGCATGGTTGGTCGGCAGAATCGAAAGGTAGCGCACACCGGGCCAGAACGGGTACCAGCGCGTCAGCGACCAGCACTGTTCCAGGTAGTTGTCGTGGGTGAGCACGCAGCCTTTGGGCCGGCCACCGGTTCCGGAGGAATACACAATGCAGGCCCAGTCTGACCGCCGACGCGGCCGGAACACCGGCTCCCGGCCGGCGCCCCGTGCCACGAACTCTTCCCAGCGCACTGCGCCGCACAGCTCCGCGTCGGCCGGCGCATCGGTCACCACCACGCACCGTGGACGGAAATCAGCAAACCCTTCGCTTCGGGTGATCTGCTGCCAGAGGAACCATTCGGTGATCAGATAGCGGGCCTGGCTGTGCGCCAGCAGCGCGAGCTGCTCGCGTCCGGTCAGCTTGTAGTCGAGCGGCACCAGCACGCCGCCCGAGGAATGAATCGCATAGGCCGCCAGCAACCACCGCGACTGGTTCGTCATGAGAATCGCAGCGCGGTTCGCCGGAGCGGTCGGATCGGGCTCGGCGCCCAAGCCGGCATCTTGCAACGCCCGCGCCAGCGGCTGTGCCTGTTCCCGAAACTGCCCGTAGGTGAGCCGGTGCCGTTCACGGCCCCGGTCGGATTCAATCAGGCAGACGTGGTTGCGGAACGTTTCCAGCGCATCCCGCAGCGCTTCCTGCAGCGACTGGTATTGCCTCAAATCCAGCATGCGCACAACCGCGCTGGGCGGAACTGAACACCTGCCCGCGAATGACACAAACGCAGAAAGTATACAAAGGTTGCGCGCCGGCAGAAACCTCAGGGGGCGAAACGGCTACAGTCGGGCCTGGATGCGGTCAGCCAGAGTGCGAAAATCGGTCACGCCCTGGAATTCGTAGTCGGGCAACTCCACGCCGAAGTGCTGCTCCAGGCGGGTGAGCAACTCGAGCGCCTGCAGGCTGTCCAGGCGGAGCGCTTTGAAAAAGTCGTCGTCGGGAGAAAGCTGCCCGCGCGGCACGCGAAAATGTTCTGCCGCCAAGTTCAGGATCTCTTCCAGGGTTTGTTCGACAGTGCGCATCGCTCAGTTGCAGGCACCCTCCGGCACCGCCTCGGGGGGTTGCCTCTCGGAACGTTCCCTCTGTTCATACACGACCTCATGCTGCCCTGGCAACCCCGCCGGGGAGAATCGAACCGGCGGAATCGGCACAACGACAGGTAGCGCGGTACCCCGCAGCTTTCTCTTCCGGCAGCGAAAACGAACTTGCACCGCGCCCTTCATCCGTTCCTGCTGGCAACGCTGCGCCTGGTTGCATTCGCGGCTCACGGCAGATAGGGCAGCGGGGCAGAAGATTCCACGAACTTGCGGAGGCCTTCCTCGACAGCGGGCCGGGCGAACAGCTCGCAGAAAATCGCGATTTCGCGCTGCAGCTCTTCGTAGGGAATCGGCTTGCTGAACTGTTTGGCCCTGCTCCGCGCGGCGGAATCAAATTTCGCGGCCTGCTGCGCGGTGGCGCGCGCCACCGCGAGCGCCTGGCCTTCGGCAGCCAGTTGCGCAACCAGCCCCACGGCGTGCGCACGCTGTGCGTTGATGCTGCGTCCGGTGAGCAGCAGGTCGCGCACCACAGCATTGCCGACGTCCCGCTTCAGCCGCGGGATGCCCCCGAAACCGGGAAGGATGCCCAGACGCAGCTCCGGGAAACAGAAGCGTGCCATCTTGTCGGCCACCATCACATCGCAGGCCAGCGCCAGCTCCAGACCGCCGCCGAAGCAGACCCCGTGCACAGCCGCAATCGTGGTCGCCGGCGCGGCATCCAGGCGGTTCAGCACGGCGTGGATGCGCTCGAGAAACTGGCGCACGCCGGCAACCCGCTGTTCAGCCGTCAATCCCCGCATGCGCCGATAGAGCTCGCGCAGGTCCGCGCCGGCGCTGAAGCCGCTGCGGAGCCGGCTGTAGAGAATCACCGCGCGCACATCGTTCTGCAGCGCATCCAGGGCAGCGACAAACTGTTCCAGCTCGGCCAGCAAGGCCGTGCCGATTTCATTCGCCGGCTCGCGATGCAGCGCCAGCTCGCAGACGCCGTCGGTTAACTGCCAGCTCAGCGACTGACCACGGAACTCGCGCATCGTGGCTGGATTATCCCCGAGCCCGCCGGCGCATGCAAGGAACGGCTCGCCGACCGGGGGCGCTCAAGGCCCATTGATTCCGTCTCCGCGGCTTGCTATGTTGGGGGATTAGGCTGGGCGCAGTGTGCCCGGCTGTAGGCGCTGCCGCCGTGGGGCCGCCGCTCGCAGCCGATGGCGAGTTGCCCGGCTCTGCCACCGAGGATCGCTGAATTCAGAACCGCCTATGGGCCTGCAGAGCATCGTCGTTCGCGGGGCGCGTCAGCACAATCTGAAAAACATCGACCTGGTAATCCCCCGCAACACGCTGACGGTGATTACCGGTCTGTCCGGCTCGGGGAAGTCCTCGCTGGCCTTTGACACCATCTATGCCGAGGGCCAGCGCCGCTACGTGGAAACCCTCTCGGCCTATGCGCGGCAGTTCCTCGACCAGATGGAGCGGCCGGAAGTGGATTCCGTCGAGGGTCTTTCCCCTGCGATCTCCATCGAGCAGCGCACCACGTCGCGTTCACCGCGCTCCACGGTGGGCACCATCACGGAAATCTACGACTATCTGCGGGTGCTGTTCAGCTCGGCCGGCATCCCGCACTGCCCGAGCTGCCGCAAGCCGATCACCCGGCAAACCACCGAACAGATCGTCCAAACCATCCGGCAGCTGAAGCCCGACGAACGCGTGATGATTCTGGCACCGATCGTCCGCGGCCGAAAAGGCGAATACCGCCGGGAACTGGAACGGCTGGCCCGCGCCGGCTTCGCTCGCGCCCGCGTGGATGGCGAGCTGCTGCCCCTCGACGAGCCCATCCGGCTCGACCGTCGCCGGAACCACACCATCGAAATCGTCGTGGACCGTCTGCGCGTCAGGCCCGGCATCGAAAAGCGGCTCGAGCACTCCATCGAAACCGCCCTGAAACTGACCGACGGCCTGGTCACCGTGGCCGTGATCGACGGTCCGGAGACCCTCTACTCGGCGAAGCTGGCCTGCCCGGACTGCGGCATCAGCGTGCCGCAGTTGGAGCCGCGTTCGTTCAGTTTCAACTCTCCCTACGGCGCCTGTCCCGAATGCCACGGTCTCGGCTCGCGGTACGATTTCGACCCCGCAAAAATCATCGTGGACTGGTCGAAGCCGTTGTTCGAAGGAGCGCTCGGCCCCGGCTCCGGTTCGGCCAACCTGCAGCGCACGCTTCAGCTCGCTGCCCACGCCTACGGCTTCGATCTGAACCAGCCGTTCGATTCACTGCCCCGGCGCGTGCAGAACCTGATTCTCTACGGCAATCCGCCCGCCAACGGCGGTGGGCGTGCGCTCCCCGGGCTGCGTTTCCCCGGGGTGATCCGCTACCTGGAACGCAGCCTCGAAGAAGCCTCCAGCGACAGCTACCGAGAATGGCTGATGCAGTACATGTCGCCCATCGAATGTACGGCGTGCCACGGCAAGCGGTTGCGCCCGGAAAGCTTGGCCGTGCGAGTGGGCAGCTACTCGATTGCGGATTTCGTTGCCCTGCCGATCAGCGCGGCGCGCCCGGCCGTGGAAGAGATCCGCCGACAGCTCACCCCCCGCCAGCTACAAATCGCCGGGCGCGTGCTCGAGGTCATTGCCGAACGGCTGGATTTTCTGCTCGCGGTCGGCCTGGGCTATCTGACCCTGGATCGTTCCGCCGCCACACTGTCCGGGGGAGAAGCGCAGCGCATCCGGCTGGCCACGCAGATCGGATCGAAACTGCGCGGCGTGCTCTATGTGCTCGACGAACCCTCGATCGGCCTGCACGCACGGGACAACGACCGTCTGCTCTGCACCCTGGCGCGCCTGCGCGACCTGGGCAACACCGTGCTCGTGGTCGAACACGACGAAGAAACCATCCGCCGCGCCGATTATGTGATCGACCTCGGCCCGGGCGCCGGCTCGGCCGGTGGGTACCTGGTTGCTGCGGGTACGCCGGCAGAAATCGCTGCCCATCCCGATTCGCTCACTGGACGCTACCTGGCCGGCACCGCAGAAATTCCCGTCCCGCGCCAGCGCCGCCCGGGCAACGGAGCCCTGCTGCGTGTTCTCGGCGCCCGCGCCAACAACCTGAAAAATATCGACGTCGCTTTCCCGCTGGGCACGCTGATTGTCGTGACCGGAGTCTCGGGCTCCGGCAAATCTACCCTGGTCGAAGATATCCTGTATCGCACCCTGGTCCAGAAACTTTATCGCGGACGCGCTCAGCCCGGCCCCTGCCGCGCCGTTCTCGGCACCGAACACCTGGACAAAGTCATCGAGATTGATCAGTCCCCTATCGGACGCACACCGCGGTCGAACCCGGCCACCTACACCGGTGTGTTCACGCCCATCCGAGAGCTGTTCGCCCGCCTGCCCGAATCCCGCGAGCGCGGCTACCGCCCCGGCCGCTTCAGCTTCAACGTCAAGGGCGGCCGCTGTGAAGCCTGTCAGGGCGATGGCCTGCGGCGTATCGAGATGAGCTTCCTGCCCGACGTCTACGTCACCTGTGAAATTTGTCGAGGCCGCCGCTACAACGCCGAAACCCTCGCCGTGCGCTACAAGGGACACTCGATTGCCGATGTGCTGGCGCTGCCGGTCACCGAAGCCCTCGCGCTGCTGGAATCGATCCCGCAAATCCAACAAAAGCTCGCCACGCTGGTCGAAGTCGGACTCGGCTACATCCAGCTCGGCCAGCCCGCCACCACGCTTTCCGGAGGAGAAGCCCAGCGCATGAAACTGGCACGCGAGCTTTCCAAACGCCAGACCGGACGCACCCTCTATATCCTCGACGAACCCACCACCGGCCTGCACTTCGAAGATGTGAAACGGCTGCTGGCGGTCCTGCACCGGCTCGTCGACCTGGGCAACACCGTCATCGTGATCGAGCACCACCTCGACGTCATCAAGCAGGCGGACTGGATCGTGGACCTGGGTCCCGAAGGGGGCGAAGCCGGTGGCCGCGTCGTCGCGCAAGGCACACCAGAACAGGTGGCCCGCGTGAAAGGTTCCTACACCGGCCAGGCGCTGGCTCGAATTTTGCGCAATGGCTCGTGTCGCCAGTAATACCAATCTGCTTTCGACTTCGAGCCGATTGGCGAAGCCGAAATCTTCGATTCAAGGAAAAAGATATAGCTTATATGACGAAAATTATCTTAGTATGACAAACTAAATTTTTAAATTTTAATAAGTCTTTTAAAAAGAATGATTTATGAGTATTTTTTACTTTTATAGACTTGACAAACACCAACAAATTTTGTATAAGAAAGCTGCGATCGGCAGGGAGTCAGCCATAGGCGCCCTGCCGAGCATGCCCCTTCTCTGTGGGCAGTAAAACGCTTACGGAAAAGGAGGTGTGTCTATGACCAGCTTGATGTTGCGTGATCCCTTCTTCAGCGATCTGTTCGACTTCCGTCGGGATTTCGATGAATTCTTCAATCGGATTTTCGGCACCCTGAACTGGCCGTGGACGAGCGAGCGTCCGGCGCTGACCGCTGGGACCTTCGCCTTCTCGCCGGCGATCGAGTCCTATGTGGATCGTGAAGCACGGCGGTTCATCTGCCGTGTGATGCTGCCGGGCGTGGATCCGAACGATGTGAACATTCAGGTGCAGGGCAACACGCTGACCATTTCCGGTGAGCGGAAGCTGCATCGTGAAGAGAAGGATGTGGATTACCTGCACCGGGAGACCGTCTACGGCAGCTTCACCCGGACGCTGACGCTGCCGGAGGGTGTCGAAGCCGACAAGCTGACCGCCGAGTACCGCAACGGCGTGCTGGAGATTTCGGCACCGGTCAGCTCGGCGGCTCTGCCGCGGCGAATTGAAATCAAGGGCGCTGCAAAAGTGAAAGAGATTGCCGCCTAAGCCTTCACGCGCCGCGGACACACCTCAGCCCGTCCCGTCGGTTCCGCCGACGGGGCGGGCTCGTTGTTTTTCGAGCCCGGCGCTGTAGCTTGCCCGTTGCGAGTGCCTTCGGGTAAAGTGCTGAATTTCGATGAGCAGCATCTACCGGATCCGCCCGCTGGACTTCGGCCCGGTGCGCACCTACCCGCTGGCCCGGCGCAAGAGCAAAGTCAGCGTGCGCGACTTCGCCCGGCCGCTGAGTTCGACCACGCCGCGCACCCGACGCCGCACCACCCTCCGCGACTTCTTCGACACGTGGCCGCACATTCTGGCGGCCCGGGAGTTCCGGGCCCTTGTGGCTGCGGTGCAACTGGCGCGCGCAAGACGCCGGACCATCCTGTGGGGCATCGGCGGGCACGTCATCAAAGTCGGTCTGGCCCCGCTGCTGATCGACCTGCTGCATCGCGGCTTCGTCTCCGGCATCGCGATGACCGGAGCCGCCCTGATCCATGACTTCGAAATCGCCCTGGTCGGCAACACGAGCGAAGACGTAGACGCCGTGCTC
The DNA here is from genome assembly GCA_023512135.1 of Terriglobia bacterium. Taxonomy (GTDB): domain Bacteria; phylum Acidobacteriota; class Terriglobia; order Acidiferrales; family UBA7541; genus DSGC01. The sequence continues at coordinate 274,209 of JAIMAG010000001.1, read as the reverse complement.
GGCCGCGGCCAGTTCGGCATGGCGGAAGAAACCGGCTTATGGCTGAACGAAATGGCGGTGGGCGCTGCGCGCAGCGGCATCGGCCTGGGCGAGGCGGCGGGGCGATTGCTGTCCCATGCGCGGCTGGGTGCCCGGTATGCGGACAGAAGTGTGCTGATCGCTGCCTATCGTGCGCGAATTCCGGTCACCGTGCATCTGGCCATCGGCACCGACATCCCGCACATGCACCGCGCCGCCGACGGCGCCGCGTTGGGCGCAGCCAGCCACTACGACTTCCGTCTGTTCTGTGCGCTGGTTCAGCGGATGCATCCCGGCGGGGTCTACCTGAACTGGGGCTCGGCGGTCCTGCTGCCGGAAGTGTTCCTCAAAGCGGTCTCGGTTGTCCGCAACCTGGGCACCCGACTGGAACCGATCACCACGGCAAATTTCGATTTCATCCAGCACTATCGACCGTTGACCAATGTTGTTCGCCGCCCAACGACGGGCCGGGGCTCCTGCGGATACGCGCTGACCGGACATCATGAAATTCTGTTTCCGCTGTTCGCCGCGGCCCTGCTGGAGATGAAACCGTAACTGCCCGAGCCAGACCTATGCCGGAACCCGAACACATCTCAGGAAATCCGCAGTCGGCGGAGGGAGAAGCCCCCGGGCTGCGCGTGCCGCCACCGGACCCCTACGCCCATCTGCCCGAGGATCTCCGGGTGCCCTGGGGCTGGGTGGATTTGCTGGGCTTGCTGGCCATCTTCGTCGTGGCCATCCTGGTCAGCAGTCTGGCGGTGGGCGCGGGACTGGCACTGGTGGCCCACGCGCGGAACATCGACCCGCAACAGCTCTTCAGCCAGCCGAACGTGCGGACACTGGTGCTGGCGCTGCAGCAAACCATGACTTTTGCGCTGTTGTTTGCGTATCTGTTCGTCCGCGTCCGGGCTGCCGGTGCGAATTCGTTCTGGCGCACGCTCGGATGGCGAGGCGTTGCGCTCGGCGAGGGCTCCCGGCCCGCCATTTACTTGCTCAGCCTGTTCGGGGGCGCTGTGCTGGCGACGCTGGTCCAGTTTGCCTCGCTGCTGTACCGGCCGGAGACCCCGCCGCCCATCGAACAGTTCTTTCGCACCCGCGAAAGCATTTTCCTCACCATGGGCCTCGCCATCGGGCTCGCCCCGCTGGTCGAAGAAACCATTTTCCGCGGTTTTCTCTACCCCGTGCTGGCCCGAGGGCTCGGCATCCGCGCGGGCGTGCTGCTCACCGGCACGCTGTTCGGGCTGACTCATGCGGCGCAACTGTGGGGGGCGTGGTGGCAGATTCTCCTGCTGATGCTGGTGGGCATTGCGTTCACCACGCTCCGCGCTGTTGCCGGCAGTGTGACGCCGGCGTATTTTGCCCATCTGGGATACAACAGCGCGCTGTTTGTGCATTTCTATGCCGCCACGGACGGCTTCCGCAACCTCCCGGCTCCGCTGTAGCTTCGTTCTCTGGCGGGAACGCCGCGTGCAGCGCCGGCCGGTGGCGCGACGGCGCGGGCCGAATGGATTGCGGTAGAATGCAGGGCGAGTGAAGGCGTGACCCGTGCGCGTTGTGCAGCCCATCGAGTGGACGGATGCCGGGGTAGTGATGCTGGATCAGCGTCGCCTGCCCACCGAAGTTGTCCGCTACACGTACACCGACTATCGCGACGTCGCGCGCGCGATTGCGGACATGGTGATTCGCGGCGCTCCGGCCATCGGCGTAGCCGCAGCGATGGGCGTTGCGCTCGGCGTGCTCCATTCGCGGGCGCAGACGCCGGAAGAGCTCCGTGCGGAATACGAAATCATCCATCGCACGCTGGCTGCTACGCGACCCACAGCGGTAGACCTGTTCTGGGCGCTGGACCGCATGAAACAACGCTTCGAAGCGCTGCTGGCCGAATCTGCGCCGCTCGAGCGCATCCGGCAAGAGTTGATCCGCGAGGCGCAGCAGATTCACGCCGAAAAACGGGCCATCGATGAAGCCATCGGACGCTTCGGCGCTCAGTTGCTGCCGCACGAAGGCAAGGTCATGACCCAGTGCAATGCCGGTGCGCTGGCCACCGGCGGCATCGGCACGGCGCTGGGCATCATCCGCATGGCGGTCGCCGAAGGTCGGCGACTGCACGTGCTCGTGCCGGAGACGCGTCCCTACCTGCAGGGTGCTCGCCTGACGGCCTGGGAGCTGCAGCAGGACGGCATCCCGCTGACCCTGATCACTGACAACATGGTCGGACACATGCTGCGGTCCGCTCAGGTGTGCGCCATTGTGACGGGTGCCGACCGCGTGGCGGCCAATGGCGACACCGCGAACAAAATCGGCACCTACCAGATGGCCGTGCTCGCGCACGAACATGGCGTGCCGTTCTATGTCGCCGCTCCGTTGTCCACGCTCGACCTGACGATCCCCTCCGGGGACCACATCCCGATCGAACAGCGCCGGCCCGAAGAGGTAACCCATCTGGCCGGCGTGCGCATCGCTCCCGATGTGCCGGTGGCCAATCCGGCGTTCGACGTCACTCCGGCGCGCCTGATCACCGCGATTGTGACCGAACGGGGCATCGCACGCCCACCCTATGAAGAATCTCTGCGCAGGCTGGCCGCGGAAGCATCGTCGGTCTCTCCCGGATCGGCGTGCACGCCGCCGGCAAGAGCGGTAGAATAAAACGCTGACTTCAAACCGGGAGAACGCCTCCGCCGCAAACGCGCCACCGGAACCGCAGACGATCATTCCGGTCTCTGGCGCGAACATGCAGCACGAGAGAAAAACCAGCAGTTTCTTGCATCACTGACCGGATGTTCGAGGAGAGATTCCATGCTCGATGCCAGACTCCTTCATTCTCTTCCGCAGTTGCCCCAGCCGATCCTGACCGCGTATCTGGATACCAATCCGGCCAACCCGCGGAATCAGGGACACCCGCCCGGTGCGCTGATCTGGCTGAAATCGCGTGCCCGGGTGCTGCGCAGTCGCATCCCCAAAGCCGAACAAAAACTCTTTCAGGAACAGGTGCGTCGTGTCGAAGAGCTGCTGCGCAATCAGCCTCCGCGGGAGCGCGGCTTGGTCGTCTTTGCCGGACCGGAGACCTGGCAGGTGATTCCTCTGCAGGTCGACGTCGAGGACGAGCTGCATTGGGGACGGCCGTCGTTCACCCAACTGCTCTGGCTGCTCGATGAGCACCAGCCGTGCGGCGCGGCGCTGGTGGACCGCAGCGGAGCGCGCTTCTACAAATTCTGGATGGGCTTCGCCGAAGAGCAGGAAAAACTCCGCTTCCAGCTCGACCTCGCCGAATGGCGGAAGAAATATCTGGTCCCACCCGCGCATCCCGGAGTGCAGAAGACGCGCGGCTCCCAGCGAGACGTCTTCGAGCAGCGTGTGGAAGCGCAGCTGGAAAAGTTCTACAAGGAAACGGCCAACCGGATCCAGCAGTGGGCCAACGAAGAAAAACTGATCCCGGTGGTCGTGGCCGGCCCGCAGGGCGCGGTGGACTCCGTCTGGAACGAACTGCCCGGAAATTTTCAGGAGCGCTGCCTGCTGATTCGGGCTGACCTGTCTCACCTCGCCCCGGCGGACCTGGCCGTGCGCCTGGAACAGGAAATCAAGGCCTGGAAGCGGGATCGCGAGCAGCAGATGGTGGAACGGCTGCTCGCCAATCCCAACGGGACCCGCGCCGTCGTCGGCCCCGACGAAACCCTCCGCCGCATCCAGGAAGGTATGGCACGCGAGCTGGTGGTGGTGCGCGGACTCGGCGGGCGACTCCGTCAGTGCCAGAACTGCCTCTGGGTAGACCGTTCCGCCGATCGCATCTGCCCTGCCTGTGGCGGCGAACGCCGGCTGGTGCCGCTGCGGGCTGTACTGCCGGAACTGGCGCGCCGCTACAATGTGCACGTAGAAGTCATCGCCGGCGAGGCGGCCAGAAAGTTGCGCGAGTTCGGCGGATTAGCCGCGTGGCTCCGCTAGCCGTTCCCGCCTCGGCCTTCGTCCGGCTCACTGCGCGACGTCCGGCGCTTGGCCAGCCGGCACGCGCACCCAGCGAGCCACGTTGTTCAGCGGCAAGCGAATCTGCTGAATCTCTCCGAGCAGGCGGTGGGTGCTGCGGCTCAGAAAGACAGTGCCCACCGTTTCTCCGGGTTCGATTTCCATATCTTCCTTGTTGTCCAGTTTGCATGTGCCGTCCTTCGTGACCACTTCCATTTCTTTGATCTTTGCTTTCCGGCCCAGGGCCGGAGTGGTTTCCACCAGGGCGACAAGTTCATAGCCGGCCGGTGCGCTGGCCCGAGCCGGATACACACGCAGGCACACAGTCATGCCTGTGTGCGCAGTCTTGCACGGCAACAAGCACGCTGGCAGGGAGTAAGAATTGCGATGGGCGAGGGAAGACGCAGTCAGAGTTCTGAAAATCGCTCCGCGGCTAGCGCGAGGATTCGACAGGATAGTTCTTGGCCGTCCACTCGCGCCAGCCACCGTCCATGGACACGACGTTCGTGTAGCCCATGCGTTGCAGATTCTCGGCGGCCAGCGCGGAACGGAACCCGCCGCCACAGTAGAGGACGATTTCCGCGTTCTTGTCCGGGATGGTTTTTTCGATGTCGCGCTCGATGATGCCCTTGCACAGGTGGATGGCGCCCGGCAGATGTCCCTGCCTCCACTCGCTTTCTTCGCGCGTATCCACCAGGTAGAACGAGTGGCCGTTGTCGAGCCGGCGCTTCACCTCGTCCACCGTGGTTTCCTTGATGCGTTGCTTGGCTTCCTGCACCAGTTTCAAAAAGCCGGGCGCATGCTGCATAGCTCACTCTCCTGTTTCGGAGTCCACCGCGCGCAAGCCTACCACAGGGTTCCTGGACAGGCAAATGTGCGGCTGCGGGCGATCGCGGCGCTCGCCGGGCTTTGCCGAAGGAATCAGTTGTTGTCTGTCTTCTTGGCCAGCGAACGGATGTAATTGATCAGGTGCCACATCTGCCGGTCGCGCATCCGGCCTTCCTGTCCCGGCATTTTCCCTTTGCCTTTCCGCAAAATGTAGAACAGTTCCCCGTCGGTGAAATCTTTCAGGGCCTTGGGGTCGCTGTAATCGCGCAGGGTAAGTTGCATGGTGGTGGCCAGCTCGGTTTTCCCGCTGCCGTCGACTCCGTGGCAGAGCGCGCACTGCGTTTCATAGAGGCGCCTGCCCTGCGCCAGGGAGACTTCGTCGGGCTTCACCGGGTTTTCGCGTTTGGCTTCTTCGGGCGGAATGACGAAGGCCGGCTCGGGCGGGGGCTGTTCCGGAGCAGGCTGCTGGGATTGCGGCTTCGGTTCCTGTGCCATGGCCATCCCCGCAAGCAAGACCAACGCGATCAGGGGCATCCCCGAAGGGTTTCTCATGGTTGCCTCCTTGCCGCCTGAGTGCTCCTGAATCCATGAACGTGGGCGGGCGTGCGCTGCGATTGTACTCCTTCCGGCCGCCGGTGTCCCCGTTCTGATTCATTCTAGGTCGCGCCAGTTCCGTCCGGCCTTCAGGTCCACCACCAGAGGTACGGTCAGCGGCCCGGCAAACGTTTCCACGTTCTCCATGGCAGGACGCACCATGGCCCGGAGCCGGTCCAGCTCCGTTTCGGGCACTTCGAACAACAGCTCGTCGTGCACCTGCAGAATCATGCGCGCGCGGAAACGCTCCTGTTGCAGCCGGCGGTCAATGTCGATCATGGCCAGTTTGATGAGGTCGGCAGCGGTACCCTGCAGCGGCGTGTTCAGCGCCGTGCGCTCGGCAAAGCCGCGCAGCGCATTCTGCTGGGCCAGGATTTCCGGAATCGGCCGGATGCGTCCGAACAGAGTGCGGGTCTGCTGCGTGCGGCGCACCTCGTCCAGCTGGGCATCCAGCCAGCGCTTCACGCCCGGGTAGCGCTCGAAATATGCAGCGATAAACTGCCGGGCCTCGCCGGGTTCAATGCCCAGTTGCTGGGCCAGGCCGAAGGCCGAGACGCCGTAGAGGATGCCGAAGTTGATGACCTTGGCGATGCGCCGATGCTCGGGGGTCTGCAGGGCCGGGGGCACGCCGAACACCTCGGCCGCCGTGCGCGCGTGGATGTCCTCGCCTTTCCGGAAGGCTTCCAGCAGCACGGGATCCTGCGAGAAGTGCGCCAGCAACCGCAGCTCGATCTGCGAATAATCCGCCGAAAGCAGCAACCAGCCCGGCTCGGCAGCGAACGCGGCGCGGATCTCGCGTCCCAGTTCAGTGCGCACCGGAATGTTCTGCAGGTTGGGGTTGGACGAACTGAGCCGGCCCGTGGCGGTGCCCGTCTGGGAAAACCGTGTGTGCAGCCGGCCGGTTTCCGGATGGATCAGCCGCGGCAGTGCGTCCACATAGGTGGACTTCAGCTTCGCTACTTCCCGGTATTCCAGAACGGCGCGCGGCAGCGGATGCTTCGCGGCCAGCTCTTCGAGCACATCGGCGGCGGTGGAGCGACCGCGGGTACGCGTGCGGCGCGGTACGGGCAGGTTCAGCTTGTCGTAGAGGATTTCCGCCAGCTGCTGCGGCGAATTGATGTTGAATTCCTGTCCGGCGAGCTCGAAGACCTTTCGCTCCAGCCGCACCAGCTCTTCTTCCATGCGCACAGCGAGCTGGCCGAGCGCCTCCGGATCGACGCGCACACCGGCACGCTCCATGCGGGCGAGCACCGGCGCCAGCGGCAGATCAATTTTCTCGTAGACGGCCAGCAGCCCGCGGGCTTCGACTTCGGCGCGCAACAGCGGGGCCAGCCGCAACAGATAGTCCGCATGTTCGCCGGGCGCACCGCTCAGAGCCGTGTTGAACTGCCGCAGGACCACATCGCTCAGGCCGTGCTGGGCCGTGGTCGGCCGGAGCAGGTAGGAGTAGAGCATCGTGGCGTGCCGGATGCCCTCGACCGGCCCCAGCAGCAGCTCCGCCAGTTTCGGGTCGTGGACCACCTTCGGACGGGCAGCATCGTTCAGCCACGGCCGCAACGCATCGCGCAGGGCGCTCTGCTCGTCCAGCCAGGCTGTGCACACGCGCCCGGGCTCGACGGCAATTTCCACGGCAGCCAAACGGCTGCCAAACCCACCCTCTTCTCCTTCGCGCAGGTCGAGCGCGAGCCAGAGCGCCGCTTCCTGTCCCGGCGGAATCGCGCTCAGGCACGCCTCCAGCTCAGCGGCCGAACGGATTTGCCGGTATTGACTCTCCTGGACGTTCGACGCAGCAGGAGCCACCAGCTCGCGCAGCAGCGACGCAAACCCGAGCTCCGCATAGAGCGCACGCAACGCTTCCAGGTCGGGCGGCTGCCGGCGCAGCTTCTCGAGCTCCAGTGGCACCGGGATGTCGGTGGCAATCTGCGCCAGCCGCTTCGACAACAGCACCGCTTCCCGACTGTTCTCCAGCGCCTGGCGATACCGCCTGTTTTCGACTTCCGCAGCATGTTCCAGGGCGGCTTCGGCGGACCCGAAGCGGCGGATCAGTTCCCGCGCACCCTTTTCGCCAATGCCCTTCGCCCCGGGGATGTTGTCGATCGCATCGCCCATCAGCGCCATCACGTCGGCGACTTTCTCCGGCGGGACACCCAGCAACTCCTCCACCTTCCGCTCATCCACGAGCAGGTCGTTTTTTGTCGGGATCAGCACGCGCACCGCACCCGCACCGCTGGCCGTACCGGAGCGCACCAGTTGCAGCATATCCTTGTCGCTGGTGACGATGACCACTTCCAGTCCCTGCTGAGCCGCTTGCCGCGCGAGGGTACCGATGACGTCGTCAGCCTCGTAGCCGGCGTACTCCAGAATCGGGAGCCGCATCGCTTCGCACAAACGCCGCACATACGGCAGTTGCTGCGCCAGGTCCTCGGGCATCTCCGGCCGCTGGGCCTTGTAAGCCTCGTAGAGCTGGTCCCGGAAGGTCGGGGCTGCAACGTCCATCACCACACCGATGTAGTCCGGAGCCTGCTCGCGCAACAGCCGGCGCAGCATGTTCGCGAACACGTAGGGCACCTTGGTGGGCATCCCCGAGGGGCTGCGCAACCGCTCCATGGGAGCGTGATAGGCGCGAAAGATGTAGCCCATCGCGTCGATCAGGAACAGCCGCTTGGCTTTTTCGTCGGTCATCGTTCGCTCTGTGCGGTGATACCGGTGCCGCGGACACTATAACAGGATTGCCGCAAGCCGCCACCGGGCAGCACCGGCATCAGCCCGTTCGCCGGTCCGGTTTTCCTTTTCCGACTTTTTCGGCCATGGTACGCTTCTACCGACCCGGGCAACGGAGATTTGTCCGGAACGACACGCACGAGCCTTTCGAAGACCCAGGCAGCGCCCTCACGCGGCCGATTCGCTCAAAGGGAGGACGGGCGGTGGCGACTCCTGCAATCCGGTTCGAGCCCGGTGCCGTCGAGGCCGAGGTTCGTGCCACGCTGCGCGCGCTGCTGGAAGAGCTGGGCAGCCCGACCGCGGAAACGCTGGCGCAGCCGGGTACGCCCGTCGCCGAACTGCATCTGGAACGCGACCTCGGGCTGGGCAGCCTGGAGCGCGTCGAGCTCCTGCTTCGACTTGGCCAGGCCTTCCAGACGCAGCTGCCGGAACGCACCTTGGCGGAGGCAGAGACGGTCGGGGACATTGTCGCCACGGTGCTGGCGCAGGTGAATGGGCGTACCGAAGCGGCGGAAACTGCAGCGGAGCAGGCCGGCACAGAAGCCGCTGCGGAGCTGGCTCCGCCGGCCCGTGCGCTACCCTGGCCAGTGCTCCCCGCACGCGGCATTCGCACGCTTCGTCCCCCTGAGCAGGCGGAAACCCTGCTCGAAGTGCTCTGGCACCGGGGCACACAGCCCGCCACCGCTGCGGCACCGCACCTTTACCTGTATGAAGAGGGCGGGCCGGAGGCCTCCAGCCATGCCGCGCGCGTAATTTCGAATGGCGAATTGCTCGCGCGGGCTGCTGCCGTTGCCCTGTCCTTGCAGCAGCGCCGGTTGCGGGCAGCGGACCGCGTGGCGCTCATGCTGCCCACCAGCGCCGACTTTTTCTTCTGCTTCCTGGGCGTGATGCTGGCGGGCGGCATTCCGGTGCCCATCTATCCTCCTTTCCGCGCCGACCGCATCGAGGAATACGCCGCGCGGCAGGCGGCCATCCTGCGGAACGCCGAAGTTCGCTGGCTCATCACCTTTGCCCGTGCCGCCCGCCTGGCTCACCTGCTGAAACCGCACGTGCCCTCGCTCGAAGCGGTGCTCACCGCAAACCAGCTCACCGCTCAAACGGCAGACGCCACCGCAGTCGCACCGGTGCGCGCGGTGCGCGGGGAAGACCTGGCGTTCCTGCAATACACCTCGGGTTCGACCGGCCATCCCAAAGGAGTCATGCTCACCCATGCCAATCTGCTGGCGAACATCCGCGCCATCTGCGAAGCGGTAGGGCTCCAACCCGACGATGTCGGCGTCAGTTGGTTGCCGCTCTACCACGACATGGGGCTGATCGGCACCTGGCTGCTCCCGCTCTATGCCGGCATTCCCACGGTGGTGATGTCGCCGCTGGCTTTCCTGACCCGACCTGCACGCTGGCTGTGGGCACTGCACCATCACCGCGGCACATTGACCGCGGCGCCGAACTTCGCCTTCGAGCTCTGCGCGCGCAAGCTGGACGAGCGCGAACTGGCCGGGCTCGATCTCCGCCACGTGCGCGCGGCACTGAACGGTGCCGAACCTGTTCATCCGGGAACCCTGCAACGCTTCACCGAGCGTTTCGCTCCCTACGGCTGGCGACACGAGATGCATCTGCCGGTCTACGGCCTGGCCGAAGCGACGCTCGCGGTCACCATTCCCCCGCTGGGGCGCCCGCCGGTGCTGGACCACATCGAGCGCGAGACGTTCCAGCGCACCGGCCGCGCCGTTCCCGCTGCTCCGTCCAGCACCGCCCGCGTGCTGACCCTAGTCAGTTGCGGCCGCCCGATTCCGCGGCACGAAGTCCGCATCGTGGATGACCGCGGCCAGGAGCTCCCGGAGCGAATCGAAGGGCGGCTCTGGTTCCGCGGACCCTCGGCCACCCAGGGATATTTCCGCAACCTCTCGGCCACGCTGGAAATGGTCCGGGAAGACGGCTGGCTGGATTCGGGCGACCGCGCCTACCGCGTCGGCGACGAAATTTTCATCACCGGCCGCGCCAAAGACGTGATCATCAAGGCCGGACGAAACATCACGCCGCAGGAAATCGAGGAACTGGTCGGCGAAGTGGCCGGCGTGCGTCCGGGCTGTGTCGTCGCCTTCGGCATCCCGGACGAACGCTCGGGCACCGAGCGGTTGGTCATCGCCGCCGAGGTTCGCCCGGAATACCTGCACCAGCGTGCGCAACTGGCCGCCCGCATCAGCCATCGCGTTGCCGAAGCCCTTGGCCTGCCGCCGGACCATATCGAGTTGTTGCCGCCGCAGACCATTCCCAAAACCTCCAGCGGGAAACTCCGTCGCAGCGAAACCAAGCAGCTCTACCTGAGCGGCCGGCTGGAGGCCGCCCGCCCGCCGGTCTGGTGGCAGGTGGCCCGGCTGACGCTGAGCGGCGCCGCGCGCGCATTCCTGCGCGCTGCCCGGCAGGCGCTCGTGCGCCTCTACGGCATCTATGCCCTGCTGATGTTCGTCCTCTGGCTGCTGCCCACCTGGGCGGTCATGCGACTGCTGCCGACGCGCCGCGCCGTGGTGCTGTTCACTTCGCGCCTCTCCCGCCTGTATTTTCGGCTGGTCGGGATTCCCATCCGCCTGCATGGGTTCGAACACCTGCAGCGACATCCGAATTCGGTGCTGGTGGCCAATCACACCAGCTACTTCGATGTTTTGGTCTTGATGGCCGCCCTGCCCGTGGAATTCCGCTTTGTCTCGAAAATCGAGGTAGCTTCGATGCCGCTGATCGGCGACTTCCTGCGTCGCCGGGGCGATTTTGCGTTCGACCGCAGCGACCGTCAGCAGCGTCTGCGCCAAGCAGAAGAAGTCGAACGCTCTCTGCGCGCAGGTGACTCCGTGCTGGTCTTTCCCGAAGGGACCTTCACGCCGCACGACGGTGTACGACCGTTTCAACTGGGTGCGTTCAAAGCCGCGGTGGCTACCGGAAGGCCTGTCCTCCCCGTGGCGCTGCGCGGCGTGCGCGCAATCCTTCGCGACGAGACGATCCTTCCCCGGCCCGGAGCCGTTACCATAACCATCCTGCCGCCGATTTTTCCGGAACCGAGCGCCGACCCGCGCGAACACTGGCGCGAAATCATCCGCCTGCGCGACCAGACGCGCACCTCCCTGGCCCCCCACACCGGCGAACCCCTGCTTTGAGGTGCCGCGCCCGGGGCTCTGTTACATCTTTCGCATCCCGGACAACCCGCTCACCAACGCCCCGCGCCCATTTGCCATCACAATAGAAGCCCGGCTCGCGGGCCGCGCCTTGCTGCCGCCCGCATATTTCCACAACCATGAGGTGCTGTATGCGAAGACTGGTGCTTCTGCTCGGACTGTGTGCCGTAACGGCCTTGCCGGCGGCAGCTCAGCAAACAGAGCTGTTCGCAGGCTATTCCTACCTGCGATTGAGCAACGGAACCGACGTCAACCTGAACGGATGGAACGCGGCTGTCGAACGGGAACTGGTCGGCTGGTTTGGTATCGTCGCCGACATCAGCGGACACTACGGCTCGCCCGGCGGCGTGAGCGTGAACACCCTGCAGGCGCTGTTCGGCCCGCGGCTGAAAGTGGATACGGGACTGTTCGAGCCGTTCGTGCACGTTCTGTTTGGCGCGGCCCGGGGCAGCGCTGGCGTGTTCGGTTCTACCAGTTCTGACGTTGCCCTCGGTGTCGCCGTTGGCGGCGGCCTGGACATTGGCGTCGGGCCGGTGGCCTGGCGCGCCGTGCAGGTCGACTACCTGCGCACGGAGTTGTTTGGCGCCACACAAAACAACACCCGCGTCGCCACCGGCGTCGTGCTGCGCTTCTAGCCTGCAGCCGGTACCTTGCAGGGCAGCCGGGGTGGCCACCGGTTCTGCCACCCCGGGCGTCCTGCTCCCACCCCCAGAGCAGCCCGCTTCACATGCGGCACACAGCTCCCCGGCCTGCACTGGGAAAATCTTCATCCCTGTGCTAGCATTGCCCTCGCCGGCAAGCTGGATTGGGCCGGAAAGGCGCTGGTTTGTTTGCCTTTCGCGTTCAGCGGAATACGGGGTCCCGTGGAAAGAACAACTGATCACAACAGGGGGTCGACTCGTATGCGTGTGCTTCTATCTCTTTGCGGGTTCCTGCTGCTTGCCACACTGCCCATGGCGGCGCAAACTACGCCCGCCTTCGAGGTATACGGAGGCTTCCACTATTCCCGAATCAACCCGGGCGAAGGGGCCGACGGCGGCAACCTGATCGGCTGGGCGGCGGCGTTTCAGGTGAACGCCAACAACTGGCTCAGTTTCGTCGCGGACTTCGGCGGTGCGTACGGCACTCCCCGGGTGCGCGTCCCGGGCTCACCGGCGACAGACGTGGAAAGCGACGTCCACTACTTCCTGTTCGGCCCACGTCTGACGGCGCGTCAGAACGAACGCATCATTCCTTTCGTGCACACCCTGATCGGAGCCGTGCGCGGCAGCGGGGTGCCCCTGCTCGGGGCCGTAGCCGGGGGACAACCCGTCTTCGTTACCGGTGGCAGCGAAACGGCGCTTGGCGTTGCCGTCGGCGGGGGACTGGATGTAAAGGTTCGCGACTACATCGCGATCCGCTTCGTGCAAGCGGAGTACCTGCTCACCCGCTTCAGCGCTGCGGACGGTTCCGCCACCAATCAGCACAACGCCCGCATCTCGGCGGGTGTTGTTTTCCGCTTCGGCACCCGCGAATAACTGTCCGTCCGTTCCGTTTTCCCCACGTGCGCCGCTCATCTGTCACCAGCAGGTGAGCGGCGCGAACTGTTCCTAAGCGACCCCAAGAAAGCAACTCGCAATGAATTTGACGCATCTACTCTGTATGAATCCAGCCCGAGAAAGGGCAATGGTGCCCTCTCTTCTCTCGGGAGAGTTATCCCGAATCTGAGACGAGCCGATCTTTATTCCTGAACGAGGTGGAACTCTGATGCGCACGCGACTCTACCTGTGCACTGCTCTGCTGCTGATTTCCCTGCCTGCGGCCGCTCAGACCACACCTGCCGTCGAAATCTTCGGCGGCTACCAGTACGCCCGGATCAACCCCGGTGAGGGAGTCGACGGGTTCAATCAGAACGGCTGGAACGCCGCCTTGCAGGTGAACGCGAACAACTGGTTCGGTATCGTTGCCGACTTCAGCGGTGTCTACGGATCACCCACGATCAGCATCCCGGGTGTCGGCTCCGCTGAAGTGGATACCAACTTCCATTCCTTCCTGTTCGGCCCCCAGATCAGCTATCGCGGCCATGAGCGGGTCACGCCGTTCGTGCGCGCTTTGTTCGGGGCCATTCGGGCCAACGCGGAGGCGTTTGGCACGGCCGAAAGCCAGACCGCCTTCGGCATGGCGCTGGGCGGCGGAGTGGACGTGAATGTCCACGACCGCGTGGCCATCCGGCTGATCCAGGCCGACTACGTGCTGAGCCGTTTCGAGGGGTTCAGCGGCCAGACGGAAAACCAGCACAACGCCCGACTGTCGTTCGGGGTGGTCTTCCGGCTGGGCAGCCGCGACTGATTTCGGGGATTCAGCAGCTCGTCTCCGGGGTCGCCACGGAGAAAAGTGGCGACCCCGTTTGTGTTTTGTCCAACCCGGAGGTAGGAACACGCAACCACAGGTCGTCTCGACTCGTCTTTACACTTCGGCAGTGAGGAACGGTATAATCAGCCCTCGACGTACAGGTGCAGACAGATGAACCGGCGCCGCGCTTTGGGATGGCTGCTCGTTGCGCTCATGCTGCTGGTCGTGGTGGCCAGCCGTGTTCATGGCCACGATTCCGTTTCCGACTTCTGCCTGCTGTGCCACATCGCGCATCTGTTTGGGCCTGCTTCCGTGCCGGCGGATGGACTGATTCTGCCGGATTTCCTCTGCTGGTACTCACCCGCAGCCGAGGCAAACGTTCCGGCAGAGACGGTCTTCCTCTCTCATTGCTCCCGCGCACCCCCGGGGTTCTCCTCCGATTCGTCTTTTCTCCGTGCTGCCTGAGTGGTAGCCCGGAGGCCGTTCCATTTTGTTCGTCATTCATTCTTCGCGAATACGGAAGGAGGATTTCGATGCGGAGCACGCATTCATTCTTGTCGATTCTGCTCCTGGCAGTTCTGCTGGGTACCTGGGCTCCCGCAGCCGCAGCGCAGACGGGCACCCTGCGCGGCACGGTGACTCTGGAAGCCACCGGCGACCCGTTGCACCACGCCACGGTGCGCATCGTCCAGCTCGGACTGACCACAGAGACCAACGAGGCTGGCGAGTACGTCTTCACCGGTTTGCCTCCGGGCACCTACGAGGTCAGCGTGCACATGGCCGCACTCACCGACGCGCGCAAAACAGTCACCATCACGGCGGGCGGCACCACGACGGCTGATTTTTCTCTGCGCCTGTCGCCTGTGCGGGAGCAGGTGGTCGTCACGGCCAGCGGGCGCGAGCAAACCGGCTTTGAAACCTTCCAGGCCGTCAGCACGCTGGACACCATCGAACTGACGTCCCGCGCCCAGCCTTCCCTCGGCCAGATGCTCGACGGCCTGCCTGGAGTGGCCCAGCGCAGCTTCGGGCCGGGTTCTTCCCGCCCGGTCGTGCGTGGCTTCGACGGCGACCGCGTTCTGGTGCTGAAAGACGGCATCCGCACCGGTTCGCTCAGTTCCCAGTCCGCTGACCACGGCGAATCGTTCGACTTGCTGAATCTGGAACGCATTGAGGTGGTGAAAGGCCCGGCCACACTGCTCTACGGCTCGAATGCCATCGGCGGCGTGGTCAACGCCATCTCCCGCCATCACGAAATCCACACCCACCCGCACCCGGGAATGACGGGCTCGCTCACGGGACTGGGCGGATCGAACAACAACTACGGTGGTGGACTCAGCTTCGAATACGGATACCACAACTGGATGTTCTGGGGCAGCTCGAGCGGCCAGTACCACGGAGACTACAACACACCCATCGGCAAAGTTCCCAACTCCAAAATCCGCACCGCTAACGGCACCTTCGGGGCTGGCTACTATGGCGATCGCGGCTACTTCGCCGCGAGCCAGTCCATCGAAGACGCCCGCTACGGAGTCCCGTTCGCCGCAGAATTCGAAGGCGAAGAGGAAGAAGCAGCCGCGCCCGTCGCAGGCGGACCGCTCGTCGCATCGGAAAGCGGTTTTATCGGCGGCGTGCCCGATGAACTGGTGGACGTCAAAGCCCGCCGCTACAACACGCGCTTCAGCACCGGCTACCGCTTGCCCGACCGTCCGATCGAAGCCATCCGCGTGGTCCTGGACTACGTGGACTACCGTCACCTGGAAATTGAGACGGCGGACGGCATCGAATCGATCGGCACCACGTTCGACAATGAACAGATCATCTACCGTGTGGCGTTCGACCAGCGCCAGTCCGGCAGATTCTCCGGTCAGTTCGGCCTCTGGGGTCTGGTACGGGATTACCGCACCACCGGTGCGGAAGCCCTGGCGCCGCCGGTGGACCAGACCGCTTTCGCCGTCTTCCTGCTGGAGGAAGTGACGCTGAGCGACCGTCTTCGCCTGCAGCTCGGCGGGCGCTTCGAGCACAACCGCTACTCGCCGGAAGGCGCTGGGCCGGAGCGCAGCTTCAATGGCTTTTCCGGTGCCGCGGGCGTCCATCTGGGACTGTGGCCGGGCGGGGCACTCGTGGCCAACTACACGCATTCGTTCCGCGCGCCCGCCCTCGAAGAACTCTACAACTTCGGCCCGCACATCGGCTCACTCACGTTCGAAATCGGCAATCCCGACCTGGAAAGTGAAAAGGCCGACGGCGTGGACCTCTCCCTGCGCCATCGCAACGGACGCGTCCGTGCCGAGGCCAACTTTTTCTTCTACGGAATCCGCAACTTCATTTTCCTCGCCCCGACCGGCAACATCGAAGACGGGTTGATCGAAGCGGAGTTTCTGCAATCGCGGTCGCGCTTTCTGGGTGGCGAAGTCCAGCTCGATGTCGAACTGTTCCGGGATGTCTGGTTTCTGGGCGGCATGGATGTTGTCGACGCCAAATTGACCCGCGCGGTCACTTCGCGCACCACCGGCGCGGTCACTCCGGCGAACACACCCCTGCCGCGTATCCCGCCGCTGCGGGGCCGGCTGGGCGTCGAGGCTCGCTATCGCGGCTTCAGCCTGCGCCCGGAAGTGGTCCTGGCCGCCGCGCAGGACAACCTCTTCGTCACCGAAACCCGCACCCCGGGCTACACCGTCGTCAATCTGGAAGCCAGCTACACCATCGCCCAGCCCCATCTGCTGCACGTGTTCTCGCTGACGGCGTTTAACCTGAACGACAGGCTCTATCGCAATCACCTGTCGTTCATCAAAGACCTGGCGCCGGAAATGGGTCGGGGCGTTCGTTTCAGCTACACGGTGCGCTTCTTTTAGCCGGACCGGGCCGGTGCCCAGAGCCGGTTTTCTGTGGGAATACCTCGGTTGACCCGCTGCAGGGTCGGGGCGAGAATAGCAGGGGAGCTGGTCTGCGACGTGCGTGATGGCTGTAACGATTTGTTGAACCAACACTGGACCTCCGGGAGCCCCCGTCGTCCTGCTGTTGAGCACGTCCCCGACAGCGTGGCTGCTCCGGCAGAACACGGTTCGAGGAAAGCCTGAAGGCAGGCGCAGGGCACCCACCTGGTAGCGGGGTTCAGAATCGAGCACCACACGGCGAAGCGGATCGCTCCTGTTTTCTTTTTTTCTGCGCCCGCCGCACGCGCCGGTGCGGGAAAGGGCCGGGAGCGGATCCGGGTGGGCACTTGTCGGGCCGCAGCGAACGGATCGAAAACCAATTTCATTCTGAAATGACGGACTCCATGCGCATCCTGTTCATCGGTGACATCGTCGGTTCTCCGGGCCGGCAGATTCTGCGCGAGCGGCTGGCCGAACTGGTGGCGCAGCACGACATCGACCTGGTGCTCGCCAACTGTGAAAACGCCGCCTCGGGTTTCGGCATCACTCCCAAGCTGGTCGAGGAGCTGCTCGACTGTGGCATCGCGGCGCTCTCTGGCGGCAACCACATCTATGACCGCAGGGAAATCCTCGACTACATTCCGCACCAGCCCCGGCTGCTCCGTCCGGCAAATTTCCCGCCAGGTTCGCCGGGCAGCGGACTGTTCGTGGGCACCGCCCGAAACGGCGAGGGATTCGCACTGCTGAACCTGCAAGGACGCACCTTCATGTCACCGATCGACTGTCCCTTCCGGACCGCGGAGAGCGAGCTGGCGCGCATCCCCGCAGACGTCCGCATCGTCATCGTCGACATGCACGCTGAAGCCACCAGCGAAAAACAGGCCATGGGCTGGTACCTGGACGGCCGGGTGACCGCGGTGGTGGGCACGCACACCCACGTTCCCACCGCCGACGAGCAGATTCTGCCGGGCGGCACCGCTTACATTACCGACGTGGGCATGACCGGACCACACGACGGCATCATTGGCATGGAAAAATCGGCCATCCTGGGCAGATTCCTCGACGGGCTGCCGCGCCGCTTTGAAGTCGCGACCGGCGATGTGCAGATGAACGCTGTGCTGATCGAAACCGACGCAGATCGCCGGCTGGCCAACGGGCGGGTCGCTGCCCGCACGATTCGCCGGCTGCGGATTCGACCGAAGTAGCTTCCTGTCTGCGCTGGTGGGCCCGGCTGTACTCAAAAAAAAGCGCCCACCGCAGTGGGCGCTTCCGGCAAGTTTTCTTTTGGCTGAACTACCAGCGGCTCCGCGGATGGCCGCAGCCGTGGCCATGGATGTGCCGACCGCGTCCGTGAGCCGCCCGCGGCAGCACCACGAATCCACCATTCGGCAGCAGGATCACCCCACCGGTGCGCACGGCACCGCGGTGCAGTCGGCCGCGACGCCCTGCCTGGTGGTCAATCACAACGCCAATCCCGCGCCCACCCCGGCTCGACCAGAAGCCACATTCCCGATGCAGCCGCGCCAGCTTCCAACGACGTTGCTCGGCCTGCCGGCTGCTGAAACCGTGCCGGCGAATGTCGCGCAGCAGTTTGGCTTCCTCTCGCTCGATGCGCGCACGGCAGTTGCGGTGTTCCCAGGGGTCGGCCTGCGCGGCTCCGCCCATCAGCAGCATGCCGAGCGCAGTGCCAACAAAAGCGCCTAGCCAGCCTGCCTTGGAATGCATCTGCCCCTCCCGAGGACGAGAACGCCCGCGTTGAATGCGGTGGCGCCGACCTGTATCGTCGCTCCCAGAAATGGATGACGGTGGACTGGTGCGGGTTGTCCCGGCCGGAGGCTGTGTGCCGGAGTGGTGGTCCTACTCCCACCACGGCGGGTCCGGACGGGGATGGTACTTCTCCATGTGACGGCGGACGCGCACAAACGCCTCCTCGACCGTGTCGGCAAATTCCAGCAGCGCGTAATCGCGCTCGCTGATGGTTCCGGCCGCAACCATCGCGCGGAAATTGATCACGCGCTGCCACCACTTCCGGCCGTAAATGAGGATCAGATGCCGCCGCTCGATCTTGCCAGTCTGGGAGAGCGTCAACATCTCCCACAGCTCATCCATCGTGCCGAAGCCGCCCGGAAAGACAATCAGCGCTTTGGCCAGCTGCGCGAACCACAACTTGCGCATGAAAAAATAATGGAACTGGAAATTCAACTCCGGACTGATGAAGCGGTTGGCACGCTGTTCGCGCGGAATTTCAATGCTCAGCCCGATCGACTTCCCGCCCGCCTCGCGGGCGCCGCGGTTGGCGGCCTCCATGATTCCGGGGCCGCCCCCCGAGCAGATCACAAATCGGCGTGGATGGTCTCCCAGGGTCCGTGCCCACTCCGTAATCCGCCGTGCCAGCGCGCGTGCGTCTTCGTAGTACTGGGACATCTCCAGCGCGCGCCGCGCGGCCCGCAGCTTGCGCTGCTGCTCCGGCGTGAGCTTTCCGCGGAAGGATTTCCTCAGCCGGGTCAGGTTGGCTTCGGCCCGCTCGCGCGGAAGCACCCGCGCGGAGCCGAACATGACGATCGTGTCGCCGACTCGCTCGGCCTTCAACCGCTCCAGCGGGTCCAGATACTCGGCCAGAATGCGCAGCGGTCGAGCCGGCCAGCTCTCCATGAATTCGTAATTGTGATAGGCGAGCAGTGGCTGCCGCTTTTCTTGTGGACTCATATCAGGCTCCCCGGCACTGCTGCGGAAGGCATTGCGCTCCGCACAGCACACCATTCTACGCGACCCGCTCGGAGGATAGAGGGCCGACCGCTCTGCGGTTTCCCTTCAGGCAGCAGAAAGACCCACCAGCGAATCTCACGTGGCGCGGATGTCCTGGCTCGCCGGGGTCAAAATTGTGGCGCTTCGGTCTGCGGTTTCTTCGCGGTCTGCTGGAGCTGTCGCAACGTTTCCTGCAGTTGCGCTGCGTTCGGGGCGTTGGGGGTATCCTGCAGATAGGTTTCCAGCGCCCGTGCGGCGCGGGCCGCGTCGTTGCGCTTCAGGTAGATGCGTGCGAGGTGATACTGCGCTTCCGAGACCTGTTTTCCACCCAGCTCATAGGCACGCAGCAACACCGGCTCCGCCAGATCTTCCCGACCCTCCAGGAACAGGGCCACGCCGTAGAGAAGTTGCGCCGGCGCGTTCCTCGGCTGCAGTTGCACAGCTCGGTCGAGAAACCGGACTGCTTCGCTCGGCCGGCCCCTGCGCACCAGACACAGACCCAGGTTCAGCAGCACGTTGGCTGCTGCCGGATCGATCTCCAGCGCCCGGCGCAGGTGCACTTCCGCGGCTTCCAGTTGGCCCTCCCGGAGCAGGAGCACCGCCAGCTCGTTGTACGCCTCTACATAGTCTGGAAACAGTTGGATTGCCGCTTCGAACCGCGCTCGCGCCTCGGCCGGCCGGTTCTTCTGCATCAGCTCCACGCCGCGCTCAAACTCTCGCCGCGCACCCCGCGGCACCGGCGTCAGCGCCGCAGCACTCGTGATGGACTCTTCCGGTTTGGGCGCAACGGGCTTCTCCAGCCGGCGCAGGTAGACGTGCACAAAAGGACTGATGCCCGAAGGAATAAAATCCACCACCGTCTCCGCATAGCTTTCGCCGTCGGATTCCACGCGGATGATCTGGATGACCTGGGTGCGCCCTTGAAACTCGAACCGCCCGAGCGTGTCGGTGTAGATGTACTCCGGCCGGCTGCGCGGGCTCTGCTCACGAACCTCCAGACGTATCTGCTTCCGAAACGGCAACCCGTCCGGACCATAGACCTGCCCGCGGATGATCACACCACCGACTGGCGACTGGATGGCTACCTGAGCCGCCGCGGGTTCCACTCCGACCGGGCCACACAAGACCCACACAAACCAGAACCAGAAGGCTGCTCGACGCATGGCAACCCACCTCATCCCGCGAACCGACGCGTCGTCATCGCGCAGCAATCTCACTGCCCATGCACGCCCCCTCTTGTCCAGAAGCCGCATGTGTCCTGTCCGCGAGTGGTGCCCGGGGTGGGAGTTGAACCCACACGGGGTAAAATCCCCAGAGGATTTTAAGTCTGTTTTCCGCCTCTTCTGCGCTGTGCGCGTCCGAGCATTGCCTTGCTACATCGTACATCTTTCTCATTGAATCTGAAAGGGTTCGATCGCAAGACCTTTCATGCAACATCGCGCACCGTCGAGCATCATACTGAAAAATCAACTGACACTACAACTGACACCAAGGAAGAACGTCGTTATCTCCGAGTAATGCTCGGCGCGGCTCCGTGCATGCGGTAGACTGCCTGTCTTGCGGCGTCGTAGGTCATCCCTTTCTTGATCAGTTCGAGTTTCTCGGCTCGCAGCTTTCGACGGGCATCGAATACTTGCTGGAGGCGCTGAAGCTCGCTCACCGAGATACGGGTCTTCCCATATCCCTGATAGCTTGTAAGGCACCGCTGTGAATGAGGCGGTACAAGTACCCTTGACTGCACCTGAGAAGGCGTGCGACGTCCAAAATGCTCAAATCTTGCATAGAACTGTGTTCACTATGGCCGCTTACGGTTCTTTGCCTCTTCCGAGACTCCTGCAACTCGCCATGATAAAGCGCGCCGTAAGTGTCTTGTGGCTGAGACTCTTCTGTATAGGCCCCTTCGCTCTCCTGAAAATCCTTGCCGGTCGGAATGGGATCAAAATGGGTTAGCTCTCGGCGCGTTTCGATGTCGATTATCCTGCGAACGTACCGCCGAAAGCTGCGAAAATCCTCTGGATCTGGAAAAGTGACAGAGCAAGTGCCTCACTACCGATTGTCGAATCGTTTTAAGTTCACTGGGGCTGGGCTTGTGGCCCCATCGCGAACCTATGCGAAAGCGCTTCAGGTAGATTTCTAGCCATGAGCTGGCTTTACAGTTTAGAGGCAAGACGCGGAGCTGAACCAAAGCGATGATCAATTGCGCTTTCAAATCGTCCGGAGGCATGAGAGGAGTCCAGTAAATGTTGCGGGATAGCCTGGCAAAACTGAGCCGACGGTGGCGCCTTGCTTGACTCGTCGGCAAGAGTCCGCCCAGTGCTCTATGCCAGGCCCGGGGCTGACTGAGCCGCCTGTGCGCCAGCCCAATTCTCAGATAAATGTACCGGTCCCGGTGTCTGCCGGGACCTCTTTTCCTCAAGCCAACCTGTAGGCAAAGGGCGCGTGTGGGTTTCTCGTAATCCAGCATGGGGCACAGTTCCGCACAGAAGTACTTTCCGGTTAGCACTTCCACGGGGGACAGCGAAGGCTTAGCTCCCGATACGAGATTTTTGCTCCACTCCTGGAGGCGACCATGCAGACAACTCACGTCCTGTTCGTCACTTAGGGGCTCCTGTCGCATTTATTCAATGATAAACCAAGCGTGCACCCGCTTGCAAAAGCGGGCAAGGAGTGACAAGGAGAACAGACATGGAGCATGCTCCGTTGCTGGTTGACCGGCGGACTGCTGCCCGCATCTTGGGCCTCAGTCTCCGCACGCTTGACTACCTCATCTCGAGCGACGAATTGAAGCCCAGGCGCATCGGAAGACGCGTTTTGCTCGAATACCGTTCGCTGCAGGCGTTCGCTCGACGAGATCATCCGACAAAAGCAAATGCAAAGGGAAGGAGCATCACGAATGCGAATTGATCACCCGCCACACCGGAATCTGATAGCCGAGCATGCAGTCCTAGGCGCGGTGATCGTTACCGAAGGCGCAGCTCTGGAGCAGGCGGCGAGGATCCTCACGCCCGACGACTTTTTCGACTATCGCAATTCGCGGATTTACCGCCATATGTTGAACCTCGCCCACTCAGGTGCGCCAATAACGCCGAGCACCTTGTACGACGCCGCGCAGCGCGACGGTGGAATCCAAACCATCGGCGGTGCAGACTACCTGGCGAGCATCGGCGATGGCGTCCCTCACAGGCTGGACGTTGAATACCACGCCAAGATTGTAAAGGAAAAGACGATCCTCCGCCACGCAGCGTTACACGCACGCCTCCATCCGCCAGCTCATCGAGGTCTACGACAAAACCCACCCCCGCGCCTGAAGCGGCAGGGGGATTCCGGCAGCTTTGGTTCGGGCGGCATGCCCCCGTGCTCAGGAAAGGCTGCTGACTTCCGCAGTTATCCCTATTCCTGCCGGGTCAGGTGCCATTTCAGAGTGAACGTAGCCCGTCCGGACGACGATTCGTACCGCCAGGTCTTGGACCCGGAAAGGACGTTGGAGTTTGCGGGGTCTATCCTGCCCAGCGGCTCACCCTCAGCGGGGCTGACGACAGCAAAGGGCAAGGAAGTCTCCTCAGGCGGCGGCAACGTGCCCTTACAATCAGGGTCCCTCGATGGAGCCCACTCGCGCCACGTCCTGACAATAAAGGGACCAGTCACCCCGCCGAAGGTGTAGCTTCCTTGGGAGTCCAAGAAGTCTATTGACCAAGAAAGTTCGCCTGGGCCCGGGAGAGATTTGTCCAGCACTACGCGGCCGCTTTCGGTTCCGTGCGCTAGGGTAACTATGCATTCATTCCACGATTTGCCTTGAACCCGCCCCGACCAGTTGCCGCCGTTCCCCGACAGGTTAATGTCGAGCTGCGTTTCATGAAAGTGTCTGGGACCATCCATCCGGAAATTATAGGTCACGGTGCCATGCCAGCCAGGCACTTTAGGGAGTGGCAGCCAGTCTTCCTCACCAACACGCGGCTCCACTTGGGGTTCAGGTAATTGTTTTGATTCCTGTGGCTCTTTCTCCTCTTCCTCCTTGCATTCCGTCACCATCCTTTGTATAGCCAGAACGCGTTCGCTATTCACCCCTTTCAAGGTACCGTCGGACCAGGCCACCATAGCGTCCGCAACGATACCGATGATCGGGTGTGGGCTCACGAGTCGCAAAGCCAGCTTGTTCATTATGCCGAGGAACCTGACGGCCGTGTTCATTTGCACCTCCAGCCTGGCCTCCTGAATGAGCTGGAGGGTCTTCTCCTTGCTCCCCGCAACTTCCTGATACATCTTCTTGGTAAGGGGATTGGTAGGGTTCTCTGCGCAACGTTGGGCCCGCTCAAGCTGCTCCATCCAACTCAAATGCTCCTCGCGTGCGTCCCAGGAGCTGATGACGCTTTTAGTGGAGCTTTCCACGGTTGTCAGAGGTTTCACAACCCCACTTTTCGGCAATGGCACGTCCTTCGCGGCAGCCTGCTCGAATGCCTTCAGTAGCTCGTTTCGAAACCTCGTTACAAACCCCTTGACGATAGTCCGTACAACAGGATCAGAATCCACGTCATCGGGCGCCCGAGCCGCAGCGGCATAAGCCCGGGGGAAAACGGAGTCGAGGAAGCTCTCTATTTTTGATGAACCTGTCGAAGAACGGAAACTGTCGAGGCTCCCTTCCGGAAAGGCATCCGCGGCAATGAGGAATTCGAGCCTGAACTGCAATCCTCCAGCTTGCTCGTCGAAATCGGACGCTGCAAGGTAGATGGGCAAGGAGTTGCCGCCGCTTGCGGGAGCAACGGGAATTTTTCTTTGCTTCTGGTCTGCCAGCAAGGTGATGGTAAAGTCGGCTGTATTCTTTGTGGGAAAGCTAGCACGGATCCGGTATTCGTTCTTAGCCAGAGCTTGCACTTCAAACTTTGTCAGGGCCAGAAAAATGGCTCCCGTGGGGGTCAGCCCCTCCTCGCTCACCAGTTTTTGCACCAGGGACTCATCGTAGGGGCCCAAGCTGAGGGACCCAGGTTCATCCCTCAAGGCGAGCAGGAGCGTAACCACCACCAACGCCAGGGCGGCAACTGCAATGCCTCTCAGTGCGATTCTCTTCCTTCCCATCCTGACTCCTTACTCCTTGCGTGCCTCTGGACCGTCCGACCCGAGGCGAAGAGCTGCGGTTTTCAAGCCAAGCGGCTTCGGGGGTCAGCTGAAGCACGCCACGAGTTTCCCCCGCACGCCGCATCCGTTGTCCTTTTTCTTCCCCCTGCTATTTGGGTTTCGCGGGCCCGAGCTTCGCAGTGACGGCCTTGGCAAGGCTGTCAAACGCAGAAGACACCGTTTGATGCACCTCCGCCTGCGAGGGTTCGACGGGCGCTCCGCCGAGTCCTCCACCGGCAGCCAAGCCCATGATCGAGTTCATGGCCATCGAGCTTGGATCGAAGTAGCTTTGGCCGATACCGCCGACCCCACCGAAGGAGCCGAAACCACCCAGGAGGTTCATTCCCGGAAACAAGCCCATCCCCCCGAATCCTTTCATCGCCCGCATCATGCTGAAGCTGGAGTACATTTGCATCCCGAAAGAAGCCATCTGCAGCGCCGAGTCGAACCCGAATTTACCGCCGCTCGAGGCTTTCACTTCCCCGGTCAGGCGCGGCGCTGAGGTGGCACCCGTAGCGAACAGCCGGTAGCCAGCCTTGACCTCGTGTACATCCTTGGGTGGCCCGCCACCGCTGGCTGCCTTGAGGAAGCCGCCGAACCCACCGCCCTTCGAGGTCTTGACCTCGGTGATCTCGGCGAGCAGGATGTAGTCGCACCCCAAACGATTCGCTTCCGCCTCGATGTCTGCGGCCGAGGTTCCCGACAGCCGCAGCGCCTCGTAGGGTGCCTTCGAGAATTTGCCCACCAGGTCCAGCCACAGCATCCGTGTGTTCACCGTGCGCGTGGAACGGTTGATAGGCTCAAGCACACCGATCCGGATGACGCCCGGCTTTTTCGGTGCCGCCATGGCCTTGCCGTCGGCAGTGGAGCCGAAGAGCGCGTCCTCCAAGCTAGCGCCCTGAGCCATCGCCGGAATCAGTTCGGTAGCGCCTGATGCCGCAGCATAGTCGGACGGGATCTCAAAAAGCGATGCATCGAGTGTGGTAACTTCCAGGAAGGTGACTTCGGCCGTGCTTGTGAATGTCTCTTGCTTATCGCCTTCTCCGATGACTGTTGTGGTCACCGTCTTCACCGGAAAGCCTAGGACTGCTTGTCCCTCGACGCGCATCTCCACACGGTCGTGACATTCCTTGCCCGAGGGCTCGGTCTGCTCCGGCAGTGCGTCTGGTTTCTTGCAGGCGAAGGCGCTTTGCGGCAGATCCACGTACCACCCATCGGTTTCGATGCGTATGGGCGTTTTGTCGCAGGCGTTGGCGTCGACTTGCTTGATGGTCACGGCCCGGATTCGACGCGCCTCCAGCCCGAACATCTGCTGTCGTTCCCTCGTGTCGGTGAACGTGGTGAGCCATGTGACCACACCGCCGCGGGGTGCCTGGCCGCCGGCTAGAGAACTTTCTAAAGAGCTTTGCGGAGCCGCCTGGGCCGCTTGACCCGGGGAAGCCTGTGGATTCGCAGCATGCGCTTGGATCATGTATCGCTTGGCAGCGGGGTTGAGGATCACCGTACGGTGCAAATCGCACTGAACCAGTGAGACCATGCCCGGAAACTCTACACGCTGGCGTGCTCCTTTGATGTAAGTGGTGTTTTGAAACACTTGTGCCCCCTGCGTGTAAGCCGTGACTACCTTCAGGTCTCTGGTGGGCTCAGACGACTGCTTCAGGCTGGTTTCTGCCCCTTTGGCCGAAAGGCTCTGCCCTTGGACCGCCGAGTGCGGACTCAACATGAACGAGCAGAGCAACACAATGGCGAAACCCGTCAGCAATCTTGCACAGAATTTCATAGGTAACTTCCCCCTTTGTTCGTGAAGTTTTACTCCCTCCAACATTCTTCAGCCGGGTTAGAAGACGCCCTCTTTATTTTTCAAGTGGCCGAATCTGACGACAGGCAGCTTCAGGGGTCAATGCACGGGAGATTAACTGCAGATAAATTTTTTGTCCTCCGATAACCTACAGATGAGCAGGACGTTAGCGAAACATATCCTCAGTTGCAAAGGTAATGACGGGGTGGTACAAATACTCGCAATCAGGAGTCCCGCAGTGAAATCCAGGAATTGGGTAGTGCGCTTCGGAGTATTTCAAGTCGATCTGGAAGCTCGCGAGCTGCGGCGTCACGGACTCAGAATCAAGTTGCAAGAAAAGCCTTTCCAAGTGTTGGCGTTGTTGCTGGAGCATCGGGGTCAGGTGGTGACGCGCGAGGAGCTGCGGGAGAAGCTGTGGCCAGCCGACACGTTCGTAGATTTCGACCACTCCGTGAACACGGCAGTCAACAAGCTGCGCGAGGCGCTCGGAGACTCGGCCGAAAATCCGAGGTTTATCGAGACGATCCCCCGGCGAGGCTACCGGTTCATCGCACCCGTTGAAGTTGTGGAGGCGACAGCAGGGCTGACTACCACAGCCGAACCTGTTCCAACGGTGGCGGGCCGCCGCGCGCGGATTCACCCGGTTTGGTGGCTGGTACCTGCGCTGGCAATTCTGGTGACGGTGGGCTACGGAGCTTGGCACCGCTTTGGACCGCGTGTCCAGCCACCGGATAGAGTCATGCTGGCAGTGCTGCCCTTGGAAAATCTAAGCGGGGACCCCGGGCAGGAATATTTCAGCGACGGGCTGACCGAGGAAATGATCACTCAACTGAGCCGCCTGCAACCGGAACGGCTGGGAGTGATCGCCCGAACTTCGGCAATGTACTACAAAGGGACCAAGAAGCGCGTGGATGAAATCGGACATGAGCTGGGAGTGGACTTCGTTCTAGAAGGGAGCGTGCGGCGTGAAGCAGAGCGGGTGCGTATTAGCGCCCGGCTCATCCGAGTCGGTGACCAGATCACGGTTTGGACCAAGAGCTATGAATGGGATATTCAAGACATTCTGGCCTTGCAGAGTGACATTGCCAGTACTATCGCTCGCGAGATCAGCCTTACCCTGACTCCGCAAGTGCAAGCTCGCTTAGCGAGGACAAGTTTGGTTTCGCCGCAGGCTTACGAATTTTATCTGAAGGGCCGGTACCTCTGGAATCAGCGCACCCCGGAGGATCTTCGCAAAGCCATTGCTCAATTCCAACAAGCTGTCCGGGAGGACGCGAACTTTGCTCCCGCGTATGCGGGATTGGCGGATTGTTACAACCTGCTGAGCATCTATCTAGTGGCCTCGCCGCAGGAAGCTTTTCCAAGAGCGCGTGCAGCAGCTTTAAGGGCGCTTGAACTCGACCAGACTCTCGCGTCCGCTCATGCAGCTCTGGGCTATACGCGGTTCCGATTCGATTGGGACTGGGAAAAAGCAGAAGAAGCCTTTCGACGCGCCATCGAATTGGAGCCCAGCTATGCTACCGCGCATCACTGGTATGGAGAATATCTTGTGGCCATGCGCCGTTTCAAAGAAGGTCTGGCCGAGATCGAAATTGCTAGAAAACTCGATCCGCTCTCTCTCATTATTAGTGCCGATGCAGGCTGGTTCCATCACCTTGCTGGACAACAGGAACTTGCCGTGCAGCACCTCCAGCGAACCATAGAATTGGCCCCGGATTTTGCCCCTGCCTATATATACCTGGGGGAGATTTACATTCGGAAAGGAATGTACCCCGAAGCAATTGCTGCCTGCCAGAAAGGGATCGAGCTTTCACGAGGTGGCTCGAAGCCTGCCTGTCTCGCATACGCGTATGCGCGTGCTGGCCGAAGGACAGAAGCGATGAAAATCATCGAGGAGCTCAAGCATCGTGCGTACCCTTCTCCGGTCTCGATCGCGATTATCTACGCTGGCCTTGGGGAAAACGAAGAAGCTCTCGCCTGGCTGGAACGAGCCTATCAGGAGCGTAATGATTTCCTGGTGCACCTGCAATCCCAACCGCTCTTTGATCCTCTTCGCTCAGACGCGCGTTTCCGTAACCTGGTTGGCCGGATCGGTTTGCCTCAGTAGTGTCGGTACGGCAAATAGCCCCGCGGCTCACACAAGCTGATCCTTGAACCAAACTTCAGTCCTTAACCACGCTGATTTTTTCCGCAATCGAGGTTCCCTCCGAAAGTGGACCCCTCGGTGTTCGGGAAAGCTTTTTGGCTGAATTTACCAGCTCGCCATCGAAATACGACTTGGCAATGCGTAGCTTTTCTCCTTTCGATTGCAGCCGCAGAAGCAGAAGTTCCTCCTGCCCCGCAAGAAAAAATTTCTGGGCAGCAGCCTACCGGTCATAAATTGTAGGACCACAAAAATATTAAATCTCCGTCTCGAGGAGTCGGCTCTGGTTGGCGCCCATCCCGAACTAACATCCACACCCCCTCACCCTTATTCCTGCCCCGAGCTGAAAAGGGCCGATCGGCATCCAGCCGGGCAATTAGGATGCGCCCGGGCAACGGTCACGGAATCCATTCAACTTCTCGTTTTCCCAGCGGCAGCCTCGCCGTTGCTTCGCGATGTTGACACCGTGATTCTGGAGACCGGAATGCGCCCGGGAGAAGTTTGTCGGTTGCGGAAAGAAGACCTGGACCCACAGTTCCGCGTCGTGCACGTCGGTGAGGGAAACACCGTCAACGCGAAACGGTTTGTTCCTCTCACCCAGCGCGCCTAGCGGGAGACCGACTATGGCAACATCAACGCCTTGTACCCAGTTTTGCCACCGGTTCTACGTGGAACTTTTTTCGATTCGGACCTGACCTTCGAGGCCGAGGTCACGGAGCGCCTGCCGCAGTTCGGCCTCAACATGGCGGAGATCCTGGGCGCGTATGGTAAGGGAAGCATCGAGTCCGATGGCCAAGTCTTGGCCAGCACCCCGAAGTTTCGGAAGCAGCTTAGTGCCTATTCGATTCCACTGCTCGGGAGGAATCCTACCTCGCAAATTGAGGCGGACAACTTGTTCTCCTGCTGGCTCCGGTGGCTGACCCGGTTGAGGCAGTTCCAGAACTGGTTCCTCAGAATCTGGTGGCGAAACTGGGGCTGGCTCTCTCGGAACCTGCTTCAAAGCAGCAGCACGGGCTCGTGTCACGAGAAAAGTCTTGTCATCAAACGCAATTTCCTCAATGCCGAGAGGTTCCTTCCACCACACTCGTTCGGGAGAACCATCGGGCTTGAGACCGGAGCCAAAGCCAAATTCGCCGCGCTCCACAAAACTCACGATTTGTCTGCGCAGCACTTCTTCGGGATCGAGCAATCTCGTCAGGGATCCGTCAAGGAAGCTTTGACGGAGTCCCTTCAGGGGCCACAAACCGCTCTCTTTGAGGGCGGGAGGCCAATTGCGCTCTATGTACCCTGCTCCCACCGTCTCGTTGAGCAGCCCTTCTGCCTTGAGCGCAACAACTACCCGTGCGCTCAGGCTGGATGCGGCGCTGGCATGTCCTGCACCGAGATCGATTTCCCGAAGGCCGTCTTGTCCCTTCGGGTCGGCAAGCACCGCGTAGCGGTAACTTGCCCAAACTTCATCCCGAAGGCTTTCTTCTGCCTCCCTGAGCTGCTCTGCGATTTCGCCTCTTTCTGTCCTGTCGTAATCCGCTCCCAGCACACCTGACTCCAAGTCGTCGGCTACTCTTTTCCACGCGAGTCGCACTTCAGCCTTTTCTCGCAATGCCCGTCCTGGTTTCCGTACAAGCCATATGAGAGCGGCTGGATAAAGGCGAGGAGACGCTCCTCGTTTTTGCGTCCATTCGGCCAGAATTTTTCTGATCCGCCCGTTTGGCTCCCATTCAATCTCGGGATCGAGCACGACCAGCGTAAGCTTCGGGCTGTCGGGCACCTCGCTCCCGTCTGCCGGAAAAGTATGTATTGGGATTCCGTCCTTCTTTTCAAACTCTTTTCTCACAGCAGCCCGAACCGCTTTGAGCACTTCCGCGTCGTCCAAAGCTGCCCTGCGGTCGCCCATGACCTTCCGGAGCGTTGGCTTGTAGCCAATGCGGAACCCATCGGTGCCCACTCGCCTGATGTAGTAGGCACGGCTTTCAAGGGCTGCAGCTGCGTTATCAATTGAAGTAATGTCCAAGTCAGGTTCGCCCAGCGCGAAGCGCAACTCCGGGAGATGCGCAGCCTTGTCGGTGGCAACACCTGTCGACTCGAACAGGATGGCAGCGCCAACGCGCCGGTGGATGTCCCGCAGAGGCCCCTTGGTGTCGGCGTCCAAGGCCCGTGCGTGGCTGTTAGCGCCAGCAATGTCAACTTCTATCGCCGGCAGAAGGCGCTGTTCACCCAACTGGCCCAGGATCATCGCCTGAAACTCCGGCACATCGAGTGGAGCTGAGCCCAGCGTAATCAGCGGCTCCCGTCGCGCCTTCCGGAAAGCCTCTCGCGCCGCCCAAGAGATCCACTGCGCGAACATCGCCAGGGTGCCGCGCGTTCGCTGATAGTGCGCCAATCCCTGCCATTTTCGCTGAAAGACGGAAATCGTTGCTGGATGGAACGGATAGGCGGCTTCAAACCGCGCCAGCAAATGCTCCCGTGCCTTTGCATCTGTGGCAACGGTATCCACTGCCGTCCACTCTGGCGGCAGTTGGTGCCGACGTTCGAAACACCACTGGGCGTAGGTCTTGGCTACTGATCGCCGCACTGATTCTTTGCCGATGTCCTCGAACAAGCGCCTGCGGACGACCTCACTGATTTCGCTTTCGTCGTTGGCAATCAAGTCTTTCGCAACGCGGTGAACAACCTTGCTGATGCGGTCAAGCCATCCTTGGTCGAAGTCAGTCATTTCGACCTGGCTACGCGGTAGGCTGATCAACGCAGCGCTGCCGGTGGTGCCCGTCATAGCCACGGTCAGGTTTTGCAAGAAGGCGTAGAACTGCTCCGACAAGTCTCGGTGGCGGTTGAAAAAGTTCAGCACTTCATCGAAGAGCACGAGCACCCGGCCGCCAGCCGCCTGGAACAGCCTGCCCAGGGTTTCTGTGCCAGGAGCAGTAGTCCGCGCCTTCGGACCTAGCAGCTCCGCTCCTGTAGGGCCTGCCAACTGTCGCGCCAAATCGATCCACGGGGTCTCTTTACCCTCGGCGGGGTCCCAAGCGTTCCCCACGAAAACACCGACACGAGCATTCGGCGGCTGGGCTAAGCCATTGTTCCGCAGCAGCTTTTGCACATCGGGGTGTGTGGACGCAGCCTTCTGGTTCTGAATCAGGTGATAGAGCGCCGCCAGCGTGTGCGTCTTGCCGCCGCCGAACTGGGTTATCAAGCTGAGGACGGGAGCCGTGTTCTCGGTTCGGCCTGCGAGCCTCCGCAAGACCTGGCCCAGGTGGTCTGTCAGCGCGCGGGTAAAAACGGTGCGGTCAAAGAACTGCTTGGGGTCGCGGTAGTCTTCCGGCGCCGTTCCGGCCACGACCTGTTCAAGCGCGATGGCAAACTCGTCGGGATTGAACGACCGGCCCTCGCGGACCTCAGCGCGCGGTGGCGCTACTTTGTACCAGGGTTCCATGGCTTTTCGTTCACCACATCTTCAATGGTATTGACGAGGTCGCTCAACCACTTTATGTCACCGGCCACCTCAGTAGCCTGAATCGGATGATAGGCTATCTTGCCACCCCTCTTCCGGCGCAGGATATCACCTTCATGAACAATTCTGTTTCGCCGGTCAACAATCTTGTTAAGTCGCTTCGCTATGTCTCTTGGTTGACACCCCAGACGCTGAGCACATTTACCCCATAAGTTATCCACACCGATGATCTTCATTCCTCTGGCAATGTCGTCTGGGCGCTGGAAAGTTTCCTCCCTGTGAAGGACTTCCTGCAAAGCCTGCCGTACAAGATTCATAGGCCTCGTACCAGGCTTGCGCGCGTGCAGAATTGCCTTTCGGGCTGCGAGAATAGGGATTCTTAACTGACGAAGTTCTCTGCTCGCCACCTTAGGCGATTTGCTTAACTGCGCTACGACACGCGAGATGACGACCTCATGGCAATATCGGTCCAGTGAGGCCACTATTCCCGCATACGCGGCTCTAAGCAGCTCGTTCAGGTATTCCTCATCGAAGTGCTTAGACTTAAGCCCTGATGCTTCCCGTAGGATCAGCACAGCACCCGGGCCGTCCACTCGGTCAATCTGCTCTTTCTGGGGCCAATGCATGAGAGCTTTGAATCTTCTGGCCCAATCCGCGCGCATTCCCCTTCGCCGCGTATTCAACAACAACTCTGACAGTTTCAACAGGTGCTCCGCTCTCGTTCTGCCGCTGTTGAAGACTTCCATCGGCCTCATGGGCTTTGGCTACCTGGGGACGGCGAGGAGCATGGCGTCGAGGAGGCGCTTTTCCTCGGTGTGCTTAGGGTACAGAGCAGAGAGAGCGTTGGCAAGGCGCAGGAAGTCGGGCCCGCGTTCCTGCTCCGCCTTGAGCAAAGCGCGCAGTGCGTTCGTTTGACCGCCCGCTTGAAGCAGCATGGCCATGTGGACCCGATCGAGGGTGGTCGCCTCGCGGCTGGTCTTCTGTGGCTCGTCGGGCACAGCGCGGGTTTTTCTGCTTCCTTTGCGAGAGCGCCCTGTGACGCTTTCGAACAGCGCGAGCTGGGGGGAACGGTCACCTGACTCGAGTCGCGCGGCGACCGCTTCCGCCCCTTCCTTTCCGAAGAGCACACGCCCGCGCTCCTCGATGGACAGCAGGCGCACGACTCCCTTCTTCGTCTCGATGATCCGCCCCTCCCACTTTGGCAGGTCGATCCCCAAAGGCTGGGCGAAGCGCCGCACCACGTCGAAGACCATGGCATAGCCTTTCTGTTTTTTCGGCGTTGCTGCTTCTTCCTCCTCTTCTTCGTCTTCCTCGACCTCCTCGTCGCTTTCGCTGTCCGCATTCGCCGCCAGCTCTGCGCTGGTGCTCTGCAGCGTCCAGAGGAAGAGCGCGGTCAGCCGCGCATCTTCTTCGAGCGCACCGGCAGCGCTGTTGTGGGCGTTTGCTTCGGCTGCGCCCAGCACCTGCCTGAGAGCCTCCCGCCCGACGACCTCCCAGACTTTCTCCAAGAACTCGTCCATCTTGACTTCGCGCCCTTCGGCGGTTTCGACCCGCGCGTACCGGCTGAAAATCTCGAGCGCCGGACCGATGCAGGCAAAGACCAGGTCCGCGCCGCGGATGCCTTCACTCTGAAGGCGCTCTATCCAGTCCCTGACGCGCTGCGGCAGCTCGCGCAGCACCTCAGCCCAGTCGCCCACCGGCGCATTCTCAGGCCGCGGGCGGCAGACCAGATGGACGCTGGTCGCGAGCGCCGCCGATTCCCGCGCCCGCAGACGAGAACCCTTCTCGGTGGCGATGGGCCAAGAGCCGGTGAGGGTCCAGCCGCCGCGAATCATGCCGGAAAGCAGCGCCTCCCAGCCTTCGGTGGTCTTGTGCGCGAACACCACCGCGCCGATGCCGTCCTCATGCAGCACCCGGCGGCCTTCGGCGAAAGCCTTGGCCATTGCCTCTTCGTAGAACGCCTTGTCCTTGGGCCGCCCATCGTTGGTCTCGGAGCGCTCGTTCTGCACCGCTTCACGCGTTTTGGGCGTGAGCGGATTAGTCGGATCGAACGGATCGCGCAGCAGCGGATGGCCCGGCAACGCCCGCTTGAGCCAGACGAAGAAGAAATCCGAAAGATCGGCGTAGGGAACTGCGTCGTAGTACGGCGGATCGGTGAACCACACCTGCGCTGCCTCGTCCGGCAGCGGGTGCTCGGTGGCATCGGCGAGTTGCACATGGCTTTCGCCCGCCAGCTTTCCCCTCAACGTGGCAAACGCAGATGCTATCCAGTCAACTGCCACAGCGAGTGCGCCAGAGGACTCGCTAATGGGAACGATTTCACCCCAATCCCAAAGCATTGGCAATGCCTGGCGCGCGAAGGTCGCAACACTTTTCTCCATATGGTTTGCCCAGCGAGCCAGACTAGAGTTGAAGTCGCTCTGTTTGCTAATCGCAAAGGCTAGCCCCGTCCGCAGCGCCTCCAAATCCCTCACCCTGCCTTCGGCTCCCCTCTCCTTGGGGGAGAGGGGTTGGGGGCGATTCTCTCCCTCTCCCTTTGGGAGAGGGTCGGGGTGAGGGGCAAGCTCGCGTACCAGCCGCACCAGTGTCACCAGCGCCACCTTCTGCCGCGCGGTGAACAGGTCGCCCCACTGGAGCATGCCGTAGCGCTGAACGCGAAAGCCCAGCGTGCCTATAGGCGGCAGCGGCTCATCCGGCACCGGGCACAGGCCCTGCTTTCCGCTGCGTTCCCAGTCCGCGAGGAGCTTCGCCAGGCGCGCCTGTGCCTTGCGCACGGCCTCGTAGTCGCGCGCGGTGGGCAGCCGATAGTGTCGGCCGGGCTCGCCGGGTTTGAGCGTCACCACGGCCAAAAGCCGCGCGCCGCCGGCTCTTCGGCCCTGCTCGTCGAAGACCACATCCGCCCCGCCGCGCTGCGCGGCAAGTTGCGCCCGCACGCGTTCGGGCGAAAGTACTGCGCCGCAACAAACACATCTGGCCTTGGCGCGCGTGACTGTTCCATCCGGCACGTCCCTTTCGTGCTTCGGCTCGAAGACTTCGAATTCCACACGAGGCGGTGCGCCGTTCCGACGCTCGATGCGATACCGCAATGCCCGCTTGCGGTTCGTCTTCTTGCAGAGCCAAAACGAGCGCACCAGCGGAATCTCTGCGCCGCATTGGGGTGACTCGCACCCCACCGTGCGCGCCCAGAGGTACGCGATGGGCACCGCACCGTCCGAGTCTTGCGGATAAAGCTCGGCGAGTTCTCTCTCCGCCTGCTTTTTGATTTCACCGCCCACCCTCCGCAGTTCCTCGGCAAGCTTGGGCCCGTGGCGCGGGATGTCTTCTAGGAGCACTTTCAGGATAAGACAGGCGACAGGATTCAGGTCGCTGGCGAAGGCCTCGCAGCCGATCCGCAGCGCTTCCAGCGGTATCGAGCCACCGCCGGCGAAAGGATCAACCACGAGTGGCGGTTCTTCGCCATGCGCCGCCCGCACCAGTCCGCGGGCGCATTCCAAATAGACTGGGTTGGCGGAATTATCCCAGTTGGCAAAGTCGGCAATGAACGATAGCAGCGCCCGGCGCAGATCGGCGTGAGTTTCGGTAAAACCCGTGTTGGGGATGGACCGGAGCAGCTTCCGGGCCTTCTCCCGGAACTCCGCAGGGCAGCGAGGGTCACATGGGTCTGGCAGCAGCAGAGCCATCAAGATTGCTCGGCAGGCCGCCAGCGGCCGCCGTGCCCACCACAGGTGCAGCGTGGAGGGGTGCCCGTGGCGAATGGACTTCTCCCGCGCCGCGTGCCGACTCACCTCAGCAACCGGAAAATCCACCTCGGCCAATCTTTTGCATTCTCGCGGAATCATTTCCTAGTTCGCAGATCCAGTACTATCGCGGCGCAAGCGAGCGCAACGCTTCCGGACACTGTTAAGCCGAGATAGAAGATGACGAAGCACGCTTTCGCAAGGGCTCTCGAGAAGCGGCTCCACAGCTTGTCCGGGTCGTAAGCCGCTCCTTTCAATAACTCCTGGGTGGTTAGCTTGTTCTTGCGCTTAATCGTTACCGCTTCCTTCGTGAGCCACAATCCTCCAATGACGTTTCGAGTGGCAGTTGTGTTGGGCTTCGGTGAATAGACGACTTGGAAGGTTTGCGTTGCAACCAGAAAACCGTAGAGCAGGAGAAATAGGACACAGCCACCAGCCATGATGAGGGCAACCCGCGTTGCCTGAGGAAGATAAACTGGGTCCGAGAATTGAGACCAAATTACAACCACGAGTACCCCGCTCAACAGACCTCCGACTTTTTGAGGACCTTTGGACACATCCTCCTCAGAAGGTTCCCACTTGGTCCGCCTGCGCCAAGCCAACCCAATGGCAAGAGCAGCAGCCATGATCGCCCCTGCCAGGCTAACTAGTCCGCCTAGAGGCCCGTAGTCGGTTGGGTCTGCTGCGCTCATATGGTCGTCAGTCGAGCTTCAGTGCATGGCGGAATATCAAAATTGGCTGGGTCAAATGTCAAAGGAAACCTGGGTCCCATTGCACCGAACATGTAGCGGCCAGGGTGAATCCAACCATACACGGGGGATGTAGGAGACCCAAACACATTCCAAGGGTTGAAAAAGTACGCAGGTGAGTAATGTACGCGCAGTCCATGCCGATGAGTGACCACCTTTAACCGCAAACCGGGACTGGCGGAACCACTGAACTGTTGTGCCCGGAATCGGCTGGTCAAAAAACTCACAAGATGACTTGCAAAAAACCCTTTCGTCTCCGAAAGACTATGCTCCGATATCTTAAAGTCAAAAATGTGTGGAGGCCTCTTAGCCCTCCGCCCCCG
The DNA here is from genome assembly GCA_023512135.1 of Terriglobia bacterium. GTDB lineage: Bacteria > Acidobacteriota > Terriglobia > Acidiferrales > UBA7541 > DSGC01. Next base: position 237,674 of record JAIMAG010000001.1, on the reverse strand, counting down.
CCGCCACGCTTCCCACAACAAGTGCATCGTCTCTAACCAGTAGCGTTCCAGCCATGGCGGCCAGAAACGCCAAGTATCTGGCCCATAGGGGCCAAGAATATCTACAGGAACAGGCTCAGCCTCTTCGAGTTCTAGACAAGGAAAGCCGTAGCCAAATTCGCGACACGCCCATAGCTGCCATGCGAATCTTTCAACTGCAGCTTCGACATCTGCGATGTAGATTCCCTGGGGCTCTAGGCTGTACTCGGGCTCTTGCTGCCCGATGTTCTCAACGATTCTCAACAAGCGTTCGGTAAGCCGTTTTGCCTGTTCAGCATACCGTGGCTCCCCTTGCTGTTCTTCTGCTCCCTCATCCGGCATATGACCCCCTCAGCGGTGCCCCCTTAATCAGAACCACCATGGGTGAGTTGCTTCCAAGGAAGCCTGAAATGATCCACCTTCTGGACGGGTATCCAAGGTTTAGAGGCTGGATCAAAGATGTGGAATAACTTAGGAGTGTTCGCGCAGTCGGTCACGACGTACAACCAGTAGCAGTCTCGGCGGTCTTCGGCAACGCGATACTCATTGGGCGTCAGGATGATGTCGCCCTCGCTGCCGGCCAGACCTTTGACTTCGATCAGGCGGAGCTCGCCGCTGCGAGTGTCGAGGCTGGTCAAGTCGTAGCCCAAGTCTTTCTCGTGAACGTCGGCGACAGTGCGCCCTTGAGCCCGCTCGTATTCCATCGCCACGCGCATAGCAGTCTGTTCGGTTTCCGGATTGGGCCGCAGGCGGCGCAGCTCGGGGGCCTCACGCTCGGGATGGGGGAGGACAAGCGCAGAGGCGATCCGTTCGACTCCCTGAAGGGTCAGGGCTTTCTGCCGGTCCAGTTCTTCGCGCCGGCGCTCTCGACGCCGGACGAGTTCGTCGTGCTTCTGGATGGCAACGGCCAGCCGTCCAGCAGCACCTTCCACCCCCCGATTCTTCTCTTCCTCGCAGCGCCCAATCTCCTGATCGGCGCGCGCAATCAGTTCCGTGAGAGAAATTTCCACGTGGTGGCGGATTCGTTCCACCTCAGCCACGCGCTCAGCTTTGATTTCCTCCAAGAACGGCTTTAATGCGCGCTCCTGGAGAAAGGCCATGGGCTCCGGTAAGCTTGCAACGCTTGGCAAAGGATCGGGTGGCGCAGTTGGCTGCAAATCTCCCAGAACGGCGGGCTCGCGTAGCACCGGGTCGCCATTCTCTGACTGCTCAACGGCAAAGAGCCGCTCGTGGATGACGTGCCCCATGCCGTCGACAATCCGCGCCCGGTAAAAGTCAATCCTTGCCGGGCGATCGTGCCGGAGCGAATAGAAACAGGCACCTTCAGCAAGCACCGGCTGAGCTTCCTCTACTGTGTTTCGCCGCAGGGCCTCGAACAGGGGATGCCCAGGTGTAACCCATTCGAGCGCATGTTCTTCCGCTATCTTTCTGTCGGTCGAGAGCCGCGGGTAACGATTGCTCAGCGCAGGGAGCCGCCAACCTTCCTGTCGCTCGAAGCGGCGCAAGCGTCCCGGCGTGGGCCCAGGGTCAAAGGTGTGCGGAAGCGAACTATGGCGTGTCAGCGTCATCGAAGCCAGTGGGGCCGCATCAGAAATAAACCTCGCAATGGTCTCGGGCACCACGCGGCGCTCCTGAGCCCGCGCGCGCCGTTCGACGAGCATTTCGAGATTCAGCCGCTTCGTGGCTAATCCCTCCAAAGCAGTCTGGCAGATGGCGCGGAAGCGCTCTTCGCTAACATCCCGCAGCAGGCGGCTCTCCAGGTCCTCCGTTCCTAGTTTGCCTGCATAATAGTCGCGCAAGACCCTGTCGATATGCGCCGCAGGAAGAACCTCACCCACCACATTGAATACGGCGTCGTCATCAAGGGCATCGCGAATCTCCTGGAGCTTTTCAAGGAGTCGGCGGAGCACGTGCCCTTCCACCGTGTTTGTGGCCACAAAATTGAATATGAGGCAGTCCTTCCGTTGGCCGTAACGATGGATTCGGCCCATCCGCTGCTCCAGGCGATTCGGATTCCAAGGGATGTCATAGTTGAACAGGATGTGGCAGAACTGGAGGTTGATGCCTTCTCCCGCGGCCTCCGTGGCCACCAAGACTTGGAAGTTTCCCTCCTTGAACTGTTGCTCCGCCCAGAGGCGACTGCCAGCCTCGTCCCGTGAGCCCGGCTTCATGCCACCGTGGATGAAGCCGACTCGAAAGCCCCATCCCTTCAAGCGGTCCACCAAGTAATCCAGCGTATCCTTGAATTCGGTGAAAAGGAGCAGGCGCTGGTCGGGTCGCTCGAAGAACCCCTGATCCTGCAACAGCGCACGAAGCCGAGACAGCTTTTCTTCAGTGCCAGACGCTTCAACAGCTTCAGCCATTTGCGCTAGCCGGGTCAGGTCCTCAATTTCTCGCCTTACCTCCTGAGGGTCACGGGCGAGGGAAATTAGTGACAGCCGCTCTTCCCACTTTTCCCGCTCGGATTCCTCCATTTCCTCCAAGTCTTCCGGATCAGGAAGTTCGAGCTCATCGGCCAGTAGTTGCTGACCCTTCTTCAAGGCAGTCTCAAGTTTCTGGGCTCGGTTTTCCAACGACCGACGAACCGCGTAGGTGCTTGAAGCCAACCGTCGCTGGAACAAGGTCATCAAGAAACCTACGGCACGTGCCGTTGGATCTTCCTCCCTCGCGGCAGCACGTTGACTCTGGGCCTTTACGAAACGCGTGACTTCTGAATAGAGCTCAAACTCTGCACCATCGATCTTGAAATCCACAGTGTGCGGGATCCGCTTCGTGAAGATTTTCTGGGCAGCCCAACTCCCATCGGGTTGCTGTTCGGGAAAGTAAACCATTGCTTCCTTTATGCGCCGCAGATAGAAGGGCGCCCGGCGCCGGTCCATGGCTTCGCGGATCGAGCGCACGTCGGCGAACGCATCCTCATCAAGCAACCGCAAGAAGAGACTGAAATTCAATGGGTCGCCTTTGTGAGGTGTAGCCGTAAGCAGTAGGTAATGGTCGGTCCTGTCCCGCAGAAGCTCACCCAATCGGTAGCGTAGACTCTTCTTGTCTTCCGCCGCCGCTGACATGCGATGGGCTTCGTCAACAATGACCAGGTCCCAACTGGCCTGCCGAAGGCTGGGCAAGATGTCGTCACGCTTCGCCAGGTCAAGTGAGGTTATGATTTGGCTGTTTTCGAGCCATTGGTTCACGCCATACTGCTCCCTTATGTCGGAGCCCCGGAGCACTGTGAACTTCTCGTCAAACTTTTCCTTCAGTTCGCGCTGCCACTGGAACGTAAGATTGGCGGGACACACCACCAACGTGCGCTCAATAAGACCTCGGAGCTTGAGCTCGCGGAGCAAGAGGCCGGCCATGATGGTCTTCCCTGCTCCAGCATCGTCGGCTAACAAGAACCGGACACGCGGAAGCTTAAGCAAGAAGTCATAGACGGCCTCAAGTTGATGAGGAAGCGGGTCTACGCGTGATACTGAGAGGCCAAAATAAGGATCAAACTCATAGGCAATTCCCAGCGAATGTGCTTGAAGCCCTAAACGCAGCAAACTGCCATCGCCTTTGAAAGTCCGGGTGACTTCGAGGACTTGGAGGGAAGAAAGTTCCGCTGCCGACAGAGTCACACTCCGGAATTTCTCACTCTGCGTTCCGACCAAACCGAGCCGCCATGTGCCATCTGCAATTTGGACGGCAGTCTCCACCCGCATAGGCTCGTTGAATAGCCTCCCTATGAGTACTTGGCCTGATTGCGGTACGAGGGCCATCGTCAAGGCCAGTCACGTTCCGGCATCTTGTGCGACCGAGCGCACATGGCTGAAACCTGCCTGGCTGCAAATCCTACCACAGGAGCCTTAGACGCAGTCGGTCGGGGGACTCCCTTTCCAAGCTTCGAGCGTTATAACTAGTGTGTTTTCTCGGAGGGCGACCGGCAGCCGTTGGATCAGACTGGGCGTGCCGTTGAAAACTCGTAGCCGAGCAGTTGGGCCACGTCGACGCCAAGATGGTCGCGCGCCACAGTGGCCGCATATCTGCCTGGCACCTGCCGAGACGTGCGACAACCTCGCCGGCATGGGCCTGAGAGCGCTCACCAAGCCCAAGGACAGCTCCCAACCGCTAGTGCGCCGCCCAGCGCCCCCAACGTCGTTTCCTTCCCAGCCCGCCGGCAGCTTGCCGCAAGGACGAAGCCGCCGAACTCAACGCCTGATACCTTTTCGGATTCCCAAGAACATGACGCTCCTCCCTGACCGTCGAGACAGAAAGCTTCGTGCTGAAAATCGAGCAATCTTCTGCCCAAAAAGATGCAACCACGAATCTGCTTCAGCTCAGCGAGAAAAATACTGCGAGGGGATGCGGAGGGTGTACCATGAGCCATTGCGCCATTCGCGGACCGGGAGGGGATGGACAAGCCGTTTGCACTGCTCCACGGTGTGGTCGAGCCGGCCCTCTTCCTCGTACAGGCGATGTCGGTGCCAATAGCCGTCACTGTAGTCGGCGTAGGCCGGGGCAAACTCCGGGGAAGAGCGAAAACTGTAAAGCGCGGACATTACCTCTTTCCCCTCCCAAGTAACGACCGTGACTTCCTCCGGCCCCACGCTGATTTGAGTCACCTGACTCCTCTGTTGGCGCTCAAGTAGATTCAGCTCGGAGCGCGGAAATAGGTAGTAGCGCGCCGGAGCACCGCCAGGCGGGTCCACTGCCCGGAATGGCGAATCTTCTCCTTGCGGCGAACTGCCGGACGTTCCTTCGATTGCGAGTACGGCCAAAAATGCTCCATCGTGCCCGTTGTTGAAGCCGCCCGCGAGCACGAAGTCGCCTGCAGGAGTCCGGACATAGTTCATTGCATAGATGAGGCCCGAATTGACGAAGACGATCTCTGCATTCCCGGTCGGATCAACCCGCACGACCGCGGACGGCCACCAGGCATGGTGTGCCACTGCTAGCCACACCGCTCCCGCTGTGCCCGACGGGGATGCGACCAAGTCGTAGAAAACCCACGGCCCGGTGAACTCCCGTCCGGCGAACCGCAGCGTCATCTCCGCCTTCCATTGCCAGACCAGCCGACCATCGGCGGAAAAGCAAAATAGGATGCTGTGTGGTGTCTCGAAGCTTGCTGCGGAGGTTGCGAAATCGGCCACGACAATTACTTCGGGCTGACCGTCACCATCGAGGTCCGTGACGCGCGCCATCTCGCCGATCGATCTCGGCCGTCCCCCTGCTTCGCGCAGGGGCTCCAGGAATTCGTGCTGCCATAGCACTCGGCCGTCGCGGTCCAGGACTTCGAACCCTTGCTTCAGGATTCGCACTTCGGACGGCTGCTCTGAGGGTCCACGGCGCATGGCCAGGAAAAGCACCGTCGCGACCAGCGCAAGCACTCCCAGGACGGCCGGCAGGAGAACCGGATTCAGCCGTAACCTTGCAGCGAACTCCGTCCGTGCTCTGCTGGGCAGTTCAGCCGCCACCTGACCGTTGGGCTGCTTCAGCCAAGCATCGATCTCATCGGTGAAGGCGAAAACGCTGCCGCGGCCTGGGCCGGGCGTGTGGTGCACGGGCAGGCCCCGCTGCTTGGCCCAGCGCATTACGGTGCGCTGGTCGCGCTTCAGATACGCGGCTATCTCTTTCCAGGAATCGAGCCGCTTGCCGGGCGGAGGGTCTCCCATGGCAAACCCGCCGTTTAAACCAGCCTGTTTGTCCTGCGGAGTCCGAAATGTCGGCTTGTGCCGGTTCCTGCCAGCTCCTGCCTATTGCCGAATTGTATACCCATCCTTATAGGGTATCAAGCGGATTGAGGGCGGCAGCGTGGGGCAACGCAGCTCCAAGGGGCCTATTTCGTAAATCGCTCGCCGCCCCGTCGGGCTAGGAGGAAAAGGCATGAAGACACACCTTGTTCGGCTGGGGCTGGCGTCTTTCGCTGTTTTGCTGGCCATCACGACCACAACTGCGCAGTCAGAAAAACCGCTCACCAACGATGACATCCTTCGAATGATCGCTGCTGGATTCAGTGAAGCGACGATCATCAAAGCTATCGAAGCCAAGAAAACCGCCTTTGACACCTCGCTGGAAGCTCTTGTGGTGCTGAAGAACGCTGGCGTTAGCGAGGCCATCATCCAGGCGATGGTGGACGCAGCAGGCAAGGCGGCTGGCGCAGCCGAGGCAACGGCGAAGCAAAACGGGGCGGCCAGTAATCCCCCACCGGATTCGAACGATCCACTTTCGCCTCACGACCCCGGGATCTACTGGCTACCTAAGGAAAAGCGAGACAAACGAATGGTGCAGTTGGAGCCGTCGGTCTATTCGCAGGGGAAAACGGGCGGGATGTTCGCCTCGGCAATGACCTATGGAATCGCCAAAGCCAAATGGAAGGCAGTGGTGCGCGGTGCGCGGTCAAACCTGCGCATCAGCGAGGAGCGACCCGAGTTCTGGTTCTACTTTGAACAAAAAACGTCCGGGCTGAGCTATTCCGGCAGTTTCTTCGGAGGCGCTTCCAGCCCCAATGAATTCATCTTGGCGAAGATGAATAGCAAGAAGAAAGACCGGGAACTCATAGTGGGGGAATTCGGAGCATACGGGTCGTCCACCGGCACCCGCTCCAAAGACATCGTCGAGTTTGAATTCCAGAAGATCGCGCCCGGCATTTACAAGGTCGTGCCCAGCAGTCCCCTTGCGCCTGGCGAATACTGCTTCTTCTACGCAGGGACGAACATGGCCATGGGCACGGCGGGCGGCAAGCTGTTCGACTTCGGCATAGACCCTGCACGGTGAACCATGTTCCCGAGCAGTCGGGAGGAGAATTTTCAAGAGAGGCTCGGACGAAGCGGATTCGACATCTGCCGGCAAGTCCGGCTTCCTGTCGCCAGGTGCCTACGCCCCGCGCCTCTTGGACCGAACTCAGAATCTTACTGATCGCAAAGTGGGAGGAAGTGATGAGGATTCGAGTTCTGATCAGCGTAATTGTCTTGTGGAGCGCTGCATTCGGTTCGGCAGAGGCCCAGACATTGCGTCACCGGGTGGCGGTTAAGGCGTTGGAGAATCCTGCGAACGCCGAAAAGTCAACCATTGGGAACGCTCTTACAGAGATCTTGATTACGGAACTCTCTCGCGCCGGAGCTCGCCACTACGAGCTGGTGGATCCCGGGACCGTGGCGGACGCGCTGCGCGGGATCGATTTCAACAGCTCGTATTGGGCAGAAAATCCCCTCGCCTCCCAGCAGCTGGCCGGTGCCCACTACGTCCTGGCGGGCAAAGTTTCCAACTTCAGCTTCAACGAGCAAAAGTTCAGAGAACAAGTGCTGGTGCAGGGGGTGATCCAATTTCTAGACCGCTACCGGCAGCGGGTTGACGTCCGTGTTGACTTCCGTCTGATCAATCTGAAGACCGGCCAAATTGCCCTGAGCGAATCCGGCAGCGGCAGCGAGACGCGGATCAGCACGACTTCGGGAGCCCTGGTCTGGGACCAAATCCTTGCCGGCGGAATGTTCCATGCCTCCAGCAAGGAAGGGCTGGACAGTCTGATCGGCCGGGCGACGATTCAGGCCGTCCAGGCGGTTGTGCGCAAGCTCAACGACTTGGCTCGGGTGCTTCCACCTCCAGAAGCCGGGCCAACCGCCGCGGAGATAGAGCTGACCGCACTGGAGAAGCTGGAAGGAAAGGTACTGGCCCAGGTTGGCGCGGAGACCCGCATTCTAGGCGTCGGAAAGAACCACTCACTTCGTGTCGGAGACCGTCTGATTGTCTCCGGCGAGCAGGTCATCCGGGACCAAAGAGGCCAGGAAGTGTACCGGGTGCGGCGACAGACCGGGATTGTTGAGATTGTCGATGTGGATAGCGCCCCGGATCGCTCCATGGCGCGTGTGGTCGAGGTTAGCGAGGCCGGAGCGAACATCGCGTCGGTCGGCCGAGAAGGGGATGTCCTCAAAGTGGACATGAATCGCGCACGAGAATTGCGGCAGGTGCTTGGTTCCAATAGTCCGTCCGGAAAAAGTGAAGAAAATCCCATAGATGTTGAGGAAAAAGTCAGAGAACACATCCGCCGCGGAGACCGATTCTTCGAGGATAAATATTTTGGGCAGGCGCTGGATGAGTACAGAAAAGCCGACGCACTGAAGCCCGGCACTTATGAAATCCTGAGCCGCATCGGAGCAGCGCTGCTTTATCTGGGAGATTTTTATGAGACCGAAATCACCGCGGAACAACTGCTGAAGCGCGGCGACGCGGTCGAATTCCATGTGCTGCACGGACACCTTCTCGGCCAGTGTATTGGCTCCCTGCGGATTCAGCTCGGCCGCTTGTCCTTCGTTCCCAGGGGTGGGGACCACGGCTTCGTTGTTCCCGGCAGCGACGTCCTCATCTTCACAAGAGATTTCAACAAGACGATAAATCGCGAAGGCCTAATGCTTCGCATCCGCAAGGAGAACAAGGAGCGACGTTACGATTTCGTCTTCCTGGTCTTCGGCGAAGACGAGGGCGGCGAAGAAAACAACCGCCGCCTGATTAACCTTGTCCTCCGCATGATCCGAGACTACGTGAAGTCGTAGGAGTTGAATTTGAGTATGCCCCGTCATCCCGTTGGCACCGGTCGCAGGTCGAAGGTGCAAGGTTCTTACGAAATTGACTTTGGAAAGTCAGTTCATGTGGTTCTCAGAAAGGAGGCTAAACATGAAGCAGCTGATAGTTGAGAAATTTGAGCGGGGCATTGTGTTGCGGTGGGCTCGATTCCTGCCGCTGTTTCTGTCTGTGATTGCGACGCTGATGTTGGTTGGGGCGGGCCTGGCGTTTACTTATTCGCTTGTGCCCAGTTGGGCCCCCAAGGAGCCTGGCCCCGTGAAGGAACCACCCCTCGTGGCTCTCACTCGTGTGGACGTGGACAATTTCTTGAGTCGCAGGGAGCAGCCCGCCGCGACTGCTGACGAACCTCCAACCGCTTCCGCCCTGGCTGCACCGGGTCCGAGCGCTGCGGCGTTAGCGATCGCCAATGAACTGCATTCACTTCGAATGCTGGCAGCCGAGAGAGAGCTCCCTTGGGAAGATCAGTACGTCATCGAATGGTGGCAGAGACGCAAGGTGGCCTCTGGAGTGGGCGATTCGCTGCGGCCACTGCTTGCTCGTTTCGACGAGGGCAATGCGCGGGAATCGGTTGACCTCAGCGGCTTCCGCTACCGCATCAACCCTTCCCGGCCAGAGATCAAGGTGGCCATTCTCAAGGAGGCGCAGTCTATTCTTCGCAGTACCACCGCGGCGGAGGCCCCCCGGATATTTTGGGCTTGGCTGGAGCTGCGTACCGCCCGGGAAAACGCTCGGGCGCAAGAGTTCAGGCGTGAGCAGAAACGGGTTCTCGAGGCCTACCAAAAGGCCAAGGCCGAGCACGAAGCGACCGTGCTGCGCAAACGGGCAGCGCGCGACCTTGCCGTAACGGCCGCAGGGCTGGCTTTGGGCGCCTTCATGCTGTTCGGCCTGGTTCTGGCAGTGCTGGCCATCGAACGGCACACGCGACTGCTCGAAGGAGCGCAATTCGAGACGCGTTCGCAGGTAATGGCTATTGGAGGGATGCCCAGGTGATGCCTCATCGGTTGTGGGCAAACCGTTTGCCGCAACACAACGATGTATGCACACCCAGCTCGGATGTGGAGTCGCCGTCGTCCCGGGTGGGTATAGCTTCTTTGACGCCGGCACCAAAGTGGTCTGGGCACGGCGGGCGGCAAGCTGTTCGACTTCGGCATAGACCCTGCGAGGTGAAGTGGTGACCTAGACAAACGAAAAGGAAAGCTTCCGGACGGCATCCGCGAAAATTGGCTGAGGAGAATTGAGAACAAAAGGAGTCAGTCATGCGATTCGAGCCTCGATCTTTCCATCCAGGCCCTGGCGTTGCCCTCGCGGCTGTTCTGGTGCTTACGAATGGCATCCTAGGGTGTGCAACGCAAGAGGTGGCACCTCCACCTCCGCCACCGGCTCCAACAATCGCTTCGGTGAGTGTGTCGCCTGCCTCCGCGACGGTGGAGGTGGGCACCACGCAGCAGTTCACCGCCACGGTACAAGGGACGGGCAGCTTCAACCCGGCTGTGCGGTGGCTGGTGAATGACGTTGAAGGTGGTAACAGCACCGTCGGGACCATCACGTCGGCTGGACTTTATACAGCCCCCGCCAACCTGCCCACCCCGAACACCGTTAGCGTTAAGGCGGTGAGCGTCGCCGATCCCACAAAGTCCGACTCCGCCAGCGTAACTCTCATCGCCCTACAATCCATTGCAATTACACCGACGCTTGGCACACTGCTCGCTGGCGACAGCCAACAACTCACTGCCACCGGTACTTATACAAATAATTCCACGCGAAACTTGACCGACCAGGTTGAATGGACCACCGCAGACTTGACCGTCGCCACCGTGAGCAATACCGGACTTCTATCCGCCGTCGGTGCCGGATCGACCATCGTGCGCGCGACCAAAGGAGCCATCCAGGGCAGTAGTCCTGTCAATGTGATTGACATCGTTTCGCTTTCCATTTCGCCGGAGAGTCCGCTAACGAGGGTTGGACTGGCACAGCAGTTCACTGCGATCGGCCGCTTCACCGATGACAGCCTGCGAGACCTCACATCCCGGGTGGAATGGATCAGCTCTGATACGGCGATCGCCACCATCGACGAACAGGGTTTGGCCAGGCCTACCAAGTCCGGTACCGCTACCATTCTTGCTCGCTTCCGCAGCTCAGAAGCGAGGACTTCACTACTCGTCGCAGAGGTGGAGTTTGCCGTCACGCCGACAGACCCCCTGCTGTGGCGCATCGTTGGACCAAGTCAGGAAAACATTGAATACATTGGGACACGCGATGCAGCGGGCTTACCCGCCGAACTTACGGCCATAGTGACCCGCTCCCCCGAAGGAGATGTGGTCATCCAGAAGATCGAGGAGCAGGGCTTGCGTCACATCTTTTACACCTCTGATGGTGCGATTTTGCGCATGGTGCGTAAGTCAGAGACCCTGGTGGGGGTCACAGTGATTTCCGCCGATGGCGCAGAACAGATTGTCGTTGATATTGATCTCTCGGAGTTGGAGAAAGCCGGCGTGACCGACGAAATTTCCCATACCGAGCAAATCCCTCCGCCAGCCGCTCCCCGAATGAGAACAATCCTGCCGCAGTGTGCTAGTGCATTACAACCGCCGAAAGGGCATGGGCTAGACCCGGCGGAGGAGCTACCTCCATGGGTTAACGCGACATTGGAAGTGCGACAGTGCGAGACCGGAATAAACAACGCGCTGGCTCAGATACAGTTTACTGATGCCAGCGAAACAAGAACGATTTTGGGAGAGCGAATTGGAGACGGACTGTATGGCTTTAAGATACCCACAAGCATGGGCTTGGCAGACGTCGCTGTGGAGAATGCTTGTCTGTTCTCAGTCGGTGTCGCGACAGCATTCTGCACTGCGAAAAGTTGGTATGAGAACATTCTGAGATTAGGGTGCACCTCTGAGACGCTGTCGCAAAAAATCTTCGGGAAAGACCTTGGGAAAGTGTGGGCTACTGGGTGCAAACTCGGGTTTGCGGCGGGAGGAAAACGAAAACCTCTGTCTCTTGCCCTCACGATAGGTTGCATCTTGTGGGATGAGGTAAAGGCTGGCACCAAAGAGGACTGCAGGACACTGCTAGCAGACACAAAGCTTCTGTTCGGTTCAGGAGTACACCTTAAGCCCGTTGTCACCATTCCCGGGCAGGGCACTTTCGTTGGTGAAACCGTCTTGGCAGGCCCGGCTGGTCCGTTCCCGCTCTTGCCGCTTGAGCTGCCAGGAAAGTTGAATATCGCTGAGTTCTTCACGTTTCCGGAGGATCCGGATCCGTTCGAGAACTACGTAGCCACCGCTATAATCCGGTGTGCGCCACCAGGAACAGTGGTCCATCTCTCGATCTCCGGTACTGATGGCTACCAAGACGCAACCCAGTGCGTCATCAGCGGCAATCAATCGTGCAGCTTGTTTGTTCCAGGTACCTTTGAAGGTGTGATTGACACGTTGACGGTGCGCGTCGGTGACCTAGTTCGGATAATTACAATCGTTTTTTAGCTGATGCCCCAGCGACTGGCGTCAGCAATCTTTCGGTCCCGTTGCTGATTGCAATTGGTCTTTTCCAGTTGGCGTGCGCGGGCGCGGAGGCTCCACCTTCTAGCCGGCAGCCAGGCACGCCGCCGGGAACTTACACGGTGACGGTCACCGCCTCGTCCGGCTCGCTCCAGCGAACCACCAACGTCACCCTTATCGTGCGCTAGGCTAAGGGCGCTGGGCGCTGGACCGGGAACCCAGGGACTGGCAGGCATTTAGCTTTCGCTTGCCGCATAGCTGCCAAGGACGCCGGCTCTAGTGCTCAGGTGTCGCTTTGGGTCGGCGCAGGGGCTCCGATGGAGAGGGACAGTGGTTGTCGGCTTATGTCCGTTCCTGCCGGCTCATGCCGATTGCTAGAGTGCTCTCGCCCATGGCAAGGGCAAGAGCGAGTCTAGCTGTGCCGGGGGGCAGCGATGAGGCTTGCCAGGCTCGCAACTTTCGCTCTGGGAATAATTTGTTTCTTCCTCCCATTCACAACCGTCTCATGCAGCGGGGTAAGAGTCTTGACACTCAGCGGGAGACAGCTCGTCACGGGGACTGAGATCGAGGTTCCCGCCGGCTTCGGTCAGGCCAAGACCGAGCGTGTGGACCCAGAACCCCTTGCACTGCTGGCCTTTTTCTCGCTGATGGGCGGACTTGGGCTCAGCTTGTCTCGGGCGAGGACTGCTGCGGGGACATCAGCAGCCGCCGGCGGACTGGCTTGCTTGTTTCTTCTTGCCTCGAAATCCAGACTGACCTCGGAGCTTTCTAAGCAGGCAGGAGGGTTAATTCAAATCAGTTTCGAACCGGGCTTCTATCTAGCCCTGATTTTCTCGCTTTTGGCGGCAAGCCTGAGCGCGTATGTGTTGTTTTCTGAAGGGAAGCGTACTCCACTGCCTTTGTCCAGCAATGGCCAAGGATACAAGTTCTGCACCCAATGTGGTTCTAGAAACAGCATCGCCAATCTGTTCTGTGAGGAATGTGGTACGCAGTTCGGTTAGGCAAAAGATACTCTGAAGGAGGGCAGAATGCAACGGGTAATGCAAGGATTTTTGTAGAAAATGCTCATCGAGGGCGCTCCTTCCAGTTCTGGTTGAGGTAGTCGGTCACGCCGTAATAAATCCTCTTCGCACTCTCCGGATTAGGAAAGACCTGCGTGGGCCGCGTGCGTCGTCGGTACTCCCAGAAGGTTCTCTCCAGCACGTTCGTCGTCCGGATCTTTTTCCACAGCTCGGGCGGAAAAGCGTAGTAGTGCAGCAGGTGGTAGAAATCTTTCTCCAGGCAGCGCACCACGCGCTAGGCTTCGACTTGCCAGCGCTGGACCCAGACCCGGAAGCGGCGGGCTGCCTCCGACTTCGAGGGAGCGGCGAAGACGCGCTTGCACTCGGCCATCACTGGCCCGCACTGATGGCGCTTGAGTTTCACCACTACGTTGCGCAGCCGGTGAGCCAGACAGCGCTGGACCCTCTGAAACGGGTACATCTCCTTCAGCGCCGCCAGCAGCCCGGGACAGCCATCCACCGTGATCAGTCGCAGATGCTTTCCTGTCAGACCACGAACCTTCAGCTCCATCAGCAGAGCCTTCCAACTGGCCGTGTCTTCGGCGTCCACCAGACGGAATCCCAGGATGCGTTTCTTCCCCGCCGCGGTCCTCCCTAACGCGCAGAGCAGAATTTTCCGCTCCACGCCGAGCTCCCGGACTCGTTCGCTGATCCCGTCCAGGAAGAGAAACTCGACCTCCTCGTCGGCAATCGGCGCCGTGCGGTACTGCTCGAGTTCCTCGGCCCAGTGCGCCGTGGTCCGGGAAATGGTCGTGGCGCTGACCCGTTGGCCGTAGAGGGCCTCGCTCAGTTGCCGCAGCCGCCGGCTGCTGATCCCCGCCAGAAACAGTTGCCCCAGGATCTTGTCGATTTCCAATTGTCGGCGTTGATAGCGGCCCAGCGTCTGAAACTCGACGCCTCCTTCCTCCGCGCGCGGGACGACCAGGTCAGGAATTTCTCCGTGGCGGGTCAGGGGCGGCACCGGCAGTGCCCGTTGCGATAGCCCCGCCGCCCGGCGGCGCTTTCATGGGAGCGGGCCGCCAAGTGCGCGGTGAGTTTTTCTTCTAGGGCTTGCTCGATCATGGTCTTCAACTCTTGCTTCAACACGGCTCGGAACTGAGACCAAATCTCCCCTTGCAGTGAACCTGGCTCTTGCTCTAGGCTCCGGGGCCGTGAATGCGACTCTGCGTTCATGAGGGTGTTCTCCTTCCTTCAGTTTTCTCAACCTGTTGAAAGAAACACCCTCTCTTCCCAATTTCCACACAATTCTTTACATCACCCAAAAAAGCTGAGGGGCCGAGAATCGGGCTGTGTCTGTCCACATTCAGTCAGCATCTGAGAGTCTCCACATCAGTCCGGAGTTGTAGACTTTTAGCCCATAGAACTAGCAACTCAAAAAAATATCTGTCGCGAGGGAAGGGTACCTGATGGACCTCCCCGCCTTTTTACCACCCACACCCCCTCGCCGTTATCTCGGGAAACCAGGGAGCCTACGCTCATCGGGGTACTACCTCGGGGAGGGACAAACCACGGTTCGCCTTTCATTCAACACGACAGCCATCGAGATCATGACATGAAGACATGGCTGTGGTCTGAAACCGTCATACACCTGCGACTCGTTGACTTACCTGAAATTCCCTGATGTCGCTCTCCCCAAACTTCCAGGCAGAAACTGGCAGGCATCGTGACCGGTTTTCTTCGCCGGCTAATCGTGCACCGCCGCCTCTATGACCGGTGCGAAATGGCAGTCCGAAGCTCTCGGAAGGGTCCGCGGCTCCTCTCAACAGATTCCTCTTGACAATCTTACATAGCGTTAAGTAAGTTTAAAGCATGAAGAATCCTCATGCAGTGGCTCTCGGCAAGTTGGGCGGGATCGCCCGAGTGTTCCGCACGACTCCCGAGCAGAGACGCAGGTGGGCGAGGCGCGGCGGTTTGGCGCGTGCGCGTCGCTATTCCCGAGAGCAGCTCAGCCAATGGGCGAAGCTGGGGGGCCGGCCGCGCAAGAAGGAAGGGGGCGCATGAAACCATGGGGAGTCTTTGAGAAGGTGCCGGGAACCGGTGTCTGGTGGATTCGTTTTGCGGACAGCAGTGGCCGCATTCGTCGGGAGAAAGCCGGAACCAAGGGCGCAGCCATTAAGCTCTACGCCAAACGAAAGACAGAAGCCCTGATGGGCGAGAAGCTTCCAGAGTCGCTGCGCCAGGCGCCGGCCATTTCATTCTCCGACCTGGTCAGAATTGCCCGCGAACATGCAAAAGTAAGTGGAAGGCCGGGAACGTTGAACGCGGCCAAGGTGAAAAAGCTGCAAGAGTGGTTTGGCAACCGGTCGGCAGACTCTATCACACCCTAGGAAATCAGCAGAAAGTTGATCTAATTGGCGCAGCAAGGTCGAAAGCCGGCCACACTCAATCGCTATCGTGCGGCCATGAGCCGAATCTATTCCATAGCGATCACAAACGGGAAGGTTTCAAATAACCCGGCGCGGCTGGTCCCGCTGCAGCGAGAAAATAACGAGAGGGTACGCTGGCTCGAAGACAAAGAAGAGATAGCGATCCGGCAAGCAATCCGTCAGCACTGGCCGCAGCGCGAGCCAGAGCTGGACCTGGCACTCCACACCGGGCTCCGGAGGAGCGAGCAGTGTTGCCTCCGCTAGAGTGATGTCGATCTAAGGCTCAACCTGATCACCATCGCCAAGGGCAAAGGCAGCGGGAAGAAAGAGTACGTGCGTCTGAACTCGGAAGCCCGCAAGGCGCTGCTGAGCCTCCGCGCTCTCCATCCCGGCTCCGAATTCGTATGCCCCAGAAAATCCTACTAAGACCACAGAGACTGGTGGAAAGAAGTCCTCTCGAAGGCGAACGTCTCAGATCTGAGATGGCACGATCTGCGTCACACGTTCGCCAGCCGCATGGCCATGGCGGGCAGGAGTCTCCTGGAAATCAAAGAGGCCATGCGTCACAAGACGATCCAGATGACACTCCGCTATGCCCATTTGATGCCTTCCCGGATCCAAGACGCGGTCGAGGCCATCGTGCGGAAGCCAACTGACACCACAACTGACACCGGGCTTTTCGAGCCCGGAAAACGGGCAACTGCCCTCATTCAATAAGTCCAACAGAATGTTGGTGCCCGGGGTGGGAGTTGAACCCACACGGGGTAAAATCCCCAGAGGATTTTAAGTCCCCAGCGTCTGCCATTCCGCCACCCGGGCATGAACAGCACAACAGTAACACAATCCAAAACCCTCCGGTGTATTCTGCACCGAGTCGTTTGCATCTGGGGCCGGGCTGTGGGCTGCGAAGGCTGCCGCCGAATCCTCCGCGGTCAAACACCGCGCCGAAGGCAGGAGGGCGAAGTCGCGGCCGTCGTCAAACTTTGGATTCAGTCCTGACCGCGATAGAACTGGAAGACCATGCGTCCGATTTCCGCAATTTGATCCTCGGCGGCAGCAATGGCAGCTTTCCGCTCGCCGTCGCTGAGACCGAGATCCTCTCCCCGGCTGAACACCGTAACAACCACGCGCTGCTGGTTCGGCAGGAAGAGCACGCCGGCATCGTTCACCACCCACACCGGAGCCGTCAACGTGCCCGTCTTGTGGGCGAATCGCACGCCGTAAGGAATCCAGCGCGGTAGCCGCTGATTGAACTGTTGCAGGAACAGGATGTCCAGCAGCGTCTGCGTTCCCTCGGGGTCGAGCGCCTGACCGGTGACGATTTTTTCAAGCAGCAACGTCATCTCCGCCGGCGTCGAGCAGTTCGGACATTCCCGGAGAAACTGCTGCTGGTTGCGCCGAACCTGCGTTTCGTGGGCCGCCCAGTCGAAACGGCGCAACTCGTCCACTGTCATCCCTCGATACTTTTCCTCCGGCAGGCCGAGGGCATGAAGGATCAGGTCCCGTGTGCCCATGTCCACGGCCGTCTTCGACAGACCCAGGCTGCGCAGACGGGCATTGATTCTGTCAAAGCCCAGGCGATGGCAAAGGATGTCGGTTGCGGCGTTGTCGCTGACGATCATCATAAGGGTGGCCAGGTCGCGAATCGTGGGACGCAGGCCTGGCGCCAGAGTCACCAGGATGCCGCTGCCAAAGTAGCGCTCTGGCGCGGTCCACTCCACGCGCTCCTCGAGCGAAAGTTTCCCTTCCCGCACCTGGTGAAGCAGCTCCAGCAATACCGGCACCTTGAACACGCTGGCCATCTGGAAACGCTCTTCGCCACGAATTTCGACCAGTTCCTGACGTTCGATATGTTTGACGCTGACGCCCCAGATACCGGGCGACCGCGCGAGCGACTCGCGCAGGGCCTGCTCCAAACGCGTGTTCCGCCTGGCGGTGGGCGTTTGCCCGGGGATCGCGGTCGTCCCCAGCAGAACCAGCAACAGGGCAAGCACGGGCTTTGCGGCACGTCGCAGGATGGGGTTCATCGCGGTTGTTCCTCCTGGAATCTCGCGGCACGAGCTCACACGAATCGGTGAACTCAGCGACGGTGACGGATGACCGTGCCGGGCAGAACGCCGGTCCAGCGATTCTGCTCGATCACCGGCTGGCCATTCACCAATACGTAGACAAATCCCTCCGAATACGAAAGCGGTTTTGTGAAAGTGGCTGTGTCTTGCACTCGTTCTGGATCAAACACCACCACATCGGCGCGAAGCCCCGGACTGAGCCGGCCCCGGTCATAGAGTCGCAAACGGTTGGCAGGAAGGGAAGTCATTTTTTGAATTGCTTCCTCCAGCGAGATCACTCGATCTTCCCGCACATACTTCGCGAGTACACGCGCAAAAGCCCCAAAGGCACGCGGATGAAAGCTCTGCCCCAGCGCTTTTCCCGCTGCCTCAGCGTGAATGGGAGCCGCATCGGTGCAGATGGCCACGAACGGAGCGCGCAGCGCCAGATGTTTCTGCTCCTCATTCATGCTCCTCGGGGCCACGAACACCGGCCCCTGTCGCACCAGATCGAAAAACGCTGTCCAGGGATCCACGCCGAGTCGTTCCGCCGCCTGCTGCATGGAAAGGCCCTGCAGGTCGCGACGAACCCCTTCGCCCACTGCAGAAATCAGGACATTGTTCCAGTCGCGGCCCACGTGCACATACCAGTTTTCCCAGCTCGCGTCGTTTTCGATTTCCTGACGCAGGCGGTGGCGCAGGTCCGGGTCAGTCAGTCGCGGGAGAAAGGCAGCATCGCCCTGAGCGTAATGGCGCGGATGGATGAACGAGCGCAAACCGATGCCGTTGCGGATGTAGGGATAGATGTCGGCAGTCACGTCCACACCCTGCCGACGCGCCTCAGCGATGCGGCCAATCGCCTGCGCCATCAGCGGCCAGTTCTGCTGTCCGGCCGCTTTCAGGTGATAGATATGCACGGGAATGCTGGCTTCCCTGCCGATGCGGATCGTTTCCTCGATGGCTTCGAGCAGGGCTCCGCTTTCGTTCCGCATGTGCGTGAAATAGACGCCGGCATATTCTGCGGCCGTGCGCGCCAGCTCGATGATTTCTTCGGTAGTGGCATAGGCTCCCGGGGGATAGATCAATGCCGTGGAAAGGCCGACGGCGCCATCGCGCATGGCCTCTGCCACCAGCTCCTTCATCCGATCGAGCTCCGCCGGGGTCGGCTTCCGATCAGCTTCGCCCACGACGATCCGACGTACCTGTGCGGCGCCGACGTTGTGCACCACATTCAGACCTACGCCTTTCTGTTCCAGCAGGCGGAAATATTCTGCGTACGTTTGCCAGGTGATGCGCAGCCCTCCGGCGGAATCTTCGGCGGCAGTGGCCGGGCTCTGGGGCGCGGGCGAGCCGCCTTCACCAACCAGCATCGTGGTGATGCCCTGCCGCAGCTTGCTCTGAGCGCTGGCCGGATCTACCAGCAGGGGATACGAGCTGCCTCCCATCATGTCCACAAAGCCCGGAGCAACTACCATCCCCTCGGCCGAAATGGTTTTTCGCGCAGGCTGGCCCGCCAGTTTTCCGATCGCGGCAATGCGGCCATCTCGGATGCCCACATCGGCACGATACCAAGGCGCACCGCTGCCATCCACGATGCGGCCACCCGTTATCAGTACGTCGAACGGGTCCTCCAACTGGACTCGCCCGCCCGGCTGTGCGACAAGCAGCACGAAAGCGATCCACAAGAACGCATGCTTCATCTTGCTGTTCTCCTTCAGAGAGTCGGACCCCGATTTACTCCGGCAAAGCTTCTTTTCGTGCAGGGTAAGCTCCGATCCACACGCCGGTCACCTGCCCCTGGCTATCCACTTCAAACCGCAACACCTCTCCGCTCGCCCAGCCACCCTGCATGCGAAACTGATGTGGTGCGATGGCGGTCAGCACAACCGGTGTGGCGGCCGGTTCTTCCGCCGGCACCATCTCCAACCGATGCTCGTGGAGGCGAATGCGCACGCGACTGCCGAAATCCGTTCGGTAGACACCGAGGTAGTGCCGCCACTCCGCAGGAGCCGGCGGCGGTGCGGGTCGGCTTCGTTGCTGCGCGCGTTCGACCACCGGCCCGAGCAGCTCGAGCACCATAGCGGTCAGTTCATCAGGGTCACTGTTCGTGTTCGTGAACACTGCCACGCCCAGTTTCAGCGCAGGAATCAAAGAAACGTCGGTGCGGAAGCCCTGAATCCCGCCTCCGTGACCGATGGCGGTGTAGGAACCTATGCGGGTGATTCGAAAGCCGATGCCCCAGCCGCTTTGCCAGTCGGGCTGAATCCAGTGTGCGGCATGCATCTCGCGCAGCGAGCTGCCGCGAAGAATCTGATTGCCTCCAACGGGCCCGTCGCGGAACTGCAGGGAGATGAACTTGGCGATGTCTTCGACGTGCGTGTACAGACTGGTGGCCGGCCCGTAGCCGCCATAGTCGGGCTGGAATACAGGTTTCGGCGGAGCATCGCCTTCAGGCAGAGCGTAACCGGTCGCCAGCCCAGCCGTGGGTTGAAACCCGCTGTCGTGCATCCCGAGCGGTCGCAGGATGTTCTGTTCCACATAGTCGAAGTAAGGCTGACCGGCAGCCCGCGAAAGCGCCAGCCCCAGGATGGCGTAGCCGACATTGGAATATTTCCATTCGCGATAGGGGGGGAAGATTCGCTCGCCATCCTGCGTCAGCGCCGCCACCATCGCCTCCACCGCAGGGAAACGCAGCGTGCGCCAGTAGTCCATCGGCGCTTCCCGGGAAAGCCCGGACGTGTGCGTGGCCAGTTGCAACAGCGTGATCGGAGGAGAATCGGCAAAGCGGCTCCGCAGCTGCAGCTCCGGAACGTACCGGGTCACCGGATCTTCCAGGCCAACTTTGCCGGCATCTCGCAACTGCATCAACATCGTTGCGGTGAACAGCTTGGTGATGGAAGCCACGCGGTAGATGGTTCGCGGGGTGGCCGGGATGCGCCGCTCCACGTCGGCGAATCCGAACCCTTTCGACCAGAGGATTTGCTGATCATAGACCACCGCAGCCGAAAGCCCCGGAATCTTCCTGCGAATGCGTTCGGTCTCGAGTCGGGCTTCGACCAGGGCCAGTGCCGCGGTGATTTCCGGGTCTTCAGCGACGGGCCTGGCGGGTGCTGACTGCGGCCACGCCGGCACCGGCAGCGCGAGCAAAAGCAGTGTTGCCAACACACACCGTGTCATGCTGCCTCCTAAAGCGGTCACTCCACACAGCCGCGCGCAGCGATGCGCCATTCGCCCACGACCCGGTCGCCTCGCACTGTGTACAGGCGGTCGTGGAGATTCAAGCTTCCGCAGACGTGGCTGGGGATGACTCGAATCCGTTCCCCTACCTGCAGGTTGGAGCCGTTTCCAGCGGTGGTCTTCAGAATTCCGTGTTCCTCAGAGGCAGCGACGAACCGCAGCTCAGGATGTTCGGGAAGGAACCCGAATTCCTTCCAACCGGAAAGATGGTCGGAGGTGAACGTCTTGGAGCCGCCGTCAATGATCACCCGCTCCGCTGCCGGTCGGCTAACCACGGTGCACAGGTAGCTCAGCGCACAGTCTTCCCACCCGCAGGCGCCGAGGTGCACCTGAGTGGCGTCGTTCAGGGCGTTGGTTCCGGGCCGGTTTTCGGTCACGCCGGGGATGGCGCAGGCGGCATGCTGCGACGGGCTGGCACCGACGCTGACCACAGCGCAGGGCAGCCCGGCAGCGCGCAACGCCCCGGCCAGCTGTGCCATGGTTTCGCCGGCGCACCGTGCGCGGTCCAGTCGTTCCCACAACTCGCCGTCTGCGTAGACGTGCCCTTCATGCGTGTAAATGCCGCGGAAACGCAGAGCCGGCAGATTCCCCAGGAACCGCACAAATTCCAGCGCGTTGCCCGGCAGCACTCCGCAGCGGTGATGCCCGGTATCGACCTCCAGCAGGACAGAAATCTGGCGCCGGCGGGACTGAAAATACTCATTCAAATCTTTTGCGCCCTGCGCAGAATCCACGCCCACCGAGATCGTGCTCTCCCGCGCCAGCCGCTCCAGCCGCTCCAGCCGACGGCGGCCGGCTGTCGGGTAGGCGATGAAGATGTCCCGCAACCCGGCCCGGGCCATCACCTCGGCTTCGCTCACCTTCGCGCAGGTGATTCCGGTCGCTCCGGCCAGCACCTGCGCGCGAGCCAGTTCCGGCGTTTTGTGAGTCTTCACATGCGGTCGGTAGGCGACGCCGGCCTCGCGACAGAGCGAGACGATGCGTTCCAGGTTCCGCTCCATTATGTCGAGATCCAACAGCGGAACCGGCGTCGGTAGCTCGTCAATGTGCATGAAGCCGCTTCCCAGACTTCCCCACGACAACGGGCGAGCTGGCTGTCAGCTCGCCCGCCGCGGGGGTGCGCATGCCCATCAGGCTAAAACTCGATCCGGAATCCGAACTGAATCTGGCGGGGTGCCCAGAAGTCGCCGTTTCCCGGATCGCCCGGCTGGCTGGTAATCACGCCAAAGGTAGCCGGGTTCAACAAATCCAGTTGTGGATCGTTGAACAACGGATGGTTGAAGATGTTGAAGAAATCGAAGCTCAGGCGCGTGCTGATCCGTTCGGTGATGGACGTCCGCTTGCTGAATGACATATCGAACGTCCACCGCGACAGGCCACGAATCAATCCGCGCGAGCTGCGCCGGTCGCGGCTGATTTCGAAGAAGCGGAAGCTCTCGTAGACATACTGCGGATTCGCAAACAGGTTCATGCCGGTGCCACCGTTGGCCGGATCGCCTGCCGTGCCCACACCTCCTGACCCACGCACTCCCAGATAGCGGCCGGGGTTGGCCTGCGGGTCCCGGATGGCCGGAGCACTTTCCTGAGCCGCGAACGAACCAAACGGCTGCCCACCCTGAGTGACAAACAGCGGGCGCCCGGTGAAGTAGGTGAAGATACCGGAAACCTGCCAGCCGCCGACGAATCTGTCGAGCCATCCCTGCGCATCGAAGTACCGCCCGCGTCCGAAGGGAAGCTCGTACACCCAGTGTGCGTTGACCCCGTGGGTCCGATCGGACAGCGATGGCCCGTACGCGTAGGAGAGGTCGTACGGATTCATGCTCATCCCCCCGGCCGAGTCGGCGATGGCTCCGAGGGTGTCCAGATTTTTCGACAGCGTGTAGTTAAAGGTAAAGGTTAAGCCCTGCGAAAAGCGTTTCTCGGTGCTGACAAAGAACGCATTGTAGTTGTTCCAGCCACCATAGGTGTGCGAAATGGTCTGGCGGATCTGCCGATTGTTGATGGCTGCTGCTTCGCCGCGCATGGCCACGAGCATCGGGTCAATGGCGTTCAGCCACAGGTTCACCACAAACCCGTTGATGAAGTTCGTCAGATTGGAACTGGCCAGAGCGACCGTTGCCCCCGGTCCCAGGCTGTTCTCAAACCAGGGCTGCGGAGTAACACTGGCCGGAGGAACACCGGCACGCAACTGTCGCGCGACAGCGTCAAATGCCTGCGCAAACGTCTGCGGAGAAAGCCCGCTCAGATCCGCAATGAAAAAGGGAACGGCGTTGATGTTTTTGCTGATCTCCAGACGACGGCCAAAGCGGCCAATGTAGCCCAGCTCCAGCACCAGATCCCAGGGCAATTCCCGCTGGATGGTGAAGTTCGCGCTGTGCACATAGCCGTATTTGTAGTCCGGGTCCCAGTGCAGGCGCGTAGGGTTGCTGAACGGAATTGCCGGCACGAACGGAATGGGAATCTGCTGGGGCACAGGCGGGAAGGGCGCCGGACCATCCACACCCACGCGGAACTGGGATAAAGCCGGATCCGTACTGCCCGGAGTGCAGCCGGCCCCACCCGACCCACTGAAATTGCACGCCGGCGCATTCAGCGTGTGCGGCGTGCCGATCGCGGAATTGCCGATCTGCGGGAACTGCACGAATCCGACGGCCATCGGTCGATGGTGAGACAAACGGTAACCACCCCGGAACACGGTCGAGCGATTCCCGAACAGCGTCCTAAACCAGCCGTTTTCGAACGCCGGATTCCAAGCCGCCGAAACGACCGGGGACAGACTGCGGTGCAACGGGAACTCTCGGCGATCGAAAAAGTCCACCGGCGCAAAGGCCAGCCCGGGGTTGACGCCTCGTCCCAGTCGCGCCGCCAGCTCACGCTCACGCAAGTAGTCGTTGACCGACAGGGGTTGTCCCGTATCCAGACGAATCAGGAAGTGCCTTCGTCCTTGGGAGTCTTTGTAAGGCACCTCGATCATCCCGTTCACTCCGAACGTCAGGGTGAGTGAGTTGCTCATCCGCCAGATGTCGTTGAAGTAGAGCTGGATGTTGTGCCAGGTGCCGTCGTTGACCAACGGCGGGGTGCCGGGCAGATCGTTGCCGTTCGGATCCCGGACGGCAAACAACCCCACCGTATCCACCAAGCCCAGCAACATGGCATAGAACTGGTTCCAGCGGGCCACGTCACCCGGGCGCAAGCAGTTCGTCTCGATCACCCCCTGCGCACAGGTGGGTGGACGGGAAGAGGGTTGAATGGTGGTAAAGACGGTGCCACCAATATCCGCGATGGGATTGACGTGCAGGGGAACGGCGCCCACGCGGGAATGGTAGAACCACAGGTGCTGATACTGACCGCCAAACTGGAACACGTGGCTCCCCTTCACCCAATTCATGTTCTGAGCGACCTGCCACGTGCGGGAAATCCCCAGTTGTTTGCGGGCGCTGGCAATTTGAATCGGCTCTTCCACGCCAATCAGGTTCAACGCCACGCCGGCTTGCGGGAACAGCGGCTCCGGGTCGGGCATGTTGAACTCGATGGTCGTCTGGGTGAGGCCCACGCGCGTTTCGCTGTTCAACGAAGGCGTAATCTGACCGATGACGCCCAGATTGTAGTGATACGGATCGTTGGGAATCGACGCTACCGTTTTGATGGCATTCGGTCCACCTCGCCAGTCAATTCCAGGATTCAAATTGGGCGAGAGGAACCGGTTCTGCGCCCAGGTCCAGGTGAAGCTGGTTCGCCAGTTTGGATGGAGCTGATAGTCCAGCCGCGCAAGGATGTTGTCGTTGTTCTGGTCCGAGGCGGTCGGGCCGCGCAGCAGGATGGTGTTCAGGCCGTCGCCGCCGGTGGTGTCGTTGCCCGCAGGGATCAGCGAGAACTGTGTGGCGATGGCAGGGCTCATGCCGATGCCGCGCGGATCGAAGCTCGCAACGTTGTAGCTGACCACGTTGCCCTGCAGGTCGCGGAACCGCAAAATACCCTGCCGCAGCGTATCGCTGGGCACCGCGCCGGCCACGTCTGTCTTTTGCGGAAAACGCCTCCCTTCCATGTTGACAAAGAAAAACAGCTTGTCCGGCAGAAACGGACCGCCCACGCGGAAGCCGTACCGGTTGTCTTTGAGCTCCGGATTCGGCTGCTTCAGCCGGTTCCGCGCCCAGGAGTTCGCGTTCAGATTGTCATTGCGATGGTACCAGTAGAGGGCTCCGTGGAAATTGTTCGTGCCGCGCCGGCTGGTGAGGGTGAATTGCCCGCCCGGGGAACGATTGAAGCTGGCGTTCTGATTGGTGATGTTGGCGCGAAACTCGGCAATGGACTCCACCGGAATCGGAATGCCCATGCCGATGTTGCCACAGCAGGTACCGCCCACCTGGGTGTCGGAGATGTCCAATCCATCCAGCAGAAACGTGTTCTGATCCGGTCGCGCCCCGGCTACGGTGCCGCTGTCTCCGTTGCCCGCCCAACCTGTCCAGGGATGCGCGCCCACCTGGAGAAAAACGAGCTCAACGGTACGACGCGTCACCGTGGGCAGGTTGACCAGTGAAGTCGTATCCACCACGTCCCCCACGGTGGCATCGACCGTCTGCAAGGCGGCCTGGGCACCCGCCGTGACCTCCACTGTCTCAGCCAGCTCGCCAAGCTGCACCACCACGTTCACGCGCGTAGATTTTGCCACCTCGACCTGCACGTCGGAAACAACAGCCTGCCGAAATCCTGGCGCCGTCACCGTGACGGTGTAGCGGCCGGGCACAACATTCGTGAAGATGTACTGACCCAGGTCGTTCGTCTCCGTCTTTCGCACCGCCGCCGTGCCCTCTTCCGATAAAGACACGGTTGCCCGGGGGACCACCGCACCGCTGGCGTCCGTCACCGTACCCACAACGGTACCCGTGGAAGCTGTCTGACCGTACAGAGCGCTGGAGACCCCGAGCAGCCCCAGCAGTCCCAGCACCCAGAGCCATCCCCGCACCCGCATCACTTGTCCTGGCATGGGAATTCCCTCCCGGATGAAACGTGAATTGCAACGAATGTTTGGTCTGAGGATAGGTGTCCCCGTCCGCCTTTTCATGAACCATTCCTCAATTTGCAACATACGTTGCATATTCGATGCGCCAATTTCGCGCCCAAATAGCACAATTCAAAACAGCCTGTCAAGAACAAAATTTTTGTATCGGCGCAATCGCAACATATGATGCAGATAAACAATTGCCGAATATTGGACGTTCCGGCAGAACCTCCCGGGAGTGTCAACAAATATTTCATTTGACTTGCAGGGGGGTTCTGTTTTATCTGGCTGGCCAGGCACATGGCCCGTCGGCCAAAGTACGGCGCATCCGGGCAAGCTGGCCGCCCCCACCTGCCCAGCGTGAGCGACCTGCTCGCTCGACTGAGCCGCAGGCGGCGCGAGCTGATCCGACCTGTGCTGGAGCATCCGCGGGAGTTTGTCCTGTTGAGCGTACGGGGCCTGGCCGAACGTCTGCGCACCGATCCCGCCACCACGCTGCGCATCGTGCAGAGCATGGGGTTCGCCAGCTTTCGAGATTTCCAGCGCTATCTCCATGAGCTGGCGGTGATCCAGGCTACGCCGTTCGACCTGATGCGCGACGCCACTGCGCGTGATTCCGACATCCCCTCGCACATCCGCGGAACCCTGGACCGCGATCTGCGGAACCTGCAGGGTCTGCGACACAGCATCGATGCCGAAGCGGCCCTGCGCCTGGCGCGCAGGTTGTATGCTGCGCGACGCATTTTGATCTTCGGCGGTGATCTGGCGATCAGTCTGGTGCATTTCCTGCACTACAATTTCAGCATCCTGGGACTCCCGGCTTTCAGTGGCACCACCCCGGGTCTGGTCTCGCATCTGGTGCGCACCGCTGACCGCCGAGACGTGGTCCTGGCCATCAGCTTCCGCCGCGGGCTGCGGCAGACGGTCGAAGGATTGAAACAGGCGCGGGCCAAGGGGGCCTACTGCGTGGGCATCACGGATACTTTCGTCTCTCCGGTGGCGCGGTATTCTCACGAATGCTTTCTGGCTTCGATCGACAGTCCTTCCTTTGCCGGCTCCTACGTCGCCCCGATGGCGTTGCTGAACGTACTGATTGTGGCCTGTGCCAACTACCGGCGGGCGCGCACTCTTTCCCTGCTGCACGAAGCGAACAAGGAACAGCTCAGCGGTTTTCGCTGGTACCGGGAAGTGTAGCGTGTCCGGTCACCCACTCCGCAGTCTCTCATCCGTTTTGGAGAAACCTATGCGCCTTGCGCTGGAAATCACCGCACTGACTCTGCTGATCGCTCTGAGCACAACGCAATTCTCGGCTTCGACAGATGCGCCGCAGAACTTGGAGCAGGCCATCCAGCCCATCTTTGCGGAATGGGATCGGCCCGACTCGCCCGGCTGTGCTCTGGGTGTGATGCGCGAGGGCAGGCTGATCTACGCACGCGGCTTCGGCATGGCCAACCTGGATCACGGCATTCCGATTCGTCCGTCCACGGTATTCCACGTCGCCTCGGTCTCGAAACACTTCACCGTCGCGGCGATCCTGCTCTTGGTGCAACAGGGGAAACTCTCCCTGGACGATCCCGTCGCTCGGTACCTTCCCGAAATGCCCGATTTGGGCGCGACCATCACCCTCCGCCACCTGATCCACCACACCAGCGGACTTCGAGATCAGTGGGAACTGCTGGGGTTGGCGGGCTGGCGCTACTCACTCGACCTGATTACCGACGACGATGTGCTCGCCGTGTTCCGGCGGCAGCGAGCACTGAATTTTCCTCCCGGCAGCCAGTTCCTCTACTGCAACACCGGCTACACGCTGCTGGCGCAGATTGTGCAGCGCATCAGCGGACAATCCTTCCGTGAATTCACCACGCGGAACATTTTTGCGCCGCTGGGCATGTCCCGAACTCACTTTCGAGACAATCACGCGGAAATTGTCCGCGGGCAAGCCTACGGCTACAACCCCACCGCCCAGGGAGGCTTCGGGCTCAGCCTCACGCAGTTCGACACAGTCGGGGCCACCAGTCTGCTGACGACCGTCGAAGACCTGGCCCGCTGGGACCGGAATTTTTACGAACCAAAAGTAGGCGGCGACTGGCTCGTGCAGCAGCTTGTCGAACGCGGCACGCTGAACAGCGGCGAGCCGCTCGATTACGCGTTTGGGTTGATGCGCGGACAGTACCGTGGCCTGCCGGTCGTCCATCACCCGGGTTCGGATGCGGGCTACCGCGCGCACTTCATCCGGTTCCCGGAGCAGCGCTTCTCGGTGGCGCTGCTGTGCAACGCCGGCTCGACCGTCAACACAACCGTGCTCGTGCGTCGCGTGGCTGACCTCTTCCTCGAGGCTGAGATGACCGAGCCCGCCGACTGGCTACCTGCTGCAGAAACGGTAGCGGTTGCGCCGGAGCAGCTTGCTCGCTGGACGGGCCTGTACTGGAGCGAAGCGCGTGACGCATTTCGCGAAGTCACGCTGCAAAACGGAGCCCTGTGGATCGGCTCCGGTGGCGAATCCGTGGCTTTGCAGCCATTGGCGGCTGACCGATTCCGTACCCCACGTGCCTACCGGGAAATTCGTTTCGAGACACAGAACGCCGATCAGCCGATTCTGCTGGAACGCTTCCCGGGAGATAAACCAGACACCTATGTCCGTGTACCGCGACATCATCCGGAAGCGACCGTGCTGGCCAGCTACAGCGGCACCTATGTCTCGGAGGAAATTGAGCCCATCTACCGAATTGTGCTCCAGCAAGGAAACCGGCTGGTGCTGCACCGGCTGAAGGCTCGGCCGGCCGAGCTGAAACCGGCGCTGCCGGATGTTTTCTTCACCACCCTGGGCACGATTCGCTTCACGCGCGATCCTTCCGGTGCCGTCAACGGTTTTATCTTGAACGGCCACCGCGTGCGGAACTTCAAATTCACGAAGCGGTAGAAAACCAGCTGAACAGAAGCACCCGGTGCAGAACCGGGAAAAGATGTGGTTTCGGGAAAGCCGTGCAGTCCTCTCCACATTGCGCGATTAATGCAATCGGGGCGAGCCGGCCTGAAATGTTTTCGTAGTCCCGCGGAGAACGATGGCGGGTGGTGCGCGGTGCGAGTCCTCCAAAAGCGACGCAGTGCCTCGCCGACTTGCACGAACGTCGGTGAGGGGACCCTCAACGCAGTCTGCCTGTGTAGAGCGCCATGCCCACCGCCGACTTGATGCCCAGCCGCGCCAGGGCACGCACCTCGGCCCGGCTGCGGATACCGCCGGCCGCGGTGATGGGCAGCGGAGTCAGCCGCCGCAGCGCGCGAAACCAGCTCAGGTTGGTTCCGCGCAGGCTGCCTTCGCGATCCACACAGGTGCAGAGAAACTCCGAGCCGTACGGCTCCAGCTGCGCCAGCACCTGCTCCGGTCGCAGACGCAATCGCGTCCGCCAGCCGCGGATGACGATCTGTCCCCGTTCGGCATCGAGCGCGAGCATCACCCGCTGCCGGCCGACCCGGTCCACCAGTCGTTCCAGGAAGGTTGTGTTCGCCTGCCCGTTGCGAAATGCGGCCGTGCCGATGATCACCTTTTCTGCGCCCCAGCCAAGGATGCGCTCGGCCCGCGCGACGGTGCGAATGCCGCCGCCTACCCGCACGCGCAGCCCGAACCCCTGCACCGCGCGACGACACAGGGCGCGCACCAGCGCCGCGTTGCTCCCGCCGCGGATCGCCGCATCCAGATCAATCACATGCAGATAACGATAGTGCCGGAACCGCTCCAGCAGGCCGAAGACGTCCTCCACCGCCAGCGCGAGCCGCCGCCCGCGCACCAGTTGCACGGCGCGTCCACTCTGGAGGTCAATGCACGGCACGATCATCGTCTTATTCATGCGCTCAGGCGCACCGGTATCCCCCGGGCGGCCAGGGAGCGCTTCAGCGCTGCGATCGCGCAGAGGCCATCGTGAAATATCGAAGCCGCCAATGCCGCATCGGCCATCCCGTGACGAAACACTTCCGTGAAATGTTCCGGACTGTTTGCCCCGCCCGAGGCGATGACGGGCACCGCAACGGCGCGCGCCACTGCAGCCGTCAGCGCACAGTCGAAGCCACTGCGAGTCCCGTCCCGGTCGATCGAAGTCAGCAGAATTTCGCCCGCGCCGCGTGCCACGGCTTCGCCGGCCCAGGCGACCGCAGCTCGACCGGTCGGCTCGCGTCCGCCACGCACGAACACCTCCCAGGTTTGCCCCGTCCACTTCGCGTCCACGGCCACCACCACGGCCTGCGAGCCGAAGGCCTGCGCAAGTTCCGTGATCAGCTCCGGTCGCTCCACGGCCGCAGTGTTCACTGTGATCTTGTCGGCGCCGGCCTGGAGCACAGCGCGACCATCTTCGAGCGAACGGATCCCTCCGCCCGCCGTCAACGGGATGGTTAGCTCGCACGCCACCCGACGTATGGTTTCCAGAAATGTCGGCCGGCGATCGCGCGCGGCGGCAATATCCAGCACGACGATTTCGTCGGCGCCTTCGCGGTTGTAGCGGGCGGCCAGTGCGGCGGGATCACCGGCATCGCGCAACGCTTCGAACTGCACGCCCTTCACCACTCGCGCCCCGTCCGTATCCAGGCAAGGAATAATGCGCCGCGCCAGCATCATCGGATTGCCTCCAGAAAGTTCTGCAACACCTGCAGGCCGGCGGCGCCGGATTTTTCCGGATGGAACTGCACCGCCATCACATGGCCCTGCTCGATGACCGCCGCGAACCGGGCGCCGTGCTCGCACACGGCACAGACCTGCGGAGCATCGTCAAGCGCTGCGTAGGAATGCGCGAAGTAAAACCAGGTCGTATCGTCAATCCCGCGCAGCAGCCGGCTCGGACGCACCCTCTGAATCTGATTCCAGCCCATGTGCGGCAGCTTGACCGTGCGGGGAAGCGACCGCACCGTACCGGCAAACACGCTCAGGCCTGGCCATTGCGGGGCTTCCTCGCTTCCCGCGTACAGCGTCTGCAATCCAAGGCAGATGCCCAGCAGCGGCACACCGTTCGCCACGGCGCGCCGGATCGGCTCCTGCAGACCACCGGCGGCCAGCGCGCGCATCATGGTGGCAAAGTGGCCCACACCGGGCAGCACAATGCCCTGTGCGCCTTCCAGCTGCTCAGGTGCGGCGACGCGACGCGTGGCCGCACCCAGACGGGCCAGAGCGCGTTCCACCGAAGCCAGATTGCCCGCGCCGTAGTCCACCAGTGCGAGCATCACAGCAGCCCTTTCGTGCTCGGCAGGATGCGTTTCAGCTGCTGATCGCGCGTGGCGGCAAACCGCAGCGCCCGCGCAAAGGCTTTGAACAGCGCCTCGACCTGATGGTGCGTCGAGCGTCCGTACAGCAGCCGCAGATGCAGATTGGCCCGCGCGGCCTGCGCGAATCCCTGGAAGAAGTCTTCGACGAGCTCCGTCGGCAATTGCCCGACGCGCTGCGCCCGGAAACGGGCGTGAAACACACAGAAAGGACGTCCGCTGAAGTCCACCGCAGCGGCGGCCAGCGTTTCGTCCATGGGCATCAGGAAGTAGCCGGCGCGCAGGATGCCCCGCTTGGTGCCGAGCGCCTGCCGCACCGCTTCACCCAGAGCTATGCCGGTGTCTTCGACCGTGTGGTGCTGGTCCACATCCAGGTCGCCGGCTGCCGAAATCTCCAGGTCCAGCGCGCCGTGGCGGGCCACCAACTCCAGCATGTGGTCGAAGAACTGGATACCGGTGCGGACTCGCGCGCGACCGCGCCCGTCCAGATTCAACCGGACCCGGATGTCGGTTTCGCGCGTCGTGCGCCGGACGGTAGCTATTCTCGGTCGAGCCATGATTCCAGCTCCGCGACGTGACCCAGCAGCGCGAGCGCACCCAGCCGGCGCAGCTTCGCTCCGCGCAGCCGCCGTGCCACACTGTTGCGCGGCAGCACGCCGAGAAACGGCACGCCGGCAGCCCGGGCCGCGAGCGCATCGTCCACGTTGTCTCCCAGGTAGAGGGCCGCATCGGGACGGCGGCCGCGCAGAATCCGCCGCAGGCCTTCCGGGTCTGGCTTCCTGCGGCGCACATCGTCCTGCGTAACGGTGCAGGCGAAAAATTCTTCCACGCCGAAGCGCTGCAGCGCGCAGCGCAACTCCCGTCGAGTGCGTCCGGTGAAGATGGCCAGCTCCGCGCGCCGCGCGAGCCGGCGCAGCACTGCTCGGGGCAGCAGCCAGCGTTCCCGGCAGACGAAGCCGTCCCCGTTCCGTCCCCAGTAGAGCCCGTTGCACAGGCGTTTCACGTCGGCAAACCGAACCCGGCCGCCGAGCTGGCGAATCCACACATAGCTCAGCGCCCAGTCATCGTTGAACCCCGAGCGACTTCGCCACCGCTGAATTTCCCCGCGGGCCACCCGCCGCCCGGTGCACTGGCGCACCACCGCCAGAATCGTGCGGTCAAACGATTCCCGCACATCCACGAGCACACCATCCACATCGAAAATGATCAGCTCCGGAGATTTCACCAGAGTGCCTCCAGCGCGCGCACCAGCCGACGCATCTGTGCGGGCGTGCCCACGGTGATGCGCACAAAGCCGACGCGACCGAAATCGCTGCGCCGATCGCGCAACAGAATCCCCCGCCGGCACAGCCCCTGCAGCACAACATCGGCACGGCGGCCGAAATCCACCAGGACAAAGTTGGCCGCACTGGGGAATTGCGGGATGCGCAGCCGCTGCAGTCCCGCAACCAGAACTTGCTTACCCGTCTGCACGGCCCGCAGGTATTCGCGCAGGAAGCGCCGGTCGCGCACCGCCTGCTCGGCCGCCGCGAGTGCCGGGGCTGCGACTGGATACGGACTCTGGGCGCGACGAAACAGTTCGACTGCGCGGCGGTGAGCGAACAGGCAACCCACCCGCAGCCCCGCCAGGCCGAACGCCTTCGAAAACGTGCGCGTGACGAGCAGGTGCGGGTACCGGCGAATCCAGGGCAGCACCGTTACGCCGCTGAACTCGAAGTATGCTTCGTCCACCAGCACCCAGGTTCGTGGCGCGGCCTGCAGAATCCGGCGCAGGACCGCCCGCGGCACCAGTGTGCCCGTCGGGTTGTTCGGATTGGCCAGCACGAACAGTCGCGGACGGCGCTCGAGCGCGCGCAACACCGGTTGCTCGGGGAACTGCATCTGCGCGCCGTAGCGCAACACGACGATCCGTGCGCCAGCGCGCTCCGCGTAGAAGCGATACATGGCGAAGGTCGGCTCGACCAGCACCACCATGCTGCCCGGCTCGACCACAACGTCTATCGCCAGCCGCAGCGCATCGTCGGTGCCTGCAGTCAGCACCAACTGCTCGGCAGCGACGCCGAACCAGCGCGCCAGCCGCTGCCGGGTGCGCTCGTACTCCGGATAGACAGCCGCCTCTGCTCGCGTCAGCCGGCGCAACGCGTCCAGCGCCCGGCGCGAACAGCCCACCGTATTTTCATTGAAGTCCAGGCGCAGCGCGCCGTGGCGGTTGCCCAGCGGCGGCCGATAGGCCTGCATCCGCAGCACCGAACGCCGCACCGGCGGCAGCGTGCTCACGGCTGCCTCCTTCGCGCAGCACCGGCGCGGGATTCTTGTCGGATTCGCACCGCGCGCGCGTGCGCCGGCAGATTTTCTGCCCGGGCCAGCTCCAGCGCCACCGGGGCGAGTCGGCGCAGACCCTCGCGCGAGACATGCTGCACCGCAATGGTCTTGACGAAGTCGCCGGCGCTCAGCCCGCCGCGAACCCGTGCCCAGCCACCGGTAGGCAGCACATGATTGCTTCCTGTCGCGTAATCACCCAGCGGCTGCGCACTCCACGGCCCCAGAAACACGCTGCCGGCGGCGCGAACGGCCCGCAGCAGTCCGCGCTCGGCTACGGGCAAACTCAGGTGCTCCGGAGCGAACCGGCTGGCAAACTCGACGGCAGATTGCAGCGTGCGCGCCACCAGAATGGCGCCCCGTTCTTCGAGCGAGCGCCAGGCGGGATTCGTTTCTGGCAGACTCCATAACTGCTGCGCCACGGCGGCGCGCACCGCCCGCGCCAGTTGCCGTGAGGGCGTCACCAGGAACACCAGTGCATCGGGGTCATGTTCGGCTTGGGCAATCATATCGGCAGCGATCCAGCTCGGGCGGCCCCGGCGGGCGAGCACCACCAACTCGGTGGGCCCGGCGGGCAGATCCGTGGCGCAGTCGTGGCTGACCAGCTGCTTGGCCGCCGTGACGTAGCGGTTGCCCGGTCCAAAGATTTTTTCGACACGCTCCAGCGACTCGGTCCCGTAGGCCAGCGCGGCCACGGCCTGGGCTCCGCCGATGCGGAACAGTTCGCGCACACCGAGCAGGTCGGCTGCGGCCAGCAGTGCCGGGGAAGGCTGCGGGCAGGCAACGACAATGCGCCGCACGCCGGCGACCTGTGCCGGCACGACCGTCATCAACAGCGTGGAGAGCAGCGCGGCGCGCCCCCCAGGGATGTAGCACCCGATGGATTCCAGCGGTCGCACCTGCTGGCCGACGCGTACCCCGGGCACCACGCGCAGACTCCAGGGACGCGGCAACTGCCGCTCGGCCACCCGGCGAATGTTCCGCGCGGCTGCCCTCACCGCGCGCAGCAGACCGCGGTCGACCTGACGGCGAGCGGCGAGAAATTCCTTCGGTCGCACGCGCAGCTCCGCCACCGATTCCGCTCGGATCCGATCCAGCCGCTGGGTCCAGGCCAGCAGTGCGCGGTCGCCGCGGCGGCGCACATCCGCGACAATCCGTGCGGCCACGCGCTCGGCCTGCGGATCAACGGTCAGGCGGCGATCGAGCAGCTCGGCTTCCACGTCGGGCGTCAGCGTCAGGATGCGCATCGGTCTACAGCACAATCTTGTTCAGGGGATACTCGACAATCCCCTGCGCGCGGGCCGCTTTCAGCCGCGGAATCAGTTCCCGCACGATGGTTTCGTCCACCACGGTATTCACCGCCACCCAGTCGGGATCGCTCAGTGTGGAGATGGTCGGATTCTTCAGCGCCGGCAGCACGGCGAGCACACCGGGCAGGTCGGCGCGGCGCACGTTCAGCATCAGGCCCACTTTGTTGTACGCCGCGATGGCGCCCTGCAGGAGCAGCGCCAGGTTTTGAATCTGTTCCTGCTTGCGGGCATCAGCCCAGGCGTTGCGGTTGGCGATCAGGGTGGTGACCGATTCCAGAACCGTATCCACGATGCGCAGACGGTGCGCGCGCAGCGAGCTGCCGGTTTCGGTCACCTCGACGATGGCGTCGGCCAGTTCCGGCACTTTGACTTCGGTCGCGCCCCAGGAGAATTCCACCTGCGCACGGACGCCGTGACGCTCGAGGTACTGCTGCGTCAGGCGGACAATTTCCGTGGCAATCACCTTGCCTTCCAGGTCGCGCACCGAGTGCACCGGAGAATCCTCCGGCACCGCCAGCACCCAGCGCACCGGCGCCAGCCGCTGCTTCGCGTAGACGAGCTCGGCGATCTCGAGGACCTCCGCGCCTGTCTCCAGCACCCAGTCGCGGCCGGTGATGCCGGCATCGAGCGCGCCGCTCGCCACGTAGCGGGCCATCTCCTGCGCCCGCACCAGCGTGCAGGAAATCTCCGGGTCGTCAATCGCCGGGTAATAGCTGCGTGCGTTGACCGAAATGCGCCAGCCGGCACGCGCGAACAGTTGCAGGGTGGCCTCCTGCAGACTGCCCTTGGGTATGCCCAGGCGAAGCGGGCTCATCGTTCTCCCTCCTGCCGGTACACCTGCACCGGATCAAACGTGCGTTCCGCAACCGGCCGGGCCCTGCCATCCGGCTCCAGCCGGCGATAAAAACAGCTCCGGTAGCCCTGATGGCACACCCCGGGGCCAACCGCTTCGACGCGAGCCAGCACGGCGTCGGCGTCGCAATCCACGCGCAGCTCGCGCAGCAGCAACCGGTGACCGCTCTGCTCGCCTTTCCGCCACAGCCTCTGCCGCGACCGGCTGTAGAAAGTCACCGCGCCGGTGGCCAGCGTCGCCGCCAGCGCTTCCTGGTTCATGAATCCGAGCATCAGGACTTCGCCCGTAGCGAAGTCCTGCACAACGGCGGGAACCAGCCCACCGAGTTTGGAAAAATCCAGCTCCATCGTTCCCCCGAAAACAAAAAACCCGCTGACGTCTGCCGCGTCAGCGGGTTCGATGTGCAACGACTAGTGCGAATCAGCGCATGCACCCCCGCGGACACGGCCACCGGCCGCGATGATGGTGATGGCGATGCGTCCGCAGAGTCATGCGGGCTGCACTGTAGATGGAGAACAGAATTTTGTCAAGTCGGAGCTGTAGGTCAGGCGGTTCCGGTGATTCCCTGTTTGTGCGGTCGCCGGCCGGCGGGTTCAGGCCGACTCGCCCGGTTCGCCTGTGTCCGCTGCCCTCTCTTCGGCCCATCGTTCCGGAGCGGATTCGCTCGAAATAGATTCCGCGGTGCTCGCGCGTTCTGCGCCGATGCGCTGCTCGCCCGGCTCGGCTGGCGTTGCCGGCGGATTCGGCGTCTCGGCACGCGCAACTTCGGCGGCTTCTGCGGCGGCAGCCGGAACCTCCTGCAGCGTAGCCCGCCGCGCCGCCAGCACCTCCGCCAGCAGCTCCGCCAGGGCAGCGGCTTTGCTCCCGTCGGGGTCCTTTTCCGGATTGAATTCGGTCACTTCGATGGCGGCCAGTTGTTTTTGCCGAACGAAGACTTCCAGCGCCTGGCGCGCCTCGTTCCAGCGCAGCCCGCCGCGGGCAGGCACATCGCAGGCGCCGAATTCGTCTGCGTCCACCACATCCACATCGAAGTGGAGCAGCACTTCCCGTCCGCCAGCCTGCAGTCGCTGGCAGACAGCTTCGGCAACTGCTGCGGCACCCTGGCTGCTGATTTCCGCAGAGAAGTACCGCAGCATGGGCGAGTGTTCCAGGAACTCCAGCTCCGGCGGGTCCAGGCGGTCCAGACCGAACAGAGCAATCTCCGGCTCGCGCACCAGGGGCGGCTCGCCCCAGAAGCGCACCAGCTCGGCAGCGCCCTTGCCGATCAGGTGGGCGACGGCCATGCCGTGCAGCCGTCCGGAAGGCGTCGTGGCCGGCACATGCAGATCGGCGTCCCGGTCGAAGTAGATCAAAGCGAGCTGGCGAAAATACCGACGCAGCCCCGCCGCAGTGGCCAGCGCGATGGTGCAGTCGCCGCCCAGAATCAGCGGGAGCGCGCCGGAGCGGACCGCCTGCTCCACCTTCGGTCGCAGCTCGTTCAGCGCCGCGAGCACGGCAGCCAGGTTGCGGGCGCGCGGGGCCTCTTCATCCGGTTGAAACCGTTGTGGCTCGATGTCGCCCAGGTCGATGACTTCGTATCCAATCGCCCGCAACCGCTCGACCAGGCCGGCTGCGCGCAGCGCGGCCGGGGCGCGTTCCGTTCCGGGCGCATGGGCGCCGGCGCTGGTCGCCGCGCCAATCAGGGCAATCTGATTCGCTTGACGGACAATCTTGACCGCCAAATCGTACCCCTTGGGTATGGAGTGTTCCCAACCGGGTTCTGCTGTGCCCTCAGCGGAGGACCGTCAGTTCGGCCGGCAGGCTGAACCGCACGTCTTCGTGGATCACTGGCAGATCGATCTGTTCCGTATACCCCAAACCGGCCAGTTTTTCGCTCACCTGCTCGACCAGGATTTCGGGAGCAGAGGCGCCGGCCGTCAGCCCGATGCGCTGCACGCCCTCGAGCCAGCTCGGGTCGATGGCGCTGGCATCTTCGATCAGCTTTGCGCGCACGCCGGCGCGTTCAGCCACTTCGACCAGCCGGTTCGAATTGGAACTGTTCGCGGAGCCAACGACCAGAACCAGTTCGACCCGCCGTGCCAGTTGCTCGACGGCTTCCTGCCGGTTCTGGGTCGCGTAGCAGATGTCGTCTGAAGCCGGACCGACAATGGTCGGAAAGCGCTGGCGCAGCCGCGCCACGATTTCCTGCGTGTCGTAGATGCTCAGCGTGGTCTGCGTCAGAAAAGCCAGCCGGTCCGGGTCGGGCACCTGCAGCGCATCCACTTCCTCTACCGAACCCACCACCAGGGTGCGATCCGGCGCCTCGCCCGAAGTGCCGATGATTTCCTGGTGATCGCGGTGGCCGATCAGGATAATCGTGCGTCCTTCGCGGGCAAAGCGCACCGCTTCCATGTGCACCTTGGTGACCAGCGGACAGGTGGCATCGATCACCTGCAGCCGCCGCGCCGCCGCCTGCTCCCGCACCTGCGGCGGCACCCCGTGGGCGCTGAATACCAGCACCGCACCCTCCGGCACAACCTCGACGCTTTCCACAAAAATTGCGCCCCGTTTGCGCAACTGCTCGACCACGTACCGGTTGTGGACAATTTCGTGGTGCACGTACACCGGCGGGCCATACAGTTCCAGGGTCAGCTCCACGATATCCACCGCACGGACCACACCGGCACAGAACCCGCGCGGACGCACCCGCACCAGCAGTTTCCCTGCACTGTTTCCGGAAGGAACGGCTTCGGTTTCCATCTGCATCAGAAGTCGTATGATACCCCATCCCCCGCCGGGCCGCCATGCTGATTTCATCCAGGGTGCGCATCCAGTTGGGAGCGCTCAGAGCCGGCCCTGCGGCGGCCACGACCGGAATGGCTCGCATGCGGTGATTCCGAGTGTGCCGTCGGCAGCCGGAGCTGCCCTGCACATTCCTCATGCAGGCGCCGCACCAGCCCGCTGCGCACCAGCCAGGCCAGCGTTTCGATGAAAAAATTCCGGGAGTAACGCAGGCGCAATCGCGTCGGCCGGTCCCGCAAGGACTCGTGTCGCACCAGCGCCGCCAGCGCCTGCGTGTGCAGCTCGAAGCGCGGCGGGCGGTGCGTCAGCCAGCGAATGTAATCGAAGGTCTTCCGAAACAGGGAATCGGGAGCCGCCACCAACCGGCTGTGCAGGGCTCCGTTCACCGGGTGGACAAACGCGAAGACCACCGCCTCCGGCGGCCGAACCTGCAGGGGCGGGCACGCCGTCGTGTCGAGCAGATGACCGACGAAAAATCCGGCGGCCTGCGGCGGCAACCCTTCCGCAGCCGCTCCCTGCCGGCGGGCCGTCCTTCTTCCACCGGGAGTGCACAAAAACCACCAGCCGCACAGTCGACCGGTTTGCCGGAGCGGACGAAACGCACGCAGATAGGGTTGTGCGAGTTCGCGAATCCAGAGCGGAGCCGATGCACCCGTGCTCAACGGCCCTCGAACGGGTAGCGGTTACCGTCCAGCACCGCCGCGGCCACATTCCGCCGCAGGGAAATCGTATCTACCGGATCGCGTCGGGTGAAACGTTTCAGCGCGCTCAACTGCACCCGCAGCGTGTCGCCTTCGCTGACCGCCGCCAGCGCCGTTCGCGCCGCCTTCTCCAGCCGGTCGGTCGCGTCATAGAGGAACGCTCGCGTGGCATCCACCATCACCCCGGCGCCGGCGCGACCCCGGCTGTGGACAGCTTTCTGTGTGCGCAGCAGGCAGCTTTCCATGGCGTAGATTTCCATCACCATGTCGGCCAGTTGCCCGATCACCTCCTGATGCTCTTCCAGTTTTTCCCGGTGGCGCTGCACGGCGGCACCGGCGGCGAGCAGGAACGCCTTCTTGCTGCCGGCTACGGCGCGCTCCTCGGCGCCGAATTCGCCCTTGGGCGCTTCTTCCAGCGCTGGCCCGGCCAGCAATTCGTCCGCCAGCCGCATCGCGGCCGGGATCAGCGGCAGCGTGCCTTTCATGGCTCGCTTCATCAGCATCTGGATGATGAGCAACCGGTTGATTTCGTTGGTGCCTTCGAAGATGCGGTTGATGCGGCTGTCGCGGTACGCGCGGGCGACGGGGTACTCCTCGTGGTAGCCATAGCCGCCGTAGATCTGCACAGCTTCGTCCACAACGTAGTCGAGCACCTCGCTGCCGTACACCTTGCTGATGGAACTTTCGATGGCATACTCTTCGAGCACCTGCATCAGGTGCTGGGTCCGGTCGGTGCCCGCTTTCGCCGAGGCCATGGCGTCTTCGATCATGCCCGCCGAGCGGTAAATCATGGACTCCACCGCGAACGTGCGGATGGCCATCTCGGCCAGTTTGTGCTGAATCAGACCAAAGCGGGCAATCGGCCCGCCGAACGCTTCCCGCTCCTTCGCATATTTCGCCGCAACCGCCAGCACATTCTTGGCGCCGCCCAGGCAGTAGGCGCCCAGGTTGAACCGGCCCACATTCAAGATGTTGAAGGCGACGATGTGCCCCCGGCCCACCTCGTGCAGCAGGTTTTCCCGCGGAATCCGGCAATTTTCAAAAAAGATGGGCACCGTCGAGCTGCCCTTGATGCCCATCTTCTTTTCTTCCGCGCCGATTTGAAATCCCGGCGTGCCCCGCTCCACGATGAAGCAGCTGAACTTCTCGCCGTCCACCTTGGCGAACACAATGAACACATCGGCGAAGCCGCCATTGGTGATCCACATTTTCTGTCCGTTCAGCACCCAGTGCTTCCCGTCCGGGGTCAATTCGGCGCGGGTGCGGGCGGCCAGCGCATCCGAGCCGGCCTGCGGCTCCGACAAACAGTAGCAGCCGATCAGCTCGCCGGTGGCCAGTTTGGGCAGATACTTCCGTTTCTGCTCTTCGGTGCCGAAATAGACAATCGGCAGGGTTCCGATGCCGGCATGCCCACCATGCGTCACGGCAAACGAAGCATAGATGGAAAGCTTTTCGGCCAGCAGGGTCGAAGCAACCTTGTCGAGCCCCGCGCCGCCATATTCTTCGGGCACGCCTCCGCCGAGCAAGCCGATCTCGCCGGCTTTCTTGAGCAGCGCCGGCATCAGGCCTTCCTTGTGCTGCTCGAGCTCGTGCACATGGGGCAGCACTTCCTGGGTGACAAATTCCTCGGCCGTCTGACCGATCAACTTCTGATCGTCACTCAGATCTGCCGGCGTGAAAATTTCCTCGGGCTGGCGGGTTTCGATCAGAAAACTCCCGCCCCGGATGACGGAGCGCGTTGCTGTTGGGCTGGCCACGGTTGCCTCCTTGGCCGGCTAGGCCAGGCCTGCCGCCTGTTTGATGGACTTGATGTGCTCTTCAGGAAGGTTGTGTTCCTGCGCACCCTGCAAGATGGTCTGCAGGTAATGGGGAGCCGGGCGCAGACCGTTTTCCACCTTCGTGGCGATGTACGTCTGCGCTTCGATCTTGTTGCCTTCGTGATCCACCGTGGTGACTTCAATCCGGCGGTAGTGCTCCGGCACGCCCTCGAAACGGTCAAGCGCACGCAGCGCCTGCTCGGAGATGCGGTACAGCACCCCGTGGACCGTCTTGCCGGGCGCGGGCCGGATGTTGGCCGTCGCCGAGCCGCCTCGCGCCTTCTTGTTGAACACGAGCTCGTAATTTTCCAAGCGCGCCGGCCGCTCTTCCAGAATCTGCCCCACGCGCGACTTCATCTGCGCTCGGTTCAGGTTGCTTCCGTAGGCAAAGTACCAGACCGATCCCGACATTCGACTCCGTATGGTTCAGGGCGTGTCCACTGCGGCAGACCCACTATGGTACCGCCGCCGGACCGAATCGCCAAGGGTCCGGTGGGTCTCCCCGCTCAAGCCAGGCGCTCAAAAATACCGGCGGCACCCATTCCGCCGCCCACGCACATGGTTACAAGTCCGTAGCGACCGTTGCGCCGCTGCAGCTCCCGCAAAATGGTGGCCGTCAGCTTGGCCCCGGTGCAGCCGAGCGGATGTCCGAGCGCGATCGCCCCGCCGTTGGGATTCACGCGTGCCGGGTCCAGCCCGGCCTGCCGGATCACCGCCAGGGCCTGCGCGGCAAACGCTTCATTCAGCTCGATGACGTCGATCTGCTCCAGCTTCAGTCCGGCCATCTTCAGCGCCCTGGGGATGGCGAACACCGGTCCGATGCCCATCTCCTCGGGCGGGCAACCGGCCACCGCATAGGCGACAAATCGCGCCAGCGGCTGGGCTCCGAGGGCACGCGCACGCTCGGCACTCATCACCACCGCGGCGGCGGCGCCATCGCTCATCTGGGAAGCATTGCCCGCCGTGATGGTGCCCCGCGCATGAAAGGCGGGCTTCAGCTTGGCCAGGGCTTCGAGCGTTGTATCGGCACGGGGGCCTTCGTCGGTGTCAAAGAGGAACTTCTGTGTGTGAGGACGATGCCCGTTGGCCCCGTCCACTTCGGTCAGCGTCACTTCTACCGGCACAATCTCGTCGCGAAACTTTCCCGCACGGATGGCGGCCAGCGCTTTCTGGTGGCTTTCATAGGAAAACCGATCCGCATCCTCCCGCGTGATTCCGTACTTGCGCGCCAGATTTTCTGCCGTCAGGCCCATGCCCAGATAGGCGTCCGGGTAGTGATCCATCAGCCAGGGATTCGGCGAAATTTTGTGTCCGCCCATCGGAATCAGGCTCATGGATTCGGTGCCGCCGGCGACGATCACTTCGCTGTGCCCGAGCAGGATGCGTTCCGCGGCCATTGCAATCGCCTGCAGTCCGGAGGCACAGAAGCGGTTGACCGTGAGGGCGGCGGCTTCCACCGGTAATCCCGCGCGCAGTGAAGCAATCCGCGCCACATTCATGCCTTGCTCGGCTTCCGGCATGGCGCAGCCCAGAATGACGTCTTCGATTTCTCCGGGATCCAGGCCCGGGACGCGCGCCACCGCTTCCCGGATGGCTACCGCGGCGAGATCATCCGGACGCGTCGCGCGCAGCGCGCCCTTGAAGGCCTTGCCCACCGCTGTGCGCACCGAACTGACCAACACGGCTTCGCGCATTTCGCACCACCTGACTGCCTGCGGGGAATAACCCTCGAGTATTGGATGACAAACCGGCGCGAAAAGCAATCCCGGTGCACCGCGTCCTTCGGGGCAGGGCCCCGTGCGCCTGCGCGAAGGCTTCCCGGCCGAGCTACGGCCGGGCGCGGTACTTTTCGTAGAGCTGCCGGTGGCGATTGTCGGTCGACACCGGTCGCCCCTGAATGAACACGTAGCGGAACTGCGTGGTGATTTCGAGCGGATCGCCGTCGGTCACGACGAGGTTGGCGATTTTGCCCACCTCGATCGTGCCCAGGCGATCGTCCAGACCGAACATCTGCGCCGGATAAATGGTGATGGCTTTCAGTGCTTCCTCCCACGGCAGCCCGAACGGCACCGCCTGGGCCGCTTCGTAAGGCAGTGTGCGGGAATCAGAAGAGTTGAACGTAGCGAACGCAATCTTGACCCCGGCCGCATGCAGCTCGCCCGGCGCTGTATACGGCTTGTCATAGGGATCGTCTTCCTGCACCGGCAGGCTCTGCGTCGGCCGCAGAATGACCGGAATCTTTTTCTCCTTCAGCAGGTCCTTGACCCTCCAGGCTTCCGCGCCGCTCCCCAGGATCATTTTCAGTTTTTCTTCTTCGCAGAACTGGATCGCGTTGCGGATGTCCCGCTCGTTGTTGGCCAGCACGAGCACGGGCAGCCTGCCCTCGACGACCGGCACCAGGGCTTCGAGCTTCAGGTCGCGTTCGAACTTCGCCGGTGAGCCCTGCTGCAACGCCTGGCGGTAGTGGCGCGCGCGCACGAGCCAGTCGCGCAGCTCGGCCACCTTCTGCTCGTACTCGCGCTGGACTTCGCTGAACGGCCGGCGCCGCATCGTGAATGTGGCGAAGTCGAACGAGCCGGTGGCTAGCGAAGGCCACTCCAGCACCATGGCCACCGCGGGCTCCAGCCGCATCTCCTCCACCGTCCAGCCATCGAGATGAATCGCCGAAGCCCGACCGCTGAGCACACCGCCGCGCGGTGCCGAAACGGCGTGGGTGATGCCGTTGGCGCGCGCCACCGGAATGTGCTCGCTCGCAGGATGGATGGCCACCGCAGCCAGCAGTTGGGGTTTGTAGTCGCCCAGCTCGGTGGTGTCCACCGTAGCCGCCACCTGCCCGATTTCGGTCAGGCCGAGCAAACTGACGGAATCAAACAGCCCGGGGTAGACCTGCAGCCCGCTGGCCTGGATCACCTGCGCGCCCGAGGGCACTGCGACGTTCCGTCCCACAGCCGCAATCTTCCCGTCCCGGACAACCACCGTGCCGTTTTCGATCGGGGGCCCCGCCAACGTGTAAATTTTGGCGTTGCGAATGGCATAGACCCGGCGCGACTGCGTCCAGGCCAGCGGAGCCAGCAGCCCCAGCGCGCAGATGCCCGCCAGCAGAGCTCGCCTGCGATTGGCGATGTTCATGGCCGCACCTCCCCGTCCTGCTGGACGCCCTCACCGGGACGCGGCGGACCGCCCGGCCGGCGCCCGCCCGGCCGCGAAGGCTGCTCGCGCTCGCCGCTGCGTTGCAGTTTTTCGGTGAGCTCCTTCTTTTCTTTTTCGAGTTCGGCGCGGCGGGCGATGTCCTGTGCGCGGTCGAAATACACGCGGCCGTCGATCAGGACCTTCTGCACCACGGCGTACACGCTCAGCGGATGCTTGTCGTAGAGAACCAGATCGGCATCCTTGCCCACCTCGATGGAGCCCACGCGGTCCGC
Organism: Terriglobia bacterium; assembly: GCA_023512135.1. Classification (GTDB taxonomy): domain Bacteria; phylum Acidobacteriota; class Terriglobia; order Acidiferrales; family UBA7541; genus DSGC01. The sequence continues at coordinate 193,445 of JAIMAG010000001.1, read as the reverse complement.
AATGCCCAGTTGCTTGGCTGGATTCAGCGTGACCAGTTTCAGGGCCTCGGTCTCAGAAAGCCCGCCCCACTTCATCGCCTTGGCGGCTTCCTGATTCAGGTGCCGGGCTTCTTCCGCGCTATCCGAGTTGATCGAAACGACCACGCCCCGCTCGGTCATCAGCGCCGCGTTGTACGGAATCGCATCGTAGGCCTCCACCTTGTACGCCCACCAGTCGGAAAAGGTGGAAGCGCCGGCGCCGTGCGCGGCAATTTCTTTCGCTACTTTGTAGCCTTCCAGCACGTGCTGAAACGTGGCAATTTTGAAGCCGAACTCCTCGGCCAGCCGGATCAGCTGCAGGATTTCATCAGAACGATAGCTGTGCGCGTGGACCAGCCGCTTCCCTTCCAGAATTTCCACCAGCGGCTCCAGCTTCAGGTCGCGCCGCGGAGGAATCAGGTTTTGCTCGCCCGCCGCCGTCCGGCGCCGGTATTCCGCCCAGCGCTTCTGGTATTCCCGCGCTTCGGTAAACGCCTGGCGAATCACGTCCATCACGCCCATGCGGGTGGCCGGATAGCGCCGCGGCGTGCCCGGCTGAGGAGTGAAGTTCGAGCGCTTGGGATTTTCGCCGAGCGCGAACTTGATTCCCGGCGGGGCGCCCTCAAACAGCAGGCCGCGGGCATCCGCGCCCCAGCGGAGCTTGATGACGGCGTTCAGCCCGCCGATGGGATTGGCGCTGCCGTGGAGCACGTTGGCGGTGGTCACCCCGCCCGCCAGGTCGCGGTAGATATCCATGTCGGTCGGGTCGAGCACGTCTTCGATAGCCACCATGGAGCTGACGGCGACGCTGCCTTCATTGACGCCGCCATCCACCGCAATATGCGAATGGCAGTCAATGATGCCCGGCATCACATACTGACCGGTGGCATCAATCACCGTGGCGCCTTCGGGCACGCGAATGTTCCGGCCCACTGCGGCAATTTTCCCGTCGCGGATGAGAATCGAGCCGTTCCGGATCGTACCGTTCGTCACTGTCAGAATCGTCGCATTGCGAATGACGATGGTGCTCGCATCCTGCGCCCGTGCTGGCGACAGTGCCAGCGCCAGCATGGCCAGTGCTGGCCAGAAACGTTGTGCGCGCTTCATCGTCCACCTCCTACTCGGCCAGTTCGGCCGTCGCGTCGGCCGACGCGCCCGGCCGCGTGCCCGTGAATTCCGCCGTAAACCCGCCGAAACTGACGGTGCCGCTCATGCGGTTCCCTTCCACCGTGCCCGAGAACGTGGCCTCGACCTGCTGCGGACCCATCGCGAAGCTGATCGTGAAACTGAACCGGTTGCCACTCAGCCACCCGTTGCCGATCGTCGCGGTGCCCATCGGACTGGTGACGGTGCCCGTGAGGGTGCCGTCGGGTGCCATGGACAGATCCGCGGTGACCTGCTGGCTGCCCTGCGGGGTATCGACGGTGAGCGACCATCGCCCGCTCAGGTTGCTGGCCGGCGACTCAGCGGGCCGCGCCGACTCGCGCACCTCAAATCGGCGCCCGTCCACAAAAACCAGCTTCACCCTGGTCTTTTCGTCGAACAGATCGCCATCGGCCACCACCAGATTGGCGATCTTGCCGGCTTCAATCGAGCCGAGCCGGTCTGCCACTCCCAAAATCTCTGCGGCGTTCAGGGTCAGGGCGCGGAGGGCGGCTTCGCGGGGTAATCCGGCCGCGATGGCCCTGGCCACGTTCTTCAGCAGGTCCCTCGGGTTGGAGATCCCGTCGGAATAAAACGCGAACTTCACACCCGCACGATGCAGCGCCGCGGGCGTGGACGGTGCGCGGTCGCGGAAGCGCAGCGACCGCAGCGATTCCGGAGCTTCAGGGTCGGCTTCGCGGTCGCGTTCCGGCCAGCGCAGACTCACCAGCACGGGCACCTTTGCTTCAGCCAGCGCGCCGGCAACTTCATAGCCCTGCTGCGCGCCGTACAGGACATACTTCCGCAGGCCGATCTGCCGGGCGATATGGATGGCGCGGTGAATCTCCACAGCCGTATTGGCGGGCAGAAATACGGGCCGACCGGCGGCCAGTGCTTCATACACCACGCGTTCGGTGCGGTCATAGCCGGGCCGCTCCATCCCGCGCGGATTCCGCTCATAGATGGCGCTGGCCTGCCCGTAGTGCTCGGCATCCAGGAACACCTGCTTGATGTACGCCAGCGTGCCCATCAGCGAGCCGGGGAACTCCCGGAATCCGCCCGCGGAGCGGAACGTCAGGTGCAGCGTGGCCGGAGCCTTCACCACCATCTCGCTGGCGCGCGCACCCGCCGTGTTGACTACCGCACCCTGCCCGGGAAAGATGCCGCGCTGGGGCGTGCTCAGCACCGTGGTGAACCCGGCGTTGCGCCAGGACTCGAACCGGCGGTCTTCCGCGTTCAACTCGTCGGCGGCCACCTCCCACGGCGTCGACGCCGGACGATCCTCCGGGCCCTGCGCCAGCCGCTGCTGGGCCTGCTGAGCAGGCGGGCCGGCTGGCTGCTGGCCGGGACGCTGGGGCTGCCCGGTCGGCAGGCCGAGGTCGGTGAGCGCATCGATCAGGCCCGGGTACACCACTAGGCCTTTGCCGTCGATGACCCAGGCCTCCGGCGGTATCGCCACGTCCGTGCCGACTGCCGCAATCAGCCCGTTGGCGATCACTACCGTGCCGTTTTCGATGACCGGGCCGCTGCCGGTGACAATGCGCGCTCCGCGCACCGCAAAATACGGCGGCGGATTCTGCGGCACCGCCGTGGTCGCGACAAACATCACCACGAGTGACGCTGCAGCCGCCAGCAGCAGAAATCTGCGCACAGTTCGACGTGGCATCCCGCACCTCGTACAACGAAGTTTTCGCTGCTTCCCGCCCGCCTGCGGCACGCGCGAGGACGTCAGAAAAACGCACACGAGTGGCCGCAAGCTGTCAGCTTAGAAAGAACGCGCGATGCTAGCGACAGGTTTCCACAGAGTCAAGACCGCAACCCGATGCTGCTGGATGCGGCAAACCCGGCAGAGGCGCAGGCGCTGAACGCTGATTGCGTCGCCGCAGGAAGGCCAGATGCGGTCCGCGCCCGTGGCCGCTGCTGATTTTGGATGGATCGCCGAATCCAGCACGTCCTTCGGTACCTCCAGCAAAATTGTCACCGGCGCTGGCGCCTGCGTGATCTGGCCAGTTCCGTCAACCTTTCACCCACGCGATTCTCCCATCTTTTCCACTCGGAAACAGGCCTTCCCCTCCGGGAATACATAAAGCGTCTTCGGCTGGACAAAGCAAAGCAGTTGCTCGCAACCACATTCCTGCGCGTCAAGGAGATTTCGAATCAAGTGGGGTACGGCAGCTAGAGCCAGTTCGCAAGGGACTTCAAGCAAGCCTACGGCGTTACGGCGCGACAGTTCCGGCACAGAGCTGGTGCAGGACACGATCCGAGATAACAGCCGCAGCCAAAGCAGAAAAAGGCAAAAATAGTAAGATCTTTCAACTCTTTGGTGTTGCCTGCGCGGCATACTTCGCGCACACAGTATGTATCCACATCTCCCAAAAGGAGGCGAGAAGATGGAGCGCGGTGCCATGTTCCTCCAGCTTGTAGGAACAAGCCTTTTGCTTCCAGTTTTGCTGGTGCTCAGCACAACGGCTCAGGCGCAGTGCCAAAATCAACTGTGCGCCTAGAACGGAGAAGATTGCTGGCAGTGTGGCGCGGGCAGGGGATTCGGGTGTCGGGTCGATAGCTGTCGCAGTTGTACGCATACGAGCTGTGGTGAGGAAGTGTTGCTGGAGAGCGGTGTTTCAGTATCGTTGTCGCCTGGTGAAGTCTTCATGTCCAACTCTCGCCAGCTTGGGGATTGCAGGCATCTCTCCGAGGTTCCACTCAGACGACCAGTTTTGGCAGCGTTTCCTAACAGCGCGACGCCGCAGCCTACTCAGACCATTTTCGCACTGAGGTCGCACAAGGGTGCGCCTGCGGTTCTTATCTCCGCCACCCACACCAGCTCCGACCTGCTGGCCGGCGCTCGACTGAAGAATGTGGGAGAGAAAACCATCGTCGCCTACCGTATAGGTTGGGAAATTCACATCCCCGACCAGAAAAAACCAGAGACGACTTTAGGCGAATGGATGAATGTCCCGCCCGGAATCCCTCCCGGCGAGATCGCACAGGTTCCGCCGCAGGCTGTTTCCGTCGAACTCGCCCGCCGCGGCGCAACACGAATTGCCTTCTTCGTAGGGGAAGTCAAGTTCAGCGATGGAACAACCTGGCGACATTCAAAGAACGATACCGACCGGCCAACGGATTAGAAACGAATATCTGAAAACATGTCGACTCCGTTTGTTGGCCTACGAAAAGTATCATCCGTCTCGAGCGGACAGGAATCAGGTGCGGTCACTTCCGGCCGGCACGCAGTGTGGAAAACCACCGTCTAGTTGCGCAGCGGCTTGCCGGTTTTCAGCGTATGCGCGATGCGTTCCTGCGTCTTGCGTTCGCCGCAGAGCGAAACAAAGGCTTCGCGCTCCAAATCCAGAATGTACTGCTCGCTCACAAACTGCGGCGCGCTGAGCGGCCCGCCGGCCAGCACGTGGGCCAGTTTGCGCGCCACGTGCGCATCGTATTCGCTGATGTACTCCCCGCGGAGCAGCATGTGAATGGCCAGCTTCGCCGCCGCCAGGAACGATTCGCCAAGCACGCGCACCGCAGTCGGCGCCGGCGGCCGGTAGCCGGCGCGCACCAAGGCGAGCGCGGTTTGCTTGGCATCGGCAATCAGCCGGTCCGTATTCATGGAAATCAGGTCCGCCTCGCGCAGATACCCCAGCGCGCGCGCCTCTTCCGCACTGGTGGACACCTTGGCCATCGCGATGTTTTCAAACACCGCTTTCAGCGCGTGGTAGAGGTCAAGGTCGGAATCCGGCGGACCCGGCGGCCCGCTCAGCGAGATGCCGGCCCCGGCCGAACGCGCCTTTTCGTTGGCGCGGACGAGCATTTCCTTTGTGCCGCCGCCGGCCGGAATCAGTCCTACGCCGGTTTCGACCAGCCCGATGTACGCCTCTGCAGCAGCGTGCGCGCGGGCGCCGTGCAACGTGATTTCGCAGCCACCGCCGAGCGCCATCCCTTGCGGGGCCACCACCACCGGCCGCGGAGAATATTTGATGGCCTGATTGACATTCTGAAACTGCCGAACCGCGTAATCGATTTCGTCCCACTCCCCTTCCTGGGCGGAAAGCAACAGCAGCATCAGGTTGGCGCCCACGCAGAAGTTCTGGGCCTGATTGCCCACGACCATGGCCTCAAACTCCGACTGCAACCGCGTCAGCCCCTTGTGCAGCATGGCCACCGTGTCGGCGCCGATGGCGTTCATCTTGGAGTGGAACTCGCAGCAAAGCACGCCGTCGCCCAGGTCGATCAGGCTGGCGCCTGCGTTCCGTTCGATCTCCTTCGTGCGGTCTTTCAGCGCCTTCAGGATGAGGATGCCTTCCGGCTCGGGCACCGGCTGGTGCTCGCCCGAGCTGAGATCGAAATATTTCGTCGTGCCGTGCAGGGATTCGTAGAACGATTTTTTGCCGGAGGCGAGCAGCCGGGTCACCAGCGGCGGCAGGGTTTCGCCTTCCTGCTCCAGGCGCCGCGCCATCGCTTCCACGCCGACGGCATCCCACAGCTCGAACGGGCCGAGCTCCCAGGCAAACCCCCAGCGCATGGCGCGGTCCACATCCACGATGCGGTCGGCGATTTCCGGAATGCGCCGCGCCGCATACAGACACATGCGCGAGACCGCGCCCCACAGAAACTGTGCCGCCTTGTCCCCGGCGGCCAGCAGCATCCGCAGCCGTTCCCGGGTGTCCTCGATCGTTTTGCCGGTTTCGAGGGAAGCGAACCGCACCTTCTGCCGCGGACGATATTCCATTGTCCGCCAGTCGAGCGCGAGGATTTCGCTTTCCCCGTTTTTCTTCACTCGCTGGTAGAAGCCGCGTCCGGTTTTCTCGCCCAGCCAGCCACGCTGAACCATGGCTTCGACCAGCGTCGGCACACGGAAGATCTCGCGCGATTCATCTTCCGGCACGTGCTCATACAGATTCCGCACCACGTGCACCAGCACGTCGAGCCCGACGATGTCGGCGGTACGAAATGTGGCCGACTTCGGCCAGCCCACCGCCGGCCCGGTGCAGGCGTCCACTTCTTCCACGCTCATCTCCAGCTCCTGCATCAGCCGGAGCACGTTCAGCATCGAGTAGGTTCCGATCCGGTTGGCGATGAAGTTCGGCGTGTCTTTGGCCACCACCACGCCCTTGCCCAGTCGCCGGTCGCAGACCTGCTCGAGGGCCGCCAGCACCGCCGGTTCCGTTTTCGGTCCCGGAATCAGCTCGACCAGTTTCAGGTACCGCGGAGGGTTGAAAAAGTGCGTCCCGGCAAAATGTCGCTGGAACTCTTCGGATCGCCCTTCTGCAATCTGTCGGATAGGCAGCCCGGAGGTGTTCGTGCTGACGATCGTGCCCGGCCGCCGGTGCTGCTCCACCCGCTCGAGCAGCCCGCGTTTGATGTCCAGATTTTCCGCCACCGCCTCGATGATCCAGTCCGACTCGGCGCACCAGGCCATATGGTCCTCGAAATTCCCCAGGCGGATCCGCTGGGCGTGATCCGGAGTGAAGAACGCAGCCGGGCGGGACTTCTTTGCGGCTTCCAGTCCCTGGCGCACGATGCGGTTGCGCACTTCCGGATGCTGCAGGGAAAGTCCGCGGGCCTGCTCCTCGGCCGTCAGCGTGTTGGGGGGCAAGTCGAGCAGGGTACAGGCCAGACCCGCGTTGACCAGGTGCGCGGCGATCCGCGCTCCCATGGTTCCGGCTCCCAGAACGGTTACCTTTTCGACCCTGTAGCTCATCGCCTTCGTCCATCCTTGCTCAGCGCTGTGCATGATGTAGCTGTGCACGCCAGCATGCGATTCGGTAAACTGTTGTAAGTCCAGCCAACTCAAGCAACAGGGGAAACGAGGGTACTAGAGGGCTCCGTTGCGGTCAATGGCAGAGGACTTGCATCCAATTGGTTAGCCGACAGCGATTCGGCGGAGGGCAAAGAAAGATGGGCTCGCTGGTCCGATGGGTGTCCAGCGCTCTCGAGCGCGTCCGGGAATTCGCCTACCGGCCCCCGGAGAGCTTCTCTCCGGCGTCAGAGCCGAAAATCGGCCTGGCGCTGGGTGGAGGCTTCGCGCGCGGCATCGCCCACATCGGCGTACTGAAAGTTTTTGAACGGGAGCGCATCCCCATCCACTGCCTGGCCGGCACCAGCGTGGGGGCGCTGATTGGTGCTGCCTATGCCTGCGGCACCCCGCTGGTGGAACTCGAACGGCTGGCTGCCGCCACCCGCTTCAAAGATTTCGGCCAGTGGACACTTTCCTGGCTCGGCCTGGCCAGCAACTTCCGCCTGGAATCGTTTCTGGCACGCTTCTGTGCCGTGCGTCGCTTCGAAGAGCTGAAAATTCCGCTCGCGATTGCTGCCACCGATTTGCAGAGCGGACAGCCCGTCTACTTCACTTCCGGCGAGCTGGGGCCGGCGTTGCGTGCTTCCTGTGCTTATCCCGGCCTGTTCCTGCCGGTCGAGCACGAAGGAAAACTGCTTGTGGACGGATTCGTCGCGGCTCCGGTGCCGGTCGAGGCACTGGCAGCGCTCGGCGCGAACCGAACCGTGGCGGTCTATCTGGCGACGACGGCGCCGCACGAGCAGCCGAAACATATTGCCGATGTCATCGGGCGCTCCTTCGCCATCCTGCAGCAACACGCCCACCAGAGCTGGCGCACCAGGGCTGACGTCATCATCGAACCGGATGTGAGTGACTTCGCCTGGGACGATTTCAAAAGAGCATCGGAACTGATCGCAGTCGGTGAAGCCGCTGCCCGCGCCGCGGTGCCGAAGATCCGCGCGCTGCTCGTGCGTCCTGCACCCCTGGCTCCGACCCCGGAGATCCGGGCTTCCCGCTGACCGAAATATCGAAACTTGCTCATGGAAAGCTTTTCCGTTCCCGGGGTGGCACAACGAAGAGAAGTTTCACTGGGCAGTGCGGGGAAGTTCTTCGATGGCGACTTTCACCGGTTTGCCGTCCCCCTTGCCGCGCTGGTTGAGCCACTGTTCCAGCGCGGCCGCCAGCCGCTGCGGCTCCACGCGCGAGCCGGCTTCGAGCAAACCCTCAGCCACCGGCAGCGTGTCGTCGAATTCCGGCGCGTTCGTGAAATTGCGCATGGCAAAGCTATCCAGCCACTCGAGCGGGCACAACCGCTTTTCGTTGCCGATGATAACTTCTACGCGCAACTTGCGGACAAACATCGCCCGGCTATGGTACTCGAAACGGTTGCCGGGCACAGCAGATTTTGCAACACGGGCATTCCCCTGTTGCGTTTGTCGGGGCCGTGGCCTAGACTTTTTGTTTAAAGGCCGCGTCCCTGCAGCCGCTTGCCCGCAAGGCTTCTCCGGTCCGCCGCGCCGGAACAACGTGTCCTATTCGTCGGAGGCTCCGTGGCCACACCGCTGGAAAGATGGGTCGAAGAAGCTGCCGCGCTGACCAAACCAAAACAGATCGTCTGGTGCGATGGCTCCGAGGCGGAGTATCGCCGGTTGCTGGAGCAGGCGCTGGCCGAAAATGTCTTCCTTCCGCTCAACGAGCACTCCTTCCCGAACTGCTACCTGCATCGCAGCGATCCGACCGACGTGGCCCGCACCGAACAGGTTACCTTCATCTGCACCCGCGAGAAAAACGACGCCGGTCCCACGAACAACTGGATGGCCCCGGAAGAAGCCAAGGCCAGAGTGCGACCGCTGTTCGATGGCGCCATGCGCAACCGCACCATGTATGTGATCCCGTACCTGATGGGGCCGGTGGATTCTCCCTACAGTCGCGTCGGCGTCGAGGTCACCGACAGCCTGTACGTGGTCATCAGCATGATGATCATGACCCGCGCCGGAAAAAAGGCGCTCGAACGGCTGGGCCGCTCGGAAGATTTCGTTCCCGGGCTGCACTCGATCGGTGACCTGAATCCCGAACGGCGCTACATCCTGCATTTCCCCGAAGAAAAGCTGATCTGGAGCATCGGCTCCGGCTACGGCGGCAACGCCCTGCTCGGCAAAAAATGCTTCTCGCTGCGCATTGCCAGCTGGCTGGCACGCCAGCAGGGTTGGATGGCCGAGCACATGCTCATTCTGGGCATGGAAGACCCCTCGGGCAACGTCACCTACATCGCCGGCGCCTTCCCCAGCGCCTGCGGGAAAACCAATCTGGCCATGATGGTATCGGCGCTCGAGCCGATGGGCTACCGCGTCTGGACCGTTGGAGACGACATCGCCTGGATGCAGATCGGCCCCGATGGCTACCTGCACGCCATCAACCCCGAAGCGGGCTTCTTCGGCGTCGCCCCGGGCACCAGTTGGCAGACAAATCCGAATGTGATGGAAGCGTTGCGGAAAAATTCTCTGTTCACGAACGTGGGCCTGACACCCGACCGCGAGCCCTGGTGGGAAGGCATCGACGGGGAACCGCCCCCGGGCACACTGAACTGGCGCGGTGAACGCTGGACGCGCAGCAAAGGACCGGTGGCACATCCGAACTCCCGCTACACGGTGCCCGCACACCAGACGCCCAGCATCTCCCCGCGCTGGGAAGACCCGCAGGGTGTGCCGATCTCTGCGTTCATCTTCGGTGGACGTCGCGCCCGGCTCGCACCGCTCGTCTATGAATCCCGCGACTGGCAGCACGGCGTGTTCATCGGCGCTACGATGGCCTCCGAGACGACTGCCGCTGCCACCGGCGCCGTGGGCGTCACCCGGCGCGACCCCATGGCCATGCTGCCCTTCTGCGGCTACAACATGGCCGACTACTTCGCTCACTGGCTGGCCATGGGACAGCGGATCCCGCATCCTCCGAAAATTTTCCACGTGAACTGGTTCCGGCGCGGCGCCGACGGCAAATTTCTCTGGCCCGGTTACGGGGAAAACGCCCGCGTGCTGAAATGGATCGTCGAGCGCGTGCAGGGCCGCGGCCGCGCCATCGAAACGCCGATCGGCTACGTCCCCGCGCCCGATGCGCTCACCCTGGACGGCCTGCAGCTCCCTCGCACCACACTGGAAGAACTGCTCCGGGTCGACCCGGCCGACTGGGTCAGCGAACTCGACGACATCCAGAAGTTTTTCAAGAAATTCGGCAAACGATTGCCCGCGGAACTCTGGCAGGAACATCAAAACCTGGCCGACCGCGTCAGCCAGGCCAGCCTGGCGCGCAAATAACCCCGCAAGTTTCCGAAACCGCGTGCGCCTGCCGTACGCACCGAGCACCGGCCTCTGCCGCTACCAGCCACGCATATCCCGGTGCAGAAAGCGCCACACATACAGCAGCAAAATTCCGCTGCAAACCGCCACGCCGCCCCAGGTGAGCCATGCGAGCGGCAGCTCCGGATAGACCAGCCGCTCCAGATAATGCTCCAGGAATGATTCCTCGTAGCCGACCAATCCTGCTCGTGTCTGAAAGTATTGCTCGGCCAGCGTGAGCGGGCACGGCCACGGCCCCACCGTAATGACAATGCCGTAGAGCAACGAGCCGATGTGCAGCCAGCGAAGCAGCGGCCGCCGGCGCGTAACCAGCCAGCCGAAGATCACCCACAACAACCAGAACAGATGCAGCAGCAACGCGGCAACGGCCAGAAGGCGATCCAGGTTCATGACGTACAGCACGGCAACGGGCGAGCCGGCACAACTTCAAAGAATGCTTTCGATTTCCGCGTCCAGGGAAACGTGGGTATATGCGAACCCGTTGATCTGATACGCTTCGCCCTGCTGATGACTCAGGTGCAGGAAGCGGCTGATCTGATAGTCCTCGTCCAGGATGGAAAACAGCCGCTCGGTCTCTTCCCGCCCCAGCCCGAACTGGCTCAGCGCTACCGGCGGCCCGTATCCTCCCGCCAGTTCGCGGTATTTCGCCACTACCTCGCGCAGTTGCATGACTGCCTCCGCCGCTGGTCGCCGACCCCACCGCACAAAGCACCCGCAACCCGCAGCTTCAGATCCAGACGTATGCGCCGGCCGCCCCGTAGGGCACGTTGATATAGAGCAGGTTGGCCTCGGGCAGTTGCGTCAGAGCCATGCACAGCGCCGCCGCTCCGTGCGCCGTGCACAGCCAGCGACCGGGGGCCGACGCAATCAGTACCGCTTCGTCCAGACTGGCGACTTCGTGACGCGAGAGCCACAGCCAGCGGCCCGCCCGCGAACAAATCTCACATGCACCGGCCCGTTCTGCCAGCCGCTGCTCGATTGCCTCGCGGACCTCGTCCTGCAATCCCGCCGCGACGAAATCGTCGCGCTCCAGGAAAAAATACTGCGAGCAGGCCTCGCCATCCGGCTCGAACGCCACCACCCGCCCGGAAAACGACTCCAGCTCCGGAAGCACCACGGTGAGAAAACAGCTCCGGCACAGCGAAACTTCAGGCCGTTGCGTCGGCCGCGGCCAGTGCGGTTTCCCGCGCAGGTAGACGATGTCCGGCACGAACAGCGCCATCCAGTCGGTTTCCTGTTCGAGGTGAATGCATTCGGCCGGCGCACCCAGCAGACGCGCCCACCAGCCGCGCGTCCGCGGCCGGAACGCTACCCCCGGATAGGCCATCTCCAGCGGAAGCTTATCCACGCAACGCTCCGCTGCTCATTCTACGCGAGGCCCGGACAAATTTGTGCAGACAAATGCTGCCGATGCTGGCTTGGATTCTGATTTTTGCATTTCCCGCTGTGCCACGAACTTCCCCTGCACAAACTGCGGAGTGCGATTGCCTGGCGGGACACTTTCCCGCCGGCCTTCACCGGCGCCCGCGCTCCAGCGTCCTGCCCGGGCCAGGGCCGGCTGGTAGCTCTCCCGCAGGGCGCTGTGATTTGTCTGCCTCGCCGGCTTCCGCTATGATAGCCATCTCCGAGATCTCGGGATGGAATGCGGCAGGATGGTTTCCATGCCGCCGCACTGATAACAACATTTTCCCTGGAGGAACGCATGCCCATCGCAGTCGGACAGCCAGCCCCGGACTTCACCCTGAAAGACCAGCATCAGAACGAAGTCAAGCTGAGCGACTTCCGGGGCAAAAAGAAAGTTGTCCTTGTCTTCTATCCGCTCGACTGGAGCCCCGTGTGCACGAACGAGCACGCCTGCTTCGTCAACGACCTAAAAGAATTCGAACAGCTCGACGCGCAGGTGCTGGGCATCAGCGTGGACAGTGTCTGGTCCCACAAGGCCTTCGCCGAAAAGATGAACATCCGCTATCCCCTGCTGGCCGATTTCCACCCGCGCGGCGCCGTGGCCAGCCGCTATGGGCTCTATCTGGAAGACAAGGGGATCACCGGCCGCGCCGTGGTCATCATCGGCAAAGACGGCAACGTCGCCTGGGTGAAACAGTACGATATCCCGCAACTGCCGGACCTCAAGGAAGTAGCGCAGGCGCTGGCCCGCGTACACTGACCGGCGCCGCGGCCGCGCTCACGGGAGCGGCTCGACCGGCGGCACTGGCGCCCGGGCCAGCGTGCGCAGAAACCGCACCAGTTGCCATCGCTGCGACTCCGTGAGTCGCCGGCGGTAGCCGGGCATCGGCCGCCGGCCCTCACTGATCTTGTAGAACAGCTCGCCGTCACTCTGCGCAGCCATTCGCTCATCGCGGGTGAGGTCCGGCGGCCGAACCGAGTACTGTGCGGCTTCCGGCCCATCGCCGCGGCCGAATTCGCCATGGCAGCGCAGGCAGTGCTCGCGGTAGAGTGCGCCCCCTGCCGCACGCACGGACTCCGTGTCCGGTTCCGGGTTGACGCGCAGCGCAGCCTCCGGCGGCACCACCCACGGGCCAGCGGCAGGTTGACGAAGCGCGGAAAAAAGCAGATATCCTGCCAGCAGCACAACCGCCGCAAACAGCGCGATGTGTCCCCGCCGCTTCATGCCAACACGCTCCAGCCGCACTCGGCACGAACCACGCGCCGAATCGTTGTCCCGGCACCTGCTGCCCCGGCCTGTGTCGTTGCCCCGGGCTTTGCTATAGTCGAAACGGATCTCCGGAGGTCGTCATGGTCGAAGAGCCGAAACCGCAACAGGTGCAGATCAAAGCCGAGGAAAAAGAGCTGCTCGGCCAGTATTCCAATCTGGCGATGATCCATCACAACGCCGAAGAGTTTACTCTGAACTTCATCTACATTTTCCCGAACGCACTGCAGGGCAAGCTGGTCGCCAGCATCATCGTCAGCCCGGGCCACGCCAAACGCCTGCTCCGCGCGCTGGGAGAAAATATCAGCCGCTACGAAGCGCAATTCGGCACCATCCGGGAATCCCCGGAGATGCCGCCGGAGCCCTCCGTCGGTTTTGTGCAGTAGTGGCGGGCAGCAGCGTATCGCTTGGGGGCAACCCTTTTCTGCATTGACATCCCTAAGTAGGGTGGAGAGGCCATGCATCACCACCGTCTCGGCAGGGCGATCTGGGTTGCGGCGCTGTTGCTCGTCGCGGCCGACCCGGGCACGTCGCAGCAACCGACCGGTGTGAACCTGACGGTGCCGCCACCCCCGCCGCCCGAACTGCCTCCGCTCGAACTGCCGCTGGCGACCCGTCTGCCCATTCCGCTCGTCCCGGAACTGTTGCCGCGCCTGGTCGGCACCGTGTCGATTCCAGCCGGCACCGCCTTCGATGTCGTCCTGGCCACGCCGTTGAGCACGCGCATCGCGCAGCCGGGCCAGCCGGTTGAGTTTCGCACAACCACCGACGTTCCGCTGGGCGACGGGTTTCTGCTTCCGGAAGAAACCCTCTTTCGGGGAAGCGTGGTTCATTTGCGCAGGCCCGGCGGATTCGGTCGTTCGGGCGTGCTGCGTGTGGACGTCAGCGAACTGGATCTCCGCAACGGTGCGGTCGCACCCGTTGTTGCCCGGCTGCACGCCAGCGATCCGGTCGCCTACTCTCCGGGCGGATCGGACCGCAACCCGGCCGCCAACATCCTCGATCTGGCGCAGTGGGTCTTGCTGGGCACTGTATTCGGCCGCGAGGTCGCCGGAGGGAAAGGTGCGGCGATCGGCGCAGGCGCGGGCGCAACCGCAGCACTGATTCTGCTCAGCTCGCGCCGTGGCCCGGAAATGTACCTGGAGCCGGGCACGCCGTTCCGCATCGTTCTCGAACGGCCCGTCGAGTTGCCTGCCGAGAAAGTATTTGCCGCCCAGCACGCCGCGCTGCGCGCGCGGTCGGTCCGTGCCCTGCCCGAAGGTGCTGTCGACCCGCAGCCTGCTGCCGACGCTACGGCCCGAGAAACGGAATCGGGGAGAAACGACCCAGGCCGTCCGAAGCTGAAACGCCGCCCGAAGCCGGCGCAACCCTGAGTGCCGCGCGGAGCTGCTCACAGACTCAATCCAGAGCGATGTGCGTGTCGGTCCGCTCGACGCCCTCCAGTTCCTGGATTTTGACCGTGACCAGATCGTCCAGCTCGCGCTGGCTGGAGACTTCGGCGTAGGCAATCACATCGGGCACGCCCCAGCACGCGCGCGAGATCAGCACTCCGGGCATTGCGCCCACACTCTGCGCGACCTGCTTGGCACGCCCGGCTTTCACATGAATCAGAATGAAGGCTCGAACCGGGCGTCGTTTCGTCTGCATGGCTGCCTCCCCGCTTCATCCTAGCATTGTCCGGAAACGAGCTGAAAAAATACGAACGCCGGCCCCGCAAGGCCGGCGTTCGCTGCTTGGGGGATGCGCAGTTTTTGCCTTCTCCCTTTTCCTCCTATGCCCCTTGCGGTTGTCCTGCTTGCCAGCTCGGATCCACAACCCAGCGACCGGCTGGTTGCAGGAACTCCAGACCGATGGCGTAGCCGATCCCGCGCAGTGGCTGACAGTAGGCCACGCGTGCGCGGGCCTGAAAATTCCCGGGCAAGGAAGAGATCCAGATGATCTCATTCGGCCGCCAGCATCGCACGCTGACCACGCGAGCGCCACTGGCGCTGACGTTTTCCGTAAACGTCGTTTCCACGTCGGGCAGATTCGGGTCGCCGGCAATGCGCACCGCGACACTCATCGGAATCCGCTCTTCTGAACGAACCACTGCATAGGTCTTCGCCATGCCCTCTCCCTCAGGTTCCTGATTTGCCACCGCCACTCCGGATTCCTCACCAAACGCCAGGCTCATCGCCCCGTCGCCAAACACCACCTGCATGCGATGCAGCCGCGGAGTCGTCAGCCCGCTGCGCGATGCGAGCGGGGCCGAAAACCGTTCCGTCTGCGGAGCCGTCCAGTGCTGCCTGCGGTCGCTCAACGGCAGCTGGAGCTGTCCGGTGCGCTTCATTTCATACAGAGCTCGATCCGCCGCTTCGACCAGCTCGCCCGGGGTGTGGCCGTGTTCGGGATAGACAGCCACGCCCGCACTCACCGAAAGCGGTGGGTGCTGGCCGTCGCGGGCCAATCGGTCGCGAACGCGCGTAGCGACCTGCACCGCAGCGGCGGCATTCGTCTCCGGCAGGATCAATGCGAACTCGTCGCCGCCAAACCGCGCTGCCGTGTCCATCGCCCGGCAGTGCATGCGCAGCACGTCAGCCAGCCGCCGCAGCGCCTGGCTGCCGACGAGATGGCCGTAGCGGTCGTTGATTTTCTTCAATCCATCCAGGTCCAGCAGCACAATGGAAAACGACCTGCCTGTGCGGGAGGCGCGTTCCAGCTCGGCGTGCAACGTGCGGATGAAACGGCGATAGTTCGCCAATCCCGTCAGCGGATCGCTGACGGCCAGGTGTTCCACACGTTCGTAGAGCCGCGCATTGTCCAGCAGTGCCCCACCCAGTACCACCGCATAGCCACCGAGACTCAGCAACTGCGCCAGGGCGAAGCCGGCGTCGAGCAGGCTGGCGGACTGGCTCGCAAACAGATGTCCGGCAAAATTCAGCCACGCCGCGCGACGAAACGCCTCTTCCAGCGCCGAACGCGCCTGCACCGGCCGCCGGGCCCACTGCAGGGCCGCCAGCAGGAACATCGAAGCTGCCCCGAGTTGCCACGGACGCTCGACGAGCCCGCCCGGACGCACGGCCAGTTCCTCGGGCAACACTGCGTAACCAGCTCCCAGCAGAAACGCAGCCGCCACCGCCACCAGCATCGCCGCCACCAACTCTCGGTTCGGACGCTTCGCCATCGCCAAGCGGCTCTGCACACTCCAGGCAGCGAAAAGCAACAGTGCCGGCATGACGTGTCCTGCCACCCAACCCGCAGGCAGCTTGACCTGCGCGTTTCCTTCCGGGCTCAACCCGCTGAAAAACGCCACGCAGCTCGCCGTCTCCGCCAGCGCCGCCAACAACAGGCCTGCCGCCAGCGCGACCGAGAGCGAATCCCGCGTGGCCTTGTAGCGGAGCAGGACGTTGGCGAGAATCGTCAGCGCCATCAAGTCCTGCACCAAATCCAGGGAGATGTACAGCTCAGGATGGGTCGCCGGGCGGAAACCTCGCAGCCACCACACCAGCCCGACGAGTACTGCGGCAGCCAGAAAAAACACCAAGCCCTGCCGCGCCTCGCGCAGAGAGACGGGAGTCGTCCTTGCCATCTCCACCATGCCCAGAAAACAAACCTGCCCCCCGGCAGGCTGTCCCAGACCGGTGCAAGCCGCATACCGATGGAACAGCTACGAGTGGAAACATCTAAATGCTTATAAAACAGTACGATAGCTCGGTGGGTTCCCTATCGGTTTAATAGTGGCATTCTTCTTGAAAACCGTTTTCGGGTTATTTCGTTACATAGTCTCACCCTGTTTGCTCAAAGTCATGCCGGAAAACTTTTCCCCCGCCGTGGCTCAGGGACGAGTAGAAGATTCCCGACTCGCACGACTGCATTGACCGGACACAAACCAGTGGCCGCAAACCTGTGTTTTGTGTGTCCGTTGAACGAGGACACCTCACCCTGAAAATCGGCTCAACTTCTGGTTTTGCGAACCGCAGCATTCCAAAGAGAAGCACCCGTTTAACGTGGGCCGTCGGCCTGGACTTCCCTTGACTTTCGGGAATGCCGGATTATGCAGCGTGTTCTGAGCCAATCATGAACAAACAGGTGTGCAATTTCTGCGCTTTGTTCGTACCCGCGAGCGTGCTCACTCCCGTGCGGCGGGGAAAAAGGGTTTACTCTCCGGGGGTTGTCTAGATGTAAAATAATACAAATAAGTTAGATTGGCAGGGCACCATGGACATCGCGCGTCCAGATGTGGCCAGAGCGCGTCGGATCAAACGCATCCTCTTCACTGCCGGCTTCGTTCTCCTCGTCGTTGTCATCACTTTTGCGCTTTCTCAACTGGAACCCGCGGTGCCGAGCGTGGCGGCGAACACAATTTTCATGGACACGGTCCGGCGCGGAGAAATGCTTCTCCAGGTACGCGGGATGGGCACCCTGGTGCCGGAAGAGATCCGCTGGATCCCTGCTGCCGCGCAAGGCGTTGTCGAACGAATCGTGCTCCAGCCCGGCGCGGAGGTCAGGCCGGACAGTGTGATTCTGATCCTGAGCAATCCCGAACTGGAGCGTCAGGTTCTTGACGCTGAGCTGCAACTGAAGGCTGCCGAAGCGCAACTGGAAAATTTGAAGGTACAGCTGGAAAGCCAGTTGCTCACGCAGCGCTCGGCGGCGGCCAGCATCCAGGCCGAATACCACCAGGCCAAAATGCGGGCGGAAGTGGATGAGCAACTGGCGAAAGAGGGGTTGATCTCCGAATTGACCTGGAAACAGTCGCGTGTGCGTGCCGACGAGCTGGCCGTGCGGCACGAGCTTGAACAGAAGCGGCTGGTGATTGCCACCCGGGCGGTGGAATCCCAACTGGAAGCCCAGCGTGCGGCGGTCGAGCAGCAGCGCGCCTTGTATCTGCAGCGGAAGCGCGAACTCGACCAACTGCGGGTGCGTCCCGGGATGCGCGGTGTGCTCCAGCAGGTGGCGGTCGAAGTCGGGCAGCAGGTGAGCCCGGGCACAAATCTTGCGCGGGTGGCCGACCCCTTTCGGCTGAAAGCGGAAATCCGCATCCCGGAAACTCAGGCCAAGGATGTAGCTCTCGGCCAGAAGGCGATGATCGACACGCGGAACGGGTTGTCCCCGGTCGCGTCTCGCGCATTGACCCGGCAGTCCGTGAAGGCACGGTACTGGTGGATGTGACTCTGGAAGGGCCACTCTTTCCGGGCGCCCGACCGGAACTGAGCGTGGACGGCACCATCGAAACCGAGCGACTTGCCAATGTGCTGTACGTGGGCCGTCCGGTGCACGGCCAGCCCCACAGCACGATCCGTCTCTTCAAGTTGCTGCCGAACAGCAATGAAGCCGTGCGTGTGTCGGTGCGACTGGGACGCAGCTCGGTGAACACGGTGGAAATCCTCGAAGGCTTGCAGGAGGGCGACCGCGTGATCCTATCTGACCTGTCCGCACAGGATGTGCGCGACCGGATTCGCCTGAAGTAACGCGGTCGCCGGGGAGGTAAGGTGACCCCGCAGGGCGAACCCCTGATTCGGCTGGACGGAGTGCGCAAAGTATTTTTCACCGACGAAGTGGAAACCCACGCGCTCTCCGACATCGATCTGGAAATCCAGCGGGGCGAGTTCGTCTCCATTGCCGGGCCCTCGGGGTGTGGCAAATCCACCCTGCTTTCCATTCTCGGTCTGCTCGATTCGCCCACCGAAGGGGAGTACTGGCTGAACGGAAGGCCGGTGAACCGGCTGCCCCTGGGCGAGCGTTCGCGCATTCGCAACCGCGAGATTGGTTTCATCTTCCAGGCGTTCCACCTGATTGCCGACCTGACGGTCTTTGAAAACGTGGAGCTGCCGCTGACCTATCGCGGGATGAGCTCGGCCGAGCGCAAAAAGCGCGTGCAAGAAGCGCTTGAGCGCGTGGGTATGGCGCATCGAATAAAACACTACCCTTCGCAATTGTCGGGCGGACAGCAACAGCGCGTGGCGGTCGCGCGGGCGCTGGTGGGAAACCCTTCCATTTTTCTGG
Organism: Terriglobia bacterium; assembly: GCA_023512135.1. GTDB lineage: Bacteria > Acidobacteriota > Terriglobia > Acidiferrales > UBA7541 > DSGC01. Next base: position 174,502 of record JAIMAG010000001.1, on the reverse strand, counting down.
CGGATGAGCCCACCGGAAACCTGGACTCCCGCAACGGCGAAGCAGTGATGGAACTGCTGCGTGAGCTGCACCACGACGGAACCACCATCTGCATGGTCACTCACGATCCGCGCTACGCCCGCTACGCCGAACGCACCGTGCACCTGTTCGATGGACACATCGTGGAAGAAGCATCCGGAGTGGACTGCGTCGCCCGCGCGCAGCTCCATCCCGGATTCTGTTTTCTGCAAATGTATACTCTTCTCTAGCTGAAAGAAAACGCTGCTATGAACCTAACTGGCATCTCGAACCAAACTTTATTAGGCAAAATCCTTCGCCTTCCCCTGCGGTTCATCCCTCCTCAAACCGTGCTGCCAATCATGCAGGGCAGGTTGAAAGGAAAGAAATGGATTGTTGGATCAAGCATTCACGGATGCTGGTTGGGAAGTTATGAATACGAGAAACGCCGCCTGTTTGAAAGAACTGTGACTGAAGCCAGCATTGTTTTTGATATCGGCGCGCACGTCGGTTTCTACACACTCTTAGCATCCGTGCTAGTCGGGCCTCGTGGACGGGTCTTCGCCTTCGAACCTTCTCCACTGAATTTGGTTTATCTGAAAGAACATCTGCGGCTAAACAAGATTGAGAATGTAACCATTTTTGAAGTCGCTGTTTCAGACAGATGCGACATCGCACTCTTTGACACAGGTCCGGATCGCTCCACCGGGCGCCTCTCTCCAACAGGGAACCACAAAGTGGAAACGGTTACGATTGATGAGCTCGTTGAAAAAGGAAAACTGCCCTTACCCGATTACATCAAGATGGACATCGAAGGGGCAGAGGCGAAGGCGCTGGCCGGCATGAGGGCAGTTCTCGCGCAATCCCATGCAACTATCTTCTTGGCTACTCACGGAGACCAAATCCATCAAGAATGCTGTCGCTTGCTTGACTCGCTGGGTTATAGCCTCCAGCCCATAGATGGAGTGAACCTGGAGTCTTCAAGGGAAATCCTGGCTGCGTACAACAAGGGCCGGCTCGGCTGACAGCCACCGTTGTTCCGTAAAACCCCACAGCGCCAGTGAACCCTGCCGGTGGTCGTTGGTATTCAGAGAGCGATATGGACAGCACAGGGCTGGAAGCATAGGGGAGCTGTCAGCAGCCGGCCGACAGCATCTCCTTGCAATTATGCGGCTCAATGGACGTACGAAGAAAACAATCCCGACAAATACGCCAACGCCTCAGGTGCGAAAGGCAGTCTGGCGCGCGTGTATTTTCACTCCCCGAGTTTCTCCATTGCCAGACGACCCCGGCGGGACTACAATGGAGATGCCCGCCATCTGTAAGCCTCAGCCCTGCGACGAGGTCCGGTGGTCTTTGCCGGGCCAGGGGGCCGGCAGCATCGGCTCCGTATCAAACTCTTGGAGGTGCACGCATGATTCGGCCCACTCTGATTGTGGCGCTGGTGGCCGCCACCGCGGGGCTGACCGGTTGCGCAACGAAAAAATACGTGGCGCAGACGGTGGAGCCAATCGAAGACCGCGTCGAGCGACTGGAGGGCGGGCTCGATGAGACCCGCGGCGAGTTGCGGGAGACAAAGCGCCAGCTGGATACCACGACGGCCACAGCCAATACGGCAGATCGTCGCGCCGGCGAAGCGCTGGCCCGCGCTGACGCTGCCTCCGAAAAAGCCGACCAGGTGCGCGGCCAGCTTCGCGCCGAACTCGAACAGACTATCGCCAATCTCGAGGACTACCGGCTGGTCAGCACGGCGGTGGTCTACTTCGAATTTAACTCGGCCGAACTGAGCGATGCCGCCCGCGCCGAGCTGGACCGCCTGGTGGCGGCGCAGCGCGGCTCGAAGCGTTTCTTCCTCGCACTGCAGGGCCATGCCGATCAGATCGGCTCCGCCGAATACAACCTGCAGCTCAGCCAGCGTCGCGCGGAAGCCGTCCGGCGCTACCTGGTGGCCGTACACGGCCTCCCACTCTACCGGGTGCACATCCTCGGCTTGGGAGAAGAAAAGCCGGCTGATTCCGGACGCACAGCCGAAGCCCGGGCGCTGAACCGCCGCGTAGAAATCCACGTCTACAGTGCCGACGCGGCTACAAGCAGCGCGACATCGAGCCGTCCGCCCAGCCCCGAGTAGTCGGCGCGTGGCCCGGCGCCGTTCGAGCCCCGGCCAGTGCAAGTGTGTTTTTGCTCGATTGCAGACCCTGGCCTCAGCCAAATGGCAATTTCGACAACAAATATGAATTGACGATTGAGCGATTGACCGTGTATTCTGTACCATTTGAAAGGAAACGAGCGCGGGGGCTCGTGCATCCAATTTTTTTGAGGGGTTGGCGGACGCAGGCCAGGTTTTGATAACTAAGCCCTGTGGAATGTTGCGGTTTGCGGAGGCGCACGGTCTACAGGGCGAGGATGACCTCACTGCCAGGGTTCCATACGCCTTCTTCCACGCCACGCTGCACAGGCAGCCGATGCGCTCCTGCGCAGCCGCGGGCTGAGGTGTCTGCTGCGTCCGCTGCCCCCGGTTTGCTTGGGAGGACCAGCTTTGTCGCTTGAGCAGAAATACGACCAGGTTCGGCAGCTCGTGGACATGGGCAAAGAGCGGGGCTACCTGCTCTATGACGAAGTGAACGACCTGCTGCCGGCCGAAGTGCATTCCTCGGAAGAGATTGACGACCTGCTCTCCACCTTCGAGCGGCACGGCATCGACGTCTACGAAGACCTCGAAGCGGCCAAGGCCGCACGGGCCGCGCAGGCTGCGGACACCGAGGGCAAAGAAGACTTCGAAGCCGAAGAAGAAGTCCCGCTCGAACTGGCACCCGGACAACTGGAAAAGACCAACGACCCGGTGCGCATGTACCTGCGCGAGATGGGCACCGTGCCGCTGCTGACCCGCGAAGGCGAAGTCGCGATCGCCAAGCGAATCGAGCGCGGTGAAATGCTGGTGCTCAAGACGATCTCCCGCTCGCCCATCGTGATCAAGGAACTGCTGACCATTGCTGAAGAACTGCGCAACGGCACCCGCTCGATCAAAGAAATTGTCCAGTTCGACGATGAAGAACTGACCGACGAGAAAATCGAAGCCAAAACACGGCAAACCCTGAAGCTGCTCGACAAGATCAAGAAACTGTACGAGCTGGCGCTCAAACAGGCCGCCGCGCTCGAACGCACGCCCAAATCGAAGAAGAAAGCCTGGCTGCGGGCCAAGTATCGTCTGGCGCGGACCCGGGTGGAGCTTTCCCGGGTTGTCCGCTCGATCGACTTCAACCCGATCGAGAAGAAGCGTCTGATCGACAAAATCCGACAGGCGGCCGAGCGCCTGCAGGTGCTCGAACGAGAAACCGGCCGGCTGGAACGCCGCGCGGAAACCTTGAAAGGCGATGCCGCCGCCGACGCCCGTCGCGAACTGCGCGAACGGCGGGCCGAGCTCCGCGCTATCGAAACCGATGCGGAAGTCAGTCCGCTCGAACTCCGCCGCACCCTGCAACTGATTCAGCGCGGCGAAGCCGAATCGGAGCAGGCCAAAAAGGAGCTGATCGAAGCGAACCTGCGCCTGGTCGTTTCCATCGCCAAGAAATACACGAACCGCGGGCTGCAGTTCCTCGACCTGATTCAGGAAGGCAACATCGGCCTGATGAAGGCGGTGGACAAGTTCGAATGGCGCCGCGGCTACAAGTTTTCCACCTACGCGACCTGGTGGATTCGCCAGGCGATCACTCGCGCCATCGCCGACCAGGCGCGCACGATTCGCATCCCGGTGCACATGATCGAAACTATCAACAAGCTCATCCGCACCAGCCGCCAACTGGTGCAGGAACTCGGCCGCGAACCCACTTCGGAAGAAATCGCCAAGCGGATGGATATTCCGGTCTCGAAGGTGCGGAAGATTCTGAAGATCGCTCAGGAGCCCATCTCGCTGGAAACTCCCATCGGCGAGGAAGAGGATTCCCACCTGGGCGACTTCATCGAAGACAAGGCGGTGGTTTCGCCTTCGGAAGCGGTGATCAACCTCTCGCTGAAGGAACAGACCGCGGCGGTGCTGAAGACGCTGACGCCGCGCGAAGAAAAGGTCATCAAGATGCGCTTCGGGCTCGAGGACGGCAGCGAACACACGCTCGAAGAAGTGGGCCAGTCGTTCGCGGTCACCCGCGAGCGCATCCGCCAGATCGAAGCCAAGGCACTGCGCAAGCTGCGCCACCCGTCCCGTTCGCGCAAGCTGCGCGCCTTCCTGGAAGGCCCCAGCCGGGATTACCTCTGATTTGCACTGCGCCAACCCCGGCCCTGCCCCGGCACTCTGCATTCCTCCGATTGCGAGAGGCTGCGTTGTTGATAGCTCAGGGTAGCTGACGCAGCCAGTTGGCCAGCGCCAGAGCGGGCTTGCGGTGGGCCGCGTCGCGGAACTCTGCCGCACCGGCTGCCATCGTGGCTCCTTGCTGCGAGCCTATTCCTGCTGCTGGGCCTCGGCCCAGTTGACGCCGGTACCGTAGCGATAGACGAGCAGCGCTCCACGATCAGCACCGAGCCCGACCAGCACTGCAAGCACAACCAGTCCCGCCAGAAACAGCCGGCGCCGGGCCGTACTCAGCTCCCCGCGCCGCAGCCCCACCAGCATGGAAAGCGCCACCGCCAGGCCTGTGCTCAGCAGCATGGCCAGACGATGGAATTGCAGCGCCTGCCAGGCCGGACCGGGCGGCACCGCAGCCTCGGCGAACAATCCGGTCACCAGCGCGGGCAGCGCAGCGAATGTGCCCAGGTAGAGCAGTCGCTCGGCCGTCGTCCGCCAGGGTTCGCAGTTGCGCCACTGGCCGAGCAGCTCAAACAGCAGCGCACCGAGCCAGAACGCAATCGGAAAGTGCACAAACAGCGGATGGTAGTTCAGCATCCCGTGCAGGCCAGGAAGCAACGTCTCCATGGTTTCCTCCGGGCTGGTTTGTCGTGCGCCGCCGGTCCGACTACTTGGGGTCATCGGCAGCGGCCGGCGCAAACGAAAACCCTTCCGAACGAGTGATGAAGGCCGCGGCCGTGATATCGCCCACCACATTCACGGTGGTGCGGCACATATCCAGCAGGCGGTCCACCCCGAGCACGATAGCGATGCCCTCGCCGGGCACTCCCACGGCCTGCAACACCAGGATGAGCAGCGGGATGGCTCCGCTCGGGACCCCGGCAGCACCGATGGCGGTCAGCACGCTCATCAGCACGACAACGGCCTGTGCGCCCAGGCCGAGTTCAATGCCGAAGACCTGCGCGATGAACAGCACGGTGACCCCTTCGAACAGCGCCGTGCCATTCATGTTCATCGTCGCGCCCAGCGGGAGCACAAACCCGCACACCTGCTTCGGGCAGCCCAGCTCGGTCTCGGTGACGCGCAGCGTGGTGGGCAGGGTGGCATTCGAAGAAGAAGTGGAAAACGCAGTGAGGATCACGGTGCGGATGCGGCGGAAAAAATCGAGCGGGTTCAGCCCCGCCAGCACACGCACCAGCAGCGCGTAGACGCCAAAGAAATGCAACACCAGTCCCAGCAGGACCGTGATCACGTACAGCCCCAGTTTCAACAGCAGGTCGTAGCCGAAGCGCGCCGTCACGCTGAAGATGAGCGCAAACACACCGTACGGCGCGAGCTTCATCACGAGATCAATGATGGCCGTCACCACGTCCCCGAGCGCTTCCAGAACCCTGATCATCGGCTCGGCACGGTGCGGCGGAGTCAGGGCCAGGCCGACCCCGAAAGCCAGCGAGAAAAAAATCACCGCAAGCATCTCGAAGTCCGCCATCGCCTTCAGTGGATTCCGGGGCACGATGTTCACCAGCAGAGAAATATCGAGCTGAAGACCGCGGGCCATCGTCTCGCCGGCGGCTGCCTGGGCGCCGTACGTTTCCAGCATGCGCTCGCGTGTTTCCTGTGGCAGGCCTTTGCCCGGCTCGATCAGATTGACCAGGGTCAGCCCGATCAGAACAGAGATGGCCGTGACCACGAAAAAATACAGCAGGGTCTTCACCCCGATCCGCCCCAGCTTCTTCAAATCCCCCAGCCCGGCCACACCCAGAGCCAGCGAGGCAAACACCAGCGGCAACACGATCATGATCAACGAGCGCAACCACATCTGCCCGGCCGGATCGGTTAGATACCGAACCACCCACTCCAACCATGCCGCGCCGCCCCAGAACAGATTCGCCAAGACGCCTGCGGCGGCCCCGGCCACCAGCCCGATGAAGATCCGGGTGGTCAGCGCTCCGTGGTGCTTCGCTGCATCGCTCACAGAGGTCCTCCTTTGCCTGGTGGCTCGTGCGCTGCCGCACATTATCGCGGATTGCTGCCGCAGCGTACCTGACAACGCGCGGCGACGTCCAGACCGCCCTCAGCCGAGCCGCAGACCGGCCACCGGCATGCGCATCAGCGCGCGCGCCCGCAGGGACGCGAGAAATGCCACGCCGTAGAGTGCGCCCAGCGCACCGAAGGCGATGGGCAAGCCGACATACTTGGCCAGCCAGCCCAGCGAAAAGCTCATGGCCATCTGCAGGAGCGTGGAGATCACGCTGAAGGCCGACTGCGTTCGTCCCATCAGCCGACGAGGCACGATGGCCATGATCGAAGATTGAGTGAGCACGCCGCCCAGGGCGCGGCAGCCGCCGAAGACCGCGTTCAGCATCACCGCCGCCGCGAGCACCGAAACGTACGGGAACAGCGCGTGGCCGATGGCCAGCGTGGCCAGTGCGGTCGAAAGCACCGCCATCGGCGAAAACCTGCGCACCAGCACGCCGCTCAGCAGGCCTCCGCTGATGGCTCCGAAGGCCCACCCGGCTTCCAGGTAGCCGTAGCCGTGCGGGCCGGCCTGCAACAGGTCGTGGGCCAGTGCCACCAGCAGCACATTGGCACTCAACACACCCGCCATCATGCAGGCGTAGGTCAACCCGATGGCAAGCACCCGCGGCTCGCTGCGCAGGTACCGCCAGCCTTCGCGCAGGTCGGAGAGGAAACCAAGAATCAGGCCCGGCTCGACGATGGGCGGCACCACGGCTTCTTCGGTGAGCTCGGTCGGCAGCGGCGCTTCGATGGTGGGGGAAATCTCGGCTTCGCGGCGGGTCGGCGGATGGTGTCCGCGGCGCAGACCCAGCAGACAGAGCGCCGCGGCCAGATAGGTCAGTCCATCCACCGCCAGGATGCCACCTAGTCCCAGCCACGTGTAGACGAAACCTACCAGCGCGCCGGCGGCCATCATCCCGCCCTGCACAGCAATCAGCACGGCTGCGTTCGCCCCCATCAACTGCTCCGGCTCGACAACTTCCTGCACCAGCGAGTTCGTCGTACTCCAGTAGATCGCAAACCCGATGCCGAGCACAAACATCAGCGCACGCACGTGCCACAGCTCGACGGCGCCGAACCAGGCCAGCAGGGCCACTCCCAGCACCACCACGCCCCGGATGAGATCCAGAGCAATGCCCAGGTAGCGGCGATCGACGCGGTCGATCAGCACCCCGCCGAACAACGGCACAAACAGCCCGGGCAGGGTCACCAGGATGACAATAAAACTGACCTCGACCGTCGAATGCGTCTGTTCCAGCACCCACCAGGTCACGCCCGCATAGTTCAGCCCCGTGCCGAACAGCGAAATAAACATCCCCGCAAAAAGAAAACGGAAGCTGGGACGGCGAAACAGCCGAGCCCACTGCGTGCGCTGCTCGTGGAACGTCATGGCTCTGCCGCCACCGAATGAAACAGAGCTGGCGCCGTTTTGCAACCGCAAAGCGCAGCCGGTGCTGCGGCAGCATCCCCGACCAACTCGGTGTATGCTGTGGGGCTATGACCCCGCGCCAAGCGCACCAGGATCGCGTGCGCGAACGCTTCACGCGCACGGCCGAGGCCTTCGCGTCCTTCTCGCTCAGCACCCGCAGCGAAGAAGCCGCTCGTCTGCTGGAGCTGGCTCTGCCGCACCTGCCGACGCTGCAGCCGACCGCTGCGCTGGACGTAGCCTGCGGGCCGGGCACTTTCACTCGTGCGCTGGCGCAGCACGCAGCGCGTGTCTTTGGCCTAGACTTGACGCCGGCGCTGCTCGAACAGGCCCGTGCAGCCCTCCGGCAACAGGGCCTCGGCAATGTCGAGCTGGTCTGCGGCGATGCCGCAGCGTTGCCCTTTGCCCCGGCCAGCTTCCCGCTGGCCGTCTGCGGCTACAGCCTGCACCACATGCCGGATCCACGCAGGGCCCTGCAGCAGATGGCGCGGGTCGTCGGCCCGGGCGGCGTGGTGGCGATCGTGGACATCATCGTCCCTTCTGGCGCCGACCCGGAACTGAACAACCGCATCGAAAGGACGCGCGACACCTCCCATGTTCGCACGCTGACCACCACAGAGCTGTTGGGCCTGTTCGCCTGGGCCGAACTCGAAGTTCTGGCCGTCGAACCCGGCGAACGCCCGCGCCGCTTTGACGAATGGATGCGTGTGGCCGGCTGGCAACCCGACGACGCCGTCTACCAGAAAACGCGCCGGTTGATGGAAATGGACCGGGAAGAAAACCTCTCTGGTTTCCGTCCGCGCATGGTTGTCGGCACCGGCGGCGAAGAGCTGATGTTTACGCAGACCTCGCTGTTCGTTGTATCCCGGCGTCGGCCGTAAAGCTGTCTGCGCGCAGAACCGCCGGGCGAGGTCAGGAGCCACCGGCCCGGTGGATCGTGTCCACGATGCCAACAATGGTGGCTTCGGTCGGCACGGCTTCCGGCAGGAAAGGAAAGCTGGCTTCACGGCCGCGGCACCAGTAGATCAGCTCACCGGCACCGGCGCCGACAGCATCCACAGCCACAAACGGGCGGCCCAGGGCCTGGCCGCTGCTGCTCACCGGCTGCACAAGCAGCAGCTTTTTTCCTTCGAGCGAAGGATCTTTGACGGTGGCGACCACACGGCCCACGACACGACCCAACTGCATGAGTGCCTACTCCGGAAGCTGCCGACTACGATTCGCCTGCAGAGATTGCGCGGGCCGCAGGTGCTATTTCCGTTTTGCCGCGGCCAGCTCTGCTTCGTGGGCCGCGTCCAGCCGGACGCTGTCCACGACGCCGACGATAGCGGCATCCACGGGGCGATCCTTGCACTCCGCGGCCATGCGCGCCGAGCTGCCCTGTACGACCAGCACGGTCTCGCGGAAGCCGGCGTCCACGGTATCCACGGCGACCAGATACCCCGGCTCATCGGCGCCCTGCGGCGAAACCGGCTTGACGATCAGAAGTTTCTTTCCTTCCAGCCGCGGGTCTTTCCGCGTCGCCACCACCGTGCCGACAATGCGCGCCAGAATCAATCGTGCACTCCGAAACGGAAGACCGCAAAAGCGAAGGAACTGCCGCGCCACCCGCAGGGCGGCTTCCCGCGCCAGCTCTGTGGGCGCCGACTAGTGCGACGCCGCCGCCAGCGCCGATTTGCCAATCGGCAGCACGTCTTCGAGCGACGGGTGCGGACGCGGAATCACGTGCACCGCAACCAGCTCGCCGACGCGCCGCGCCGCCGCGGCACCGGCATCCGTGGCCGCTTTGACGGCGGCCACATCGCCGCGCACCAGCGCGGTCACGTAACCCGAGCCGATTTTCTCCCAGCCGACCAGCGTGACTTTGGCGGCTTTCACCATTGCGTCGGAGGCCTCGATCATGGCCACCAGTCCGCGGGTTTCGATCATGCCGAGTGCTTCACCCATGCAGTCTCCCTCCGAAAATCCGGCTGCGCCGGGCGCCCGCCTCACCGGCCGCCACGACTCTTCACGGCTTCTTCAATCAGGGCCGCAAGTTCCTCACGGGTCAGGACGACGCGGTCCGCAGAGAGCGACTCCGCCGTGACCGGGCATTCCGCGCCCACCGGCGCCGCCGTCTGCAACCCGTACCGCGCTCGAGCCGCGAGCAATTTTTCCACATCCGCGCTGGAAAGCAAGACCTGTTTGCCGAGCAGTTCGGTGACCAGCGCGACGCGGGCAAAATGCTCGGTGGTCTCCATGCGAAAGAAGGCGCTGAGCAGGTCCGGGCCACAGGTCACCACGCCGTGATTGGCCATCAGAATGGCATCGTAGCTGGCCACGTACGGCTCGAGCGCCTCGGTCAGCTCCGGTGTGCCGGGCGTGCCATAGCGCGCCACCGGAATGCAGCCGAGCGCCAGCACCACCTCGCTGATCAGTGCCTTGTTCAGCGGAATGCCAGCGGCGGCATATCCGGTGGCCGTGGGCGGGTGCGCATGCACGACGGCGTTCACGTCGGGCCGACGCCGGTAAATCAGCAGGTGCATGGCCAGCTCGGAGGAAGGATTGCGCCGGCCGGAGAGTTTGCGGCCGCTCATGTCGGTCACGACCAGGTCTTCGGGCTGCATCATGCCCTTGCTGATGCCGGTCGGCGAGGTCAGCACTCGCTGCGGGTCGAGCCGCACGCTGAGGTTGCCGTCGGTGGCCGCCACGAAGCCGCGCTCATGAATCCATCTTCCGACCAGACAGAGGTCGCGCCGGTGCTCGTCTTCGGTCTTCAGGGCGCCGGGTTGGAGAATCTCATGTGGCATGCAAGGCTCCGCCGCCCGTGGCGCTTCCGGGGCCTTCTCCTAGGCATAGATGCCGCGCAGCTTGAGCGCATAGGCCACGCGATCGATCCCCAGCATATAGGCGGCGATGCGGTTGTTCACCTTGTGCGCTTCCGAGTAGCGCACGACCTCGTCGAAGGCATGCTCCATCACATCCTGCAGCCGCTCGTTCACTTCGCTCTCCCGCCAGAAGAATCCCTGGCGATCCTGCACCCACTCGAAGTAGCTGACCGTCACGCCGCCGGCATTCGCCAAAATGTCCGGGATGACGAAGACGCCTTTCTGCTCGAGGATTTCGTCGGCGGGAGCGGTGGTGGGGCCGTTGGCCCCTTCGCAAAGGATGCGGGCCTGCACGCGATGGGCGTTCTGGCTGGTGAGCTGATTTTCCACTGCCGCCGGCAGCAGAATGTCGCAGGGCTGAAACAGAATCTCTTGCGGCGACATCTTCTCGCCCCCACCGGGAAACTCCGGCAGCGGCTTGCGCTTGATGTGCACCCAGTCCATCAACGCCGGAATCTCAAATCCCTTCTCGTTGTACAGCCCGCCGTGCACATCGGCGACGCCCACAATCCGGTAGCCCGCCTGATGCATCAACAGCGCGGCCATCGAACCCACGTTGCCGAATCCCTGGATGATCACCCGGCAGCCCTCGCGCTTCAGGCCCAGCCGCGCCAGCGCCCGGTCGCAGACAATCATGCACCCGCGCCCGGTGGCTTCGCGGCGACCGCGTGAACCTCCCAGATCGAGCGGCTTCCCGGTGACCACCGCGGTGGTTGTATGCCGCATGTGCATCGAGTAGGTGTCCATCACCCAGGCCATCACCTGCTCGTTGGTGCCCAGGTCGGGTGCGGGAACGTCGCGTTCCGGCCCCAGCCAGTCCATCAGCTCGGCCGTGTAGCGACGCGTGATGCGCTCCAGTTCGCCCTGGGAGAGTTTGGCAGGGTCACAGATGATGCCGCCTTTGGCCCCGCCGAACGGAATGTTCACCACGGCGCACTTCCAGGTCATCCAGGCGGCCAGCGCACGGATTTCGTCCAGCGTGACATCGGGGGCGTAGCGGATGCCGCCCTTGCCCGGACCGCGCACCAGCGAATGCTGCACCCGGTAGCCGATGAACACTTCCAGCCGCCCATCGTCCATCCCCACCGGGATGTACACCGTGATTTCCTTGTCCGGATATTTCAGATAGCGGTACAGACCGTTCTCCAGGCCCAGCTTCTGCGCCGCCGCCTCGAAGCGCGCTTCGGCCGACTCGTAAACGTTCAATTCATTCTTGACAGTGACCCGAGCCATCGCGGCGTCTCCTTCCGGCCTTCATTTCCGCCGACGCGACCCCCTCGACCTCGCGAAGAAGCAACCCGAAATCGCGTCGGCCAGTATAAAGAGGGCCCGTGCCCGCTGCAAGGTGCGTTCTGTGCACAGGTATGTAACGCAGGTCACACCCCGCAGTACCGTTCGACGCTCTTCCACCTTGCCACGCCTTGCGACAAGATCTGGCCCCGAAACCGTGGATGCGCGCCGACGTGTGGAGAAGGTCGGGAAGCCGCTATCGAGAAGGGCGCGTGCGGCGGTGGAGGATGAACTCTTCGAGCAGCAAACGGGTGAGCCGGGCGATGTTGTGGCGGACGACGCCGTCTTCCTCGACCAGCTCGTCGGCAATTACGCCCACGCCCAGGCGCTGCAGAGGCTCGAGGTCGGCGCGAACCGGCTCGGCGCCCTGAGCGCGGTAGCGGCGAAGCAGGCGCGGAGAGATTGACTGACGATTCACCACCACCCAGTCGAACAGCCGTCGCCGCGCATGATCATAAATCGCGCGGACATGGTCGGCCACCGTATATCCCTCGGTTTCCCCCGGCTGAGTCATCAGGTTGGCAATGTAGACGCGGGTGGCCCGCGACCGCGCAATGGCTTCGGCCACACCGGCCACCAGCAAGTTGGGAATGATGCTGGTGTAGAGCGATCCGGGCCCGACAAGAATCAGGTCGGCCGCGCCGATGGCTTCGAGCACTTCCGGCAGGGGTTTCGGCCGCCGCGGCACCAGACGAACCCGCCGGATCCGCCGGCCCGAACGCGCAATGCGCGTCTCCCCGCGGATCACCGAACCGTCGGCCATCTCCGCCTCGAGATCCACGTTGGCCGTGGTGGAAGGAAAAATCCTGCCGCGAATCGCCAGCACCTGTCCGGAGAACCGCACCGCTTCGGCGAAATCTCCGGTGACGCTGGCCATGGCAGCCAGGAACAGATTGCCGAAACTGTGTCCGCGCAGGCCGCTGCCGGCGGGAAAGCGATACTGAAACAGGCGGCTCAGCAGCGCTTCGTCTTTCGAGAGCGCCACCAGGCAGTTGCGGATGTCCCCCGGCGGAAGAATGTCATAGGCGCGGCGCAGCCGTCCCGAGCTGCCCCCGTCATCGGTCACGGTGACGACCGCGGCCAGATCTGCGATGGGCAGTCGCACGCGGTCCAGGGGCCGACGCGCCACGTGCTCTTTCAGCCCGCGCAGCAACGTGGAAAGCCCAGTGCCACCGCCCACGGCGACGATGCGCACAGGCCGCGTCCCAACCCGCTGGGGCCGCGCCGGGATGTTCGTCGCAGGACTCACGGCAGTGCGGCTGCGTTGTGTCGGCCGCAGGGAGTACCGTCACAGGGCAAACGGCAAAACCTCTCCACGCACCTCAGGCCGAAGCCTCGCGTTCCGGATACAGCAACTCGGTGAAACGCGGATCCTCCTGCAAGTAGGCAAAGTCCTCGTCGTTCCGCGCGTGGTAGCGGTTTTCCGGACGCAGCTCGATGGCCCGCTTCAATTTTTCCAGCGCGGCGTCGGCTTCGCCGGTCAGGCAATCCAGCGCTGCCAGAGCATAGATGACGTGGTCGGCCTTCGGAGCGAGCTTCAAGGCGCGTTCCAGGTGATCGCGCGCTTCATCCCAGCGGCCCAGGTTCATCATCGCCACGCCATGGTGGTAGTGGTCTTCGGCGGTGCGCGGCGTCGCCACCGGCGGGCGTTCGATGCGCTGCACACAGATGCGCAGATGCACCCGGGCGCGATCGGCCAGCTCGCGGCTGGGCCCGGTGAGAACCCGTTCGAACTCCGCCTTCGCCTTATGGAACTTTTGCTGCTGGAAAAGCCGCATCCCTTCTTCGTAATGCTTCAATTGCTGCTGGGCTGCCGGCTCCGCAGCGATGTCCAGCAGGTGGGAGGGTCGACTGGCATCTTCTAGCGCCTTTTTTTTCTTGCCTTTAGAATTCGTAGCGGAGGGCTTTGCCTGTGCCCGCCCCGTGCGCCTCCGAACCTTGCTCGTGCGTGCCATGCGGGCATGCTAGCAAAGCGCACCGTTGCCGTCAACGGAGTCCAAAAAACATAGCTATAAGATAATTGATGAAGGAAACCGACCGGTGCACACTTCGCGACACCGTGGAACGACGCCTCGAAACTCTTGTGCGAACAGCCGCGTGCGGCCCGGTATTGTTCCGCTACGCCTGTCCTTCGGGCCGATTGGCCGCTGCGGTGGGGTATGTTATAAGTAGCCACCCGCTGCGGGTGCGCCCGGAGCGTCCCGTGGTCCACGGGAGCACGCCTCGGGCAACTAAGGTGCGCGGCAACGGACTGAGGGCTTCGTGCCATTCATCAATTTTCCTGCGCGCGAGATCAACTGCAAGATCGTCTATTACGGCCCGGGTCTGGGCGGTAAGACGGCCAATCTGCAGTGGATCTACGACCACACCGGCCAGGACCTGAAAGGCAAAATGGTCTCGCTGGCCACCGAAACCGACCGCACCCTGTTTTTCGACTTTCTCCCGCTCGACCTGGGCACCGTGCGCGGTTTTCGCACCCGGTTCCACCTCTACACGGTGCCCGGCCAGGTCTTCTACGAAGCCAGCCGGAAGTTGATTCTCAAAGGCGCCGATGGAGTCGTTTTTGTCGCTGATTCGCAGGAAGAACGGCTCGATGCCAACCTGGAAACTCTCGACAACCTGCGCGAACACCTTCGCGAACACGGCCTGAACTTCGAAACCATCCCCTACGTGCTGCAACTGAACAAGCGCGACCTGCCCAACATCTTGCCGGTCGAAGAACTGACCCGTCTGCTGCGTCTGAAGGGCGAACCGGTCACCGAAGCCGTCGCCATCCAGGGCCGGGGCGTGTTCGAAACGCTGAAGGAAGTCGCCCGCCAGGTGCTTACCGAACTCCGCAAAGGCGCCTGATGCAACAAAAAGAAAAGCTCTCCAATCGTGCAGGCCGGCATGGTTTGGCTCGCAGGCGGAAGTGTGACGGAAGCCTGCCCACGACGGAACACATTCACGGTTGCTCCCCTCCAGCCATGCTGCGACGCCTGGCGTCGCCGTCTTGACGTGGTGCAGGCTCAGCCGGCCCCGAACGAAAAGCCGGTTCAGCTCTCCCGCTGAAAACAATGCGGCCTGCACTGGCAGGCACGCGACCTGCAGAACTGTGCTAGCCTGCACACTGAAGAGCCGGCGGGGTGAGCTGTCGGCCGCACGACAGGTCGGTGTCGATGAAGCCGCTGCCACTGCATCGCTGGGACGTCACTCCGGCCGAAGCGCGCCATATCCAGGAAGAGCTGCGCCGTCGCGTGACCGCCGAGCAGCCGCGCACGATCTCACCCGAACACATCCGCCGCGTCGCCGGCGCCGACGTCGCGCTGGACACGAGCCGCGGACGCGCCATTGCCGGCGTCATTGTTTACAGTTTCCCTGCACTGGAGGAGCTGGAGCGTGCCTGGGCTGCACTGCCGCTGCAGTTTCCCTATGTTCCGGGCCTGCTCAGCTTTCGCGAAGCGCCGGCGCTGCTGGCCGCGGTGGAGCGGTTGCGAGTGCCGTTCGATCTGCTCTTTTGCGACGCGCACGGCTACGCGCATCCGCGCCGCTTCGGCTTGGCCTGCCACCTGGGCGTGCTGCTGGGCCGGCCCACGGTAGGCGTGGCGAAATCGCGTCTGATTGGCACGCACGCCGAGCCCGGCCCGGAACCGGGTGCGTGGACACCGCTGCTTGACGCCGGCGAGCCGATTGGCGCAGTTCTGCGCACGCGTGCCGGAGCACGTCCGGTGTATGTCTCCACGGGCTATCGCATCGGACTGCCGAGTGCAATCCAGTTGACCTTGGCCGTCTGTGACGGCTACCGCATCCCTCGCCCCACGCGCGAAGCCGACCACTACGTCGAAGCCATCAAGCGCAGCTCCTGACTTGGCCAAATGGTTCGTTTCGCCCTTTTTGAACGCATACGCACGGGCACCTGTTCCAAGAAAGCACGCATGGCCATTCTGAAACAGTGGAAGAGAGCCACGCCGAATCGGAACACTCGGTAACAAAAGACGGTGCAAGCGCGGGCAGGCACCGGCCCGGAAAGGAATTGGCACTTCGCGTGCCGTGAGGAATCGCAGCGAGCGGGCGTATGTCGGAAATCCAGGCCAAGCTGCGTCGGCTGGAGCGGCGCGACTGGTGGTTGTGGTGGACCGCCATCGCGGTGATGTTGCTGCTGACCGCCGGCGTTGTCTCGCTCTCCTATCCAACCCTGGTCGAAGAAGACAGTGTGCTCCAGCAGCAGCTCGACCTGGCCGTGCGCGGTCTGGTGGGTCTGGTGCTGCTGTTCAACCTGTATTCCATCTACCAGCAAATCTTGATCAAGCGGCTGCGCCGGCAACTCGCGGAAAGCATGGAAGCGATGATCCGGCTGGAGATGCGTGCCAAGGAACTTCATCATCTGGCAATGCACGATCCCCTCACCGGGCTCTACAATCGCCGCTTTGCCGAGCAGCGGCTGCAAGCGGAAACGAATCGTTCCCAGCGGCACGGGCACTCGCTCTCGGTTCTGCTGTTTGACCTGAACGACTTCAAGCAGATCAACGATCGCTACGGCCACGCTGCGGGCGACCTGGTGCTGAAAGAGTTCGCCGATCGGCTGCGGGGCGTGCTGCGCGTCTCCGATGTTGCCGCACGCATCGGTGGCGACGAATTCCTCGCCCTGCTTCCGGATTGCCCGCCCGAGCAGCTCCACCACCTGCTCGCGCGGCTGGGCAAGATGGAAGTGCAATGGAACGGCACGCGCCTGCCGATCACCTACTCCGTGGGCTGGGCAGGCTACCAGTCCGGGGAATCCCCGCAGCAGATGCTCGATCGTGCCGACCGTGCGCTCTATGAAAACAAGCAAGCCTCGAAGGCCGCCCCTGCACCCGTCCCTCTCTTCACCCCTTGAGACGCTCGACCCGAAGACTGCAGACAGGCCGAACGCTTCGCATCGTCCTTTGACGCAAGCAAAGAAAGAAGATTGCCGGGACGCCGCACGGAATTGCGGGGGACTATGCGAACAGACCGCTCAGCCGGGCGCAGGCGAGCACCCGAGACCTTGCTCTCCTCAGACCCAGTTTCTGCGACCCTGAAAACCGAATGAGGAAGACGCCTCTCGACAAAAAGACGGGAGGTGAAAACCTTGCGGCCTTCACCTCCCGGGGTGGGGTGGGGTGTTGCTGGAAGAAAACCGTTTGCAGAGGGTGCCCGTCAATTTTTCTTTCGCTGTTGGAGTTGCAGCCGCTTCGGCAAATGAGCCGCTACCCTAAGCTACTCTCCCACCACCCTGCTCTGGTGGCGCCAGATAACACAGCCCAGCGTGGCTGTCAACAGTTTTTGCACGCGCTCCACGAAGGCCTGTGCAAAGCGGAGGACGGGGGCACCTCGTGCCTCGCCCCGAATGCAAGCCGGGCGGTCGCGAAGGCACGGCCACCGTTTCGGTACCGCCTGTTCGACCTTTCGCCAGTGGCTATGCTTTTTCCATCACCACCCAGGCGTTGTAGTCTGGCTCTTTGCTCTGCGGGTCCAGGTGCAGGGGAATCAGCACGTTGGCTTCGGGCCAGTGGGCCACCAGCGTGCCCGGGCGAACCGGTGCAATCCGGCAGACCCCATAGAACCGGCTGTTTGCCGAAGCCGCAGCGGCCTGCTGGCGGAGCACAACTCGGTCACCGTCGCGCAGGCCGAGCCGGACGGCATCTTCAGCGGCCATCAGAACATCTTCGCGGCGGGCACCGGTCAGCGGGTCGCGCTTGCCCCAGATCATGGAGTTGAACTGCTTGCCGCGGCGCGTGGTGAGATAGAATCGATTCGCGGCCGGCGGCAGGTCGGCCGGTTCCAGCTCCGGCGGGGTGAGCGCGACAAACCGTGCCCGGCCGCCGGGCATGCCGGCAAACACGCCACCAGCGCAGAGCAGCGGGCCGCCGTACTGCACGGCATCGCCTTCGGCGCGCAGGCCGGCAATGCCGCGATAGAGCGGCATCACCCGTTCCATTTCCTCGCGGACCGCCTGTGCAGAGTCGAAGCGCACCAGATGGGCTCGTTCCGGGCCGAGCGCAGCCTCCCCGATGCGCGAGAAAATTTCCCATTCGGCCATCGCTTCGCCGATGCGCGGCCCGGGAATTTCCGGCGAAAACCGGATGCGGCGCTCGGTGGAAGTGAGCGTGCCTCCGCCCTTCTGTTCATAGCGAGTCTGCGCCGGCAGCAGCAGAACGAATCCGCCCGGCGCGGGCGGAACGAGCATGGCCGAATTCACCACCAGGTCCTGGTGGATGCGACCGGGCACGCGAGCCAGCGCGGCGCGCATGCCGTCCGGCTCGGGCATGGTTTCCAGGAAATTCCCGCCGGCGATATAGAACACCTCCAGCGCACCTCGCGCAGCTGCTTCGAGCATTTCCGGCGCCGAGAGTCCCGGGCGTGCCGGCACCGGCGCACCCCACAACTCTGCAAAGTGGCGCGCGTTCTCTTCGTTAACGGGCAAGCCCCCCGGAAAGCCGTTCGGTACCGAGCCGCACTCGGCCGCACCCTGTACGCCGCTGTGTCCGCGCACCGGCACCAGGCCGGTATTCGGCCGGCCCACCATGCCGCGGGCCAGGGCCAGGTTGACCACGGCCTGCACGTTTTCCACGCCGAAGCGATGCTGCGTCAGCCCCATGCTCCAGATGAAAACGGCCGTGCGGACACCGGCGTAGAGCTCGGCGAAGCGGCGCATCGCCCGGCGGTCGAGCCCGGCGCTGCGTTCCAGCTGCTCCCACGACTGGGCGGCGAGCGCGGCGCAAAGCTCTTCGAATCCGGTGGTGTGCGCGGCAATGAAGGCGCGGTCGACCGCGTCCATCTCGAGCAGGTGCTTCAGTACGCCGTTCAAAAAGGCGATATCGCCGCCCACGCGCACCTGGAAAAAGGCGTCGGTCATGCGGGTGCCGAACAGGGCGCTCCTGGGGATGGAAGGCACCCAGTAGCGCTCCAGGCCGGGCTCGCGGTAGGGGTTCACCACCAGGATGCGCGTGCCGCGCCGGCGGGCATGGTAGAGGTACTTCATCGCCACCGGCTGATTGTTGGCCACATCGGAGCCGAGCAAAACCACCAGCTCGGTGCCGATCCAGTCGGTGTACGAACAGGTGGCCGCGGCCACGCCAATCGTCTGCTTCAGCGCCGTGGTGGAAGCAGCGTGGCAGAGGCGTGCGGCGTTGTCGATGTTGTTCGTGCCCAGCAGCCGTGCCACCTTCTGGGCCACGTAGTAGGTCTCGTTCGTCAGACCGCGCGACGTGGTGTAGAAAGCGATGCGGTCGGGATCGCGCGCAGCGGCTGCTCCGAGCGCTTCGCCGGTCAGCCGGATGGCTTCCTCCCAGCGAATGCGGCGGAATCCCGGCTCGCCCGCTCGCCGCAGCAGCGGAACGGGAAGCCGGCCCAGCTCCCGCAGCTCAGCCCCGCTGAGTCTTTCCAGGGCCGCAGCGTCTGCCAGCCGACGGGGATCGAGAGCGGGCATCGTGTTCAACCGGAGCATGCGCAGGCGCAGCAGGCACAGATGGATGCCCTCCATTGCGTCGTCGTACAGGCCGCGCGGGCCCAGCGAGCAGCCATCGCAAACCCCGTGGCGCAGAATGCGCCAGCCGTAGAGCAGACGATCGCGGTTCTCCCAGACCGTGCGGAGAATTTCCCAGTAGTGATGCGGTTTGGTGTGGCCGATGCCGAAGGGCACCCAGCTCGCCACCTCAGCCCTGGCGCGGCGGGCAGGCATACGTGCGACCAGCAGTCATTATAACCCGGCCGAGTGCCCCGTTCGCGCTGGCTCCGACAAAGCTCAGGGGTTGACGTTTCCGAAAGAACGCAATAGGCTCTCTGCGCGTTCAGGTGAACCGGAGGAGAACATGCAGCGAATCGGGGTGGGTCTGCTCGTCCTGGCGCTCGCACTTGCCACTGCAGTGCTGGCGCAGCAACAGTTTGAGAATGTCGAAATCAAAGCGGAAAAGGTTCGCGGCAACGTCTGGATGTTGAACGGAACGGGCGGCAACATCGGCGTGTCCGTGGGTGAAGACGGCATTTTGATCATCGACGACAAATTCGCACCCCTAGCCGAGAAGATCCGGGCTGCGCTGGCGCAGATCGGCCAGGGCAAACTGAAGTTCGTGTTGAACACCCACTGGCACGGCGACCACACCGGGGCCAACGCGATTTTCGGCAAGGAAGCGCCGATCATTGCGCACACGAACGTGCGCAAGCGGCTGGCGGAAGGTTCTGCGGCGCGCAACGTGCGGCCCGCGCCGAAGGAAGCCCTGCCGGTAATCACCTTTGACGAATCGCTCTCCGTGCACTTCAACGGCGAAGAGATCAAGGCCTTCCACATCCCCCACGGCCATACCGATGGCGATATCGTGCTGCTGTTCACAAAATCGAATGTGGCCCATCTGGGCGATGATTTCTTTGCCGGCCGGTTCCCGTTCGTGGACATCGACAGCGGCGGAAGCGTCCGCGGACTGATCCACGGCATCGCGCACCTGCTCGAACAGTTGCCCGACGACGTGGCCATCATTCCGGGCCACGGCCCCGTCTCGACCAAAGAGAACCTGCGCGAGTACTACACCATGCTCGTCGAAACCACCGAGCACGTCCGGAAACAGATGGAAGAGGGCAAATCGCTCGAGGCCATCCTTCAAGCCGGCGTGCCGGAGCGGTGGAAGTCCTGGGCGTGGAACTTCATCAACGAAGAACGCTGGATCCGCATCATCCACCGCAGCCTGACCGGCCAGCGTCTGGACTTCCCCGTGCCCCGCGGGCGCGACGGGCACGGCCACCCACATCCGCACTAAAAGACCGCGGGCAGCTCCGCGGAGCCCCCGGCCGCCGGCAGGGAAAATTCGAGTCCGAGCAGGCGCGGTCGGCCCGCCCAGTACACAACGACGAAGCCGGGTGCGAGCGCGTCTGTTTCCTTTTCGTGTTCAGACATCCGGACGCGGACCGAGTAAACCGTGTAGGGCACCCGGGTGCCCTCCAGCAGTTCCACATGGCCGCTGCGCACCGCACGACCCATCCCCACAAACACTGCGCGGCGGAAATCCATCTGCCCCGGTCCTCCCGCAACAGCCCGGGCGAACTGCTCCCGCTGCCGCTGTTTTTCCTGCGGCCGGAGCACACCGCTGAGGAACGACTGCTGCTCCCGCAGCGCTCCACTCTGCGGCCCGCGCAGAGAAAAATCTGCCGCCGTGATCGTCAACGGCTCGAATGCCTGCCAGTTGTTCTCTCGAATCGCAGCAAATGCGCGCTGCAGCAGGGCTTCTTCCGGCGAGACGCTGCGACAACCGTCCAGCGCTATCAGCAAAAGCAAGCCCAGCAACAGGGACTGCCCGAGCAAACACTTCGGAGTTCGGCGCCAGCCAACCATGTTCCTCCCCCGGGCGGCCTAGTTTTCCGGTGGCCGCTCCGGCGGAGGTAAATAGTAACCCGGCCGTGCGCGCACGGTCAGATTCGGACGGGTGACCTCGACCCGGATTTCGTGATACCCCGTTGGGCTGACGTCCTTCGGCCGGTAGGTGAGCGTGTACTGTGCGTGGAGTTCGCCGCCGATTTCGCTGATGGCCTGTTCGATGGCGCGTTCACGAAAGGTGGAGACATACAGCCCGCCGGTACCGGCAGCCAGCAATTCGTGGGAGTTTTTGCCGATGGCGTTCGACCCCATCTGGACCAGCAGGGCGATGGCGCTGAGCAGGTCGATCTGTCCGGCGCGCTGCTGTTCGGTGGTGGGGGTCTGCACGGTACCGGGCAGCGGCGGCCGCGGGAATGTTCCCGGCGGGTAGGGTGAATTTGCCGCCGACTGCGGTTCGGCGCGCAGCAGCGCAGCCGCAGTGGAAAGTCCTACCGCGTAGATAGTGATCTGGTTGAGCTGCGCTTCCCGGAGGATCACTCCAAGCGGGGTTTCGCTGCCGCGGTCCACTGCTTCGGAGACCAGCAGAATCACCCGGCGGCGGTCCGGCGGACGGTTCCGCAGCATGCCGACCGCGCGCGACAGCGCGTCCTGCATGCGCGCGCCGGAGGTGCCCACCGGCAGTCGGCTGATCACCTGCTCGATGCGTTCGTGATCCGAGTGAAAATCGAGCAGCAGCTCTACGCGGTCATCGAATGCCAGGATGGCAGCTTCGCCGAACTGGCCGAGCACCACCTGCGAGAACAATACCGCCGCCTTGCGCACGGCCGGCAGCAGCGGCTCGACGCGCGAGCTGGTTTCGAATACGAACACTGCGGAGATCGGATCGCCGCCGAGTTCGAAGTCTTCGATCTGCTGCTCCACGCCGTTGTCGAACACGCGGAATTGATCCCGCGTCAGGTCGAGCACCAGCTCGCCGGCGGCGTTGCGCACCGTGACGGGTGTCGAAACCAGCTCGACCCGCACGCGAATGGGCTCCTGCGGCGGCTCCGGGGCTCTGACGGGCTGCTGCCGCGCGGAGGGATCGGTCTGGATCGGCCCCGGCGGTGCCTGCGCAGAAACGGCTGCTGCCAGCGCAACGAAACACGCGGTCGCTGCAAGCAGTCGCCAGCCCGGTTGGCGTGTGCAGAGCATTCCTGTTCCAGTCTACTTGATTCGACGCCTTCCCGCGATGTCGGGATGCACTGCAGCGTGCGGGCGACAACCCCTGCGCGCTCCCGCGATATCCGGACGCGCCGGGCGGTGCCGGTTTCGCTTGCTGCCTGCGCGGCTCAGGCCAGCGTGCCGGTGTAGCTGACGTCGGGCTTGGCGCCGCTGCGGGCCGGCTCGATGCGGCCGATGCGGAAAAACTTCTCGCGGCGTCGTTTCAGTTCCGCTTCGACGGCGGACAGATGCTTTGCGGGCACCACCAGAATCATGCCGATGCCGCAGTTGAAAGTGCGCAGCATCTCTTCGGGCTCGATGCGGCCGATTCGCTGCAGCCAGGCGAAGATCCGCGGCACCGGCCAGGTGCCCAGCTCCACCACGGCGCGGGTGTTGCGCGGCAGCACGCGCGGCAGGTTGCCGGTGATGCCGCCGCCGGTGATGTGCGCCATGCCGGCGAGCAGGTCTTTGGCGAGCAGGGGCTTGACGGCAGCCAGGTAGCAACGGTGCGGCTTGAGCAGTTCGGCACCGATCTTGTTGCCGACTTCAGCCACGTAGCTTTCCGGTGTGAGCCGCTGCACCTCGAAGATCAGCTTGCGCGCCAGCGAGTAGCCGTTCGTGTGCAGCCCCGACGAGGGCAGGCCGATCAGCACGTCGCCGGGCCGGATGCGTTCGCCGGTCAGCAGCCGCGAGCGCTCCACCGCGCCGACGATGAATCCGGCTAGGTCGTACTCGCCGGGCGCGTAGAATCCGGGCATTTCGGCGGTTTCGCCGCCCACCAGCGCGCAGCCGACCTGCTTGCAGGCGCGGCTGAGCCCTTCGACGATCTGCTCGACGGTGCGCGGTTCCAGCCGGCCCATGGCCAGGTAGTCGAGAAAGAACAACGGCTCGGCGCCCTGCACCAGGATGTCGTTGACGCAGTGGTGGACCAGGTCCGCGCCCACCGTCGAGTGCACGCCGCACATCTGCGCGACCGCCAGCTTCGTGCCCACGCCGTCCGCGCTGGCCACGAGCACCGGCTCCTTCCACCGTTTCCGGTCCAGCGCATAGAGTGCACCGAAGGCGCCGATGCCGCCCAGCACGTCCCGGGTGGCCGTGCGGCCGGCCAGCGTGCGGATGCGGAGCTTGATCTGTTCTGCAGCGGAGATATCCACACCTGCGTCGGCGTATTTCATGGGTCTACCATTGTAGTGCAGAAGGGGCCGCGGCGTCCGCTCCGGGTGGAATGGCGCGCGGCGCGGTGGTGGCGCCGGCTCAGAACGTGTGCAGCAAGCGTCCCCAGCGGATGCGCTGCGGACGGACCAGTGCGGCCAGATACGCACGGAAGCGTTCCAGAAGATGGCCCGGCTGCCAGGCATCTTCCTCGGGCGCTTCGATGGACATGTAGATGACGAGCGGCGTGCCGATGATGTCTTCGCGCGGCACGTAGGGGTCCTCCCACATGCGGCTGTCGTTGGAGTTGCCCCGGTTGTCGCCCATCATGAAGTAGTGGCCCGGGGGGACGTGCCAGGGACCGCCTTCTTCGAACGGTCGCGTGTTATAGACATAGGGCTCTTCGAGCGGTGCGCCGTTGATGTAGACCGCGCCGTTGCGCACCTCGACGGTATCGCCGGGCATACCGATGATGCGCTTGACAAAATCGGCCTGGCCCGGGCGGCGGAAGACGACGATCTGCTGACGTTTCGGTTCGCGCCAGAGTGTCCAGCGGATGCCCGTGAAGGGAATCTCGGCGCTGTAGCCGAAACGGTCCACCAGCAGATGGTCGCCCACCAGCAGCGTCTGCTCCATCGAGCCCGAGGGAATGACCCGCGCCTGCACAATCGAGCCATGGATGAACAGGAAAATCAGAATCACCCAGAACCACGAAATGATTTCGCGGCGCAGGCGCTCGCCGGCGGAGAGCACTTCCTTCTCGTCTTTGCTCTTGTTCTCGTCGGTCATAGGCGTTCGTTGTCGAGCAATTGTTCCAGCGCGCAGGTTTTCCCTGCGGCACCTCCGAACTTCCGGCAGGCGCAAGCCTGCCCCGCTGCTGAACGCGGCGACTCGACCCCGGTCAGGTTCCTTTCTGCACGGCGACTTCGAGCTGCACCGGCGTTTCGGTAGGATACGTGCCGGTGTAGCAGGCCGTGCAGTAGCGGCCGCGGCTGTCTTCCACGGCGCGACGCAGGCTTTCCAGGGAAAGATAGCCCAGCGAATCCGCGCCGAGAAAATCCCGAATCTGTTCGACCGACTTTTGCGCAGCGATCAGTTCCGCGCGCGTCGGCGTATCCACGCCGTAGTAGCAGGGCGCGATCGTCGGCGGGCAGGAGATGCGCACGTGGACTTCGACGGCGCCGGCTTCGCGCACCATCCGGACAATCTTGCGGCTGGTCGTGCCGCGCACAATCGAATCGTCCACCAGCACGACGCGCTTGCCTTCCAACAACCCCCGCACCGGATTCAGCTTCAGCTTGACGCCGAAATCGCGGATGGCCTGCTCCGGCTGGATGAACGTGCGGCCGATGTAGTGGTTGCGGATCAGGCCCATGACGAACGGGATGCCGGATTCGTGCGCGTAGCCGATCGCCGCCGGCACGCCCGAATCCGGCACCGGCGTGACCAGATCGGCGTCGGCCGGATGCTCGCGGGCCAGCAGCCGCCCGAGCATCTCCCGGCTGCTGTTCACCGGCCGCCCGAAGATCACGCTGTCCGGCCGCGCGAAGTAGACGTGTTCGAAGATGCAGTACTGGTGCGGCCGCTCCGGCGCAAAGCGCACCGATTCCACACCCGCACGCGAGATGCGCAGCATTTCCCCGGGCTCCACCTCGCGCACGTATTCGGCGTCCAGAAGATCGAACGCGCAGGTTTCGCTGGCCACCAGCCAGGCATCGGCCAACCGGCCCAGATTCAGCGGCCGGAAGCCGCGCGGATCGCGAATCGCAAACAGCTCGTCCCGGGTGAGCAGCAGCAGCGAGTAGGCCCCCTCGACCTGATTCAGCGCTTCGGCCACTGCAGCGGTCAGGTTCC
Source organism: Terriglobia bacterium (assembly GCA_023512135.1). Taxonomy (GTDB): domain Bacteria; phylum Acidobacteriota; class Terriglobia; order Acidiferrales; family UBA7541; genus DSGC01. Next base: position 149,117 of record JAIMAG010000001.1, on the reverse strand, counting down.
GACCGCTGGCCCGCGCAATCAGGTGGACGATCACTTCGGTGTCGGAAGTCGTCTGGAAGATCGAGCCGCGGTGTTCCAGCCGGCGGCGCCACTCGCTGGCATTGGTCAGGTTGCCGTTGTGCGCCAGTGCGAGTTGACCTTTGTTGCAGTCAATCAGGATCGGCTGCGCGTTGGCGAGTGAGGTGTCGCCGGCAGTGGAATACCGCGTGTGGCCGATGGCCGCCGCACCCGGCAGGGCGGCGAGCACTTCCGGGGTGAACACCTCTTCGACCAACCCCATGCCTTTCCGCGCGCGCAGCTCGCTGCCGTCACTGCTGACGATGCCGGCCGATTCCTGCCCGCGATGCTGCAGCGCGTACAGGCCCAGATAGGTCAGTTTGGCCGCCTCCGGATGGCCGTAGATGCCGAACACGCCGCAGTGGTCGTGGAACCGATCGTCCGCGATGTGTGAATGCGTGGTCATGCGTTCTTCCCGCGCCGGTCGTCCGTTTGCGGGAGGCGAAAAGGGCGACCTCGGGCCGCCCGGCAACGTCTTTCCGAGCGCGGAGCGCCGAGCTGGAGACAGCAGCCCTACCGGCTGCGCAGAGCGCATTCGAGCGCGGTCGCCCAGACTTCGCGCAGCGACTCCACCGGCGCTTCCACGACGGTGGTGCCGTTCCGCTGCACGCGGAAGGTGGCACCGCCCGTCCGCCCCAGTTCGTGCGCCGTAACCTGATATTGTCGCGCAAGCGCGAACACACGAGCAAGTGCAGGTTCGGCACAGGAGACCACCGCGCGCGCCCCGCGCTCGTTGAACAGCGCGAATTCGAGCGGGAGACTGTGCGGGCCCGGCAATTGAATTTCCGCGCCCAGGGGCGGCTCGCCGGCAAAACAGGATTCCGCCACGGCCACTGCCAGACCGCCATCGCTGAGGTCGTGCGCTGAATGCAGCAGTTCTTCGCGGGCCAGTGCCACCAGCAGCGCGATGAGCCGTTTCTCCGCCTCCAGGTCCGCCGGCGGCGGAGTGCCGGCAACGACGCCGGCCAGGGTCTTCGCATAGAGCGAAGAGGAAAACTCGCGCCGCAGCGTTTCTGCGGAAACACTCTGCGGAGCCGGCTGGCTGCCCCCATCGAGCAGCAGAATCGCGTCGCCGGCCTGACGGAATCCGCTTTGCAGAGCGTGGGCGGCGTTGTCGAGCAGGCCGAGCACGCCCAGGATCGGGGTGGGATAGATCGGTCGTCCCAGCGTTTCGTTGTAGAAGCTGACGTTTCCGCCGGTGATCGGCACGCCGAGCGCTTCGCAGGCCACGGCGATGCCGTCCACAGCCCGGGCGAACTGCCACATGATTTCCGGTTTTTCCGGATTGCCGAAATTCAAACAGTTCGTCGCGGCGATGGGCCGTGCGCCGGTGCACGCTACGTTGCGGGCGGCCTCGGCCACCGCGTGCTGCGCACCGACGAAGGGGTCGAGCCAGCACCAGCGCCCGTTGCCATCGGTGGCCAGGGCCAGCGCGCGCGGCGTGCCCTTGACGCGCACCACCGCGGCATCCCCCGCCCCCGGCCCGACCAGCGTGTTCGTGCGCACCATGTAGTCGTACTGCTCGAAAATCCAGCGCTTCGAGGCTACCGCTGGCTCGGCGAGCAGCCGTCGGAACTGTTCCGTCCACCGCGCCGGCTCTGCGTTCGCGTCTGCGGAGAAAGCAAACAGCGACTCGCCGGTGCGAGGCGGTGGCGGCTGCCGCGGGCGGTCATAGACGGGGCACTGCTCGGCCAGGGCTTTCGCAGGCACTTCGGCGACCACGCGGCCGCGGTCGAGCACTCGCAGCAGGCCGTCGTCGGTCACCCGTCCGATGACCACCGCATCCAGGCCCCACTTGGCGAAAATGTCCAGCACCTGCTGTTCGCGGCCGGCTTCGGCCACGAGCAGCATGCGCTCCTGCGATTCCGAAAGCATGATTTCGTAAGGGGTCATGCCGGCCTCGCGCTGCGGCACTCGCGCCAGCTCGATTTCGATGCCGGTGCCGCCGCGGGAGGCCATCTCGCAGGTGGAGCAGGTCAGGCCGGCGGCGCCCATGTCCTGAATGGCGACGATGGCGCCGGTGCGCATCGCTTCCAGGCAGGCTTCCAGCAGCAGCTTTTCCAGAAACGGGTCGCCCACCTGCACGTTGGGCCGCTTCGCCTGCGACTCTTCGCTGAATTCGGCCGAAGCGAGCAGCGAGGCGCCGTGGATGCCGTCGCGGCCGGTTTTTGCGCCCACGTAGATGACCGGATTGCCGGTGCCGCGGGCGCGGGCGAAAAACAGCTTCTCGTGCCGCGCGATGCCCAGCGCGAGCACATTGACGAGCGGGTTCGAGGAATAGCACGGCTCAAACTGCACTTCGCCGCCCACCGTTGGCACACCGAAGCAGTTGCCGTAGAAAGCGATCCCGCTGACGACGCCGTCCAGGATGCGCCGGTTCCGCGCCAGCTCCTCCGGGGATCGCTCGGTCGGCGAAGTCGGCTGGAGCGGGCCGAAGCGCAGTGAGTCGAGCACCGCGATCGGTCGCGCGCCCATCGTGAAAATGTCGCGCAGGATGCCGCCCACGCCGGTAGCCGCACCCTGAAACGGTTCGACGAAGCTCGGATGATTGTGCGATTCGATCTTGAACACGGCCGCCAGGCCGTCTCCGATGTCCACCACGCCGGCGTTTTCTCCCGGACCCTGCAGCACATGGGGGCCATGGGTGGGCAGGCGCCGCAGATGGATTTTGCTGGACTTGTAGGAGCAGTGCTCGCTCCACATCACCGAGAAAATGCCCAGCTCGGTCAGGTTCGGATCGCGACCGAGGATTTGGCGGATGCGAGCGAACTCTTCCGGGCTCAGGCCGTGCTGTGCGGCAACATCGGCGGTGATTTTGATTTCCGTGTTCAGCATCGCGTGGGCCGAGGACAGTGTGGCGGTGGCGCGCGGCCGTTCAGGCGGCGCCAGCGCGGGCCAGTGCCGCTACCATCGAGCGCAGCACCACCAGCCCGTCGCTGCTGCCCAGGGCCGGTTCGACGGCGCGCTCCGGATGCGGCATCATGCCCAGCACATTGCGGCCTTCGCTGCAGATGCCGGCGATGTTGGCGAGCGAGCCGTTCGGATTCGCTTCCGGCGTAACCCGGCCATCGGCGGTGGCGTAGCGGAAGACGATGCGATCTTCGCGCTCCAGCCGGCGCAGTGTTTCCGCGTCGCAGTAGTAGTTGCCTTCGCTGTGTGCGATGGGCACGCGCAGCACCTGGCCGGGATGCGCCGCCAGGGTGAACGGTGTGTTCGTCGTTTCCACGCGGAGATAGACCGGCCGGCAGACGAACCGCAGGCCCGCGTTGCGCAACATCGCGCCGGGCAACAACCCCGCCTCGAGCAGAATCTGGAACCCGTTGCAGATGCCCAGCACCAGTCCGCCGGCGCGCGCGAAACGCTCGACCGCGCGCATCACAGGGGAAAAACGGGCAATGGCACCGGTGCGCAGGTAATCACCGTAGGAAAAACCGCCCGGCAAAATGACTGCATCCACTCCCTGCAGATCTTCCGAGGCGTGCCAGAGCCAGGTGACCGGCTGGCCCAGAACTTCCCCGATGGCATGGTAGGCGTCGTGATCGCAGTTCGAACCGGGAAAAACAACAACGCCAAATTTCATTTCTGCTCCAGTCGCATTCTATCACGAATCGCCGGCCGGGCAGGGCACGCCCGGAGGCAAAGCGTCTCCGGGTGGTGCTGACTTCGTGCCGTGTGGTTCGTTGCCGTCTTTTCCAGCGATGCTGCTCGTGTCATGAAAGCCCGTGGAACCGAGGCTGCGCTTACCTTGGCTGTTGCGAGCTGCGTGGAGACTTCTTGCGACGAGCATCTGCCTTCCGCGTGTGCGAGGCTCGCCCTCGTGCCCCGGCTTTGCGTTTTGCATTTTGCGCCGGAGCCTTCCGCTTTCCGGTGTTCATCTTCCGGCTTGCCATCGCGGCGGGGTTGGACAGGCGAGCGCGGCGCGCCGCGGCCCAGCCGGGCTTGTTCACCTGGCGGGCGCGGGCGATGGCCAACGCGTCGGCGGGAACATCTTCGGTGACCGTGGAGCCGGCGGCAATATAGGCGCCGTTGCCCACCGTGACCGGCGCGACCAGCTCGGTGCCGCTGCCCACGAAGACCCGTTCGCCAATCGTGGTGGGGTGTTTGCGCTCGCCGTCGTAGTTGCAGGTGATGGTGCCGGCACCGATGTTCGTGTGCGGTCCGATGGTGGCATCGCCCAGGTAGCTCAGGTGCATGGCTTTGACCCCTTCCGCCAGAAGGGATTTTTTCACTTCCACGTAGTTGCCCACGCGAGCCTCCGGGCGGAGCTCGGCGCCGTCGCGCAGGTGGGCGAAGGGCCCCACCCGGCAGCCGCGACCGATGCGCGAGCCGGCAATCCGGCAGTTCTGGTGGATGAGCACGTCGTCCTCGACCACCGTGTCCACCAGCACCGTGCCGGTGCCAATCCAGCAATTCGTTCCGACGCGCGTGGTCCCGAGCAGTTGCACACCGGGTTCGATCACCGTATCGGCGCCGACCTGCACATCGGGGTCAAGCAGCACGGTTTCGGGCAGGTAAATGGTTACGCCGGCCGCCATCACCTCCGCGCATTTTCTCTGGCGGAAGATGCGGTCCACTTCGGCCAGCTCGGCGCGGGTGTTGCAGCCCAGGATTTCCCGCGCGTCGCCGACGCGCTCGGCCCGCACGGTGCAGCCGCTGCGATGGAGCAGTTCGATGGCATCGGTCAAGTAGATTTCGCGGTGGACATTTTCCGGCCGCACCTGCTCGAGCGCGGGCCAGAGCTGCGGCAGGGAGAACACATAGATGCTGGAATTGACCTCGCGCAGCGTGCGCTGTTCGGCCGAGAGCGCTTTTTCCTCGACAATCGCCGCCACCGTGCCATCCGGGTTGCGCAGGATGCGGCCGTAGCCCTGCGGTGTCTCGAGCGTGGCTGTAAGCAACGTCGCCGCGGCACTGCTGGCCCGATGTGCGCGCAACAGCATCGCCAGCGATTCCGTTCGAATCAGGGGTGAATCCCCGGGCAGCACAAGTACTTCGTCCACACCCGCATTTTCCAGAACCGGCCGGGCCACCAGCAGGGCATGGCCCGTACCCCGCTGCGGCTGCTGCAGGATGGTTTTGGCGCCGAACGGTTCGACGACGGCGCGAACTTCGTCTGCCTGGTGGCCGACGATCACAAACGTCTCTGCAGCCCCAAGCGGCAGACAGGCACGCAGCACATGTTCGACCAGCGGACGCCCGCCGGCCCGGTGCAGCACTTTGGCACGGTTGGATTTCAGCCGTGTCCCCTGGCCTGCCGCCAGAATGACGATGGCAAATCGTTCAGAGGGCATCGTGGCTATTGTGAAGCCGGCTGCTGGATTTGACAACCGAACCTGCACGCACTGCCACCAAAGCCGAACACCGGATCGGGTGCGCCCGCCGGCTGTGGGCTGTGGGATAATGCGAGCGTGAAGCTCTGCTTCTACTGCGGTGCGGAAAATGCGGCGGAGGCACGCGTCTGCTCCGAGTGCCGCCGTCCGTTTGCCGCCGGGACTACCTTCGACCAGCCGGCCCGACCCAGGCTGGCCTGGCAAGCGCTGGCGAGCCTGATCTGCGGGCTGCTGGCCTGGTTTCCTCCGGCAGCGATTGCAGCGATTGTCTTCGGCCATCGAGCGCGACGGCGCGCCGAAACCGCTGGTCTGGGCGGCGAAGGACTGGCCTTAGCAGGACTGATTCTGGGTTACGGAGGATTGCTGCTTTTGACTCTGCTTGTCTATCTGGATGTGATTCCGCTGCCCGAATGGCTCCGTCCGGCTGCGGAGCGAAACGAAGCCGCAGCAATTGCCGCTATGCGACAGCTCACCCAGGCCATCTATGCCTACGCAGACAGCTACGGGCAGGCACCGCCCGCTCTGCAAGCGCTCGGCCCACCCCAGCAGGCCTCCCCGAACGCAGAAGCTGCCGGCCTGGTCGATTCGAGACTGGCGGAAGGGTTCCACTCCGGCTACCGGTTCCTCTACCAGCCCTCCGATATGGATGGCGACGGAAAATTCGACACCTTCACACTCCAAGCCTTGCCACTTGAGCCCGGCAGGTCAGGCAACCGCTACTTTTTCGTGGATACCAGCGGCGTGCTTCGGGCCGAGTCCGGACGACCGGCAACCGTCTCGAGCCCGCCGGTGCGCCCGTAAAGCCGTACGCACTTCCGCCGTGTGAAGTCGGGTGCGTTGGGGAGAATCGGCCGGCGGAAGCGGGTCGGAAGGGCAAGCCGGCCCAGCCCTGCAATCCCCCGAAGGGATTCCACGACTTGCCCTTCCTCTCGCCCTTTTTAAGGCACATCGGCTGCCAGTGTGAATTCATTGAAATAAAAGCATTTAGTTTTTCCACAGCAGGCAAAAAGGTCATGCCCCGTGAAAAATTTGCCCAATCCACTACCTCTGCTGCTTGACCCATCTCGCACTCCACCTCAGCCAATGACGCCGGCCCCTGTGGAAAAGCGTTGAGATTGCTCTTGAGTCCCACAGGGCGTGCTTTGTCTGTTCTCGTCTATTTTCAGATTTAAGTGGAAGCACTACCGAGGACCGTGACCGGCCGGATATTTCCCGGCAAGCAGAGGCACTATTCCAGAGAGACCAGTTTTTCGGTATCCGGGATTTCCGGGCGGAAGGGAGCTTCGGGGATGGGCACCTGGTCCGGCACGCGGTAGCGCGCGTTGTGGCCGTTGGAGAAATCCAGATACAGCTTGCCTCGCAGCAGCCATTCGGGGAAATGTCCGAAGCGCATCAGAGGATATTTCATGGCCGGCCCGAACAGGCGGCGACCCAGAAAGTAGTAGTAGAACGGCACGCCCATGCTGAACAGCCACTGCATTTTGGGTGAGCGGCGGAAGAAGTCCAGGTTGTAGCGCCAGCAGGTAAAGAAAAATTCCCACTGCAAATCGGTCAGGTCGTAGAGCCGCGCGCCGGGCTTGCGCTCCAGTCGCGTGTCTTCGAGCGGCACGAACAGCGTGGGCACGACGCACCATTTGGCGTTGCGCAGCGCGAACAGCAGATCGAGCGACTGCTTGGTGTCGTCGGGCGTTTCCCCGGGCAGGCCGATGATCCAGGTGCAGAACGGGAACCAGTTGTGCCGGTTCAGGATCTCCATGCCTTTCAGCACCACGTCGGGCCACTGCTCCGGCCGGAAGGGATAGCCCTTGCCTTTCATGTACTGACGGAACAGTCGCACCGAACCGGTTTCGATGCCGATAAACAAGTTCTGATAGCGCTTTTCCGGATGCGTGGAGGCGGCGTGCGTGTGCACGCTGCGATCCACGGCAATCTGCAGTTCAGCAATCACCGTGGGGTCCACGACGATCGGCGCCATCGTGCCGTGCGTCAAGCCCAGATACTTCACCCCGGGCACGGCGGCCACCGACTCGAACAGCCGCTTCAACGCCGGGACATTGACGCGGAACTTCGGCCCCATCTCGTACAGGAACAGGTCTTCGGTGACCAGCAGGATGGCATCGGCACCGTGCTCGACCTGCACACGCACGTTTTCCAGAATCCGCTCCAGCGGGATGCTCTTGCCCCCGCGCAGCGCCACCGAGCAGAACTGACAGCCACGACCGCAGCCGCGGGTAATCTCGACGGCGCCATAGGTCGAGCGGCCGCGCAGGGGCGGAATGCTTTCGAGCGGCGGGCTTTTGCATTCCACCTTGCGCGGAAGGGGCTCGCCGCGGACCGCTTTTTCAAACAGCTCGAGCACGACGTCCTCGGCTTCTCCATCCACAATCGTGTCCACCAGCCACTCGTCCTGCAGCCCTTTCTTTTCGATCTGCCACGCCCCCGGGCCGCCCACAATCAGTTTCAGGTGCGGTTTGTGCTGGCGAAGCACCGGATGAAGAATCAGCCGGCGGAACTCGGCGGCGTTGATCGGTTCGACGTGACGCCCGTAGAAGTACGCATACACGTCGGTGGCGAAGGTGATGCCGAGCGGGTTGTGCGCGTGGATGCCGACTGCGCGCGTCTCCGGCCCGACGAACAGCGGCAACTGATCCGGATAGCAGACGGCGATCTCCTCCGGACGGAAGCGCTCGAGCAGCTTGGCCTCGATCACCCGCAGACCCTGAGGAACATAACGGGCCTGGCCGTCGGGTTCGACTTCTACTTCGGTAGACCAGTCGGTACGGAACCAGCGTGCGTACTGCGCTGGCAGGGTGGCCAGCAACATCTGTCGCCAGGTGCTGCGGAGATATTCGGAAGATTCCGAGGTGCTGGCCGCGAGGACAATCTTTCTACCCGCGTTCCCCATACCCGTTTCTGCCTGTAGAACAGTCGCCTGCACAGCGCCCCGGGGACGGCGCGGCGCAATTATCTACAACCTCGTGGGCAGGCGCAAGCCGTAGGAGAGAGGAGCTCAGCGCTGTCTCTAGCCGCGCCCAACAGCGGAACTTCGCTGGTAGGCGGCTTCGATCTCTGCGGCGTAACGGGTCAGAACAGCATCGCGCCGCAGCTTTCCGTTGGCCGTCAGCAGCCCGTTTTCGATGGTGAACGGTTCCGGCAACAGTAGATAGGAGCGGATCTGCTTGTAGTGGGGCAGCGCCGCGTTCATCGCTGCCAGGGCCTGCTCGACCTGCTCGGGCCGCACCGAGCCCGTGACCAGCGCCACCAGATAGCTGCGTCCGTGGCCGACCAGCACGACCTGCTGTGCGCCTTCCAGCCGTTGCAACAGCTCATCCTCCAGCGGTTCCGGCGCCACGTTGTGTCCGGAAGCCAGCACCAGAATGTTCTTGACGCGACCGAGGATGCGCCAGTTTCCGCGCGCATTTACCTCTCCCTGATCGCCGGTGTGGAACCAGCCATCGCGCAGCACCCGGGCGGTTTCTTCAGGACGATTCCAGTAGCCGGAAAAGATGTTCGGGCCGCGCACCAGAATTTCATCGCGTTCGCCGAGCTGCATCTCCACGCCCGGAATGGCCGGGCCGACGTAGCCGGGCTCGACGTCCTGCGGGTCGTCCATCGTGCAGATGGCGGTGGTTTCGGTCAGCCCGTAAACCTGCAGCACCGGAATACCCAGCATTTGAAAGAATCGCTGCGTTTCCACGGCCAGTGGCGCCGAGCCACAGATCAGCGCACGCAGATTCGGGCCGAAGGCACGGCGGATGGCGGGGAAAATCAGCGCCGAGGCCAACCCCAGCCACAGACGGCCACCGAGCCCGCCCGTGCTGGCGTCGCGGCCAAACCAGGCAGCTCGGGCGCGCTGGAACAACCCCTGCACCAGCCAGCCGCGCTCGGCCAGGCGCGCTTCGATGCCACGTCGCACGCGTTCGAGCAGCGCCGGCACGTTCAGGAAATAGTGCGGTTGCGCGCGGCGAATCTCCTCGGCCAGCCGCTGGAGATCAGTCGAAAACAGCAGCGTGCTGTTGCGGGAAAGCGAAGTGAGCAGCAGAATCCACGAGCCGGCAAAATTGCAGGGCAGGTAGTGGAAGACGCGGTCGGGCTGGCTGCGGGGCCCCATCAACTGGTCGAGCCGCGCCATCGTGCACGGCAGCATATAGTTCAAATTGGCCAGATTCAGAACCGCCCCCTTCGGCTCACCCGAAGTTCCCGAGGTGTAGATGATGGTGACCGGGTCAGCCGGGCTGCGTGGCACGGGCGGAGCCTGCGCGCCCTGCGCTGCCCGCCCATCGAAAAGTTCCTCGAACAGCATCCGGGGCGGGCCATCGGGCAGGGCTTGAGCGATTGCGGCGGCCAGCGCCGCGTCGCCGCAGAGCACCAGCTTCGGCGTGCAATCGCGCAGCATGGCCGCCAGCTCGCGAGCGGCCTGTCGGGCATAGAGCGGAACGACCACAATCCCTTCGGCCATCAGCGCCAGGTCGGCCGCGACCCAGCGCAGCGAGTTGTGGCCGAGCAGCGCACAGCGGTCGTCGGGCCCCAGGCCCGCCGCGCGCAGCCGGCTCCGCGCCTGCGCCACCATCCCCAGCAGCTCGGCACCGGAAATCGTATGCACGCGGTCCCCGCGCACTTCGCCGAGCACCGGCTGGTTGGCCAGCCGCTCGAGGTTTTCCTGGATGCGGATACGAAAATCCATGGGACTACGCCGGGCTACCCGCTCGATGCCGGCCGCGCAGCGATGGCTGCGGGCGGTGCGGTTTCTTCGGCCGAGGATTCGTACTGCTCGACCAGCGCTCGCAGCGTGGGGCTGAGCGGCGGCAGGTAGTCTGTCCAGCAGAATCGGCCCGCGCGAACGGGAAATTCAGGATAGGCGCGCTCGACGGCATCTTCGAAGTAGCTGCCCATGCGGGCCATGCGTTTCAAGTTGCGGACCACCGAGCGCGCGATGCCCGCGGCAATTTCTTCCCGGTCGCGCCGGAGCGTTTCCAGCACCTCGAGCAGTTTCGGCTCCAGTTCGGGGTCGTCCACGTCGAGCAGCAGGTGCAGGTGGCCGCGGTCGGCCATCAGGTTGCGAATGCGCTCGTCCATGGTTACGCCCGCGGAGACAACTCCGGCGGGCATGGCCGTCACGATGCCGTGATAGCGCGAGCTGACCAGAAAATCGGCAGCGCGCAGCAGGCTGACCAGCTCGTACATCGTGTAGTCGCTCGAAGCAAAAACGGGCGCCGGCAGCCGCTCCGCCAGCGCGCGGCAGGCGCGGCGGTCCAGTTGCTCCATGGCCACATAGAACAAAAAACAGGAATGGCGCGCGCGGAATGCGCGCACCGCTCCGGCCAGCGCATCCAGATAGCGCCGGAAGGCGCCGTCCACCTCGCGGCCCGAGCGATGGAAATAGATGGTGCGATAGTGGCTTTCCCGGTAGGCGCCGAACAGCAGCCGCGCCGCATACTTCAGTGCGGAAGCTTTCACCGGCCACCAGAACGGATGAATCGGGCACAGAGCCAGCAGCGGCTGGCGGCCGTCCCAGCCGGCGGCGCGCAGCACCGGTTCAGCATAAGCGCGCGGGTGAGGCTCGAAGGTCCAGGCCGTATCGGTGCCGCTTTCTGTCGGGATATTCAGTTCGCGGAGCACGGCGCGCGATTCTTCGTTGCGCGTGATGATCAGCGAGTCGGCACAGTAGCGTGCCACCAGGCGCCGCAGCAGCGGGTCCATCTCGCCGGCTTCGGCACCGTAGCCTACGGAGAGCTTGTTTTCTGCCGCGGCGATACCCAGCGCGCCGACCATCATCGTGGTCAGCGCATTGGCGAATTTCGATTTGAACATGGAGCCTTCACAGGCCACCACGCCATGGTGCCGCGGCACCTCGCGATTCAGAAACGGCGGAAATACGTCCGGCAGGTGAACCTGTTCGCTGCCGGCGAAGTAGCCGCGGGTCAGCGCGAAGTTCTGCGTCATGACGGTGAGCCGGCAGCGTTCCGCGCCCAGCAGATGGCGCACCTGCCGCAGCATCTCTTCCACGCGGACGTCGGCGCCGGTGTTCCGCGTGCCGTTGTAACCGGCAAACAGCAGCCGCAGCGGCTCGCCCGGTCGCCAGGGCCGGCCCGCACCCAGCATCCAGCGCAGCTTGCGCCACTCGATCAGCGCGGCGACCCAGGCTTGCAGCAGCAAGTCCATCATGGAGCTACCCTCTGTCCTTCGCCGTGTGCCGCCGCGCTCACGGCGACCGTCTCCGGCCAAGGACGATAGGGGTACTGGAAGCGATGCTCGCGGGCGAAGCGCAGCAGCGGCACACAGTAAGCGGAAAACGGAGCCGGCCGCCGGCCCAGCTCTGCGGTGACGCGCGCGTTGTCAAAGACCGTATCCCAGACCAGGTAGGGTAGAAACACTTTCATCAGCGACGCCCCGTAGCCAATGGCGCCGCCGCGGCGGGCCAGCCAGTCCGTGGCGATGCGGAACGGAGCCTCCAGCGCAGGCGCAAACAGAGGCCGTCGGACGACGCCGGCGCGGGCCAGCGCCTCGGTCAGTTCGCGGTAGGTCTGCGAGTCCCGGCCGGAGGAAAGGTGGTAGGTGTCGTGCCGGGGCCGGTCTTTGGTGTGCAGGGCGGTAATCGCCTCGGCCACAAAATCCACGTTGACGATGTCCACGCGGTCCGTGGCGCGGAACGGTAGCACGGGCAGTCCGGCCAGGAACACAAAAGCGCGCACCATGTCGAACTGCGTGGTTGCGCCCCAGCGACTGTCGCCCAGCACGATGCTCGGGCGAAAGATCGTCAGGGGAACGTCGGCCAGCAGGGTGCGAATCATGTGCTCGGCGAATTTTTTCGTGCGCGCATAAGGATCGTAGTCGGAGCGATTCCAGTCTACCGCCGCTTCTTCGGTGACGACTTCGTGGCTGCGCACGCCGGCCACCGCCACCGTGGAGACGTGGCTGAAGCGCCGCAACCCGTGGTGGTCGCGGGCGCGCTGCGCCAGCTGGATGACTTCGAGCGTGCCGCGCAGGTTCACGTTCAGACAGCTTTTCTCCGACTTGCGATTCAGCGAAGCGGCGCAGTGGACAATGGAATCGGTGCTCGCGACGAGGCGGCGGTAGTCGTCGCCGGCCAGCCCGAAGTTTTTCTCCGTCAGATCGCCGCGAAACACCGCGATACGCGTGCGCAGGTGGTCATAGAACAAGCCAAAATCCATGTGCAGTTGCAGCGCCCGCCAGAGCCGCTCAGCGGCTTCGCGGTCGTCCCGGGCGCGCACCAGCAAATTCAGCGGCTCGCCATGCTGGCTGAGCAGATTCGCCGCGATGTGCGCGCCGATGTATCCGGTCGCCCCGGTGAGAAACGTCGCCATACCGCGCTAGAAAGTACCATAGGTGGGAATCGAGCGGGGACTCGGGCCATCTGGTGGCCCCGCTCGGGGAGAACGGAACGCGGAGCCTGCGCCAGGCAGGCTAGGGACTGGCCGAAGCAGCGACATCGCCCGAAGAAGATTTCGCCGCCGTGACGGGCCAGCGGAAGCTGCGTCGAGCGGGCAGCTCGAGCGGACGGCCCTCGATCAACGGATAGCACCAGCGGCGCAGCGCCGGCACGTGGATGTCAATCCAGTATTCCCACCAGTCCAGACCGGTGGGGTCGTAGCCGAACCGCTCCTGTTCGTCGGCCACCAGCGCCCCCGCCAGTTGCTCGATGTGGTCGGCTTCGAAGACGTGGTCGTTGTGCAGGATGAACGGCTCGTAGAGTTCGATGATTTTCTCGACGCGCTCCAGATTGCGCTCGCGCCGGAGCAGTCCCTGGGGCTTCCAGGGCAGCGGCTGCAGCAGGCGGTTCACCGTGCTCAGGATGCGCTTCTGGCGGGGCGCGGAGAGGTTGCGGTAGCGGGCCTTGGAAACGGCGATGGTGTCGAAGCGAGAGCGCAACCACGCTTCCAGCCCTTCCTGCGCGCGGTAGTGCTTGCGGTGCGCCAGACCGGTCAGCTCGATGGCCCGGCCCATCGTGCACGGGTTGCGCACCGAGGTGGCGAGCTGGTAGACGGTGTGATGCCGCCGCTCCAGCAGGGCCGCAGCAATCAGCGTCATTCCGCGCGCAACCAGGTCCACCGGTATCACATCCAGACACTTGCGTTCGTTGGAGGGCAGTTGCCGGAAATAGGTCCCCAGCAGGTAGGCCAGCGGCGCCGACGTGCCCACGCCCTCATTCCAGCCGCGGAACGGCTCGGCGAGCGAGGATTCCACAATCGAGGGACGCACCACCGCCACCGACAGCGGCCGGCCGGCCGCAGCGGCCTCCGCCAGCGCACGCGCAATCAGGGACTCTCCCAGCGATTTGGTGAACGTGTAGGTGTTGGGCCAGCCGTAGAGCTGCGCCCGGCGCATACCCGCTTCGACAAGCTCGGCGCGCAGCCAGCGGGCACGGTAGCGGCGCACGTGTTCTTCGAGCGTGGCCGGCTCGGTGCGTCGGCCGCGCATCCGCGCCAGCGCCTGCTGCTTCAGTTCCGCGGTGACCGCCTCGCTTTCCGAACGGGCCACCGTTTCGCGGACCATCTGCTCGAGCACCTGCCATTCGGCGCGGGCGTCGAAGCCGGGCCGGGGGGAGGGCGTATAGTCCGGCGTGAGAACTTCCGGGATGCGTCCGTCGCGGTGGCCGACCACGTAACAGGTGGAAAGATGCAGCAGCGCGGCGTGGTCGCACCCGCGAACGAACTCGAGCAGATGGGCCACGCCGGCCACGTTCGTTTCCAGGGCGTCGCGCAGGTCGGGATTGAAATCGGTCAGGCCGGCCGAATTCACCACCAGGTCAAGCTGTGCCTGCAGACGCGCGCGGGTGGCCGCGTCCAGGCCCAGACCGGGACGGCTTACGTCGCCTTCCAGCACTTCCACCCGGGCAGCGAGGAAGTCGGGCAACCGCTCGCCATAGACTTCGCTGAGTCCGGCAAAGACCGGCGATTCAGCGACGATGCGCTCGAACCGCTCGAGCGCAGAGGCGTTGCGCCGCGGGCGGATCAGCACAAAGATGCGGCCGATCTCCGGCACGTCGTTGAGCAGCTTCACCAGCCACACCTTGCCGATGAAGCCGGTGACGCCTATCAGCAGGACCTGTTTGCCGCGCAGCGCGGCCCGCACCGAGAGCGGATGGGTTTCCTGGCGGCGCCCGAATTCAATCAGACGCCGGCGCAGGCGGGGTCGGAACCGCTCCGCGCGGCGGATGGAGTCAGACAGCAGCTCGGGCCGATCGGCAAAACCGAGCGCGCGCAGCAGTCGTTCCGGGGTGACGCGTCCGTCCGGGTTGCGGTTCAGCAGCCACGCGAGTCCGCCCCGCGGTCGGATTACCGGGTCGAGCAGCCGGCCGGTGGCAATGCCGTCGCGGAATTCCAGCCGATTGCAAATCAGATGCCGCACCCCCAGGTGCTGGGCCAGTGGCCGCATGATGTGTTCGAGCCCCTGACTGACCAGCACGATCCGGTCGCCGGCCGCCAGGCGTTCGCGGAGCAGCGCTACGGCGCGGGGATTCAGCCGCGGCCGCATCTTGTACTGAAAATATTCCTCGCCGAGCAGGTCGAGTCGGTCCCGACTGACTCCGCGCAGCAGCATGTGCAGCACACGGGTGGCCGCGCGCCGGTGCAGCACATAGAACAGCGGACGCAGCAGCGCCAGCAGCAGCAATCCGCCCCGCCGCAGCCATCGTTCCAAAAAACTTTGTGCGTTCCAGGTGAAAAAGCCCACCGCCCGCACCGCGCGGAGGTGGATCAGACTGCCTTCCACACGCCAGAAAATCAGCCTGTCCGGCTCTTCCGGTGCAGCGTGGACTGCAGGCGAAACGTCTGAGTGTGCGGCTGCCATCGGTCGGGATGAGTTCCGCAGCGGGCTCCGAAAAGTCGGGGCGGGCCCCGGGGAACCCCTCGCGCGGGCAAAGTCGGTTTTTCAGCGGCAACAAAGTATCACCACCGCCCGGCAAGCTCAAGCCGGCCGCTGCCCGGTGCCCCGAAAAATCACCGGTCTGGCTGCCGGGCGGGATACAATGGCAGCCGCGATGCGCGCAGATTCTCCAACCGAGGCCACGGAACGCTCGGCGACGAGCGTGGCCGCGCCGTCTGCGGCCGCCGTGCTGCCCCGCCAAATCGGCCTAGGCACCGCGACCAGCGTCGTGGTGGCGAACATGATCGGCACGGGTATTTTCACCACGACCGGTCTGTTGCTCCCGCATGTGGAAGCCGGCTGGATGGTGCTGCTGGCCTGGGTCCTGGGAGGGTTGATTGCCCTGGCCGGGGCGCTCTGCTACGCCGAGCTGGCCACGATGATGCCGCAGGCGGGCGCCGAATACGTTTACCTGCGCGAAATCTACAGCCCGCTGGCCGGCTTTCTGACCGGCTGGACCAGCTTTTTTGTGGGCTTTTCCGCCCCCATCGCGGCGACCGCGGTGGCCATCTCGTTCTATCTCGCCGCAGCGGGCGTGCTGCCGGCGCGCTGGTGGGTGGAAAAAGCGGTGGCCGTGGCCATCGTGCTGGTGTTCACCGGCGTGCACTACTTCGGGTTGCGGCTGGGAGCGCGGGTGCAGAACGCGCTGACCGGACTCAAGCTGCTGTTGCTGGCCGGGCTCGTGCTTGCTGGATTCGCCTCGGGCCGCGGCAACTGGGAACACTTTGCCGCCGGCTCCGGTTTCTGGGCCGAGGGAAACTGGAGCGGCTTCGGCGTGACGATGCTGCTGGTCATGTTCGCCTACAGCGGGTGGAATGCGGCGGCCTATCTCGCCGAAGAAGTGCGCGAGCCAGCGCGCACGCTGCCGCGGGCGCTGACGCTGGGCACGCTGGCGGTCATGGGGATCTACCTGCTGGTGAACCTGCTGTTTTTCTACGCCGCGCCGGGCGCCAGTTTTGCCGGTGTCCCAGCGGTGGGCGAAGTGGCCGCGCGGCATCTGTTCGGAGTGGAGGCCGGGCGCGGCTTTGCACTGCTGGTGGCACTGGCACTGCTCAGCTCGCTGAGCGCCTACACGCTGCTGGGCCCGCGCGTCTATTTCGCCATGGCCCGCGACGGGCTGTTTTTCCGTTTCGCCGCCCGGTTGCACCCGAAGTTTCAGACTCCGAGCGCTTCGATTCTGGCGCAGGGCGCGGTCACCGCCGTGATGGTGCTCAGCGGCACGTTCGAGGACCTGCTCACCTACATCGGCTTCGCGCTGGGAATTTTCCCGTGGATGGCCGTAGCCGGTGTGCTCTGGCTCCGCGCCGCGCACCCTGCGCGTCCCCGGCCTTTCCGTGCGCCGGCAGGACCGCTGCTGCCCCTGTTCTATCTGGGCGCGATGGCCTGGATTCTGGTTGTGGCGTTCGCAGGCAGGCCCGGGCCGTCGCTGGCCGCGATCGCTACGGTGCTGGCCGGCATCCCGGTATACTGGTTGACGGCGAAGCACCGAGGCGAACGCACCAGCGCATCCTAAGCAAGACCAGGAAGGAGGAGTGATGCACAGCGGAAAACTGGTTCTGGCCGTGCTGCTGTTTCCGGTGGTTGGGGTATGGTTCGGGCTGCCTCAACAGGGCCCGGCCCGCATGGACGAAGAAGCACTGAAAGCCGAGTTCGACAAAGTGCGCCAGCCCGGAATGATGAACGTGCCGCGCGAAGACGGCGAATTCCTCCACGACCTGATCGTCGAGCGCGGCTATCGGCACGCACTGGAGATTGGCACCTCGAACGGTTACTCCGCGCTGTGGATGGGCCTCGCCTTGCGCAAAACTGGCGGGCGGCTGATCACCATCGAGATCGACGAAACCCGCGCGAATCTGGCCGCGGAGAATTTTCGTCGCCTGGGCTTCGACAGCATCATCGAGCTGCGCCGCGGCGATGCTCTGAAGCTGGTGCCCCTGGTGGAAGGTCCGCTGGACCTGGTCTTCATCGACGCCTGGAAACCCGATTACCCGCGGTATTTCGAGATGGTGTTCGACAAGGTGCGCTCGGGTGGTGCCATCGTGGCCCACAACACCCGCTCGCATGCCGGCGAGGAAGGAATTGTGCGCTACCTGGAGATTGTGCGCCGTCACCCGCAACTGGATACGCGCGTCGATACGCGCAGCTCGGCCGGCTTCGCCATCAGCTTCAAGAAGTAGCCGCACTACCGGCCCGGGGCGGCGGCGCTGGCAGCTTTCTGTTCCACCGGTCTTCCTTCGGTGTCGTAGACGACGACCGGGCCGTACTTTTCCAGCACCGAGCGGATCTTGCTGCCTTCGCCCACGGCGACGATCTGCAGCGCCTCCGGCTTCAGATATTTCTGCGCGACCCGCTGCACGTCTTCGGCGGTGACGGCCTGGAGCTGGGCCGGATAGGTATCCCAGTAATCCGCAGGCAAGCCGTAGAGCTTCCGCGTGATCGCGTAGCTGAGCAGTTGCGGAGGCTGCTCGAGCGAAAGCGCAAAATTCGCCACCATGGCGTTCTTCGCTTCCGTCAGCTCTGCCTCGGGTACTTTTTCTTCGCGGATGCGCCGGATTTCGTTCAGGAATTCGGTGAGCGCTCCTTCGGTGACTTCCGTGCGCACGTCGGCCCACGCGCGCCACGGGCCGGGGAATTTCAGCGCCTGCAGGGTGCTGTACGCGCCGTAGGTGTAGGACTTTTCCTCCCGCAGGTTCAGGAACAGGCGTGCCGCTGCGCCGCCGCCGAGCACGCGGTTCATCACCACCATGGCCGGATAATCCGGGTCGAGGCGGTGAATCGCCAGGTTGCCCAGCCACAGGGTGGTCTGCTGGGAGTTGGGCCGGTCCACCAAATAAATCTTCTTTTCGGTGGCCGGCCTGGGATTGGGCGGCAGTTCGGGTTTCCAATCGGTACGCTTCCACTCCGCGAACCATTGCTGCAGCCTGGTGCGCAGTTGGCTGGCACGGACGTCCCCGGCGATGCCCAGGATGGCGTTCTGTGGCACGTAGCGCTGCTGGTGCCAGTTCGCCAGCGCTTCGCGCGTCAGCTTGTCCAGGGACTCTTCGGTAGCAGAGACCACCGCAGCAGGATGATTGCCGAAGACCGCCTTGCTGAACCGTTCGTTCACCAAAAATCCCGGCTGCGTGCGCGACTGGCGCAGAGCGGCCTTCTGCCGGGCGACCAGTTTCTGCAGCTCGTCCTGCGGGAAGCTCGGCTGCAGAAGCAGTTCGGTGGCCAGCGCAAACCACTCGTCGAAGTTGTCGCTCAGCCCGGAGGCGGTCAGCGTGGCCGTTTCCTCCCCAAAGCCGGCCGAAGCGTTCACCGAAGCGCCCAGGCCTTCGATGGCCTGCGCAATCTGCTGGGCGGTCCGCTTGACGGTGCCCTGCTGGAGCATGCTGGCGGTGATCTGTGCGACCCCGCGGAGCTCGGCCGGCTCGTAGAGCCCGCCCGCGCCGACAATTTCCAGCCGCGCGTAGACCAGCGGGAAGCGATGGTCTTCGAGCACCAGCACGGTCAGGCCGTTCGGCAGGGTGAATTCGACCGGACGGGGCAACTTCACACGCAGGACTTCCTTGGAAACCGGCGCGCGGTTCTTGCGTTCGACTTTACTGGCGGAGACGCTTTTCGAGTCCGGTTGTTGCGGTGCCTGGGTCTGCGCGGCCAGCGTCGCGGCGGCCAGCAGAATCCCTGTCGTTGCTGCGAGCCCGCGCAGCGTGCGGAGCGGATGCTTGGCTGGAGACATGGCGACCTACCTCCCCGGCTCACTCTGGCCCGAGGGCTGCGCCGGCGGGCCCTGTGCCGGCTGCGGCTTGGGCAGGGTGAGCACCACGGTGCGGCGCGTCGGCTGCAGATAGGTCTGCGCCACGCGCAGCAGATCTTCTTTGGTGATCCGGGCGTATTTCTCTTCGATCGTATTGATCAAACCGGGATCGTTGAAGTACACCGCAAGCTGCCCGAGCTGAATCGCCCGCGCCAGGGTACTGACCAGCGACTGCGCCCGCTGACGTCGCAGTTGCATGCGCACCTTTTCAATTTCCCAGTCTTCGACCGGTGCCGTGCGCAGCCGTTCCAGCTCCTCGTGGATGGCTTTTTCCAGGGCGTCCGGACTGACACCCGGTCGGGCCAGCGCGACCACGTTGAACAGAGACGGGCCGCGCCGCATCTCGGCACCGGCAAAGGCGGCAATGGCCAGCTGTTCCCGGCGCACCAGGCGTTCGTAGAGTCGCGAGGACTGCCCGCTGCCCAGAATGTCGCCCAGCATGTCCAGCGCGTACCAGTCCGGCGTGTTCCCCGGCGGAATCTTGAACACCACGTCCAGACGCGGCAGGCGGGCAAAGGCATCCTCGACCGTGGCGCGCCGCTCCGCCTTCTGCTCCGGCTCGGTCATATCGGGCTCGGGCGGCGGTGGCTGCGCCGGGATGTTCCCGAAATATTTTTCGATTTTCTGGAGCGCAACCCGGCTGTCGAAATCGCCCACCAGCGTCAGCACCGCGTTGTTCGGAGCGTAGTAGATGCGGAAAAATTCGGCCACATCTTCGACGGTGGCCGCATTCAGGTCTTCCATCGAGCCGATGGTGGAGTGTTTGTAGGCGAAATTGTCGTAGGCAGTTTCCAGCAGGACTTCGAAGGTGCGCCCGTAGGGCTGATTGTCCACGCCGAGCCGGCGTTCTTCCTGCACGGCGTGGCGCTGGTTGTCCAGATTGGCCTGATTGATGACCAGCGAGCGCATGCGGTCGGCCTCCAGGAACAGCCCCAGGTCGAGCTGATTGGCCGGCAGCGTCTGGAAATAATTGGTGCGATCGGGATTGGTGGTGCCGTTCATTCCCCCGCCGTTGTTCAGCACCAGGATGAAGTGTTCGCCTTTGCCGACATTTTCAGAGCCCTGGAACATCATGTGCTCGAACAGGTGCGCAAATCCGGTGCGCCCGGGCCGTTCATCGCGCGAGCCGACGTTGTAGGTAACGCAGATGGAGTAGGTCGGCGCCGAATGGTCTTCGGAAAGAATCACGCGCAGGCCGTTCTTCAGCCGGTGCTCGGTGAACGAGATGGTCGTCGCGCGCGGCTGCCGGGCGGCCTGTGGCGCGGATTGCGCCAGCAGGGACACCGCCAGCGCAGCCACTGCAAGCAGTCCGGCCAGCAGCGAACGCCTTGCACGCAAATGACTCCACATACTTGCCTCCTGGCACTGCGGGGGTCCGATGGGGCGCGGAGCTAGATTACTTTATTCAGACGCAACGCAGAAGAAAAAGTTTCCCGGGCATCGCGACCGCCTCCGGCAACGGACGAGCCGTCGTCAGAAGCTGGTGCTGTGGCTGCCGGGCAGGAAAAATCCCAGGAAGTAAATCAATATGCCCTGCACAATCCACCCGAGAATGCAAACGCCGACGGCTCGCAGCGTGCTTGTGTAGTCGAGCGCCTGCCGCACCGCAATGACCACAGCCACGAGCGTCCAGATGCCGGTAATCAGGAACACCCGCGAGCCCAGAAAGGGGAGCACGCCCAGAATCCGCAACAATCCCGGCGACTGTGCGAACCCCAGGACGCGTGCCAACTGGCCCCAGTCGGCGTGCGTCTGGGGTGTGGGCAAAACCTTCGTGCCGATGAAATAGGTCAGCCAGGCCCAGAAGGCCCAGCCAATCAGTGCGCCGATAGCTCCGCCCACCATCCCACCCAACCCTTCCGTCTGTGCGCTGCCGATGCCGGTGGCCAGACTGGACAGCACCACGACCCCCACGGCCTGCCCGGTGGCGGTCCGGTCGGCTTCCACCTCCTCGTAGGTGGGCAGGTGGAGCCTGGCTGCCCCCAGCATGCGTTCGGTAAATGACGCCATCAGTGCCTCCGCGGTGCGGATGGAACGCCATCCGAGCGGCTAGTATGGGCCTGCCTGTCTGCCGAGTCCAGAGTTTTTCCGGTTTCGCTCTGCGACGTCTCGCCGGAACCGTAGCGGCGAGATTTCAGTGAATCATTTCGCTGCCGGGCTGGACCGAAGCGGTGCCCCATCCGCCCGTCTGGCGGTACTGCTCGACGATCTGGCGAATCGCCGCGATGATCAGTGCCGGCTGTTCGAGCTGGATCCAGTGGCCGCTGCCGTGCGCTACGATGTGCACCCCGCGGGAAGACCGCTTCGCTGTGGCCGCGGCCTCCCGGAGCCGGCGCGCATCGGCGTTGCCGGCCGAAAGCACGACCAGAGGCACCGCGCACGGCGCATCCGCTTCGGCAACCTGCGCGGCGCTCGTGCGCAGCGCTTCGATCTGATCTGCCAGGGTCTGATAGGGCTTTGCCTCGGACCAGATTGCGCGCAGCGCCGGCAGCAGTTCCCGCGGCATCTTCTGCAGCGAAGCCACCCAGTCGCTGGGCGCCGCCGGCGTCACGGCGCGACGGGCGATCAGCCAGAAGTAGAAGCGCATCGCGCCCAGCCGTGCCAGCCAGGCGGTGCGCCGCGCCAGGCGAATGCCGGCAGCCATTCGGCGCAGCGTTTCCTCATCCGGCGCAAGCCATTCACCCGGATGAATCGAATCCACCAGCACCACACCGGCCACCTCTTCGGGATAGGTAAGCGCGAACAACTGCGCGGTGAATCCGCCGAAGGAATGTCCCACCAGCACGTAAGGCGGTGCGATGCCGGCTCGGGCCAGTGCTGCGCGGAGCTCAGCGACAATCTGCTGCGTGGTGCGCGGGCGTGGGCCGCGCTCGCTCCAGCCCAGCCCGGCGCGGTCGTAGCTGACCGTACGCGTGAACTCGGCCACCGCGGGCTGCACGTAGCACCAGCCCAGACAGGTGCCGGGCAGACCCGCGTCGAAAACCACGGTCGGTTCGCCTGTGCCCGCTTCCAGCAGGTGCACGCGATGGCGGCCGACGCGCACCATCCGCCCCGGGGGAGGAAACCGGCGGCGGTCGCGGAACCGACCGAGTGACTGATAGGTCAGCGCGGCCAGCAGCAGCAGAGCAAGCCCCGCTCCCATCCCGGCCAAGGCCCACAGCACCGTTTTCATCGGCTTGCTCCCCTTTGCCAACTCGGCAGCAAACCGCTGCCCGAGCTCGATTCTACCGCCAGCTTTTTCAGTGGTACGGGTAGAACAGATAGAACAGCAGCGAGAGCGCCGCCAGCACCCACAGGCCGGAGTGCAGCTCGCGCGCGCGTCCAGCGAGCACTTTGCAGAACGGGTAGAGCAGGAACCCCGCGGTCATCCCCACACCGATGTTGAACGTGAAACTCATCAGCGTGATGGTGGCGAAGGCGGGCACCAGCTCGGTCAGGTCGGAAAACCGGATGCGCATCACCGCTTCCACCATCAATACGCCGACCACCATCAGCGCCGGGCCGCAGGCCTGCGGCGGAATCGCGACCACCAGCGGCGCAAAAAACAGTGCCAGCACAAAGCACAGCGCCGTCACCAGGGCGGCAAAACCCGTGCGCCCGCCAGCTTCGACCCCGGCCGCGGATTCGATGTAGGCGCCTGCAGTGGTCGTGCCCACCGCCGCGGCGAAGGTGGTGGCCAGCGCATCGGCCAGCATGGGGCGTTCGATCTGCGGCAGATTGCCCTGTGCATCGAGGAATCCGGCCCGCGAAGAGACACCGATCAGGGTCCCGAGCGTGTCGACAAACGCCATCACAAACGTGATCAACGCCACCGACAGAAATCCCACGCTCCAGAAGTCGGAAAAATCCAGCTCCCAGAGAATCGGCGCCAGGCTGGGCGGCGGGCTCAGTAGCGACGGCGGCATCGCGCCCACGCCGGCCAGGTACGCCACCGCCGTCGTGGCCAGAATCCCGAGCAGGATTGCCCCGCGCACGCCCAGGATCATCAGGGCCACCGTGAGCAGAAACCCGAACAGGGCCACGAGCACCGGCGGCGAATCCAGCCGTCCCATCTGCACCGGAGCACCGGCCGTGCCCGCTGTCACAATTCCGCTCTGGTGCAGTCCGATGAAGGTGAGGAACAAGCCGATGCCGGTGGCAAAGCTGTAGCGCAGTCCCGGCGGCACCGCGTCCACCAGCCACTGCCGGACGCGCGCCACCGTCAGCACCGTGAACAACACGCCGGCGGTGAACACCGCGGCCAGGGCCTGCTGCCAGGGGATGCCCAGAATCTGCACCACGGTTACGGCCAGGAAGGCGTTTTCGCCCATCAACGGCGCAATCGCGAACGGCCGCTTCGCGTACAACGCCATCAGCAGCGTGCCGAACAGCGCGGTCAGCACCGTGGCGACCATCGCGGGCCCGGCGGGTATCCCGGCCGAGGCCAAGATCGCCGGGTTGACCACAACGATGTAGCTCATCGTGGCGAAGGTGGTCAGTCCACCCAGCACCTCCCGCCGGAAGGTGGTGCCGTGCCGGTCGAACTCGAAGTATCGGCGGAGAAAGTGGCGCATGGAGCGCTCGGGGCGGCTCCCCTCCGGGCCGCGCGGAGCGCGATTCTACCCCGGCTGGCCCGGGCGACAAAGGCAAAGACACGACTCGCCCCGGAGGGAAGGGGGCGGACAGGCGGAGAAATCTGGAGCGCGGAAGTGCCGAGAAAGTCCACGACACCGCGAATTCGGTTTCCCGCTGACTGCAGGTTGGTATATAAAGATATGTTGGGGGGAAGTCTGAAAGAAGGGATGCCACTCCCATGAATCCAACCAAACCTGCACCCACCGTTGCAGCCGAGGACGCCGCGCAGACTCGGCGCGATTCGCTGACCATCGTGGACAACCGCACCGGCAAACGGTACGAGATTCCGATCCAGCACGGCACCATCCGCGCCATGGATCTGCGCCAGATCAAAGTGGATGAAGCCGATTTCGGGCTGATGAGCTACGACCCGGCGTTCACGAACACCGCGTCGTGCAAATCCCGGATCACCTACATCGACGGCGAAAAGGGCATTTTGCGCTACCGGGGCTATCCGATCGAAGAGCTGGCCGAGCGCAGCACTTATCTGGAGACAGCCTATCTGCTCATCCACGGCGAGCTGCCCACCAAGGCCCAGCTGGACGATTGGACCTATCACATCACCCACCACACCTTCATCCACGAATCCATCAAAAAGTTTCTCGACGGGTTCCACTACGACGCGCATCCGATGGGCATGCTCGTCTCCACCGTGGCGGCCCTTTCGACTTTCTACGAGGACGCCAAGGATATTTTCAATCCCGAATCCCGGCGGAAGCAGACCTACCGGTTGATCGGCAAGATGCCCACGCTGGCTGCCTTTTCCTACCGGCACAGCATCGGCATGCCTTACGTCTATCCGGACAACGACCTCAGCTACACGGGCAACTTCCTGAACATGCTGTTTAAGACCACCGAGCTGAAGTACAAGCCGAACCCGGTGCTGGAGCGCGCGCTCGATGTGCTGTTCATTCTGCACGCCGATCACGAGCAGAACTGTTCGGCCAACGCCATGCGCAGCGTCGGCAGCTCGCACGTGGACCCCTACTCCGCCACCGCCGCTGCGACCGCGGCGCTCTACGGCCCGTTGCACGGCGGCGCGAACGAAGCGGTCCTGCGCATGCTGGAAGACATCGGCTCGGTGAACAACGTGCCCGCCTACATCAAGCGGGTCAAAAGCGGTGAGAAGCGACTGATGGGGTTCGGACACCGCATCTACAAAAACTACGATCCCCGCGCGCGCATCATCAAAGAGATCGCCTATCAGGTGTTCGACGTGATGGGGCGCAATCCGCTGCTCGACATCGCGCTGGAAGTCGAGCGCATCGCGCTCGAAGACGAATACTTCGTCACCCGCAGGCTCTATCCGAACGTCGACTTCTACACCGGGCTGATCTACCAGTCCATGGGCTTCCCCACGACCATGTTCCCGGTGCTGTTCGCCATTCCGCGCACGTCGGGCTGGATCGCCCAGTGGGAAGAGATGCTGCTCGACCCGGAGCAGAAAATCGCCCGGCCGCGGCAGGTCTATCTCGGCTACGACCAGCGCAGCTACATCCCCATCGAACACCGCGGCGGCTAGCCGGCGGCGGTGCGAAGTCGCTTTGCAACGGTGCGCTCCCCGGCGGAATCGGAAAACGCCGCCCGCAGCCCGTGCACCCTGTGTGGCGCCCGGGATGCCGCCCTGCTTTCTCGCAAAGACCGTCGCGGCCGCCCGCTGCGCACGGTGCTCTGCCGGGGCTGCGGCCTGGCCTGGAGCGATCCGCTGCCCGCACCCGACGCGCTGGCCTCCTACTACCGGGATCGCTACCGGCGCGAATACCAGGGCACGCAGCGTCCCCGACGGGTCCACATCTACCGCAACGGGCGCAACGCAATCGACCGTTTCCGCCAACTCCGCCGCTGGCTGTCCCCGCAGGCGCGGGTGCTGGACGTCGGCTGCGGTGGCGGCGAACTGCTCTACCTGTTCGCGCGGCAGGGCTACCGCGCCACCGGCATCGAGCCGCACGCCGGTTTCGCGGAGTTCGCCATCCGTGAATACAACCTGGATGTGCGCATCGGCGGCGTTGAACAGGTCGAGCTGGAAGCGGCTTCCTTCGATCTGATTGCGCTCTACCACGTACTGGAACACACCCTCTCGCCCGACCTCGTGCTGGCCCAAGTGCGCCGCTGGCTGAAACCGACCGGCGCGCTCGCTGTCGAAGTGCCGAATCTGGAGGCAACCTGCCAGGCGCCGAACCATCGTTTCCATCGCGCCCATCTGTTCCACTTCACCCACGCGACCCTGGCGGCTCTGGGCCAGCGCGAAGGCCTGCGCGCCGAGCATGCAGAACTGTCCGCGGACGGCGGCAATCTGTTCATGGTGTTTCGCCCCGCGGAACCTGCTCCCGTGGACCGGACGGCACTGCGGGAAAACTTTGTGCGCGTACAGAGTCGGCTCGCGCAGCATACCTGGCTGCAGCATTACACCTCGCCGCGCCCCTATCTGCGCGCGGTGCGGCGGCTGGTGCGCACGCTCGAAGAGCACTGGGCGGTGCGTGGTCGGCGCTGCGGGCGAGAAATTCTGGACGCTTGCTTCGCCGCACTGCCCGCGGCCTAGGCCACGGTCGCCGACTCGCGCTGTCGGCTCGTGGCCAGGAACCCCCGCCAAAACTCGTCCTCACAGTAGAGACGAGCCCGCTCACCCGTCGAGATCCGCAGGAAAACGGACGCTTCGCGCGGCATCACGGAACGACCTCCAGCCTGCCGGGGAATGATGAACGTCCCGATCGAGGTTTGGCCCGTGGCGTGCTCGCCTGTGGAAAACATGTGAATCGCGTGTGAGAACCGTTGCGCGCCTTCGCTGAACTTTCTCTTGCCCGAACCCGCACAGTTGTGGAGAATGCGCCCTCGCCACGGAAGCCGGAGAAAACCGGTCGCAGGAAGACCGCGGCGGGTGCGTCCCGGCCCTGAGGCTCAAAGCGAGAACGTCAGGCAGAGAGCTAACGTCGTCCACAGTTTTTGAACAGCCTGTGGAAATAAGGTGGGGTGGATTTGCCCAAATTTCCACAGCCGGCTACGGAGCAGCGCATGACTGCTTGGGAACGCATCTTGCAACACTTGGAACGACGCGTGAATCCGCACACATTCTCCACTTGGTTCCAGCCGACACGGCAGCAGAGCCTGGAAAATGGCCGGCTGGTCGTGCGCGTGCCTACCAAGGCCTTCCGGAAGCGGCTGTCGGAGACCTACGGGGAGCTGATCCGTGCCGTGCTGGTCGAAGTGGGCATGGCCGACACGCAGGTAGAATTCGTCCCCACGGAGCCGGAGCGGCCGAGCACCACCGCTCAGCCCAGGCTGGACTTTGACGCGGTCGACCCTCAGTTGAACCCGCGCTTCACGTTCGAAACTTTTGTCGTCGGCGCCTCGAATCAGTTCGCGCACGCCGCAGCGCTGGCCGTCGCCGACCGGCCCTCGAAGGCGTACAACCCGCTGTTTCTCTACGGCGGCGTGGGCATGGGCAAAACCCACCTGATGCAGGCCATCGGCCACCGCATCAAGCGTCACAACCCCGCCTGCCGGCTCACCTACATCAGCGCGGAAAAGTTCACCATGGAGGTGATCAACTCGCTCCGCTTCGACCGCATGGTCAGCTTCCGCAACCGCTTCCACACCGTGGACGTGCTGCTGATCGACGACATCCAGTTCATCGCCGGCAAAGAACGTACGCAGGAAGAATTCTTCCACACCTTCAATGCGCTCTACGACCAGCAGAAGCAGATTGTGATCAGCTCGGATTCGCTGCCGAAAGAAATCAGCTCGCTCGAAGAACGACTGCGCTCGCGGTTCGAATGGGGCCTGGTGGCCGATATCCAGCCGCCCGACCTGGAAACCAAAATCGCCATCCTGCAGAAGAAAGCTGAAACCGAGCGCGTCTTTCTGCCCGACGAAGTCGCCGAGTTCATTGCCCGCTCCATCAAATCGAACGTGCGCGAACTGGAAGGCGCGCTCACGCGGCTGGTGGCGTTCGCCTCGCTGACCGGTCAGCCGTTGAATCTGGCCACCGCGCACGCCGCACTGAAGTCCATCATCGATTCACAGGATAAGCGCGTCACCATCGAACTGATCCAGAAGCGCGTCGGCGAGCACTTCCAGCTCCGCCCCGAAGACCTGAAGATGCGCTCGAACGCGAAAGCCATCGCCTACCCGCGCCAAATTGCCATGTACCTGGTGAAGCAGCTCACCTCCGCCTCGCTGCCGGAAATCGGACGCCAGTTCGGCGGCAAGCACCACACCACCGTGCTCCATTCCATCAACAAAATCGACACGCTCCGCCGCACCGACAAGGAGCTGAACCGCACCATCACCAAGCTGCTCGATTCCATCCAGTAGCTCGACCGCGTCCCCAGCTGCGTCCACCCGCACTTTTCCGCCACTGGCGCGCCTGCGCTGCGGGAACAAGCCCGGGCAGCTTCCCTCTGCCATCTGCGCAAAGAAAAAGGCACCGTGCTGGACGGTGCCGTGGTTAGCCCTTTCGGGCTTGGCCTTCGCGGAAACCCACTTGCTAGAATAAGCAACGGGAACCGCGACTGGGATACACTGTTTCTATAATATCCTCCTCCGTTACCCTGTCAAGAGGAGTAGTCGAAAAATGACTACGAGCGATGAGTGGGTCCTAGGCCTCGACCTCGGCTCTGAGGCTCGACCGCCAAAGAAAAATGTCAACGCATCAAATGTGGAAAGTAAAGGAGTAGCTCTTCTTCGGTTTCTGAAGGAAACGGCCACCCTTCGCCGGAAGCGCACTCCGGCTTACAATAGCGGCGACAAGCTTCTGTGGTTCCAAGACCTTCCCCGGGATCTGCCCGCAAACTGGAAAGATGCATGCAAGTCAGCGTTCTTCGCAGATAAGCCGGACGATATCCCCGATCTCTGGCTCGAGGTTCGCAAGAAGCGCAAGCCAATACTCCAAGAGCTTCCCCAGACACTTCGAGACTGGGTCTCTCAAGATTTCCAGAAGAATCCGGAGAAATACGTATCCAAAGAACTCGAGGAGCTTATAGATCTTCTTAAAGCGGAGATTACTGTTCTGGTTGAAGAGCGTGTCCAAGATCCCGATGCACCCTCAGGGGAACTCCGTGCAAAGGTCCCTGAAGTAAGACTTCTGAAACACTACCCCCAAGTCCAAGATGCTTGGCTCGAGTATCTCGAAAACCAGTGGAAGCATTGGGCAGATGAGATGCGTCGGTGGAAACAGGTTCAAGAAATCTATGAAACTGTAGACTTCATGCGCCGGCGACTCGAGGAAGCCGAAGAACGTTTTGAACTGCTCCTTGCAGTAGGGTTTCTGCAATGGCGCGACCCAAAAGACGTGACCGTGAAGCGTCACCTGCTCACTGCTCCTGCCGAGGTCAGCCTAGACGGTACGCGGGGCGTTCTTACCGTCGGCCCGGCTGCGTCCTTTGAGAAGTTCCGCATAGAGCTGGACATGCTCGAACTTCAGGATCAGCCTAGGTTAAATAAGGAGGTACTTGATGGCCGACTAGAAGAGCTGGCCGTTCGGGCCTGGGATAAGGAGGGGATTGCTGAGATCCTTCGTCTCATCGCCAATAGCATCCGCCCAGATGCGCAGGTGATGGAAGACGCCTGGAAACCGTTGGATCGCGTCGATGATACCTTGTGCATCCTGTATGCACCCGCGCTTGTTCTCCGTGAGAGGCGCCCGAAAGCTTATGAAGACCTGATCAATCGTCTCCTGGAAGTTTACAAGAACAACTCCGGTGCTTTGACGACAGACCCTTGGAACCAGTTCGTCAGCGAAGGCGAGCCAACTGGGGATCGTTCAAAGGATGATCCAAAGGTGACTCCGGGTCCTGTCCCAAAAAACTCACGCCTCTATTTCCCGCTACCGACAAACGACGAACAGCGGCAAATCGCGGAGCATCTCGAGCAACGATCTTGTGTGCTCGTCAAGGGACCGCCGGGCACCGGTAAAAGCCACACTATCGCAAACCTGATCTGTCACCTTCTCGCAACAGGCGAACGAGTCCTTGTCACCGCTCACGCCCCCAAAGCCCTGACGGTGTTACGCGGTCTGTTGCCAAAAGATATTCGGACCCTCTGTGTGACCGCCGTTGGATCCTCCCGCGAAGACCATCGTCTCCTCGAAGACAGTGTCCGCGAAATTCTTGCCCGGAAAAATAACTGGAAGGGCCAGCAATGGGCACAAGGCGAAATAGACCGGCTGGAAAAGGAACTTCGTCAATACGAAGACGAGTGTGCAAAATTGGACAGACAGATTCGCGAGGCTCGTGAAGTCGAGACTCATCCTCATTCGCTCCCTGGTAAATACACAGGAACTGCTGCACAGATCGCGAGGCAGGTCGAAGCCAAACGACACGAGTATGGCTGGTTTCCAGAATTAGCCAATGATCGGCAGTGCTGTCCCTTGCAGTCCGAAGAGGTTGCTTTTCTCGCTGATATCCATGTCTCCCTAACCCCAGAATACCTGAGCGAACTCCGGTTGGAGATTGGCAGCTTCTCTCTACCCGATCCCAGTAAGTTCGAGAAGGCCATCGAGAAGCTGAACCAAGCAGAAAGTGCAGCCATGGCCGCGTGTGCTGGAGTGAGCGAGGAGCAACTTAGCCTCCTTCAGCAGTTCTCGAACGAAACCTTAGATGCATGCAAAGCATTTCTGGATGAATTGGAGGAACGGGCGACGCGGGCCGGCTGCATGCTGGGCGACCTGACAAGAAAGATCCTAAAGGATCTGTTGGTTGGCCAGCCGAGCCGCTGGGATCGACTTGAGCGTGAAGTCGTCAGGCTCACCGAAAAAATTGTGGTGGCCCGCGAGTGCTCAGGCACTGCGAAGATCGCCATCCCCCTCGATATCGAGAACTCGAAGCTGGTAAACGATGTGCGGAGACGACTTGAACATATAAAGAGCGGTGGCTGGCGCGGTTGGGGTTTTTTGGCACCACGCGTCATGCGCGAAACCCGGTATATCGAGAAATGCTGCCGCGTTAATGGGGAGCCTCCTCGCGAGCAGCAATCTCTCGAAACATTACTCGGATACA
Organism: Terriglobia bacterium; assembly: GCA_023512135.1. GTDB lineage: Bacteria > Acidobacteriota > Terriglobia > Acidiferrales > UBA7541 > DSGC01. Next base: position 118,440 of record JAIMAG010000001.1, on the reverse strand, counting down.
TAGACCTCCGGGATCATCTTCGAAGTTTCTACGCACTATGGCCTGCTGCCCTTTCATTCCGACCCGACGACCCAAGGCAGGCAGCCAATGTTGTTTTGGATGCGGTCGAACAGTTACGCCAGCTATTAGAGTTCTTCAGGAATTGCCCTAAGGAAGTTCTGGGGAGCTTTCCCGCCAAGAAAAGATTGGGGTTGGCAGAATCTCATGAGCGGGAAGTGTGGCTCCGTTTGATCGAAGCTGAACTGGCTCGCCGCCGGGCACGGGCCGCCCTAGAACCGCTCGATGAGTGGCTCCGGATGATCCGTGGAGTCACTCCAGAAAACCTTCACCCCTGCATGAGGGAACTTGCAAACGCGCTCGAGGGCCGTAACCCGGCGCGGTGGCGTAGTGCTTGGGAAAAGCGCGAACGTCTCAAAAAGGAGAAGGAGCGCCTCGCGCAGTATGAAAAATTGCTCGACCGAGTTCGGGCCGCATGTCCTGAAATCGAGACCTTGGTTCGGTCAAAACAAGGCGACTCCGAGTGGTCACCGCGCATACGTCAGCTGCTGCAAGCGTGGAATTGGGCCGCTGCGAGAGCCTGGCTGCGCAAGGTGACCGATCCGGAATATTACGAGCGACTCTTCGAGAAGCGGCATCGAATACAGGCCCAGATCGAGAAAAACCTCGAACAACTGGCGAGTCTAAAGGCATGGCGAGCGTTTCTTGAACGGATGGACCAAGGGACACAGCAATCTCTCGTCGCTTGGACGAAAGCAGTTGAACGCATCGGAAAAGGAACAGGTAAGTACGCCTATCGGCATCGACGTACGGCCCGTCAGCACCTCATGAGCTGCATTCCGAAAATTCCGGCCTGGATCATGCCCCTCCACAAACTGTGGGAAACGACGGACGCAAGGCCGGGGATTTTCGATACCATCATCGTCGATGAGGCATCTCAGGCTGGAATCGAGGCTCTAGCTCTGCTGCTTCTGGCAAAACGTATTGTGGTGGTCGGTGACGATAAACAGAACAGCCCTGAGGCAGTTGGTGTTCTCGAGGATGACATCGCACGTCTCGCCCGCGATCACCTCCAGCAGTTTCGGTTTCGCGACGAATTTCGGCCTGACACCAGCCTCTATGATCATGCCGAGCGAGCTTTCGGAAACGTGATTTCCCTGCGTGAGCACTTCCGCTGCGTACCCGAGATCATTCGCTTCAGCAATGACCTGTGTTACACCGCTGCGCCCCTGATTCCGCTGCGTCAGGCTCCTCCCAATAGATTGCCGCCACTCAGAGCCCAGTTTGTAGAACACGGGAGCTGTGAAGGTGAAGGCCAGAGGATCCAGAACCGTGCCGAGGCGGAAGCAATTGTGGAGAGAATCTGTACATGCCTCGAAGACAAGGCTTACGAAGGCAAGACCATGGGGGTCGTCGTCCTCCAAGGTCACGCTCAGGCAGAGTTCATTGAAAAGAGACTAGCTGAGGTGCTGGAGCCGAGTGTTCGAGAGGAGAGAAAACTGCGGTGTGGCGTGCCGGCCACCTTTCAAGGGGACCAGAGAGACGTGATCTTCTTGTCGCTTGTCGTCACTCCGAATCACCACTTCAGGGCATTGACGGAGCTCGAAGCCCAACGCCGTTTCAACGTGGCTATGAGCCGGGCACGAGATCAGGTGTGGCTCTTCCACAGTATCCAGCTAGATCATCTCCGACGGGAAGACTTAAGATACAGACTTTTGCAATTCTTTCTCAGTCCCGGACAGACAGCACTTGATGAGATTTATGAAGAGCTCAACCGCTTGGAGCTTGAGGCGAAGCGGAAGCCTCGCCAACGCGGTGAGCAGCCTGCCCCCTATGAAAGTTGGTTTGAGGTGGATGTCGCGTTGGAACTCTTGAGGCGAAAGTACCGTGTCCGCCCGCAGGTTGAAGTAGCGAGTTTTCGCATTGATTTGGTCGTCGAAGGGCTGGACAAACGCCTGGCTGTAGAGTGTGATGGCGATGCTTGGCACGGCCCGGAGCAATTCAGCTACGATATGGCGCGGCAGCTTCAGCTTGAGCGAGCCGGATGGAAATTCGTGCGCATCCGGGAGTCAGAGTTCTACTATAACCGAGACGCTGCAATCCGCCGGGTCTTGGAGGCATGTGACTGCCTCGGCATTACCGCGATTCCCGGCAATCCCTAGCCGGCGCGGATGTGCCATCGCTGGACCGCAGAGTGTATCCCAGCCGCGATTCCCGGCAAACCCTACGGACCGCACTCTCGTGTTTGATCACGAGATGATTGTTTGCTACGCTCCGCTTCTCTTCGAGAGTCCGAGAAAATGTCTTACGCAAAAAACGGAACGTAGAGTTGCTCTACGCGGCAAGCGGATCCGCCAGTAGAGCTAGGAAAAGAACTGCAACCGACAACTCCATGAGGAACACGGTTTATCCGAGTACAGAGTTGGCCGCGATGCAAGAGGCCCGGAACTATTATCGCGCCATCGTGTGCTGGTTTCGGCCGCACCTGGGAAAACGAATTGTTGAAATCGGGGCAGGGTTGGGAACGTTTTCTTCCTACTTGCTCAGCCATGCGAGCGATGCGGACCTTGTGCTGGTGGAGCCTTCAGACAACCTTTTTCCGCTACTCCAGCAGCAGTTTGCGGGCGTGCCCCGCGTGAGGCTCGTGCACGGCTCGGCGGCAGACCTTCAGGATTCGGAGGCGGCAGATTCGGTCATCCTTGTCAATGTGCTTGAGCATATCGAGGAGGATACGCTCACGCTGCAAAAGATCCATAGACTGCTTGCACCCGACGGAAAGATCCTCCTCTTCGTGCCTGCTCTGCCCGGCCTTTACGGGGCGCTAGATGAGGAGTTCGGCCATGTTCGTCGCTATACAAAGTCGTCGCTGACGGAAAAACTAGAAGCCTCCGGGTTTCGCCCGGTCTGTGTCCGCTACTGGAATCTGCCCGGTGTGGCAAGCTGGTTCGTTGCCGGGAAGCTGTTAAAGCGAAGGACGTTAACAGCCCATTGGGTTCGGTTGTACGACAGACTCGTCGTTCCTTGGACTTGTCTGTTGGAGCGGGTCTGGCCTCCCCCGGCCGGCCAAAGCCTCATTGCGGTAGCGCGCAAGCAGGTTCCTAGCTCCTAGCAGAGGACTCCATCCAGCTTGGGTTCTCACTGTCACTCCTCTCTCCCCCCGGCCACGATCGTGGATTTTCCTTGAAGGGGACAGGACGTCGAGGTTGATAGAAGAGAATTTATCGTCCTTGCGGATAGGTATAGTGCGGCATCATTGATTTTTTTTGGATCTGCTGCGTTTTGTCTGCCCCGGAGCTGGACCCGGTCAGGCAGTAGAGATGTCACTGTGAGTTTCCTGTGGGTGTTTCTGTGAGGCTCCTGTGCATCAGCAGGGAAAACAGAATTCTTTTTTCCGCTCTCGGCAAGAGTTTTCCGCAGTGCTTGCCTTTTTCTTCTTCCGTTCTTCAATCCAAATGCAGGCGGGATAGCTCCCCTGTAAGCTTTCCACCGTTTCCACAGCGTTCATCATCACAACAGGCTTTATACTTCCGGCAGAAAGGGGTACATTGTGGCGCTCTGTACGATCCACCCGGAGGGGCGAGAGGAAAATCGATGCTCTTGCCGGGCGCTTTGAGCGAGCCCCGATCCACGACGGGGCGGGAGGATGTGTGCAGTGGACCCGGGAACAAAAAAGTCACAGTCAAGCGAAGCCATGGAATTCAGCACAAAAAAGATCGACCTGCTGGAAGAGCTGACAGCGGCACAGGGCGTGGTCGAGCGAAAAACGACGATCCCAATTCTCTCCCATGTGCTACTCGAGGCCGACGAAGGGAGGCTCGCACTCACGACGACGGACCTGGAGCTCAGCCTGCGCACACAGTGTGCTGCGCAGGTGAAGAAGCAGGGATCGGCCACCGTACCCGCGAAGAAACTGCTCGACCTGATTCGCCTGCTGCCCGATGAAGAAATCCGCTTCCGCGCCCAGGAAAACTTCTGGGTGCAGGTGATCTGCGAGCGGAAAACGTACCGGCTGGTGGGCCTGGCCAAGGAAAACTTTCCTGCGTTGCCCGAACCGCCTCCGGTGCTGGCCCGCGTGCCGGCCCGCCTGCTTGCCGACCTGGTCGTTCGAACGGTCTTTGCAATCGCCAGCGAAGAAACACGGTATACGCTGAACGGTGCGTTGCTGATTCTGCGCCCCGAAGGCATCACCGCCGTGGCCACCGACGGCCACCGGCTCGCGCTGGCAGAAGCCGGGCACAAATTCACTGATCCGGCACTGCGCGAAGAAGTGCGCGTGCTGATTCCTCGCAAAGCACTGCTCGAAATCAGCCGCCTGGTCCCGGCCGACGAAGATGCCAGCGTAGAATTCACCCGCGACACCAATCACATCTTTCTGCGGTTCGCAGGCGACCGCCAGCTGATTGCGCGTCTGCTCACCGGCCAGTTCCCGAACTACGAAGCTGTGCTGCCGCGCGAAAATCACCGCGTAACGGTCATCGACAGCGGTGAGTTTGCAGCCGCGTTGCGCCGCGTCGCGCAACTGGCCGACCTGCGTTCGCAGGCCGTGAAGCTGGCCTTCCGTGCCGACGAAATGGAAATTTCCGCCTCCAGCCCGGAGTACGGAGAAGCCAGTGAAGTGTTGCCCGTAGAACCGGCCAGCAAGGTGCGGGACCCGCTGACGATCGGCTTCAACGTGAACTACCTGCTGGATTTCCTGGGTGTAGTTTCCGGAGCGATCCGGATCGAGCTGAAAGACGAGCAATCAGCCGCTGAGCTGCGCCCGGTGGAAGAAGACCGCCTGCGATATCGCTACATCGTCATGCCCATGCGCATCTAATCCATCCGGCCCGCAAGCCAACAGCGCCTGTCTGCTGCGGCAACGGTGCCGGCTGCGCTCCGCAACGCGGCGGGACGACATCCGCCAGCGGGAGCTGCAGCTTTTTCATCGAGCAACTCCACACCAGAGCGTTTTTTCACCGTGCCCGGCAGGCGGCTTCGTCGCAGTCCTGTGTTCTCAGGTTTTGCTGCGAGCAGGGAGCGGGACCTGCGAGCGACGTCTGGTTAACTGAAAATAAAACAGCAGAGGTACACGGAATATAAACAGCAGGACGGAGGCCGGAGATGGAACCGCCGGACGGCCGTAACTCATTGAAAACAGGACGCATGTTCGCTCGCGGGTCGGGACAAAACCACTTGTGAAATAACCACATTTGGGGTAAGATAGAAAAGGTTCGAGTTCCTCCAACGCTCGGCCAACTCGACCGGGCGGCGGCCGCTGGAACAGCCTGCGCCAGGGCTTGCGGCGTGCCCCCGGGAAAACAGACTTCGCCACGTCCCGGATGCGGGGCGGGATGGAGCAGAGGCCCTTCGAGTCCGGCAGCGCCGTGACCACAGGGCCAAAGGAGAGCGGAGCCCTCTCTGCTGTGCCGGTGCGTTCCCAGCCAGCCACGGCGGCGCCTTCCCCGTCAGGCGGAACGGAGCAAACAAAAACTGGCATTCCGCGCACAGGAGACAGTCAAGCGATGTCCACCAAACAGTCGCTGTCGGAAAAACCCTCCGGGCAGAAGTACGACGCCACATCCATCAAAGTGCTCGGGGATCTGGAAGCGGTGCGCAAACGGCCGGCGATGTACATCGGCTCGACCGGCGAGTTGGGACTTCATCACCTGGTCTGGGAGGTGGTGGACAATTCCGTGGACGAGGCGCTGGCGGGCTTCTGCGACGAAATCAACGTCGTCGTCCACGAGGACAACTCCGTCACCGTGGTGGACAACGGCCGCGGCATTCCTACCGACATGCATGAAACGGAAAAGCGCCCGGCCGCCGAAGTGGTCATGACGGTGCTGCACGCCGGCGGCAAGTTCGACAGCGAAACCTATAAGGTCTCCGGCGGCCTGCACGGGGTCGGCGTCAGCGTGGTGAACGCGCTTTCGGACTGGCTCGAACTGGAGATCTGGCGCGACGGCAAAGTCTGGGAGCAGAGCTATGAGCGCGGCGTGCCGAAAACGAAGCTGAAAGTCACCGGCAAAACGCGGAAGACCGGCACGCGCGTCACCTTCCACCCCGACCCCGAGATCTTCGATCGCATCGAGTTCAGCTACGACACGCTGGCGCAGCGGCTGCGCGAGCTCGCCTTCCTGAACAAGGGCCTGCGGATCACCCTCCGGGACGAACGCAGCGAGAAACCGAAAGAGGCCGAATTCCGCTACACCGGCGGCATCGCCGAATTCGTGCGCCACCTGAACCGCGGCAAGCAGACCCTGCACGACGCGCCGATTTACATGGAAGGGAAGCGGGATAACGTCGAAATCGAAATCGCGCTGCAGTACAACGACGGCTACACGGAAAACGTGTTCAGTTTCGCGAACACGATCAACACCGTGGACGGCGGCACGCACCTGTCCGGCTTCCGTTCCGCGCTGACGCGCACGATCAACTCCTATGCGAACGCCTTCGGTATGCTGAAAGGGCAGAAGGGCGAAGAGCTCTCCATTACCGGTGACGACGTCCGCGAAGGCCTGGCTGCGGTGGTCAGCGTGAAACTGCCGCAGCCGCAGTTCGAAGGGCAGACGAAGGGCAAGCTGAACAGCGACATCAAGGGGCAGGTCGAGCAACTCGTCAACGAAAAGCTCGCCGCCTATTTCGACAAACACTCCACGGTTGCGCGGCGCATCATCAGCAAATGCATCGATGCTGCCCGCGCCCGCGAGGCCGCGCGCAAGGCGCGCGAGCTGACCCGCCGCAAGTCGGCGATGGATTCCTCCGGCCTGCCCGGCAAACTGGCCGACTGCCAGGAGCGCGACCCGGCCCGCTGCGAGCTGTTCATTGTCGAAGGGCCCTCTGCGGGTGGCTCGGCGAAAGCCGGCCGCGACCGGCGCTACCAGGCGATCCTGCCGCTGAAGGGCAAGATCCTGAACGTCGAAAAGGCGCGCTACGACAAAATGCTCAGCCACGAAGAGCTGCGCACGATCATCACCGCGCTGGGCACCGGCATCGGCAAAGACGACTTCGACATCAGCAAGCTGCGCTATCACAAAATCATCCTGATGACTGACGCCGACGTGGACGGCAGTCACATCCGCACCCTGCTGCTCACCTTCTTCTTCCGCCACATGCGCGAGCTGATCGAACGCGAGCACGTCTTCATCGCCCAGCCGCCGCTCTACCGGATCAAGCGCGGCAAACTGGACCGCTACCTGCGGGACGAGCGGGAATTCGCTCGCGAAATGATGCAGCACGCCACCGAAGACCATCAGGTCCGCACCCGGGGCGGCGCCACGCTCCGCGGCGGCGAGCTGACCCAGTTCCTGCTGAACGTGCAGGAGTACGACCAGGTGTCCCAGAAACTGCTCCGTCGCGTCCGCGACCTGGCGCTGCTCGAACTGGTCGCCCGGAGCGACATCGAAAAGAAAACTGATTTTGAAGACAAAGAGAAGCTGCAGGCGCTGGTGCGCGCCCTCCGCAAGGCCAAACTCGAGCTGGAAGAAAAGATTGTGAAGGACGAAGAGCACAGCCTGTACGAGCTGGTGCTGCGGAATGGCAGCGGTGCCGAAACCCGCATCAACTGGGCGCTGGCGAATTCCGCCGAATACCGCCGGTTGCGCGCGCTCTACCGCTCGATTGCGCCCCATGACCGCCCGCCTTTCGAAGTCACCCGCAACGGCGACAAAGTCATCAAGGAACGCGCGCTCGACGTGCTGGCCTACATCCTCGAAGACGCCAAGAAAGATTTTCAGGTCACCCGCTTCAAGGGCCTGGGCGAGATGAACCCCGAGCAGTTGTGGGAGACGACCCTGAACGCGGAGACGCGCACCCTGCTCAAGGTGCGGCTGGAAGATGCCGTCGAAGCCGACCGCATCTTCACCACCCTGATGGGCGAAGACGTCGAAGAGCGCCGCAAATTCATCGAAGAATTCGCGCTCGAAGTGCAGAACCTGGATATTTGAGCGCAGGTCGCGCAGTCGGATGTACTACCAACTGCAATGGAAGACGCTGCCCGGGCTGCGGGGGCTGAGCTGTTCCGAGTTTCGCGCCGAGCCGACCGCGCAGCCGGATCCGGAGCGCGGCGTCGCCATCGAGCTCGCCTCCGAAGCCGAACGCGATGCGCTCGTGCGCGCGCTCGAACAGCAATTTGCTGCGCAGCGGTTCTCGAACACAGCCGCCGCCTTCGAAGCGGTGAAGAGCTGCGTGCTCGACTGGGTCGCCCGGCGCGGTGCGGAAGGGCAGCAGCACCGAAACTCCTGACAGGGAGCAGACATGACGGAAGAGACCACGCAGAGCTTGCTGGTGCCGGTGGATATCGAAGTCGAGATGCGCAAATCGTATCTCGACTACGCAATGAGCGTGATCATCGGGCGCGCGCTGCCCGACGTGCGCGACGGACTCAAGCCGGTGCACCGCCGCATCCTCTACGGGATGTACGAGCTCGGCCTGACCTCCAGTCGCCCCTACCGGAAAAGCGCCAAGATCGTCGGCGAAGTTCTGGGCAAATACCACCCGCACGGCGACGCACCCGTCTATGACGCCCTGGTGCGCATGGCCCAGCCGTTCAACATGCGCTACCCCCTGATCGACGGTCAGGGAAATTTCGGCTCGGTGGACGGTGACCCGCCCGCCGCCATGCGCTACACCGAAGCGCGCCTGTCCAAAATCGCCGAAGAGCTCCTCGAAGAGATCGAACGGGACACCGTGGACTTCGTGCCGAATTTCGACGACACGGTCAAGGAACCGGTCGTGCTGCCGGCCAAGTTTCCGAATCTACTCGTCAACGGTTCGAGCGGCATCGCCGTGGGCATGGCCACGAACATCCCGCCCCACAATCTGCGCGAAGTGCTCGAGGCCACCATCCTGCTGCTGGAAGACCCGGAAGCTTCGCTGAAAAAAGTGATGAAGGTGCTGCCCGGCCCGGACTTCCCCACCGGCGGCTACATCTACGGTCGCGAAGGAATTCTGCAGGCCTATCAGACCGGCCGCGGCAGCTTCCAGATGCGCGCCAAGGCCGCCATCGAACAGGTGGGCAAGGATCGCGAGAACATCGTCGTCACGGAAATCCCTTACCAGGTGAACAAGGCCAAGCTGATCGAGCGCATCGCCGAGCTGGCCCAGACGAAAAAGCTCGAGGGCATCGCCGATATCCGCGACGAATCCGACCGCGAGGGCATGCGGATTGTCATCGAGCTCAAGCGCGGCGCGGAACCCCAGATCATCCTGAACAACCTCTACAAGTACACGCAGATGCAGGAATCCTTCGGGGTGATCCTGCTGGCGATCGTCGGCGGCAAGCCGCGCGAGCTCGGCCTGATCGAGTTGCTGCAGTTGTTCATCGAGCACCGCGTCGAAGTTGTCCGCCGGCGCACGCAGTTCGACCTGCGCAAGGCCGAAGAACGCGAACACATCCTGCTCGGCTTCAAGAAGGCCCTGGAAGACCTGGACGCGGTAATCCGCCTGATCCGCCGCTCGAAATCGCCCAAAGAAGCCAAAGAGGGCCTGATGGCACGCTGGAAGTTCAGCGATCGCCAGGCCCAGGCGATCCTGGATCTGCAGCTCCACCGGCTGACGCAGATGGAGCGCGAAAAAATCCTCGAGGAGCTGAAGCAGCTCCAGGCGCGCATCCGGGAGCTGCGCGAAATCCTGGCCAGCGAGCGGAAGCTCCGCGCCGTCATCGTCAGCGAGCTGCGCGACCTGCAGAAACGTTTTGGCGACGAGCGCCGCACCCAGATCGTCGAGCGGGTCGAGGAAATCAAGCTGGAAGACCTGATCCCCGACGAAGACATGGTCATCACGGTCAGCCATGCCGGCTACATCAAGCGCACGCCGGTGGACGTCTATCGCCACCAGGCCCGCGGGGGCAAGGGCCGCATCGGCGCCAAGACCCGTGACGACGACTTCATCGAACACCTCTTCATCGCCTCCGCCCACAGCTACATCCTGCTGTTCACGAACAAGGGGCGCGTCTACTGGCAGAAGGTCTACGAAATCCCCGAAGCTGCCGCCGCCACCCGCGGCAAGGCGATCCACAGTCTGGTGAATTTCCAGGAAGGGGAAAAACTGACGGCTTTTGTCGCCGCCCGGAACCTGGAAGAAGAGGGTCGCTACGTCTTCCTGGCTACCCGCAACGGCACGGTGAAGAAGACTCCGCTTGCCGACTTCAGCAATCCGCGGGCCACCGGCATTATCGCCATCCATCTGAGCGAGGACGACGAACTGATCGGGGCCAAACTCACCGACGGCAAGCAGATGATTTTCCTGGCCAGCCGGAACGGACAGGCGATTCTGTTCCGCGAAACGGAAGTGCGGCCCATGGGCCGGGCCGCCGCCGGCGTCATCGGCATGGACCTGGCGAGCGGCGATTCCGTCGTCTCCATGGAAACCGTGCAGCCCGACTTCGGCATTATCCGCAAAGAGTTCAAGCGGCAAACCGAAGACCTGACCAAACTGGAAAGCGATCAGATCCGGGAATCGCTCACTTCGTTGATGCTCACGGTCACCGAGCGGGGCTACGGCAAGCGCACCCCGCTGGCGGAATATCGCGTCACGTCGCGCGGCGGCAAGGGCGTCATCAACGTGAAGACCACCGAACGGAACGGCAAGGTCGTGGCCGCGCTCCAGGTCACCGAAGAGGCCGACGTGATGGTCATCACCAGCCACGGGAAAATCATCCGCGTCCGCGCCAACGAGATCCGCGAGGCGGGCCGCTCCACCCAGGGCGTGCGGCTGCTGCGGCTCGAAGGCGATGACCGCGTGGTCGCTGCCGCCGGCATCTACGCGAGCGAAGAAGTCACTCGCAAGGTCGGCAAAGAGGTGGCCGAAGAAGCCGCTTCCTCGGAAGCCGACCGGACAGAAACAGAAGAGGAAGAAACGCAGTAGCGCCCGGGAGAGGTCTCAGCGGCGCTGTTTGTCCGGCCGGGGAAATTCGAACACGCCGCCGGACTCGCCGGCCAGCAGCAGCCGGTCCGCTTCCACCAGAATCGCCACCGCTTCCAGTCGCACCCGCTCCGGCGTGTAGGTGCGATAGATGCCCTGCCGCAAACCTTCGGCGTTGAAATGCATCAGGGTGCCGCCCAGCGCCAGCCACACTTCCTGCGTGTCTGGATCGACGCCGATCGCGCTGATGATCTTGTTGATGGGGTTGGTGGGCGAGGGCGACCACGCAATGCCCGCACGGCCATCCTGCCGTGCGATTTCGCGCCGCGCCGCGGCCGCTGCGGGCTGAATGTCCAGCGTGGCCAGCTCGATTTCCGTCTGGAGAAAGCCGAAGCGATCGTACTTGCGCACGGTAGGTTCCGGCACGTAGGAGAAGGAGAAGTACAGGTTGTGCGTGGCATCGGTGGCCAGCCGGCCGATGTTCAGGAAGCGATTCAGCGCTCGGGTGGTGGCCACGTCGGCCAGTTCGCCGAATTCTCGCACGGGCTGTCCGTTACGGTCGAGCACCGTGATCAGCTTTTCCGAGCGCATCGAAGTGTAGGCCACTTCCCCGTCGGGCAGCAGCGCCAGCGAGGTGGGCTGCGGCACCGCCAGGCTGCGTTCAAGCACGCCATCCGCGGAGAAGACGCGGAGGGCATTGCCGTTGCGGTCGGCAATCCACAGCCGCCCGTCGGCCCCAACGGCCAGGTCGTCGCCGTAGACCAGTGCGGGCCCGGCACTGGCCGGGCTGCCTTCGGGCAAGCGCAGGGGGATCCGACGGAGGAGTTGACCGGCAGCGTCGTAGACCAGCACTTCGCGGTCCCGGCCCCGCAACACGTAGTACTGCTTGGCCTCCGGCGCGGAACGCGTGGCCAGGGCAGTGACGCCGGTGCTCACCTCGGGGAACACTCGGGCACTGGCGTCCAGGATGCGTTCCACCGGCTCCTGTCCTGCTGCCCGGCTGCCGGCGAGCAACGTCAGCCCGAGCAGGCCAGCCAGAATCACTCGTGCTGTCCGCATCGGTCGTTGTGCGAGCGCGCTAGAACATCTCTGCCTGTTGATTATACACAGCCGGTCGTGCAGACCGTCGAGGCATCGCCCGCGCGAAAACAAAGAGCCGGCGACGCCAGCTCGAGCCCGGCGTGGCCGGCCATGCAGGTTTCAGTTGGATGGACGGTGCTTCGTTCAGTTGCGCGAAGCTTCCAGGGCAGACAGGAAGACCGCCTCGAAGCGCCGCTTCTCGTCCTGGTCGTGTACGAGCACGACCGGCACGATGCGCAGCACCCGCCGACATCCTCGGCAGGCGCTCATCTCGCCCTGCAGGTCCTGCAGAAAGCCATCGGTGAAACGGTACTCCGCGCGCGCGCGCCGGGCCGGCTTCGTGCCCGGTGTGCCGCAGTGCGGGCAGATGAACTCCACGCGGTCATCCTGCGGGTCGCGGTTCAGTGCCGCCCAGCCGGTGTAACGCACTCCTACTGTCGGTGTAGAACGTCGTGCCATTGCCTATCAGTCCTTATCTGTGTTTCCTGAAATCTAGCAGGGTCCTGAGCAGTGCCAGCGAGGTCAAATCAATCCTGCATCCCGACTTTCCTGCGAGGTCGCCCGGGGACAGCTCTGCTGCCCTTTCAGCACCCTGCTAAACCGTAGGAACAGCTTCTGCAGCCAACTTCATCAGTTTGGATGCGGGTAGCGCCTGCGGCGATGCATATCTTGGCAGAGAATTGAAATTCTGTCGAGAAAAATTTATTTCTTTTCATTTCAGTTAGTTAGGGGCAAGTACAAATCACAACTCCCCGGCATCCCCCAACAAGACGGGAACCAGACTCTGCCGGCGGTGTCCAAAACAACCGAGGGCGCGCGAACCTCACATCCCTGCGAGGGGCGGTGCTCGGGTCTCGGCTGGCTTTTGGACCCGGGCACCGTTTGTTTTTTGAGGAATTGAGGTGAGTGATGCGCGACTCTGTGCGGCTGGCTTGGCGCTACCGGCCGCCCCGGCTGAACGGTCAGCCGGTGGAAATCGAAACGCGCGTCGTGGTCAACTTCCAGCTTCAGCGGTGAAGCCGTCGGCGACAGGAGCCGAGGCAGGCAGCGACAGCGGAGAAGGTTACGCCCGAGTTTCTGCTTGTCTGCTGGCGGCTGAGCGAGCAGAATAGCAATCCCAGCTGGGAGGCACCCGTGAGCGTCACGAAAGTGGAGATCTTCGGTCAGTCCTATCAGATTCGTGGGGAACTCGACGAGGCCTATATTGCCGAGCTGGCCCGCCAGGTGGATGCCAAGATGCGTGCCGTTGCCGAAGCGACTGGTCTGGTCGATACGCAACGGATTGCAGTGCTCGCGGCCCTGGCCATCGCCGACGAGCTGAATGCCCTGCGCGAGCGACAGCAGCGGGTCGAAGGCGAACTGCGCGACCGGGCCGAACGCTGCATCAACCTGGTAGACCGGGCGCTGCAGCAGTCGGCCTGATCCGGACCCGTCCCCTCACACGTCCTCCAGTTGCGCTTCGCTCATGCCGAAGTAATGACCGAGCTCGTGCAGCACGGTCAGGCGCACTTCCTCTCGAATGACGTCCTCGAGCGGACGATGCTGCTCGCGCGCCGCCTCCCGTGCATAGGTTTCGATATTTTTCCGGAACAGCACGATGCGCGCCGGGCCGGTTTCCAGCTCGAAAAAACTCCGTTCGGTTTGCGGCACTCCTTCGAACAGCCCCAGTAGCAGGTCGCCCCGCTCGGTGCCGCCGCGGCTGCGCTCGGCTTCGGGCGAGGGACGGTCGGCCACGACCACGGCGACATTGTGCAGTCGCGTGCGAAATTGCGCTGGCAGGCTGTCCAGCGCCTCCTGGACCAGTGCTGCAAACCGTTCTTCGTTCATGGGCGATGCGCCGGGCGGCACGGAACCGCAACCCCGGACCACGATTCTACGTCTTTCGCATGCGCGGTTACAGGGGAGGTGCCCCCTGCGATTTTGGTTGCATTCTTCTGTCCACGAATCTAGCATTTGCGCCCTGCAAGGGTATGCCGTGACCCGCAAAGTTTCTCAGTGAGGGAGCCATGATCCGCCAAAGAAAACTTCTACCCACGTCACTGTTTTTGCTTCTGGCCGCGTTGGGCCTGGCGGCGGTGGCACAGACCGGGCTGCTGGCACAGCAGACCCCCACCACGCCGGCCGACGCCATCCGGCATTTGCGTTTCCGCGAAATCGGACCGGCGATTATGGGGGGCCGGGTGGATGATTTTGCCGTCGTGGAGTCGAACCCGAACATTGTCTATGTTGGGTTGGCTTCCGGCGGCGTGTGGAAGACGACCAATGGCGGCATCACCTGGGAGCCCATCTTCGACGATCAGCCGGTTTCCACCATCGGTGACGTTGCCGTTGCGCCTTCTAACCCCTCCATCGTCTGGGTGGGCACGGGCGAGCCGAACAACCGCCAGAGCTCTTCCTGGGGCAACGGCGTCTACAAATCCGAAGACGGCGGAAAGACCTGGCAGCATATGGGTCTCGAGCAGACCCACCACATTGGCCGCATCATCATCCATCCACACAATCCCGACATCGTCTACGTGGCCGCGCTGGGCCGGCTCTGGGGGCCGAATCGCGAGCGTGGTGTCTACAAAACCACCGACGGCGGCCGCACCTGGACGCAGGTGCTGTTTGTCAACGAAGACACCGGCGTGGTGGACCTGGCCATGGACCACGAAAGCCCGAACATCCTGTACGCGGCGGCATATCAGCGGCGCCGCACCGTATTCGGTTTTGCGGGCAGTGGGCCGGGCTCGGGGCTCTATCGGTCCACCGATGGCGGGGTCAGCTGGACGCGGGTGGTAAAAGGCATGCCCTATGACCCCGAATTCAGCGAGGGGGGCCAGCCGCGGTCCGAAGCGCCCCGGGAGACCATCGAGCAGACCGGTCGCATCGGACTGGCGATCTACCGCCGGAATCCCGCCATTGTCTACGCGATCATCGAGCACGCCCGCGGCGGAGTGTTCCGCAGCGAGGACAGGGGTGTGACCTGGCGCAAGATGAGCGACACGAACCCCCGCCCGATGTACTACAGCAAAATCGTCATCGACCCGAACAACGACCTGCGCATCTGGGTGATGGGCGCGCCGATGTACTACTCGGAAGACGGCGGCAAAACGTTCGTCACCAACCGTGTCACCCGCATCCACGGCGACTACCACGCCATGTGGATCAATCCCGCCGATTCCAATCACATGATCGTCGGCTCCGATGGCGGCATCCACTGGAGCTATGACGCCGGCCGAACCTGGGATTTCGTCAACACGCTGGCCATCGGCCAGTTCTACGAAATTGGCGTGGACATGCAGCAGCCCTACAACATCTGCGGCGGGCTGCAGGACAACGGTTCCTGGTGCGGCCCTTCGCGTACGCTCTACACCCGCGGCATCAGCAACGACGAATGGGTTCGCGTCGGCGGCGGTGACGGTTTCTATGTGCAGATTGACCCCACCGACCCGAACATCCTCTACGCCGAATCGCAGGACGGCAACCTCTTCCGCCGCGATCTGCGCACCAGCGAGTCCGTTTCCATTCGGCCCCGCGAAGCTGAAGGCGAACCGCCGTACCGCTTCCAGTGGAACTCCCCGATCGTGATCAGTGCGCACGACCCGGCGACGATCTACTACGGTGCGCAGTACCTGTTCAAATCCACCAATCGCGGCGACAGCTGGCAGAAGATCAGTCCCGACCTGACCACCGGCCAGGATCGCGACAAGCTGGAGATCCTGGGCCGCGTCCCGGATCGCCACACGCGCTCCCGGCACGATGGCGTGCAGAACTGGCCGTGCATCACCACGATCAGCGAATCGCCGCGCAACCCGCAGGTCCTCTGGGTTGGCACCGACGACGGCAACCTGCAGGTCACCCGTGACGGCGGGCGCAGCTGGCGCAACGTTGCCGACCGCGTGCCCGGCCTGCCCCGGGGCACCTACGTCAGCCGCGTAGTCGCCTCGCGCCACGCCGAAGGGCGCGCCTACGTCACCTTCGATGGCCACCGCTCGAACGACTTCCGGGTCTACGTCTACGTCACCGAAGATTTCGGCAACACCTGGAAGGAAATTTCCCGCGGCATCCCGCAGAACAACGGCGTGGCCAACGTCATCCGGGAACATCACCGCAACCCCGACCTGCTGTTTGTGGGCACCGAGTACGGGGCCTATATCAGCTTTGACCGCGGCGCCAACTGGTCGCCGCTGAAGCTGAATCTTCCGACGGTGCCCGTGGACGATATCGTCATTCACCCGCGCGAAAACGATCTCATCCTGGGCACCCACGGCCGCTCGATCTGGGTGCTCGACGACATCACCCCGCTCGAGCAGTTGAACGCGCGCGTCCTGGCTTCCGACCTGCACCTGTTCGACATTCGTGCCGCCATCGCTTGGCGTCTCAACCAGCACAAGGCCAACACCGGACACAAAATCTTCCTGGCGCCGAATCCGCCCTACGGGGCTCTGATTCACTACTACCTGCGGCAGGCACCGGGCGCCAGCGAACGAGTCACCATCACCATCGAAGACGCCCAGGGCAAAAAATTGCGCGAGCTGGAAGGCACCAAAGAAGCCGGCATCAATCGTGTGAACTGGGACCTTCGCAGCCAGCCCCCGATCGAGCCGAGCGAAGAGCAGCCCCAGACGCCCGGCTTCTTCGGCCAGATGCGCGGGCCGCTGGTGGACCCGGGCACCTACACCGTTAAAGTGACTCTCGGCAACAACACCCAGTCCAAGACCGTGACGGTCGAAGAAGACCCGCGCATCCGCATCAGCCCGGCTGACCGTGCTGCCCGTCGGCAGGCGCTCGATCGTGCCATGCAACTGGTCGTCCGCAGCAGGGAAGCGCAGCGCAAAATCACCGGCCTGAAGAACGCGCTCGACGCCACCCTGAATCAGTGGCGCGGGCCCGCAGGCCGGCAGATTCCGCAGGCGATTCACGATGCGGCCCGGGAGCTTTCCGACCGGGTCAATCAGGTGCACGGCCGCTTCGTCAATCCGCCCCTGCCGCCCGGCTGGGCTGGGCCGCCGCTCGAGCGCCGTGAGCCCACCATCCCGCAGCGCATGGGCCGGCTCTACGGTGCACTCGAAGGCTACACCGCCGCGCCAACGCCTACGCAGCTCGAAGAGCTCGCCGCGCTGGAAAAACTGGTCGCGGAAGTCGCTGCGCAGGTGGATCGGCTCGTTGAGCAGGATCTGGCAGCGCTGAACCGGCGGATGAACGAAGCGGGTATCCCGCACATCCGCATCGCCACCGGAGGTCGGCCCAACTGAGCGCAGCGAAACAGTGTGCGGAAAGCGTGTCGTCAGGGGCTGGCCGGTGGCGGGGGAACCGGGCCTGAGCTTGGGTGGCCACCGGCGAACTGTCGCAGCAGCCAGTCCGGTGCGCTGCCGAAACCGGTCAGCGCCGCGACGCCCAGCGCGAGCGGCCCGAAAAACAGACTCGCAAGGAAACCGGCGAACGGTATCGCCTGCAACAGGTAGATCACCAGCACGCCGAGCAGAAGCGTGGCCAGCGGGCCGGTGGTCTTGGCCACCCCGCGACCGACCCAGTAGCCAGCGCCGGTATAGCCCGCAATGACCGTGGCGAACAGCAGCACGGCTGTGGCGATGGCCAGAATCGGTGTGGCCGGTCCGAGAAATCCGGAGACGATGAACAACACAACGGCGGAAACGAGCACGCCGATGCCCACAAGCCAGGCCACCGCCGCACGTTCGCGCAGCGCAGCGGCCATCGTGCTGGTGCGCCGTTCGCCCAGCACCGCATAGCCGAGCAGGCAGAACAGCAGCGTAACAACCAGACCGGCGAGCAGTACGAGAACGACGACACCGAGCAAGCCGAGGCCAGCCAGAGCCGGCCCGAAGGCGACGACCTCGCCTCCGGTCCGCGCGCCGATTTCCCGCTCGACCCGGCCGAAGATAGCGACCACGTCCCCGCCGACCTCCGATTCCCCGCCCAGTCGCAGGTTGCCGAGCAGCGCCACCACGTCGCCGGTCACTTGGCCTTCGATTTCCACGTCGCCCCGCAGGACCACCACGCCGCCGGCCACGCGACCCAGCACGCGCACCGAGCACTGCATGCACACCACATCCGACGCTGTCTCGCCGGCAGGCACGGTGATTTCGCCTCCCAAGCGAACAGCCTCTTCGGTTTGTGCGGCGACGGCAGGCAGTGCGCCGAAGCAAAGGATCAGCCAGAAAGACAGAACCGGACAGCGGATCGTTTTCATCGCTTCTCTCCCGGTATGGGGTGCTCTCGTGGGCCGCTACGCTAGTCTTCGGGCCGGGCAAAGTCAAACTTCTTTTGTGCGCACCCCGACGCCCGTATAATGGCGCGCTTCATCGCACGGCAGCCGGAGCGCAGAAACCGCTGCGCCGACCGGGTGCCGGGCCGAACAGGGGAGGACAGCCATGAAACACAGGGCTTCGCTCGGAGTGCAGTTGCTGGTGATGGTGCTTCTTCCCGTTTTGCTTCTGCCCGCGGCCGCATTCCCGCCGGCGGGGATACCGCAGCAGGCGCAGAAGCCGGGAGAGAAAAAAGACGAACCCAGCAAGCCGTTGCCGCTCGAACCGGAGCGAACCGTGGAGTTCACGACCGACGAAGGTACGTGGATTTCTCTCGATGTGTCTCCGGACGGCCAGACGATTGTCTTCGAACTGCTCGGCGACCTGTACACGGTGCCGGTCACGGGCGGCGAAGCGCGACGGCTGCCCCTGAGCGATGCGGCTCACAAGGATGGCAACACGATGGCCTTCGACAGCCAGCCGCGTTTCTCCCCGGATGGAAAATGGATTGCCTTTCTCAGCGACCGCGACGGCGCCGAAAACCTCTGGGTGGCCCGCGCCGACGGCACCGCACCGAAGAAGCTCTCGAAAGAGACGAAAGCCGAATTCGCCTCGCCGGCCTGGACGCCCGATTCGCAGTATGTGATTGTCTCGCGCACGACCTGGGGGCTGCGCACCTTCGAGCTCTGGATGTATCACCTGGAGGGCGGCAGCGGTGTGCAGGTCACCAACGCCAAGCCGCAGCCCAACACCCCCAACGACCAGCGGCACAACGCCCTCGGCGTGGTGGCTTCGCCAGACGGCCGCTACTTCTACTACGCCCGCAAGCGCGGCGGGTTCCAGTACAACATGGAGAATTTCCCTTGGCAGATCGCGCGCCGCGACCGCATCACCGGGGAAGAAGACACCGTCATCACCGCTCCCGGCGGGGCGTTTCGTCCCGTGCTCTCTCCCGACGGCAAACTGCTCGTCTACGGCACCCGCCACGAAACCCAGACCGCACTGCGCCTGCGCAACCTGGAAACCGGAGAAGATCGCTGGCTCTACTACCCGGTCCAGCGCGACGACCAGGAATCACGTTTCACCCGCGATCTGCTTCCCGGCTATGCCTTCACTCCCGATGGGCGTGCACTGGTCCTTTCGTTCAATGGGAAGATCCAGCGGCTCGAGCTGGCCAGCGGCCGGGCCAGCGTGATTCCGTTCACCGCCCGTGTCCAGCAGCAGGTCGGTCCGCGGCTCTATTTCCCGCAGCGCGTCGAGGATGGTCCGGTGCGGGCGCGCATCGTGCAGTCGCCGGTGCAGTCCCCGGACGGCCGCCGGCTGGCTTTTTCAGCCCTGACTCATCTCTACGTGATGGATCTGCCCGGCGGCACGCCCCGGCGGGTCACCGCCGGCGATGCCCGCGAATTCCAACCTGCCTGGTCGCCCGACGGCCAGTGGCTCGCCTATGTCACCTGGACCGTCGAAGGAGGCCATATCTGGAAAGTGCGCGCGGATGGTTCTGCACCACCGGTGCAGCTGACGCGCACGGCAGCGTTCTACAGCGATCCGGCCTGGTCCCCGGACGGCCGCCGGATCGTTGCCCTGCGCGCATCGCGCTATGCACGAGTCGTCGCGCCGGTGGATTTCGGCAGCGTGCCCGGCGACGACCTCGTCTGGATCCCCGCCGAAGGCGGCGAAGCGCGTCTGATTGCGCCGGCGCGCGGCCGCGGCACACCGCATTTCCGGCGGGACGAGCCGGATCGAGTCTACGTGTATTCCGGTGGGGAAGGACTGGTTTCGCTGCGCTATGACGGTACCGACCGGCGCACACACATTCGCGTCGTGGGTCCGGGCATCTACACTGCCGAAGAACCTGTTCCGGCCAGCGACATTCGCATCAGCCCGGACGGCAAGTGGGTGCTGGCGCACGCCTCCAATCAGCTCTATCTGATTGCGCTGCCGCAGGTGGGCGAAGCGCCCCGGGTGAACATCAAATCCCCATCGCTGCCGCTGAAACAGATCACCGACGTCGGCGCGGACTACTTTGCCTGGGCAGATGGTGGCGAAACGCTCACCTGGGCTGTGGGCCCGGCATTTTTCCGACGGAAGCTCGAAACAATATCGTTCGAACCGGAAAAGAAAGACGAAACCGAGAAGCGGAACCCGTCAGAGACATCCGCCGCCGGCGGCGCGACGGCGCCGCAGGCCGAGGCCAAGTCGCCCTGGCAGCCGAAGCGCGATCCCGCCGTGGAAGAGTTTGCCATTGTTGTCGAGCGGCCGCGGCACACCCCGCGCGGCGCGATAGTGCTGCGCGGTGCGCGCGTTATCACCATGCGCGGCGACGAAGTGCTGGAAAATGCAGACGTCGTTGTGGTGGACAACCGCATTGCCGGCGTGGGCCGCCGCGGACAGGTGCCGATTCCCGCCGGCGCGCGCATCTTCGACGTGCGCGGCAAAACGATTGTCCCCGGCTTCATTGACACTCACGCGCACTGGTTCGAGATTCGCCGCGGCATCCTCGACCTGCAGAACTGGGCCTTCCTGGCCAACTTGGCCTACGGGGTCACTGCCGGACTCGACGTGCAGACGGCGACGAACGACATGTTTGCCTACCAGGATCTGGTGGACATCGGGGAAATTCTGGGCCCGCGTGCCTATTCGACCGGTCCGGGGATTTTTTCGAACAACGAGTTCGGCTCGCTGGAGGAAACCAGGAACGTCGTCGCCAAGTACAAGCAGTACTACCGCACCCGCCACCTGAAATCCTATCTGGTCGGCAACCGCAAGCAGCGGCAGTGGATGGTCCAGGCAGCGAAAGAGCTGGAAATGATGCCCACGACGGAAGGCGCGCTGGACCTCAAGCTGGACCTGACCCACGCCCTCGATGGCTTCAAGGGAAATGAACACAATTTCCCGATTGTGCCGCTCTACCGGGATGTGGTCGAGCTGGTCGCCCGCGTGGGCATGTTCTACACGCCCACGCTGCTGGTGACCTACGGCGGGCCGTGGGCAGAGAACTACTATTACACGACCAGCGATCCACTCAGCGACCCGAAGATGAACCGCTTCATGCCCCAGCACGTTCTGGCGGGCAAATCTCGGCGGCGCGACTGGTTCCGCTACGATGAATATGCCTTCCCGAAGATTGCGGCGGCCGCGGCCGCCATCGTGCGCGCCGGCGGGCGCGTGGGCGTGGGCGCGCACGGACAGTTGCAGGGCCTGGGCTACCACTGGGAGATGTGGGCGCTGGCTGCCGGCGGCATGACGCCCATGGAAGTGCTGCGGGCTGCGACTCTGCACGGTGCCGAGGCGTTAGCCCTGGCCGAAGACCTGGGCTCGATCGAGCCGGGCAAGCTCGCCGACCTGGTGATTCTGGACGCCAATCCGCTCGACGACATCCGCAACACGAACACAGTCCGCTGGGTGATGAAAAACGGTGAGCTGTTCGAAGGCGACACGCTGAATCAAATCTGGCCGCAGCAGAAGCCGCTCGCGCCGCTGTGGTGGTGGAACGACCGGCCGTAGGGGACGGGCGCTGCGGCTACTTTTCGTGGTCGCGCGCACCGCGGAGCTGCCCCCGGGCGGCCGCGCTCCAGGTGCACAGGGCCTGCACGTCGGTGGAACTGAGCCGTGCGTCCGGGTGCAGCAGCAGATAGGAGCGCAGCGGCATCTCGCCTTTTTCGGCGACCTCGCAGATCTCCTCCAGCAAATCCTCAGCGTCGTCTGGCCGCAGGCGTCCCCATTCGGAGAAGTTCAGGTGGCTGCGTCCGTGATTGACGTCATGAATCACCAGCCAGGAGACCGGCGCCACATAGCTGTACCACGGCCAGCGGGTCTCGTTCGTGTGGCAGTCGCGGCAGGAGCGGCTCACGATCTCCTGCACCGCAGCCGGCACCTCCATCTGGGCCTGGAAGGCCAGCCGGGGATCGGCTGCCGGGTTGGTTCGCGCCGGCCCGAAAAACTGGGCAACGATCAAAACTCCTGCAACGGTCAACAACGCGAAGCGCCACCGTTTTTTCATGGACAACTCCTGGATAGCCTCCGTTCTCTGCGTTCAAACCCTGCATTGCGCCGGGATTCTACTGACAAACCTGTTGGCCGACAATGCGAAAACCTTTTCTCCAGTACTTTTGTACTGGCCGAAATGAAACTGCCGCACCATAGCCCCCCGCATGCTCCTGCGGCAGAGTAGGGTCGTGCTTGGAGTTCGGTGTCGCAAAGCCCGCTGCGGGCCTCGCTTCGAGAGCAGAATCCGGCCCGGGCTGCTGCCGCCGGAAGGAGCGAGCGACCCGCTGGCCGGTTTCAGAGCGGGCAGTTTGGGCTGAGCTTCGAGCGCGTTGCGTCCTGCGCCCGCAGGCGCAATTGAATCTGCACCTCCATCACCCCATGCCCAAGGCGGCCGGCGCCCCCACCGGCCGCTTCTTTATTTTTTGCTGCCCGGGAACCCTGTGCCGGTGTCTGCATCTGCACCGCCCGGTCGCGGAAAAATTCCTTGACAGTGCGGGAGTTAGAGCGATAAGAAAACACCATCTTTTAGAGAAATCGGATGGAGCGGAAGCGTCCGGAGGAGAAAACGAGCTCTCCCACCGGGACGCAACCAAACGGGGTGCGGGCGATTCGCTGGTGTTTCCAAAACACTGGGTTTGTTGCTGGGCCGGCGTTCGTACGCACGCGCAGTTCCCGATTACTCTCATCAGGAGGACAGGCATGAGATCGTGGATCAGGAACCTTGGACTCCTAGCGCTGCTGGTAGTTTTCTGTGCTCCTGTTTGGGCGCAGGAATCCTCGCTGTCCGGAACAGTCACCGACCCGGATGGCGCCGCGGTGCCGGGAGCGACTGTAACGATCCGAAACAAAGCCACCGGTGCCACGCGCACGGCCACTACGGGAAATGACGGCTCTTACATTTTCCCGCAGCTTCCGCCGGGCACATACCGGATCGAAGTGCGCAAGGAACAATTCAAAACCGCTGTCCATGACAACGTCGTGGTGCCGGTCGGTTTGCCCACAACCTTCAACATCCGACTGGAAATCGGTGCCGTCGCGGAAACCGTCGTGGTGCAGGCAGAAACGGCACGCGTGAATACCACCGACGCTTCCCTCGGAAACCCGTTCTCCGGCGAGCAAGTGTTGCAGTTGCCTTCTTTGAACCTGGACCCCAGCGGACTGCTCAGCCTGCAGGCTGGCGTGGCATTTGTGCCATGTTCGGAGAATCAAATTGGTTATTCATGTATTGCTGAATTTGATGGTCGTCCGGGCAGCGTCAACGGCAGCCGTAGCGACCAGACCAACATCACCCTGGACGGCGTGGACGTGAACGACCCGGTCAACGGTTTCGCCTTCAACAGCGTGCTCCGCGTGCCCCAGGCCTCCCTGGCTGAATTCCGCGTCGTCACCCAAAACTACAATGCCGACCAGGGCCGCAGTTCCGCTGCTCAGGTGCAACTGGTCACCCGGAGCGGATCGAATGAAATTCACGGCCAGGCCTATTACACTCACCGCAACGAAATCTTCAATGCGAACGACTTCTTTTTCAATCGCGATGGGGTGGAACGGCCGAAGTTCCGCCGGCACATCTACGGAGCGGCCGCAGGCGGTCCCATCTGGCCTGACCGGCTCTTCGTCTGGGGGAACTACGAACGGCTCGAGGAAGCCCTGACGACGCCGATCGTGCGAAGTGTCCCGTCGAATTCCTTCCGTGACGGTGTGCTGATCTATCAGTGTGCTGGCGGCGTAGCGGCCTGCCCGGGTGGTACAGTCAGCGGATTTTCCGGCACGCATACGGTGCCGCCGGGCTTCTACGGGTTGACCCCTTCCGAATTGGCGGCGATTGACCCGCTGGGCATCGGGCCAAATGCAGCGGCGATTACCCACTTCCGCCAGTATCCGGTTCCAAACACCGAAGGTTCATTTGACCGGCTGAATATCGTCGGCTTCAACTTCGCCTCTCCGATCAACAACGACATCAACACCTACCTGTTGCGCTTCGACTACAACCTGGACCGCGCGGGCAACCATGTCCTCTGGAGCCGCGGCATCCTGCAGGACGATGGCATCACCATTGCTGGCCCGCAGTTCCCCGGCCTGCCCCCGAATCAGCTCCGCATCAGCAACAATCGCGGGGTCATGGTCGGCTATCGTTCGAACTGGGGCGCGAATCTGGTCAATACATTCCGTTATGGGTTGACCCGGATTGGCGAGCAAACCGAGGGCAATCAGGAGCGCGAGTTCGTCACCTTCCGGTTTATCAGCAACCTGGAAGACTACGGCAGCGATACGTTCGGCCGGATTGTCCCGAATCATCAGTTCCGCGACGATGCGACCTATATCTGGGGCAACCACACGATCACGTTCGGCGGCGACATCCGACTGCTGCGCAACCAGAGATTTACCAACGCCAACTCCTTCCACGATTTCATCCTCAATCCCTCCTGGCTGCCCAACGTCGGTCGCAATGTGACTCCGGGTGCCGCTGAATGCGCGCAGCCCGGCTGTTCTGCCGTGCCGGCTGTGGCCGGAGCATTCCGTTCGGCGTATCGCGACTCGGTGATCAACCTGCTGGGCATCATTACCCAGGTCAACGGCAACTACAACTTCGACCGCACCGGTGCGCTGCTCCCCGATGGCGAAGCCGTGCGCCGGCGCTTCGCGGTGAACGAGTACGAGCTCTACGTTCAGGATCAGTGGCGCATGTCCCAGACGCTGACCCTGACCTATGGCTTGCGCTATGTGATTGCTTCGCCGCCGTGGGAGACCAATGGCAATCAGGTGATTCCCACACCGGACCTGAGCACCTGGTTTGAGACCCGCCGGCAGTTGATGCTGGCCGGATTGCCGACCAACCAGGCGCCGCAGATTCAGTTTTCGCTCGGCGGGCCGGCCAACAATGGTCCCGACTACTACGATTGGGACACCAACAACTGGTCCCCGCGCGTCGCGGTTGCCTGGAACCCGCGCTTCCGGGAGGGACTACTGGGTACTCTGTTTGGCGATGGCAAAACGGTCTTCCGCGCCGGCTACGCGCTCGTCTATGACCGCATCGGGCCGGCTTTGGCCTCCTCCTTTGATGAAGGGGGCTCGTTTGGCATGTCCACCACCTTGACGAGTGTCTTCGGTGGTTGTGACGAGGGTGCGGGCACCGCGCCGCTCGGTGTCTGCCCGCGCTTTGCCGGTGTGTTCAACACCGCTGCTGCTCGAGCCACTCTGCTGCCGTCACCTCCTCCGGGAGGCTTCCCGGCCACACCGCCCGGGGCCGATGCCTTCGGCGTTCTCGAGGAAGGCGCCTTCGCCATTACCTCGGCGCTCGACAGCGGCATCGTGACTCCCTATGCGCACACCTACAACGTCTCGATCGGGCGCGAGCTGCCGGGCAACATGAGCCTGGAATTTGCCTATGTGGGGCGTTCGGGACGCAACCTGCTCATGATCCGCGACCTGGCCATGCCGGCCGATGTCTGCGATCCGGCTTCGGGGAGCTGCTACTTTGAAGCGGCCAGCGAGTTGATCCGCCTGATGGAGCAGGGTCAGGACATCCTGACGCTGCGTCCGATTCCCTTCTGGGAGAATCTCTTCCCCAGCTTTGGCCCGAGCGGGATCAACGGTGGCTTCCTGGTTTGCGACATCTTTGGCGTGGACCCGGGATTTAACGGCGGGTTCAGCGCCACCCAGGTGGCCTACGACTTGATCAACTGCGTCCACCCGGACACCACCGTGTTCCCGTGGCTGGTGGATGGCGCCGCCTTGGGCTTTGGCTTTCCGGGCTACATGCGGGGCCCGGCGGGTGCGCCAGACCTGGATGGCGACGGTCTGCCCGATGCTCCGTTTGCCTTCTTTGACGACCAGTTCGCCACCCTGACGGCGTGGAGCTCGATTGCGCGTTCCGAATATCACGCCCTTCAGGTTATGCTGCGCAAGCGCTTGAGCCACGGCATCCAGTTCGACTTCAACTACACGCTGTCGAAGTCGCTCGACCACGCCTCCACGCCGGAGCGGGCCCCGATCGCCTTTGGGTTCTTTACCGGCGGCTACACCGGCTCGACCATCAATGCCTGGCAGCCGGACCTGGAGTACTCGTTCAGCGATTTCGATATGCGCCACCAGATCAACGCGAACTTTATCGTGGAGCTGCCCTTCGGCCGCGGTCGCTGGCTCGGAGCCGAAGTCCCCTCCTGGCTCAATCACATCATCGGCGGCTGGTCCCTGTCGGGCATCGTCCGCATCAACAGTGGCCTGCCAGCCAACGTGATCAACGACCGCGTCTGGCCAACAAACTGGAACCTGCAGGGGAACGCCACCTGCAAACCGCCTTCCGGCAGCGACCTCGGTGCGCTGCGCGGACCCTGCCCGGGCACCCAGAACGTGAAGAATGCGGTTCATTCGGTGTTCGGCGGACGTCCGACGCCGAATCTGTTCCGCGACCCGGATCAGGCCGCTTCCTTCTTCCGCTTCACCCTGCCGGGTCAGCGCGGCGAACGGAACATTCTGCGTGGCGACCACTACTTCAACCTCGATCTCGGCCTGGGGAAGACCTTCCAGATGCCTTACAAGGAAGGACACAGCTTCACCCTGCGCTGGGAGGTGTTCAACGTCACCAACTCGGTCTACTTCGACACCGTGTCTCTGTCGGCGGATATCGGCCGGCTGAGCACGTTCGGCGATTACTCGGCCATGCTCGGTGGCCCGCGCAGAATGCAGATCAGCGCGCGGTATATCTTCTAACCGCTCCTGCAGCTCGATTCCGCCCGTGGCCGCTCACGGGCGCGGCAGAGGCCCCCGGAACCGGGGGCCTCTGCTTTTCTGCACGCGGGGCCTGCGCAGCGTTTTTTCAACAGGCACGCGAAGGCAGCCCGGCTTCGCTCTTGACACTCCGAGCCACGGGTCGGCACAATCCGCCCGACTGCGACTCGTTCTGAGAGAGGCCGGGATCGCTATGCAGTACCTGCCAGGCTGGACGGTTCAGTGCGTCAATCCGGACTGTGCCGCCCGCGGCCACTGGCTGCGTGCCGATGAAGCCTTCCCGGAGTTCTGTTCCAACTGCGGTGCGCCCCTGCGCAACGTCCCACCGCCGCTGGCACCGCGTTTGCGGCTGCGGCCGCGTCCTCTGGTCGGCTATCGTCCCCCGGGCCGCCCCCGCCGTTGATCTTTCCGGACTTTCACATTCCGCCGGTCGTGGCGGAGTGGGGCAAGGGCTGCGTGTGGTTCGGTGTCCCACGGAGAAGTTCTGTTCGGTGCTGGTGGGGTCAGCGGATCCAGGCAGGTGGGACGCCGGCGCGGCGAGCTTCTTCTTCGATTTCCGCGATTTGTTGCCGAAGCTGGTTGCGCCGCTGTTCAAGGTCGGCCAGCAGTTGAGCCGTCATGCTGCCGCCGGCACCGGGACCAACGAGTTCGAATCCGCGCGCCGCCGCTTCTTCACGCAGCCGACGAAGTTCTGACTCCACGCGCGCCAGCTCCGCGCGCAGCGGCTCCAGACGCTTCCTCCAGGCTTCGCGCTGCTGTTCGGGAGTTGTCGGTGGCGGCGCTTTCGGGCCGAGCTCGGCTTCGAGCGCCCGCCGCCGCTCGTCCAGCTCCGCAATGCGCTGCTCGAGTGCAACCACCGCGGCAGCCTGTTCCTGTTCTTGCGCTTCGAGCTGCTGCAGGCGGGCGCGGCCGGCGTCATCGGTCTGATACTGCGGGTTGCTGAAGAATTGCTGCCGCTGCAATTGCAGCTCGCGTCGGGTCAGGTCCAGTCGGCGCTGGGCCTGAGCCAGTTCGGCTTTCGCGGATTCCAGCTCCGCTTCGACCCGTGCGCGTTCCGCCTCGCGCGCCGCTGAGGCTTCGGCAGGCGGCTGGCCCGTGCCCGCCCCGGCCGGCTCGGCTGCGCGCGGTGCGCCCACTACGTTCACCGCCGCCTGTGGGGCACTGGGCAGGTTGTCGTTTGTCCAGATGACCCGGGCCCGCGGCGCATCTTTTTTCTGCTCGCGCGCCCGCCGGGCCGCCTCCGCCACGGAAGGCTTTTGTTCTTTGGGCTGCTCCTGCCTCGCATACGCGGAGGTCGGCGCTGCGGCCAGCAAAGCCATCCCCAGCGCGAGCCATCTGCACACCTTCGGAAACTGTGCGCTGCTGAGGTTCATCGTCGCTTGCCCGCATTCGGCTCGGCGCACGGCTGCGCCGAGCCGAATGCTCCTTCCTTTCCATGGTAGGCGCCTTCCGGACCCCCTTGCAACCTCTTCGCCGCTCCGCTTGCCCACTCGGCAACTCCCCGAAGCAAAATGCTTCATTCATGGGAGAAAGCAAAATCGATGAGAAGAGCCGCCGTTGCGCTGCTGGCGTAAAATGGGAAGGCGTCGCTCCGGAACGTGCAGGGGCGCGTGGGATGTTCCCCATGAAGATTCCGCGCCCACGACGGCTGGCCCACTGCGCCGCTGCAGCTCTGCTCGGCGGTGCTCTGTTGTCGGCTCAGGAAACGCCTTTGCCGCCGGCGGACTCCGAGTCTTTTGAACAGTGGCTCGCCGCAGGAGAGGTGCAGCAGATTCCCTGGCAGGTTCGGATCGGTCCGACGACGCTTTCTCTGCGGCAGTGGTTGATGGTGCCGGTGGAAGTGCGCGTGCCGGCCCGCTATTTGCGCACCAACGAGGGCCAGCACGAGTTCACCCTGGTGGCTCGCGTGGCCGACGGAGACGGCCGGTGGCTCACCCCGGCCCGGGTGGAGACCCACCGCGCCAAAGGACGCTTTGCTCGGTCCAGTTATCTCCAGTTCCGACTTCCGCTGCAGGTGAAGCCCGGCCACTATCAGTTGCTCCTGGTTTTGCAGGATCACCAGACCGGGTTGCAAAGCATACGGCGAGAGCGGTTGCACGTCCCCGCACCGCGCCAGGACCCGCTCCCCGACGCCTTCCGCAATCTGCCGCGCGTCAGTTTCCTACGCTTTTCTCCCGTGGAAGGCGCCGGTGCCGAGCTCGCCGAGCCGGCGCGTCTCTGGCTGCCGGTGCCCGCGGAACGGCCGCTGCGGATCGAATTGCTGGTCAACTTTTCTCCCTCCGAACAGTTCTATCGCTCCGTTTCTGTACACCGGCAGAACCGCAGCACCATGCTCGCCGCCCTGGACGTGCTCACTCAGTTGCATGTGCCCAACGGCTCGCTTCATCTGACCGCGTTCGATCTCACGCATCGTCGCATCCTGTTCGAGCAGCAGATTCAGGACGACGTGGACTGGGAAGCGCTGTACGCTGCGCTGGAGGAAATCCATCCGTTGCGGATCAGCCGCGACGCACTCGAGCACCGCCAGCAGCTCGCTGCGTTCTTCCGCGAGCTCGTGCGCGAACGGATCCGCCGTGCCCGCGACGCCAGCGCATCTGCCGGGGAAACCGCAGCCGACGCAATCGCCGCCGAGCCCCCGCAAACGGTGTTCATCCTGGTCAGCAGCGGTGTTCTTTTCCCGGGCGGGAACAATCTCGATCCGCTCACGCAGCGCGAAGTCGTCGACTGTGCCTGCCGCGTCTTCTATTTTCAATTCCGCGTCCACCGGGACAACCTCTGGGACCACCTGGCCCGCCTGCTCGAGCCATTTCGACCGCAGCGCTTCTTTCTGCAGAGTTCGAATGATTTCCGCCGCGCGCTCGCCAGGATGCTCAGCGAGTTGCGAACACATCCATCTTCGTCGCGAAGATAGTTTTCCTTTCCGCTCCGCGCACGCGTACACTGTCCGGCTGCGATGGCTGCGTTGCAGTTTGGGATCGAAATTGCCGCCTCCGCCGACCGCGTGTGGGCCTTTTTCCTGCCGCAGCGGATGCCGTTGTGGTACGGCCCCGAAATGGACATCCACCTGGAAGTCAGCGGCGGCGCTGGCGAGTTCGCCGTGGGCCAGAAGGTGCGCATCTCGGGCCGGCTCGGCCGGCGCGAGGTTTCGCTGACGGCGGTCGTCACCGGTTATGAGCGGCTGCGTCGGCTCGAGTGGCGGTTCAGCGACCGCTACGGTGTGCGTGGACGGCAGCGGTGGATGCTGTATCCGGTCACCGCAGAAACGACCCGGTTGCACATGGAAGACGTTTACACACTGCCGGGACGGCTTGGCTGGATAGCTGACCTTCTCTTGGTGCGGTGGAGTGTCCGCAGCCGCGACCGCCGCTGGCTCAGCAATCTGCGCCGCCTGGCCGAACGCGTGCCCACCAGAGGCTCCGCCCGCTGAATCGGGCGCAAGGTACGCTCAACCCGTCACCCGCACCAGGCGGAACTCCTTCTGTCCGCGGCGCAGCACCAGAAATTGCCCGTGCAGCGCGTCGTTCCAGGACACAGTGTGGTTGGCGGAGCCGACCCGGCGATTGTTCAGGTAGATGCCGCCGCCTTCGATCAGCCGACGCGCTTCCGCCTTGGACGGAGCCAGGCCGCTCAGCACGACCAGCTCCACGATGCTCATCCCGTTGCCGGCGAGTCGGAATGCCTCCACACGCGTCGAGGGCACTTCCTGAAACACATCGAGCAATTCCTCCGGCGACAGCGCGCGGACCTCTTCGCCGAACAGGGCCCGCGAAGCGCGCTCGGCGCGCGCCAGAGCGTCCGGGCCGTGCACCAGGCGGGTCACCTCGCGCGCCAGACGGAGCTGAGCCTCCCGTTGCTCGGGCGCGGCGCGCAGCGCCTGCTCCAGCTCCTCGATTTCGTCTCGTTCGAGCCAGGTGAAAAATTTCAGGTAGGCAATGGCGTCGCGGTCGTCCGTGTTCAGCCAGAACTGGTAGAAGCGGTACGGTGAAGTGAGCTTCCCGTCGAGCCAGACGGTGCCGGCTTCCGTCTTGCCGAACTTGCGTCCGGCCGCGGTGGTCACCAGCGGAAACACCAGCCCGTGCGCCTGCACCCGCCGCAGCCGTTCGATCAAATCCATGCCCGCGGTGATGTTGCCCCACTGATCGCTCCCGCCCATCTGCAGCCGGCAGCCGTAGCGGTCGAACAGCACCAGATAGTCGTAGGCTTGCAGCAGCATGTAACTGAATTCAGTGAAGGAAATTCCTTCGGCCGATTCCAGCCGCCGGCGGACCGATTCTTTGTTCAGCATGTAGTTCACGGTAAAAAACTTCCCGATTTCGCGCAGAAACTCCATCACGGAGAGCGGTTCGAGCCAGTCCGCGTTGTTCAGCAACAGGGCCGCATTGTCGCGCGCGGAAAAATCCAGAAACGGTTCCAGTTGGCGGCGCAATCCGGCCAGGTTCGCTTCCAGTTGCTCGCGGCTGAGCAGCGGCCGCTCCTCGGATTTGCCGCTCGGGTCGCCAATCAGGCCGGTGCCGCCGCCGACGATGGCGATCGGTCGGTGGCCGTGCCGCTGGAACCGCGCCAGGGCCATCAGCGGCAGCAGCGAGCCCACATGCAGGCTGGGCGCGGAAGGGTCGAAGCCGATGTAGCCGGTCACGCGTTCGCGCTCGAGCAGGGTTTCGAGCCCTTCGCTCGCCTGATAGACCATCCCGCGCCAGTGAAATTCTTCGAGCAGCTTCATATTGACTCAGTTGTCCGGTTTCGTATCCCTCTGGTTTTCTCAGAGCCCGGGGCGCTTCGCAGACGCCGTCGGATTTTCAGAATGCAGTTCCGCTCAACATTGTGGGCGGCAGCAGTTCACTCCCGCACCGGCCAGCACGGGGCACCGAGCCGGGTGTGGGCGCCTCAGTCCTCCCGGGTCACAAAAACGCGGCGGCCTTCGATTCGGTAGCGTCCCTCCAGCACGATGCGCACCGCTTCGGCATAGATGCGGTGCTCTTCGCGCAGGATGCGCGCGGCCAGGGTTTCGGGCGTGTCGTCGTCGCGTACTTCGACCACGGCCTGGCAGATGATCGGTCCCGCATCGAGCTGTTCGTCCACGAAGTGAACGGTACAGCCGGAATACTTCACCCCGTACTCCAGAGCCTGCCGCTGCGCTTCCAGTCCCGGAAACGCAGGCAGCAGCGAAGGGTGAATGTTCAGAATCCGGTTCCGGTATTCCTGGACGAAATACGGCGAGAGCAGGCGCATGAAGCCTGCCAGACAAACCAGCTCCACACCCCGCTCGCGAAGCGCGGCCACCACCTCGCGGTCGTACGCTTCGCGCTCTTTGCCCTTCGACGGGATGACCAGCGCTTCGATGCCACGCGCCCGCGCCTTTTCGATCCCGGGTGCCCCTTCGCGGTTGCTGATGACCACCGCAATTTCCGCGTTGGGGATGCGGCCGCTCGCCACGGCATCCGCAAGGGCCTCGAAGTTCGATCCCCGCCCGCTCAGCAGAATTCCGATGCGCTTTGCCATGGCGGCGAGCAACTTAGCACATCGCTGCCCGTCGGTGTAGTCTCTCGCAGCGGCGGGAGCCCGCCCCGCGCGCGTTCGCCCGCTTTCCCCACCAGTGCGCGCCGGAAGCCCTCCAGGATGTGCGTCAGATATTCGCGTGCCGCGCTTTTCACCAGCGGAGCAACGAACCAGCGCAACACCGGCGGAATCTCCCGGCTCAACGCAATCGCCTCCAGCTGCACGTAGGTTCCGCCGTCTTTTTCCTCGTAACGCCAGTAGGTGTTCATGCGCCAGAGGAATCCACGGTCGTTGCCCACCGGTTTTTCTTTCTCCTCGGGGGTGTCCGGGTTTTCGACTTCGGCGATGCGCAGCGCCTCGCCCCGGCTGCTCGCCCGCACCGGACTGAGGCGGCGGAAGAAGGCTTCCTGGGTCGCGTGGACCACCACGGTGACGATTTTCTTCCGCCGCAGCCGCATCCAGACGCGGAAGCGGTCGCCTTCGCGCGCCAGCAGCTTCGATTCCTGCACGTCCGGGCCGAAGTATTGCTCGGCGTGCTCGAAATCCTGCGCCAGCGCCAGTGCTTGCTCCAGCCGCACGCCGGGCAGGAACACCACGCCCAGCCAGTGGTGCACCATCCCGTCCGGGATTTCGATTTCCTGGCCGCGGGCATCGCGCGTTTGCCGCTCTTCGATGAGCACCTGGCCGGCGCGAAGCGCTGCGTAGGCCTGACGGCGCTGCGCGGCCGGCAGAGTATCCGGCCAGAGAAAATTCTTCGCATCCGCCAGCTCGCGTTCGATCCGGGCTTCCGTGAGCCGCACGTAGGTGTTGTACGCCAGTACGGTTTCCCGCTTCAGCTCGACGGGCACTGCGGCGCCGGCCAGGGGCGCGGCGAGCACCAGCGTGACTGCCACGAGGGCGCGGAGGTTGCAAACACCTTCTCGTGCGATCATTCCTGGGCACCCCGGCCGGTTTCCATGAAACATTGGCACGACTACGGCAGGGCGGCGGTGACGAACAGACGCTCCGCCGGTACGATACGGATGCGGTTGCGCGGGATATCCAACCAGTAGTGAGCCCAGACCGCGTCGCGTTCGAGTAACGCCCGTTTGGTTTCCGGAACCAGATAGAGTTTCTGACCGTTTTCCTCGCGAACTTCGATCTGATATTCGACCGGCTCTTTGCCCCAGGCGGGCTGGTTCGCAGCGATGGCGTCCGCGATGCGGGGGGCCACTTCGTCGTCGGTCACGACGACGTACTTCAGGTTCGCTGCCTGCAGGTGCTTCTTGATGGCGGCGTTGACCTGCGCGCAGCTGACCGCGTCGATTCTGTCAAGATAGCTTTCCAGGTAGCCGGGATGCAGGCCGTAGAATTCATCTTCCAGCCGATAGCCGAGCAGTCGCTCTGTGGTTTCGGCCAGCGAAAGGTAGAGCACCCGCGCCTTGTTCTTCGCCAGTGCGCACTGCTCTTCGCTGAGGCCGGTGCGCACGAAATGTTCCAGCTCCCAGGTGAGCGCCTTCAGCAGGTGCACGGCGTAGTCGTGCTGCACCGGGCGAATCCAGATGCTGAAGTACTGATAGCGGCGCGGGTAGCCCGTGGGCGGGAACAGCGCAAACGGACGGTTTTCGAAATGCTCGATGTAGGAATAGTCGCCGTAATTGTATCCGCGCAGCGCGCGAATCTGGTCGTAGAGGTAGCTGAAGCTGTCGCGGTGAGTTCCGAACCAGACGTTCGCGACGTAGAGCGGCCAGTAGTCGGGATGGCTGCGATTGATCGAGAGCGGAAACCCCGCGTGCAGTCCGGTGGAGATGGCATTCGGCAGCGCCACGATGACCACCTCGCGTCCCTGCACGGCCGGCGGTGGCTCCACCGGGCGGCGTTCGAGCGGCGGCGCGGTGCTTGCCCCAGCACCGGCCAGCGCGTCCCGCAGCGAGGCCACGAGGGCCTCCTCACGGGTGCTTACGCCGAGCACCAGATGCTCCGGCCGGTAGTAGGTGGCATAGAACTGCAGGAGCGCTTCCCGGGAGATCGCTTCCGCGCCCCGCTCGGTGGCCACCGGATGCGCATAGCCCGTGCCCGCGTGGAGGACGTTGTCCAGCGTGACCAGTCCGACCAGCTCGATCTGCTCGAGCCGCAGGTTCGAACGCAGTGTGGTCAGCGTTTCCGCGCGCAGCCGGTCCAGCTCGCGGGCATCGAACAGCGGCTGCGTGAACATCGGTCGGAAGATCTGCGCGATGTATCGCGGCAGCACCTCGCGCGGCACCGTCATCGAAAATGTGGTCGTTTCTTTCCCCACCTGCACCGTCGGCGTCGCGCCCTGGCCCCACGGGCGGGTGATTTCCGCCAGGCGCTCCTTGGTGACCGGATTCTTTGGGTCACCGAAGCTGCCTTCGATGAGCATGCGTGCTGTCAGGTAAGCCAATCCTTCCAGGCCCGCCGAGTCGTGTGCCGAGCCGGCCCGCACCATGACCTTCACCACCACCAGCGGTGCTGGCGAATCAAGCGTGACCACACGCACCGACTGCGCGGGGGCCGGCGGGGTGCCGAGAGCGAGCGTCACGCTCAGCACAAAAAGCCATCGAACGACTGCGATTGGATGAATTTTGCACATGGGCGTCCTCGTTCCGTGCACCGGGCGCGGCTCACGGCCGGGCACTGGCGTCGTGGGCCAGCGTCAGCACGGCGCGGTGCTCCGGCACAAACTGTCGTCGGGCGAACTGGTCGATGTCCCGCGGGGTCAGCCGCTCGACCGACGCCAGCAGCTTCTCGAACACTTCGGGGTCGCGCTCGAAACGGTAGTACCAGGCAAACGTCTGCGCGATGTTGGCCGGCGACGACATCGCCGCCAGGAAGTCGTAGCGGTATTTCGACTTCAGTGTTTCCAGCAGGGCGCGAGCATCTTTCCGGCGCGAGAACTGTTTCAGCTCTTCCACACCGGCGAGGATATCGGCAACGACCTCGTCGAAGTACGCCTGTCCGCGCTCGGCATATTTCTCCTTGTAGAGCTGCGCACTCAGGATCAGAACGCGCGGGTCGAAGCTCTCGTAGCCCTGGGTGCCTTCCTCAAAGTCCAGCGCGCTGGCGGTCTGCTTTTCAAAGCGCAGCTTGCGGTACAGCGGTGCCGCCGGCGAGATGAGCAATTCCGGCAACAGTTGCCCCACCGCAGTTTCCACGCTGCCGGTTTTATACGCCGGCATCCGGTAGGCCACCCAGACCAGCGGTGCCACATCGGCATCCCAGGTGACGTGCTCGCGCTGCTCCCGCTGGGGAGGCGCACCGGTGGCGAGAATGGGCGGCACCGGCTTCGGCTGCCAGTCGCGGTAGTAGGGCTCGACTTTGGCGAACACTTCCTCGGCGCGCACGTCGCCCGCAATCACCAGCACGCAGTTGTTCGGCCGGTAGTAGGTCTCGTAGAAGGCCACTGCCGCCGCGTATTCGTTGGGCATGTCGAGCACGTCTTCGTAGTAGCCGAGGGTGGTGTGCCCGTAGGGATGGTGCGGGAAAAGCAGCGCCATCAGTCGCTCTTCCAGCTTCAGCGACGGAAACGAGGCGTTTCGCCGGTATTCGCCCAGCACCGCACCGGCTTCCGTACGAAAAATTTTCTCGGTGAAATCGAGCCGGCTGAACCGGTCGGCCTCCAGCGCGAGCAGGCCGGGCAGGTCTGCGCTGCGACCTTCCAGATTCGCGGTGAAGGTGAGCGGGTGGTAGAACGTCACATCAAACCAGGTCCAGGCGTTGTTGTGTGCCCCCAGCCGCGAAATGGCTTCCTCGTAGCCGTTCTCCTGTCCCTTCCAGCGGTGCCGGAACAGGATGTGTTCAAACAGATGGGCCAGACCGCTTTTGCCCGGTTCGGTTTCGTTCCGCGCCCCGGCCAACACCAGCGTGTTGAAGCTGAGCACGTTTTTGAATTCGGGTGTTTCGATGACGATGACGTCCAGGCCGTTGGCGAGCGTGCGCTTGTGAATCGGGTACGGAAAGACCTTTTGCGGCGCAGCGCTTTTTGCTTGGGCCAGCAGCGCTGGCGTACCCACGACGGCTAGCGCCACGCCCAGCACCAGGGCCACGAGCGCCGTCCGGGCGCTTCCCCGGCCGGCAGGCCCCGGCTTCTTCCGCGACGGGGCTGTGCCCCTGCCGACCGCTGGAGCTTTCCTGGTGCTGTATTTCCATCCGCGAATTCGCGCTACGGGTTGGCGCGGTGCCTTCATGCCGAATCCCCTCCCCACGAGGCGGTAGGCTGCAGAAACCCTGCGGATACTCAGCATAGCACTCACGACCCAGCGAAGCCAGTGCAGAGCAGACTTCCCGGAGAGAGGAGACGGCGTGGCGAGCAGGTGGCCTTGAGCCGCGGCCGCGATCCGGTCCCGGTTCGCCCGGTACAAGGATTTGGGTGGGAATAGCAGGACGGGCGAACCTTGGTGCGGGCGGGTAACCTGCTGATCCCGTTTTTCAGGATCGTCCCCGCAGCAAGGCCCCCACCCGCACCCCACAGGCTAGTTCTCAGCCGCACCCCGGGGAATGGGACGCAAGGCACGAAATCTTCGGTACCGGGGTTTTAGTACGGGGTGAAGCGCAGGGTCTGCTACTCGATCATGGCAACCTTGTTAGCGCCCGAAAGCGCCATCCAGATCCGTCCGGAGGCGTCGCGCACCATGTGTCGCACTTCGGACTTCGGAGAAGGCAGCGCGAAGCGGGTGAACTGTTCCGTCTCCGGGTCAAAGCGGACGAGCTGGTTCGCATTGAACTCGGTGTACCACAGCACTCCTTCGGCATCGGCAGCGATGGCGTAGGGTTGCGAGCTGCGTCCGGATGGACTCGGCCATTCCCGAAAACTGAACTTGACCAGATCGAGCTGGCCGATGCTGCCCCGCGCAAAGTCGGTGTAATAGATGGCTGCGGCCCGCGCCACCAGACGGCGCGGCCGCGCGCCTTCGAACGGGATCCGGTACTCGGTGAACTGGCCTGTGTTCGGATCCAGACGTCCCAGTTTGCCGCTGCCGAATTCGCAGAACCACAGCGCCTGATCCGGTCCGAGCACGATCCCGTAAGGACGCGCATCCGGTGTGGGCACCGGGTAGGCGCGCACGGCTCCACTGCGGGGGTCCAGCCGCAGAATCTGGTTCGCCCGCTGCACTGTGAACCAGAGCGCGCCGTCGGGACCAAACACCGGCGTGTGCGGGTCTCCGGCGTCCCGGGGCAGGCTGTATTCGGTAATCTGGCCGCTGGCGGGGTCGAGCCGGCCGATTTTTCCCGCTCCGTTGGCGGTGTACCAGATGTTGCCCGCACTGTCGCTGACCAGCCCGTGCGGTGCCGAATTCGGCGTGGGTGCGGTGAACAGTTTCCACTGGCCCGTGGCCGGGTCCAGCCGCGCGAGTTGATTGGCGCGCATCAGGGTCAGCCAGACGTTGCCTGCCGGGTCGGTGGCGGGGTCATGCGGCTGCGCATCGGCCACCGGAATTTCCCACTCGCGCACGGTTCCCGCCAGCCGCAGCGGCACAGGCTCGGTGGCCGGCACACCGGGCAGCAGCCGCAGCACCACCGAGGTTTCCCGGCCGGCGCGCACCAGCACGTTGTGGCGCCATTCCGACCACATCCCGCTGTGCTGTGCGCGCAGGTCGTAGAGACCGGCACGCAGCCCGCGTAACCGAAACCGGCCGGAACGGTCGGCGCGAACCGCACGAGGACTCGCCCCGTCCGATTGCTGCACAATCACGCGCGCACCGGCCACCGGCGCATCGCCCGGCCCGAGCACGACTCCGGCCAGGGTGCCGGTGCCCGGCTGCGCCGGAACGTGGAGCGCGAGCAGCAGGCCGGCGGTCGCTACAGCCAGTCCGGCGTGCTGCAGGGCGCCGGAAGGGGACTTCTGCGGGCGCATACCCGAATTCTACGGGCGGGCCGTTGCCACTTCCATCCCGCTGCGTCGCGCGATTGCCAGAGCCGCAACGGTTGTCGGCAGGGTCGGGTGATTGACGCGCCGTGCAGAACGGCCTAGGCTAGAGAGGCGCGGCCGCTGGGTCGCGGCTCGGGCCATGCTGCAGGAAAGCCGATTTGTGATGCGCCGGCGCGATTTCGTGCCCGCCTATCTGCGCACGTGGGAGTCCGGTGCGCTGAAGGAAAAAGTGGCTCGTGCGCTCGAGCTGCTTCGCGACTGCACACTGTGTCCCCGCGACTGCCATGTGAACCGGCTCGAAGACCGCTTCGCCGTCTGCAAGACCGGCCGCTACGCCGTCGTCGGCAGTGCCTTCGCGCACCATGGGGAAGAAGACTGCCTGCGCGGCTGGCGCGGCTCGGGAACGATTTTCTTTGCCTGGTGCAATCTGCGCTGTGTCTTCTGCCAGAACTACGACCTGAGCTGGGAAGGCGCCGGTCAGCCGGTGCGACCGGAGCAGTTGGCGGCCCTGATGCTCGAACTGCAGGCGCGCGGCTGCCACAACATCAATTTCGTCACCCCCGAACACGTCGTGCCGCAAATCCTGGAAGCGCTGCCGCTGGCCATCGAACGCGGCCTGCGCCTGCCGCTGGTCTACAACACCAGCGCCTACGACTCGCTCGACTCCATCGAGCTGATGGACGGGGTCGTGGATATCTACATGCCCGATTTCAAGTTCTGGGATGCAGAGATGGCACGCCGGTACCTGAAGGCGCCCGACTATCCCGAGGCCGCCCGCCGCGCCATTCGTGCCATGCACCGTCAGGTGGGCGATCTGATTGTGGACGAAAACGGGCTGGCCCTGCGCGGGTTGATTCTGCGTCACCTGGTCATGCCCGGCGACATCGCCGGCACGCGCGAAATCATGCAGTGGGTCGCGCGCGAGCTGGGGCCGGATACCTACGTCAACGTCATGCCGCAGTACTGGCCCGCGGGCCGGGTGGGCGGCACCGATTATGTGGAGATCAACCGGTTGATTACTGTGCACGAGTTTGAACAGGCGCTGGCCCAGGCCCGCGCCGCCGGCCTGCGCCGGCTCGATCTGCGCTCGGCCGGCCACATCGCCGGGGCCGAAGATCGTGGCGATAGCCGGCCCGCCGGGAATCGTCTATAATGAATCAGAACGAGGAGGTGGAAGCGCGTGCTCGTGATTCGGCTGTCCAGGTTCGGAAAAAAGAAGAAGCCGTTTTACCGCGTCGTGGTGACCGACAGGCGTCGCCCTCGCGACGGGCGATTTGTCGAGATTGTGGGCACCTATGACCCGCTCAAGCAGCCCGCGGAAGTTCGCCTCGACGCTGAGCGCGTCAAGTACTGGCTCGGGTGCGGGGCACAGCCCAGCGACACCGTCCGCAGCCTGCTGCGTGCACAAAAAATTGCCTAGGATCCCCGCCACCCCGGGATTCCTCCGGAACGGTTTCGGAACGATCGCGGCCACTGCCGCCGGTGACAACCAGTCCCTCGCCACCGGCCACATGCGGAGGGGCTGGAGGTGAGCCATGAAAGAACTGGTGGAAGAGATCGCGAAAGCACTGGTGGACCATCCGGATCAGGTTCAGGTGCGTTCGGTGGACGGCGAACAGGTCACCGTACTGGAACTGCGCGTCCACCCGGAGGACCTCGGCAAGGTGATCGGCCGCCAGGGCCGCACCGCCAAAGCCATCCGCACGATTCTGGGTGCCGCCGGCATGAAGCTGAAGAAACGCTTCACGCTGGAAATCCTCGAATAGTGTCCTCGCACGTTCGGTCCGGTGTCACTCTGGCTCGCGTGCTGGGCGCACGCGGGCGCCGCGGGGAAGTGGCTGCCGAAATCCTCACCGACTTCCCCGAGCGACTCACGCACCTGACCGAAGTCTGGCTGGCCGACCCGCACGACGAAGCACTGCCCCCACGCCGCGTCGCCGTGCGCCGCTGCTGGCTCCACCGCGGCCGCGCTATCTTTCATTTCGAGGGCTGCAACACCATCGCCGATGCCGAACGACTCCGTGGCCTCGAAGTGCGGGTGCCCATCGAACAGCGTGTCACCCTGCCCGCCGGAAGGTACTTCGTGAGCGACCTGATCGGCTGCGAAGTGTGGGAGGCACAAAAACAAGCAGGCGGGCCGGCAACATCCATCCTGGATGTCTCTTCTACTTCCCCGACCTCGTTTCTCGGTGTGGTGCGCGAAGTGCAATTCTTCGGCGAAGCCATTGCGGGCACGCCGCTGCTTGTGGTCGAGACTTCCCGTGGCGAGCTGCTGATTCCCTTCGCCGAGGAAATCTGCCGGAACATCGATGTCGCCGGTCGCCGCATCGAGGTCCACTTACCCGAAGGCCTCCGCGAATTGAACTCCTGACGGGATTGAAGATTCCTGTGCTGCAGGCTGCCGGGGGCGAGCTTCCGCCTGCGCGCCATCCCAGGACCCGGCCGCAGTGCGTTAGAATGAGCGCAGGATGCGGTTTGACATCCTTACCATCTTCCCGGAGTTTTTCCGCGGACCGCTCGAGTACGGCATTCTCCGGCGCGCCCGCCAGGCCGGGCTCGTGCAGGTCGAAGTCCACGACCTGCGGCGCTGGGCACGCGACCGCCACCGCACCGTAGACGACCGTCCCTTTGGCGGCGGGGAGGGCATGGTGCTGAAGCCGGAGCCGATCTTCGATGCGGTCGAAGAGTTGCTCGGCGGGGCGTCGCGGCCGGCGATCGATTCCCGCCACACGGCCGTCATTTTGCTGTCTGCGGCCGGCCGACTGTTTCGCCAGTCCGAGGCGCAACGACTGGCTGCCCTCGAACGTGTGGTGCTGATTTGCGGCCGCTATGAAGGCGTGGACGAGCGCGTAGCCGAGCACCTGGCCACCGACGAAATCTCCGTGGGCGATTTTGTGCTCTCGGGCGGAGAGCTGCCCGCGGCCATGATTGTGGACGCAGTTACTCGCCTGCTGCCGGGGGCACTGGGCAATGAAGCCTCGCGCCTGTTCGAGTCCTTCTCCGCACCCGCCAGCGCGCCTGCAACGTTGCCGGCGCAGGCGACTACTTCGCCGGCGGCCGGCGGCATTCTCGACTGTCCGCACTACACCCGCCCGCAGGAATTTCGCGGCTGGAGCGTGCCGGAAGTGCTCATCAGCGGCAACCACGAACAGATTCGTCGCTGGCGCCGCAAGATGGCGCTGTCGAAAACGCTTCGCAATCGGCCCGAACTGCTGGCCTCGGCCGCGCTCAGTGCAGAAGATCATGCGCTGCTCGAAGAACTGCAAGCCGAAGCGGCACGGACGCACCCGCAATCCTCTTGACGCCGGCGCCGGGCGTCGCTATGCTTCTTCCGCGATGAAAGTTCAGAACACATCGTTGCGTCAGCTCTCCGCTACGGGCGCGGCGATGTGTACCTGCCCGTGTTGTATGGCCATGCGCATGCCGCTTGTGCGCGAGCCGGGCAGGCCTGATGCGGAAGGCACCTAAGCTGTAATCCAGACGAGAATTGCCAAGGCCGCTCGGTTCGCGAGCGGCCTTTTTCTTTTTCCGGAGGACGTCATGCCGAGCCTGCCAAAACCGATTGCCATCTTCTACGAGCATCCCGACTGGTTCCGCCCGCTGTTTGCCGAGCTGGACCGTCGCGGCACGCCGTACCAGAAGCTCAACGCGGCGCAGCATCGCTACAGCATCGCCGCCCGCAACGGCAGCTACGCGTTGCTGTTCAACCGCATGAGTCCCTCGGCCTGGACGCGCGGCCACGGCCACGCCATTTTCTACACGCTGCACTTTCTGGCGCACCTGGAAGCCCAGGGAGTGCGCGTGGTGAACGGCGCACGTGCCTTCGCCGTGGAAATCTCCAAGGCGCGACAGCTCTCCCTGCTCGAGTCGCTCCGGCTGCCCTACCCGGCCGCGCGCGTCATCCACCATCCCGCGCAGGCCGCCGAAGCCGCACGCGGGCTGCGCTTCCCGGTGATCGTGAAGCCCAACATCGGCGGCAGCGGCGTCGGCATTGTTCGCTTCGACCACCCGGAGCAAATCGAGCGGGCGGCGGCCTCCGGCCAGCTCCAGCTCGGTCCCGACCACACCGCGCTGGTGCAGGAGTACATCCCGGCCCGCGACGGCTGCATCGTGCGCGTCGAGGTCCTGGGAGGAAAATTCCTCTACGCCATCCGCATCCATCTCTCCGGAGAAGGCTACAACCTCTGCCCCGCCGATATCTGCCAGACTGTCGACGGCCGCCCGCTCGAACGTGCGGCCTGTCCTGCCGATGCCCCGCGCACCGGCCTGCGAGTCGAAGCCTGCACCCCGCCTCCGGAGACGATCGCTGCGGTCGAGCGCATCCTGCACGCTGCCGGGATCGAAGTCGGCGGCGTGGAGTATCTGGTGGACGACCGCGATGGCCGCCGGCTGTTCTACGACATCAACGCCCTATCGAATTTCGTTGCCGACGCCGTTCGTGTGGTCGGCTTCGACCCGCACGCCCGGCTGGTGGATTACCTCGAACAGGAGGCGCGCTGATGCGATTCGGGTACTGGCTGCCGGTGTTTGGCGGATGGCTGCGCAACGTCGAAGACGAAGCGATGGAGGCCAGTTGGGCCTACGTCCGACGGCTGGCGCAGCGCAGTGAAGAGCTGGGCTTCGATCTCACCCTGATTGCCGAACTGAATCTGAATGACATCAAGGGCATCCATGCCCCTTCGCTTGAAGCCTGGACAACGGCGGCGGCACTGGCTGCCGTCACCACACGCCTGGAGCTGATGGTGGCCGTGCGGCCGACGTTTCATCCGCCCGCGCTGCTCGCCAAGCAGGCCGCGAATCTCGACCACATCAGCGGCGGAC
Source organism: Terriglobia bacterium (assembly GCA_023512135.1). GTDB lineage: Bacteria > Acidobacteriota > Terriglobia > Acidiferrales > UBA7541 > DSGC01. Next base: position 75,372 of record JAIMAG010000001.1, on the reverse strand, counting down.
GCCTGTCGTTGAATGTCGTCTCGGCCTGGTGGGCGGAAGAAGCACGGCAATACGGTGCGCCCTTCGACCAGCACGACGACCGGTATGCCCGCACCTCGGAATGGCTGGACATTGTCACCGGCGTGTGGTCCCGGCCCGTATTCAGCTATTCCGGCCGCTACTACGCCGTGCAGAACACGGTGCTGGAGCCGAAGCCGCTGCCCCGGCCCGGTCGGCCCCGCCCGGTGCTCTACGCCGGTGGAGAGTCGGAAGCGGCCAAGCAGTTGATTGCGCAGAAATGCGACGCCTACCTGATGCACGGCGATCCCCCCGAGCGGCTCCGCGTGAAAATCGACGATATGCGTCGCCGACGCGAACGCTGGGGGCTCGCGCCGCTGCAGTTCGGCGTGGCCGGCTTCGTCATCCTGCGCTCCACCGAAGCGGAAGCCCGCCAAGAGCTCGACCGCATCACCGACGTGCGTCAGTCCGCCGCCGGCTATGCGAACTATCAGGAATGGCTGGCGAATACGAAACTCGAGCAACGCGTCTCGCTGGAAGACTACTCGGTCTCCAACCGCGGCCTGCGCACCGGACTGGTGGGCACTGCTGAGCAGGTGGCCGCACGCATCGCTGAGCTGGAGGCGGCTGGCGTGGATCTGCTCCTGCTGCAGTTCAGCCCGCAATTCGAGGAGATGGAACGCTTCGCCGAGCAGGTGCTGCAGCCCGTGCGCCGTGCCTCAGCCGCTGCGGCCCGCTGAGCACGGGCTAGGCAAAAGGCTGCGTTTTCGCTATAATTCGGGTTTGTTTCGGTAGCGCTGGCCTGCCCAGAGGCCCCGCCATTCCGGCCGGGGAACGCCGCGGCCGGAAGCCGCCTGAACAGCCGAAGCAGAAGGGTACGCAGCCATGAACCGCTTGGTCGAAAAAGTGCAGCAGGAACAGTTGCGCAAAGACCTGCCGGAAATTCGTCCCGGCGATACCGTGCGCGTGCACGTGCGCTTGAAGGAAGGTGAAGGCGAAAAGGAACGCATCCAGCCGTTCGAAGGTGTGGTGATTCGCCGCAGCGGACGCCTGGCTTCGGAAACCTTCACCGTGCGGCGCGTCAGCTTTGGCGTCGGGATCGAACGCATTTTTCCCCTGCACTCACCGGTGATTGCTGGCATCGAAATTCTCCAGCGCGGCCACGTACGCCGGGCCAAGCTCCACTACCTGCGCCAGCGCAAGGGCAAGGCCGCGCGGCTGAAGCGCGCCGGCCGCGTCGAAGCCCCTGGCACGCCGCCCGAGCCCGAAGCGCTCGCCCCAGCAGCACCAGCCGGCGAAGCCAACTCCTAGCTTTCCTGTTTCCTGTTCCGCCCGGTCCTCCGCCGGGTGTATTCCCCGGACTCCGTGCCGTTCGGCTACGCGCCGGCTTCTGCTGCTTTGCGCCTGTGCTAGAATCCGCGGCGGTGAGTCCCGTTCATTCCCCGCAGGATGAAGGGCTGCCAGACCGCTGCGGGCGCCGGCGGCTGTGCAGTGCGCGCTATGAACGCGAAGCGCGCCGGCAGGGGTGGCTGCGCATTGCCGGTGTGGACGAAGCCGGCCGCGGTGCGCTGTTCGGTCCCGTGGTGGCCGCCGCGGTCATTCTGGATCCGCGCCGCCGCATTGTGGGTCTGGACGATTCCAAACGCCTGCCCGTTGCCCGCCGGGAAGTGCTGGCCGTTCGCATCAAGCAGCGCGCGCTGGCGTGGGCGGTGGCGGTGGTCGAAGCCGACCGCATCGACGCCTGGAACATCTACCAGGCCAGCCGCCAGGCCATGGCCGAAGCGGTCCGCAGCCTGGCCGTGCCGCCGGATTATCTGTTGGTGGACGCGGTGACGCTCGAGCTGCCCATCGAGCAGCGGTCGCTGATTCACGGCGATGCCCGGTCGGTGTCCATCGCTGCGGCTTCGATTCTGGCCAAAGTCACCCGCGACGCTCTGATGGTCGAATGGGACGCGCGCTACCCACAGTACGGTCTGGCGCGCAACAAAGGATACGCCACCCCCGATCACCTGGCTGCACTGCAACGCTACGGCCCCACGCCACTGCATCGCTTCTCGTTTGCTCCGGTGCGCTCGGCACAGTGCTGGTCGGCGTCTGCTTGCCAGCCGCCGCTGCCGCTTCCTGTTCAGGAAAACGAGCCGGGCTGATGCAGGCTGGTCCTGCAGAGCAGCTTTTCCCCTGCGGGGCAGGGACCTGTCTGCTGCGTGTGCGGAGAAATCCGGTGTGCTCGCCGGTGCGATGGGGGGCAGGCGGAAGTCTGCGCCCGAGCGGCGTCACTGAGTTCCCTTCACGCAACGGTGCCGCGGCGGTTCGTTGACCCTGTTTTCCGGCGTGTGCTAGCGTGGGCATGATTCGGTTTGCGCCGCGCGGAACGCGGTGGATGGAGGGGTGCGTTCTCGCCTGCGGCAGGCAGAGCGGTGCTCGCCGAGCGAACGCCGCGGGCCGGGGGAGCAGCACGGAATGCCGTTCAACAAAGCCAAGCTGCTCGATGCCGCGCAGAGGTTCCTGAATCAGGGCAAGGTGGCTCAGGCCATCGGTCAGTACCAGGAGATTCTGCGCTATGAACCGCACGATCAGGTCACCCTGATGACCCTGGGCGACCTCTATGTGCGCATCGGCGATACCGCGCATGCCGTGGAAGTCTTTCAGCAACTCGGCGAACTGTTCCACCGGGAAGGCTTCACGAGCAAGGCCATCGCCATCTACAAAAAAATCGCCAAACTCACACCGAACGATCCAAAGCCGCTCGAGCGGTTGGGGGAGCTCTACACTCTGCAGGGCGTGCTGAGCGAAGCGCGGCCGCTGTTTCTGCAGTTGGCCGAAATGCATGTTCGTTCCGGGCGCGCAGACGCCGCCGCGGCCGTGCTGCGTCGGCTGGCCGAGCTGGAGCCGGACAACGTCCGCGTGCAGATGCGCCTGGTCGGCCTCTACCACAGTCTCGGACAGAAATCGGAAGCCGTGGCCACCTGCCTGCGCGTGGCCGAACGCTTGCTGCAGCAGCACGAGCACGACGAAGCGGAGAACCTGGTGCGGCGCGCTCTGGAACTGGAGCCGAACCACCGCCCCGCGCTCGTGCTCCGCGCCCGGATTGCCGCCGCCGCCGGACGCACAGAGCAGGCCGTCGCGCAGCTCGAAGCGTTGCCGGCCCCCGGCCCCGAGCTGTTGGGAGAGCTCGTCGCCCTGCACCTGAAGCTGGGCAACACGGCCCGGGCAGCCGAGTGCGCTCGCCGGGCATTTGCCGAGCAGCGCGAGCAATTCCCGCTGGTTTTTGAAGTGGCGGAAGCGCTGCTGGAAGGCGGCGCCGCCGAAGCCGCCTGGGAGCTGCTGGAGGAAATCCGCGACGCGATGGGTGTGGCGGGCGAATACGAAAAGCTGGCACGGGCGCTCGACGCCGTCGCCGAACGCCTCCCCGGACGGGTCGAGCCGCTCGACCGGCTGGTGGAGATCTACCGGCGCACCGGCGATACGTTTCGCCTGCCCGACGCCCTGTTCCGGCTCGGGGAAGCCCTGGCGGCGGTGGGTGAACGTGAGCGCGCACGGATGGTCTTCCAGGAGCTGCTGGAGCGCACCGGCGACGATGAGCGCGTCCGGCAGCGGCTGAACCAGCTCGGCAGGCAACTCGGGCTGGCGCCAGTGGACGAAACAGCGCCGGCAGAACCGCCCGGGCCCGAGCCACCGGCTCCCCCTGTTCTCCCCGTGCCCGAAGAATGGATGGATGCCGATACCCAGCGCTTCGTCAACCAGGCGCTGGTGGACGCCGATCTGTTCGCCAGCTACGGACAGGTCCCCAAGGCCGTCGAGTTGCTCGAAGCGGTGCTCGCGCGCGTTCCCAACCACACCGGCGCGCTGGAAAAGCTGCTGGATCTTTCCCTCGGTACCGGCAACGACCGCCGCACCGCAGAGCTGGCGCATCAGTTGGAGCTCCTCTATCGGGAACGCGCTGACGAGGCCCGTGCCGAGCGTTTCGCTGACCTGCGCCGTCGCTTCCAGCGCGCCGCCGGCATCACCGCCGAAGAGCTGACCGTAGCCGAAGAACCTGTGACTGTTCCTCCGCCGGCCCCGGAGCCGTCTCCACCTGCGGTCGAAGCAGCCGTGTACGAGTTGGACCTCTCCGAAGAGTGGTCCACGCTGGCCGAGGCGGCTGCCGACTCCGCGCTGGTTGTGGAGGACGAGGTCGTCCCGGCAGCTCCCGTGGAGACCGTCGAGCCACACGCCGCGGAGCCTTCTCCACTGGAGCCCGTCACCGAAGCATTCCCTGTAGAAGTCGGCGAGCCAGACGAATCGCCCGCGGTGCAGGCACCGGCGGTCGCGATGGTGCCTGCACCGGCTGAAGAGGACGGGGTGGAATACGCGCTGGAGCCTTCCACGCTCCCGCCGCCGATGACCCCGGCAACGTTTTTGGCGGAACTGGCCGCCGAACTGGGTGAACCGGAGCCGGAAGCACCCCCCGCGGTCGAAGCCCGCGCACCGGCCGCTTCCCTCGAACCCGGGCCGGCCGCCCCCGCTGCGGCCACTCCAAAGGAACCGAGCCAGCAGCTCGCCGAAGTGTTCGAAGAATTCCGCGCCGAACTCGGTGGCCTGGGGGAAGAAGAGGAAGACCTCGAAACCCACTACAATCTGGGCATCGCCTACCGCGAGATGGGTCTGCTCGAAGAAGCCATCGGCGAGTTCCAGCGTGTGGCCAAGGCCGTGCAGTCGGGCCGGCCTTTCCGCTACGCCATGCAGTGCTGCATTCTGCTCGCGCTCTGCTTCATGGAGAAAAATCAACCCAGAGCGGCCGCCCTGTGGTATGAACGTGCGTTGCACACCGCGGGGCTCGACCAGGAAACAGAAATTGCCCTGCGCTACGACCTCGGCGTGGCGCTGGAGCAGGCCGGCGATGCCCGCGGGGCGCTGGACTGCTTCCTGCAGGTCTACGCGATGAACATCGACTACCGCGACGTCGCCGAACGCATTGCTGCACTCGAAAAACGGCGCTGAAGCATCCATGGGCCGCCTGTTCCGCATCCTGCTGATTCTGCTCTGTTACGTGCTGGGTGTGGTGCTGGTCTTCGTACCCTGGTCGGGCCGGTTCTGGGAACGCAATCCTCTGCTCGAACGCTACCCCGCACTGCGGCCCTACGTGCTGAATCCCTATCTCCGCGGTGCGGTCAGCGGGCTCGGCGTGCTGGACGTGCTGATCGCTATCTCGGCACTGCGCCGCCGCCTGGACGCGCCCTCCGGAGAAAACTCCGCGCCGGCCGCGAGCTGAGCAGCCCCGCGGCTGCCGTCATCGAATTGGGAGCTCGGTGTGCCGATCCTCTGCTATGTGACCGACCGGCGTGCGCTGGCGCCGCAGCGAGACACCGCGGCGCAACTCGCCGCGCTCGCCGAGCGCATCGGCAGCACCATCGCTGCCGGCGTAGACTGGATTCAATTGCGCGAGAAAGACCTGACCGCGCGGCAGCTCGCACAGCTTGCAGCCGAAGCGATGCGCGCAGCGCAGCGCACGTCGGCGAAGATTCTGGTCAACGACCGGCTCGACGTGGCCCTGGCCGCCGGCGCTGCCGGTGTGCATCTGGGGGGCCAGTCCGTTCCCGTCGCCGCCGTGGCCGAAAAGCGCAGCCGCCTGCCGGAGGGTTTTCTGGTGGGTGCGTCGTGCCATGCGCTGGCGGAAGCGGAAGCCGCTGCCTGCGCGGGCGCCGACTACATAATTTTTGGACCGGTGTTTGCCACACCCTCCAAAGCCGCCTATGGCCCACCGCAGGGCCTGGAGAAACTCGCCGAAGTCTGTGCGCGCGTGCGCGTGCCGGTTCTTGCCATCGGCGGCATCACGGCCGAAAATGCTGCCGCGTGCCTGCGTGCCGGCGCAGCCGGCATCGCTGCGATCCGCTTGTTTCAGCAAAGCGAGAACCTGCAGGAACTCCTCCGCCGTCTGCGCAGCATTTCATCCACCGGCTGAGGACTGCGCCACACGACCGCCACCGAACTTTACAGGCCGAGCAGTTTTTTCAGTTTCGGCTGGTCGAAGCCGACCACGACCTCGCCGTCGATCACCGTAACCGGCGTGGTCGCGTAGCCGAGCTTTTCGAGCTCGTCGAGCGCCGCCGGGTCCTTCGCCACGTTGCGCTCCTCGAATGCGATCTGCTGCTGGGAAAGAAACTCTTTCACCCGGCTGCAGAAGATTCAACCGGGCTGGCTGTAGACGACTATTTTTTTCTCCGGCATTTTTCCTCCGCTTCAATACACCAGGTAGATATCGGCTCGCTGGTGGTGGCGGAGCATTTCCACCAGCGACAGCGGTTTGGCCATCGGTTCGAGCTGGCCAACATCACGAACGCCGTTCCACAGGCCGGTCAGTTGAGCGAATGGGCCATGGCTCATCCTCTCGTGGTTTGTGCTCGGCTGGACCGAGATGATCTGCACAGAGCAGGGAACACGAAGCGCAGCACGGCTCAGCCGCGCGACGAAGCCTCACGGAGCTGCTCCACTGCCCGGGCAATCCGGCCCAGGCAGCAGCGGCCCGAGGGATTTTTCACCTCGCAGGCGCATCTCCCGGCCTTCACCTCGGAGCGTATGCGTTCGGCCGCGCTGCTGCGTCCTGTTCGCGCAAGCTCGTCCGCAATCTCGCGGCGGGCGATGCCGAAACAATAACAGACCGGCACGTCCTCACCAGGCTCCTTTGGCTCGACGCGCACCAGCAGGTCGGCGCGGCGGAAAATCGGGGCAGAAGGGTCTGCCGCAAAATAGACGATATCGCACTCTGGTGCTTCGCAGAAGTAGTACTGCGTCGAGGGCATGCGGAACGGCAGATGCCGCACCAACGCCTTTACGGTCCGCAGGCCGACCCGCTTCGCTCGTGCGCCGTTTTCCGGACAGGGCAGGGAGGTGGGTGCCGGCACGCCGGCACCCGCAGGGTTCGGGCAACAAGTCTTGGACATCAGCTTTCTCCTCGCCGCCGTTCCGCGGCTGGGTGCGGAGCCTTCGGAAGCAGGACGAGGTTTCAGTCCCGTTTCGGGGCTGGCTTGGCCAGCTCGGCTTTGAAGCCTCCGCTGCCCTCGTTGAACGCGGAGACGATTTTCTCCGGCGAGGTTTTCTTCGCGTCGTATTCCACCGTGACTGCACCCGTTTTGTGGTTCACGGTAGCGGCCTTGACGCCTTCCAGCTTCAGCAGGCGTGCCTTGACGGCCTCGGCACAGCCTTCGCAGGTCATCCCGCTTACCTTCAGCGCACATTGTGTGATTTGCAGCTTCGTGGATGTCGGCTCGGACGCTTGCTGCGCCGCCCAGCCGAACGAGGTGACCAGCGCCACGACCATCGCAGCGAAAACCAGTTTTCTCTTCATGACTTCTCCTCCTGTTGAAGTTTTCTTGATTTCTCCTCCTGTGGAAGACTCTTCGATGGCGATCGCTCCGCGCAATGCAGTGAGTCCTGCGGACGAGCCCGGAGCGCAGGGAACTGGTTGCGCAGCTCGGCCGGAGCAGCAGCCTTCGCCGTCCGCGGCAGCGCGCGTCGTCTCACACACCTGACCCTCGCAGGTGGCCGGTTCCGGTTTCCGGTAAGCAAAGTAGAAACCCACGCCCAGAAACACGGCCGTCAGGGCCAGGAACAACGGCCGATACGGAGCGAAGCTCTGCGCCGCGGCCACCGCGCCAAGCCCCAGCCCGGCCAGCACCACCGGTCCGAGGCAACAGACCGAAGCCAGCACCGCTGCGGCAATCGCCCCGACAATCCCCAGTTTTTCTTTCATGCGCCGTCCTCCCGAAAGCGAAACCTTCACTGCATCTTCATCACCTGCGCAAGAGCGCTCTTGAGATGGTCGAGCGCCTTGCGGCCGCGGCCGCGGCGCACGGCATCGGCCACGCAGGTCTCGATGTGATTTTCGAGCAGGCGCGCCTGCACCTGCGTGAGTGCCGAACGAATGGCGGCGAGCTGCAGCAGCAGGTCCTCGCAGGTAGCCTGTTCGGTGAGCATGCGCCGCACGCCGCGCACGTGCCCTTCGATGCGGCTCAGGCGATCCTGCAACTCCTTTTCGACCTCCGGGTCGAGATAGACGTGCGGCAAACAGATCGTTGCGGCCCTGGCCATATCCCCTCCACCCCCATAGGATATGGGGGACAGGCTTGGGGTTGCAAGCAAAATTTACTTCGAAGGTTTTCGTCTGCACCCTTGGGGATCAGCGGGCGACTTCGGAACGCTGCACCTCGAATCGAGGACGAGAGTCGCATTCCCAGAGTCATGCCGCGAAAGACCGGATGGTGTGCGCAACGAGGGCTAGTCGCAGAGGCTGCCGGAAGGGACACTGAAGCGGTCATCGCATCGATCGCCGTCGTGTTGGGGGTGTGGCTCGAACGTTTCCCGAAAATCCTGCCTTCGCTGGTTAAGGAACGACTGGTGCTGAATCTTTTTTCCCGGTCATGTATCGCATAGTTGAGGCGGGAAAAGTGTCTGGAGTACCCGCAAGGCGCATTCGGGGGTAGCCGTTGACCGCGAACCGGAGACAGAACTTTCGGCCCGAAGAGGACGAAGACGCTCCGCTGGTAGAACGCACGCTGGGGGGAGACCAGCAGGCCTACGAGCAACTCGTGCGCAAACACGAACAGCGCGTCTTCCGCACCGCGATTGCGATTCTGGGCGAGCTGGCCGATGCCGAAGAAGCCATGCAGGAAGCGTTTCTGAAAGCGTACCAAAACCTGCCCACCTTCCGGCGGGATGCGCGGTTCACCACCTGGCTGACGCGCATCGCGGTGAACGAATCGCTGCAAATTCTCCGTCGCCGCCGCGATGCAGCTTCGCTGGACGACCTGGAAGCTCCCCTGCAGGACCTCCGGCCCAGCCGCGTCGAGGAGTGGTACGCCAATCCCGAGCGGCGCTATGCGACGGCAGAGCTGAAGCGAATTGTCGAAGAGGCCATTCGCGCGCTGCCGCCAGCCTACCGCGTGGTCTTTCTGCTGCGGGACGTCGAAGAGTTGAGCACCGAAGAAACCGCCGAGGCCCTGGGGCTTTCCATTCCGGCGACGAAGTCGCGCGTGCTGCGTGCCCGGCTGATGGTTCGCGAAGCGCTGGCCGCACACTTCGAAAAACCGCCTACCCTGCGTTCGCGTCTGCGTCGTGCCACCAGCATGGTGCGCAACATGATGGCTATGGCATTCGAGCGGCCCGCGGGGCGGCTGGGCGGGAGGTAGGCCGTGCTGACCTGTCAGGAAGTGTTGGACAACTTGTCTTGTTACCTGGACGGCGAAGGCTCTGAAGAACTGCGGCGCGAGCTGGAACGTCATATCGCGCGCTGCGCACGATGCTTTGTCGTGGTGGACACCACCAAGCAAACGCTGCGCATTGTTGCCGATTGCGAGCCGTTCGAAGTGCCGCTGGCGACCAGCGCGCTACTCTACGACCGGCTCGCCCACTTTTTTGCAGGTTTGCTGTGAGAGCGCGGTGCGGCGGGCTCGCCTCGTCGCATCCGTTCCGGGATCCCCCGTAGTGCTGTACCAACATGCGTACTAAGGAGGCTCGAACCATGAAACTGACACGGTTATTTCCCATTCTCGTCCTGGCCCTGGCCATCGGCGCCGGCGTCAGCGTGGCCCAGAAAGACGTCACGCTGGAAGGCACGCTGGTGGACAGCAAGTGCTACCTGAGCGTGGGCGAGGCCGACAACGACCATGGCACGATGAAGAACTGTGGAACCATGTGTCTGAAGGGCGGCTCCCCCGCCGGGCTGCTGACCAGGGACAAGAAGTTCCACGCCATCATCGCGCCGTCCACGGCCCTGGCCGACTTCGTCGGTCAGACGATTCGCGTGCAGGGCTCCGAACACAACGGCTCCATCATGGCCAAGAAGGTAGAGGTTCGGAAAAACGGCCGGTGGGAAGAAGTCAAACTCGGCGCCATGATGTAAGCGCTGCCGGAATTCCGGCACGTGCATCGGTCTGGGGCCCGCAGGGATAGCTCGGTGAGGGGTGGTGCGGGGGCTGCCCCCGGCCCGGGTGGCATCTGGCGGGCCCCTCCATTTCTCCCCGAAGCCCTGCGGCAGTGCAGGAGAGCCATGCGCAGCAATCCTCCGCACGACGGTTCCTGCGCCACGGCACCGTGCGCCAGCAGTTGCGGAACATTGCGCTGGTCGCGCTGTTCGAACTGTGAGTTTCGCCGGTGCGTCCGGCACGCTTCTACCCGCACAGCCGCTGAAGGCAGCGGTGCAATGCGGGTTCAGCGAAGCAGCACCGGGCCGCAGGCTTCTGCCCGCACCGACACACGGAAAGCCTCGCGCCCCGTGCCATCGTCCGGCCCGCGTCAGGCTCCGAGCCAGCGGCCGATAGGACGCCACGGCTCCACGTGGTCGCAGATGACTTTCACGGTCGCGGTGATCGGAATGGCCAGAATCAGTCCCAGGCCGCCCCACAGCCAGCCCCAGAACAACAGCGCCACCGTGGCCGCCAACGCGTTCAGGTGGACTTTGTGTCCTACCAGCGCCGGCACCAGCACGTTGATGGCGATCAGGTGGAAGAAGCTGAGCACGCCGATCATGGTGAAAAACATCCACCAGCTCTTCAGTTGCGCCAGCCCGATGATCAATGGAGGGATCCACGCGAGCACCACGCCCAGATACGGCACCAGATTCAGGAACCCCGAGGCAATGCCGGTCAGCACCGGATAGTCCAGCCCCAGCAGCCAGAAAAACAGTGAAGTCACCAGGCCCAGGATCACCGCCACCAACACGTTGCCGACCACGAAGCTGCGCAGCATCGCGTTGATGTCGTCCAGCGCGTGCTTGACCCGCGTTCGCTCGCTCGCCGGGAACAACTGCAGCGTGGCGTGCCAGAGCCGGTGCTTGTAGACCAGCATGAAGAACACCAGAAACGGCAGGAAGCTCACTGCCAGCAGGAACACGTAGAGCGAGCCGAGCCCGCGGAGCAGCAGGGAACCCGGCCGGTCTTCGAGCTGCACGATCGGACGACTGCTCGGGCGTTGCGGGGCCAGCTCGGAGACACGCCGCTCGAAGGCTTCGATCCGCTCGCGTACCCCAGCGACGGCATCGCGCAGCACGCCCTGGTATTTCGGCCAGTCTTCGGCGAAATGGGTCAGCCGGTCCCAGAAGACCCAACCCAGTCCACCAATCAGCGCCAGCATGATCAGCACCGCCAGCAACGATCCCAGGATCCGGTGCACGTGCAGTCGTTCCAGTCCCTCCACCAGCGGGTCCAGGAAGTAGGCCAGCAGCACCGACAACAGCAGCGTGATCACCACGCTGGATGCCCAGTAGCAGAAGCCGACCACGATGCCGGCGGCAATGATGCGCACACTGGCGCGTCCGGCAGGATGACTGGTCAGTGGCGTGCGGTTCATCACCGGGGAACCGGATACTTCGCCGCTACCTTACCACATCCGCGGCACCGTGCAGTAGCCGGGGCACGGCGACGGCTTGCTCTGGCGTGCGCCCTTGCGTTACTGTAGCCGCACCATGCTACTGGCGGCATTTCCCTGGGACGCTTTGGCTCGTCTGGACCTGCGTGCCGCGCTCGACATCCTGATCATTGCCATCCTGCTCTATTACATTTTGAATCTTCTGGGCAGCACCCGTGCGCTGCAGACCACAATCGCCCTGGCCCTGCTCGCGTTGATCTTCTACGGTGCGCGCTGGGCACGGCTGGAGATGCTGGAATGGCTGCTGGCGAACCTGATGCCTTACGTCGTGATCGCACTGATCGTGCTGTTCCAGCCGGAGATTCGGCGTGCCCTGGCCCACCTGGGTCGCGCGGCGCCCTGGCGACGGTTTTCCTCGCAGCAGACCGCCGAAGCGCACGACGATGTGGTCATGGCCGTCAGCTATCTCTCCCAGCAGCGCATCGGGGCGCTGCTGGTGCTCGAACGGGACGTCAGCCTGAAGACCTATATCGAAAGTGGCGTTCCGCTCGACGCGGTGGTCAGCTACGATTTGCTGATCACCATCTTCCGTCCCGAATCGCCGCTGCATGATGGCGCAGCGATTCTCCGCGGGAACCGGATTGCCGCCGCGGCCTGTTTTCTCCCGCTTTCGCTCAATCCGATGATTTCCAATCAGCTCGGCACACGGCATCGTGCGGCGATCGGGGTCACCGAAGAATCCGATGCGGTGGCCGTGGTCGTCTCCGAGCAGACCGGAGCGATCGGGCTGGCCTTTGGCGGTGCGATGGAACTGAATCTCGCACCCGAACAGTTGCGCCAGCGGCTCGCCGATTTCTTTGCCCGCTTCCGTTCGCAGCTTCCGCTGCCCGCGGTGCCGCTGCGCACCGAGGCGGCCGGCTGGTTTCCTCCCCGTGAACAGAAGGACTGAGCGATGCGCTGGCTCGGGCGACTGCTGCTCCACAACTGGCACCTGAAGCTGCTCTCGTTGTTGATTTCGTTTCTGCTCTGGGCCGCCTACACGGCGGAGCCGATGGCCGAGGTCGGCTATCTGGTGCCGCTGGAGTTCCGCAATTTGCCCCCGGGTCTCGAGCTCGCCGAAGACGTGCCCACCCAGATTCATGTGCGCGTCCGGGGACGGCCGGCGATCCTCCATCGGCTCACGCCGGCCGAGCTATCCATCGCGATTGACTTGAGCGGCGCGGCCCCGGGTGAGCTGCTCGTGCACCTGGCCGCCGATCACCTCGAGCTGCCGCCCGGAGTCGAACTGACACGCATCTCGCCGGCAGAGGTTCGGGTCCGACTCGTTCGCCGCTCGACCACCAGCGCGCGCTGAGCCCCGCTGCCTCCGCAGCGACCGAACGACCGTGTGATAGAATCGGGACGCAGTTCTTCCGTACCACCATGCCCAAACAGCTTTTCGGGACCGACGGTGTCCGGGGAACGCCTGGCCACTATCCACTCGACGACGCCACGCTCTATTGGATGGGTCGTTCCGTGGGGGAATATCTGCGCGCCGCCGAGCCGGCGCCCACGGTGCTGCTCGGCGTGGATACGCGCGAATCCGGTCCGCACATTGCCGGGTGGATTGCCTGCGGGTTGGCGGCTGCCGGGGCCCAGCCCGTCTATGCCGGCGTGCTGACCACGCCCGGCGTCGCCTACCTGGTGCGCGCGCTGAACTTTTCTGCCGGCGTGGTGGTTTCCGCTTCGCACAATCCCTACACGGACAACGGCGTCAAGCTGATCGCGCGGACGGGAATGAAGTTTCCCGATGCCATCGAAGAAGCCCTCGAGCAGCACATCCTGGCGCGACAGCAGCAGCCGCCGCCGGCGGGGCCGGAAGCGCGGCTGGAGCCGCAGCCGGGCCTCGGGAATAGGTATCTGGAATTTCTGGCCGGGCGCGTGCCGGCAGAAGCGAAGCTCGCGGGGATGAAAATCGTGCTCGACTGCGCCAACGGTGCGGCCAGTGCGCTCGGCCCGGAGCTGTTTCGCAGGCTGGGCGCCGAGGTCGTGGCCATCGGCGATGCTCCCGATGGACGCAACATCAATGACGGCTGCGGCTCGCTGCACCCGGAACGGCTGCGCGAAACAGTGGTTGCGACCGGCGCGGCGATGGGCGCCGCGTTCGATGGCGACGCCGACCGCGCCATCTTCGTCAGCGCCAGCGGTCAGATTGTCAACGGAGACGGCACGCTGCTCGCCGCCGCCCGCGAGATGAAAGCGGCGGGGACGCTGCGCGGCGGCGTCGTGGTCGGCACCACAATGGCGAATCTGGGGCTGGAACTGGCGCTCGCCGCAGAAGGCCTCCGGCTGGAACGCGTGCCGGTGGGTGACCGCTACGTACTCGAGGGGATGCAGCGGCTTGGTGCCAATCTGGGCGGGGAACAGTCCGGCCATATCATTTTTCTCGACGACCACACGACCGGCGACGGCCTGCTCACCGCGGTGAAGATGGCGGCGCTGGTGGTCTGCCGCGGCCCGCTCGACCAGCTCGTCACCGGTCTGAACATTTTCCCGCAGACCATCTTGAATGTGCCGGTGCGCGCAAAGCCCCCGCTCGAAACGCTGCCGACAGTGGCGCGCGCGCTCGCCGAAGCCGAACGCGCTCTGGGGCGCCGCGGCCGCGTCGTGCTGCGCTACTCGGGCACCGAGCCGCTGGCGCGTGTGATGGTGGAAGCGGAACGCGAAGCCGACGTCGAGCGCTTCTCCCGGGCGATTGCCGAAGCCGTCCGGGAAGCCATCGGCGCCTGACCCGCCGCTGCAATTTGGGCTTGTCATTTCCTCCCGAAATGCGTACCGTGGGCACCCCATCAGGAGGCGACCGAATGCGTTGTGTTTCTGCAGTACTCGGCTTGTTCGTGCTGGCCGGGGCCGGTTGGGCACAGGCGCCACCGGCACAGCCGTTGCCCGCGGTCCCGCGCTACGAAGATTCCGTCGAGGGATTGGAAAAGTTCATGCGCACGGTGCTCGAGGCCGCACAAAAAGGCGACGAGCGGCTCGTCTATGCGCATACCCGCTCGTTGTTGCTGCCGAATCCGCGGGAAGCGTTCGCCGAGCTGTTCGGGGACGCGTTGCAGGAAGGCTACGCAGAACGCTATGCAGAACGCCGCGCCGCGCTCTATCTGGTACTGGCCCGCGACCTGACCGGCATCGCCAAGGCCGGCTTTGCGCACATCCGCGTCGGCCGCTACGAAGAGGGCTGCAGCCCGCTCGCCGACGAGGACCAGGTGCCCGTGCTGCTCGCGCGGCGCCGGCCGGTGGTGCTCTACGACGTGCGTGTCCTCCGAAAAAAGGAAGACAAATCCGCCGCCGGGCTGCGCTATTTCCTCTACCAGGATGGGGGCTTTCGCTACCTGGGCAACATCACGCTCGAGCAGGGCGCGCCCGTGTTCGGCTCCTTTGAAGAGGCCGCAGCCGGCAGCACGCCGGGCAAACGTCTCCGCGCCGGAGGCGAGCACGCGGTGAAGTTTCGCAGCAAAAATCCTCCGCCCACGTATCCGCAGCAGGCCCGCGACGCCAACCTGCAGGGGCGCGTCCGCCTGCTGATCCTGTTTGGCACCGATGGCGCGGTCAAGGCAGTGCGCTTGCTGAGCGGTCATTGCTGGCTGTTTCCTGCGGCACTGGATGCGGTCCGGCAGTGGAACATCGAGCCGGTTCAGGTCAACGGCGAAGCGGTCGAAGTGGTTGTGCCGCTCGAAGTCACCTTCGCGCTGAGCAGTTCTTGACGACCCGTGGCAGGTTTGTGGCTCGGCGCACACGGCCGTGGAGCCCGCGACATCAGCCACAGGGATTCCTCCCAAACTCCATAGACAGGCCCTTTGTACTTATGAAAATAAGTAGAAAACAACTGCCCCGCCGCTATGAAAAATTTTCCAGTCTTTTGTAACTGGCTGTAGCCACGCAGGATGCCGTGGGGAGCGGGATCGGGGAATAATGGAACGTCGTTTGCTTTCCTTTCCTCTGGCCGTCTCCGATTCCCGGGGTGACCCTCTCATAGAGGGAGTGGGGTTGGAGAGAAGAAGAGGCTCGTAGAAGAGCCTCTTCTTTTTTATTCTGCGGGCGGCGGCAGCGTTGTTCACTCGGCAGGCCAGTGTGGAGCACCGCACTCTTCACAGGCGAGCTGCAGCTGGCTGAGCCACTCGAAAAGGACATCGGCTTCAGGCAGCGCGCTGGCGTCGCGGGCAACCCAATGGGCCGCCAGTTCTCCGTAGCGGTCGGCCACGAACGCACCCACGCGCGCAAGGCCCGCGGTGCCGAAGGCATCCTCGCCGAGAAACGCGCGCTGTGACCTGCCGGTGATGTCCGCGGCTATCACGACCTCCTCGGGGGATCCGAGGGTCAGTGAGGCAGGAGCCGGCGCCGGCAGGATGACCAGCGCGACGGCCTCCAGGCGGCGCAGTTCGTCGGCGCGCGCGGCAAGCTCCGCAGGCAGGCGGGTCGTCGCAGCCGCCGCGCCGCCGGGCGCAACCTCGTCGTTGCGCAGGAACAGAATCGCCAGGCTCTTCTTTTGCTTGAAGTCCCAGGCGCGAACCAGCCTGCCGTCGGCCGTGCGCGCCGTCACCGGCGGGATCAACTGTCGGCGTTGCAGCGGGCTTTCCATCCGTCCTTTCGATACCTGCCCGTGCGCGACGGTCGCACCGGCCGGGCGACGAAGAAAACCGCCGGCTGGCAGGCCGCAGCCGGCGGGCGCTGTGCGGAGCCGGGTGCGATTAACTGCAGCCCGAAGTCGAGCCGCAGTTTTCGCATTTGTAGCAGGAGCCGTTGCGCGTCATCAGCATCCCGCACTCCGAGCACGACGGCGCATCGTCGATCGCGGCCAGCGGACGCGACTGGGCCGGGGCACGCCCGGCCGTGGTCGCCGGCGGTGCGGTCTCAGCGGGCGGCAGCAGAGATTCCCCGTTGGCGGCACCGTTCAGCACCAGGTAGTCCGGGGAGATGAACTTGCCCCCCAGCCAGCGCGCGATGTAGTCGAGGATGGACTTCGCGTAAGGAATTTCCGGATTGCCGGTGAATCCGGAAGGCTCAAACCGCGTGTGGATGAATTTGTCCACCAGCGCTTTCAGCGGCACCCCGTACTGCAGCGCAATGGAGACCGAAAGGGCAAACCCGTCCATGATGCCCGACAGCGTCGAGCCTTCCTTGGCCATTTTGATGAAGATCTCGCCCGGCGAGCCGTCTTCGTACATGCCCACGGTCAGGTAGCCTTCGTGTCCGCCGATGGAGAACTTGTGCGTGATCGAGCGCCGCTCGTTGGGCAGCTTGCGCCGCGTGGCGCCGGTGAAGAGTTCCTGCTGTCCCGGGGCTGGCTTCGCTTCCTTCTTCTTTTTCTCTGTGTCCGCGGCGGACAGCGGCTGAGCCTTCTTCGAGCCGTCGCGGTAGATGGCCACGGCTTTCAACCCGAGCTTCCAGGAAGTGATGTAGGCATTCATGATGTCCTCGATCGTGGAATGCTCGGGCATGTTGATCGTCTTGCTGATGGCGCCGGAAAGGAACGGCTGCGCCGCGGCCATCATTTTCAGATGGCCCTGCCAGGAAATGGCCCGGGAGCCTTTGGCCGGTTTGAACGAGCAGTCGAACACCGGCAGATGCTCTTCTTTCAGGCCCGGGGCGCCTTCGATGGTGCCGTTCTGATCGATGTAGTCTACGATCGCCGAGACCTGTTCCGGCGAATAACCCAGCCGCATCAGCGCCCGCGGCACCGTGTTGTTGACAATTTTGATCACCCCGCCGCCGACCAGTTTCTTGTACTTCACCAGGGCCAGGTCCGGTTCGATGCCGGTCGTATCGCAGTCCATCATGAATCCGATGGTGCCGGTGGGTGCGAGCACGGTGACCTGCGAGTTGCGGTAGCCGTGCCGCTCGCCGAGCTCGAGCGCGCGGTCCCAGGCGTCCCGCGCGGCCGCCAGCAGCGGTGCAGGCACGTTTTCCGGGTGGATCGCGCGCAGCGCTTCGCGGTGCATGCGGATCACCTCCAGCATCGGCTCGCGGTTCACCGCAAAGCCGGGGAACGGCCCCATCCGCTCGGCCATGCGGGCCGACTGCGCATAGGCTTCGCCGGTCATCAGCGCCGTGATCGCGGCGCACACATCCCGGCCCTCATCGGAATCGTACGGCAGCGCCATGGACATCAGCAGCGCGCCCAGGTTCGCGTAGCCCAGTCCCAGGGGACGGAAATTGTGCGAGTTTTCCGCGATCTTCGGGGTGGGGTAGCTGGCGTTGTCCACCAGAATTTCCTGCGCAGTAATCGTGAGGGCCACCGCGTGCCGGAAGCCCTCGACGTCGAACTGCCCGTTCGCCCCCAGGAATTTCAGCAGATTCAGCGAGGCCAGGTTGCAGGCGGTGTCGTCGAGGAACATGTACTCGCTGCACGGATTCGAGGCGTAGATGCGGTCGGTGTTCTTGCAGGTGTGCCAGCGGTTGATGGTCGTGTCGAACTGCATGCCCGGGTCGCCGCAGTGCCAGGTGGACTCGGCGATTTTCCAGAGCAGGTCGCGGGCGCGGTACTTTTTGGCCGGCTGCCCGTCGGTGACGTTGCGCGTCCACCAATCCCGGTCTTCCTCGACGGCCTGCATGAACTCGTCCGGGACGCGCACCGAATGGTTCGCATTCTGGTAGAAGATCGAGCTGTAGGCCTCGCCGTCCAGCGAAGGGTCATAGCCGGCCTCGATCAGCGTGTGCGCCTTGCGCTCCTCCTTCATCTTGCATTCGATGAACTCCACGATGTCCGGATGATCCACGTTCAGAATCACCATTTTGGCGGCGCGGCGGGTTTTTCCGCCGGACTTGATCACGCCGGCAAAGGCGTCGAACCCCTTCATGAAGCTGAGTGGCCCGGAGGCGATGCCGCCGCCCGAGAGCGGTTCGTGGCTGGCGCGCAGCCGCGAAAAGTTCGTGCCGGTTCCTGAACCCCACTTGAACAGCAGAGCTTCGGTCTTGGCCAGCTCCATGATGCTGGCCATATCGTCCTGGACGGACTGAATGAAGCAGGCCGAGCACTGCGGCTTCGGCTGCACGCCGACGTTGAACCACACCGGGCTGTTGAAAGCCATTTTCTGTTCCACGAGCAGGTGCGTGAGCTCGTCCCGGAAGGCCTCGCGGTCAGCTGTCGTAGCGAAGTAGCCGCCGCGCTCGCCCCAGTCGACGATGGTGTTCACCACGCGAGCGATCAACTGGCGCACCGAAGATTCCCGCTCCGGCGTGCCCAGCCGGCCGTGGAAGTATTTCGACGCCACGATGTTCGTGGCCGTCATGGACCACGACTTCGGTACCTCCACGTTTTCCTGGCGGAAGATGACCTGGCCCTTCTCGTTGGTGATCTGGGCAGTGCGCAGTTCCCATTCGATGCGGTCGAAGGGATGCGTTTTTCCGTCGGTGAATCGGCGTGGAATTTCCAGGCCGGTTTTGGTGGTCTGTTGGGCCATGCGTGTTGCCGTACCTGCTGTGGATTCGTTCGCTCCGCTCAGGGCCGTCTTCGGTTCCGCCATGTTCGCCTCCGCGCCGGCGCGGCGCCCGCTGATCCTCGGGACGCTGGCCGCCAAGTTGCTGCCCGGGGTGACCGGGTGGTGGGCAGAGGCGGTAGTTCTATTGTACCGCCGCTGCACCGCATCGCTCCATCCGGGGTGCAGTGTGTTGTGCCGGTCAGAGCCGCGCCCGTCTTGCCAGCCGGTGTGCGGCCCGGGGGGTCCCTCAGGGCTTCCCGGAAGCCGAAAAGAGAGAGGCTCCGCCTGCCGCCTTCCGCGCGTGCCCGCTGCGGGCCGAGCAGAGGCACAGGGCCCATTCTCTTAGTTTGGAGGCAGCCGGGAAGGTGTCGCAGGGCCCGAAAGCAAGCTGACCGGCGGCTGCGAATCCCCCGAACCTGGGGCGCAGTATACGGCTGGGGGAGAACTTGTCAAGGCCAAAAGCGCAAAATTTTGTATTCGATTTGTTCAATGTATCTATTCCTAGTGGCCCTCTTGCGAGGCGTGTGACGCGCGGTCTCATGCCTCGCGCCGGGGTGTGCTTCTTCCGTGTGTTGACCCTGCGGTGCCGGGCCGCTACGCTGTGCTCATGCGCAGCTCGCAGCGAGCCGCCCTCACCTTCGCCGCGCTGTTGTTGCTCTGCGCCGGGATTCTTTTCGACGGTGCCGTTTTTGTCGCGCAGAAAGCGGCTCCGGCCAGCGAAACGGACGCACGATTTGCGCCCGCAGAAAAGCTGCGCATGCCTGGCCTGCCGAATCTGGGCCGGGTGCATGAAAATCTCTACCGCGGCGGACAGCCCGATGCGGCGGCCGGCGGCTATCGCAGCTTGCGGGAGCTGGGCATCGAAATCGTGGTGAACTTCCGCAACGATGCCGACGACGTGGAACCGGAACGTGCCTGGCTCGAAGCGCTCGGCATCCGCTTGGTTCACATCCCCTGGAGCGGTTTTCAGAAACCGGACAACCGCCAGGTGGCCGAGTTCCTGCAACTGTTGCAGCAGCACCGCAACCGGAAAATCTTCGTGCACTGCCAGCGGGGCGCGGAACGCACCGGCGTGATGCTGGCCGCGTATCGCATCGCGGTGCAGGGATGGACTGCGGAACAGGCGCTGGCGGAAATGGAAGCGTTCAAGTTTCGCGGCTTCTGGTTTCGCCACCTGAAACACTACGTCAAGAACTTCCCGCGGCACTGGGCGAGCGACCCTGCCTTCCGGGTCTTGCAAACCGTCGCTGCCGGCTCCCATCCCTGAGCGCGCCGGCGCGAACCCGCTTCACGATGTGCTTTGCACGGGCTGATCACTCGTAGCGGAGGGCTTCGACCGGATCGAGCCGGGCCGCTTTCATCGCCGGCCAGACGCCGAAGATCAATCCCACGCTGGCGGAAACGCCCAGACCGACGAGCACGGCCCAGAGCGGGACCGTGACGGCCAGCGTCGTCGCCGCGCGCACCGCCCCGATGATGGCCGCGGCCAGCGCGATGCCGACGGCTCCGCCCAGGCTGGTCAGGGTCATCGCTTCGAGCAGGAACTGCCAGACGATGTCTCGCCGTCGCGCGCCGATGGCCTTGCGGACTCCGATCTCGCGTGTCCGCTCGGTCACGGAGACGAGCATGATGTTCATCACGCCCACGCCGCCCACCAGCAGGCCGACGGCGCTCAGCACCACCACGGTGATGGCGATGCCGCCCACAATGTTGCGGAACTGCTCGATCGCCTGAGCTGCCGTGGTGATGGCGAAGTTGTCCGGTTCGTTGTAGCCCACGTTCCGGCGGCGCCGCAGCACTTCGCGCACCTGATCCACCGCCTGCTCGATCTGGCCCGGGTAGGCCAGGATGCGGAAGCCCACTTCTTCAGCGGCGGGATAGAGTTTTTTCAGCGTCTCGAAGGGGATCACCACGCGCCGGTCTTCGTCGCTTTCGCCGAAGCCGCCTTTCGGTTTCTGAAACACGCCGATGACCAGAAACCCGAAGCCGTTCACCAGCACCTCGCGCCCCAGTGCGTCGCCGGCAGGGAACAGTGCCTGGGCCACGTTTTCGCCGAGCACCACCACGTTGCGCCGGTGCAGGTTCTCCGAAGGGGTGAAGAAGCGCCCTTCCTTCATCGTGGCGTTGCCGTAGACTTCGACGAACTCCGGCGTCGTGCCGCGGAATTCCACCGGCTGCACGGTTTGGTCGCGGTAGCGCACCTGGTGCAGGCCGAAGACGAAAATATTCGTGGCCACCGTTTTCACCGCCGGACAGGCGGCGCGGATGAACTCGGCATCTTCCGGTGCCAGCGGTTTGCGCATCCGTTCCTCGCGCGACAGCCGGCCCACCCGCGGCCCCTGCGCGAAGCGGCTGATGTAGGCCGTGTCGGTGCCGAAGCCGGTCATCTCTTCCACCACGGCCTGGTCAATGCCCGCCACCAGCCCCACCACCAGAATCAGCACCGCCACTCCCATGACCACGCCGAGCACGGTCAGAAAGCTGCGCAGCTTGTGGTTGCGGATGGTGTCCAGGGCCAGAGCCAGGTTCTCGCGGATGTCTTGTCGCAGTTGCATCGGACCAGCCAGGAGCGTCGTTCGGGCCTCAGGTCTCCGCGCGCATGGCTTCCACCGGCTCCAGGCGCGCGGCGCGCAGCGCCGGGTAGATGCCGAAGAACAGCCCCACGGAGGTGGACAGCAGCAGCGCGATCACCACCGCGCCGGGCGGCGTGTACATCGGAAAGCCGACCGCCATCTGCACCAGCGCGCCGAATCCGAAGGCGAGCGCCAGCCCGATCAGCCCGCCGGTGGCGGCCAGCACGGCCGATTCGACCAGGAACTGCATCACGATGTGCCGTCGGCGCGCCCCGAGTGCCTTGCGGATGCCGATTTCGCGCGTGCGCTCGGTCACACTGGCCAGCATGATGTTCATGATCACGATTCCGCCGACGACCATGAACACCGAGGTCAGCCCGAGCGCGGTGGCAAAGATGGTGCCCGTCAGCCGCTTCCACAGGCTGGTGATCGAGCTCGGCGCAATGATGCCGAAGTTGTCTGGCTCGCGGTAGGGCACATGGCGCCGTGCCCGCAGCAGCAGCCGCGCTTCGTCTTCGGCGGCCGGCATCAGCTCCGGCGAAGCGGCCTGCACGAGCAGAAACAGCGACGCGCCCGGCCGCGACCAGCCCTTGCGAAACGTCCCCAGCGGAATCAGAACCAGATTGTCGGCAGACTGGCCGAGCAGCGTGCCCATGCGCTTCAGCGTGCCCACAATTTCGCAGAACTGGGCGCCCAGCCGGATGGTTTTGCCGATGGCGTCCAATCGGGGAAAGAAGCGGTCGGTGATGTCGGCGCCGACCACGCAGACCGGTGCCCGCCGCAGGTCGTCCGACTCGGTGAAGAAGCGGCCGTGGGCCAGCGCCCAGCCACGCACCTCGAGAAAGTTCGGTGTGACCCCGACCAGCGCGACCTCTTCCAGCACCTCGCTGCCGTAGCGCACCTCGACCTGGGTATCGTCGCCGGCGGCGACGCTTTCAGCCAGTTCCATGTTTTCGCGCAGCCAGTGAAAATCTTCCAGGGTGATGGGCGGCCGCCGCTGCGCCTTCAGGAATTCTTCCAGACTGGTGATGATGCCCATCTGGTTCACGACGAACACGTTGGCCCCGAAGTTGGCAATTTGCTCGCCCACGTAGCGATTCAGCCCTTCGACCGCGCTCATCACCACCACCAGGGCCGCCACCGCCAGAATCACCCCGAGCAGCGTCAGGAAACTGCGCAGCTTGTGGCTGCGCAGTGTCTCCAGAGCGAGTCGCAGGGTCTCGCGAAACGTCACCGTCTTGGCCAGCAGGTCGGCTCGCATGGCGTTTGTGCTCGGCCTTCCTTTATCTATACGCTCGGCGCCGCGACAAAGTTTACCGCAGGCCCCGGCACTCGACACCGGCCCGGGATTGCGATAAAAAGGCTGCATCCCGGCGGAATCTCCGTCGGAGCAGATCACGCCGAGCCGGCTGCGGGCCCCGCCCGTACCGGCAGGGAAAGGGACGCCGATGAAACGATTACTCAGCCGTGGCGGTTGTGCGGTGCTGCTGCTCGGGCTGTGCGGGGTGCCCGCGCGAGCGCAGGATCCGGCCAACGTCTCCGGAGTGCGCGCCGAAATCCTCTACTGGATTCAAGACGCGGAAACTAAACTCGTCCAACTTGCCGAAGCCATCCCCCAGGAGAAATACACCTGGCGGCCCGGGGAGGGCGTCCGTTCGGTCAGCGAGGTTTTCCTGCACGTGGCCGGCGGCAATTACTCGATTCCCCGGACCCTGGGAGTGCAGCCTCCAGAGGGTTTCGCTCCGCAGGGGTTCGACCGCTCTACGACTGACAAAGCAAAAATCATCGAGCACCTGAAGGACAGCTTCGCGCACGTGAAGCGGGCCGTTGCCGGTGTAGCCGACGCCGACCTCGACAAGGCCGTGCGCTTGTTCGGACGCGACTCCACTTACCGCAACGTGCTGCTCCTGCTGGCCACGCACGCCCATGAACATCTCGGGCAGATGATCGCCTACGCGCGCGTCAACGGCGTGGTGCCGCCGTGGACGGCCGCCCGCCAGGCGCAGTCATCCCCGCGGCCGTAGCGCCGTGTCCCGGACTGCCGCCGGCGGAGCTGGCTTGCTTACCGACTCGAGCTGCCCGGCTGCTGCTGCCGCTGTTGCTGCTGCCGGCGTTGCTCCATGGCCTGCTGGTCCACCAGGTGGAAGTCGAACTGCACCGTCACCATGTCTTCGATGGGGTTCATCGCGGAATTGTAGCTGACCCCGAACTCTTTGCGGTTGAGCTGGAACTGCCCGCGGAAGCGCCCGCTGGTGTCGCGCAGGAACACGATTTGCGCGGGCACCTCGATCGTGCGCGTGTTGCCGCGGATGGTCAGCTCGCCGGTGATGACCACGTTTTTCTCGTCCACGCGGCGGATGGCGGTGCTGGTGAAGGTGATCTGCGGGTGATTCGCCGCGTCGAAGAAGTCGGCGCTGCGCAGGTGGTTGTCGCGACGCTCGTTGCGCGTGTTGATGCTGGCCGCTTCGATCACCAGCCGGATGGATGAGTTTTCCAGGTTCTCCCGGTCAATCTGAATCTCTCCGTCGAACCGCTCGAAATAACCGTGCGCGCTGATCAGCAGCGCGTCGGCAACAAAGTTGATCTGGCTGTGCGACCGGTCAAACACAAACGGCCGACGCTCGGCTTGCGCCGTCGCCGCCGCCATTGCCAGCAACCCCGCCAGAAACAGCATGCGAACCCCAAACCGCCTGTGCATGATTCGGTTCCTCCCTGAGTGGTTGATGAAAATTGTAAGAGTTTAGATGCTGCAATCGCCACAATGGACGCAGCTGGGCTTCCGGCGGTTACACCCTTCGGTGTGGCTGGCGGGCCGCCCGCTCCAGCGGGCGACGCGCCCCTTCCTGTTCGAGCAGGCGCTGCTTGCGCCAGAGCCCGCCACCGAAGCCGTGCAGCGAACCGTCCGCCGCCACCACCCGGTGACAGGGCACAATCACCGGCACCGGATTGCTCGCGCAGGCCCGGCCGATGGCCCGTGCGGCCCGCGGCATCCCCAGCTGTCGGGCCAGCTCTCCATAGCTGACGGTGCTGCCGTAAGGAATTCTGCACAGGACCCGCCAGATGCGCCGCTCGAGCCGTGTGCCCGCCAGCTCCACGGGCAGACGAAACTGGCGGCGTCGCCCCGCAAAGTACTCGCGCAACTGCGCCACCGCAGCCGCCAGATGCTGCCGTGCTGCCGGAGCCCCGTCGGCATCCGACCGGCCGCGCGCGCCGAATGTCACCCGGCAGATGCCGCGGGGCGAAGCCACTACCCGCAGTCTGCCCACCGGGGTGTCGAGCACCGCACTGGCGCGACGTTTTTCTTCCTGCTTCGTCATGATGTTCCTCCCGGATGCTGGGCTACGGCAAACTGCCAGCAGGCCAGCGGTGGGATGTTCCGGATTCCAGCGAATCGAAGTAATTTTCCCTTGGCGGTTTCCCGCGAACAATTTTTGCTTGTTGAAACCGACGGAACCCGCACCTGCTTCGGGTACATGGGCTTTCGCTCTTTGTGTGGGCACCGCACCGCCGGGAAACTCCTGAGCGCCCATTATCGCCTCGAAGAGGAGATCGAGCAAATCCTGGCCCGGCCTGCACTGCGTGGCCGGCGAGCCGGGCCTGCTGCACCGCCTGGTCGAGATCCGCTCCGGATGATTGCCCTCTGTGAACTGGCCGAGTCCGAGTACAATGGTCGTGCAACCGTTCCCGCCTCGCGATTCATCCCATGGGGAGCGGTCGTGCCAGGATGCGTGCAGTCAGGGCGTTTTTTGCATGGTTTGTCGCCACGGCGCTGCTTGCCGCGCCGAGCGCCCAGGTGCGCTCGGCCGCCGAACCCGCCCCTTCCCGCGAAGAGCTGCGGGCGCTGCTCTTCCAGGTAATCGCCAATCAGCATCGCAACGACGAGGCCCTGCTCGAATACGAGCGCACCGAACGCCATCGTTCTTTCCGGGGCAGCTCCGAAAAATCCGCGCTGAAGGAAGACAAAACCTATCGCGTGTTCCCCACCGGTACGGGCACGATCCGGGTCCTGCTGCGGGATGGGGATCGTTCCATTTCCCCGGAGCAGATCCGCCAGCAACTGGAAGGCGTTCTCCGCGAACTCGAGCGCGCCCAGAACCCGAACAGCGACGTGCAACGGCCCAAAGTGGAGCGGTTCGAAAAGCGTCGCCGCGAACGCCACCAGACCGTGGAAGCGACCCGGGAGGCCTTCCTGGTTCGCTGGCTGGGGCGCGAACAGCGCAACGGCCGCACGCTGGCCACCGTTCTCCTGGAGCCGAATCCGGACTTCCGCCCGCCCAGCCGGATCGCCGCGGCGTTTCAGAGCGTTCGCGCGGTGGTCTGGATCGACGAGCAGTCCGCACAACTGGTGCGCGCCGAAGCCGAGATTTTCAAAGACATCAGCTTCGGCGGCGGCATTCTCGGCAAGCTGTATCGCGGAGGCACCTTTGTGATCGAGCAGAGGGAAGTCGCCCCGGGCCTCTGGCTGCCCGCGCGATACGAATTCGACTACCGCGGACGCAAATTTCTGTTCGGCTTCTCCGTGCACGAACAGATCGAATTCAGCGACTATCGCCGGCTGGGGCCTCCGGCGGAAGCCCTGGTCGTGCTGCGACGCGAGCTGGCCGCGCAGCGACCGGCCGGCGTCGCCCAATAGCTCCACAACCGGTTCCGCGAGAGCTATAATCGCCTTGTCCCCGGGGAGGCCAACGTGTTGCACACGACGGTCTGCGTTGCGATCGGACTCCTGCTGGCGATGAACCTGCCCTCCACGGCCTTCGCACCGGCTCCACCGCAGCGCACGGTGTGGACCAACGACACGCTCGAAGATGCTTCGCTGCAGTCTGCAGCGGTGTCTCAGTTTGGCGATCCAGCGG
This sequence comes from Terriglobia bacterium, assembly GCA_023512135.1. GTDB lineage: Bacteria > Acidobacteriota > Terriglobia > Acidiferrales > UBA7541 > DSGC01. The sequence continues at coordinate 49,152 of JAIMAG010000001.1, read as the reverse complement.
CGTTTCCTTCCCCGCCCGCTGCCGGAGTCGGGTATCGGAAGGAACTCGACCCGGCGTGGTATCGCGAGCGGCTCGCTCCGCTCGAGGCCGAACGCGACGCCATCGTGGCGCGCATCGCTGTCCTTCGCACTGCCCTGGCGGACCCGATGGCCTGGCACGAGCCGGGTCTGCGGCTCGACCGCGGCCACATGCGGCTTTCTCCGCAGAACGAGCTCGCGCTGCTGGAAGCCCGCCAGGCTGAGCTGCTCGCCCAGATCGAAGCCATCTACGACGAAGCACGCCGCCACTGGATTCCGCCCGGATGGCTGCGCGAACCGTGACGCAGACTTTCGCGGCGCGCATTAAGTGCCGTGCACTTCGCCCGCGATAGCGTGCTGCACCCGGAGGCAGGCAGAAAGCCGGTTTCACCTCGAGAGATTATTTCTTGAACAGTTCGAGCGCTGCGGTGGTCAGTGCCTTCACGCCCGTCTGGATGGCTGGCTCCACCACGGGAGCGAACTCGGCTGAATGCAGCCCGGGCAGGGTGGTGCCCGCGGCCCGGGCCGCTTCCAGCCGTCGAAGGTCGGCCGCGCCGAGCCACAGCATGCAGATGGGCACGCGAGGCTCTTCGAGTCCGTAGCGACTGAAATCTTCAGCACCCATTACCGGCTCGGTGCGCACCACGTTGGCTTCGTCCAGAGCCTGTTTCAGCGCGCCGGCCAGGCGCTCGGTAAGTGCCGGGTCGTTGTAGGTCGAAGGCGTGGCCTCTTCTTCGGAATGCACGACGCGCGGCAGGCGGTCTTCCGGCAGGCCGGCAGCCAGGGCCACGCCGCGGGCGATGCGGCGGATAGCCTCCAGGATGTGTTCGCGGACTTCAGGTTTGTAGGCGCGGACGGTCAGCTGCAGGTGAGCCTGGTCGGGAATGATGTTGTGCTTGGTGCCGGCGTGGAAGGAGCCCACAGTGACCACCGCCGGTTCCAGGGGAGCGATTTCGCGGCTGACAATGGTCTGCAGCGCGAGCACCAGTTGCGAAGCAATCACGATCGGGTCTTTCGTGCGATGCGGATAGGCGCCGTGGCCGCCCGCCCCGTACACGGTGATGTCTACCGAATCGGCGCTGGCCAGCGCATAGCCCTCGCGGTAGCCGATTTTGCCGGCCGGGATGTCGGGCGAAACGTGCAGCGCGACGACGGCATCGGGCCGCGGGAAGCGCGTGTAGAGCCCGTCCCGCAGCATCGCGCGCGCGCCGGCGCCGCGTTCTTCTGCTGGTTGCCCGATCAGGACCAGCGTGCCCTGCCACCGCTCGCGCAGCCGGACCAGCAGGCGCGCAGCGCCGAGCCAGGCAGTCATGTGCATGTCGTGGCCGCAGGCGTGCATCACCGGCACCTCGCTGCCGTCCAGCAGCGCGCGCACGCGACTGGCGTAGGGCAGGCCGGTCTTTTCTTCCACCGGCAGCGCGTCCAGGTCGGTGCGCAGCAGAACAGTCGGCCCCGCGCCGTTGCGCAGCACGGCTACCAGCCCGTACGAGGTGCGTCCGGCGACGCCGTAGTCGCCGACGTTCTCCGTCACCTCGAAGCCGAGCCGGCGCAGCTCGCCGGCCAGGTAGGCGGCAGTCTGTTTTTCCTGATAGGAAAGCTCCGGATGGCGGTGCAGGTGTTCGTAGCTGGCGCGCAGCGCAGCCAGCTCCCGCGTAATCAGGGCGTCGAGGTCCTCCTGCGCGGGTACGGGTGCCGCAAGCGTGGCCAGCAACCCCAGGCTGCGCACGGCGAAGCGAACAAAACGAGATGCGTACGGCATCCGTCAAACTCCCGGCTGGAATTTCGAGCCGCCGCATCTTAGGCCGGCCCGGCTGCGGCGTCAACGCGCGGAGAAGCAAACAGGGCGCCCGAACGAGCGCCCTGGCTGAGAATCCCCCGGGGCAAGCTAGCGGGCGGCGCGGGCCGCTTCGCCTTTTTCGATGGGCGCGCCGACCAGGTTGCCCCACTCGGTCCACGAGCCGTCGTAGTTGCGCACGTCGGCGAATCCGAGCAGGTATTTCAGCACGAACCAGGTGTGCGAGCTGCGTTCGCCGATGCGGCAGTAGGCGATGACCGGGCTGTCGCCCCGGATGCCACGGCTGGCGTAGAGCTCGCGCAGCTCTTCGACGCTTTTGAAGGTTCCGTCTTCGCGGACGGCCTGCGACCAGGGGATGTTGGCTGCGCCCGGGATATGGCCGCCGCGCTGCGCCGTTTCCGTCATCCCCGGCGGAGCGATGATCTTACCGGTGAACTCATCGGGAGAACGGACGTCGACCAGCACGGCCGGGCGCCGGCCGTCCAGCACGGCAAATATCTCGTCGCGGCGGGCGCGAATCGAAGCGTCGGGGTCTTTGGCCCGATAACTGGTGGGCTGCACGACGGGCACTTCGGTGGAAAGCTCGCGCTTTTCCTCCAGCCACTTCTTGCGCCCGCCGTTCATCACGCGGACGTCTTCGTGCCCGTAGTACTTCAGTTGCCAGAAGGCCCAGCAGGCAAACCAGTTGTTGTTGTCGCCATAGACGATCACCGTGGTGTCGTTGGCAATGCCGCTGCGGGACATCAGTTGCTCGAATTCTGCTTTGCCGATCAGGTCGCGACGGACGGGATCCTGCAGTTCGGTCTGCCAGTTCCAGGCAATCGCGCCGGGAATGTGGCCCTGCTCGTAGGCTGAGGTGTCGACGTCCACTTCCACGATGCGCAGGTTGGGGTCGTGGCGATGGTCAGCAACCCACTGCGTGCTGACCAGAACTTCGGGATGCGCATACTCTGCCATGGTCTTCCTCCTTGGGCTGGCGGGGGACGTGCCCGGTTTCTTGCCCGGTGGGGAACCGATTGCAGCCTAGCAGGATTCGCCTCGGCCCGCAAGCTGAGCAAGAATCAATCGGATGCCACGAGCCGTCCCTCGCGCAGCTCATATTCGATGCGCAGCAGCCAGTCGTAGTGCATGCCTTCGGCTCGCAGCCAGGCTTCGAGCGGCTCGCGGGCAGCAGCTTCCACTTCCACCAGCATCTTGCCTTCGGTCAGATTGACCAGCACGCGCCGGACCGCGACGTCCGTCGCCGCACACAGCCGCGCCGCCAGCTCTTCGGCGCCTTGCCGCGTCAGGCAGGCCAGTGTGTGTAGAGTCAGATAGCGGGGCATCAGGTCTCCGGAATTGTTAGAATGAACTTCGCGCGGCATGCAATACACCGCGCGCGGCGAAAAGGCAACCGACAAGCAGTCGGGCTGCTGAAGCACGAACCGTTGCGGTGCAAATTCAGTTGCGCGGGCGAGCAGGACGAAGGCCGCCCTCACCGAACATGCTCTCCCTTCGGACCATGATTGCGGCCAGCAGGGCCAGGACGGGATCGCTGGCGCTGGTCCTGGTGGCGGTCGCCGCTCTGGCGCAGGACCGGGAAGAGGAGCGGTTTCGCCGGCAGCGCGAAGCGTTGGTCGCGCAGCTCGCTTCGGAGCGTTGGACGGGCGGCGAGCCGGTGCGGAATGCCCGCGTGCTGGAGGCTCTGCGCCGCGTGCCGCGCCACCGGCTGGTGCCGCCGGAGCAGCGTCCGCATGCGTACGAAGACCGCCCGCTGCCGATTGGCTATGGCCAGACCATCTCGCAGCCCTACGTCGTCGCGCGGATGACCGAACTGCTCGATCCGCAGCCCACCGATCGCGTGCTCGAAGTGGGCACCGGCTCTGGCTATCAGGCTGCGGTGCTGGCCGAGCTGGTTGCCGAGGTGTTCACCATCGAGATTGTCGAGCCGCTGGGACGCCAGGCCGAGCAGCGCCTGCGCGAACTGGGCTACGCGAACATCCACGTGCGCATCGGCGATGGCTACCTGGGCTGGCCCGAGCAGGCACCCTTCGACGCCGTCATTGTCACCGCTGCGCCCGACCACATCCCCGAGCCGCTGCTCGAACAGCTCAAGCCGGGCGGCCGCATGGTGATTCCCGTGGGCGCACGCTACCAGACGCAGGAGCTGCTGCTCATCACAAAAGGCGCGAAAGGCCCGCGCGACATCCGCATCCAGCGCGTGATGCCGGTGATTTTCGTTCCCCTGGTGCGTCCCGGGGAGCGACCCTAGTCGGCATCTCCGATCCGCGGCGGGCATCTGCGATATTCGTGACCTGTGGATTCCGCGCTCTGTTCCCTGTGCCCGGTTGTCGGTACACTCTTCCGTCTCGAAAGGATGCGGGAGACCGGGTGATGCGGAGCCGTTCCTGCCCCCCGCGCAGCGCGACGCCATAGAGGCAACAGGAAGGACCAGCGCACCGGTTTTTTACGGCATCCGAAATCCTCCCGGGGAAGGTCGGCTATGGAATCGGAGCGACTGCGCCGCGCGCACCCCTACCACATGTACGAAGCCATCCGGCAGCAGCCGGAGCGCATCGCGCGTCTGCTCGCCAGCCAGCGCGAAAACATCGTGCACACAGCTGCTGCCATCGCGCGACACGAGCGGATTCTTTCCGTCGGCACTGGCACCTCGCTGCATGCCGCGCTGGCCGGTGAGCGCTTCCTGCGACATTGGAGTGGCGGGCGCGCCTGGGTGCGGGTGGAAGAATCCTTCGAGCTGGTCCATGCGCCGCTCGCACTGGGCTCCGCGGACGCGGTGCTGCTCACCAGTCACCGCGGCGGCCCGGGCTACTCGGTCGAAGCCCTGGAGCGGGCAAAAGCCTCCGGCGCGTTCACCGTGGCGATTACCGGCGCCGGCGGTGGTAACGGATTGCGGGGCGCGGATGCGGTCATCACGACCTGCGAGCAGGAAATCTCCATGGCCCACACGAAAAGCTATACGACCGCGCTGGCCGCTCATGCGCTGCTCGCCGCAGAAGTGGCGCGACACCGTGGATGGAGTCCCGGCTCGGCCGCCGAGCGCGACGTCGAGCAGTTGCCAGAGCTGGTCGAGGGCTCGCTCGCAACGGAGGCCGACGCCCGCGCCGTGGCCGGCTGGCTCGGGCAGCTCGACCGCCTGTTTTTCCTCGGTGCCGGGCTGCAGAGCATCACTGCGCGCGAAGCGGCCCTGAAGGTGAAGGAGACCAGCTACATCCACGCGGAAGGATTTTCGAGCGAGGAGTTCCTGCACGGCCCGCTGGCGGCCTGCGATGAACGCGCGGCCGTGGTGGCTTTTCTGGACGCTGCGTCTGCCGCGCGGCGCACCGTGCAGGCCCTGCGCGCCGCGCGCGAGACCGGCGCTCGCGGCCTGGCCGTAGTCAGCTCTGGTGTGTCCGTCGACGCGCGCACCGCACCGGTGCTGGTTGTGCCTGCCGCGCCCGACTGGCTCGCCCTGTTCCCGCACACCGTAGCCGCACAGTGGCTCGCCTATTTTCTGGCGCTCGAGCGCGGTACGAATCCCGATACCGGCCGCGAAGAACAGCCCGCGCACGCACGGGCACGCCAGCAGGCGCAGCCCTGATCCGACGCCGGAGAGATTGGTTCAGCCGGTGAGTTTGCCCAGGCCCAGACGGCGCAGCTTGCTGGCCGCTCCCGCCTTGCCCATCTGGCGAATCAGCCGCCGCATCTCCGCGTACTGGCGCAGCAGTTGATTCACTTCCTGCACGGAGGTGCCGCTGCCCCGGGCGATGCGCCGCCGCCGCCGGCCGTCGATGAGGGTGTGGTCGGCGCGCTCTTCCGGCGTCATGGAATTGATGATGGCTTCGACGCGCTTCAGGCGCTGTTCGTCCACCTGAGCATCGCGCGGGAGCTGCGCCAGCGGGCCGACCTTCGGCAGCAGCCCGACGAGCTGTTCGAGCGGCCCCATCTTGCGAAGCTGCCGCAACTGGTCGCGGAAATCTTCCAGGGTGAATTCGTCGCGGCGCAGTTTGCGTTCCAGTTCCGCAGCTTTCTTCTGGTCGACGGCCTGCTCGGCTTTTTCGATCAGCGTGAGCACATCGCCCATGCCCAGGATGCGGCTGACGATGCGGTCGGGGTAGAACGGCTCCAGCGCGTCGTACTTTTCGCCGACGCCGATGAACTTGATGGGCGCGCCGGTAACCTTGCCGATGCTGAGCGCGGCGCCGCCGCGGGCATCGCCGTCCAGCTTGGTCAGCACCACGCCGGTCAACCCGAGTCGCCGGTGAAACTCGCTGGCCGAGCGGACGGCATCCTGCCCGATCATCGCGTCGGCAATGAAAAGAATTTCCGCCGGCTGCAGTTCGCGCTTCAGTTGGGCCAGTTCGTCCATCAGGGCGTCGTCGATGTGCAGCCGCCCGGCCGTATCCACCAGGACGACGTCACTGGCCGAAAGCCGCGCTTCGCGCAGCGCCGCGCGGGCAATTTCGAGCGGCTGTTGTAGTCCTTCGGCGGCGAAGCAACGCACCCCGGCCGCGCGCGCCACCTGCACGAGCTGCTCTCGCGCCGCCGGGCGATACACGTCGGTGGAGACCACCAGCGGCCGGTGCCCGTTGCGGCCGAGCCAGCGGGCCAGCTTGCCCGCAGTCGTAGTCTTGCCCGAGCCCTGCAGGCCGACGAGCAGCCAGACCGAAGGCGGTCGCGAAGCGAAATTCGGCCGGGCCGGCTGCCCGAGCAGGGCAGTCAGCTCGTCGCGAACGATTTTGACGACCTGCTGATCCGGTGAAAGCTGCAGCAGCACTTCCTGCCCCAAGGCTTTTTCGCCGATGCGGGCCAGCAGCGTGTCGGCGACCTCGACGTTGACGTCGGCCTCGAGCAGCGCTTCGCGAATCTGGGCGAGCGCGCCGCGCAGGTGTTCCTCGCTCAGCTTGCCCTGCCCGCGCAGGTTCTTGAAGGTTCGCTGCAGCTTTTCTGTCAGCGCCTCGAACATACTGGAAACGATTCTAGGGGTACGGTGGCGGCCGGTCAACGCGGCGGGTTCCTTGACCCGACTGGAAGGCTCGCTTACACTACCGCCTCGGATGCAAACGCTCCGCAACCGCAGCAGGAGCGGAGCTCGCCTCGGCCACCTGCCGGGGACGGAGACGAAGCACAGAAAACGAGGACCCGTTGCCGAAACGCACCTTTCAACCGCACGTCCGCAAGCGCCGGAAGACCCACGGCTTCCGCGCGCGCATGAAGTCGAAGGGTGGACGCAAAGTTCTTGCCCGACGCCGAAAAAAAGGACGCAAACGGCTTACGGTCTCCTAGTGCTCCCGCCGGCCAGCGCCTGCCGCGCCGGATGCGGCTGGTGCGCCGGTCGGAGTTCGAAGCCGTCTATCGCAGTGGTCGGCGGCGTGCGTCGAAGCATTTCGTGGTGTTTGGCCTGCCCAGCGCTCTGCCGCACTGCCGGTTCGGCATCAGTGTGAAACGGACACTGGGCAACGCCGTCCGCCGCAATCGCATCCGGCGGCGGACGCGGGAGATCCTGCGTCGGCTTCGTCCGGAGATACAAACCGGATGGGACATCGTTGTACATCCACGGGGCCCGGTAGCCACCGAAGACTTCACCGCGCTCTACCGCGAACTGCACGCACTGCTGCGCGAGCTGACGCTGCTCCGGTGAGTGCGAGCCATCCGCTGCGGCCGGGCTGGCCGGCCCGGGGGATGCTTGTTCTGCTGCGCTGCTATCAGGTGTTCTTGGCGCCGCTGGTCGGCACGGGCTGCCGGTTCTACCCCTCCTGCTCGCGCTACGCGCTGGAAGCCGTCGCCCGCCACGGCGCGTGGCGCGGCGGCTGGCTGGCGCTGCGTCGGCTGCTGCGCTGCCATCCCTTCTCCTCGGGCGGTTACGACCCGGTGCCGGATTCCTCGGGGCTGGCCGTGGCCGCGCACCCGGCCGGAGCGGAGGAGCGCTCGTGAGGGAACTCTCAGACCAGGCCCGGGTGCTGCTTGCCTTTCTGCTCTCGATGGTGATTCTGTTCGTCTGGTCGTACTTTTTTGCGCCGAAGCCGCCGGCGCGCCCGCCCGCTGCGCCGCCGGAGGCGCCCCCGGCGCAGACCACCGCACCGCCCGCTCCGAGCGCGGCTCCGCTTCCAGCCATGGCTGCCACCGAAGAGCGTCTGATTGTCGTAGAAAGCGATCTGTACCGCGTCACGCTCTCCAACCGCGGGGCCACCGCGCGAAGCTGGCTGCTCAAGCAGTACCGCGACAACCACAAGCCACCGCGCACCCTTGATCTGGTCTACGCCGAAGCGGCCCAGCAACTGGACGAATGGCCGCTCGCGCTGCTGCTCGAAGATGCGGAGCTCGAAGCGCGCGCCAATCGCGCCCTGTTCGAAGTCGACTCCGCGGCAATGGAGCTGCGCCCGCCGGCCGAAGTCACCTTCCGCTGGAGCGATGGTCGGCTGGTCGTCACCAAGCGGCTGCAGTTCGCTTCGGATTACGTCGTCACGCTGGAGACCTCGGTTCTGTTGGACGGCCAGCCCGTGCAGCACGCGGTGGCCTGGCGCGGCGGCTTTGGCGATAACACCGTACCCAATTTTGCGGAACAGGCGCGGATTTTCTTTCGCACCAACGGCAGTCTGGAAGCGCTTGGCACCGGCAAGCTCGGGCAGGCGGGGGATGCCGGCCGGCCCCAGCGTCACGACCTGCCTGTGCGGTTCGCCGGCATCGAAGACCGGTACTTCGCTGCGGCGTTCCTGCCGCCGGAAAACGCCGCGGATGCACTCGCCGTGTGGCACTGGCAGCGCGAGCGGGAATTCGTGCAGGACAACCAGACCCACCGGCAGCCGATTGCCGCGGTCGCGGTCGGCGCGCCCCTGCCCGGACCATTCCGCGGACGGCTCTACGTGGGCCCGAAGCAGCTCGACGCGCTGAATGCGCTGCGGCCGCCGCTCGGCGAACTGGTCAACTTCGGCTGGTTTGGCTTCATTGCGGTGCCCCTGTTCTATTTTCTCCAGTGGCTCCACCGGTTCCTGCCCAATTACGGCTGGGCCATTGTCGCGATGACCGTGCTGATCAACATGCTCCTGTTCCCGCTGAAGGTAAAAAGCTTCCGCTCGATGCAGAAAATGCAGAAGCTGATGCCCCAGATGCGCGCCATCAAGGAAAAATACAAGAAGTTCCCGCTGCGCGATCCGCGCCGTCAGCAGGAGCAGCAGGAAATGATGGCGCTGTTCAAGCGCGAAGGGGTGAGCCCGATGAGCGGCTGCCTGCCGATGCTGTTGCAGATGCCCATCTGGATTGCCCTGTTCCAGATGCTGAACACCGCCATCGAGCTGCGCCACGCGCCCTGGATCGGCTGGATCCGCGACCTTTCCGCCCACGACCCCTACTACATCCTGCCCGTGGCCATGACGCTGACCATGTATCTGATGATGGCCACCACGCCGGCCACCTCGCCTGATCCAATCCAGCAGCGCATGATGAAGCTGATGCCGCTGTTCATGGGGGTCTTCTTTCTGCGCATTTCGAGCGGCCTGGTGCTCTATATCCTGACCAGCAACCTGGTGGGCATGGCCCAGCAGTGGTATCTCATCCGGACCGCGCCGCCGCCGCGCGAAAAAGGCCCGCGGCGCCGCCGGGAACGCGAAAAGCCGGCTGCGCAGTCGTCTTGAGCTGACCGCACGCCGGGGCAGGCCCGCGGGCGCACCGAGCACAGGGCAGGGGCGAATCGCGCTCCCGGGCTGTGCGGATTCGCCTCGTCGGCTCGCGCCGGTGAGGTAGAATCCGGCTCGCTGTGCCCGCTTGCAGGATACGCGATGACGAACCGCTTCATTGTGGATGGCCGGTTGGACCGCGAAGGCGTGATTGCCGCGCTCGATGGCTTCCTGCGTCGGCTGCTGCGCGCCACCGGCCTGCAGCTTCGCTACGAATTTCGGCCGGTCGAACCATCGCCGGACGAAGTCGAGCAGCCCGAGCTGGTGGTCAACTTCAGCGGGCGCGACGAACACTTGCTCACCGAGCGCGGCGCGGAGCTGCTGAAAGCCATCGAATATGTGGCCCACCGCTGGCTCCGGCTGGACCCCCGGTATTACGACCGCGTGCTGTTTGAGTGCGGCGAATGGCGCCAGATGCGTCTGGAGGAGTTGAAGCTCGCCGCACGGGTGGCGGCTCAACGCGTCCGCGAGACCCGTCAGCCGTTCCGCTTCAACCCGATGCCCGCGCGCGAGCGCCGCGTGCTCCACCTCGCGCTGAAAGACGAGCCCGGCGTGCGCACCTCGAGCGAAGGCACCGGTCCCCGCCGTCAGGTGATTGTCTTTCCTGCATGAATCCGCAGGCCCGGGCTGCTTGCCCCTGACGCTTCCTTCTGGTATATCCCGCCCGTTCTCGAATGGACTCCGACAAAACTTTCGACTACGTCCTGGTAGGAGCCGGCTCGGCAGGTTGTGTGCTGACCGGACGGCTCAGTGAAGACCCGCAGGTACGCGTGTTGCTGCTCGAGGCGGGCGGACCCGACACCGCCCGCGAAATCCGCATCCCCGCCGCCTTCGCCAAAAACTTCAAGACCGAGCGGGATTGGGCCTACTTCACCGAGCCCGAGCCGCAGCTCGCCGGCCGTCGGCTGTACTGGCCGCGCGGCAAAGTGCTGGGCGGGTCGAGCTCGATCAACGCCATGATCTACATCCGCGGCAATTCGGGCGACTATGACGGCTGGGCGGCGGCCGGCTGCGCTGGCTGGGACTGGGCCAGTGTGCTGCCCTTCTTCATGCGGAGTGAAGCGAATGCCCGCGGCGCTTCCGACTACCACGGCACCGCAGGGCCGCTGCACGTCGAAGACCTCCGCTGCACGCATCCGTTGAGCGAAATGTACATCGCGGCTGCCGTCGCGCGCGGCTACCCGCGCAATCCGGACTTCAACGGTCCCCGGCAGGAAGGCTTCGGCTACTATCAGGTGACGCAGAAAAACGGTCGCCGGTGGAGTGCCGCCGATGCCTGGCTGAAACCTGCGCTCGGCCGGCCGAACCTGCGCGTCGAGACCGGAGCGCTGGCCACCCGGGTGCTGTTCGACGGCCGGCGCGCCGTGGGCGTCGAATACCTCCGCCATGGCCAGCTCCACACCGCGCGGGCCGAACGCGAAATCATTCTGTGCGGCGGCGCCGTCAATTCTCCACAACTGCTGCTGTTGAGCGGGGTCGGCCCGGCCGACGAGCTGCGTGCACTGGGGCTCGAGGTTCGCCACGACCTGCCCGGCGTGGGACGCAACCTGCAGGACCACCTGCTGATTGTTGTCGGATTCAGCTCGAAGCGTCCAGGCACGCTCGACGATGCCGACACGCTGGGCAACCTGCTGCGCTGGAAGCTGTTTCGCAGCGGCCCGCTCACCTCCAACATCGCCGAGGCGGGTGGGTTTGTGCGTTTCCGCGACTCGAGCTGGCCGGATGTGCAGTTCCTGTTCGGGCCGGTGGAGTATCTCGAGCACGGTTTCGTCCGCCGCGCCGGCCGAGGTTTTGGTACCGCGGCCTGCGTACTCCGCCCGCGCAGTCGCGGCCGGATTCGGCTGCGTTCGGCCGATCCAACGGTGCCGCCGGTCATCGAGGCGAACTACCTGGCCGAGCCGGAAGACCTCGCGCTGATGGTCGAAGGCGCCAGGCTCGGCCACGAGCTGCTGCTCGCCAGCGTCTTCGATGCGTATCGCGGCGAGTACCTGCAGCCCGAGCGCCCGCTGCGCAGCGACGCCGAGTGGGCCGAATTCATCCGCCACAAGGCAGAAACCAACTACCACCCCGTCGGCACGTGCCGGATGGGCGTGGACGAGCTGGCGGTCGTGGACCCCGAACTGCGTGTCCGCGGACTGGAAGGGCTGCGCGTGGTAGACGCTTCGGTGATGCCGGCGATTCCCAGCGGCAACACGAACGCCCCGACGATGATGCTCGCCGAACGCGCCGCCGAGTGGCTGCGCGCCGCCTGACGCCCGGCCACGTCCTCCCGCGCGGTTCTCCCCAGGCAGTGTTTCGGAATCTGGGAGATTCCACAGGGCGCGCCCTCACCGCGCCAGGATCGCTAGGTCAACCTGCCCGATGGCGGCGGCTCACAGGGTGACGAGGTGGCCGGCCTTGCCCACGTTGAAACACTCGGTGGCGCCGAGCCGGTCGCTGCGCCCGGCGCACTCGTGGATGTGGCCGCAGAACAGTTGCCGCGGCTGCCACCGTTCCACCCACGCCCGAAGCGCGCGGCTGCCGGCATGCCGTCCCCGCGCCACTTCGTCGAGCCGCGTCCCGTGCGGCGGGAAATGCACCACGAGATACAGCGCGCCGGTTTGCGCCGCCGCATCGAATGCAGCGAGCGCCTCGGTGATTTCCTCCTCGGTGTACTCGCCGGGCGTGTCGAAGGGCGTGGGATTGCTGTAGCCGAGCCCGGCCCAGTGTGTCACCCCGCTGCCGCCCTCCAGTTGTCGCACCTGACGGTGAAACGCCGCCAGTCCGTAGCGGCCGCAGAAATCGCGGATTTCCTGTTCGGTTTCGTGATTGCCGGGCAGCACCCAGCAGCGCTGCCCCAGCGGACGCAGAATTTCGCCGATCCGTTCCAGGCCGCGGCCGAAGGTGGAAAGGTCGCCCGCGGCGATGTAGACGTCGGCCGGCTGCGCCACCAGCCGTTCCAGGGCGCGCACATCGCCGTGGATATCGCTGAAGACGAGCACCCGCATGGCGCCCGTTAGTATAGAGGAAGACGGTGCGCCGGGCGAGCGCGGCCCGGCCGGATCCCTCGCCGGGCTCTTGACATGCGAATCCTCATATGCGAATATGTGAATATATGAAATCCAGCGACCTCCCCTATGAAGAACTCTTCGCCGCCCTCGGCGAACGCACCCGCCTGCACCTGTGCTGCTGCCTGCTCTGTGTTCCGGAGGGACTCGCGGTCTCCGACCTAACCGACGCGCTGGCCGAATCCCAGCCGAACATCAGCCGCCATCTGAAATGGCTCCGGGCCGCCGGCTTGGTCGAGCCGCACCGCCAGGGCCGCTGGGTCTACTATCGCCTGCGCGACGTCCATCACCCGTTCTTTCGCGCCCTGCGCAACGGCCTGCAATGCATTTGCGGGTGTGCCGACGTGCAGCAGAACCTGCGCCGGCTCCGGCTGCGCCTCAAACAGCGCAGCCGGAGGCGGGGCGCGGATGAAGTTGTTTCCAGGCGCGGCTCTGCCTCCAGCAGGGCCGGGAAAGGAGGGAGGCGATGAAGCCCTGTTGTCCGTGGCCATGCTGCCCGGGCGATGCGTAAACGTCCCCGGGCCTGAATCGCCGCGGTGTGGTTTGTCCGCGGCGCCTTGCGGCTGAGGGCGGCCGTTCGCCGTCCTGAGCCGTCCACCTAGAGCGTACCGGCCTGCCAGTGGAGCGGCCGATCCACTCGGCGGGTCGGTCGGCCCGCGGCCCGCACTCAATCCTCCAGCCAGTCAGAGCGGAGCACGTTGCCGCGGGCGTCGAGCACGATGCGGTAGGTGAACGCCGAAGGATTGTCCTGATCGCCGAGGCCGAAGCGCAGGTCGGCCAGGTCCACCACGTGCTGGCCTTGCACTTCGTGATGCCGCAGCACCGGAAAACGGGCGAACCAGAGGAACGTCTGCACCTCGGGCAGTTGCCGCACGCGGGCGGCAAGCTCTGCGGGCACCGTGTGCGGGTAGAATCGTGGCTGCAGAGGGCCGTGGTGCGGCAGCCGGAATGTCGTGCGAAACACGCCCTCCGGAGTCTGCACCAGGGCCGTCCAGTTGCGCAGCGAAGGCGGCGCCGGCAACGCCGCCAGGTTTTCCACCGTGAGCTGTCGTTCTGCCGCGAACCGTTTCACCTCGCTCAGCGCCAGTCGGTGCGCCAGCACGCACGCCAGCATGTAGCCGGCAAACACCGCCACGCCCGCACGGCACCACTGCGCGCGGCTCCAGCGCTGACCCAGGCCGCGCCACAACGGCGCGATGCAGAGCAGGAAGAACAACACGCTGGCCACCGCCACCGCCGACATCGAAATGGGTCGGCCCACGGCCCGGGCCAGCCACCAGACGCCCACCGCTCCGCCGCTCAGCAGCAGCCAGCCGAAAACCGCCCGGCGCGCCACCCCCTCGCGCCGCCGGTGCGCCCAGGCAGCCACCTGCGGCCCCAGCAGAATTGCGGTGAAAACGAAATCGATGATGAACACCAGGTCCCACGCCACGCGCGTCCACGCCACCGGACTCCAGATCATCGTGCCGAACGAGGTGATCAGGTCGGTCCAGATGTGAAATGCCAGCGCCACCGCATACAGGCCGAGCAAGGCACGGAACGACGGCGCGGCCACGCGCAGTCCTCGCGACGCCCAGCGCGTCAGCGCGGCCAGCAGCAGCGCCCAGCCGGGCAGGCAGACCAGCGAATGCGTCACTCCTCGATGCAGCACCAGGGAGGCCACCGGACTCGACGAGAAGGCGTCGAAGAAAACGTCCACATCCGGAAACACCGAACCGAGCACAAACGCCCACAGCGCCGTCCGGCTGGCCGGCCACCGGGGACGCAATCCGACTGCTTTGGTTGCCTCAGCACCTGCCGTTCGCGTCTCCGCAGGCACCGCAGGTGCCGTTCCCGCGGCCGCGGGGTTTGCGGCTCCCTCGCCCTTTGGTGCAAAGCGGTCGGTGAAAAACGCTTTGGCCAGCAGCGCGCCGCCGATGCCCGTCGTGATCGTGTCCATGGAAGTGCGGTGACCTCAGGGAGGATGGCCTGCCAGCTCAGCTCAGGTAATCCACAGCAGCGGTGAGCGCTTCTCCACCACGCGGCCGATGCGGCGCACAGCGACGCCCCGCGCACGCAGGGCTTCGATGGCGGCCGCTGCCCTTGCTTCGGCGATGGCCACCAGCAGCCCGCCTGATGTCTGCGGGTCGTAGAGCAGCAGACGCCATTCTTCGGGCACGCGGTCGTCGAATTCCACGCAGCCTTCGAGCCAGGCCCGGTTGTTCTTCAGACCGCCGGCGATGTGCCCGGCGCGGGCTGCGTCCAGCGCCCCCGGCAGAGCTTCGATCTGGCGATGGTCGAACTCAAAGGAGACCCTGCTGCCCGCCGCCATCTCCCGCGCGTGCCCGAGCAGGCCAAAGCCGGTCACGTCGGTGACAGCATGCACCGCCGCCCCATCTCGATCCAGCTCGAGCAGCGCCTCGCTGGCCGCGCGGTTCAGCTTCGTCATCGTCGCCACGGCTGCCGCCACGGCAGTCGCCTCGGCTTGCCCGGCTTTCAGCGCCGTGGCAATCAGTCCGGTGCCGAGCGGTTTGGTCAGCAGCAACACATCACCTGCGCGTGCGCCCACATTGCGCCAGATGCGCTGTGGATGGATCACGCCGGTAACCGCGTAGCCGAACTTCAGCTCGTCATCGCGGATCGAATGCCCGCCGATCACCGTGCAGCCTGCCTCGGCCATTTTCTCGAGACCGCCACGCAGGATTTGCTCGAGCACCTCCGTATGGCCTTGCGCCGGAAAGGCCACGATCGAAAGCGCCGAGAGGGGACGCCCGCCCATGGCATAGACGTCGCTCAACGAATTCGCCGCGGCGATGGCACCGAAGGTGGCCGGGTCGTCGACGATCGGTGTGAAAAAGTCCACCGTCTGCACCAGCGCTAGCTCGTCGGTCACACGATACACCCCGGCGTCGTCACTGGTGTCGAAGCCCACCAGCACATTCGGATCGGATGGCCGCGGCAGGCGGCTGAGCACAGAGTCCAGCAGACCGGGACTCAGCTTGGCCGCTCAACCGGCGGCCTTCGCCTGCGCCGTAAGCTTCACGTTTGCGGCGTCTGCCAAGGCAGTGCCCTCCATGGTTTCAACTACAGCTGTGTTTTTCTGCCCGTCGAGGCCCTTCCTGGATGAAAAGCGATTATAACTGTTTCGCGCACAGCGTCCCAGATTCGCCCGGTGCGCGGCCAATTCTACGCTAGCATGCCCGGAGGGGTAGGCTGGCCCCGGGAGTTGCTTCGATGCACCCTCGCCGTGCCCGCGTCTGGCTGTGGTCAGCACTGGCCGTCGTGCTCGTTGCGCTGCTGCTGGCGCCCGTGCTTTATCCGCTGCTCTGGCGGCTGACTCATTCCACACGCTTTGAACAATTCGGCTGGCAGGTGCAAGTGCCCGATGGTTGGTACGTGGTCGAACACGAGCCAAACTTGGTGCTCACGCGCCTGCCCTGGTTCTATCCCCTGCGGAACGCTCCGGCCAACTACATTGTGCTTGTCGAAAACCTGCTCGGCGCACGAATTTCTGCTGAACTGCACTGGGCGCGCTGGCGAGAAGTGTCCATCCAGCGGGAGCGCGCCAGCGGCCTCGAACTTGTCGGTGAACGCGAGTTGGCCGCTGCCGGCCATCTGGTGCGCTGCCTTGAATTTGTCGCGCCTGGCCGGACAGACCGCGTGCGGGTGGAGTGTTTCCATTCGCGCGATGTCGCCGCTGCCTCCTACAACGGCAGCCGGAAATATTTGAACGACTTCTACGACTTCTTGCACATGTCCGCAAATTCTGACAAGTGATTCAAACTATACATGTAGTATTATCTCTGGAACGGACAAGATGACTGTCGGCATGATAGATGTAAACCATTGCTGTACCGAGAAACAAATTGCGGGCAACTGCGAGGCGTTGAGTCAGGGAGAGATCAATCTGCGCCGCGGATGGGAATAGTCAACGCTTCTTTGCTCTCACCCTCGGCAATCATGTGACAGCGGCCGTCAAAAATTCCTCCAGGCTCGATGACTAGGCAGGGTGTGTGAATCTCGCCGGTCACGACGCCACTGGACTGAATTCCCACATACTCTTTGGCTACAATCATGCCTTCGAATCGGCCAAAGATGATCACTCGGTTTCCCTGAATGCCGCCCTCAGCCTGACCGTTTTCGCCGATCACAAGCGTATCAGCTGATAAAATGGTGCCTTTGAACTGTGCGTCCAGACGAAAAGTGCCCGAAACTTCCAGCGTTCCTTCCAGTCGAACAGCGCCGTCGAGAAAACCGGTCCACTGTTGACCGGCGCGTGAGTCTTTCGTTCGCCCCTTTTTCCAGCGCATAAGAAACTACTATAAAAGTAGTATTATGTTCGCATCAGTCTTTCATAAAGGCCCTGAAGCTGCCTTTCGTCGTAATATTCCAGCACAATCCGTCCTGGCTTTCCGCGAGAAGGAAGTTTGATGTGCACTCGTGTGCCGAGGTGGCGTGTGAGTTCTTCCAGGGCTGCCCGCAGATTCGGGTCTGCCTGTTCGGGCGCTGTTGCTTCTTTTCGTTGCGTTCTCTGGCTGACGGAAGCTAAGCGTTCGATTTTGCGCACGGTCAACATTCCCCGTGCCGCACGTTGGGCCAGACTGCTGCGCAGTTTTGGGTCAGCGATGGCCAGCAACGCCCGAGCATGACCTGCCGTCAGTCTCCCTTCTTCGACAAGTTCCTGGATCGACTTTTCCAGCTTGAGCAGTCGCAGGGTGTTGGCAATGGTAGCGCGATCTTTGCCGGTCCGCTCGGCGATTTCCTCCTGGGTGAGCTGGAATTCCGTCATCAACCGTTCGAAAGCCCGTGCCTGTTCGATGGGATTCAGGTCTTCGCGCTGGAGATTTTCAACGAGCGTAATTTCCAGGGCGCGATTCTCAGGAATGTCTTTCAGGATGGCTGGCACGCGCATCAGCCCAGCCCTCTGCGCAGCGCGCCAGCGACGCTCTCCGGCAATGAGCTGATAGCGTCGCCCTGTGGGTCGAAGCACAAGTGGTTGGATGATGCCGTTTGCGCGAATTGACTGCGCCAGCTCCTCCAGCGCCTCAGTTTTGAACTGAGTTCGCGGCTGGTATGGATTCGGGTCGATAAGATCGATGTCGACATGAACTGGGGTGCCGGCCGCCGGCACGGATGAAATTTCAGTTTGCGGAGCTGTTTTCGGCTCCGGCGGCAGCGGCGCGGGTTCCCGGATCAACGCGCTCAGACCCCTTCCCAGTGCGTTTCTGGGCATTGGCTATGACCTCCTTGGCAAGCTGGATGTAACTTGCCGCACCTCTACTATGAATGTCGTAGAAAATTATAGGCTTTCCGTGACTCGGTGCCTCGGCCAGACGAACATTCCTAGGTATCACGGTTTCAAACACTTGTGATCCAAAAAAACTTCTCAGATCAGCGGCGACTTGGCGGGAAAGTGTGGTCCGCTCGTCGTACATGGTGAGCAGGATTCCTTCGATTCCCAGCGACGGATTTAAGCTGCGGCGGATGCGCATCAGTGTATCGAGCAGTTCCGATACACCCTCCAGTGCCAGATATTCGCATTGAATAGGCACCAATACAGCATCGCTGGCAACAAGAGCATTCAGTGTTAGCAAATCGAGAGCTGGGGGACAGTCGATCAGGATGAAGTCGTACCTGTCTTTAATTGATTCAATAGCTTTTCTAAGACGAAATTCCCGATCCTCTACGTTCACGAGCTCGACGGCTGCGCCAACCAGATTTTTGTCCGAAGGGACTAGGTCCAGACCGTCCACTGAAGTTTTCAGGATGATTTTTTCTAGAGGCTCATCGAGAACAAGCGAGTGATAGAGTGACCGGCGGGCTGGGTCCTTGGTAAAACCTAAACCGGTTGTGGTGTTACTTTGAGAGTCGCAGTCAATCAGAAGTGTATTTTGCTCGGAAACGGCCAAAGAGGCGCCAAGATTGATAGCCGTTGTTGTTTTTCCTACGCCTCCCTTTTGGTTGGCAATGGCGATGATTCGCGCCAAGTACGCCCCCAGTTTTTTGAACTCTAACAAAGTACAGATTTTGATGCAAGATGTTTCATGTGAAACAGAGCATTTTTGTTTTCAGAGAAATGTTTCACGTGAAACATTTCATCGAAACCAAGTCTACATTTTTGGCTGGCCGCACACCAGGTATCGGCCTCTGGATTCAGGAATAAGTATAGGCGGAATAAAATACCAGCCTGCGAGCGAGCTGAGCTCCTCGGCAGTCGATCTGCTCACCCAGAAAATCACACGTCCATCTTTGAGAACTCCGCGGGCCCAGGAAAGCAAATCAATATAGTTGCCCAAAGCACGTGCTGTCACCCAATTGACCTCTAGCTCTTCAGGGAGAATCTGTTCATATCTCAAACGAAGTATCTGAACACCAGTAAGTCCAAGTTTTCTAACAACTTCTGCCAAAAATGCAGACTTCTTCAAACTCGGCTCTATTAAAGTTATATGCAATTCTGAACATAACAACTTAAGTGCCAGCCCTGGAAAACCAGACCCGCTGCCAACGTCGGCGAGCCGACCTTTCGAAATGTTCAAGGCATTGGCAGCAAAAAAGCTTTCCCCGAAGTGCCGACGCAAAATCACCGATGGTTGCGTGATAGAAGTCAGGCTAACCTTCTGATTCCAAATGAGTAATGTTTCCAAGTAGAGGCGCACACGCTCGATGAGTGCACGGCTGGCCTCTACGCCAAATGGGCGCAGCGCTTCGCGGATCGTAGCATCTGAGAGCCTTTCTTCTTTTCTATTAGTCATTAATCTTTATTATGATTTTCTTTTAGATTATAACAAACCGTTGCTCGCCCCGCCGGTTGATTGATTTCCTGTCGAAGAGCCGGACACCTTCTCGCCCCGGGTCCCCGCGCGAGCCATCAAGATGGGCGCAGCGATGCCTGTAGTTAGGTCGACTGCGAAGTGTGCCGCCATTGCCGGCAGCAGGCTGCCCGTCCACTCGCGCACGGCTCCAAAGACGATTCCCACGATGAACGTTGTCCTCAGGCCTCGGGCCCCCTGATAAAGGTGTGCCAGGGCGAAGAAAGCAGCCGAGATGGCGATGGCGGCCGGTGCTGAGCCGCCAGTAAATTCGGCAAAGACAGCGTAGACGAAGCCCCGGTAAAGAAACTCCTCGCAAAGTCCGGCCGTTGTGGCCAGTGCCGCAAAGGCGGCAAGTTCCAGCGTTGTGCGCGGCATCAGTTTTTCGACTATGACGCCGAGGGCGCCGCGTTCTTCGGGCCGTGTGCGCGCCAGGCGCCGCAGGCTGGCGATGGAGACACTGACGGCGACCAGCGTGAGCACTGCCGAAGTGAACGCAACCTGCGCTGTCTCGGGCACCGCAAGTCCCAGCTTGGCTGGCGGCAGGTCCCGGGCCAGGGCGCGCCAGGCGACCGTCGCCGCCGCAGCCCATTGAAACGCAATCGTGGAGGCATAGAGGGCGACGCGGTCGGCGCTGCTCAGTTCCGCTGTCGCCAGCACACGCCGCAGGCGAATCGTGCCGTGCCAGGGCAGCAGAACACCCAGCGCGAACAGAATCAGCACGAAGTCCCATGGCATGGTGCATGCATGAAAGCATTTTTGGTGCCGGCGGGCAACCAGTTCGTGCAGGTGCTGCGCGAGGACGGGTCCTTTACACGCCGCCGGGGCCTGTGGGCATTTTCAGTTCAGCGAATCGGCGGAATGGCGAGGACGTCCGGGTGGCCGGGGAACAGGCGCTCAGCTTTCCGCCGCACGGCACGGGCCGCGGCGATATCTCCCAGGTTGCGACAGGCTTCGACCAGCGCGGCATAGGCGGAGGGGTCGCGTTCGGGAAAGTAGCGCACGATGGTCTCCAGATGTCGTCTGCTCTGCGCCCAGTTCTGCTGGTGGCGGTAGAGATCTGCGAGGGTGCGGTGGGCCAGAAAACTGTACGGGTCTGTCTGAAGCGCGCGCTGCAGTTCAGCTTCGGCGGCTTCGAGAAAGCCGGCGCGGCTGAGCAGTGCGCCGAGCGTGGCCCGGTCTTCCGCCGAGGGCGCGGCCGCCGCTTCGACGACACGCCGCTGCCAGGCGATGGCGTGCTCCCAGCGTTCCCGCAGCTGTTCGACGCGGGCGAGCCCGCGCAGGGCGTCTCTGTGTTGCGGATCGCGCTCCACGACCTGGCGATAGAGCAGCTCGGCGCGGTCCAGTTGCAACTGTCGCAGGGCCAGCTCGCCCAGCGCGCAGGCGGCTTCGAGCCGAGACGGGTCGAGCTGCAGCGCGCGCTCCAGCGCGGCGCGTGCGGCCGGATAGGCGTGCCGCCGGAGTGCGAGCTGTCCGTGCAACAGTTCGGCTTCAGCGCTGGAATGAGACGCAGGCAGTGCGGCGAGCGCGGCGCGTGCAGCATCGTATTCGCGCAGCCCGAACAGGGTGCGTGCCATCGCGACCAGGGCCGGCTCGGGGTTTTCGACGACGACATCGCGTGGCAGCAGCGCTTCGCGCTGGCTCGCGATGAGCGCTTCGATGTTTTCTTCGAGGTTAGGCCGCAGCAGCGCCCGGGGTGCACGGTATTCGAGTCGCGGATGGTCGTCGGTTTGGATCACGGCGCCGGCCGCCAACCGGCGCAGCGGCGCGTCGTCGAGTCGGTGATAGGCGAGCAGACCTTCGGGCTGTGCGAGCTGCAACAGTGCGAACTCCTCTTGCATTTCAGGTCGCGACCACAGTGCGCGAAGACGGTCGAGCCGGAGCGGTTCGTCTTCGGTTTGCGCCAGCAAAAGATAGTCGTACGTTTCGGCCCGCCACAGCGTGGCCCGTGGAAAGTGCATCAGCGCGGTGGTCAGAATCGAGCGGACGTCGTCCGGTTCGAGCGCGTAGCCCTGCACCCACTGCACGAAGAGGCCCCCGGGTTGCAGTCGCTGCCGCACCGCCGCGTAGAACTCGCTGGTGAACAAACTGGCCACGCCGGCGATCCAGGGATTCGAGGGTTCGGAGATGATCACATCGTAGCGTTCGCGGGTGGTGAGCAAAAAGTTGCGCGCGTCGTCGGCAATCAGTCGCAGCCGCGGGTCGCCGAGCACGCCGCGATGCAGGGGAGCCAGATATTCGGCAGCGCGGATCACGGCGGGTTCGATCTCCACGCAATCGATGCGCTCGACCTCGGCGTGGCGCGCCACCGCCGAAACCGTCATGCCGCTGCCGAAGCCGACCACGAGCACCCGCCGGGGCGAAGGATGAAACCACAGGCCCAGATGCCCGACCAGCAGTTGCGTGATGGTGTCGTGATTGGAAGCGTCTACTTTGCCGTTGGTCCGCAGCGCCAGATAGTCTTCCGTGCGCACGACCGCCACCGAGGCGTTCAGGCCGTCTTCGGTGTAGATGACGTCGGTCGTTTCCGCCACTTCCGTCAGCGACAGCGGCAGTTGGTAGAGGTCCCAGTAGAGCACGACGCCGAATGTGGCCAGCGCGCGAGGGTAGAACGCACCGCTGGCCGCTCTACCCGCGGCGAACACCAGCAGCAGCGCGGTTGTGGCCAGAGCCAACAAGCGCCGTCTGGAGCGCAGCTCGAGCAGCAGGGCCAGCACCAGATTTACTGCCGCGGCCACCACGACCACGCGGAAGGCTCCCGCTGCGGGCAGCAGCCAGAAACCGGTGAGCAGCGCGCCACCGATCGCGCCGACCGTGTTCGCCGCGTAGGCCCGCCCGACCGCTTCCGCATGGCCACGGCCAGCCGACCGCGCGGCAATCAGCGCCGCGACAAGCGGAAAATTGAATCCGAAGACGATGGCGGCCGGCAGCATGGCCAGCCCGGCGGCAGCAAATTGCGCCAGCACCAGACCCGCGAAACTGCCGCCGCCGGCTCGCAGAATCGGCGGCAGCAAACCAGCCAGAGATTCGTAGCCCGTCAGGAAACCGAGCGCGGCCACCGCCGTCAACAGTTGCGTCGTGGCAAACGCAGTGGCGCCGGGCTGCCCGCCCCGCACCGTCCAGCGTTCGAACAGGAAGCTGCCCAGCACCAGCCCGGCCAGAAACACCGCCAGCGTCAGCGTAAACGTGTAGGTCGAGCTGCCGAGCATCGTGCTCAGCAGGCGCGTCCAGGCAATTTCGTAGGCCATCGCTGTGGCGCCGACCGCAGCGAAGCTCGCGAGCAGCAACCACGGCCAGCCAGAGGTTGCGAAGGACGGTGCAGTCAGCGCGTCCGCCGTTGGGGTGTGGCGCTCGGCCGGCCCCATCCGCCGGTCGAGCACGAGCGCTACGGCACCGGCCAGAACATTCAGCACAACGGCCGCGGCCACGGTTCGCTTCAGTCCCAGCGCAGGCAGCAGCAGAAAGCCGGCCGCGAGTGTGCCGGCAACCGCGCCGGCCGTGTTCACCCAGTAGAGGCGGCCGATGCGCGCACCCAGCTCGGCGGAGTGGCGGGTGAGCCCGCGCACCAGCACCGGCAGCGTCCCGCCCATCAGGAACGTAGGCAGGAAAAGCACCAGCGCCGCACCGATGCCCCGCAGCAGCAGAAGCAGCGCCGGCACGTCGGCCAGCAACGGGAAGGCGGCCCGGTAGAGCCACCGCACACCGACCAGTCCAACAAGCGAGCTCGCACCCAGCCCGGCAATCAGCAGCTCCAGCCAGCCGTAGAGCGCCACCGGCCGGCTTTTTCCTTCGCACCAGCGGCCGATCACAGCGCTGCCGGCAGCCAGCCCGGCCATAAACACGGCCAGCACCGTGGCGATGGCGTACACCGTATGGCCGAAGACCAGCCCCAGCGCCTTGCTCCACGCTACCTGGTAGACCAGACCGGCCGCACCGGAGAGGAAAAAACACAGCAGGATGGCCGCCAATGCGCCGCGCGAGATGGCTCCCCGGTTCACGCGTGCGCATCGTAGATGGCGCCGGCCAGCCAGTCAATCCACTACCGCATGCGGCTTTGGTTGACACCTGCGGGGGCTGTGTTTATCTTGATGGCGCGATGCGCATCCTGGTCCTGGGCAGCGGCGGCCGCGAACATGCCCTGGTGTGGAAACTCCGGCAGAGTCAGCACGTAGAAAAAATTTGGTGTGTGCCGGGCAACGGGGGGATCGCGCAGCACGCCGAATGCCTCGAAGGGCGGCTCGACGATGTGGCTGGACTGGCCACCCTGGCCGAGCGGCTTCGCCCGGACCTGACCGTGGTCGGGCCCGAACTGCCCCTGGTGCTGGGCATCGTTGATGAATTCACCCGTCGCGGCCTCCGTATCGTTGGCCCCACCCGGCAGGCGGCTCGGCTTGAGGGAAGCAAGGTTTTCGCCAAAGAGTTCATGCAGCGCCACGGCATCCCTACCGCTGCTGCCTACGGCGTCTATGACTCGCCGGGAGATGCCTACACCGCGCTGTGCGCCGTGGACTGGCCTGTGGTCATCAAGGCCGACGGGCTTTGCGGAGGCAAGGGAGTTTTGGTGGCCGCCACGCCGGACGAAGCCACTGCGTTTTTGGCTCGACTGATGGAAGAGCACGAATTCGGTCCGGCGGGCGAACAGGTGCTGATCGAGGAAGCCCTCGCTGGCCAGGAGCTTTCCTATATCGTCCTCACCGATGGGGAAAACATTCTACCCATGGTTCCGACCCGCGACCACAAGCGTGCCTTCGATGGCGACCGCGGCCCGAATACCGGCGGCATGGGCGCCTTTTCGGCGGATGGCCTGATTTCTCCGGAATTGGAAGAGGAAATTCGCACGACGATTGTCGCACCCACCATTGCGGGCATGGCCGCTGAAGGCCATCCCTATCGCGGCTTCCTCTATTTCGGTTTGATGCTCGCCGAGGAAGGACCCCGCGTGCTGGAATTCAACTGCCGACTGGGTGACCCGGAAGCCGAAGCCATCCTCCCCCGCATGGAATCGGATTTGGCAGAAACTTTATTTGCTGCAGCAGAAGGACGGCTGAGCAGCGTGCCGGCCCAGTGGAAGGCTGGGGCAAGTGTTTGCGTCGTGCTGGCCTCCGGTGGGTACCCGGGCAAATTTGAAACGGGCAAGAAAATCAAGGGGCTAGCTTCTGCAGGTGATGCTACAGATGTCGTGATCTTTCATGCCGGCACCCGCAGGGACGGCGATGACTACTACACGAGTAGCGGTCGAGTGCTCGCCGTCACCGCCACCGCTACCTCTCTGGCTGGCGCCGTCTCCCGCTGTTATCAGGTAGTCGAAAACATCCATTTCGAAGGGATGCACTTCCGGCGGGACATTGCCGCCACCGCCTTGTCCTCGTTGGCTGCCGGAGACTGATTTGGCTGAGGTTCTTCATCTTTTTGTTGCGCGAGCTCACCGATTGCCGATGCGGGAGGTGGAGGCGGTGCGGGCTATCGAAAACAGGGGTCTGGAAGGGTGCGCGCATGCCCGGCCCGGCGGTCTCCGCCAGGTGCTTTTGATGGACGAAGAAACCCTGCAGCAACTGGAGATTTCTCCCGGGGCGGTGAAGGAAAACATCACCACCCGCGGCCTTGCCGTGCAGGCGCTTCAACCCGGTCAGCGCCTGCGCATCGGGGAGGCTCTGCTCGAGGTAACGGGGCCATGCCACCCCTGCGCGCGAATGAACGAAATTCGTCTGGGTCTGGAAGAGCAACTGCGCGGTCGCCGGGGCATGCTCTGCCGGGTGGTGGAGGGTGGCCGGATTGCCCGCGGGGATCGCATCGAGTTGCTGGAGTACGCTCGCGTGGCGAAATAATCTCGCTTAGGAGTGAGACACCGTGACTGCTGCAAACGCCGAGAAAAAACCGCAGGTGGGCATCATCATGGGGTCGGACACAGACCTGCCGGTGATGCTGGAAGCCGCTCGCATGCTGGACAAGTTCGGCATTCCCTATGAGGTGGAGGTCGTTTCGGCACACCGCTCGCCGGGCCGCACGCATGAGTACGCGACCACGGCCATCGCGCGCGGCTTGAAGTGCATCATCGTGGCTGCCGGCGGCGCGGCACACCTGGCCGGCGTGGTGGCCGCGCTGACCACCCTGCCAGTGGTCGCCGTGCCGATGGCCACGACCGTGCTCAACGGAGTCGACTCGCTGCTCTCCACCGTGCAGATGCCTGCCGGCGTGCCGGTAGCAGCTATGGCGATTGACAAGCCCGGTGCCATCAACGCGGGCATCTACGCCGCGGAAATCATTGCCACGTTCGATTCCGCGGTGGCGCAGCGGCTGGCTGCCTACAAAGAGGAGCTGGCCCGCTCCGTCGCGGAAAAAAACGCTCGCGCTCAGCAGCAGGTGGCCGCCCGACAGAGCTGAATGGCTTTCCGCCGACCGCAGGCCGGGCACCGCCAGATGAGGCTGCGGAGGAACAGCGTGCTGGGGTTGCTGGTGGTAGTGGCCGCGGCGTACTTCTCCCTGGGCCTGCTGGTGCTGCTGTTCGAACGCCGGCTGATTTTCTTTCCCGATGTCGGGCGGCATGCCGGCGAGCCGCCACCCGCTGACCTGGCCGTGGAAGACGTCTGGCTGCGCACCGCAGATGGCGTCCGGCTGCATGCCTGGTGGATTGCCGCCCCCGGCGCGGAGTTTACGTTTCTGGCGTTTCACGGCAACGCGGCCAGCATTGCGGCTCGCGTGCCGACGTATCAGTTCCTGGCCGGGGTGCCGGCCCAGGTGCTGGCCGTCGAATATCGCGGCTACGGCCGAAGCGCGGGCGTGCCTTCCGAAGCCGGTTTGTATCGCGATGCCGAAGCCGCCTACGACTGGCTCGTGCATGAGAAGCAGATTGTTCCGCGCCGGGTAATCGCGTTCGGGCAATCGCTGGGCACGGCCGTGGCGGTCGAGCTGGCCACGCGGCGCGAAGTTGGCGGTGTAGTATTAGAAGCGCCGTTTGCTTCCACGCGGGCGGTGGCCCGGCGCATCTACTGGTTTCTTCCCGGCATTGGCTATTTTCTCCGGACAAAGTTCGACACCGGCACGAAACTGGCGAGCGTCAGCACACCGCTGCTGGTCGTGCACTGCGCGAGCGATCCCGTTCTGCCAATTGCGCTCGGCGAAGAAGTCTTCCGGCTGGCGCGCGAACCGAAGATGTTTTTGCGCATCGAAGGGTACTGCCACGAAGAAGCTGCGCAGGTAGCCCCGGAGCGCTACCGCGCGACGCTGCGCCAGTTCCTTGCTGCGGTTGCCGCCAGCCGGCCCTGAAGTGCGCCACCTGCGGCGACGCATCCAGGTGTAGAATCATCAGCGCGATGCGTCCCACCTGCGTGCTGAGTGCAACGGAGCGCCGCGCTGCCCGTTTCCGACGAACGGCAGCCGTGTGCGTGGTGGTGCATCTGGCCGCGGTGCTGGTGCTCTTGGCTTCCGCCCCGGCTCCGCCGCAGGAAGAGGTCGTAGCCAATCTCGCGGCCGGGCGCGTGCTCATTCTGGTGACGCGCGATGCCATCCTGGTCGGCGCGGCTGAGAATCCCATCGAGCCGGAGACACAGCCGCCGCTGGTGATCCCCCTGGGAGACCGGCGCGTGGGGATTTTGCTCGGGCCGGTGGTGTGGAGCTGGCCGTCTGCAGGCCATGAGCCCGTGCGGCTCGGTGTGGGATTGCAGCGGGTCATGAGCACCACGGTCGGCGTCGGTCCCGGCCGGCTGGAGACCGAGCAGGCGGGGGACCTCGAGCAGCTCGGGCTGGGTCTGCTCGAGGTGATTCGGCAGGCCACCGATCGAATCTATCACCCGCTGGGACTGGCGCCGGAAGAGCCGCTGGTCGAGCTGCTGCTCGCAGGCTATCTGGAAGGCTACGGCCCCGAAGTCTGGAGCCTGCGGTATCGCGTGCGTCAGGAACCGCTCCGTGGCGATTTTCTTCGGACCCGGGTGCTTCGTCCGCAGTATGTGCAACTCTACCCGCCCGAAAAAGGCGAGCCACGCGGCATCCTTGAAGTCCGGTATCCGCGAAACGACCCCGCCCCGCAGCTCGCCGACCTGCTCGCCCAGGGCGACTCACGACTGATGCGACTGCGCAGCGCCCGGGCCGACCTGGCCGACCTGTTCGAGAAAATCGAACGCGGCGAACTCCACAAGGCGAGGTCGGACGCCGCTCTGGAATTCCTGCGCACGGCACTAAACCTGTTCAGCGAGCCGGAACACGATGTGGTCATCGCCCGCATCGAGGAACGCCGTGGCTTTGCCTGGATTCTTGCCCCGCCGGAACCCCTCGAGGCCGCCGAACAGGAAAAGCGCCCGCCCGGCGCGCCTACCCTGCGCCGCCGGCCGTAGCGCGCAGGTCGGTGTCTTGCGGCGAAGTCCATGTTGGCGGAGTGCGCTCACACCCCTGTTCCGCGACACAGCGGATGCGTCGCGGTCACTCCGGCAGCCCCGGCTCCCCGCCCTTCCCTCACAAACCGGGTAGGGATGGCTGTCCACAGCCGGTATTCTCTTCTTCTTGCGCAGCCTTTGCGGGAGCGGTCTTCTGCCGCAGCACGCTGACAATTTGTTTCAGGGGGGATGCGCCTCTTCGGTGCAAGGCTTTATGCTGCTTTTTACCTGAGTCCGGACCTCGATTTCAGCTGCCCAGGTACCTGTTAACTTTTCCACTGCCGGTGTTTACCATGATCTTGCATGTCAATGTCATCTAATATTCTAATTATCCGTTGCGGTCATCCTTATTCCAGCTCTCCTGCGCGCGATTGGGCTCGATCCCCGCAACAGCACTGGTATCCGGAGGCCAGTGGTCATGCAGTCTACGGTTTCCTCGAGGTCATCGATGCAGCCGAACTCGGCATTGCTGCTCGAACAGAAACTGCGCGTCGAAGCTCGCGCCCGCAGCGGCGCCGACTGGTTCTACTGGATTGCCGGACTTTCCGTGTTGAGTTCGCTGGCTGTCCTGGCCAACTACGACTGGGCCCGGGTCTTCGTGCTCGGCGCCGCACAACTGGTCGAACACACCGTCTGGGGAGCCGGCCTGCTGGGCAAGGGTTTGACTCTGCTGGTGAGTGTGGCGCTGGCCGCCATCTTTGTGGGTTTTGGTATCCATGCCCGCCGCGGGCTGCCCCGTGTGTTCCTGGCGGGGATGTTCCTCTATGCCGTGGACGGACTGCTGGCTCTGCTGGTCCGGACCTGGTCCAGCGTGGCCTTCCACGTGTTCGTGCTGCTGCTGGTGTACTCCGGGCTGGTGGCCGCTAGCCGCCTGCAGCAACTCAATCGGAGCAGCCTTTCCACCTGAGCGACCGCTCTGCTAAAATTTTTTCGTTGCATCGTTTTTCAGCACAGGAGTGTACCGTGTGGTTCTGGGGTTTGCGCAAACCGTCTGCCGTGCGGCACAACGGTCGCCGCGTGAGTGAAATTCTGCAGGAGCACGCGCAGTGGACGCGCGGCGTGGGCGGCGCCCGCGCTGATCTTTCCCGCGCCGATCTTTCCCGCATGGACCTGCGCGGCGTGAATCTCCACGGCGCCAATCTCGCCGGCGCCCGCCTGGAGGGAAGCGACCTGCGCCGGGCCAAGCTCGGCGCGGCCGACCTGCGCGGAGCCAACCTGCGCCGCGCCGACCTGCGGAACACGGACCTGACCGAAGCCAATCTTTCCGGAGCCGATCTGACTCAGGCGCAGGCCAGCGGCGTGGAATTCTTTCGCACCGACCTGACCGGAGCGGTGTTCCACCGCGCCAGTCTGCGCGCGGCCAATTTCCGCAACGCGAAGCTGGCCGGCGCGGATTTTCTGGGTGCGGACCTGACCACAGCCATTTTGCGAGAAGCCGACCTGCAGGGTGCGAAACTGGATGCTGCCAACCTGACCGACGCGTTGCTTCCCGGCGGTGCCCCGCACCACGCCCGGGTTTCCTGACCTGCGCCTCGTGCTTTCCGGGACCCTCACATGCTCTGCAGTGCCGGCTTCCGTCTTCGCTCCGGCGCAAAACCGGGCCGGCGAGACGCAGGGGAAACAGACAGGCTGAAAGGTGGTCCTGTCGCTAGCCGCTGGCGGCGCGTCCGGCAGGCTCTTCTTCGGCCTCGTCGGAGGAAGCCGTGCGCGGCGGATTCCGCCGGCGCACCTCGATGCCCAGGCGTTTGATTTTCTGATTCAGGGTGGAGAGGGGAATCTGGAAGCGTTCGGCCGCTTCGGTCTGATTCCAGTTGGTGCGTTCGAGCATGTCGGTGATGACGCGCCGCTCGATTTCTTCCATGATTTCAAACAGGGAGGGCGTGGGGTTATCGGCGGCGCGGCGTGCGCCCGGCTCGCCCGGCAACGGCGGCAGGAACTCGCTCAGTTGCAGGCGCACGCCTTTGACGATTTCCTTGCTGCGGACATTTTCCGGCAGCAGGTCGGGATCGAGCCATTCACTGGTGGAGAGCACGACCGCGCGTTCCACAGCGTTTTCGAGCTCGCGCACATTGCCCGGCCAGTCGTAGTCCATCAGCACGCGCATCGCCTGGGCGGTGAAGCGGCGCAGGGGCTTGTTGTTTTCTGCACAGTAGCGTTCGATAAAGTGCTGCACGAGCAGCGGAATGTCTTCTTTGCGGTCGCGCAGGGGCGGCAACTGCAGCGAGATCACATTCAGGCGGTGGAACAGGTCCTCGCGGAAGCGCCCCTGGCGCACCAGCGCGGCCAGGTCCACGTTGGAGGCCGCCAGGATGCGCACGTCCACGCGGATCGTTTCCGTGCCCCCCAGCCGCATGAATTCGCGTTCCTGGATCACCCGCAGCAGTTTGGCCTGGGTTTCGTGGCTGATCGTGCTGATTTCGTCGAAGAAGATGGTGCCCTGGTCGGCTACCTCGAAGAGTCCCTTCTTGGAGCTCACCGCGCTGGTGAACGCCCCTTTGACGTGTCCGAACAGTTGCGATTCGAGCAGATCGACCGGCATCGAGCCGGTGTTCACAGCGATGAAGGGTTTTTCGGCGCGCGGGGAGGCGGCGTGGATGGCCTTGGCGATCAGCTCCTTGCCGGTGCCGCTCTCGCCCGTGATCAGCACGGTTGAACGCGACGGCGCGACCTGCATGACCAGGTCGAGCACGCGCTGCATCTGTTCGCTTTTGCCGATGATGTTCGGGAAGTTGTAGCGCTGCTTCAGGGCGCGCTTCAGCAGCAGGTTTTCCTCGCGCAGCCGGCGCCCCTCGACTGCCTGCGCCACCTGCGCGAGCAGCTCGTCGTTCGACCAGGGCTTCGTGATGTAGTCCAGCGCGCCGGCCTTGAACGCCTGCCGGGCCATGTCGATCGAGCCATAGGCGGTGATCAGGATGACGGGCAGCGCCGGGTCTTTGCTGCGAATCTCGCGCAGCAGGTCGAGGCCGTTCCGGTCCGGCAGGGCCACGTCGAGCAGCAGCAGATCCACCGGTTCGCGGTCCAGGGCCGCCAGACCCTGCTGGGCGTTTTCGGCCTGAAAGACGCGATAGCCCTCCGAGCCGAGCAGCAGCTCCAGCCCCTCGCGGATTTCCTGCTCGTCGTCCACAACGAGGATGCTAGCTTTCGACATGGACGCCCTTCCGGACTACCGGGAATTCCAGGCGGAACGAGGTTCCCTTGCCCGGCGTCGAGCGCACGTCGATCTTGCCCGCGTGCTCCTTGACGATTCCGTAGCTGACCGAAAGTCCCAGGCCGGTGCCCCGTCCCGAGCCTTTCGTGGTGAAGAAGGGGTCGAAGATGCGGTTCAGGTGTTCGCGGGGAATGCCCACGCCGGTGTCGGTCACCTCGACCTCGACCGTGCCGTTCTGCGCGGCGGTGCGCACCTCCAGCATGCCGCCTTCGGGCATCGCGTCGCGCGCATTCAGGAACAAATTCAAGAAGACCTGCTGCAGCCGGTTCACCGAACCGAGCACGGGTGGCAGGTTCGGATCCAGATTCTTGATCACGCTGATCCGCGCGCTGCGGAACGGATGGCTGACCAGCGCCAGCGTCTCTTCGATCACCGCGTTCAGGTTCACTTCCGTGAATTCGGTCGCTCCGGTGCGCGAGAAGTTCAGCAGATGGTTCACGATCTCGCTGGCGCGGAAGGTCTGCTTGACGATTTTCTCAATCAGCGTGTGCCGCGGATCGTCGCTCGGCAACTGCTTGGCCAGCATCTGGATGTAGTTCGAGATGACGGCCAGCGGGGTGTTCACCTCGTGCGCCACGCCGGCGGCCAGCAGGCCGAGCGAAGTCAGCTTTTCCGTCTGCACCATCTGGTCTTCGAGCCGGACCCGCTGGCTGACGTCCTCGATCAGAATCAGCCGGCCGAGCCGTTCGCCGGTCTTGCCCACCAGCGGCGCAATCGAGACGTTGAGAATCATCGTGCGCCCGTCCCGGCCGCGCAGCGGATACTTGTAGATGCCGCTGACGCGCTCCTCGCCGGCCCGCGCGGCGATCTCCGCGACCAGATCGAGCGGCAACACCTCCGGCAGCGTGCGCCCGAGCGCCTCGCTGCGGCGGATGCCGGTGAGCGATTCCATCTGCGTGTTCCACGACTCCACCCGGTCGTTCAGGTCCACGCTCAGCACGCCGACGTTCAGCGATTCCACGATGTTCTCGCTGAAGTCCTTCAGCCGCTCGATCTGCTCCGCTTTCTGCTCGAGCGCGCGGTACATGCGCGCGTTTTCCACCGCCACGGCCACGTAGCCGGCGATCGTCTGCAGCAGCTCAAGGTCATCGCTGGACAGAAAATCGCCGTCCACGGTCTTCCCCAGTCCCAGAATCGCCACCGTGCGGTCGTGGATGCGGCAGGCCAGGAAATAGTTCAGGTCAAGCTGTTCGAGCGTGCGGCGCTGCGTCGGAGTCAGCCCGGGCGCCTGCCGGGCGGATTCGAAGAAGCGATAGCCGCGGGCAAACGCAGGGTCGGCGGGGTCCAGAAAACTCAAGTCGAGCGGCGGCTCCGCGCGCACCCCCATCGCCCGCGCCAGGGAGAACCGCGGCGAGGATTCTTCCTCGGCCAGGAACACCGCGATGCGGTCGACGAGCATGGTTTGCGAGATGCGATCGAGTACGGCGTCCAGCATGGTTTCCAGGCGCACTTCGTTCGTCAGCGTCCGGCCGAATTCGATCAGCGTGCGACGATAGTCGAGCCGGTCGCGGTAGAAGAAGCGGTCCAGGTGCGCCTGCGCCCATTCGCGAATCGGCTGAAACAGCAGCGCCGCGACGACGATGATCAGCACCGTGCCGCTCGCGCCGGTGGCCCAGGTGGCGTGGAACACCTCCCCCACCAGCGCGACAAACGCAAAGTAGAGCGCCACCACTCCGGCCGTCGCCGTCGTGTAGGCCAGCCCGCGCTTGAAGATGATGTCCACATCCATCAACCGGTAGCGGATGATCGCGTAGCCGAAGCAGAGCGGAATCAGCGCCAGCGAAAGCACCGAAAATTTCGTCCACGCCGGCACAACGCCGTGGCGCAGAAAGTACGGCACGATGTAGAAGAACAGCAGCGGCGCAATGCCGGCCAGCGTCCCGCCCGTCACCCACTTCAACTGCTGCCGCAGCACGCCGCTGGGGGCTCGCCGATAGGAGAGGAAAAACAGCAGCGCGGCCAGCAGGAAATACCCGCCCAGATAGACCAGCTCCAGCCGGTCCAGAAACACCCGCGCCCCGAGCGAGGGTACAAACCCCAGCATCTGCTGCGCCACGCTGACGTGCACCACCAGCAGCAGCAGCGGCACCGCGTAGACCGCCGCCAGCTTCGGCAGCAGGCGCTGCCGCCGCTCCGGAAACACCAGCGCAAAATGCACGAGCAACGCCGGCTGGAGCAGCAGCGCCACCACGTTGCCCCAGTAGATGGTCCAGTCAAATTCGTTCAGCTTCCCGCTGTAGTGGAAGGTGTAGAAGATGAAGGAGACCAGGCAGAAGATGTAGAAATGCACCGCGCGCGGCGCGTTCCACCGCCGCACAAAAATGAACATGCCGATGAACAAATAGAGCAGCCCGACCAAGCGCAGATAGTTTTCGATCGAAGCGCTCGTATCGGCCGGCACCGTCACCAGCGCGGTTTCAAACGGCTGCCCCTGCCGCTCCAGTTGGTAGCGCACCCGCTGCCACGGCCCCAGCCGGAACAGCCGCTTCGTCACATCCACCGCGCGCCGCACCGGCGTGCCGTCGATCGCCTTCAGTACATCGCCCGGCTCCACCCCGGCTCGCGCCGCAGGCGAATCCGGCGCCACCGCCCACGCCCGCACCCCGGCCGCCGAGTCCTCCCAGGAGACCCCGTCATCCGGCGTCTGGAACTGGCGGCGCTGCTGGAAATTCAATATGGCAAAGACAACCGCAGCCACCGTCAGCAGCGCCAGCACGACCGCGCCGAGCTTTATGTGCAGACCTTCTTTCATCTCAAAAAACGGACTCCGCCTCTTTCGTTCTTAGCACGTCTCCTGCCATATTTTACAGATTTCCTCCTAATTTAATCCATTGATTCTTCTCAGGATATGTTTTCATCTCGCTATTTTTGTTCACAGCATTCCATTTTTAGAATAAGAATCCATATTTTTGTAGTACAGAGGAGAAGGCTCTATCGCCCCATTCCCACGCTGGATTTCTGCATTCTTACGCCGCGGGGTTAGAACTGGAAGCTGACTCCGGTGCGGAAGCTGCGCAGTGCAGGGATCAGGAGTATGCGTCCGTCGGGCGTGGTGATCGGGACGTATCCTTCGGCAAGCAGATTGCGAAAGTCGGCCAGGGCTTCGAAGCGGCCGCCGGTGAAAGGCAGCGGCTGGCGCACCGTTAGGGTCAAGAACGGTTCGACCTGGTGCACGACTTCCCCGTACGCATCCGGTCGCGTCAGGAAGGTTCCTCCGACCCACTTGTAGCTGGCGGAGAGCCGTGTACCGGTGCTCTCGAAGCGCGCACTCAGACGTGCGGCGAGGCTGTGGCGGTGGCGCGGCACGAAGCTGTCGCGGACCTCTCCCTCCACCCGGTCTTCGGTGGGGCTCAGGGCGCTGGCCCAGGCGTAGATCACGTTCGCTTCGGCGTTTTCCCCGAAACGATGCCGCAGCACCAGCCGTGTGCCCCAGCCCGCAACTGCGCCACCGTCGTAGACGAACGCCGTGGAGAAATTGTCTTGGAGGAAGTCGGGGTCGCTGAGGCGGCCGCGTCCGAAGACCGCGGTGTGCCGCGCCTGATCGCGGAAAACAGAAGCGACTACGCTCGTGTTGGGTCCGAGCAGGTGTTCGACAGCCAGCTCAGCGTGCTGACCCCCTTCGACCACCGGTCGGCCGTCGCGCAGCATGACCGCGGGGAAGGCGTCGAGTTGTTCGAGTGCACTTTCGAGGCCATCGGTTTCTCGCCCGGCTCCGGCCCAGGGCCGTGCAGCGAAGATCAGAGCGGCGCGCCAGTTCGGTGTCAGCGCATAGACCAGTTCGGCGAACGGGCGCAGGGAAGAAGTGGTCTCGCCCATGCCGACGAGCAGGAACTCGGCACCGTAGTGCAGCGAGAGCCGCTCGCCGAGCGCCAGTTCGCTGCGGTGCGCAGCACGGGCGCCGCGGAAGCGCAGTCCGCGGCCCAGGTCGGCCTGCCGCAACACCAGCGTGGTTTGTGGGCCTTCACCCCTTTCTCCCTGCGGCATCCAGACGGCGGCAAAGCCCGCGGCGGCCGAATGTTCGAAGCTGGCCTGACCGGAAAGCAGCAGCCGGCCCGTGTGGCCCAGGCTTTGCTGATAGGCGAATGCGGTGCCCGGCGCATCCACCACGTTCGAGGGCGAACCGGCTCTTCGCGCGCCGCTGGTCAGCTCCAGGCGGCCATGCGGACGGCGCTGCGGCTTCGTCTCTGCGCTGGCAGAAGACATGGCCACGACGAGCTCGCCATCGGCCAGCCGGAGCACCGGGCGGGTGGCGGCCGAGGTGCGCAGAATCCACGCCCACTCGTCCGGCTCGATCGGGACCGCCGGCCGTTCACGCAGCCGCTCGATCGAACTGAACACCGAATCAAGTTGGATTTTCAGCAGCGTGGTCAGGTCGGCTTCAATGCGGATGTGGCGTTCGATCGCCGGCAGGAAGCCCGCCAGCGTCACGCGCACCGTGTAGAGTCCGGGCCGCAGGGAAGCCGCGGAGAACAACCCGCGATCATTCGTCACCACCGTCAGCGCCTGCGCCGCCAGGTCGGCTTCGGGCAGCACGGTGACCGTGGCACCCATCTGCGGCACCCCCTGCGGGTCGACGACGATGCCCGAAAGCTTGCCGTGCAGACTCTGCGCCGGCGCTGTCGTGGCCAGCACCAGTGTGGCCAGCAGGCCCAGCAGGAACGTCCCGTGCCTGCGCACGCCTGATTCTCCTCGGCTCATTCGTTCCCCGCTCGCGCCGTGGTGGTCGGAGCTTTCACGGTGAACTCCGTCTGCGAGGTGACGGACTGCTGTCCGATAGTATCCGTCACCTGGATCTCCAGCCGGTACTTACCGGGTTCGAACTGTGCCAGCGGCAGCAGCTTCTCGATGGTGATCTGGCTGCCGCGCTGCTCGAGCTGTTCGGGGTTTTCGCGGAACCGCCAGACTTCCTCGTCGCCCCGCCGGATCACATATTCGACCACGGGTGCGGAGCGATGTGTCGTGGGATCCACCTTCAGGTTATAGACCTGGAAGTAGATGCCCATGCGTTGATCGGTGCTGAAAGTCTGATCCAGCTTCGGCCGCACCTTCGAGGCCCCGAGCACGAACTGGCCCAGGCCCACTTCGCGCGAGGGCACGCGTTCGATCAGGTCGGCCAGGATCAAAGTGCTGGTGGCCAGTTCCTCTTCGCCGTAGCGCGGCACGCGCAGCCCCTGGTTGATGGCGCCGATGTCGCCGCTGTTCACGTCTTTGATCACCACGTCGAGCTTGTACAGCCCGGGGCGCAGCGGCACCGCCTTCTGGTAGAGGGAGACGCCTTCGACCGCCTCGGCAAACAGCGAATCCGGGATGTCCCGCCGGATGACGTCTTCAAAGGTCTGCACAATCCGTCCGTTCAGGGCCGAGATGCGGGCGTGCAGGTTCATCGTGGCCGAGTGCACGCCCTGCGTGCTCGTAAACGTCATCTCGCGATTCGGAATCTGGATGGTGATGGGCACCAGCACCGTGTCACTGGTGATCCGCAAATAATCGAAGCGAAAATCAAAATGGATCTGGTTGCGCAGAATCCGCGACGTCACCACCGCTTCCAGGTCGCGGAAGCGCGCCGGCGGACGCTGGACCTTGGCAAACAGCTCGAGCCGCTCAAACTGGTTCATCCGGGCCGGCTCGAACATGGTTTTGGGCAGCCGGGTGCCATCGGTACGGGTGAACCGGTCCACCTTGCTGGCCAGGCCCATCGCTTCCAGCTCGCTCAGGCCGGCGTTGGGCACATAGAGCAGCGCATCCTTCTCCGAAGGATCCATCGTCAGCCGGTATTCCCCGCTGCCGGTCGGGTCGACGAACTCCAGAATGATGTCGTTGCCGATGCCCTCGAGATACCGGTAGCGCCACTTCTCAAACGCATGCACCGAGGTGAAGCCGCCGCCTTCTTCCGGGGGCCGGTTGTATTGCCCGCCGGCGGGCATACCTTCGATTTCATCGGGCGGACCCCAGATGATGTAGATGCGGCCGCGGTCGGTCTTCCAGCCCGGGATGCCGGAAGCGAATCGTTCATTGGCGTAGGCGATGCGCCGGTAATGTTCTTCCCGCGCTTCGTTTTCCACGGTTTCCGGGGTCGGGTCGCGGTTCAGCCAGAACTGCT
The DNA here is from genome assembly GCA_023512135.1 of Terriglobia bacterium. GTDB lineage: Bacteria > Acidobacteriota > Terriglobia > Acidiferrales > UBA7541 > DSGC01. The sequence goes on along the minus strand of JAIMAG010000001.1, from coordinate 12,179 downwards.
CGATGAACTGCTCCCGCTCTTCGTTCGTGGTCAGCCGGAGAAACGCCGAGCGCTCTTCGTCGGTGATGATGTAGGCGACGTCTTCCTCGAGCCATTGCCGGTAGGCGCTGTCCAGCTCCTTCAGCATCTCCCGCTCGCGCCGTTTGCGCTCTTTTTCGGACAGCTCTTCTTTCTTTTTTTGTTCACCGGCTTGCTGCGGCGGCGGGAAGGCGTGGACGGAAAACGCCAGTGCCGCGCTCAACAGGAAGGCAAAAATAGTACGAAGGCGCGCTTGCATAGGCTCCACCTCGGCCCGCGGGGCCGGGCCTGCTCCTGAAAATTCTATACCCCGGCCCGCGGGCAAAGCAACCAGATTTCCCCCCTCGGACAGGGCTCCCCCTGGCCCGGAGTCTGATATCCTGTAGGATGCACGCACAGGTCCCGGGTTGCACGCCGTCCCCCGTCCGGCAACAGCCAGAGAAACATTCCCGGCCGTCCAGTCGTACTAGAATAATGTGTGCGATCCGCGCCGGCGCCCCAGCCGTGTTGCGGCGGAGACAGGAAAAGCAAAAGTTTTTTCGGAACAGCGAATCCTAAGGAAGCACTCATGGTCCGGTGGAAAAAAATTGTTCTCGGAGTTGGCGTAGGGATTGTGCTGGTGACGATCGTCTGGGTCAGTATCTATTTGCAGACGAAGGGCGTCATTGCCGTGCAGACCGACAAGGTCAAACGGCAGGATTTGACTTCGCTGGTGACCGCTTCCGGAGAAATCCGCCCGAAAACCTATACGAACGTCCTGGCGGAAGGCTTCGGCAAAGTCATCGAGATTGCCGTCAAGGAAGGCGACGTGGTGCGGCAGGGCGACCTGCTGTTGCGCGTGGAAAGCACCCAGCCGGCCGCCGAAGTCGAAGCGCAGCAGGCGGCGGTGGCTTCCGCCGAAGCGGCGGTGCGCTCGGCCGAAGCCAATTCCCGCAACGCTCAGGCCGAGCTGGTGCGCGCCCGCGCCGATTTCGAACGGGCCCGGTTCGACTGGGAACGCGCACAACAGCTCTTTGAAGATCAGCTGATCTCCCGCCAGGAGTACGACGCGCGCAAAGCGGCGTTCGAAAGCGCGCAGGCCGCCGTGCAGGCCAGCGAAGCTCGCCAGGCACAAACCAGCGCGGAACTGCAGCGCGCCCGCGCCCAGCTCGAACAGGCCCGTGCCGTGCTGCTGCGCGTGCGCGACCAGCTCCGCAAAACCACCTACACCGCTCCGATTTCCGGCGTGGTGACCTACATTTCGGTGCGCGTAGGCGAAAACGTGGTTCCCGGCATCCAGAATTCCCCGGGCAGCTATCTGATGACCATCTCGGATATGTCGGTCGTCACCGCGGAGGTCAAGGTAGACGAAACCGATATCGTCAACGTTCGCGTCGGGCAGCCCGCGGAAGTCAAAATTGACGCGATCCCGGATCGCGTCTTCCAGGGCCGGGTCAGCGAAGTCGGCACGCAGGCGGTGCTCCGCACCTCCGGTCTGGCCACCACGCAGACCACCTCCAGCACCCAGGAGGCCAAGGACTTCAAGGTCGTCATCACCCTGCTCGATCCGCCCGAACACCTCCGCCCAGGCCTTTCCACCACCGCGAAGATCATCACCGCAGAGCGGAAGAACGTGCTCTCCATTCCTCTGCAGGCCCTCGCCGTGCGCACGCGGAAAGAGCTGGAACAGGCCGCCCAGGAAGCACCCGAGCGCAGCGTGGCCCTGGCCGCCGCGCGCAGCGAAACGCCGGGCAACGATCCGGCCAAAGAGGAAATCCAGGGCGTGTTCGTGGTTCGCGATGGCCGTGCCGTCTTCGTTCCCGTCAAGACCGGCATCACCGGCATCACGGAGATCGAAATCACCGAAGGGCTTCAGGAAGGCGACGAGATCATTACCGGCAGCTATCGGGTGCTCCGTACGCTCCGGCCGGGTGCCCGCGTCAAAGTGGACAATACGCCGCCGGCGCCGGCCGAAGCGGCCTAACCCAGCCGTTCTCGCGCCTGGCGCGTCTAAGAGAATGCCGATGAGCACAGAGAGAGCAGCCAGCATGGAAGTGGAAACGACTCCGGCAGCGTTCCGTCCGGACCTGGTCGAGCGGGGCATCGTCATCCGCACCGAAGGGCTCTGGAAAACGTACGAGATGGGTGCGGAGCCGGTCCACGCGCTCCGCGGCGTTGACCTGGAAATCCGCAAGGGCGAATACGTGGCCATCATGGGCCCTTCCGGTTCGGGAAAATCTACGCTGATGAACCTGATCGGCTGTCTGGATACGCCCACCCGCGGACGGTACTGGCTGGCCGGTCGGCTGGTCAGTGAACTCGACGACGACGAGCTGGCCTACATCCGCAACAAGGAAATTGGTTTCGTCTTTCAGACCTTCAATCTGCTGCCGCGTGCCACCGCTCTGCACAACGTCGAGCTGCCCCTGATCTACAACGGCACGCCCGCCGCCGAACGGCTCGAACGGGCCCGCCGCGCCCTGGAAATCGTCGGCCTGGCCGACCGCATGCACCACCGCCCGAATGAACTCTCCGGCGGTCAGCGCCAGCGCGTGGCCATTGCCCGCGCTCTGGTCAACTCCCCTTCAATCCTGCTGGCCGATGAGCCGACCGGCAACCTCGACTCGCAGACCGGCGCCGAAATCATGGCGCTGTTCGATGAGCTGCACCGCCGCGGCAACACGATCATCCTGGTCACCCACGAGCACGATATTGCCGCCCACGCCCACCGCATCATTCACTTGCGCGACGGCCGTATCGAGCGCGACGAGCGCCGCCAGTAGCCCCACCATCCCAGTCTGGCTGCTGCGCCCCTGACGGTGTTAGCATCCGGCTCGCCCCCGTTGCGGTACCCCGCCGGTGCCGCCCTTTCCGGAGGAAGAAGCGATGCGCAGCACGACGGCAGCGTTCCCGCTTTCCGACTACCGCGATCAGTTCCCCGAAGTCTGCAGACAAAAGTTCGGGCGCAGCTACAATTTCGCGCGTCTGGAAAAACGCTTGGAGCCGCTGCGCACCGGTCAGCGCTGGCTGGTGGCTCGCGATGTGCTCACCATTTTTGATCCGGAACACACGCCGCTGCGTCGCTACTGGCCTATCCCCCCGGAAAAAGAGCTGGACCGGGCGCTGAAGCAGCGGCTCTACCTGGGCCCGCTGAAAAGCCAGCAAGACCCGCAGTTGCTCGTCGAGCAATTGCTCGTTGTGTTTCACAACATTGGCGTGGTCTCGATTGTGCTCCGGTTCGTGCATCCGCAGCAGTTCGCCATCTTCAGCACACCGGTCGCGCATCTGCTGATGGTGCACGGCGCCACCGCCGTGGAAGCCTATCTGGCCTTCTGCGAGGAGCTGCGCGCCTGGCAGCAGCATTTCGGGCTCGCTTCGGTGGCCGAAACCGAAATGGCCCTGTGGACCTACGACCAGATTGTCCGCCACAGCGACGACGCCGCGCAGGTCGAACGGGCTCGCGGCGCGTTCGAGCGCGACCTGTGGGTGCAGCGCCGCCGCGCCGCTCAGGTGCTCCGTCCCTTCCTCCGCAGCTACGGCCCGCTGGAGCTCGCCCGCATCCTGCTCGAAGAGGACGCCAACCTGGCCGGAAAAATTGCCGCCGAAGAATACGAACGTCTGCTCTCTGCCGCCGCGCGGAAATACTTTCGCCAGGCCCTGGCCAGCCGGAAGGGCGCCGTGCTGGGACTGCTGGATGCGCTGGCCCGCGAGGGCCACATCACTGCGGCGGAACGCGTCGAGCTCCAGCGCATCTGGGAAATCCGCAACAAAGCGGTCCATGCCGGCACCCGCCCCACCCCCGAAGAAGTCGAAGTGATGATCGACTGGATCGAGTCCATCTGCTCGCACTGGGAATAACCGATTGCGCGTTGCTTTCCCCGCTGCTTGTCAAGAGGCCAGCGCCCTCGGATCCGGCTAACCTGCAGAAACGGAAAGAGAAAAATCTTGCGCGCAGTGAATAATCCCCCGCTCCGGTTTGCTATATTGGTAATGTATGGCGTGGGCCCGCGGGCCACGGCTCGCGCCGCATCCTGCACGCTGGACTCCTTCCAAAATCGGACATGCACGCACAGTTTCACGTGGCGCGGGTTTGGATGGCGGTCGAGGACTGGCTGAACCCCACGCTGCGGCTCACGACGCCGGAGCGTGCGCTCTATTACCACCTGGTGCGGGTCTCCCACCTTCTCGGCCATCGCACCGCGTACATCTCCCGACGACGCATGGCGGCCATCACCGGCTTGTCCACGGCAACGGCACGTTTCTATCTCCGGGTGCTGGCGCGCAAACGCTGCATCCGGTTCCTGAGCCGTGGCCGCCGGGGCACGCGCGTGGAAGTCTATCTCCCGGACGAAATCGCGCGCCGCTGGGCACGCCTGCCGCGCGCGGAACGACTGGCCTTCGCCCCGCAGAGCCCCGCCCGCGATGCCGCAGGCCAGCCGCGCGCCTGGCAACGCACCGACCTCATCTACACCTTCGAATTCCGCACGCGCATCCTCCGCCGCGAAGCTGGCCGCTGCTTCTACTGCCTGCGGCGGCTGCAGCGAAATGAATGGACGCTCGACCATGTCGTGCCGCTGGCCCGCGGCGGCTCCGATCGCGCCGACAACCTGGTTGCCTGCTGTGCGGTCTGCAACTGGTCGAAGGGACTGCTGACCGCCGAAGACTTCCTTCACCAGCTCGTGAGAAAAAAGGTTCTGCCGCGCTCCCACCTGCGCAGCCGCCTCCGCGCCCTCGCGCGTCTGGGCAAACGCCATCCGGATGCCGGGCCGGCCGGCTAGGCTTCGTGCGGCCTCGCGCCGCAGAAACCGGCCCGCCGCTCGAGTCGGTGATGTCTGGTGGGGGAAGGGAACGGAGGAAGAAAAACTGGCTAGCGTCGGCTCCCGTATTTTCCGGCCCACTGGGTCAGCTTGCGGGCCAGCTCTTCGATGACCGCCGAAGGGGCGCGCTCCAGAATCAGCTCCACCGCGGTGAAGATCTGGTCCTGCAATTCTTCCGAGACGCGCCGCGTGTAGCCCCGCCCGCGACGCCCGGAAGCATACGCCTCGAGCGATCCGGCCCGTTTGTACTCGGCCCAGGCCACCTCCCAGATCGCTTCCAACAGGTCACTGCGGCGCTTGCGTTTCTCCCGGGCCGCCGCGGCATCGATTTCTTCCACCTGGGACAGCGGCACGCGGAAGCTGAGCGGGTAGCTGATTTCTCTGCGTGTTTTCAGGGGCACGAAGCAGTCTGGCACGCCGGCGAAAGCCTTGACAAGCCTGTGTACATCTTGTATCGTATGCAGACCGTACATTCATATAATGGAAACGATACACTATGTTTAGCCCGCCGATTATCCACAGCCGCTTCGGCGCCGCCCCGCACGGATGAGCTTATGCCGCGCCGTGAACAACACGTGTTTCTGATCTGCCCGCACTGCTTCCGCTCGACCACCGCGCTGGCCGCCGAGGTCGAACGCGAGCTCGACCGCCTGATCCATTCGCTGTGGCAGGTGCCGCGGCTCACCGAGATGGCCGCGCGCGAACAGCCGGAAAGGACGCCCGCCCGCCGGCGAACCACCGAGCCGGCCCCGCGCAGTTCGACGAACAGCAAGCGCGGCTCGCACACTCATTGACAGCAGGTTTTCTCTGCGGGGGGCAACAAGGCGCCGTCACAGATCACCGTGGCGGCGCCTTTTTCGTTCTTCCGCCATGCGCTGCGGAACACGCAGAGAGACAACGCTGGTAACCGTCCGCTCCCCCGCCCGAGCGGGTGGTCGCCGGTGGCGGATGCGACAGCAATCCGTTGCGGGAGCAGTTGGCTCGCTGGCGTATTCAGCAGATTGCACCCAGCGCTCAACCGCTTCATTCCCGTAGCTCGGATGGCCGGCCGCTGCGCTGTTAGCGGCGGTGCTCGATCATGGCACGCACCATCGCCTGACCGGGCAGTTTCCGCCAGCTCGCGGTCCGCTGTGACCGCTCGTTACCAATCTCCCGGCGTTCTTTTCTATTGCCTGCCTGACGATCTTCTTGCGGTGGGTTGTGCAGCAGGTTCTAAGGACAGGTGATTTTCAGTCTATCCCAAGCTGTATTTTCCGCCCTGCTTCCCCGGCCAACTGCTCGACCCGCGCCCGCAACTGCTCCCACACCTCTGCCGGCAGAACGACAACCGCACTGCCCACTCCCGGCCTCCCACCACCTCGAACTTGCGGGGTTGCTCATCCTGCTCTGGTAGGTGTTCCTCAGCAGCCGCTCTCCTCTCGAAAGAAAAATTTGCGCCCCAAACTCTAGCGCGCTTCCCGGTTCGTGCCCTTCGGCCCAGCCTTCCGAAATAGAATTTGCACCCCGAACTCTACCCGAGCTCGGCCCGAGCACCGCTGTTTGCCTTTGTCAGGCTTCAACTAAAGGCCGGACATGCTCTACAAAGTGGTCACAGGCTACGAGCGCCTGGCCCCCGGCGGGTTTGAGAACTATGTTACCATGCTGGCAAAAGAGACCCTATAGGAGCCAGCCTTAAATGAGGAGTCAACATTGTGGTACTTTTTCGGGGATGATAACAGCTTCGCAAGCGGACGGGAAGGACCTGGACGGAAGGATGTCTTTGTCTTCGGTGGTTTCTATTTTAAAGGACCGAGGCTGAAGGAATTTGAGAATCGCATTTACGAGATCCGCAAAAAGTACACAAGGCATCCTCATCTTCCAATAAAATGGAACTTTTGCGACAGAGCCGTTGAGCGGCTCTACAAGACTTACAGACACGGCCATCTTTATAGGGAGGTTCTCAAAAGAACAGATGACTTCAGGCTGGAAATGTTGGGGTGTCTGAATGAATTCGATGCAGAGACGATTATTTGTGCCTGGGCAGCGCCGCACCTGAAGCACGGCCAGAGGGCAAGTCAATTTCACGGATGGGCACTTACAAATATGCTGCAGCGGCTTGGTCTTGAGATGCCTGGACACTCGACCGAGAAGGACTTTCATATTCTCGTCGTTCTCGATTGGCCGGGACAGGAATTCAAAAAGACTTACTTCGACCTTTACCATCGGGCTTATCACTTCGGGCGCGATGAATACAACAACCGGTACACATGCGGAGAACTCCGGAAGAAAGGGTTCTTCTCACAGATCGTTTGTGGGAGCACGGTCCACGACCCGTTTCTAGGCCTTGCAGACATCGTCGTCGGTGCAAGCACAGACTTCCTCCGCTGGTGTTTCACGGGCCAAAATCTCCAGCGCGTCCAAAAATTCTTTCCGCCTGTTATGGAGCGCCTGCGAAATAGACGGGGCGGAATACATCGCACTGGCCTGATTGTTGAGCCAAAGCCCTTCGGCGACGTTGTCGTGAGAGAATTGTCGAAGTTCCGAAGTAGCCTCCCGAAGCAGAGGAAGGCAAGCTGACAACCGCAAGGACCGCCAAGTCTCAAAGGCTTGTAGGTCCAGGTTCAGAATGAGGGCGATCTATGTGCCCGGCAACTTAGACGACCTGCTCGAGGAGCTCTTCTGAAACGTTGTTTTTGAACACACCGACCCGCAGGCAATCGAAGACGGCATTTTGATTCCTTACGTCGTCAAGGGGAAGGACACTTGCCATCGAATCAAGTCGGACGCCTACGAAGCTCTCAAGACGCACTACGCGCGTCACTATCCGGATTACACGGAAGCGCACTTCTATTCGTTGTCCTTCAACGGTGCCCGAAGTAGTCAGATAGAGGAATCGCGACGAGGATGTCACCACGAATTACGAGTTTCGCGTCGAGAAGTACCACGTAGAAAGATGGCCAGCTCTGGCAGCTGCCGAACGAGGTGGCCGGCGTCACCACGATGAAGCCGGAGGACTACTAGCCGTTTGTCAGGTGTAGAACTACTGGGATGGCAATCCCTGAGAGCGAAGACGGGGAAGTTTTCACCTTCTCCGACTACTAAACCTAACTGGGACGATTCGACTAGTTTTGTGGCTGACAGGCTGCGGCGCAGCAACGGGCCACGCCGAACCGGTGCAGGGCGAGAGCGTTTTTTCTATCCCTTCCTTCAGGCTGCGCGCTGCACCGGCTGCGAAACGGAAAAAAGAAAAAGGCTCTCGAGGGCGTCGAGAGCCTTTTGTTTTTATCCTGGCAGCGACCTACTTTCCCACGCCGTTTCCAGCGCAGTATCATCGGCCCTGCGGGGCTTAACTGCCGTGTTCGGGATGGGAACGGGTGTTTCCCCCGCGGTATGGCCACCAGGAAACCGGTTTCGCCGGACGCAAGGTGCACTCGGACGCTGCGGTCGAGCGCGCCGGTCCGGAACAGGGCCAAGAGAACAAACAATGGAATGAGGTGGCGGCCGCAGGCCCTGCTCGAGACACGTGGTGTGGCTCGCATTCGGCAACCGAATGGTTGCCGGGCTGCGAGGTGCCGGGAAAGTTTTATGGTCAAGCCGAACGGCCGATTAGTACGGGTAAGCTTCACGCATTGCTGCGCTTCCACATCCCGCCTATCTAGGAGGTAGTCTTCCTCCGGCCTTCTTAGTCCGACGAATCGGACTTGGGAGACCTTATCTTGGGGCGGGCTTCCCGCTTAGATGCTTTCAGCGGTTATCCCTTCCGGACTTCGCTACCGAGCCGTGCCGCTGGCGCGACAGCTCGATCACAAGAGGTCCGTCCATCCCGGTCCTTTCGTACTAGGGACAGCTCCCCGCAAGTCTCCTGCGCCCACACCAGATAGGGACCGAACTGTCTCGCGACGTTCTGAACCCAGCTCACGTACCGCTTTAATAGGCGAACAGCCTAACCCTTGGAACCTTCTACAGCTCCAGGATGCGATGAGCCGACATCGAGGTGCCAAACCGGAGCGTCGATATGAACTCTTGGCTCCGATCAGCCTGTTATCCCCGGCGTACCTTTTATCCGTTGAGCGATGGCCCTTCCATACAGAACCACCGGATCACTAAGGCCTGCTTTCGCACCTGCTCGACTTGTAGGTCTCACAGTTAACCACTCTTATGCCTTTGCACTCGACGGCTGATTTCCAAACAGCCTGAGAGTAGCTTCGCGCGCCTCCGTTACAATTTGGGAGGCGACCGCCCCAGTCAAACTACCCGCCTAACTATGTCCCTCTCCCGGATGACGGGAGGAGGTTAGAATCACAGCACTCACAGGGTGGTATCTCACCGGTGGCTCCCCCAAGCCCGAAAGCCTGGGTTCAAAGCCTCCCACCTATCCTGCGCAGTGAGAGCCATAATTCATAGTTAAGGTGTAGTAAAGGTGCACGGGGTCTTTCCGTCTAGCTGCGGGTAACCGGCATCTTCACCGGTACTACAAGTTCGCCGAGCAACTCGTTAAGACAGTCGCACGATCGTTACGCCATTCGTGCAGGTCGGAACTTACCCGACAAGGAATTTCGCTACCTTAGGACCGTTATAGTTACGGCCGCCGTTCACCGGGGCTTCAATTCAAAGCTTCGCCTTGCGGCTAACCTCTCCTTTTAACCTTCCGGCACCGGGCAGGCGTCAGCCCCTATACGTCGTTTTCGACTTTGCAGAGACCTGTGTTTTTGTTAAACAGTCGCCGTGCGCGTTTCACTGCGGCCCGCCAGAGGCGGGCGACCCTTCTCCCGAAGTTACGGGTCCAATTTGCCGAGTTCCTTAACAAGCTTTCACTCGAGCGCCTTTGGATATTCTCCTCGTCTACCTGTGTCGGTTTGTGGTACGGTTCCCAATTCCTCTCCTTAGAGGATTTTCTTGGCAGCGTGAACTCACCAGCTTTCAGCCATTCGGCCTACTGCTTTACGCCTCACTGTTAAGCTCGCCCGGATTTGCCTAAGCGAACCAGCTTGCGCGTATCGAACCCAATAGCCATAGTGGGCCCTGGTTATCCTTCTGCGTCTCCCCATCGTCAAACGAGAACTGGGAGGTCCGGAATATTAACCGGATGTCCATCAGCTACGCCTCTCGGCCTCGCCTTAGGGACCGCCTAACCCTGAGCGGATTAACCTTCCTCAGGAAACCTTAGACTTTCGGCGCGGAGGGTTCTCACCTCCGTTATCGCTACTTATGCCGGCAGGGTCTCTTCGCAACGCTCCACCAGTCTTCTCAGTCTGGCTTCACTGCTGTTGAGAATGCTCTCCTACCACGCACACCATAAGTGTGCATCCGCTGCTTCGGTGTACAGTTTTAGCCCCGTTATATTGTCGGCACCGGACCGCTTGACCAGTGAGCTATTACGCTTTCTTTAAAGGATGGCTGCTTCTAAGCCAACCTCCTGGCTGTCTGGGCGTTCCGACTTCCTTTCCCACTTAACTGTAACTTGGGGACCTTAGCAGGCGGTCTGGGCTGTTTCCCTCTCGACTGTGAAGCTTAGCCCCCACAGTCTGACTCCCGGACTGGTTGTCAGTGGCATTCGAAGTTTGGTTGGATTCGGTAAGCCGGAAAGCCCCCTAGTCCATCCATGTCTCTACCACCACTGCAAATCATCCGAGGCTAGCCCTAAAGCTATTTCGGAGAGAACGAGCTATCACGGAATTTGATTAGCCTTTCACCCCTACCCTCAGCTCATCCGAGCTTTTTTCAACAAACACCGGTTCGGTCCTCCAGTGGGTGTTACCCCACCTTCAACCTGGCCAAGGGTAGATCATCCCGCTTCGCGTCTATTCCTGCCAACTATACGCCCTATTCAGACTCGCTTTCGCTTCGGCTCGCTTACGCTTAACCTTGCTGACAAGAATAACTAGCCGGCTCATTATGCAATAGGCACGCGGTCAGGCATTCGCTTGCGCGCATAGCCCTCCCACTGCTTGTAAGCACACGGTTTCAGGTACTTTTCACTCCCCTAACAGGGGTGCTTTTCGCCTTTCCCTCACGGTACTGGTTCACTATCGGTCAGAAACGAGTATTTAGCCTTGCGGAATGGTCTCCGCAGATTCAGACAGGGTTTCACGTGCCCCGCCTTACTCAGGTGCCTGCTTCGAGTCCGGATAGTTTTTGCCTACGCGCCTGTCACGCTCTATGGACCCCCTTTCCAGAGGGTTCGGCTAACTACCGGATTGGTAACTCTACTATTGCAGGTCCTACAACCCCCGATGCACCGAAATGCAACGGGTTTGGGCTCTTCCGATTTCGCTCGCCACTACTTTCGGAATCGAGGTTTCTTTCTTTTCCTCCAGGTACTGAGATGGTTCACTTCCCTGGGTTCGCTCGTACCCGCCTATGGATTTAGCGGGCCGTTCCTGAGGTTTGCTCAGGAGGGTTTCCCCATTCGGAAATCTCCGGATATAACGCCTGTGTGCGGCTCCCCGAAGCTTATCGCAGCTTGCCACGTCCTTCATCGCCTGTTTCTGCCAAGGCATCCACCGTGCGCCCTTAGTAGCTTGCCCATAGAATTAATCCCATGCAGGAATTAAAACCTGGTATTACCGCCTATGTGACTGCATCGCTTTTTGATGCATCCACAAAGTTATTTTTGATCTAAAGACACTCAACTTGAACATGACTTTGCCTTTTCTTCCAAGTCAAAGCCTTGCTCAGCCTTGTATTTACCCAATCGATTTCGTTGTCAAATATCATCGCACCGGATACTGACCAGTGCATGCCCTGAGGCATATCGAACATGCCGATTTGCATTCGGCGATGCTCAAAAATCGGCCCCCGAAAACCGGGAGTCCATCTTTAAGCATTTCCTGAGACGCACAAAATCTGGTGGAGCTGACCGGGATCGAACCGGTGACCCCCTGCTTGCAAAGCAGGTGCTCTCCCAGCTGAGCTACAGCCCCATCACTATGGTGGGCCTGGGTAGATTCGAACTACCGACCTCACCCTTATCAGGGGTGCGCTCTAACCAACTGAGCTACAGGCCCGGCATTCCTGCCCAGATCACGCACGTCGTGCTAACCGGCGCGGAACTGAGCCCGACTGCTCGTCTCTTGCGTACTCAAGAATGTTTCGAGGACAGGCTGAACATGCTCGGCAGCTACGCCGCCGATGACCATCGGTCTTGAACTGAAGAAGCAGAGAAGGCTTGATTCAGGCTCCTTCAAATCGAGTCAGGACCCGTTTGAAGGGTACATGGCCATCGCACGCAAGCAGCTTATGCTGTCCGCCATCGCGGATATGCGCCGATGCCATGAAGTTCTCTCTTAGAAAGGAGGTGATCCAGCCGCAGGTTCTCCTACGGCTACCTTGTTACGACTTCACCCCAATCATGAATTACACCTTGGAAGGCTGCCCCCTTGCGGT
>JAIMAG010000016.1 GCA_023512135.1 Terriglobia bacterium | reverse complement strand
ACTCACGCGGCAACAGCTCGGGCGGGAAGCATTCGAACGGCGCGTCTGGGAATGGAAGGCGGAAAGCGGCGGCACCATCAAGAAGCAGATGATCCGCCTGGGCGATTCCTGCGACTGGTCGCGCGAGCGGTTCACCCTGGAGCCGGCGCTGTACCGCGCGGTGCTGGAGGCCTTCCTGCGGCTCTACCACGAAGGACTGATCTATCGCGGCCGCTACATGGTGAACTGGTGCCCGCGCTGCCAGACCGCGCTGAGTGACCTCGAAGTCAGCCATCAGGAACGCGCCGGTAAGCTCTGGTACATCCGCTATCCCGTGGTCGGCTCCGGGGAACACATCACGGTGGCCACCACACGGCCGGAAACGATGCTCGGCGATACCGCCGTTGCCGTTCACCCGGACGACGAACGATATCGTCACCTGATCGGCCGTTGCGTGCGGCTGCCCCTGATGGAACGCGAAATCCCCGTCATCGCCGACTCCGCTGTGGACCGCGAATTCGGCACCGGTGCCGTCAAGGTGACCCCGGCGCACGATCCGAACGATTTTGCGCTCGGCCAGCGCCATCACCTGCCGGAAGTGGAGGTGATGACCGAAGATGGTCACATGAACGAAGCTGCTGGCCGCTTCGCCGGCCTGGAACGCTTTGCGGCTCGCGAGCAAATTGTCACCGAGCTGCGCGAACAGGGTTTGCTGGAACGCATTGCCGACCACACGCACGCCGTCGGCCTCTGCGACCGCTGCAAAACCATCCTGGAACCTCGTCTTTCGCTGCAGTGGTTCTGCCGGATGAAGCCGCTGGCCGAGCCGGCCATCCAGGTTGTCCGGGAAGGGTTGATTCCGATTGTGCCGGAGAATTGGAAGGCCGTCTATCTGGACTGGATGGAGCGCATCCACGACTGGTGCATTTCGCGCCAGCTCTGGTGGGGGCATCGCATCCCGATCTGGCACTGTGCCGATTGTGCGGCGATGACTCCGGCGCGCAGTTCCGCCGTCGCAGTGAAGGACGGTCGCGCCGCGGCTGCCGATCCACCCGACCGCTGCAGCCACTGCGGCAGCAGCCGCATCGAACAGGACCCCGATGTGCTCGATACCTGGTTCAGCTCGGCTCTGTGGCCGCTGTCCACGCTCGGCTGGCCCGACGACACCGAAGACCTGCGTGTCTTCTATCCCACCTCGCTGCTGATCAGCGGCTACGACATTCTGTTCTTCTGGGATGCGCGCATGATCATGTTCGGGCTGAAGTTCGCCCCGGGCCGCACCCTGGCTGAACGCATTCCCTTCCGGAAGCTTTACCTGCACCAGCTCGTGCGCGACCCGGAAGGCGTGAAAATGTCTAAAACGCGCGGCAACGTGATCGACCCGCTCGAGGTCATCGAACGCCACGGCACCGATGCGCTTCGCTTCACCCTGGTCGCGATGGCAGCGCCGGGCACCGATATTGCGCTGAGCGAGGAACGCATCATCGGTTACCGCGCGTTCGCCAACAAAATCTGGAATGCCGCGCGATTTCTTTTCTTCAATCTCGAAAAGATCGAAGCGCTCGGCGTGCGGCTCGAAGAACTGGCTTCGCCTGCGGTGCGCGCCGCTGCGCCTTACCGCACCGATGGACAGCTCCCGCTGGCGGACCGCTGGATTTTCTCGCGCCTGGCAGCGACCGTCGCTGCCGTCAACGCCGCGCTGGAGGAATTCCGCTTCCACGAAGCCGCCCATGCCATCTACCACTTCTTCTGGGGCGACTTCTGCGACTGGTATGTCGAGTGGGTCAAGCCGGCGCTGGTGCCCGCGGCGGACTCGCCGGCAGCGCGCGAAGCCGCAGTGGCCCAGTGGCGGAACCTGTTCGCCGTATTCGATGGTGCGCTGCGCCTGCTTCATCCGATGATGCCGTTCATCACCGAAGAGCTCTGGCACCGGCTGCCGCAACGGCAAAATGCCCGCTCGATTGCCCTGGAACGCTTCCCGGCGCCGCCGGACTCCTGGCGCGATGCCGCTGCCGAAGCCGATTTTGCCCTGCTGCAGGAAATCATCACTGCGGCGCGCAACATTCGTGCCGAACTCAAGCTGGAGCCCAGGCAGAAAGTCGCGGCAGAATTTTCTCCTGCCGAGCCCGCCGTGCAGGAGCTGGTCGCAGCGAACACGGAGCCCTTACTGCGGCTGGCCGGGCTTTCCGCGCTGCACGTGGTTGCCGGGCCGCTGGCCACCGCACAGGGAGTGGTGCGCTCAACCGCACGGTTCGACCTGCGGATCGGATACCCGCAGGCCGCAGACCTGACCTCGGAGCGCCACCGGCTGAACAGGGAGCTGGAGCGGCTCCGCCGCGATATCGCCGCCAAGCAGCAGCGGCTCGCCGACGCGACGTTCCGCGCCCGCGCCCCCGAACACGTCGTGCGCAACCTGGAAGCCACACTGCGTGAGCGCGAAGCCGAATACCACAAACTCGCTGAACGGCTGGCTCAGCTTGGCGGTGCCGAAACCTCCGCAGCTCAATAGCGTCGGCCGGTGAGAACACAACGCAGGCCCGGATTTCATCTTTTTCCTCCGGGCGCAGGCTGTGGTAGTGTTTCCCTCGCAGTACCATGTGCGCAGCCCCTTTCCCCGAACCCATCGACTGGGACGCCCCTATTCTGGTCACCATGGTCCGGGCCGCGCTCGAAGAAGACCTCGGCCCGGCCGGCGACATCACCACGAACAGCATTGTGCCGCCCGAGGCCGTGGCACGTGCACGCCTGCTGGCCCGTCAGCCAGCAGTGCTGGCCGGGCTGCCGCTGGCCGAGCGCACCTTTCGCGCCCTGGATAGACGCGTGCAATTTCAGTCTCGCTATGCGGATGGCCACGCCGTGGCTGCTGGCGAAACAGTCGCCGAGCTGGCCGGCCCGGCGCGCGCGATTCTGAGCGCCGAACGCACCGCGCTGAATTTCCTGGCACACCTGTCTGGCATTGCGACCCTCACCCGTCGTTTTGTCGAAGCCATCGCGGGCACCCGCGCGCGCATCCGGGACACGCGGAAAACCACACCTCTGCTGCGCCAGCTCGAAAAGTACGCGGTGCGTGTGGGCGGCGGCAGCAATCACCGCTTCGGGCTGTACGATGCCGTGCTGATCAAGGAAAACCATATCGCGCTCGCTGGCAGCCTGACCACAGCCCTGCAGCGCGCCCGAGAACGCGCCCCGGCGCTGGCCCGGCCTATCCCGGCGCGCTCGGTCGCTGTGCCACCCGCCCCGCTCCCGGACCGCCTGGTCATTCAGGTCGAGGTGCGCACCGAAGCGGAACTGCGCGAAGCACTGGCCGCCGGTGCCGATGCCGTGCTGCTCGACAACGTCACACCGGAAGCGGCCCGCCGCATGGTGGCGCTGGTACGCGCCGAACGTCCGCAGTGTCTGGTGGAGGTCTCTGGCGGCGTCTCGCTGGCCAATGTGCGCGCCTATGCGGACGCTGGAGTGGATTTCATCGCCGTGGGTGCACTCACCCACTCTGCACCTGCCGCCGACTTGAGTCTCCTCGTCGAATAACATTGCCGGTTGAGGTGTCTGCTCCCGACCGGTGCGGGACAAACGAGTGCACCCGCGGCCGGTTTGCTGGTAGATTCATGAGCGTTTGCCGGGCGGGGCGGGCTCGCGCAGCCGGGACGGCACAAGTCTGGATGGGCCGCCCGAAGGAGTGACGGTTTGCCACGAAGCACACGGCCATCGCTGCCCGGGCTGACCGATCGGCGCTTGGATGCGCTGCTGGCGCTGCTGTCTGAAAACCCGATGGTGGTGCTCAGCGGCGCGCGGATTGCCCGCGAGATCGGCGTTTCCCGTTCGACCGTCTGGCGCTGGATCGAAAAGCTGCGCGCGGTTGGCGTGCGCGTGCGGGGCCATATCGGCAGCGGTTACCGCATCGAGCGTGTGCCCGATGTGCTCGTGCCCCGACTGCTCCGTCCCCTGCTGCGTGGGACCATCTTTGAAAAACGCATCTACCATTTCTTCAAAGTCGGCTCGACCAACGATGTCGCCCTCACGCTCGGCCATGCCGGCGAGCCGCATGGCGCGCTCGTCATCGCCGAGGAACAAACCGCCGGCCGCGGTCGTGCCGGGCGGAAATGGATTTCGGAAAAGTCGCTCGGGATTCACGCGACCGTGCTGCTCCGGCCGCCGATCCCGCCCGCACAGGCGCCGCTGATTACGCTGTTGGCCGGGTTGGCTGTGCGCGAAGCTATCGCCGAACAAACCGGTCTGGCGGCCGACATCCGCTGGCCGAACGATGTGCTGCTGGGCGGCCGCAAACTCTGCGGGATCTTGACCGAAATGCACGCCGAACCGGATCGCACCCATTTCGTCGTGGTCGGCATCGGCGTCAACGTCAACCAGACCACGATGCCGGAGGAAATCGCAGCGCTGGCTACTTCGCTGCGTATGGCCAGCGGCCGATGGACGTCGCGGCTGGAGCTGCTGGCGAAGTTGCTGATCTGGCTCGAGCGCTACTACAATCGCTTCCTGGCCGAAGGCCCGCAGCCGATTCTGGACCGTTTCGCCGCCGTCTCCAGCTACGCGCAGGGCAAGCGCGTGCGCATTGTCACGGCCAGCGAATCGTTTACCGGCACAACCGCTGGCCTGGAGCCCAACGGCGTGCTGCGGGTGCAGCGCGATGACGGTCGCATCGAAACGGTGCTCGCCGGCGATGTAATGGAGGCCTGATGCTGCTCGCTCTCGACGTGGGCAACACGAACACGGTGCTCGGCGTCTTCCGCAGCACGAAACTCATCGCCCACTGGCGGCTGACCACCGCCCGCGATCAGACCGTGGACGAATACGGCCTGCTGATCCGCAATCTGTTCGCCATCGAAGGACTGAATGTTCGCAACATCGAAGGTGTCATTATCAGCTCGGTCGTGCCGCCGCTGAACGGAACGCTGGCGCAGATGGCCGAGCGCTATCTGGGCGCACGGCCGCTGTTCGTTGAACCCGGCGTCAAAACCGGCATGCCGGTGCTCTACGACAACCCGCAGGAGGTCGGTGCCGACCGCATCGCCAACGCCGTCGCCGCCTACGCCAAGTACGGCGGTCCCTGCATCGTGGTGGATTTCGGTACCGCGATCACCTTCGATGCGATTACGGCCCGTGGCGAATACGCCGGCGGCGTCATTGCTCCCGGCATCGGCACTGCTGCCGAAGCCCTGTTTGCCCGCGCGGCTCGTCTCTGGCGTGTCGAAGTGAAAGACCCGGGGCAGATCATCGGCACGAACACCGCCGCCTCGATCCAGGCCGGCCTCTACTACGGCTGGGTGGACCTGGTGGACGGCATCCTGACACGCATGAAAAAAATGCTCGGGGAAAACACTCGCGTCATCGCCACGGGCGGTCAAGCTCCGCTGATCAGCCGCGGCTCCCGGCACATCGAACAGATGGACGAATTTCTCACTCTCGAAGGCCTACGGATCATCTGGGAACGCAACGCCGCCCACACTGCCAAATCCCGAACCGCCAATCCCGGGAAAAGGCCTACCACAAAATAGCCGCCGAACCACTACGCTCGCGCGACGCACTGTGAAAGCTTGCCGGCTTCCGCTCAGGCATTCCGTTGCCATCCCCATATGATCTTTTCACCGGGCGGGGCCAAAGTCGAGCTGCTGTCGGCAGGCTGATGTTGGTGCCGAATCAGAAGCGTCAGACTTCTGTGCGGCGCAAGGCCCAGAGATACCACGTGCCGATGGTGCGGTAGGGACGCCACGGCTCAGCGGTTCGTATCATCCAGGCCGCCGAGGGCAGCCGCCGCAGACCGTAGGCCAGTCGAAAGCCGTGCTGCAGACCGAGATCGTCCACCGGCAGCACATCGCGACGCCCGAGGCAGAAGATCAAAAACATCTCCGCGGTCCACCGGCCGATGCCTTTGACCTGCGTGACATTCGCAATCACTTCCTCGTCGCTGAGCCGCGAGAATCGTCCGAGCGACAGCACACCGGCCGCCGCCTTGGCCGCCAGGTCGCGCAGATAACCGATTTTCTGCCGCGAAACGCCGGCAGCGCGGAGCTGGCGACGCGGCGTGCGCAGCAGCTCCATCGGCGTGGGCAACCGTCCGCGCCCGTCCGAAGCATAGAGTTGTTGAAAGCGCGAAGAGATGGTCTGCGCGGCCTTGAGCGCAAGCTGCTGGTAGAGGATCGCTTCGGCCAGCGAGCTGAATTCATCCCGTTCGCGCTCCTCGGCCAGCCGACACTGCCCTACGCGAGCAATTACGCGTGCCAGCACCGGGTCGACGCGTTTCAGGTGACGCACGGCAGCCGCGATGTACCGCATCGGCAGACACGATACCGCATCGATCGCCGTTGCGAAAGTGGGCGACGAGCTGATGTCAGATTTGCCCGCCGGCAGCCATCGCCGCAGTGTGCAAAGGGCAGTGCTACAATGACGGCGGGCAGCGTTTCGACGGCTCGGATCGCCATGGAGCGGCTGAATTACTTCAATTACTTTACGGAAATCGAAGAACACTTCTGGCGCAAGCGCGGCGCGCACATCCTGGTCTCTCCGCTCGACTGGGCCATTGTGGAAACCTGGCAAAAGGCGGGGATCCCGCTCGAAGCCGTGCTGCGCGGCATCGACCGTGCCTTTGAAAGTTATCAGCGTTCGCGCCGCGGTCTGGGTGGCCGTCCGCTGAAAAGCCTGGTCTACTGCGTGGACGCGGTGCTCGAGGCTGCTGCCGAGCTTCAGCAAACGGCTGCCGGGACCGGCCCGGAACCCTCCCGACCGAAACCGTCTGCAGAACCGTTTTCGCGCGAGGAGCTGCACAATTACTTGCGGCGCAACGCCGAGCGGCTGCACACCGCCGCCGAAAAAGTGCGCAGCACAGAAAGCGGGGCAAGTCTGGCCGCACAGTTCGAACAGACGGCCGCGCGGCTGGCCGAACTCGAATCGATGCTCGACGCGCCCGGCGTTCTGGATCTGGAGGAGCTCGAACGGCGACTGACCGTGCTCGAAGAGAAGCTCGCGGCAGGGCTGACCGCCAGCGCCGACGAAGCACTTCTGCTGCGCCTGCGCCGCGAACTCGACCGCGCCCTGGCGCCATACCGACGGCGAATGACTGCCGAACAACTGGCGCAGCTCGAACGCCAGTACCTGCAGAAGCGGCTGTTCGAAGAACACGGCGTTCCCCGGCTGAGCCTGTTCTACCTGAGCTAAAACCTCAGCGAAGCGGTACAATCACTCCGGCACCTGTCCGGATGCATCGCGTGGCAGGCTGCGGATCCATCTGCGGCAGCCGCGGGAGAAAGTTCCGGCCGTTTTGGTCGCCAACGGCTTCTGTCATGGAAACCATCGAAGTCCGGATCGAAAAGCTCATCTACGGCGGCGAAGGGCTGGCGCATCACGACTCCCACGCGGTCTTTGTGCCGTTTGTGATCCCCGACGAAATTGTGGCTGTCCAGCCGGTTGAACGACGCCGGAAATTCGTTCGGGGACGGCTGGAACGTGTCCTCACGCCCTCGCCGCAGCGCACCGCAGCCGCCTGCCGGCACTTCACCGTCTGCGGCGGCTGCGACTACCAGCATATTCCCTACCCTGCGCAGCTCGGCTTCAAAACGCAAATTCTGCGCGAAACACTCGGCCGTCTCGGCGGCATTCAGTACCGCAGCGAAATCATGACGCATCCTTCCGCACCGTACGGGTACCGCAACCGTGCGCAGTGGAAAATTCAATTCTTGAGCGACCCCGGCGGCAGCGCCGCAATCGGGTACGAACGCGCTGGCTCGCATGCTTTCTGTGCCGTCGAGCAGTGTCCGATTCTGGCGCCAGCGCTCGAGCAAACGCTGGTGTCGCTCCGCGACCTGCTCGCGCGGGGTGCCCTGCCCGCCGGAATCACCGAGCTCGAAGTTTTCGCCGACCCCGCCCACGGCCGCATGCTGCTGAATGTTTCATTCACACGTTTCCCGGCCGGGCCGCAGCACATTGTTCAGGCGTTTCGCGATGCGCTGCCCGGGCTGGAATCGCTGCTGCTCTACGACGCATCCCGGGAACGCTTCGAGCTGGACGGGCCCGGCTACATTCACTATGCGGTCGGCGACACTCACTACCGCGTCGGTCACCTGTCGTTTTTCCAGGTGAACCACACACTGCTCGAGCGACTCCGCCATGCGGTGACGCGCGATGCCGCCGGCACGCTGGCACTGGAGCTGTATGCCGGCGTCGGATTTTTCACCGTTCCACTCAGCGCCAGCATCGAACGCGTGGTAGCGGTGGAATCCAATCCAGCAGCCGTGCGCGACTTGAAAGAAAATCTGCGTGCGGCAGCTTCCAGCCGCGTGCAGATCGTCGAAGGCAGCGTTGAAAAATACCTGGCCGGTCTGGATGCCTCGCCGGACCTGATCGTGCTCGACCCGCCGCGCGGTGGCGTGTTGGCATCTGCAGTGGAGCGTATGGCCCGGCTCGCGCCGCGGCGCATTCGCTATCTTTCCTGCGATCCGGCGACACTGGCACGCGACCTGGCGGCACTGGAGCGTCACTCGGCTGGCGCCTACGAAATTGCCCGAATCGAGCTGTTCGATCTGTTCCCGCAAACCTACCACATCGAGACGCTGGTCGAGCTGGTGAGGCGCACGTGAAGCTGCCTGCGCTGTGGCTGGCATGCCTGCTCGCCGCCGGGGTGGCGCTGGCGGACGTGGTGCCCCAGGCGCCCGGGCCCCTGCTGATGGCTGCGGCAGTTCTGTTACTGCTCGGTCTGATTCTGCTGACGCAAGATTTCCGGCTGCCGGCCTGGGTTGCGGCACTTCTGGCCTGGGGATTGCTCGGAGCGGCAGCCGCGCAGCTCGAGTCACGCGCCCGCCCAGCCAACCACGTCCTGCGGCTGCTGCAGTCTCCGGACAGCGCCCTCGCCGAGGCACTCGATCTGCCGCTGCGCTGGCAGGGAGTGCTGCGCAGCGACCCGGTGCGGCTGCCCTGGGGCGTGCGGTACGAAGTCGAGCTGACGTTCGTCGAGCTGCAGGGGCGGCACGAATCGGTCTCCGGCGGGCTGCGCATTCACTACTACTTCGATCCCGATGCTGCCCGGCCACCCGCACTGCCGGCGGTGCGCGCCGGAGACCGCATCGAAGCGCTCGTGCGTGCGCGGCCTGTCCGCAACTACGGCAATCCGGGCGCCTTCGACGCCCGCGCGCATTTCGATCGCATCGGCATCCACTTGAACGCCACCCTGCGCAGTCCTGAACTGCTGCAACGCCTGGAGTCTCCGCCGCCCTCGATGGCTCACCGGTTCGCTCGCCTTCGAGGGATCATGCTGGAACGCGTCGAGTCCATCTTCGCCGATCAGCCCCGGCTGGCCGCGACTGCGCGCGCGATCCTGTTCGGAGACCGCAGCTTCGTGGATCACGAGCTGACCGAAGCCTTTCAGCGCACCGCCACCTACCACGTGCTGGTGCTGAGCGGGCTGCACGTCGCGGCGCTGGCCCTGCTGGTCTGGTGGCTGGGACGCACGTCGCATCTGGGATTGCCGGCCATCACGCTGGTGACCCTCGCTGCACTCGGATTCTTTGTGGCCCTGGTGGAAGACCGCCCGCCGATTGAACGCGCCGCGCTGATGGCAGCGCTGGTGGTACTGGCGCGGCTGCTGTTCCGCAAAGTGGAACTGCTGAACACGATCGGCCTTGCCGCGCTGCTGTTGTTGCTGGCGCGGCCGTCTGCGCTGGCGGATCCGAGTTTTCAGCTTTCCTTCCTGGCTACGGGCATGATCGGTGCGCTCGGACTGCCCTGGATCGAGCAAACCAGTGCGCCATACCGCCGCGCGCTGCTGGAACTGACGGATGTAACGCGCGATGGTGCGCACTCGCCGCGGGCAGCGCAGTTCCGGCTCGACCTGCGCTCCCTGGCTGGCTGGCTTGCGCTGCGATTGCCCCGCCCGCTGGCTTCGCACGCGGACCGTCTGTTCGTACTGCCCTGCCGCGTCGCCTTTCGACTCTGGGAGCTACTGGTCCTCAGCACGGCCATCCAGGTGGGCATGATGGGTCTGATGGCCGACTACTTCCATCGCGTCCCGCTCATCGGGCCGCTGGTCAACATGCCGGCCTCGCTGCTGGCCGGGCTGGCGCTGCCGGTCGGTTATCTGGCGCTGGCACTCGGGGCCATTTGGGAAGGTCTGGGTGCGATTGCGTATCCTGTCTGTCGCTGGGTACTGGGTGCACTGGTTGCCCTGGTGGAATGGTGTGCGGGTTGGCCGGGCACCAGCTATCGTCTCCCGGATCCGCCCGCATGGGTGCTGCTGGGATTTTTTGTCGCGCTTGCGCTGCTGGCCGTGGCCGCACATGCGCGCCTGCGAGCGGCGCGGCCGCTATCGCGGGCATGGCAGTGGGCTGCCGTCGTGCCCCTGACGGTGTTTGTAGTGCTGTTGCTCACGCACCCGTTCTCTCCGCGGCTAACGGCCGGTGCGCTCGAAGCGACCGTGCTCGATGTCGGCCAGGGCGACGCCATCTTCATAGCCACACCGGAAGGCCGCACTCTGCTCGTGGATGCCGGCGGGATGTTCGCTTCCCGCCGCGGCGGTTACCGCACAGCGCCGGATACCGGCGAGCAGATTGTTTCGCCCTACCTGTGGTCGCGCGGGCTGAAACGGCTGGACGCCGTAGCATTGACCCACGCACATCAGGATCACATGGAAGGCCTCTACGCCATCCTGGACAATTTCGCCGTGGGCGAGCTGTGGATCGGTCGTGCGGTCGAGCAACCCGCCTTCGGTGCGCTGCTGGCACATGCAGCGGCGCGCCGGGTGCCCGTCGTGGTGCGGCGGCGGGGCGATGTCTTCCCCTGGGGTGGCATGACCGTGTTCGTGCTCTGGCCGGAGTCGTCTGAGCCGGCGCCTGCCGTCAGCAACAACGACTCGCTGGTCCTGCGGCTGGAATACGGCCGCCACGCCTTCCTGCTCTGTGGCGATATCGAACGCGACGTGGAACAGGAACTGGTGCGGCGCGGCGACCCGCTCGATGCCGACCTGCTCAAAGTGCCGCACCACGGCAGTCGGACGTCAGCGAACCGCGAGTTTGTTGCTGCGGTGACGCCGCAGGTGGCCGTGCTTTCCCTGGGCGCCAACAATCCTTTTGGTCATCCCCACACGGAAGTGCTGCGCACGTTGTCCGATCCCGCGCTGCGGCTGTTCCGCACGGACCGCCATGGCGCCGTTTCAGTTTTCAGTGATGGCACCACGCTGCGCGCGCACCCCTTCTGGCCTGCGGCGACGGCGCAGTAAAGTGCACGACAGCACCGCGGCGTTGCAGTGGGTATGACGAATTCGACGCAGTGAGCCCGGTTCCGCTTGAGCCACACCGCAGCACTTCCTATAATGGAATTTGTATCGCCTCACGGCCGAACATGGAAGAAGCCCTCAAGCCGAGGCCAACACAAGAAGAAATCGACGAGGAAAGCAGACGTATGCGCCAGCTCCGCATCAGCGTTGAGCTGGCGCTCGGCGTGATCGCCCAGGGGCAGTTGAACTACGAGCAGGCAGTCGAGTTGCTCCAGGCCACGCGCCGCTGCGCGCTGGAGCTGTTCCCGGGCAAAGAGCGCGCTTTCGATCTGATCATCCAGCCGCGCTTCCGCCGCCTGATGAACGAAATCTACCGCGTGCAGTAGTCGCGGCACTTTCTTCTGGTCTCAGCCAAACTGATACCGCAGCCAGAGCAAATAGAGAGCGATGGCAAAGCCTACGGCGGTTTCGTACTCGCGGTTGCGCAGATAGTTTCGCCATGAGAAGCTCCAGTTTCTGACTTCGGCGAGTCGCAAACGGGGCCAGAATCGGGGCACACGCGCCGCATAGGCGTCAAACTGCTCCCCGTAGTGCTGGCGCAGTTCCTGTTCTTCCTGCCGCATCACCGCCGGATAGAACAGCGCCAAGTAGCAGGCCAGCAGCACCGCTACCCACACGGAAGCCGCAGCCACGGCGAAACCAGCCGCCAACATTGCGCTGCCCAGATAGAGCGGATTGCGGGTGCAGGCGTAAGGGCCGGTCGTGGCCAGTGCTTCGTGTTTGCGCAGATGACCGGCTGCGGCCGCTCGCAGCAGCAGACCGAACAGCCCGACCAGGAAGCCCAAACGCAGCGTCTGCGGCGTCGGCTGCGAGAGCCATAGACAGGCCAATGCCAACGGATAACCCGCGCGCACACGCCAGCGGGCCAGGCTGTGCTTCGTCGCGCTCACAAACGCAACCCCAGGCGACGCTCCACTGCGGCGACCACATCCTCCACCGAAATCGCCAGCATCGCGGCCGAGTAGTGCTTCCCGCGCCGGTAACTGGTTTCGTCCGGTCGCGCCTTGCGCACCACGATGTCTGCAGCCGAGAACGGCCCATTGCGCGCCGGGTCGGTCGGCCCGTACAACCCGACAACCGGCACTCCGAGCGCTACTGCGAGATGCAACGGGCCGCTGTCGCCACTCACCAGGAACTCCGCGCCTGCAACCAGCGCCGCCAACTCGGGAAGTTCCAGCGGAAACCAGACGGGACCTTCGGCGCCCGCAGCTCGCTGCACCGCTTCCGCCAGGTCGCGCTCGCCCGGTCCGGCGTTCACCACACCTCGGCAGTCCGCCAGTGCCGGTAAAGCGACCAGCCGGCGATACAGTTCTCCGTAGCGCTCCGCCGGCCAGCATTTCGAACGCCAGCCGCCACCCGGGCTGAGCACAAAATACTTCTGCACCCCATGTGCCGCCAGTTGCTGGCGAACCCGGAGCTGTGCGTCCGCGGCAAGCTGAATCGGGAAGCAGCATGGCCCCGCGCGTGCTCCTGCCGCAGCGGCCAGCTCCAGATTCTGCTCGACCACGTGGCGCGCACGTGGCTCGACGCGCTGCGTGTAGAAAACCGCCGCACCGCGCTCGCGGGCTGCGCCGGGTGCGAAGCCGATGCGCTGCGCTGCGCCAGCTACCCTGGCCAGCAGGGCGGACTTGTAGAGTCCCTGAAAATCCACCGCCAGGTCGTAACGGCGCCGGCGCAATCGCTTCACCGTTGCGCAAACATCGCGCCAGGACCGCGTGGAGATTTTCACTACCGCGTTCAGGTCCGGGTTGCCGGCGAGCAGCGGTGCCCAGCGGGCCTCGACCAGCCAGTCGATTTCCGCTGCGGGGAATGCCGCCCGCAAGGCATGCACCGCCGGCAGCGTATGCACCACATCGCCCAGCGAGCTGAGCCGCACAATCAGAATGCGCGGCTCAGCCATGGTTCCCTTCCCGCAGCCGCGCCAGCAACTGCCGGGTCGAATGCCGCTTCGGGTCGCCGACAATCGCGATCCGGATGCCGAGCCGGCGTGCCGTCTCCCGCTCGGGCACCGTGGTCGGCGTGTAGTCGGTGCCTTTGGCGTGGACATCGGGTCGAAGCGCTTCCAGCAAAAACTCCACATTGGGTGCGTCGAACACCGTGACGTAGTCCACTGCCGCCACTGCGGCGACCAGCGCTGCCCGTGCCCGCTCATCGAGCAGCGGGCGTCCCGGCCCTTTCAGGGCCCGAGCGCTGGCATCGGAGTTGACGGCTACCACCAGCACGTCTCCTTCGGCCCGCGCCCCGGACAGATAGCGCACATGCCCCACGTGCAGCAAGTCGAACACGCCGTTGGCCAGCACAATCCGAGCGCCGCGAGCACGATGTTCTGCCAGTCGCGCCTGGAGCTGCTCGAGCGAAAGGATTTTTTCGCGGGTATCCATCAGGGGGTGCGTGCTGCGGTAGCTTCGCTGCGTATTGCGGCCAGCAGTTCGGCGCGGCTGACCGTGGCGGTGCCGCGCTTCATCACCACAATGCCACCGGCATAGTTGGCCAGCACTGCGGCTTCATAGGGCGTGGCACCGGCAGCCAGCGCCAGCGTGAAGACGGCAATCACCGTGTCACCGGCGCCGGTGACGTCTTTGGCCTCGTCGGAGCCGAAGATGGGAATGGGGCGCGGCGGCTGACCGCGTTCGAACACCACCATGCCATCGCGTCCCCGCGTGACCACCAGCGCGGCCAGACCCATCCGCCGCAACGTGCGTGCGCCGAGCGTGAACAGGCGCTGTTCGTCCGTTCCGATGCACGTGTGGTAGAGCGCTTCGAGCTCCGGTTCGTTCGGTGTCGCGGCGTAGACACCTGCACGGGCATAGTCGAGCAGCGCATGGCGCGAATCGAGCGTGACCAGCTTGCCGCGCAACCGCCGCACCAGGGCCGGGGTGGCCACACCGAACCCATAATCGGCCACCAGCACCGCTCGCGCCCGTGCTGCTTCCCGCTGCAGACGCTGCCGCAGCCCGGCGCGCACCCGTGCATCCGGAACCCCCTCCGGCTCCCGGTCGACGCGGAGCACCTGCTGCCGCGCGGAGTGCGTCCAGCCAGCCAGGAATCGTGTCTTGACCGGAGTGGTCCAGCCGCGCACGCGAAGAATCGAGCGCGTGGGCACGCCGCAGCGGCGGAAGTGCTCGAGCAGAGCGTGACCGGCCTCGTCGTCCCCCACCAGGCTGACCGGCACGACCGCTGCGCCCAGCGCGGCCAGGTTGTTGGCTGTGTTCGCGGCGCCGCCCGGAACCAGTTCCCGTTTCCGGTGTCGCAGAATCAGCACGGGCGCCTCTCGCGAAACCCGGCTGATTTCGCCGAAGACGTACTCATCGGCAACAAAATCGCCCAGCACCACCACGCGCTGCTGCGGGAATTGCTCGACCAACTCGACCAGGCGGCCCAGGTCTGCGCTCACCGCCGACCCTCCAGAATGACGTCGACGGCCTCGGCCAGATCGGCCACTACCGCTTCCGGCGGCCTGGGCCAGCCCGCACGATTCCATTCGAACTCTCCGCGACCGTAACCGGTCAGCACCAAGATGCCCCGGGCGCCGACGCGATGGGCCATCTCCACATCGGCGTAGCGGTCGCTCACCACCCAGGAGCCGGCCAGCCGCAGGCGGTGTTCGCGTGCAGCGCGCTCCAGCATGCCTGGCTTCGGTTTCCGGCAGTCGCAATTGGAAGCCAGGTTGTGCGGGCAGTAGTAGACCGCATCGATTCGCGCGCCCCGGGCTGCCAGCTCGCGCACCATCTGTTCGTTGATCTGCTGCACCAGAGTTTCCGGAAAGAATCCCCGCGCCACGCCCGACTGATTCGTCACCACAACGACCGGAAAGCCGGCCTGGTTCAGCCGCCGGATGGCTTCAGCGGCAAACGGAAAGATATGGAACCGGCTCGGATGGTTCATATAACCCATCTCTTCGGCGATCGTGCCGTCGCGATCCAGGAAGACGGCCGGGCGCAGGAGGTCGGCTTCAGCCACAGCGCTGCACTCCTCTTTCGATCCACTGCGCCGCCGCGGCCAGCACAGCGTCCACGGGGATGCGCGTCATACAGCGATGGTCGATCGGACAATGGCGCAGGAAACAGGGACTACACGGAACCGGTTCGCGCACCAGCGTCCAGCGTGTAGTGACCGGCGCAGTGCCTTCCGGATCGGTGGGTCCGAAAATGGCCACCACCGGCACTCCCACCGCCGCCGCAACATGCATCGCGCCGGAATCGTTTCCGATGAACAGCTGACAGGCGGCCAGCAGGGCGGGCAGTTCTTCGATTTGCGTCTGGCCGGCCAGCAGGATGGCGCGCGCGCGCATCGCCGTCACAATTCGTTCTGCCACCTCGCGCTCCGCGGGAGCGCCGAACAGTATCACATCGGCGTCGAAGCGAGCAATCAAGCGGTCGGCCAGCGCGGCGTAGCGTTCCACCGGCCAGCATTTTGCCGAGCCGTACGCTGCGCCCGGCGCGATGGCTACGCGCAGCGGCGCATCGCTGCGTGCGCCGGCACGGCGAAGTTTCTGCTCGGCCTGTTCCCTGGCCAGCGGGTCAACGCGCAGTCGGATCTCCTCGACTTGCGGGAGTTCGTCCAGCAGGCCAGCGCGGCGCAAAAGCTCCAGGTAATAGAACCGTTCGTGGGCGGGAATCTCTCCGGGGCGTGGCACGGGCACAGCCCGGGTCAACAGCCAGTTCCGCCCGTCGCGGGCATATCCGACGCGCTCACCAATCCCGGCGCGCCAGGCGAGCCAGGCAGCCTGTAACGCATTCTGCAGCAGAATGGCCAGGTCGAAGCGCTCTGCGCGCAGTTCCTGCGCCAGTCGCTCCAAGCCGCGCCAACCGCGGTGGCGTCCGTTGTGCTCGAACACCAGCAGCCGGTCAGCCAGCCCCTGTCCGCGGTACAACCCGGCTACCCAGGGTCGTGCCAGGATGGCGATCTCCGCCCGGGGAAACCGCGTGCGCAGTGCTGCCAGCGCGGGCAGCGAGAGCACCGCGTCGCCCACCCAGTTTGTGGCGCGCACCAGCAGCTTCACTGCGGACGGCTCCGTTTCATTTCGACGATGGCGTCCAGCACTTCCCAGAATTTCTCCGCCTCGGCGATGCGCAGCGCAATCCGGCAGAAGTAGACCGGCAGGCGCGTGAAGTACACCTCGCGCAGATTGTAGATATCTTTTTCCGTAGTGATCAGGGCTTCTGCGCCGGCAGCCAGCGCCGCCTGTTCGATCCGCTGAGCGTCGCGCGGCGTGTACCGATGATGGTCACGAAAGGCCATCCCGCCCACCAGCTCCATCCCCCAGCGACGAACGTCTTCAAAAAACGCCTGAGGATTGCCGATGCCGCAGAATGCGAACACGCGCCGACCGAACCAGTCGGCCGCACCGGCTTCGACGGCGCTGAGCGGGCTGGGAACGACCTTCTCCAGCTCGGTGCGCGCGTAGAAGATGGGCGCGTCGGTGAAGCGACGCACCACCGCTTCGATGGCCGGGGCATGCTCGCTGCGCGTGATGACGACCACGTCAGCGCGCCGCAGAGCTGCCTTGGGCTCGCGCCGGCGGCCGACCGGCAGCAGTCCGGCGCCGAACGGATCGAGCGCGTCAATCAGCACAATATCCACGTCGCGCGCCAGCGCCAGGTGCTGAAAACCGTCGTCGAGGACAAAACAGTTGACGCCGCCACGGGCCAGCTCGCGGCCCTTCCGGTAGCGATTGGCGCCGATGCCCAACAGCGCCCGATCGCCCAACCGTTCGCGCAGCAGTTCGGCTTCGTCGCTGGTGCCGCCACGGCCGCGATAGCCGCGCATCAGGATGCCCACGCGATTGCCGGCATCAGCCAGCCCTGCAGCCAGCCAAGCCACCAGGGGCGTTTTGCCGGTGCCGCCGAGGGTCAGATTCCCGACACTGATGACAATGCCATTCAGTCGCCGTGCGCAAAAGATTCCCCGGCGATAGAACCAGGCGCGCACCCGCATGCCGGCTCCATAGCTCCAAGCCAGAGGGAGTAGCAACGTGCGCAGCGGGCTCCAATTCATCGCCGCACCGCCTGCACGGCCAAGATATCCGTGATGGCTTTCAGTGCCCGCATCGTTGCACCACGGTTCTGCTCCAGCAATGCGCGCGCGGCCTGGCCGAGTCGCTCGCGCCGAGCACGATCAGCTAGCAATTCCGTCCACACGCGTCCGAGCTGTGCTGCGTCGCGTACGCACAGCGCGGCCCCCGCCTGCAAGAACGCATCGGCCACGGCCCGAAAATTATTCATGTGCGGACCAAAGATGGGCACCCGCCCGAACCAGGCCGGCTCCAGAAGGTTGTGTCCGCCGGCGGGCACCAGCGAGCCGCCGATGAAAACGGCGTCGGCCAGGCGATAGAGCGCTGCCAGTTCGCCCATCGAATCGAGCAACAGTACGTCGGCGGCATGGTCGAGCGCGGCGGCGGCGCCGAGCTGGCTGCGGCGCCGCACCACGTGTCCGCGGTGCACCGCCAGTTCTGCGGCAATAGCAAATCGTTCCGGTTTGCGCGGTGCCAGGACCAGCAGGGCCTGCGGCCACTGCCGGCGCACCTGTTCGAAGGCTTCCAGCACCGCTTCTTCTTCTCCGGCCACCACGCTGCCTGCCACCAGCAGCGGACGCCCGGGCTGCCGGGCGAGCTGTTGCTCGAGCCATACGACAAATGCCGGCGGCGGAGGCGGCTCGAAATCGAATTTCAGATTTCCGGCCACGTGCACGCGCTCGCCGGGAGCGCCCAGCCGGCGCAGCCGTTCCGCATCGGCTTCGCTCTGCATCAGGTAGAGTGTGCCCTCCTCCAGCACGCGCCGGTAGAATGTGCGCAGCGGCGGGCACCAGCGCGCCAGTCGCAACGCGCGCGTCAACGAGCGTTCCGAAATCCGCCCGTTCACGAACACCACCGGCACGGCAGCCCGCCGCGCCTGCCGGAGAAAATTCGGCCAGAGCTCCGTCTCCAGAATGACGACCAGGTTCGGGCGCAGAGCGTCGAACACGCGCCGCACGACCCAAGCCCAGTCCAGCGGAAAATAGAAAATTCCATCGGCAAACGTGCAGCGCTGCCGGGCGAGCTCCTGCGCGGTGCGCGTGGTGGTGGAAATCAGCAGGCGATGGTCGGCATACTGTTCCCCCAGGGCTCGCGCCAGCGGCAACCCAGCCAGCAGCTCTCCGACGGAAACCGCGTGCAACCAGATTGTTTTGCGCGGCTGCGTGGAGTCTGTGCCGAGCGCGCGGGGCAGAAAACCGAAGCGTTCGCGCAGGCTGTGCAGATACTTGCCCTCGCGCAATCCTCGAACCAGAAAGTAGGGCGCAAGCAGCGTCAGCGCGGCGGCAGTGAGCAGGCTGTAGAAAAAATGCATCCGCTGGTGTCCCGGGCCGTTGTGTCCCGGGCCTCGGGTATTATAGAGGTGTCCTGCGCGACAGGCACGGGCAACCCGTATGCGGTATCGGCATCTGAGTGTGCGCATGGCAGCAAGCGCACACGTCACCATCGGCCTGCTGGGCCTCGTCGGCTTCAGCATGATGCAACAGAGCAGTGCACCCGCGCGGGACTCCCACCAGGGCGTCACCGTTACCGCCGATCCCTACACCGATGCCCAGCGCTCTCGCGAACGCTTCGGCAAAAAGCATCCCCATCAGGTCGGTCTGCTGGCCATCGAAGTTGTCATTCGCAACGAAAATACTCAGCCGGTGCGCGTCGCACTCGACCAGATTCGTTTGGTGCTCGACCTCGGCGAAGGTCCCCGGCAGCGACTGGCGCCGCTGAGTCTGGAAGAAACTGCGCTCGCGCTGCTGCAGAAGCGCCCGGAGACGCAGCGTCGCCCGTTCCCCGTTCCCGGCCGCATTCCGACCTCGCCGCGGGGCAAAGACTGGGAGGAGATGGAACGCCTGCTGCAATCGCTGTGGCTGGAGATGGACATCATCCCGCCCGGTGCCACCGCGCAGGGTTTTCTTTTCTTCGACCTGCAGGGGCGTTTCCACCTGCTCGAACGGGCCAGCCTGTACTTCCCGGAATTGTACTTTCTCCGCGACGGCCGCCCGCTGATGTTCTTCGAGGTGCACCTTGGCCGGCCCGGGGCCTGAAACACCGCCCCGGTCGAGGTGGTGGGGTGCGCGAGCGGGGCTCGGCGCGGTTTGCTGGAACCAGAACGCTCGGCTAGAATCCGGCACGAACTGAGGATGCGCACGATGGCGCTGCTTGAGGAGCTGAACCCGGCACAGCGGGAGGCGGTGCTGACCACCGAGGGCCCCGTGCTGGTGCTGGCCGGTGCCGGTAGCGGCAAAACGCGCGTGATCACCTATCGCGTCGCCTGGCTGATCGAGCAGGGCGTGCCGCCGGAAGCGATTCTGGCCGTCACGTTCACCAACAAAGCCGCTGACGAGATGCGCGAACGCATCCTGCGGCTGGCGCCGTGCAGTTCGGGTGAGCCCTGGGTGAGCACCTTTCACGCATTCTGCGCGCGCCTGTTGCGGCGGCATGCCCCGCAGCTTAACCTGCGCTCCGATTTCCCCATCTATGACGAAGACGATCAGTTGAGCGCCGTCCGGCTGGCGCTGGAAGCACTTGGGCTGGACGAACGCGAGTATCCTCCACGCAGCGTGCTCGCCCAAATCAGCCACGCCAAAAACCACCTCGGCACACCCGAGCAGCTCGAGCAGGCCGCCCGCGACGGCCGGGAGCGCAACCTGGCACGCCTCTTTGCCCGTTATCAGCAGATTCTGCGTCAGGCCGGCGCACTCGATTTTGACGATTTGCTGCTCCGGGCCCTGGAACTACTCGACGCCCATGACGAAGTCCGCACACGCTGGCAGCAGCGTTTCCGCTACATCCACGTGGATGAATACCAGGACACGAACCGGCCGCAGTACGAGCTGCTGGTGCGACTCGCGGCCTCGCACCGCAACCTCTGCGTCGTCGGCGACGAAGACCAGGCCATCTATAGCTGGCGAGGCGCCACCGTGCGCAACATCCTGAACTTCGCCCATGATTTTCCCGGTGCGCGCGTCATCCGGCTGGAAGAAAACTATCGTTCCACCCAGACCATCCTCGACGCTGCAGCGGCGGTGGTCGCCCACAATCACCAGCGGCTGGGGAAATCTCTGGTGGCCACGCGCGCCGGTGGCCAACCGCTTCGCTTCTACCAGGCGGAAGATGCTGCGGCAGAGGCGGAATTTGTCGCGAACGAAATTGCCCGGCTGGCGGAAACCAGCCCGCAGTCCAGCGTCGCGGTACTGTATCGAACGAACGCGCAATCACGCGCCCTGGAAGAGGCGCTGCGGCAGCGCGGCCTGCGCTACCGCGTCGTGGGTGGTTTCAGCTTTTTCCGCCGCGCCGAAATTCGCGATGCGCTCGCCTATCTCCGACTGGTCATGAATCCCGCCGACGATGTGGCGCTGCTGCGCATCATCAACACGCCGCCGCGTGGCATCGGCGCGGGAACCCTGCAGCGGCTCCGGCAGCAGGCCGCGGAGCAGGGCGGCTCGCTCTGGGACGCCGTCGTCGCCCTGAGCGATGGCACTGCCGGCAGCCGCCCGAACGCCGCGCTGGCCGGTTTTCGTGCTCTGCTCGAAGAGCTGCGCGCAGAGTTCACGACCCTGCCTCCAGCCGAGCTCCTTCGCCAGGTACTCGACCGCAGCGGTTACGTAGATGTGCTCGAGCAGCAGCGCACGCCGGATGATCGTTCCCGGGCCGAAAACCTCCGCGAACTGGTGAATGCACTGGCCGAGGCTACCGAACGCGGCGAAACACTGGAAGCGTTCCTGGACCACGTCGCGCTGATGAGCGACGCGGACGAATACGATCCCGAAGCCCCGATTTCTCTGATGACTCTGCATGCCGCGAAGGGGCTGGAGTTCGATCATGTCTTCCTGGTGGGCCTGGAAGAAGGCCTGTTTCCTCACGCCCGCTCGACCGACTCCGAAGAAGGTCTGGAAGAGGAGCGCCGGCTTTGCTACGTGGGTATGACCCGTGCGCGGCAGACGCTCACGTTGACCTGCGCAACCTACCGGCGCGGTTACGGCAGCTCGGGCTGGCAAGCTACCGTCCCCTCTCGCTTCCTGCGCGAAATTCCTCCGGCGCTGCTGGAAACCGCCGCTGGTTCAATCGCCGAAGCTGGCGAGACACGCCGCTACGGATCGGACCCGGAGCTGGACGAGTATGCCGTGCTGCGCCGCGCACGACGCTCGGAACGTGGCCGCACGGTGAGCGGCCCGCGCCGCACGGCCGGCTCGAGCCTGATCGGATTGCGTGTGCGCCACCCCAGCTACGGCATCGGTACCATCATCGCCATCGAAGACGAAGGGGAAGACAGAAAAATCACTGTCCACTTCCTCGACTACGGAACCAAAAAGCTCGTCGAACGCTACGCCCAGCTCGAACGGGCTTAACCGCGCGTGAATTCGGGTTGCGCCGTCTGCCACGTACAGGATAGAGTTTGGCCGATTTTGCATCGCAGCAGGTGGCACCGGGCCGTTCCGAGGGGGTAGCGTGGCATCGCAACTTTTCCGGACAAAAAATATCGACCAGCTGCTTGCGGAAGCGGAAGCACCGGAGCGGCGGCTGAAGAAAACTCTGGGCGTGTGGAGCCTGACCGCGCTCGGCATCGGAGCCGTGATTGGCACCGGTATCTTCATCCTGACGGGCACGGCCGCTGCCGGCGAGCAGGTGCTGTATCCTTCGATCCTGAAAGCGCCGCTGCTCGACGTGCTGTTGCACGGCTCCGACGCCGTCGGGGTGAGCGGCCGGCCCGGCGCCGGTCCCGCCATTGCACTTTCCTTCCTGCTCGTCGCGATTGTCTGCGGATTTGCGGCGCTGTGCTATGCCGAACTGGCTTCGATGATCCCCATTGCCGGCAGTGCCTACACGTACACGTACGCCACCTTGGGCGAGCTGGTCGCCTGGATCATCGGCTGGGACTTGATTCTGGAATACGCCGTCTCGAACATGGCGGTCGCGGTGGGCTTCTCCGCCTATCTGAACAGCCTGCTGCAGAGTTTCGGGATCCACGTGCCGGCCGCGCTGATCAACCCAGCCTACACACCGGCCACGGGTTGGGCGCTGCATTTCAACCTGCCGGGGTTCGTCATCGTGATGCTGCTGACGGTGCTGCTGGTCTGGGGCGTGCGGGAATCGGCCGGGGCCAACACCTTCATGGTGCTCGTCAAGGTGGGCGCGATTTTGATCTTTGTGTTTGCCGCCGCCGAATACATCCAGCCGACGAACTGGCGGCCCTTTATGCCGAATGGCTGGCAGGGCGTGCTGACCGGTGGCGCGATTGTGTTTTTCACTTACATCGGTTTCGATTCCGTTTCCACCGCCGCTGAGGAAACCCGCAATCCGAAACGCGATCTACCGCTGGGCATTATTTTCACGCTACTGATCTGTGCGATTCTGTACGTCTCGGTGGCCGTCGTGCTGACCGGCATTCGTCGCTGGGACGAGATGGTCGGCGACGCGGCGCCGGTGGCCAACGCGCTGGCGGCACTCGGGCTGCACGATCTGCAGCGCGTGGTCACCATCGGCGCACTGACCGGCATGATCAGCTCACTGCTGGTCTATCAATACGGCCAGACGCGTATCTGGTACGCCATGTCGCGCGACGGGCTGCTGCCTCGGTCGTTCTCCCGCGTGCATCCGCGCTTCCGCACTCCGCACATCTCCACCTGGGTCGCCGGTTTTGTGGTAGGCATCCCGGCCGGTGTGCTGGACATCGGCACGCTGGCCGACCTGTCCAGCATCGGCACGCTGTTCGCCTTTGTGCTCGTTTCGATTGCTGTGCTCATTCTGCGTCGCACACAACCGGACCGGCCGCGCGGCTTTCGGGTGCCCCTCGTCTGGATCTTCGCACCGCTTTCCGTGGGGTCGTGCCTGTTCCTGATGATGGGCCTGCCCGTGGAAAACTGGCTGCGGCTGTTCGTCTGGCTGGCCATTGGCCTGGCCATCTATTTCCTCTACAGTCGGCACCGCAGCCATCTCCGGATGACCGCCGGCGCAAACTGAGGGCGCGACCGTGCGCAACCGGCGGCCACGTCGCCAGAGCTGATGACCACGCTGGCCCAACGCATCGCGCGCTGGCCGAAAGCCGAGCTCCATCTGCACCTGGAAGGTTCGATTCGTCCAGCCACATTGTGCGAGCTGGCCGCACGCCATCGCCAGCCCATGGATGCAGAGACAGTGGCTGCGCTGTACCGCTACCACAGCTTTCGTGGTTTCCTGAACGCCTTCAAGCGCGTCACCGCGCTGCTTCGTACGCCGGATGATTACGCCCTGATCACGCAGCGGCTCACCGAAGAGTTGCTGGCGCAGAACGTGATCTACGCCGAAGTGATCGTCTCGGCCGGGGTCATGCTCCGGCGCCAGCAGGATGTGGAAGCGAACTTTGCCGCCATCTGCGAGGCGGCCCGGCCGGCCGAGCGGCGCGGGCTGCGGCTGGCCTGGTCGTTCGACGCCGTTCGCCAGTTCGGCCTCGCGCACATCTGGCGTGTGGCCCGGCTGGCCGTCCAACTCGGTTCGCAGGGTGTGGTGGCCTTCGGGGTCGGGGGCGACGAGACGGCGTTGCCCACGCGCTCCCTGCAGCCCGTCTACGAGTTCGTCGCTGCCCACGGCCTGCACCGGCTGATCCACGCCGGCGAAATCGGCCCGCCGAGCGCTGTGCGCGAAGCGGTGGAAGTCCTCGGCTGTGAACGCATCGGTCATGGCATCGCCGCGCTGCGTGACCCGCACCTTCAGGCGCTGCTCATCGAACACGGCACCGTACTTGAGCTCTGCCCCACCAGCAACCTGCGCACGGGCGCGCTGGCGCGGCAACTTCGCCGCCGGAAGGCCGGACTCCGCGACCATCCGCTTCCACAATTCTTCCGCGCCGGCATCCCCGTCGTGCTCGCCACGGACGACCCGGCGCTGTTCGAAACCACTCTGGTCCGGGAGTACGAACAGGCGGCTCGCCTGGGTCTTTCGGTCGGGGAGCTGCGTCGGCTGGCCGCGATGAGTTTTCGCGCGGCATTCCTGCCGGAGCGTGCACGGCGGGCGATGCTCCGCCGCTTCCGCGCCGCCTGCTGAGCCGTCGCCGTGATATACTGGCGGCGATGAAAGCGCACATCTGGGTCACGCTGAAGCCCACCGTGCTCGACCCCCAGGGCCAGACCATTCAGCATGCTCTCGTCTCGCTCGGCTACAACAATGTCCGCGATGTCCGCCAGGGCAAGTTTTTCGTGCTCGAGCTGAACGGCACCTCCCGCGAGGAAGCCCAGAAGCAAATCGAACGGATTGCCCGCGACGTGCTGGCCAATCCCGTTCTCGAGGAATTCCGCTACGAAATTCTCGAATAGTCCGTTGCCGCGCGAGGCACCCGTTGTCCACCGACGCTCCGTGCAGGCGGGTGCATTACGCAATCCGGACAGCTCCGGCGAAAACAACTCAAAGAAGAGCCAGCGCGCAGCCCCTCGAGGGTCGGGCAGGCGCGCCCGCGTGTGCAGTCAGACAAAACAGCCTGCGCGACACCGGCCCACAGGGTGGGCCCAGTTGTGCTAATCTGAAGCCGTTGCGTGCACCGATCCGGTCAGCCGCTGCGCCCGAAGGGGCGGCACGGGTTGGTTCTCCACAGGCATCCGAGTCGGTGGTTCGCATCCAGTCCGGCAACGCGGGAAGGAAGGTTGCACGATGTGTGGGATTGTCGGCTACATCGGCCCGAAAAAAGTGGTGCCGCTGATTCTCGACGGCCTGAAGCGGCTCGAGTATCGCGGCTACGATTCCGCAGGCATCGCCGTCGTCACCCAGAACGGCAAGCTCGAGATCCGGCGCGCCTCCGGCAAGCTGCGGAACCTGGAAGAGACCATCCGGCTGTCGCCGCTTGACGGCATCTACGGTATCGGCCACACGCGCTGGGCCACCCACGGCCGCCCCACGGAAGAAAACGCCCATCCACACCGGGACTGCCACGGCAACGTCGTCGTCGTCCACAACGGTATTATCGAAAATTATCTGGAGCTGAAAAAACAGCTCAGCGAAGAAGGACACCGTTTCATCACCGAAACCGACACGGAAGTCATCGCCCATCTGGTCGAAAAGTACTCCAACGGGATTCCACTCGAAGAAGCGGTGCGCCGCGCGGTGCAGCAGCTTCGGGGTGTCTATGCGCTGGCCATTCTCTCCACCCACGACCCGAACAAAATCGTGGCGGCGCGGATGGGCCCGCCGGCAGTGATCGGCCTCGGACAGGACGAATACTTCGTCGCCAGCGATATCCCCGCCGTGCTCTATCACACCCGCGATGTTTTTTTCCTGGCGGATGGCGACCTGGCCGTGATTACTCCCCAGGGCGTCCGCCTGCTCGACTTCGAAGGACGCGCAATCCAGCGCCCGGTTCAGCACATCACCTGGGATCCCATCCTGGCCGAAAAGGGCGGCTTCAAACACTTCATGCAGAAGGAAATTTTCGAGCAGCCGCGCGCGGTGCGCGACACTCTGCTCGGCCGCATCTCCCTGGAAAGCGGCAGAATTTTCCTGGATGAGATGAACATCACCGAAGAAGAGTTTCGCAATTTCCGCGACATCAAAATCGTCGCCTGCGGTACGAGCTGGCACGCCGCCCTGGCCGGCAAATTCATGATCGAACGCCTGGCGGGCGTGCCCGTCGAGGTGGATTACGGCAGCGAATTCCGCTACCGCGACCCGATCGTGGGCCCACAGACCCTCACGATTCTGATCAGCCAGTCCGGCGAAACGGCCGATACGCTGGCGGCGCAGCGCGAGGCAAAGCAGAAGGGCTCGAAAACCCTAGCCATCTGTAACGTGGTCGGCTCGATGATGACTCGAGAAGCTTCCGGAACGATCTACACCCACGCCGGTCCCGAGATCGGCGTGGCTTCGACCAAGGCCTTCACCGCACAACTGACCGCGCTGGTGCTTGTCGCACTCTATCTGGCCCGCGTCCGCGGCGTCGGCACGGAAGAACAGGCCCGTACGCTGCTGCACGAGCTGACCCGGCTTCCGCAAAAGCTGGAGTCCATTCTGCAGCGCGACGAAGAAATCGAAGACCTGGCTCGCCAGCTATTCCGTCACACGGATTTCCTGTATCTGGGCCGCGGCATCCATTACCCGATTGCCCTGGAAGGCGCGCTGAAACTGAAGGAAATCTCCTACATCCACGCGGAAGGTTATCCCGCTGGCGAAATGAAACACGGCCCGAATGCTCTGATCGACGAGAATCTGCCCGTGGTCGTGCTGGCCACCCGGGATGAAGCCGACCCGGCCTCCCTGCTCCGCTACGAAAAGACGGTCTCCAACATCAAGGAGGTCAAATCGCGTGACGGCATCGTCATCTCGGTGGTCACCGAAGGCGATCGGCTGGCCCGGGAAGCCTCCGATCACGTAATCGAAATCCCACCGGCACCCGAGCTGCTGCTGCCGATTCTGGAAGTCGTGCCCCTGCAACTGCTCGCCTACCACATCGCCGTGCGCCGCGGTTGCGATGTGGATCAGCCGCGCAACCTGGCCAAGTCGGTCACCGTCGAATAGACTCGGCGCGGCACGAACACATTGGCCGGATTGGGCGAGTGGACTAAAATCATCGTGTGAAGTATCTGTTCGTTTGCCGCAGAAGAATCAGGCGCCTGTGCGGGGCTGTTTGTTGGCTGCTCGGAGCAACCGTCCTCGCTGCCGCGCAGGCACCCGCTGCCCGACTCGATCGCGTCTCCATCCTGGGCACCGACCGCTACACTCCTGAGCAAATCCTGCAGGCGACAGGACTCACGCTCGGTCAGCCGGTGACCCGCGAGGCCTTGCAGGAGGCGGCGGACCGGTTGGCGCAGCTCGGCCTGTTCCGCGAAGTTCGCTACCGGTTCACCAGTGTCGGCGAAGCCATCCACCTCGAGTGGCAGCTGGTCGAAGCTCCCACGCTGCCCGTGCTATTCGACAATTTTCCCTGGCTGACCGATGAAGAGTTGCTGGCCGCCATCCGTGCGCAACTCCCACTGTTCAACGGCACTGCGCCGGAAACCGGTGCGCTGCTGGAGCAAATCCAGCGCATTCTGGAACAGGAATTGGCTAGGGTCGGCGTATCGGCACGCGTCGAGGCCGAAGTGATGCCGCGCATCGACGAAGACGGCATGCTGCTTCGCTTCCGCGTTGAGGGGCCCTCGCTGAATGTACAGGACGTTCAGTGGGGACATCCGCTGGCAGCGCAGGCACCGCGGCTGCGTGAGTTCCGTGGCGATGTTGTTGGTCGTCCGTTCTCCCGCTACCGGCTCCTGCTGTTTGCCCGCGACCACGTCCTGCCCATCTATCTTGCCGCCGGCCATCTGCAGGCGAACATCGGCGTCCCGCAGGCGCGCTTCGCGGGCGACCCGAATCGCCCGTTACCGAACCAAGTGGTCGCCATCGTGCCCATCGAGCCGGGCCCGTTGTATCGGCTGCAGGAGGTCACCTGGTCCGGAAACGCAGCCCTGCGCACCGAGGAGCTGAAAACCTTCGTGGACTTGCAGCCGGGTCAGATTGCCGACGGGATGCGGCTGCGCGCCGGCTGGGAACGCATCCGCAACGAATATGCGCGCCGGGGCTACCTGGACGCCGTCGTTCGCCCCGAGCCCGTCTTCGACGCCGACACCCAGATGGTACGGTACCAGGTGCACATCGCCGAAGGATCGCAGTACCGGTTCGCCCAGCTCGTGCTCACCGGTCTCTCGGTGCGTGCCGAACAGCTCGTGCAGCAGGCCTGGAAACTCCGGCCCGGTGACGTGCTGGATCGGATTTACTTCGACACCTTCCTGGAAACCCTGCGCACGCGTCGGCAGCAGATTTTTGGCGACTACGTGGTGCACTATCAACAGGTGGGCAGCTATCTGCGCAAAAACGAAGCGACGCACACGGTGGATGTTTTGATCGACTTCAAATAGCGCGCGGCCTGCTGTGTCGCCGTCCGCAACGTGTGCTCGTGCGCTATAATCCAAAACGATGAGCGTACCTTCTTCCGTGTCGCAAAGCGCTGCAGAGAAACAGCAACGGCTGTTCGCTGCGCTGGCGCAACTGGATTCCGTCCTCGTCGCGTTTTCGGGCGGTGCCGATTCAGCCTATCTGGCCTGGGCGGCGCACCGCGTGCTGGGTGCGCGTGCACTGGCCGTGACCGCGCTTTCTCCCAGTTTTTCCACCTACGATCGCGAACAGGCGGAAGCCTTCGTGCGCGAAATCGGCTTGCTGCACCGCTGGATCGCGACTAACGAACTGGCCAACCCGCGCTATGTCGCCAACGATGCCGATCGCTGCTTCCACTGCAAGGACGAGCTGTTCCGGGTGCTGGGACGGCTGGCGGCCGAACAGGGCTACGCGGCGGTGGCCTACGGGATCAATGCCGACGATACGCGCGACTTCCGTCCGGGCCATCGTGCTGCACGCGAACACCGTGTACTCGCACCCCTGCTGGACGCCGGCCTGACCAAGACCGAAATCCGCGAGCTTTCCCGCGCGGCCGGTCTGCGCACCTGGAATCGGCCTGCCTCGGCCTGCCTGGCTTCGCGGGTTCCCTACGGCACGCCCGTGACGCCCGAAGTGCTGGCCCGGGTGGAACGAGCGGAAGCAGCGCTGCGAGCGCTCGGTTTCCGTCAGTTCCGCGTTCGCTACCACGACGCGCTGGCGCGGATCGAAATTGCCCTGGAAGAGCTGCCCCGCGCGTTCGATCCTGCTATGGCACGGCTGATCTGCGAACGCGTCAAGCAGGCCGGCTTCACCTTCGTTACCCTCGACCTCGAAGGCTACCGCCAGGGTTCGTTGAACGTTCTACTGAATCCGTGAAAGTTCCGCTTGTTGGCGTCGCGCCGCTGGCTGATGCGGCGACTTCGTGGCCCGGCTACGGAACGCGAAAGCCGGCGGCCTGCCATTTCGACAGCACGTCGCGAACCAGCGCAGCGACGCAGGCATTGACTTCGCGGAAGTAGCGTTCCGCCTTGGCCTGGTCGAAATCGGTCGGATTGCCGGTGCCTGCCTGATACAGCCCGATCGAAGATGGCGCCGGCGTGGCTTGCCAGGAAGCCGGGGGTGGATTGGGCGTCGAGCTCATCTGCGGAAGCAGCTCGCGGCGCACCAGTTTCGGGTTGATGGCCTGAATGAATGCGGTTTCGTTCTCACCGGCGTGTCCACCCGGATTGCCGAACACGCGCTGGGTCACGTCGGCGCAGGAAGACCACCAGTTGATCACCAGCGTGTTCACACCTGTCTCGATCGAAAACTGCCGGGCGACATCCATCAACACAGCAGTCTGCGGGCCGCCGTGGCCGTTCACGATCAGAATGTTCCGGAACCGGTTGCGCTGCAGGCTGTCGAGCACAGCGCGGAGGTAGGCAGCATAGACCGCTTCGGGAATGTGTGTCGCCCCGGGATACGGTGCCATGCTGCCGGTCACCCCGTAGGGAATGTGCGGAGCAATCAGGGCGTTGATCGCCGGGTCGGCGGCAATCGCTTCGGCGATTTTCACCGGAGCCAGGTTGTCGGCGCCGTTGTTGATCACGCCGTGCGGCTCCAGCGTGCCGGTCGTCAGGATGACGGTTTGAATCTTCTCCGGGACGAGCGCCCGGAATTCCACCCAGTTCAGCTCGTCCATCCAGCGCGACGAAGGCGTCTGGGCTTCACACGGGATTGCGCCGACACAGAACAGAGCTGCACAAAGCAGGACATGGGTACGACTCATGGCTACCTCCATCGGTCGCACGGATTCTATCAGGACGCGGAACAAGCCGGATGCACCGCACCTCGATTTTCTGCTGAGCGTGCCGGGAAAGGTCCCCGACTGTTGCCGGACAACTGCCGGCAGTTTCATGTCGAGGGGACGGCGGCTCTGGTGCGAGCGACTTCGGCCGCGGCCAGGATTGTGTTCACGTGAATCCGCACCGTGTCTTCCAGCCGTCGCGCATAGCCGCCCGCAAGCGTGATGGCCACCGGAATGCCCCGCCGGCAGGCATACTCGAAAACCAGCGCATCGCGCCGCTTCAATCCTTCGAGGGTCAAGCTGAGACCGCCGAGCTGATCCTCGCGGTATGGATCGGCGCCGCCGACATAGAACAGCAGATCGGGATGGAACTCGTTCAGGGCCTTCGCCAAGTGTCGTTCCAGAATCGCCAGGTAGTCTGTGTCGCCGATGCGATCGGGTAGATGGACGTCCACAGTGGAGGGCGGCTTGGGCATCGGGTAGTTGTTGGCCTGGTGGATCGAAAACGTGAACACATCGCCGTCGCCGCTGAAGATTTCGGCAGTGCCGTTGCCCTGATGCACATCCGTGTCCACGACCATGGCCGTGCGGATTGCGCCGTCTTTCTGCAGTCGCCGGATGGCCACGGCCACATCGTGAATCATGCAAAAGCCTTCGCCGTGCTCGGGAAACGCGTGATGGAATCCGCCGCTGAGGTTGGCGGCGAAACCGTCAGCCAGCGCCAGTCGGCCGGCCAGAATCGTTCCACCGGCAGCCAGCCAGAACGCGGCGCGAGTCGCTTCCGAAAAAGGGATTTCCATGCGCAACTGCTCGAGCGGACTGAGCGTGCCCGTGCGCAGCTTGCGCACATACTCCTGCGAATGCACCAGCAGGATGTCTTCGTCCGAGGCTGGCTCGGGCACAACAAAATCCTCCGGTGCGGCCAGCCCCTCGCTCAGCAAGGTTTCGCGAATCAAGCGATATTTCTGCGAAGGGAAAACATGCGTGCCGAGATGCAGGTCGTAGCCCTCGTGATAAACGATTCGAAACGGAAGTTTGCCTTTGCGCATCGCCCTGTAGCCTACCAAAAATCGCGGATGAGACAACCCTGCCGCACTGCGCCGCGAGCTGCGGCGCGAGGGCGGGCCTATGCTACGTCAGGGACCGGCCGGGCCCATCAAGACCGCACACACAGCTCGGCCATCTGCTCGAAAATCGCGTGGAGTCGAGCGAGATGCGCATCCACCTGCTGTTCCAGCTCAGGAGAGATGTTTCCGTAGGCGCGCAGCCCGGGCGAATGAACATCTTCGATATCGGAAAGGATTTTCGTCAGCAGGGACAGAACGGCCTGACGACGCACCACCACAGCGCTCGATAAGTTCAGCGCGGCGGCACTGCGG
Source organism: Terriglobia bacterium (assembly GCA_023512135.1). GTDB lineage: Bacteria > Acidobacteriota > Terriglobia > Acidiferrales > UBA7541 > DSGC01. Next base: position 20,347 of record JAIMAG010000016.1, on the reverse strand, counting down.
CTGATTTCTCTTCGGGCCCGCTGCAAAAGCTCGCGAAGCTGATTCTGCGCTGTCGGCGGGAACTCACCGCGGGTACGGTTCAGCAAACCCGAAGGCCGGCTGAGCCAACGTTCCACTTCATCGCAGACCATTTCCGCCTGCTGCATGAGCACAGAAACGACGCGACGATGATTTTCCGAAAGTCTCGATTCCATCGGCTGCGGCATGGGAGCACCTGGCTCGTTCACCGGGGCGCGCGGTACAGAATCACCCGGACTTTCTCCAGGGTAATTAACCCGCCGCCGACCATCTGGTCGAGTTGCGGCAGCAGCTTTTCGATGCGCTCTTCGCTTTCCACAACTTCGATCACGATGGGCAGGTCCTGCGACAGTCGCAGAATCTTGTCGGTATGGATCCGGCTGGCGGAGCCGAAGCCCGCGACCCCCCGCAGCACGGTCGCCCCGGAAAATCCCTCGCGACGAAGCAGCTCAACGATGGCTTCGTACAGTGGCCGACCATGCCATTTGTCGGATTCCCCGATGTGAATCCGCATCAGCATGCGTTCGCCTTCGAATCGTTCGTGGTGCACGCGACCTCCCTTGCAGGGTGCTGAAAACTCTCAGGGGATCTGACGGGGTCGCATTGGGTTCCACGACTCCTCTGTTACCATCTATCGGAACCGCCCGCCGCCACTCCCCGGAGTTGATTAGAGCAAGTCGGCCAGCTTGATGCCGAACATCACGGCAACGACTCCGCCGAGGACACTGGCCAGTACGTACAGGCCCGCCTGGAGCCACTCGGCCTGCTCGAGCATGCGCACGGTTTCCCAGCCGAAAGCGGAAAAGGTGGTGAACGCTCCGAAGAAACCCAGCAGGAGTCCCACGCGCCATTCCGGTGGCACCCACAGATGTTGAAAACAGTAGCGCGCGACCACACCCATCAGAAAACAGCCCAGCAGGTTGACCACCATGGTTCCGGCAGGGAAACCAGACCCGACACGGTGTTGCACAAACCCTTGCAGCGCATACCGCGCCAGCGTGCCCGCTGCGCCGAACAAAATCAGCAACAGGATTTGCAACCCTGTTTCCCTTTCCGCTGCCTGCGCAACAAAAAACTCCTGGATGCCGCACGGCAGCCAGGAGCTATCAGTCCTCCGACGGGACGGTTCCGGCGAGCCCCATCGCCTGAGATTGTTGCACCCCCATTGTATCTGCGGGCGCTTCCCGTGCGCAAGGCGGGTCAGTCACCGTGTTTTCCCCGGACGGATTCCCAGCCTTCGCGCAGCATCAGCGGCACCATGGCCAGTGCGGCCACCGGGTCGGCCCACCACCAGCCGCGCCAGGCGTTCAACACGAGGCCCAGCAGCAGCGCAAACGAGAGATATGCGCACAGCCAAGTTTCCATGGCTTCGGCGGCCAGCGCATGGCTCCCCAGGGCACGGGCAACGCGCCGCTTTGCGCCTGCCAGCAGCGGCATCACCACCAGGGAAACCGCCGCCAGCACAATCCCCACCGTGCTTTCTTCCGGAGCGTGCCGCATCCAGAGGTCACGCACCGATTCTGCACTCACATAGGCGGCCAGCGCAAAAAATGTTCCCCCGACGATGCGGAGCGCGCGCGATTCGGCCAGCGATTCGAGATCGCCTCGCTGCCGCAGACGCCAGAGCAGGACCACACCGGCCGTCGTTTCAATCACGCTGTCGAATCCGAAGCCGACCAGCGCAATGCTTCCGGCCAGCCAGCCGGCCGCGAGCGCGATGACGGCTTCGGCCGAGTTCCATGCAATGGTCAGATATTCCAGACGAATTGCGCGCCGGCGCAGCGTCTCGGCTGAAAGCGAACTTTCTACGGAAAGCGCGGACACGGATGTTTTCGGCGTTTCGGGGCTGTCCGCCAACAAGGATTCCCTCGCACTCCCTGCCAGGCCGCAAACGTTGCAACCAGGACGGCCTTCGACTGCCTCGGCCTGCGGATCGGCTAACTTTCGCGTTCCAGGATGAAATCTGGTACTGCCAGCAGAGCGCGGCCGTATTCCGATCCTGCCCAAGCGGCAATGCAGGCCTTGGCGCGGGCTGCGAAATCTTCGGCCAGACGTCGGGTACGGTCGAGCGCGCCGGATTCCCGAACGAGCGCGGTGATCTGTTCCGGGCGAACGCTGTGAAAGCCTTTCTCAGCCAACACGGCTGCAACCAGCGGCTGCGCATGGGGCACGCCGTCCTGCATGGCATAGATCAGCGGCAGGGTGACTTTGCCTTCCTTCAAGTCGCTCAGCACCGGCTTGCCCAACTGTTCCGGCTGCGCGGTAAAATCCAGCAGGTCGTCTACAAGCTGGAACGCCATGCCCGCATAGCGACCGTAATCGGCCAGGGCCTGTTCCACGGTCGCATCGGCGCGGCCGAGAACAGCTCCGAGGCGTGTGCAGCCGCTGAACAAACAGGCCGTCTTGCGGTAATTCAGGTCGAGTGCTTCGGCTTCGGTCAAATCCATCCGGCCGAGCTTGGACCACTGCAGCAACTCGCCTTCGACCATGTTCTGGGTCAGCTCGATCAGAATGTCGAGGATGCGGAAATTGCGCTCGGCCAGGGCAATGCGAAAGGCCTGCATATACAGCCAGTCGCCGGCGAGCACGCTGATGTGGTTGCCCCAGCGGTGATTCGCAGAAGGACGACCGCGGCGCAGGTCGGCGCCGTCGATAACGTCGTCATGGATCAGGGTAGCGGTGTGAATCAATTCGACGACCGCGCCCAGGCGAATCGCGCTCGGCCCGCGTGCCCCACAGAAGCCAGCCGACAGCAGCACCAGCGCTGGTCGCAACCGCTTGCCACCGCCGCCCAACAGGTAGGCGATGATTTCAGCGACCGGTTCGATGGCCGAGCGGTTTTCAGCGAAGAGCTGCTCTTCGACGCGCCTCAGGTCGTCGCGCACCAGCTCGAACAGCTCTCTTGCGGTCACCAGGTGAATGGACGCCTCCCCTCAACCACGCGAGCCCGTCAGGCTACTGGGGCGCAGTCGAAATAAGCGCTCAAAATTTGCCGTGGTCGCAGCAGCAAACTCCGCAAGGCCTAAGTTTCTCACACTTGCCACAGCCCGCGCCACCTCCACCACACGGGCCGGCTCGTTGCGCTGCCCGCGGAAGCCTTCCGGGGGCAGAAACGGTGCATCCGTCTCGACTAGCAGCGCTTCGAGCGGCAGAGCGCGAGCAAGTTCACGCAACGCATCTGCCTTCCGGTAGGTGATGTTGCCCGCAAAGGAAATCAGAAAACCCATCTCCATGCCGCGCCGGGCATCCTCCAAAGTGCCGCTGAAGCAATGCAGGATACCGCCCAAGCCCGACGTGCGCCACTCCTGTCCGAGAATTTCCAGCGTGTCCGCCCAAGCCGCACGGCAATGAATGATGACCGGCAAGCGGGCACTGCGGGCCACACCGAGCAGCTCACGAAACAATCGTTGCTGCGCATCGCGCGGGGCATAGTCGCGGTAATAATCCAGACCGATTTCGCCGAAGCCGATCACACGCGGATGCCGGGCCAGCTCGTGCAGTCGGTCCAGGTGCTCCGGACGCGCGAGCAGGGTTTGCTGCGGGTGAATGCCGACGGTGGCGAACACCCAGTCGTGCTGCTCGGCAAACGGGATGGCCGCATCGAGTCGTTCCGGCCCGGCGGCACTGCCGATCGCCAGGATGGCCACCACCCCGGCAGCCCGGGCGCGGGCCAACACGGCTTCGCGGTCGGCCGCAAAGTCAGGCCATTCCAGATGCGCATGCGAATCGACCACTCCGATGGGAGCCGATGCACTCATTCCTCATTCAACGATTCAGGACCTTGCCCAACGCGCACGCCGGCCGGTGCCCGGCGCGCTGTGTCTACTTCAGCCGGCTGCCGTTCGGTACCGGTTCGGTGAAGGTGGCCAGCACCGGTTTGCCTTCCGGACCGACCGTCGCCGCGATGATCATCCCGTTCGATTCCACTCCGCGCAGCTTGCGCGGCTGCAGATTGGTCACCACGATGACTTTCCGGCCGATGAGCGTTTCCGGGGCGTACACCTCGGCGATGCCGGCGACCACCTGCCGCACCTCGTCGCCGATGTCCACCATCACTTTGAGCAGTTTGTCCGCGTTGGGTACCCGTTCCGCTGATTTGATCTCGCCCACGCGCATTTCCACTTTGGCAAAATCTTCGATGGTAATCATTTTCGACTTCTCCCTGGACGCGGTTTCTGCCGCGGCTGTGGCCGGCTGGCCGGCGCCCTCAGCCAGAATCTGTTGTTCCAGTGCTTCGATGCGGTCGAGCGCTGCGTCTTTGTCAACGCGCGGGAAGACGGCTTCGGCCGGGCCCACCCGGGTCCCGGGACGCAGCTCACCCCAGACCAGCTCGTCCAGCCGCAGCTTGCCGAGCTCGCTCGTCTGTCCGAGCTGCCGCCAGAGCTTGCTGGTCGTTTCGGGCAGCACCGGATGGGCCAGTGCCACGACAATGCGCAGTGCTTCGGCAGCCGTGTAGAGAATTACGGACAGTTCATCACGCTTTTCTTCGGCTTCAGCGAGCGCCCACGGCTGCGCTTCGACCAGATACTTGTTCACCTGTGCGACGAGTCCCCAGATGGCATCGAGCGCGCGATGGAACTCGTATCGGACGTAGCTCGCGTTCGCCTGCTCGATGGTGCGCATCGCGGCACCGGCCACGGCCGCCTCGCGGCTGCCGGCGGCTGCGGCCGCGGGAACTTCTCCGCCGAAGTAGCGCTCCAGCATCGCCAGCGTGCGCGTGGCCAGATTGCCGAGATCGTTGGCCAGGTCGGCATTGTAGCGGGTGACGAGCGCTTCGTGGCTGAAATTGCCGTCCTGGCCGAAAGGGATGTCGCGCAGCAGGTAGTAGCGCAGCGCATCGGCGCCCAGCGTGCGGGCGATCGGCTCCGCGTAGGCGATGTTTCCTTTCGACTTGCTCATCTTCTGCTGCTCGAACAGCAACCAGCCGTGCGCAAACACCTGCCGGGGCAGCGGTTCTTCGGCCGCCATCAGAAAGGCCGGCCAGTACACGGCATGGAAGCGGATGATTTCCTTGCCGATCAGGTGCAGATCGGCGGGCCAGAATTTCTCCCACTGCAGCTCGTCGTCGCCGTAGCCGACCCCGCTCATGTAGCCCATCAGCGCGTCGTACCAGACGTAGACGACCTGCTCGGGGTCTTCCGGCCAGGGAATGCCCCACTTCACCGTTTTGCGACTGACCGAGATGTCCCGCAGGCCGCTGCGGACGAAGCTGACGACCTCGTTGCGACGGAAATCGGGCTGCACAAATTCCGGATGCGTCTCGTAGTGTTCGAGCAGCCGCTGCTGGAAAGCGGAGAGTTTGAAAAAATAGTTTTCTTCGGAAACCAGCTCGGCCGGGCGGCCGCAAAGCGGGCAATCGGCAGGTTCGGTGGAATCGCTCACGTAGAGGTTGTCGTGCACGCAGTAGCGGCCCTGATAGCGGCCCTTGTAGATGTAGCCGGCGTCACGAGTTTTCAGCAGGATGCGGTGCACAGCCCGCTGGTGCTCGGGCGCCGTGGTGCGGATGAAGTGCGTGTAGGCAATACCCAGCTCGCGCCACAGGGCCTGAAACGCCGCCACGTTGCGGTCCACGTGTTCGCGCGGGGAAACGCCGGCGCGCGCCGCTGCCCGCGCGATATTCTCGCCGTGCTCATCCGTGCCGGTCAGGAACGCCACTTCCTCGCCGCACATGCGCCGAAAGCGCGCAATCACATCACAGACGATCGTGGAATAGGCAGAACCCACATGCGGCCGGGCGTTGGCGTAGTAGAGCGGCGTCGTCAGATAGAACTTTCCCATGATTCCTTTCGCGTTGCCGGCAGCCGGGTCATTGCTGCGATTTCTCAAAACACAGCGTGGCCTCGACCATCACCTGCTTCAGGGGCAAACCGGTCTGTTCGGCAATGCGCCGGCAATCGTCAAATTCTGGAGCAACGTTCAGCACGCGACCGTCCAGACGGGCAACTTTCATCCGCACGGTTCCGTGCGGGGTTTCCACCGTCACGAGTTCACGCTCCAGGCAGCGCCGCTGCATTTCGCACCAGCGGACACCAATCGTGGTGGTCTCGCGGAACAGCAACTCGATCATCGGCGCCACCATGACCGGCGGGCAGAGAACGGTGACCAGTTGTCCGGGCCGGTTCTTTTTCATCAGCACTGGCGTGGCAAACACATCCAGTGCGCCGGCGGCCAGCGCTCGTTCGACGAAATAGCCGTAGATCTGCGGATTCATGTCGTCGAGGTTAGCCTCGAGCACGGCGATGGTTTCCTCCCCGCCGCGTGCTCCCGCAGCCACAGGCTCCGGAAGCGTTTCCCCCAGAAACAGACGCAGCACGTTGGGCTGTTCGGCCAGTTCCCAGGAGCCGGCTCCGTATCCGATGGCTTCGATGCGCATCGGCGGCAGCGGACCGAACTGGGTGGCCAGCGTGGCCGCGATGGCTGCGCCGGTCGGCGTAGTCAGCTCGCGGTCGATTCCCGTGGAGTAAGTGGCCGCGCCCTTCAGCAATTCCGCAGCGGCGGGTGCGGGAACGGGAAGCGTGCCGTGGGCGGTCCGGGCGCGTCCGCCGCCGACGTTCACCGGCGAGCAGGCAAACGCTTCGATACCCGCGAGCTCGAAGCCGATGCAGGCGCCGACGATGTCGATGATCGCGTCCACGGCTCCGACTTCGTGAAAATGCACGCGCTCGATCGGGACGTTGTGGATCCGCGCCTCGGCTGCACCCAGCCGCTCGAAAATTTGTCGCGCGCGCCCGGCCACGCGGGGTGTCAGTTCCGCCGCAGCGATGATTTCAAGGATCTGTCGCAAGTGGCGATGGCTTTGCTGCTCCTGCACGGCGACCTTCACCTGCGTCGCCGCCAGCGCCCCCCGCTTCACTTTTTCGGCGGAAATCTCCCAGCCGGCCAGCGGCAGCTTGCGCAGTCCGGCCTCGATTTGTGCAAGCGGGACGCCGGCATCCACCAGAGCGCCGAGCGTCATATCGCCGCTGATGCCGGAAAAGCAGTCGAAGTAAGCGATTTTCATCCCGCGCCCTGCACAATCTGCGGCAGCAGCTCGCCGGTGCGTCCGCGCAGCGAGAGGTGCACCCGGTCGCTCAGCTCGGTCGGCTCCAGATTGATCTCCACGACCCGGGCACCGGATTCGAGCGCGCTCTGGGGAATGCGTGCTGCCGGATACACCACCGAGGACGTCCCGAGCACCAGACAAACCTCCGCCCTGCGCGCCGCCGCGAAAGCCGCGTCGAGCACATCGGCCGGCAACGGCTCACCGAACCAGACCACGCCGGGCCGGAACAAGGCTCCACAGCGGTCACACCGCGGCGGCAGCACCGGCAGCGGCGCCGCCAGATTCCGTTCCTGCCGGCCACAGCCGGTGCAACGGAGCAGCCAGATGTCTCCATGTAAACGCCAGACGCGCTGGCTGCCGGCGCGCTCGTGCAGCCCGTCTACGTTCTGCGTGAACAGCGCAAACCCATCGCCCAGGCGCTGTTCCAGCTCCACCAGTGCGTAGTGGCCCGGGTTCGGCTGCGCCTGCGCAATCCGCTGTCGCCTCCAGTCGTACCACTCCCAGACCAGTTTCGGGTCGCGGGCAAACGCTTCCGGTGTAGCGAGCGTCTCCGGGCGAAACTGCCGCCACAATCCTCCCGCACCGCGGAAGGTGGGCACCCCGCTTTCGGCACTGCAACCCGCGCCCGTCAGCACCAACACGCGGCGGGCCTCGGCGAGCCAGTGACGCGCCCGGGCAATTCCCTCCGGCAGAGTCTGCACTCTCACATTCAGACGAGTGATAGTAGTCGCCGCTTCTGGCAGTGTCAATTCGCCCTCCGGCTCTATCCGAAAAACGGCGCGCACCGTATAATCCAGACTTTGCTGTCCGCAGCCGCCCGGTGCGCGGCAACACAGCGCCCGCGGCCCCGGGAAGCCCGGGTACCAGGAAGCCGAATGTATCAGGTTCTCGAAAACCGAGTTCGCGAAACGCTGGAGCGTTTCCTGCGTGAGCGCTACGGCGTCAGCGTGCACGTGGCCATCAGCCGTCCGCCCAAGACCGAACTCGGTGAGATGGCTACGCCCGTCTGTTTCGAGTTGGCCCGGCTGCTTCGCCGTCCGCCCCGCCCGCTGGCCGAAGAGATGGCTTCGTTGCTGCCTTCGATTCCGGGGATCGAACGCTGGACGGTGGCCGGCGGCGGCTACCTGAATGCGTATCTGGACCGCGCGGCGTTCTTTCGGGAAGCAGCGCTCGCCGAAACGGCGGCACCTTCGCCGGCTCCCGACGCCCCCAAGATTATCGTCGAGCACACGAACATCAACCCGAACAAAGCGGCGCATATCGGTCACCTGCGCAACGCCGTGCTGGGGGATACATTCGTCCGGCTGCTCCGCCACACCGGGCATCGGGTCGAGGTGCAGAACTATATCGACAATACCGGCGTGCAGGTGGCCGACGTCGTCGTCGGCTTTCTCCATCTGGAAAAGAAACCAGTGGAGGACGTGCGGCAGCTCGCGACCCAGCCCAAGTTTGATTTCTACTGCTGGGACCTATATGCCCGCGTCACCCAGTTTTTCGAGGAAGACCCGGCGCGCATTGAGCTTCGCAATCAGGCTCTGAAGGCCATCGAAGAAGGTCACGGCACCGAAGCCGAGCTGGCCGAGCTGATCGCCACGACCATCGTTCGCTGCCATCTGCGCACGATGGAGCGGCTCGGCGTCGAGTACGACCTGTTGCCCCGGGAGAGCGAGATCCTGCGCCTGAAATTCTGGGATGCGGCCTTTGCCCTGCTGAAGCAACGCGGTGCCGTCGTCTACGCCACCAGCGGCAAGAATGCCGGTTGCTGGGTGATGCCACTGGGCGATGCCGATGAACCCACTGCCGCGCCGGAAGCGAAAATCCTCGTGCGTTCGAACGGAACGGTGACCTATGTGGGCAAGGACATCGCCTATCAGCTCTGGAAATTCGGTCTCCTCGACCGCGACTTTGCCTATCGCCGCTTCCACACGCATCCGAGCGGCCACACGGTGTGGGTCACGGCGAGCGAAGCCGGTGAGCCGGATGCTCCCTGCTTTGGCCGCGCCGATCAGGTTTTCAATGTGATCGATTCCCGCCAGTCGTACCTGCAGAACATCGTCGTCGCCGGCCTGCGTGCACTGGGCTATTCCGAACAGGCGGACCGCTCGGTGCACTTCGCGTATGAAATGGTGGCGCTTTCGCCACGCTGTGCCGAAGAGCTCGGTTACCCGCTTTCGGAAGAGGAGCGGCGCCGGGCCTATGTCGAAGTCAGCGGTCGCCGCGGTACCGGCGTCAAGGCCGATGATCTGCTCGACCGCCTCGAAGCGCGCGCCCGCGCGGAAGTCGATGCTCGCCACCCGGACGACCCCGCCGAAGAACGCGCAACCCGCGCGCATGCGATCGCCGTCAGTGCGCTTCGCTACTACCTGTTGAAATACACGCGCAACACGGTGGTCGCTTTTGACTTCAAAGATGCCCTCAGCTTCGAAGGGGAAACCGGACCCTACTGCCAGTACGCCGTCGTGCGTGCCCGCAACATTTTTCGCAAATGGGCCATGCAGCAGATGGAAACATCTGAGGCCGCCGACGGCAGCCTGGAAATCTCGTTGACGCCGGAGCAGGCAGCGCGTTTTCTTGCCCCACCGGAAGGAAACGAATTCTGGGAGCTGGTCCTGCTGGCGGGCTCACTGGACGCAGCGGTGCACGCTGCGGTTACGGCGCAGGAACCGGCCTTTGTGGCCAAGTATGCGTTCCAACTGGCGCAGGCCTTCAACAACTTCTATCACCGACACCATATCCTGACCGAAGCCGATGCGACGCGGCAGGCCTTTCTGCTGATGCTGACGTCGCTGGTGATGCAGCAGCTCGAAGTGGCTCTGGCGCTGCTGGGTATCGAAGCGCCGGAGAAAATGTGAGCTGCTCTCGGCGGACACGTTGCCACCCCGCGGCACACGAACCGTCCAGGCGGCAGCCTGCGGCGCGCGACAACCTGTCCCACCGCCCGCGGAAGGACGGGGAGTGGCGAATTCATCCTTCGGGAGCGTTGGGAGGCTTCGGCCCCACGCGTTCGATGATGACGCGTTCGATCCTCACCGGCTGCAGCGGCCGGTCGCGAGCATCGCGGGGCACCCGCGCAATCTGGCGCACCACCGAAAGATTCGTACAGTCACCGAAGATCGTGTGCCGGTCATTCAGGTGCGGCGTGGGCACTTCGGTAATGAAGAACTGGCTGCCGTTCGTGTTGGGTCCGGAGTTCGCCATCGCCAGGCGCCCCGGCTGATCGAAGCGCAGGCGGGGATGGAATTCGTCTTCGAAGGGAAAACCCGGACCTCCCGGACCACCGGTGCCGTTGCCGAGCGGGTCGCCGCCCTGAATCATGAAGTTGGGGATCACGCGGTGGAAGGTCAAACCGTCGTAGAAAGGCTGGCCGACGACCGGTTTGTTCGTTCGCGGATCGATCCAGGTGATTCGCCCCAGCGCCAGTCCAACAATTTTGCGCACCGTCACCGGCGCTTCCTGCTCATAGAGCCGGCATGGGATTTCCCCCATGGACGTCTGGAAAATCATGTACAGGCCGGGCGGGCGTCCCGCTTCTTCCGGGGTGCGCTGGCGAACCGGCGCACCGGTCGGTGCCGCGGCAGAAGGCTGCTCGGCAGCCGGTGCGGCAGGTTCCGTGGCGGGCTTGCTGGCTTCTGGCACAGTGGCCTCCGGGGCGGGCGCATGGCCCACAGTGAGATAGAAAACGGCTCCCACAACAGCGAGCACCACCAGCATGATGAAGACCACGCGATTCATCTTCGTTACCTCAGTCCATCCGGGAACTGCTCAGACCTTAGCATGCTGGCCAGAATCCGTACAGAGGAATTGCGCCTCGAGGCGCTCCAGGCCGACTAGCGTTCACGGAGCCGCTGAGCCACTCGCTCCGCCTGCTCAAGAACACGAAGCAGGTTGCCGCCGAGAATCTTTTCGATGTCGCGTTCCGAATAGCCACGGCGCAGCAGTGCCTCGGTGAGTTTCGGCAGCATGGTGCAGTCGTCCATGCCGTCGGGCATGGTCGCGCCGTCGAAATCCGAACCGAGGCCGACGTGATCGACGCCGGCCACCTTCACGGCGTGATCGATGTGGTCGACGATCCGTTCCCAGCTCACGCGCGGCCATTGCCGGCGGTACTCTTCAAAAATGCGTTCCCGTTCGCTGCGCTGCCGTTCCGGGTCGTTCGGGAAGCGTTCGCGGAGCTCCGCGATTCGCCGGTTGCGTTCCGCCTCGGTGGCCCGCTGCGCATCGCGCAGTTCCTGGCTGAGGAAGGTATCCACGAAGGTAATCTGAATCACACCGCCCTTGCGCGCCAGCGCACGGATCATCTCGTCGGTCATATTCCGGGGATGGTCGCACAGGGCGCGACAGGAAGAATGCGAGGCAATCATCGGCGCTTCGCTGACGGCCAGGGCATCCCAGAACGTCTGATCCGAGACGTGGCTGATATCCACGAGCACGCCGAGCCGGTTCAGCTCGCGCACGACCTGCCTGCCGAAGTCGGTCAGCGGCCGATTGTCGTCTTCGCCCGACGACCCGGCCCAGTTCGTGCTTCGGCTGTGCGCCAGGGTCAGATAGCGAACGCCGAGATCGGCATACGTGCGCAGCACCAGCAGGTCATCGGCGATCATATGGCCGCCTTCCATGCCCAGCAAAACTGCGATTCTGCCCTCGCGATGGATGCGGCGCACGTCTGCGGCTGTCGTCGCCAGCGCCATCGCCTGCGGGTGGCGTTCGACCAGCGCGCGGGTCCAGGCAATCAGCTGCAGGGCCCGCTTGACCGCTTCCGGACCGGTCACGGTCGCAGGAATGTAGATCGAGAAAAACGGGGCATCCAGGCCGCCTTCCCGCATCCGCGGGATATCCACGTGGCCCCAGTCGGGCGCATGCCGCCGGCTGAAGTCGAACTCCGTCTTGGAAAAATGGCTGTAGGGCACGTCCACATGGGTATCGACGACAATCGCCCGCTGATGCAGCCGCCGGGCCCGCTCGGAAATGACAAATTCCTCCGCCGGACGGGCGAACAGCGCCGCGCCGACCGTCGCCAGACAAAACATGACCCCGATGCAAACATGACGCTTGGACACCGTATGCTCCTTCCTGAGCCTTGCTGAGTGCTGGAGGTTCCGAATCTCGCCCCTGCGGTAGAGCGGCACGCTCAGCCGAACAGCCAGCCGAAGATGGCCTGCCGGATGGCGTCGCGATTCACTTCGCTGATCGATTCGACCAGCGGGATGCCCTTCGGGCATGCCTTGACGCAGTTCTGTGCATTCGCGCAGTCGTGCACGCCGCCCGGGCCCATGACCGCATCGAGCCGCTCCCGTTTGTGCATCGCACCGGTCGGATGCAGGTTGAACAGCCGCACCTGATTGATGATCGCCGCGCCCACGAAATCCGATCGTTCGTTCACCTGCGGGCAGACCTCCAGACAGTTGCCGCAGGTGATGCAACGCGACAACGGATAGGCGCGCTGCTGCACTTCCGGGGCGATGCGTGGCCCCTCCCCGAGGTGGTACGTGCCGTCGATCGGCACCCAGGCCTTCATGCGCTTCAGGTTTTCGAACATCCGGCTGCGATCCACGAACAGGTCGCGCACCACCGGGAACTTGGTCAGGGGTTCGAGGCGGATGGGCTGCTCGAGCTGGTCGACCAGTGCCGAGCAGGCCTGCCGCGCCTTGCCGTTGATGCGCATCGCACAGGCACCGCAGACCTCTTCCAGGCAGTTTGCATCGAAGGCTACCGGCGTGGTCACCTTGCCCTCGCGCGTGACAGGTCGCTCGGCAATGTCGCGCAGCAGGATGATCACGTTCATGAAGGGACGCCAGGTCAGCTCAAATTCTTCCCAGTAGGGCTTCTGATCCGGCGCCAGTTGCCGCTTGATGCGCACCAGAACGGTTTTCTTTTCAGCCATCGCCGTGTCCGCTATTTCACGTCGTAGCGCCGGGGACGCGGCGGAATCAACGACACGTCCACCGGGTCGTACTCGAACCGGATGTTCCCGCAGTCGTAGATGGCGCGCGTGGTTTTCAGCCAGTTCTGGTCATCGCGCTCGGGGAATTCCGGCTTGTAGTGCGCGCCGCGCGATTCGTTCCGTCGCAACGCCCCGAGCGTGATCACCCGCGCCAGGATTAACATGTTGTAGAGTTCGCGGGCAAAGTTCAGCGTCTGATTCGACCACTTCGTGCGGTCGGAAAGATTGATGCGCCGGTAACGCTCGAGCAGCTCCTGCAGTTTCTGGTCGGTGCGCTCCAGGTTCTTGTTGTAGCGCACCACGGTGACGTGTTCGGTCATCCACTGCCCCATCTCTTTCCAGATCGCGATGGGGTTTTCGTTGCCTTCCTGCCGGAGCAGCCGCTCGTTGATTTCTTCCTGGCGGCGCTGTTCGCGTTCAAATACCGAAGCCGGGACTGCGTCCGCACCGCGCTCCAGATTCCTCGCATAGCGCACGGCCGCCGGCCCGGCGAGCATCCCGCCAAAGATGCAGGAAACCAGTGAATTCGCGCCCAGCCGGTTGGCGCCGTGGTAGTGGTAATCGCATTCGCCTGCGGCGTAGATGCCCGGCACGTTAGTGGCCTGGTTTTCGTCGTCGATCCACAGCCCGCCCATCGTATAGTGCATCGCCGGAAACACTTTCATCGGCTGCTCGCGCGGGTCGACGCCCAGAAACTTTTCGTAGATTTCCAGAATCCCTTCCAGCTTGCGGTCGAGCAGTTCCCGGGGCAGGTGGGAGACGTCCAGATAAACCGCCGGTTGCCCTTCGACGCCCAGTTTCAGCTCGAAGACCACTTTGTGGATGGCGCGCACGGCCACATCGCGCGGTACCAGGTTGCCATACTTCGGATACCACTCCTCGAGGAAATAAAAACGTTCATTTTCCGGAATGGACTTCGGCGGCCGCGGGTCACCAGGCTGCCGCGGCACCCAGACGCGCCCTCCTTCGCCGCGCGCCGATTCACTCATCAGCCGGAATTTGTCTTCGCCCGGAATCGCGGTGGGGTGCACCTGGATGAATTCGCCGTTGGCGTAATGCACGCCCTGCTGGAACAGGGCTGATTGCGCCGAGCCGGTACACACCACCGAATTCGTCGAGCGGCCAAAGATGGCGCCGATGCCGCCAGTGCAAAAGATGGCTGCGTCGGCCGGGAAAGTGCGGACCTGCATGGACTTCAGATCCATCGCGCAAATGCCGCGGCAGATGCCCTGTTCGTCGAGCACAGCCGAAAGAAACGTCCAGCCTTCGTATTTGCGCACCTTCCCTTCGGCTTCGAAGCGGCGTACCTGCTCGTCGAGCGCATAGAGCATCTGCTGGCCGGTCGTGGCCCCGGCAAAGGCGGTGCGATGATAGAGCGTTCCGCCGAATCGTCGGAAATCGAGCAGCCCTTCCGGCGTGCGGTTGAACGGCACTCCCATGCGATCGAGCAGGTCGATGATGGCCGGCGCGGCTTCGCACATCGCCTTGACCAGCGGCTGATTGGCGAGGAAATCGCCGCCGTAGATCGTGTCGTCGAAATGCTTCCAGGTGGAATCGCCTTCGCCCTTGGTGTTTTTGGCCGCGTTGATCCCGCCCTGCGCGCACACGGAATGGGAACGTCGCACGGGCACAATGGAGAACAGTTCGACGGGCACGCCAGCCTCGGCCACTTTGATCGTGGCCATCAGACCGGCCAGTCCGCCACCGACGACGATAATCTTTGGCTGCCTCATTGCCGTGGCAGGGTGTAGAACTCAAACGGTTTCCAGTCGAAACGCACGCCCAGCACGATGGCCAGACCCACCGCAGTAAACGTCACGCCCACCAGCGCGCCGAACCAGGCCGCGCCACGCTGTGCCCGTGCGCTGGTCGCGATGCCCCACTTGCACAGGAAATTCCAGATGCCGTTGCCCAGGTGGAACGATGTCGCCACGATGCCGACGATGTACAGCCAGAAGTACAGCGGGTCGCTCAGTGCTCGTTCCACATCCGCGTAGGTGGATTTGCCCTGGGTGAGGAAGCGTTCGGTATAGACATGCCAGCCGATGAACACAAACGCTACCAACCCGGTCCAGCGCTGCAACGTGTACATCCAGTTAGCCATCCAGGGATAGTCGAGCACGTTCGACTTCCCTTTCCACCACAGGTAGACCCCGTAGCCACCGTGAAACAGAATCGGCAGCCAAATCAGTAGTGCTTCCAAGGGCACGCGCCAGGGAATCGTTTGCAGACCGCGCGAAACTTCGTTGTATTTTTCCACACTGACCAAGGCATAGCTGTTCGACCAGAAATGTTCGGCCAGGAAGGCGCCGATGGGGAAAATTCCGGTGAAGGAATGCAGCTTGCGCCAGAAGTACTCGCGGTGACTGGTTGAGGTTCCGGAGGCGGTCATCTCCTCTCCGCCGGTTACTCTCGCATCGAACAGCTATCCCGCTCTCCGCCACCTGCAGCTGCGGAGAGCTGGGCCTCGGGCGAGGCTGCAGACAGCAACAGCGCAGTATAGGCGCTCGGCCGCGTCTTTGCAACTGTTCGCGCGGATGCGAGTTCGCGCGGGGGACAGCTCGGAGTATAATACGCACCGGCAGCAGGGCGAGCAGGCCCATGAGTAAACTGGCAACGGAATTGACCCGCGCAGTAGAAGAGCTGCTGCGCAGCGACAACCCGGTGGAAGCGGACGCACTGGTCCCGCTCGCCGAACGCATTGCTGCTGGCTTCAACGTTCGCAACGACGAAGTCGCCATTCTGCTGCTCGATCCGCGCCGCCGCGCCCTCTGCTTCCTGCTGCCCAGGAAACTGCGCAACATCGGCACCATCCCGATGACCAGCACCACCGCGCTGGCTGTGCGCACCGCCCGGGAGATGCGTCCGGAAGTGAACAACAATTTCGCTGCGGTGCGACATGCCTCGGTGTTCGAAGCCGTACCCTTGCAGGAAAACGCCCTCACGGAACCGATCCAGAAAATCATGAGCGCGCCGATCGTGGCCGATGGTCGCGTGGTCGGTGTCGTGCAGATTTCGCGCAAGGGCAGCTCGCCCAAAACGGCCGGGAGCGATTTCACCCCGAAGGACCTGAACGAGTTGAAGGCCGTCGGCGCGGCGCTGGGGCCCTGCCTGAAACATCTCCAAGGACAGTCCGAATGACGCAAAAAACCCGAAACCTGTTGCTGAGCGCGCTCGTTGTCGCGGGGGTGCTCACCTGGTGGTATGCCGAACGCGGCCTCGGGGAGACGACGATCACCCTGCTCGCCACCACCGACCTGCACGGCAACGTCTATCCGTTCGACTATCTGCGGAATGCCCCGGCCGAGCGCGGCCTGGCCAAGATCGCTACCCTGGTCCGCCAGATTCGCGCCGATCAAAAAAACGTGCTGTTGCTCGACTGCGGCGACACGATCCAGGGCTCGCCGCTCGCCTACTACGACGCCCGCAAGCAACCGGACCGCCCGAACACCACCATCGCGGCCATGAACGCTCTCGGCTACGACGCCATGGCCGTCGGCAATCATGAATTCAATTTCGGGCTCGACGTGCTCTGGAAAGCCAAGCGGGAATCGCGGTTTCCCTGGCTGAGCGCTAACACCCGCCAGCAATACGGTCCGGGCAGCGCAGGCTATTTCGCGCCCTACATTGTCAAAGAAGTCGGCAGCGTGCGTGTGGCCATCGTCGGCTTCACCACGCCCGGCGTCCCGCGCTGGGAGATGCCGGAAAACTACCGGGGATACGAGTTTGAGCCCATCGTCGCGGCTGCGCAGCGGGTCATCCCGCTGGTGCGTCCGCAGGCGGACCTGGTGGTCGCCATTCTCCACTCCGGACTGGGACGCGATCCAGTTACTGGCCGTCCGGTGGGCAATACGCCGGAGGAAAACGTTGCCTGGGATCTGGCTGAACAGGTGCCCGGCATTGACGTGATTCTGTTCGGGCACTCGCATCAGGAGCTGCCCGAACTGTTCGTCAATGGCGTCTTGCTGGCGCAGGCTCGGAACTGGGGCCAGTCGCTGGCACGCGTAGACATTGAGATGAGCCGGTCCGTTACGGCAGCGTGGACGGTTTCCCGCAAACATTCCACGACCATACCGGTCACCGAGTCCGTGCCCGCAGACCCGGAAATCCTGGCGCTAGCCCGCTCCACACACGAGGCCACGCAGGCTTATCTGGACACTCAGATCGCCACCGCCACGGTCTCTCTGGAGGGCACCACAGCCCGCTACGAAGATCACCCGCTGGTAGACCAGATTCATCGCGTGCAACTGGAGGCGGCGCAGGCCGACGTCAGTCTGGCCACGCTGTTCTACACGGGCTTGCGCATTGAGCCGGGGCCGGTCACCATCCGCCACATGGCCGGCCTGTACCTTTACGAAAATCATCTCTATGCCGTGGAGATGACCGGTGCACAACTGAAAGAAGCACTTGAGCGCGCCGCCAGCTTCTTCCCGGCCTGGCCACCGGAAGATCCCGGTCGGCTGCGCCTGCCCGGCTACAACGCCGATCTGGCGGAAGGTGTCAGTTACGTGATGGATTTGAGCCGACCAGTGGGCGACCGCATCCGCGAGTTGCGTTTTCGCGGCGCGCCGCTCGATCCTGCGCGCAAACTGCGCGTGGCCGTCAATCACTACCGCTATCACGGCGGCGGGCACTATGAGGTGTTTCGTGGACTGCCGGTGCTGTGGAAGTCGGCCGCCGAAATCCGGGAGCTGCTGATCGAACACGTCCGGCGCCAGGGCACACTGCTCACCCGGGCCAGCGGCAACTGGCGTCTGGTGCCACCCGAAGCGGCTGCTGCCCTGCTCCAGCAGGCGCGCAGCCGGGAGACGGCTCCGACCGCTGATGAGTACAGGTTGCGTCCGTTGATTTCGGTCGCTGCCAATGGCGTGTTCTCGTTGCTGCCCGAGCTTCGCCGCGCGACAAAGTGATTGACAGCCGAAAACCTTCTTGCTACTTTTCGCGCGGTTCCAAACCAGTCGCGCGAGCACGCGCGGGGTACGGGTAGCGGCACAGGTCTGCACGTTCGATGGCTTTCGTCGCAAAGAAAATTTTTCTGACCAAGGGAGTCGGGAAACACCGCGAACGGCTTTCCAGCTTTGAGCTGGCGTTGCGCAACGCAGGCATTGCCGCCTGCAACATCGTTCGCGTCTCGTCAATCTTTCCGCCGCACTGCAAGCTGATTTCTCGCAGCGAAGGGCTGAAACATGTCAAGCCGGGCATGGTGGCGTTCACCGTGCTCAGCGAAAATTCGACCCGCGAACCGCACCGGCTGATTGCCGCATCCATCGGGCTGGCGATTCCCGCCGACAAATCCATGTACGGCTACCTGAGCGAACATCACTCTTTCGGGGAAACCGAAGAAGTGGCCGGAGAATACGCCGAGGAGCTGGCGGCGGAGATGCTGGCTACCACATTGAACGTGGAATTCGATCCGGACCTTTCCTGGGACGAGAAGAAAGAGGTCTACCGAATCTCCAACAAAATTGTCCGGACAATGAACGTCACGCAGTCCGCCGTCGGCGACAAGCGCGGGCTGTGGACCACGGTGCTGGCGGCTGCCATTTTGCTGGGCGATGAAGACTAGCGCGGCCTGCCGTCACACCTGGACCAGCGCTCGCGCCGAGCGCCGCTTCCGAGCAGCCTTCTTGTTCCGAAAGTAGCCCAGCCGCTCGAGCACCGCACCAGCCACCAGGGGCAGCGCGACCGTGGCATCTTCCAGCACTTCGGCAAATCGCCCACCTTCGCTTTCCGGGACAAATTTGCCCCAGGAAACTGCCTCGGAATAGGTGCTGCCCGAAAGCCCGCCCCAGTAGACCGGTTCGGGGCAGATGCGTACGCCGTACTGGTAACGCTTCAAGCCGACCTTTTCGTAGCCGCGGCGGGAGAGCAGTTCGGAATAGACCGTGAATTGCTGCGCCCAGTTTCGAGGCACGCCACCGCCGATGGTGAAGATGCCCAGACGCTCGCTCTGAAACAGCGTTCGGGCAAAGTGCTCGCAGTCGTCAAAGGCATCGAAGCGCAGCAGGGGGCGCCCATCCCGCTGCCGAGCTTTCTGGTGCAGCAGGAAATCCAGGCCCAGTTCGGAATCCGTGAACGCGGGCGCGTAGACAGGCACGTTGCGCAAGTAGGCGGATTTCAGAATTCCACGGCCTTTGGCCTCGCGGGCCAGCAGTTCACCGATCTTCCGATGCAGACGCCAGCTCGAGACCACCTCTTCGGGATCCCAGGCATCGAGCACCCGGTGCGCGAGCGCTTCGACGTGATCCAGGTTCACTTCCGGCTCGATCGAATCGTAGACACGGTTGTAGCCGGCCCAGAACATTTCTTCGTCGGTCATCTTCTGCGGCTCGTAGCGGAAGTGGGATCGTCCGGTGGCTTCCACCAGCCCGTGCGCCACCAACGCCCCGGTCGAAACGACGGCGTGCACGATGCCGGAGTCAATCAGATCGCAGAAGATCAGGCCCATCTTGGCCACGGTCATCGCCCCGGAAAGAGTCATCACGACCAAGCAGGACTTGTCGCGGGCCATCGCCTCGAGCACGTCGGCGGCGTCGCCCACCTGCCGTGCGGTAAAAGCCGTCCGCCCCATCGCCCGCACCAGATCGTCGAGCGAGTGAATTTTGGAAAGATCGAGCGGATAGATGGGGGTCAGCCGGTCCCGCACCGGGTCATGGAGCATGCGTTCCGGCTGATGATTTTTCTTTGCCATTCGCTTCCCTCGCAGGTAATGTAATTCGCTTCCAGCCTCCACCGAAGATCAGCAACGGAGGCCTGTGCCGAGTACATGAATCGGTTTCAATATATATCGGCACCGGCGTGGTCGCGCAACAAATTCCGTCGCGCACGCTGGTGCACCAATTTCGGAGAATTGCGCTGATGCCGCCGCTGCACACCTACACGCTCGCACCGCCAGAAAACTTCGCCGCACTCCCTGAAGAACACGCTCGCTACGAAACCGCCCGCGCGGTGGTTCTGCCGGTTCCGCTGGAGCGCACGACCACCTACATGACCGGCACCCGGAACGGCCCGGCAGCGATTCTCGCCGCCAGCCGCAACATGGAGACCTGGGACGAGGAGCTGGGCTGTGAATCCTATGAACAATTCGGCATCGCCACCCTGCCCGCCATGGAAACCCAGCACGGCACGCTGGAACACGTACTGGCCGAACTGCACACCACGGCACGCGCCCTGCTCGAAGACGGCAAATTCCCGGTCGTGCTGGGCGGCGAACATTCGCTGACCGCGCCCCTGGTGGCGGCCGCGGCCAAAAAATTCAAAGACCTCAGCGTGCTGCAGATCGACGCACACGCCGACCTCCGCGAAGCCTACCAGGACAACCCGGCCAGTCACGCTTCGGTGATGCG
>JAIMAG010000032.1 GCA_023512135.1 Terriglobia bacterium | reverse complement strand
GGGCTCGGCGGCTGTTGACGTTCCCGAAATCCGCCGACGGTTCTGCCTGAAACTGATTGACTGGGCCACGGCGCCGGTAGAAACTAAACAGTTGCCGGGTGTGCTCGACCGAGACCGGCTGCGCCCGCCGCTTCGGCTGCGCAACTGGCGGCCCGGTGACGCCTACCGCCCGCGGGGACGCGCGCATGTCCACAAGGTGAAGCGCCTGTTCCAGGAGTTTCGCATCGCGCTGCGGGAACGGGTGGGCTGGCCGGTGCTGACCTGTGCAGGGCAACTCGCCTGGGTGCTGGGGATGCCCGCTGCGGAAGAGTTTGCGGCACGATCTGACACGCGCTGCGGAGTGCTCATCACGGCTGGTGCAATGGATGCAGGGCCAGAGCCGGAATGAGCACCGGCCAGTCTGTGCTGGGAGGCGCCGCACAGGCAAGTGGGTGGGCACTTTGGTGTCTGTCAGGCATCTAAATTAAATGATGGGTAGGCAATGGCAGCGGGCATGGAAAACAGAGAGGTAATCCTTTGAACGCAGCGGCACGCACAATCCTGTTTTGGGTGTTCATGATTTGCCTAGCGGTGCTCCTGTGGTACATGGCGTCCACCACGGGGCACTCGGCCAAGGAACAGACACCGAGCTATACCGAATTCCTCGCCCAGGTCGAGCGGGGCAATCTGCAGGGCGACGTCACCATCAACGTCGGGCCGGTGACCGCGGAAGTCGTCGGCGAATACCGCGAACCGGCGCAGAAGTATTCCGTGACCGTCGACAAAGAAGTGCTCAGCTCGCTGACCGAAACCCTGCGCGCAAAGGGCGTGCCGGTGCGTTTCAAGGAGGTCAGCCGGGGTGAATGGTGGGCCGTGCTCGTGAACCTGCTTCCCCTGTTGCTGCTGGCCGCGCTGTGGGTGTTGATGATTCGGCAGATGCAGGCCGGCGGTAACAAAGCGCTCAGCTTCGGGAAATCGCGTGCCCGTCTGCTCACCCCGCAGCAGAAGAAAGCCACCTTCAAGGACGTCGCGGGCATTGACGAGGCCAAGGAAGAGCTGCAGGAAATCATCGAATTCCTTCGCGACCCGCAGAAGTTCCAGCGGCTCGGCGGACGCATCCCGAAGGGCGTGCTGCTGGTGGGGCCGCCGGGCACGGGGAAAACGTTGCTGGCGCGGGCCATTGCCGGCGAGGCCAACGTGCCGTTCTTTTCCATCTCGGGGTCGGATTTCGTGGAGATGTTCGTGGGTGTGGGCGCCAGCCGCGTGCGCGACCTGTTCGAGCAGGGGAAGAAGAATGCTCCGTGCATCATCTTCATCGACGAGATCGACGCGGTGGGCCGTCACCGCGGCGCAGGCCTGGGCGGCGGGCACGACGAACGGGAACAGACGCTGAACGCGCTGCTGGTAGAAATGGACGGCTTCGAATCGAACGAGGGCGTGATTCTGATTGCCGCGACGAACCGTCCCGACGTGCTCGACCCGGCCCTGCTGCGCCCGGGTCGCTTCGATCGCCGCATTGTCGTGCCGCGCCCGGACCTGAAAGGCCGCGAAGAAATTCTGCGCGTGCACACCCGCAAGGTGCCGCTGGCCGAAGACGTCGACCTCTCCTTGATTGCCCGCGGGACGCCGGGTTTTTCCGGTGCCGACCTGGCCAATCTGGTGAACGAGGCGGCGCTGTGGGCCGCCCGGCAGAACCGCAAGGTCGTCACCCAGGCGGATTTTGAGATGGCCAAGGACAAGGTGCTGATGGGCGTCGAGCGCAAGTCCATGATTCTGTCCGACGAGGAGAAGCGCAATACCGCCTATCACGAAGCCGGGCATGCCCTGGTCGCCGCGATGATTCCCGAAGCCGATCCGCTGCACAAGGTCACCATCATCCCGCGCGGGATGGCGCTGGGCATCACCATGCAGCTCCCGATCGATGACAAGCATACCTACACGAAGGATTTTCTCGAGGCGCAACTGGCCGTGCTGATGGGCGGCCGCGCCGCCGAAGAAATCGTGCTCGGCAAATTGACCACCGGCGCCGGCAACGACATCGAGCGCGTCACCGACCTGGCGCGGCAGATGGTCTGCGAGTGGGGCATGAGCGAGCTGGGCCCGCTCACCTTCGGCAAGAAGGAAGAGGCCATCTTCCTGGGCCGCGAGATTGCCCAGCACCGCGACTACTCGGAAGACACCGCCATCCGCATTGACCAGGAAGTGAAGAAAATCGTCACCGCAGCCTACGATCGCGCCCGCGAAATCCTGCGTACAAATCGCTCGGCGCTGGACCGCATTGCGCAGGCCCTGCTGGAACGCGAAGTCCTGGATGCGAACGAAATCCGGCTGCTGATCGAAGGCAAACCCCTGCCCGAAAAGGCGCCGCCGACGTCTCCGCAACCGGTGCCGGCCAAAGAACCGCAACTGGCTCCGCGGCCCGAGCCGAAGCCGGCCCCCGGCTTTGCCAAGGGCGAAAAACCGGCCACCGCGTAAGCCGACCCTTCTGGCGCCATTGTTTCCGTGCGGGACGGCCGTTCCCCGTGCCACCGATGCGTACCCACCGGTGTGCCGCGCAGCCCAAATCGGCGTAGAATACGCCTATGGGCAAGAAGCCAGTTCGCACGGTCGAGCTGCAGTGTCCTTGTTGCCAGGCCAGCCTCACGATTGACCCCGAGCTGGGCATCGTCCTTTCGCACACCGCCGCCAAACGGGTCCCGGAAGTGAACCTGGACGACGCCGCCCGGCTGTTGCGCGAAGAAGCCGAGCGGCGCGAAGAAAAATTCCGCAAATCCATCGAAGCGGAAAAACGGAAAGAGGAAATCTTCGACCGGCTCTTCGAAGAGGGCCTGAAGAAAGCCAAAGAAGCTCCTGCCGAAAAACCGATCCGGGACTTGGATCTCGATTGATGCCGGCGGCGTGCCTTGCCAGCGACGCTGTCCCATCTCCGCCGCTGCTCGGTTCCGCCGGTGCGGGCTATCCGCCGGTGCCGGCGAAATCGGCGGTCACCGCGTCCACGGCCAGCTCTCGAACAGCAGGACGAACCCGCCGCAGTACTTCAGCGGGCCACAAGCGGTCGGTCAGCAGGGTGAGCGTGCCGCTGCCGAAGTCGCAGAGAGCGCAAAAGAAGTAGTCCGGGAAGGTCAGGTGGTAGGCGTCTGCGCCGCGGCGGGAAAGTTCGGCTTCCAGGGCCGGGTCGCCTGCCCGCAGGCGCTCGCCGGCACGCACACCGAACTGCTCTTCGGCGAAGCGGGTCAGCAGAGCTTCGGCGACCTCCGGCGTCGGCGCATCGACGACCAGGGTGCGCGACGCAGCGTCGCGGTACGCGATGCCGTGTGTGCGGCAGTATTCCCGCACGCGGTGCAGATGGCTGAAGAAATCCAGCGCCCACGGCTCCACCCCGGCCAGTGCACGCAGCACGCGGCTCCAGATGCGCGCGGCCGGTTGACCCCGGGCGGGTTCGCCGCTGCTGGCTTCGGTCAATTCCAGCCCGATGGCGCGCACGTCCGGGCCGAGCGGCAGCGGTTCGATTTCCAGTCGGTAGAGGCCCATCGGTGGCGTTTCTCTATGCGCGGGTGCTGCCGAACTGACGGCGGAATTCGGGCGACTGCTTGCGCAGCTCCAGCCAGTCGAAAAACGCATCCGGAGTTTCCAGCCAGATGCGGAACCAGTTGACGATTTCCTGTTTTTCGGCGCGTTTGTGCGGGTCCACACGCCGGTTTCGCGCGATCATTTCGGCGCGCCGGCGGCCCAGGCTCGCAATTTCCCGGACGCGCTCGGCGGCGCGGCGTTCGCCGGCCGCGACGAATTTTCGCAGCAATTCGTCCAGTCGCACCAGCGTCAGCTCGGCTTCCTCCAGTGTGGAGAAATGCAGCAGATCGGCGAACTCTTCTTCGTACTGGCTGATTGCGTCGGCGCGGCTGGCCCACAGCACGCGCCGTCCGGCGGCCTTCAACACACTGGCGATGTAGTCGGCCGAAGCGCGACCCCGCTCCGGCCCCAGCCGCACAATCAACTGCCGCCGAATCTGCTCCACCTCGGCCGGGGTGAAGCGTTCCGCGCCCAGCGATTCGGCGATGGCCAGAATGGCTTCTTTCTTGGTCGGTGTGCGAGTGCGGGCCATCAACGGTTCTTCTCTGCCGGGGGTTTCGGGTTGAATCGGTTTCCGGAAGATTCCTGTTCCACCTGACGCATTTCCGCCAGCCATTGGCGGTAGCGCGCCACGTTGGCGTTGTGTTCGCGCAGCGTTTTGCTGAAGAAATGCCCGCCCTGGCCATTGGCAACGAAATAGAAATAGTCCGTTTCCGGCGGGAACAGTGCGGCCCGCAGGGCTGCCTCCCCCGGATTGGCAATCGGCCCCGGAGGCAGCCCCCGGTAGCGATAGGTGTTGTAGGGAGAATCGAAGCGCAGGTCGCGCAACAACAGCTCGCCGCGGTAGCGGCCGGCCAGTTCGAGTGCATAGATCACGGTGGGATCGCACTGCAGCGGATAGCGCTTTCGCAGGCGGTTGTAGAAGACGCCGGCAATCAGCCCGCGCTCGTCGGCCACACCCGTTTCCCGTTCGACCAGCGAAGCCAGCGTGACCAGCTCCAGCGGAGTCAACCCGTGCGGATTCCCACCCGGCTGCCCGGCTATGGAATCCCAGACCTGCCGGAACCGGCGCACCATCGCTGCAACAATTTCCTGCGCGGTGACGCTGCGCGGGAATTCGTACTGCGCCGGGAACAGGAACCCCTCCAGATTCGTCGCCTTCGGAGCCAGGTCGCGGATCAGTGCCGGGTCGCTGGCCGCTTGCAGAAATTCTTCGCGCGGCACCAGACCGGCCTGGGCTACGCGCTCCGCAATCTGGAACATCGTGCTGCCTTCGGGCACTAGGACGGTATGGTAGGCCACTTCGCCAACGACCAGTTTGTGCAGAACGGCAAAGCTGGATGCCGGGCGATCGAAGTGATACTCCCCGGCCTGGGGCCGTGCGCCTCGCAGTCGGCACAGCAGCTCGAACGCCACTGCGCTGCGAATCACGCCTCGGGCCTGCAGGGTCTGTGCAATGGTGCGGACGCTGGTGCCCGGGGGAATTTCGACAAAGACGCCTTCCGCGGGGAACCGCCCGTAGGGCAGGCCGAGCACGATTCCCAGCCAGACGAGCACGCCGGTGAGCAGAACAAAGAGGGCCAGTCCGATGCGTCGCCCGCTCATGGTTGTTGCCGGGTTGCGCGTTGCTGTTCGAGGTAGTCGCGCAAAAGGATCGCGGCGGCCAGGTCATCGTGGGTGCGCTGCCGGCGGGAGGTGGTCCTGGCAGTCTGGGCGGCTTCCCAGCTCGTCAGCCGTTCATCGGCCAGCACAACCGGCAGCCTCAGTTCTTTCTCCAGCCGACGGGCGAAACGAGCTGCTTCGACGGCCATTTCGCTTTCCCGCCCGTCCAGGTGGAGGGGACAGCCCACGACAATCTGCCCGACTTCGTGTTCGAGCACAATCTGCCGCAGTCGGCGCAGGTCTTCGCGGCGATTCTTGCGCTTCAGGATGAGCAACGGCCGTGCAGTCCAGCGCAGCGGGTCGCTGATGGCCAGTCCGAGCCGGCTCCGGCCATAATCCACCGCCAACACCCGACTCTTGCCGCGGCTTGTCGCGGGGCCCTTGGCTGGTGCTGGAGTGTTCACCAAAACATTATACCGTCCGTTGTTGGCCGGCGCACTCCTCCGCGCCTGCGGTACTCGCTGCGGAGCGAAGCTCGCTAGGGCTGGCGGCCGCGTTCGCCGCGTTCCCACAGCAGCCAGAAGCCGAACCGCTGCATCTGCTGATCGAGTCCGGTACGCCGGAGCAGAGCCTCGACTTCGCCGCGGGTGAGGCGGGGCCCGATGCGCTGCTCGCGTTCGGCGATGCCGTAGACCGTCACCGCGGCCAGCGCCGTGTGCAGTTTCAGTTCGCGGATGTCTATTTTGTCGAGCGTATCCGAGCTGGCGTGATAGTTGGTGATGTAGTTGTGTTCTTCCTGCGTAGCCACCAGGGTGGGAATGCCTTCGAGCAGGAAGTCGAAATTATCGGTGCCGAGGAAGGCATCGGCGGTGTGCGCATTGGCTCCCCAGGACTCGATGGGCTGGAGGATTTCGCGCAGCGCCGGTTCGATGTCGGCGCGGCCGCCGAGCGAGTAGCCCACCACGCGTCCGATGCCCTCGTCGAAATTCACGTAGGCTACGATCTGGTCCAGCTCGGCACGGTGCTGCTGAACGTACTGCCAGGAGCCGATCAGTCCCTGCTCTTCACCGGACCAGAGCACAAAACGCAGCGTCCGCCGCGGCCGCGCGCCGGCGGCGACGATGGCCCGCGCGGCGTCAATCACCAGTGCTGCGTTGCAGCCGTTGTCGAGCGCGCCGGTGCCCAGGTCCCAGGAATCGAGATGCGCTCCCAGCAGGACGATTTCCTCGGGGCGCTCCCGTCCGCGAATCTCGGCCACAACGTTGCGTTCCTCGACCGGCCCGCCGACGCGGTTCGGCAGGTCGAGCCGCACCCGCACCCGCCGTCCGGCCGCCAGCAGACGCGCCATGCGCTGGGCATCCTCGCGGGCCACGAGTGCCTGCGGCAGCCGATCGATCTGTCCCAGGAAATTGTGGATGTGGCGGTAAAGCAACCCCTGTTCCCGGGAAGACATCCAGAGCACCGCCGCCGCGCCGGAAGCGACCGCCTGATCCAGGATGGCCGGAGCGCGGTTGTATTCGTCGAACAGGTCCGCCCAGGTGCGGATCACCTGCGAATGCACGAGCAGGATCGAGCCGCGTGCTGGCCGTGCGCGCGCGAATTCGGCTTCGGTGCCCATGCCCACATCCACCAGGTCGGCCTCCAGACCGCCAGCCGGCGTAGGCGGCGACCAAGCCAGCGAGACGGCCTGCACGGGAAAAGCGACCGGCGCGATCACCTCGAGCCGCGTGGCTCCTTCGCTCCAGCTCGTGGGCAGGGTGAATGGTTCCGTGCGGGCGGTGTCCACACCGGCCTGCCGGAACGCCGTCACGGCCCATTCCGCCGCACGACGCATCGCCGGTGTGCCACTCATCCGCCCGCCTATTTCATCGGTCAACTGCCGCAGGTTTTCCGCAAGGGGCCCGGGCCCCAGTGCGGCGGCAATAATTTTTTGTACCGCGTCGTTGCTGCTCTGCGGCTGTACGGGCCAGGCTGCGAGCAGCAACGAAACAAGCAGAAAGAGTCGCAGCCACCTGGCCAGCAAATTTTTTGCGTTCATCGCTTCACTCCTCGAAGAATTTTTGCGGCACGGCTCGGCCGTGAGCAGCGGCTCGGACTCCTGTGTTGATCCGCAGATCTTTCCGCCTGCGCCCGCGATAGCCGGCCAACGTTACTGGGCAGCGAGGATCGCATCGGTGATGCGGGCAACCTGGGCCATTTCGGCTACGTCGTGTACGCGTACGATGTGAGCGCCGCCGAGAATCGAAGCCGCCACGGTGGCGGCGGTGCCCCAGACGCGCGCTTCCGGCGGAGCGTTGTTCAGGCTACGGCCGATGAACATTTTGCGCGAGGTGCCCACCAGCAACGGGAAGCCCAGAGTGGCGAGCGCAGGCAGGCGCGCGAGCAGCTCGAAATTCTGCGCGTAGGATTTGCCGAAACCGATGCCCGGGTCGAGAATCAGTTGTGCGCGGCGCAGGCCCGCAGCGAGCGCCCGGCGCACCGCCGCGCGCAGGCCCTTTTTCACGTCGAGCAGAACGTTGCGCGCAAACGGTCCCTGCTGCATCGTGCGCGGGGTACCGCGCATGTGCATCAGCACGATGGGCAGGCGGTGGCGACGGGCGACTTCGGCCAGCGCCGGGTCTGTGCGCAGCGCGGAGACGTCGTTGATCATTTCGGCGCCGAGCCCCACCGCGGCCTCCGCTACGCGCGCTTTCTGGGTGTCGATCGAAATCGGCACCGAAACGCGCCCGCGCAAACCTTCCAGCACCGGCATCACCCGCCGCAGTTCTTCCTCGGCGCTGACGCCCTCGGCGCCCGGTCGCGTGGATTCGCCGCCGATGTCGAGCAGGTCGGCTCCGGCCTGCTCCAGGGCTATGGCGTGGGCGATGGCGGCTTCGGGCGCCAGATACCGGCCGCCGTCCGAGAAGCTGTCCGGCGTGACGTTGACGATGCCCATCAGCAGCGTCCGCTCGCCCAGCAGCAGCGTTCGCGAAGGCAGTCGCAGGTGAAAGCGGCGTCGGCGCATGGCCAGCTAATTAAACCACAGCCCGGGCGCGGACGCGTACGAGGGTATCCTGGTGGGCGCTCCGGCCCGTTCGCGCCCTTTCCCTTCAAGGATGAGCCGGCACGTAGTAGCCGGCACGGTGAGTGAGCCGTGCTTCGGGATGGTCGCGCACTTCGACCCGGATGGTTCGCCAGCCGGGCTTCTGCAGGCCCGCCGCGGGGTAGTAGCCCAGCGTGTACTGTGTGCGGAGGCTGTCGGCAATCTGGCGATAGACGTCTGCCAGGGTGGCGGCTTCGGCAAGAAAGTGCAGTTGCCCGCCCACGCGCCGCACCAGCTCGGCCAGATAGGCGGTGTAGTGTGGGATGCCGGCATTGCGGGTTTCGGCAGAAATCAGCGAGGAGGCGCGGCGCGCCGCAAACCACTCCGGGGTCAGTGCCCGCGGGCGCGGTAACACGCTGATCACCTGCAACTCGACGCCGGAACTCGTCAATCGGCGGCAGACGTCTTCGAAGGTGAGGTGGTCGTGCGCCGTGGAGCGCGGGGCGGCGCTGTCGGGATTCCAGCTCAGGCCGAGATGGTTGTCCTGACCGTCGGTGAGCAGCACCATTGTCCTTCGGCCGGTGGCAGACGAATCTCCAAACAGGGCGGCTGTCGCCAGATAGACCGCTTCGTAGATATGTGAACCCCGACGCGCCGCCGGCCCTCTGGCCAGCTCCAGAGCATCGATCGCCTGGGCGAGTTGCTTCCGGTCGGTGGTAAAAGGCAGCAGCAGCCAGGTTTCGGCAGAAAACGCTACCAGAGCCACTTCGTCGTGCACTGCCAGGTGAGCCACGAGCGTGCGGGCGGCCCTTCGGACGGCGCTGAGTTCGCGGTAGATGCTGGGGCTGATGTCCAGCAGCAGCACGATGCGGGCCGGTGTGCCGGCGGCGTCGAAGTGCTCGATGCGCTGTTCGACGCCGTCTTCGTAGACGCGAAACTGATGAGCACCCAGTCCCTCCACAGGCGAGCCATCCGGGGCCAGCACGTTCGTCGTGACCAGCACCAGGCCCACCTGGGCACGAATCCGCGCTGATTCCGGGGCCGTTCGCTCTGTCGGATTCGTTGGCGATGCCGTCCGCAGCTCGCCGGTGCTGCGGTCCCGCTGGTATGCCACGTTGCTGTCGAGCCGCTCTGCGCGCGGCCGCCCGGGACGCTGAGCCGCCAGGAGGCTTGCGGCCACCAGAAGAACCAGCACCGATCTGCGCATCGCGTTCAGTATGCCAGAAACCGGGAGCCGTCGCGCCGCTCGGGTGTTTGACGGGCTCGGGGTCGGCTGATAGATTGTTCGATTTGTCCTGTGCGGGAGGGCCAGCCGCGTATGCGTGCTTCGATCCAGTGGGCGATGCTGGTTGCGGTGGTGGCCGCGCTGGGAATCGCCTGCAGTGTGCGCACGCGCCGGGTGACGGCTCCCGACGCCCTGCCGCCGGCGCAAAATGCCACACGCGAAGATTTGATTCGGGAATTCAACCGACTGGCCGCTGCGGTTCACAGTCTCACTGCCAGCCTGGAGCTGCAGGCGACGGTCGGCTCCGCCTACAGCGGGTTGATCGAGGAGTATCGCGAAGTGGGTGGCTTTCTGCTCGCCCAGCGTCCCTCGAGCATCCGCGTCATCGGACAGGCGCCGGTCGTGGGCAAGAATATCTTTGACATGGTCAGCGATGCCCAGACCTTCCGCATCTTTATTCCGTCCCGAAACAAGTTTTTGATCGGTCAGGCGACCGGCCCGGGCACGTCGGAGAAGGCGATCGAAAACCTGCGCCCGCAGCATCTGCTGGACGCGCTGTTCTGGCAGGAGCTGCCCGACCCCCCGCGCATCCTGCTGGAAGAATTCGATGCGCCACCGCATCGCTACTACGTGCTGACCGCGCTGCGACCGGCGTCTGCGGATGCCGCGTGGGAAATCGAACGCAAACTGTGGTTCGACCGGACCGATCTGTCTCTGGTCCGGCTGCAGCATTTCGGTGCTGCGGGCCGGCGGCTGGCCGATATCCGCTATGCCGA
>JAIMAG010000031.1 GCA_023512135.1 Terriglobia bacterium | reverse complement strand
CCTGTAGCTCAGGTGGTTAGAGCGCACCCCTGATAAGGGTGAGGTCGGTAGTTCGAGTCTACCCAGGCCCACCACTCTCACCTGCAAGCGCTCTCGAATCCCTTCAACACCGCATAGGGCTGCTGCATCGGGAAGTGAACTGCCCATTGCTTTCTCGCTGCGCTCACCTTTTAGCGAAAGGGGCGTTTGGAGGAGTCGTGTCGGTTCAAGGGAAGGGAGTTCGCAGTCGTTCCTGCCGGTGGCCTCGAGCCAGCCGAACACGCGCACCCGTTGCGGGTGAAGTCGTGCCGACCCACGGGCGCCAGCTTCGTCCCATTGCCCGGCCGGGAGCCGGAGTTCTAATCGGCTTCGGTGGGGACGGTGCCGAGCAGAGTCTGCCAGCGGCGGACAAGCGCAGCTTTGGCGTCCAGTGTGAGGCTAAACAGCGACGGCACCAGGAGCAACGTAAACAGGGTGGCAATCACCAGCCCGCCGAGCACCACCGCGCCGAGCCCGCGATACAGTTCCGAGCCGGCACCCGGGAACAGGACCAGCGGGATCAGGCCGAAGACAGTGGTGCCGGTGGTCATGAACATCGGGCGCATGCGGTTGCGGACGGCTTCGGTGATGGCTTCGCGCGGCTCCATGCCTTCGTCGCGCATGTGGTTCAGCGACTGGTGGACAATCAGGATGGCGTTGTTCACCACCGTGCCCACCAGAATGATAAACCCGAGCATGGTCAGGATGTCGAGCGGTTGATAGGACAGCGTCTGATTCACCAGCCACAGCCCGATGAATCCGCCCACCGCGCCCAGCGGCACGCTGAAGATGATCACGAACGGATACAGAAAACTTTCAAACAGCGCAGCCATCAGCAGGTAGGTGATGACTACGGCGAGCAGGAAGTTCCAGCGGAAGGCGTTGAGTGCCTGGGTCAGCTTGTCGGCGCTGCCGGAAAGGTTAACGCGGTAGCTGCCGCCGAGCAATCCCTCGCGTTCCATCGGCGCGAGGATTTCTTCGCGGATGGTGTCCATGGCTGCTTCGAGGGGCATCGTCTCCGGCGGCTGCACCTGGATGGTGATGGCGCGCTCGCGTTCGCGGTGGTTGATTTGCGTCGGGCCGTTGACCACCTGCACCTGCGCCACCGAGCCGAGCGTCACCAGCCGGCCTTCGGGAGTGGCGATGGGGATGCGCTCGATCAGGTGTGTACGGCTGGCGTAGATGTCTTCGCCGCGCAGCATCAGGTCAATCTCGCGGCCCTCGAAACGGTACTCGCTCACCTTGGCCCCATCCACCAGGGCGTTCACGGCGAAGCCCAGCTCCCGGTTCGAGAGGTTCAGATCCGCCGCGCGGCGCCGGTCGGTGACCACCTGCACTTCCGGATTGCCCAGGTCGAGGCTGGGGATGGGACGCGCCTGCGCGCCGGGCAGTTTCTGCATCACTTCTACGAAAATCCGTGCGCCGCGGGCAATCAGCTCGGGCAGCTCGGGTCCGACGACCTGCACGTCGATGTTGCGCCCCTCGCCCCGGCCGCGCTGGAACAGGCTGGACTGTTGAATCACGCCGATCGTGCCCGGCAACTTGGCGTAGGCAGCGCGGATCACCGGCAACAGTTCCGCCACCCGCAGGGGGTCGCGAGCCCGCGCTCCCATGAAGGCCTGTCCGGGCAGAGCGACAAAGAAGAGGTTGTCTATGCCCCCGCCCGGCAGGGCGCGGGTGGCCGGGTCGTCGGGATCGGCTTCCCACAGCGGCCGCAAATCTTCAAACAGGATGTGCCGCATGCTGGCTACTTCGTCGACGTTGTAGCCGGGTGGCGGCAGCAGAATGCCGAAGGCGAAGTTGTTGTTGCCGGTGGGCAGATATTCCGCCTTGGGCAGCAGCAGGAAACTGAGGCCTATGGAAGCTGCGGTCAACCCGAGCGTCACCGCCAGCCGGCGCACGGTACTGCCGAGCAGCCAGTGGACGGTGCTGGCCACCGTCGTCTGCACACGCTGTGCTGCGTTCACCAGTCCCCACAGGTTGTGAAACCCGCGTGCTGGCTGGCCCGCTTCCACCGCAGACAGAATTTTGGCGGACATCGAGGGAACCACGGTGATGCACACCAGCAGGCTCAGCCCGACAGCGGCGCTGATGGCAATCGCGATGTCGGCGAAAAGCTGTCCGGCCTCTTCGCGGATGAACACCACCGGCACGAAGACGGCGATCGTGGTCAGCGTGCTGGAAAGCACGGCGCCCCAGACCTCGCGCGCGCCGTCGTAGGCAGCGGCAAAGCGCGATTTGCCCATCTGGCGATGGCGATAGATGTTCTCCAGCACCACGATGGAATTGTCCACCACCATGCCGGAGGCGAAGGCCAGGCCGGCCAGGGTGATCACATTCAGCGTGCGTCCCATGGCCTGCAGCACCAGAAACGAACCGATCAGACTGATCGGGATGGCTGTCGCCACCACCAGCGTGCTCGTGCCGCTGCGCAGGAACAGGAGCAGGCACAGCACCGCGAGTAGCGAACCCACCACCAGGCTCTGCTCAACCAGTCCGATCGCACTGTAGATGTAGTCGGTTTCGTCGTAGACCTGCACCAGCTCGAGACCGCGCGGCGCCAGCAGCTCGCGGTTCAGGCGGGCCACCGTCTGCTTCAGCGCGGCCATCACTTCGAGCACGTTGGCGTCCGGTTCCTTGATGGCGTTCAGAGCGAGCACAGGCCGGTCTTTGTGGAAGACGCGCCCCTGCACCTTGCGATAGCCCAGCTCGACCCGCGCCACATCGCGCACATAGATCGGCACGCCGCCGCGCCGCGTGATGATCACATTGCCGATGGCTTCCGGCGAGGTGTACTCGCCCACCGTGCGCACCACATAGCGGCGCTTGCCTTCGTCGAAATCTCCGCCCGAGTAGTTGAAGTTTTCCCGGTCCAGTGCGGCTGCAATTTCGGTGAGCGTCACCTGTCGTGCGGCCAGTCGTGCCGGGTCGACGATGACCTGCAT
Organism: Terriglobia bacterium; assembly: GCA_023512135.1. Taxonomy (GTDB): domain Bacteria; phylum Acidobacteriota; class Terriglobia; order Acidiferrales; family UBA7541; genus DSGC01. The sequence continues at coordinate 7,576 of JAIMAG010000031.1, read as the reverse complement.
TTCGCGTTCGCGGCCGCCCAGGACGTTGGAAACGGCCACGCCCGGCACGCGCTCGAAGGCCGCCTTGATGTAGTCGTCGGCGAAGTCGTACAGCGTGGTGATGTCGCCCTGAAACCCATCCGGCTCGCGCGCCTTCAGCGAAAACCAGGCAATCGCGCCCTGATTGACGTCCACGCTGCGGATGACGGGCTTGTCCACGTCTTCGGGATAGGACGGGACCTGTTCGAGGCGGTTGGCCACCTTGAGCAGCGCCGTGTCGAGCGGCGTGCCCACCTGGAAGGTCAGCGTGATGGTGCCCTGGCTGTCTCGGCTTTCGCTTTCCAGCTTCGTCAATCCTTCCAGGCTCTTCAGTTGTTCTTCCTGCTCGTCGATGATTTCGCGCTCGATTTCCTGCGGGCTGGCTCCCGGCCACACCGTGGTGACGGTGACCTTGGGTTCTTCGACATTCGGCACCAGTTGGATCGGGATGCGGAACAGCGAAATCATGCCGAACAGCACCAGCAACAACACCCCGACCGTGGTCGTCACCGGGTAGCGAATCGAGCTTTCGATGATCTTCATGGCAGCTCATACTCCAGCGGGATGGCCCGCACCGGCTGGCCCGGCTGCAAGCGTTCGTTGCCGCGGGTGACCACTTTATCGCCGGGACGGATCGCTCCGTTGATGGCAATCCACACGCCGGCCGCGGCTCCCGTCTCCACCGGCACCGGCTCGACCGTGTTATCCCCGTTGACCCGATACACGACGGTCACCGGGCCCTGCCGAACAATCGCGTCTTTCGGCACGATGGTTGCCGCCGTGATCTCGCCCATCGGAAACGACACCTGAGCGAGCATCCCGGCGCCGATCCGGCCACCGCGGTTCTCGACCACCACCTTGACCGGGAAGGTGCGTGCCTGCGGGTCGGCGGCTGGAATAACCGCCAGTACACGACCGCTCAGCCGGCTGCCCGGCAGGGCATCCAGCGTGACTTCGGCACGATGGCCCGTGCGCAGTCGCGTGTAATACCGCTCGGGCACGTCTACGCGGATTTCCACGGTATCCAGCGCCACCATTTCCACCACCGGACTGCCCGCGTTGACCCACTGCCCCACCTCGGTGCGCTCCCGTACGACGACACCCGCAAACGGGGCGCGGATCGTCATGCGGTCCAGTTCGTCTTCCAGTCGCGCGACGGTGGCTTTCAGCGTGTCGGCACGGCCCTGCCAGGCACTGAATTCTGACTGCGCATCATCGAACTGCTGGCGCGAGATGACACCGGCTTCGTAAAGCTCCTGTGCCCGGCGCAGGTTGGCCTCTGCCAGCTTCAGGCGCGCTTCGGCTTCGCGCAAGGCCGCACGCTGCGCTTCCAGCTCCAGCTCCTTGCTGACGGTGCGCAACCGCGCGAGCACGTCCCCTTCGCGCACGCGCCGGCCCTCGCGACCCGGCAGCTCCACCACCAGCCCTTCGACGGTGCTGGCCACCAGCGACACCGTGGCCGCTTCGACCGTGCCCGGCAGCGTCACCGTGCCACGCAGGTTGTGCTCGCGGGCCTCGGTGTACCGCACCAGCGACGGCTCCTGCCCGGGCCCCTGTGCCGCCAGTGCCACCGGCAGCGCCAGCACGAGCAGCAGCGCACACACCTGTGCTCGAAAAGACTGCATGTTGCCACCCACCCCAGCCAAGCACCTCATCGTTCCGTCATCCTCAGCCGCGTGCTCTGCGCTTTGCGGCCCACCTACAGAGTAAAACGGCCGGACACCGTCCGGCGTTACCATCATAGCGCATTTTGCCCGGCGCGCGCTTCCGGCGGCTTGTGAGGCAGTTTCCGTTGACACGGATGCCGCCCAGTGACTACGCTCGCTGCTGCGCGCCCGTGAGAGAAACCGCTCCAAGCCAGGAGGTCTGAGCCTGCCATGCAACGCTTTCGTCCGAGCATTCATGTGTTTCTTCTGCTGTTGTGCACGCTGCTGGTCGGGCCGGCCGGGCTGGCGCAGTCGGCGCTGACCCCGCACGACGTCGCCCGGCTGCGCAACGTGGCCAGCGCTGAAATCTCGCCCGACGGCCGCCACATCGCCTACGTGCTCAGCGTGCCGCGCATCCCGTTCGAGGAGCCCGACGGCCCGGCCTGGGCCGAGCTGCATGTTGCGGACACCGCCGGCCACTCCCGCCCGTTCGTCACCGGACCGGTGAACGTCGGCTCGATTGCCTGGACGCGCGACGGCAAGGGCATCAGCTTTCTGGCCCGTCGCAGCGGCGACCGCGCCCGGGCACTTTACGTCATCCCGCTCGACGGCGGCGAAGCCCGCAAAATCCTCGAACACGAAACGAACATCACCGCCTACTCCTGGAGCCCCGATGGGCGACGTGTCGCTTTTCTCGCTGCCGACGCCATCCCGGAAGCTAAACGAAAACTCCGCGAACAGGGGTTCAATCAGGAAATCTACGAGGAAGACGTGCCGTATGTCCGCGTCTGGATTGCCGAACCGGGCAGTGCAGCAAAGCCGCGCCAGTTGAATCTGCCCGGCTCAGCCCACGACGTGGCCTGGAGCCCGACCGGGGACCAGCTCGCTGTTGTGCTGGCCCCCACGCCGTTGGTGGACGATAGCCTGATTCGCAAACGGCTCCACATTGTCCGGCTGGCGGGCCACGAAGTGGCTGCGGTCCGTAAGGTCGAAAATCCGGGCAAGCTCGGCAAAGTGGTCTGGAGCCCGGACGGCCGCCGCCTGGCCATGATTTCTGCGGCGGAAATTCACGATCCCGCCGAAGGTCGGCTGATGGTGGTTGACGCCGCGACCGGCCAGTTTCGCGACCTGTTGCCCGGCTATCTGGGTCACGTCGCCGACGTCGCCTGGCAGGACAACGACACACTGATGTTCCTCGGCGACGAAGGCGTCTGGACGACGTTCAATGAAATTCGTGCCGATGGCTCCGGCCGCAAAACCATCCTCCCCGCCGGCGGGGTGATCCTGACCGGGTTCTCACTTTCACGGGACGGAACCGCTGCTGCCCTGCTCGGGCAGTCGCCCGAGCATCCGGCGGAGCTGTTCACCATGAAGCATGGGGACGCCGCCCCACGCCGGCTGACCAACTCCAACCCCTGGCTGGCCGAACGCCGACTGGCGCGCCAGGAAGTCGTCCGCTATCGCGCCCGCGATGGACTCGAACTGGAAGGTCTGCTGATCCGTCCGCTCGATGAGCAACCTGGCACGCGCTACCCGCTCATTCTGGTGGTGCACGGAGGCCCCGAGGCGCATTTCCGCAACGGCTGGCTGACCAGCTACAGCAACCCCGGGCAGATGGCCGCGGGCCGCGGTTTTGCTGTCTTCTACCCCAACTACCGGGGCTCGACCGGCCGGGGCGTTGCGTTCAGCCAGCTCAGCCAGGGCGACCCTGCCGGCAAAGAATTCGACGACCTGGTCGACGCTGTGGACCATCTGATTGCCACGGGCCTAGTGGACCGGAACAAAGTGGGCATCACCGGTGGCAGCTATGGCGGCTACGCTTCGGCCTGGGGCGCGACGTATTACTCGGAACGCTTTGCGGCCAGTGTGATGTTCGTCGGCATCAGCGACGAAATCTCAAAACTTGGCACCACCGACATTCCCTGGGAGATGTACTACGTCCACTTCCGTTACTGGCCCTGGGAGAAATGGCAGCACATGCTCGAACGCAGCCCGATTTATCACACCGGCAAGTCGCGCACACCGACGCTGATTCTCGGCGGCACCGATGACCCTCGGGTGCATCCGAGCCAGTCGCTCGAAATGTATCGCTACCTGAAGCTGCGCAGCCAGGCCCCGGTGCGCCTGGTGCGTTACCCGGGTGAAGAACACGGCAACCGCCGGGCAGCCTCGCGCCTGGACTACTCCCTGCGCATGCTCCAGTGGATGGAACATTACCTGAAAGGCCCCGGCGGCAGCCCGCCTCCCATCGAGTTGGACTACCGAGAACCCAGGTAAAGAGACGGAAGCCTGGCCGAGTGAGTACCGCAGCTTGGAGAAGCTCGGTGGTCCAACGAGCCAGCTGGTTGCCGCTCTCTCCGCTCCATTTCGACGCGCCGCGGATGGGCTGGTACAGGCGCATGCCGCTTTTCCAGGTGGGTCGCGCAGGTCAACAGCACTGAGCCGACCTGCGTCTACAACGGTGCGGGCTTGCGGGTGAAGAAGTGCGCGCCGATTGTTCGCGTTCCACGACCACGACGGTGTATATCTTCTCCGGGGCCAAGCTGATCGCCGAGTACGAGAACGGGGCGGCGCCATCGAGCCCGACGCGGGAGTACATCTAGTTGGGCTCGCAACTTCTGGCTACCCTGGAGGGCAGCACGACCAACTACCTTCACCCGGATCATCTTTCCACCCGCTTGACCACGGATGCCAGTGGCAACGTAGTCGAGCAGTGCCATTATCCGTTCGGGGAGTTCACCGGCGGGGCGAGTACGTGTACTATACCCACCAACTACCGCTTCGCAGGGATGGAATACGATTCCGAGACCGGTCTTTACCACACCTGGTTTCGGCAGTACGACCCGAGCCAGGGCCGCTGGACTGGCGTCGATCCGCTGAGCGGCTCCCTCAGCGACCCGCAGTCGCTCACCCGCTACGCCTACATCCTGAACGACCCAGTGAACCGCACCGATCCCTTGGGCCTGGAGTCTTCGGGGGGACCGGAGCCACAGGCAGGATGCTTTGCTGGTTTCTTCGTTGAAATGGGCTTGTCCATAGAAGAAGAGGAGCGCCGATTTGAGTTCGCCCGCTTGTTGAATCTGCCCGTGTCGGCCTGCCTGTCTACCGATGGACTCTTGTTTGAGATTGCCAGCGAAGATGCTGGCGGCGGTCCTGCGTCTGCACAAGAAAGTTCCGATGCCAATTCCCGGGAAATATGCTCTCGCCTCAGAAGCAAATTTCCAGCTAGGTTTGAGTTTGTTCAGAGCAACTTGGCTGTTGCCAAAAAAGTGGCTACAGTACTCGAGACCAGCCCAACGTTTATCCTTGGACTGTCATCGCTAGAAAGCGATGACAGTCGCAGCAGAATTGCTCGAACAGCTGGGAACTACTTCGGATTGACTGTTGGGAGACAATTCCGAGGGACTGAAGGCGAACCTTATGTGACAGCGGATGGTCGTAGATTTGGAAGATACCCAGAACCCAGTTTCGAAAATTCGGCATGGTCGTTTGCCGGAAGCACTCATGGAGCACGAGTCCGTGGTGCTGTAACTGCTGAAGATTTTGCCCGGGGACTGACAACAGGAACGCATAGGCTGGGGGCCTTCAATTCCGAGATGGGCTACTTCAGCCGATTGGTCAACCGTATTTCAAATATTTACGAGGTACTGAACTGCATCGATCGCGGGCTCTGAGTCAGACATGGCTTCCTAGACTGGAGCTCAATAACATTCAGAACACACATGACCGGGGATAACACGTTAGCTGGGCCGCAGAGAAAAAAGGGGCTATTCATGAGCATAATTTGCATCAGCCTCCTCTGGTGGGCAGTTTTGCTCTCAGGGTCACAACAAACTGACTCGAGGCAATCTTCTGCTCAGAAACTAGAAAAAATCTCTCTTCACGAAGCCGAAATCCTAATCTACTTGCTTCCGGCAGCAGTGGAGGTACGACGACAGGGCATGGATGTAGCCTGGGAGCTTCAAGATAGTGATGCCTATAATCAAAAGGACTTTTACATTTTCTGGGTCTACAACAAAGACCGAACTGGGACGGCCTCGGTCACCATTGGATACTTCGCCGTAAACAAGCATAATGCGGACGTTTGGGATCTCGTTTTTGACAGTCTGGTGCAAGGGAAAGAAATCGAGAGGGTACAAACAATTCTCCGCCGAGCTCATGCGATCACAGAGGATACCGTTCGGAGATTTCGCATGCTCAATCCTCATGCAGCCAGCAGCCCAATGTAGGGTGCTTGCAACCGCGGTGACTCGAACCATTGCAAAATTCTCCCTAAGACGATCAGGAACCAGGCGATATGGAAAAAGGCTTGGTAGATGGTGAGGGAACGATCTCAGCGCATGGCCAGGCGGCGAAAGTTGCCCAGCCAGGTGATGGTGCGCTCGACGGTCCAGCGACGCCGGTACCGACGCAGTTTGCGCCCGCCTTGCGTGGCCGGACTTGATTCTTCTTGTACGGACAGATCAACTCGATGCCCCGACGCCGCAAACGGAACCGCAATGGATCGCTGTCGTAAGCCCTGTCGGCGATCACCCGCTCCGGCTTCTGCCGCGGACGGCCCGGGTGATGCCGCCGTCCTACGCGGATCGTCGCGAGCGTGGTCTCCGCGAGCCGGACTTCCGCCGGGGATGCAGAGTGAAGGTGGCCTCCCAGAGGAAGACCCTGGCCGTCAACCACCACCATCCACTTCGTGCCTTTCCCCCGGCGGGTTTTGCCCACTCCGCAGGATCCACAAAATGCTTTCCAGCACCCTGCGGTCGGGGGCACGCGGTCGGCCGCCGCGTAGGTGCCGAGGCGGCTTGGGAAGCAGGGGCCGAATCTTCTCCCATTGCGCGTCGGTCAGCAACGGACCGGATCGCGCCATCGGCCCTCCCCCTGGCGCTGCCGCCCCCTGTTATGCTTCATCTGAGAAAACCCAACCACCGTCATTTCAGAGCCTTGCATGGGGTTGTGCAACAGCTTCTTACACAATTCGGCGCATCCAAGCTCTGCTCCCCTGTGTCCGAGGGTTGTTGTAGGAGGTTGCTATGAATTTCGCTTCTTGGACTGGGTTTCAGTCAATTGTCGTTGTCAGCCTCATCGGGGCGGTGCTACTAGCCACCGCTCAAGGTAGCTCGCCACAGCCTGGGCTACTGGCCCTTCACGAAGCCGAGATCCTCATCTATCTCATTCCTCCGGCCCAAGCGGTTCGATCCCAGGGGATGGATGTTGGGTGGGAGCAGTCGCCAGCCAAAGAGCTCAATCAAGCGGATTACTTTTTTTTCTGGGTGTATAACTCTGCTCGCGAAGGGACTGGGTCCGTGACCGTTGGACACTACGCCGTCAATAAGCATACTGCAGACATCTGGGATCTTGTGAGCGACCAGATGGTCGAGTCGGCCGATCTGAAAGGGGTTCAGAGGATTCTACGCAAGGCCCACGGCATAGACGAGGATGTGATTCGGACGTACAGAATGAAACCACTCTGGTCACAATCAGAATAGGATTGCCACCGACAGTTGATGATGGACGCAGCTAGGGAGCCAGCAATGAGCGTGGGCCGTCCGGCGGCTTCGTTCCGGAGGAGCGGATGCGGAAGACGGTCAGCGGCGTGGGTGACGGACTATCTCTAGGTCGGGGCGGTGGTCATCTCCGAGAAGCAGGGCTCGACATGGACGGATTACATCTCCTTTGGCGGGCAGCGGATTGCCAAGCAGACAGGCAGCAGTGTCTCGACAGCAACGTTCCTCCACACCGATCATCTCGGCTCGACGCGGGTGTGCACCGATGCGAATGGGAACTCGACAGGCGGTGCGTCGATGTGCCGCTGTGGCGGGGCGGTATTTCTTAGCTCGTGCAGGATGATTCAGCATGAGCCCTGGCCGCTGAGAGAGCTCACGGGGTGCCGTGTGCGTATGAGCCGTTCGGGGAGT
>JAIMAG010000030.1 GCA_023512135.1 Terriglobia bacterium | reverse complement strand
ACGCTGACCGAAGCGGGCTACGTGGGCGAGGACGTCGAGAACATCATCCTGAAGCTGCTCCAGGCCGCCGACGGCGATGTGCAGCGAGCCCAGCAGGGCATCATCTACGTGGACGAGATCGATAAAATCGCGAAAAAGGACGAGAACCCGTCCATCACCCGCGACGTTTCCGGCGAGGGTGTCCAGCAGGCCTTGCTGAAAATTCTGGAAGGCACGATTGCCAACGTGCCGCCGCAGGGCGGGCGCAAGCATCCGCATCAGGAATTCACGCCGGTGGACACCACGAACATCCTGTTCATCTGCGGCGGTGCCTTCGTCGGGCTGGAAAAAATCATCGAGCGCCGCGTGGGCAAGAAATCCCTGGGCTTCCACACGACCACGGAACCGAGCACGCAGAGCCGGCGTAACGTCGAGCTGCTGGAACAGGTGCAGCCCGTGGATCTGATTCGCTTCGGGCTGATTCCTGAATTCGTCGGGCGGCTGCCGGTGGTCGGTGTGCTGAGCGATCTGGACAAGGCAGCGCTGATCCGCATCCTGACGGAACCAAAGAACGCGCTGGTGCGCCAGTATCAGCGGCTGTTCGAGTTTGAGAATGTCCGGCTCCGGTTCACCGACGAGGCGCTGGAAACCGTCGCTGAGCTGGCCCTGCAGCGCAAGGTCGGTGCCCGCGGCCTGCGCATGATCCTGGAAGACCTGATGCTGGACCTGATGTACCACCTGCCGACCCAGCGCAAGGTGCGCGAGTTCGTGGTGACCGCGGAAATGGTGCAGAGCCGCGATATCAACTGGGGGTTGCTGGAGAAAGCGGGCTGAGTGAAACGCCTTCGCGGCGATCCTCATCCAATACCATAGACGGGAATGTTCAACCGGGAAAAATCCGAAGTGAAGCGCGTGCCGATGATGCCGGTGCGCGACATGGTCATCTTTCCCCAGATGATGACCCCGTTCATCGTGGGCCGCGAAGCCTCGGTGCGCGCTCTGGAAGAAGCCCTGGCCGGCGACAAGAAGATTTTTCTGGCCACCCAGCATGACGCTTCGGTGGACGATCCGAAGCCCAAGGAAATCTACCAGGTTGGCACGCTGGCCAGCGTGGTGCAGTCGGTCAAGCTGCCGGACGGCAACATCAAGGTGCTGGTCGAGGGTTTGGAGCGCGCCAAGGTGATCCAGATCAGCACGGACGAGGGATTTTTCCGCGCCACGATCCGCGTCATTTCGATCAAGCTGGAGGTCACGCCCCAAGTCGAGCAGCTCGTGCAGCGCATCACGAGCCTCTTCGACCAGTACGTGAAGCTTTCCCAGAGCTTGAACTACGACACGATGATTGCCGCCGTCCGCACGGACGACCCGGCGCGCCTGGCCGATTCGATTGCGGCGAATCTCCAACTCACCGTCGAGGAAAAGCAGGAGCTGCTGGAAACCTTCGATCCGCTGGCCCGCCTGAACCGGATCGTCGAGGTGCTGGAAATCGAGATCGAGAAGCTGAACATGGAGCGCTCCATCAACAACCGCGTCAAGCGGCAGATGGAGCGCGCACAGAAAGAGTACTACCTGAACGAAAAAATCAAGGCGATTCAGAAAGAGCTCGGCCGCGGCGAAAAGAGCGAGCTCGACGAGCTGAAAAAGAAAATCGAAGCGGCCGGCATGCCCAAGGACGTTCGGGAAAAAGCCCTGCAGGAGCTGAAGCGGCTGGAAATGATGCCGCCGATGTCGGCCGAGTCCACGGTTTCCCGCAACTATCTGGACTGGCTGATCGCCGTGCCCTGGAAGAAGAAGTCCCGCGAGATTCGTGACATCACCGTGGCCGAACGGATTCTCGAAGAAGATCACTACGGGCTGGAAAAAATCAAGGAGCGGATCCTGGAATACCTGGCGGTGCGCCAGCTGGTCAAGAATCCGCGGGGCTCGATTCTCTGTTTCCTCGGGCCGCCCGGTGTGGGGAAGACTTCGCTGGCCATGTCCATCGGACGCGCCACGGGGCGGAAATTCGTACGCGTTTCGCTCGGTGGCGTTCGGGACGAAGCGGAGATCCGCGGTCATCGTCGCACCTACATCGGAGCCCTGCCCGGCCAGATCATCCAGATGATGAAAAAAGCCGGAGTGATCAACCCGGTTTTTGTGCTCGACGAAGTGGACAAGATGTCCATGGACTTCCGGGGGGATCCTTCCGCGGCGCTGATGGAAGTGCTGGATCCGGAGCTGAACCACGCGTTCGTGGATCACTACCTGGATGTGGAGTACAACCTGTCTCGGGTGATGTTCATCTGCACCGCCAACGTGCTCCACACCATCCCGCAACCGCTGCAGGACCGCATGGAAATCCTCCGGCTGGCCGGCTACACCGAGCAGGAAAAGCTGGAAATCGCCAAGCGCTTCCTGGTGCGGAAACAGCGCGAGGCGACGGGCCTGACCGAACAAAACGTGATTTTCACCGACGCGGCGCTCACGCACATCATTCGCTACTACACGCGGGAGGCCGGCGTGCGCAATCTGGAGCGGGAGATCGGCAGCATCTGCCGCAAGGTGGCTCGCCGGGTGGTCAAGGAAGGCCGGAACCTGAGCGTGGAGGTCACCCCGGACAACCTGCAGGACTTCCTGGGCGTGCCCAAGTTCCGCGACATCTGGGCGGAGAAGAAAAATGAAATCGGGCTGGCCACCGGCCTGGCCTGGACCGAAGTAGGGGGACAGGTGCTGGGCACGGAAGCTACCTTGATGGAAGGAAAGGGACGGCTCACCCTGACCGGCAAGCTGGGAGATGTGATGCAGGAATCGGCGCAGGCAGCGATGAGTTACGTGCGCTCACGCGCGCATGCTTTCGGCCTGCCCAAGGATTTCTACCGGAACCTGGATATTCACGTCCACGTGCCCGAGGGTTCGATCCCGAAAGACGGGCCTTCGGCCGGCATCACGATCGCCACCGCCATCGTCAGCGCGCTCACGCGCATTCCGGTGCGCTGCGATGTGGCCATGACCGGCGAGATCACCCTGCGCGGTAAGGTGCTGCCGGTCGGTGGCGTGAAAGAAAAGCTGCTTGCCGCCCATCGGATGGGCCTGCGCACCGTCGTGTTGCCCAAGGACAACGAAAAAGACCTGGCGGAGATTCCGCCCGAGATCCAGAGCGCGCTCTCGATCAAGTTTGTCGAAGTCATGGATGAAGTGCTGAACCTGGCCCTGGAACAGCCGCTCCCGGCTGCCGAGGTCTCGCCGGTGGTGGAAGTCTCAGCGAAGTTCGAGACCGCGGCGGAAAAAGACCAGGGGCTCACGAATTAGAGAGTTTTTCCGATTCGCTTTCCCGGTTTTTCGGAGGGCTGAGCGCTGCGGCGCTGCAACGCGAGCAGGTTCATCGCTCCGGTGGAAGCAGAGCCGTTCGGATCGCTCGGCCATCCACGAACAACCCGGGCTCGTGCGCCGTCCGCCCCCAGCGGGCTGCGTCGGCCCGGAAGGAACGCTACCATTTCTCCCAGAGGAACCAAAACGAAGGACCCAACGACCATGAGTGTAAGTCTGGCTGAACTGAAAGAGAAAAACATCACGGATCTGGCCCGCCTCGCCAAGGAGCTGAACATTCCGGGCGCCAGCGGGATGCGGAAGCAGGAGCTGATCTTCCAGATCCTGCGCGCCCAGACGGAGAAGAACGGTCTGATTTTCTCCGAGGGCGTGCTCGAGTGCCTGCCCGACGGCTTCGGCTTCCTGCGCGCGCCGGAGTACAACTATCTGCCCGGGCCGGATGACATCTACGTTTCGCCCTCGCAGATTCGCAAGTTCGACCTGCGCACCGGCGACACCGTTTCCGGTCAGGTGCGTCCGCCCAAAGACGGCGAACGCTACTTTGCTCTGATCAAGGTCGAAGCCGTCAACTTCGAAGACCCGGAAGTCGCCCGCAGCAAAATCTTCTTCGACAACCTGACCCCGCTCTACCCGCAGGAACGCATCCGACTGGAGACGACGAAAGACAACCTGACCGGCCGCGTGCTCGATCTGCTCTGTCCGATCGGCAAGGGCCAGCGCGGGTTGATCGTTGCGCCGCCGCGCACCGGCAAGACGATGATGCTGCAGGCGATCGCCAACTCGATCACCACGAACCATCCGGAAATCACCCTGATTGTGCTGCTGATCGACGAGCGTCCGGAAGAAGTCACCGACATGCAGCGGACCGTCAAGGGCGAGGTGATCAGCTCGACGTTCGACGAGCCGCCGCAGCGCCACATCCAGGTGGCCGAGATGGTGCTGGAGAAGGCGAAGCGGCTGGTCGAGCACAAGCGGGACGTGGTCATCCTGCTCGATTCGCTCACCCGCCTGGCGCGGGCCTACAACGCCGTCACGCCGCCTTCGGGCAAGGTGCTTTCCGGCGGTATCGACGCCAACGCCCTGCAGCGGCCGCGCCGGTTCTTCGCCGCGGCCCGCAACGTCGAAGAAGGCGGCTCGCTGACCATCATCGCCACCTGTCTGGTGGATACGGGCAGCCGCATGGACGACGTGATCTTCGAGGAGTTCAAAGGCACCGGCAACATGGAGATCAATCTCGACCGGCGCCTGGTGGACAAGCGCATCTTCCCCGCCATCGATATCAACCGCTCGGGCACCCGCAAGGAAGAACTGCTGCTGCCGCCCGAAGAGCTGAACCGCATCTTCGTGCTGCGCCGCGTGCTGAATCCGCTCTCGCCGGTCGAAGCGATGGAGCTGCTGCTCGGCCGTCTGGCGAAGACGAAAAACAACGCCGAATTCCTGGCCTCGATGTCCAATCCGAGCTGAGCTGGCCGGCGCGGCTCGGGCACGGCCACCAGTGGGAGTCCGGGGGTGGCTGCCGGTCTCAACCGGCCTCGCCGGAACGCCGTCGCGCCAGCAGAGCAATCAGCCGCGCCACCTCTTCGGCTTCCAGAGCAGTGGAATCGAGATAGACCGCGTCAGGGGCGCGCACCAGCGGGGAAACTTCGCGGGTGCGATCGCGCCGGTCGCGTTCGCGAACTTCCGCCAGCATCTGTTCGAACGGGATGTTTTCGCCCCGGGAGCGGTGATCGCTCAGCCGCCGCCGCGCGCGCTCTTCCACCGAAGCATCCAGAAAAATTTTCAGGTGCGCGTCCGGGAAGACGGCCGTGCCGATGTCGCGCCCTTCCATGACCACGCCGCCTGCGGCACCTAACCGGCGCTGCTCGGCCACCAGATGCTGGCGAACGCCGGCGTGCTGCGCCACCTGCGACGCCGCCCGGGCACAGGCCGCGCTGCGGATGGCCTCGCTGACGTCTTCTCCGTTCAGCAGCACCCGCAACCGTCCACCCGACGAAGGATCGGACTGCAGTTCGATGCGGGATTGTGCCGCCAGCGCTTCCAGACGAGCAGCGTCTGCCAGGGGCACGCCCGCGCGCAACGCGGCCAGTGCCAGTGCCCGGTACATCGCTCCACTGTCCAGATAGAGATAGCCGAGCAGCTCGGCGACCCGGCGGGCCACCGTGCTCTTCCCTGCCCCTACCGGCCCGTCGATGGCAATGATGAGTCGCCGCATGGCTGGCAGCACCGGGCGCGCTCGCTCAGCTCCGCTGAAAGGCCTTTTCGATTTCCCGCAGCGAATACCGGAGCAGCACGGGCCGGCCATGGGGACAGCTCATCGGCAGCTCGGTGCGCGCCAGCGCATCGAGCAGCCATTCCATCTTCGCGCGGTCGAGCGGGGTGTTCGCTTTGATGGCCGCATGGCAGGCGGTGGAAGCGGCGATTTTCGCCTGCAGGGTTTCCAGCGAAATCGCCTGTTGTTCCCGTTCGACTCCGTCTAGAATTTCCGTCAGAAGTTTTTCCGCATCGCTGCCGGCGACTCCGGAAGGAGCCGCCTGGATGGCCACGCTCCGCGGACCCATCGGTTCGACCTCAAAGCCATTGGCGCGCAGCTCTTCGGCAATCTGCTGGAAGACGACCTGCTGCCGGGGCGTCAACTCCACCACCAGGGGTACCAGGAGCCGCTGGCCGGCCACTGTGCCAGCACGCCGTGCGTGCAGATGCTCCTCGAACAACACTCGTTCGTGGGCCACGTGCTGATCCACGATCCACAGCCCCTCGCCATTCACCGCGACGATGAAACTGGCCGCCACTTGCCCGAGCGGTCTTAAATCGGCAATTTGTTCGGCCCGCACAGCCGCGCGGGCCTGTTGCGCGGCGGCCACCTGCTCGAACCGTTCGGCGAAGGGTTCGACGGTCGCGGGAAACGCAAACGCAGTTTCCGGAGGAAACGAAATCCGACCGGTGGCGGCGGGCACGGGAGTTGTCGTCAGCAAAAAGGTTTCCGGAGCAGCCAACCCTGCTGCCGTTGCTTCCGACCCACCGGCCGCCGGAGCGGGCGCGGAAGCAGACACCGCCGCCTGAGCCGCACGAGCGGCGACGGCAAAGCTGGCCATCGGCTTCACCTGCACCAGGGCGTGCCGGATGGCGTCGCGCGCGAAGTCGTGCACGAATTGCGAATGCCGGAAGCGGACTTCTATTTTCGACGGGTGGACATTCACGTCCACTTCCCGAGGCGGCAGCTCCAGAAACAGCAGCACGACGGGAAATGCGCCGGCAGGCAGCACATTGCGGTAGGCTTCTCCGATGGCATGCAGGAGCAGCCGGTCGCGCACCAGCCGGCGATTCACGAACACATAGATGCCGTTGCGGTTCGGCCGCTGTACCTGCGGGCGCGAGACAAATCCGCGCAACGTGAGCGTGGCCGCTTCTTCGCCCGGGTCGGGTTCCGGCTCCGAAATCGCGGCGCGCACCGGCGCGGTGGCTTCGGGAATTTCCAGCAGTTCGTCCAGCGCGGTGCGTCCCAGCACCTGGTAGACGCGCTCGGCCAGCGTGGTCACGGGTGCCGCATGCAGAATCTGCTGCGTGGGGGTGGAAAGCTCGAAGTGCTTGTCTGGATTGGCCAGCGCGTAGTGGGTGACCAGCGAGGCGATGTGGCCCAACTCGGTGGTGTCTGATTTCAGGAATTTCTTCCGGGCCGGCACGCAGTAGAACAGGTCCTGCACCGTGACGCACGTTCCCACCGGCGTGCCCGCGGGCTTCACGCCGAGCAGTTTTCCGCCGGCGAACTCTACTCGCGTGCCTTCGGCGTCTTCGGCGGTGCGCGTTTCGAGCACCAGGCGCGAGACCGCCGCAATCGAAGGCAACGCCTCGCCGCGGAAGCCAAGCGTGGCAATGGCCAGCAGGTCTTCGGCGGTGCGCAGCTTGGAGGTGGCGTGGCGCTCGAAGGCCAGCAGGGCATCGTCGCGGGACATCCCGCAGCCGTCGTCGGTGACGCGGATCAACCGCTTACCGCCCGCTTCGGTTTCCACGCGCACCGTGCGCGCGTCTGCGTCGAGGGCGTTTTCGACCAGTTCTTTGACCACCGACGCCGGCCGCTCGACCACTTCACCGGCTGCGATCCGGTTGGCAACGGTCTCCGGCAGAATGCGAATCCGCGACATCGCGCGTATTGTACTCCAGGGTGTCGCCGGGCCAGTGCCCAGCGCAAGTTTTCCCGGTGAAGCTATCTCAAGGCCGCTCCCGAACCCTGCGAGCGGCTACGGGAGACGGAAGATGCTTGCTGGCGTCGTTTCCCGCGACCAACTTTTCGTGCCTGCCCCGGAGCGATCGACGCCTTCGAGCCGAATCACCGCAGCAAACCCGCGGCACGCAGTTCGTCGTCGCGATACCCTGCCGCCCGCAATTCCCGAACATCGGTCCAACCCCAGGCAGCCAGTTGCGCGGCAGTGAAGCCCAGCTCGCGAAGCTGAGCCGCCGTCGCCGCGGCAGGCGCTTCGGCCATCAGGTCTTGTGCGGCGGCGGTTTTGGGAAAAGCAATCACATCGCGGATGGATTTCTCACCGGCCAGGAGCATGACGAAGCGGTCGAGCCCGAGCGCGATGCCTCCATGCGGAGGGGTGCCGTAGCGCAGCGCCTCGAGAAAAAATCCGAACCGCTGTCGGGCCTGCTCGTCGGTCAACCCGAGCGCACGGAACACCCGCTGCTGCACCTCCTGCCGGTGAATCCGGATGCTGCCCGAGCCCAGCTCGACTCCGTTCAACACCAGGTCGTAGCCGAGCGAGCGGATCTCGCCATGCCGTGCGGGGTCCTCCAGCTTGTCCAGGTCTTCTTCGACGATACCGGTGAACGGGTGCTGCGCGCTGACCCAGCGCTGTTCGGTTTCGCTCCACTCGAACAGGGGGAAATCGGTGAGCCAGCAAAACTCCCAGCGGCCCCGGTCCAGCAGATTCAGCTTTTCGCCAAGCCACTGCCGCACCTGCCCGGCGGCCCAGGCGGCCGCATCCAGTCCTTTCTTCTCGTGCTCTGCCGCCACCGCCACGATCAGGTCGCCGGGGCGTGCGCCGGTGGCAGCGACCAGGGCACGCACGCCATCGGCGCCGAGCAGCCGTTCGAGCGTGGACTGCGCACCCTGGTCGGTTACTTTCACCGTGTAGGCGCCGCGCGCACCGGCCGACCGGGCGTGCTCGTTCAGCTCGTCCAGTTGCCTGCGAGACCACCCCGCCGCACCCGGCGCCACGAGCGCGTACACGCTGCCCGCGATCTTCAGCTTTTCCCGCGCAGCGGCGAACGGTGCGGACACGTCGTGGAGCTCCAGGCCGAACCGGAGGTCGGGCTTGTCGGTGCCGTAGCGTCGCACGGCTTCGGTGTATTTCATCCGGCGGAACGGCGTGCGAATCGCCACATCGGCCACGGCACAGGCACGCTCGACCACGCGCTCGATCACGGCGAAGATATCGTCAGAGCGCACGAAGCTCATTTCCAGATCAAGCTGGGTAAACTCCGCCTGGCGGTCGGCGCGGAAATCTTCATCGCGGAAGCAGCGCGCAATCTGGAAATAACGTTCGAAGCCGGCAATCATCAGAATCTGTTTGAACAGCTGGGGCGACTGGGGCAGCGCGTAGAACTGACCGCGGTGGATGCGGCTGGGCACCAGGTAGTCGCGTGCGCCCTCGGGCGTCGAGCGGGTGAGCATCGGCGTTTCCACTTCGTAGAAACCCAGCTCGTGGAGCGTGCGCCGGATTTCGAAGACGACCCGGTGGCGCAGCTCCAGATTGCGCGCCAGCCGCGGCCGCCGGAGGTCCAGATAGCGGTACCGCAGCCGTGTTTCTTCTGTGGCGGTGGTGTCGTCTTCGACGACAAACGGCGGTGTTGCTGCCGTGTTCAGCAGCGTGACCCGATGGGCTATGATTTCGATTTCGCCGCTGGGCAGTTCCGGATTCGGCCGCGCGCGCAAGGCAATTTCGCCTTCGACCGCGACGACGTATTCGCTGCGCAACTGTTCGGCGGCCGCGTGGGCTTCGGGCTGTCGCTCCTTGTTGAAGACCACCTGCACGATGCCGCTGCGGTCGCGCAGGTCGAGGAAAATCAGGTTGCCCAGATCGCGCCGCCGGTGCACCCAGCCGAACAGCACACAGCTCTGCCCGGCATGCGCTGCGCGCAGCTCGCCGGCAAAATGCGTGCGCTTCTGTTCTTGCATCTGATGGCTCATTTCCCAGACCGCATGCTCGACGATTTCCCGCGCAGCCTAGCCCGGCACCGCGGCCTGCACGTGCTGCACCAGGTCTGCTTCGGCCACACGTTTCTGCGCGCCGGTGCTCAGATCCCGCACGGTGAGCTGCCCAGAGGCGAGTTCCTCTTCGCCGACAATTACGGCGGAGCGAACGCCGAGCTTCGCGGCGAGCTCGAGCGAGCGTCCGAGCTTCTGCTCGATGTGCGGCAGCTCGACGCGCAGGCCCTTTTCGCGCAACTGCTGCGCCAGGCGCACCGCCGCCGGATAGGTCGCGCCGATCCAGGCGATGTAGAGATCGACCCTGGCGGCTGCGGTCTTCGGCGACAGGGCCAGGACCAGCCGGTCAGTGCCGACGGCGAAGCCGATGCCTTTCACGCTGGGGCCGCCGAGCAGCTCGACCAATCCGTCGTAGCGGCCGCCCCCACAGACGGCGTTCTGGGCGCCCAGGCCCGGTGCGGTGACCTCGAACGTCGTGCGCGTGTAATAATCCAGTCCACGCACCAGCCGCCAGTTCTCGGCAAACGGGATGTCGCGCAGTCGGAGCTGTTCCTGCAACTGAGTGTAGTGTTCACGGCAGGCCGCGCACAGGTGATCGGTGATGCGCGGCAGGGTTTCGATGACCGCCTGCTCGGAGGCGAGCTTCGAGTCCAGCACGCGCAGCGGGTTGGTCTCCGAGCGGCGCTGGCAGTCCGCGCAGAGCTGGTGTTTCACCGCCGCAAGACGCGAGCGGAGTTCTGCGACGAACGCCGGCCGGCAGGCCGGGCAGCCGACACTGTTAAGCAGCAGGCGCGCGCCCTCGATGCCGCAGCGGGCCAGGATCTCGAGCGACAGCTCGATCATCTCCGCGTCCACCAGCGGCGATTCCGAGCCGATGCATTCGGCGCCGATCTGCGAGAACTGCCGGTAGCGGCCCTTTTGCGGGCGCTCTCGGCGGAACATCGGGCCGATGTAGTAAAGCTTCTTCAGGCCCGGCCACTGATCCATCCGGTGTTCGATGTAAGCCCGGATCACCGAAGCGGTGCATTCCGGCCGCAGGGTCAGCGAGGAGCCGTCCCGGTCGACGAAGCTGTACATCTCCTTCATCACGATGTCGGTCTCTTCGCCGACGCTGCGCGTAAACAGTTGCGTCTCCTCGAGAATCGGCGTGCGGATCTCCTGATAGTTGTAAGTCCGGAACAGCTCCCGCGCCGCCGCCTCGACGTGGTTCCAGACGGCGGTCGCCGGCGGCAGCAGGTCACGCGTCCCCTTGACCGCCCGAATCAATGCTCTGTTCCCCTGCGGATTCGGCCAGGTACTGCTGGCGGTAGCCGACGTAATTCCGGTTGCTTCGCGCAAACCGCTCCTTCTCCTCGGGTCGTACGTTGCGTTTCACCGCCGCCGGCGCGCCCATCACCACGCTGTCGGGCGGCACCGCCATGCCTTCCGGCACGAGCGCTCCGGCGGCCACCACGGAACCGCGCCCGATGCGCGCGCCGTTCAATATCACCGCTCCGATGCCGATCAGGCACTCATCCTCGACGACGCAGCCGTGCAGGATCGCGCCGTGGCCGACGGTGACCCGATGGCCTACGATGACGGGCCATTGGTCGCGCTCGCCGTGCAGGACGCAATTGTCCTGGATGTTGGTCTCCTCGCCGATACGGATCGAGTGAACGTCGCCGCGCACGGTGGCGTTCGCCCAGACGCTGGAGCGTTCCCCGATCTCGACATCTCCGATGACCTGCGCGCTGGGATCGACGTAAGCGGAGGCGGCCACCCTGGGCCGGATGCCGCCAAAGGCGCGAATCATCTGCTAGCCGTGTGAATTCTCCATGCTAGCACAGCGGCCCGAGCGCTTCGGCGGCGAGCGAGGCGGGCCCGCCGGCGCTTCCTTGCCGCCTGTAAAATTCTCGGCGCTCCGCGCGCTCCACGCGTCTCGAGCCGTCATTTGCATTGACAGCGAGCGCCGACCGGGTGTACTCTGAACTGGAACCGGTTCTATCGAGAAGAATCAGTTCTTCAGGGCGTCTTCCGATGCGCGAACCGGCTCGCAGACGAATGTGACTTGGGAGTTGCACCGAAATGCATCCTTCATTCCTCCGGATCCTGCTGTTATTAGCCTTGGTTCCGACACTGGTCTGGGCTCAGGGCAATGTCGCCACACTGAACGGCACGGTATTGGAT
>JAIMAG010000015.1 GCA_023512135.1 Terriglobia bacterium | reverse complement strand
GCGGCTGTTCGGCGAGCGCGCCCGCCAGGTGGCCGTCAGCTCGACGAAATCCATGACCGGGCATCTGCTGGGCGGCGCCGGAGGGCTCGAAGCGGGCATCAGCGTGCTGGCCCTGCGGGATCAGATTCTGCCGCCGACGATCAACTACGAACACCCCGACCCGGCCTGCGATCTCGACTACGTTCCGAACCAGGCGCGGCGAGCCACGGTGCGCTACGCGCTTTCGAATTCGTTCGGCTTTGGCGGAACGAACGCCGCACTGCTGTTCAAGCGGTGGGAGAGCTGAACCCGGCCGGGCCCGGTACCCAGGCCGCGCCCGAAGACGAGGAGGCGACCGGTGAAGATTGCTGTCTGCGTCAAGCAGGTTCCCGCCAAAGACGCGCCGCTGCACATCGCGCCCGACGGTACATGGATTCGCGAAACCGACATCAGCTTCGAGATGAACGAACCGGACAGCTACGCGCTGGAAGAGGCGCTGCGGCTGAAGGAAAAACACGGCGGCGAGGTCGTGGCGATTTCTCTGGGGCCCGAGCGAGCCAAGCAGACCCTGAAAGAAGCGCTGGCGAAAGGGGCCGACCGGGCCATCCACATCGCGGACGAGGAATTCTACCGGCTGGACCCGCTCGCAGCCGCTCAGGCGCTGGCGCGTGCCCTCGAGCCGGAGCGGTGCGACCTGGTGCTGACCGGACTGCAGAGCGACGACCACGGCTTCGGTCAGACCGGCGTCCTGCTGGCGGAACTGCTCGGGCTGCCCCACGCCACGATCATCATGTCCATCGAGGTGCAGGACGGATCCCTGCGCCTGAAACGGGAACTGGAAGCCGGCTGGTTTCAGTGGATCGAGCTGCCGCTGCCCGCTTTGCTGACGATCCAGTCGGGCATCAACAAAGTGCGCTATGCCACCCTGAAGGGCATCATGGCAGCCAAGAAAAAAGAAATTCGCACCATCCCGCGCACCGAACTGTTGCCTTCGTTGGCCCCGACCCAGAAACTGGAACGCATCTACGTGCCCGAGAAAACGAAAAAGACAGAATTCCTCCAGGGGCCGCCCAAAGAAGTCGCAGCCAAGTTGCTTGAAAAGCTCAAGCACGAAGCCCGGGTACTCGGAAGCTCGTGATGGAGCCGCGCCGGAAAGGTCGTCTGTGATGCGCATCCTGCTCATTGCCGAACAGCGCCAGGGAAAATGGAACAAGGTCAGCTTCGAAACGCTGGCGGCGGCGCAGCAGCTCGCCACCGAAACCGGCGGTCGGCTGGTGGCAGCCCTGCCCGGCCAGGGCATTCGCGCACTGGCCGAAGAGCTGGCCGGCTACCGGCTGGACGAGGTGCTCGTGGTCGAGCACGAACGGCTGGAACCGTACACTGCCGACGGGTTCACCCTAGCACTGCGGCAACTGATCGAACGGGAAGCGCCAGAGCTGGTGCTGCTGCCGCACACCTACCAGGTGCGCGACTTCGCGCCGAAGCTGGCCGCAGCGCTCGGCCGCGCCCTGCTGGCCGACTGCATCGGCTACCGCTACGAAAACGGCCGCGTCGTGTTCGTGCGGCAAATGTTTCAGGGTCGCACGGCCGCCGATGTCACTTTCGCTGGCCCGCCGCCGTGGCTGGCCACCATACAGGCGGGTGCGTTCCGCGCTGACCAGCTCGAGCGGGGCAGCAGCCCGGCGCCGGTGCGCGCGGTGTCGGTGGAATTGTCGCCGGAACAGATCCGCGTGCGGCCCGGCGAGCTGTTTCGCGAAGCCAAGCAGGCCGTGGACCTGACGCAGGCGCCGGTCATTGTGGCGGTCGGTCGCGGAATCAAAGAAAAAGAAAACATCGCGCTGGCGGAAAAGCTGGCCAAACTGCTGGGCGGAGAGTTGGCCGCCTCGCGTCCGATTTGCGACGAAGGCTGGCTGCCGATGGAGCGGCAGATCGGCAGCTCCGGCCAGACCGTGGCCCCGAAGCTGTACATCGCGCTGGGCATCAGCGGTGCCATCCAGCACGTCGTGGGCATGAAGGGCTCGCGGACGATCGTGGCCATCAACAAAGATCCGAACGCGCCGATCTTCGAAATTGCCGATTACGGCATCGTCGCCGACCTGTTCGAAATTGTTCCTGCGCTGAACGAAGCCCTGGAGCAATCTGCGTCTTCCTGATCCGGGTGTCACTTGCCGGCGCCGCCGTCGCGCTGCGCGCCGGCCGGACCAGCGGCTGATGCACCATGCCCTCCCAAACTCCATGGACAGAATCCGCAGCGCCGCGATGGGGCCAGCCGCCCTGGCAGATCGAATTTCAGCCGCAGCCACCCGCGACGTTTCCAGCCCGCGCCGATTTTGCTGTCGTTGGCGGCGGTTTCACCGGACTGGCTGCGGCAGCGTGGCTGGCCCGGCTGGCACCCGGCGCAACGGTGGTGCTGCTGGAGGCCCGCCGGATTGGCGCCGGCGCCAGCGGACGAACCGGCGGCGTAGTGCTCGGAGAAACCGCAGCGGGCAAGCTGACCGGGCTCGGCGACGTGCTGGACGGATTCGCCCGCGTTCTGCAAACGCTTCAGGTGGACTGCGGCCTGCAACTTTCCGGCGTATGGGAGATCGCCCACAGCAACATCCGCGCCGATTCTCCCTTCCGTTGGCAAGACTACGGCGAATTGGGCGTGGTGGGAGAAGTGGCTGGCGGCACGGTGGACGCAGGCCGACTGGTTTCCGGATTGGCTCGCGCTGCCCAGCTTGCCGGGGCGCACATCTGGGAGCAGACGCCGGTGCTGGCGGCCGAGTTTTCGAGCCCGATTCAGCTGACCACTCCGCACAGCAGGCTGACGGCCGACAAAGTGTTGTTCGCCACCGATGCCGAATCGCTCGAGCTGAGCAGCCTGGCCGGGCGGGTACAACCCTGCCTGACGCTGGCCGTGGCCACCGAACCGCTCGACCCGGACCAGTTGGCGGCGCTGGGGCCTGAACCGCGCCGGCCGTTCTACACGGTCGATTTGCCCTATCTGTGGGGCCGACTGCTCGACGACGGCGGAGCCATCTTCGGCAGCGGGCTGGTGTTCGTGGAAGACTGGCGCGAACTGGCCCGCCTGGACGTGCACCGGGACGAGGCACGTGGCCTGTTGGAGGCGCTCGAGCAGCGCGTGCGCGGACTGCATCCGGCGCTCCGCACCGTGCGTATCCGGTACCGCTGGGGCGGCCCGATGAGCATCCGGCGGAGCTGGAAACCCGTCTTTCGTCGGCACGCGCAGTGCGCAGACGCCCTGGCCGTGGGATGCTACTGCGGACACGGCGTGGCGCAGTCGGTCTATTTCGGCGCCTGGGCGGCAGAAGCCTTGCTCGGCCTGCGCGCGTTGCCGGAGTGGGAGCCGCGCGAATCAGCCGGCGAACGGGATTCCTCTGATAGAATGGCGGCGCGATGAAACCTGCGGAACGGGAAAGGCTGGATGCCGATGTGCTCATTGTGGGTGCCGGCCCGGCGGGACTGGCCTGCGCACTGCGACTGGCCCAGTTGATCCACGCGAACCGGGAAGCGGCGGCTACAGCGGGGCTGAGCGCAGAAAACATCTACGTGCTGGAGAAGGCGCGCGAAATCGGCGCGCACCAGCTCTCCGGTGCCATCCTGGACCCGCGCGCGCTGCGCGAGCTGCTGCCCGAGTTTGAACGGACGGCGGTAGCCGGGGTCAGCGACACGCCGGTTCGCGAAGATGCCGTCTACTTCCTGACGGAGAAACGGGCGTGGAAATTCCCCATTACGCCGCCACCGCTCCGCAATCACGGCAACTACGTGGTTTCGCTGAACCGGCTGGCGAAGTGGCTGGCGGAACGGGTCGAGCAGGCGGGCATCAATCTCTTCACGCAGTTCGCCGGCGCCGAGCTGATCTGGGAAAACGAAGGCATCGCCGGCGTCATCACCGAGGACAAAGGCGTCGACAAGAACGGGCGACCGAAAGCGAACTACACGCCCGGCTATGAGTTGCGCGCGCGAGTCACCGTGCTAGCCGAGGGTCCGCGCGGCTCGCTGACGAAAACCCTGGTGCGGCGCTACGGGCTCGACGGGCTGAACCCGCAGGTCTACGGGCTGGGGATCAAAGAGCTGTGGGAGGTGCCCGCCGGGCGCATCTCTCCGGGCTTTGTGGCGCACACGATGGGCTGGCCGCTCGGCACGCGGATCTACGGTGGCGGCTGGATCTACGGCTTGCAGCAGAACCGCATCTCGCTGGGACTGGTGGTGGCGCTGGAATATCCGGACCCGCAGTTCGATCCACACGAGGCATTTCAAAAATTCAAAACGCACCCGCTGGTGCGACGTCTGCTCGAAGGCGGCACACTGGTGCGCTACGGCGCCAAGACGCTGCCCTACGGCGGCTGGTACTCGATGCCCCGGCCGTATGTGGACGGCGGACTGATCATCGGCGATTCCGCCAGCCTGCTGAACGCGCAGCGGCTGAAAGGCATCCACACCGGCATGAAGAGCGGGATGCTGGCCGCAGAAACCATCTTCGAGGCACTCTGCGCCGGCGACACTTCAGCGAAAGCGCTTTCTGCGTTTCAGAAGAAAATCGAACAGAGCTGGATCCGGCAGGAACTCTGGCCGGTGCGGAATTTCCATCAGGCGTTCCACGGCGGGCTGTGGAGCGGACTCCTGCACAGCGCGCTCCAGATGCTGACCGGCGGGCGCGGGCTGCGCGACCCGTGGCGCACGCGACCGGGGCATGAAGCTTATCAACGGCTGGATGGTCGCGGCAGTCCGCCGCCACGGTTCAAAGGCGACGGCCGGCTCACGTTCGACCGGCTGACCGACGTCTACCACTCCGGCACCCGCCACGAAGAAGATCAGCCCTGCCACCTGATTGTCGCCGATCCGAACATCTGCGTGACGCGCTGCACAACCGAATACGGCAACCCGTGCGAATATTTCTGTCCCGCAGCCGTCTACGAGATGACCGAAGAGCGGGGCGAACGCCGGCTCAAAATCAACGCCTCGAACTGCGTCCACTGCAAAACCTGCGACATCATGGACCCCTACGAAATCATCACCTGGGTGCCGCCGGAAGGCGGTGGCGGGCCCAACTACGAAGGCATGTAGCCATCGCCCACAGGCTTCCCGCCCCGACTGCAATCAACTTAGGCCCAGGAGCCAGCGGAAAAATCTGCCGAGCGGATTGCCGCTGCGGGCCGGCTCGCGCAGCGCAGGCGGCGCGGTGCGCGCCTGGACCACGCCGCGAAACACCAGTGCCGGTTCCACGCGGACTTGCTGAATCAGAACGATGAACTGCGGGTCGGCTTCCGGCGGCGGCTCCGGCGCAGAGGCATCGAAGCGGAGCGGAGGCATGACGACGGTCCAGACGGGTTCGCCGGGCAGCGGTGCCGGTGGCAGCTCCGAGGTGGGCGGCACCGACTCATCCGGGGCAGGCCGGGCCGGCTGCATCGGAAGTGCGAACACGCGCCGCGGCGGCGCGCCACCCGCCGGAGGAGGCCCGTCCGAACGAACACCGGCCAACTGCGGCCGCGGCGGCTCCGGTGGCGGCTGGCACGTGCAGGCTGGCAGGGACTGGCGGGCTGCGACCAGTTGCCCATCGCGCAGGAAAAATTCGCCGGCCTGCGGCACGACCAGGGTTTCTCCGGTGAACTGATTTTCCAGACGCAACGCACCCCGCGCCGCCTGCACGCACATCGCCCCGCCCTCCAGAGCGAGAATTGCTTCGCGAGGATCGTCGCCGATGGCAATCGGTGTGGCGGAGATGAACGGAGTGTAGAAGGTGACCGCCGTTCGGTCGTCGAGCACAGCGCGGAGCCGGCCCGAGTTGACCGCGATGGTGATTGCCGCACCGGACTTCAGCACGCGGAAGTTGGCCGGCCCGCAGGCGTGAATTTCGCCACCCTCGACCAGCTCGATCTTTGCATAACCGTCGAGCTGCACGTCGTTGCCACTCTCCAGCCGCTGCACGGCGGCTTCCAGGCGCTGCCCGTTGAGGGTGGCGCGAGCCGCGCGCAGGGTGCCCACCGGCTCCGGCGAAGGCTGCTGACCGGTGGCGTACAGGGCGAGCACACCCGCCAGCAACACTGCGATCCCGCCCCTGGCCGCTACAGCCCAGTTCCCAGGCCGCGTCCTCATGTGGAAGAAAAACCTCGGTCATATACTATACGCCTATGGCTGGCGCAAGCCCACCCTTGCATCCATCGGAGCAGGAGGCCATCAACCCGCTCTACGACACCCGGCCGCGTCCGCTGACGCGCTGGCAGCAGGTGCAGGTGCGCCTGCTCGGCTGGGCGGGCGCACAACTGGTACGGCTGCTCGGCCGCACGCTGCGCTTCGACGTGCTTGGCTTCGAGCACTTGGAACGGGAACATGCTGCCGGGCGCCGGGTGATTTTCGCCTTCTGGCACCGATGCATTTTTGCAGCCACGTGGTTCTGGCGACAGCGGGGCATCGTGGTGCTGAACAGCGTGAATTTCGACGGGCAATGGACGCGGCGGGTCATCGAACGACTGGGATTCGGCACGGCACAGGGCAGTTCGACGCGCGGCGGACTGCGCGGGCTGGTGGTGATGGCCGAACGGCTGCGGCAGGGGCGCGACGTAGCCTTTACGATCGACGGGCCGCGCGGGCCGCGCTACGTGGCCAAACCGGGCGCCGTGCTGCTGGCGCGACGCACCGGCATGCCGATTCTGGCGTTCCACATCGGCGTCGAGCACGCCTGGACGCTCCAGAAGAGCTGGGACCAGTTCCAGATCCCGCACCCGTTCAGCCGCGCCGTGGTGGTCATCGCTCCGGTGGTGGAAGTTCCCGCGCGGGCCGATGCGGAAACCATCGCCCGCAAACAGGCCGAGCTGCAGCGCCGCCTGGAACAGGCGCGCGACCTCGCCGAGGCCTGGTTCCATCTGGCCCCGGCGGAACGCGATGCCTGGCGCCGTCAATGGCCCGACTAGCCCGCCCTAGCCGCGCGGCGGGATACTCATCAGCAGGTGGCAGGGCGCGTGCCGGGCCAGGTAGTCGTGCGTCGTCCCGAGCAGCATCTCCCCGAGTGTGCGCTTGTGGTGATAGCCGAGCACAGCCAGGTCAATCTTTTTCTCTTTGAGCTCATCCAGCAGAGCCTCGCCGGCCAGCCGTGCGCGGAGCAGCAACGGGGCCGGTTGCAGTCGGAAGCGGCGAACGGTGCGTTGTGCGGCGGCGAGGGCTTTTCTGGCTGCCGTTTCCAGCCCGGGCACCGGTGCATCGAGTGGCGTGGCCGCGGGCAGCTCGATCACGTGCGCGAGCCAGATCTTCGCTCCCTTCGCGGCAACCCGGCAGGCCAGCTCAGCGAGCGCGGCAGCGTGTGATGCATCTTTGATGCCGACCAGAATGCGCTTGGCTTTCTTCACAGTCACCTCCCGAACCAGAAAATGAATCCCGCAACCACGCAACGGCTTTCTGAGCAAACCGGCACATGGCGCGGCGTCTTAATTTTGCCCCCTCCGGCGGGCACAGGATCAGCGTTCGCCCAAGCGGACGCGGACATCCATCTTGCGATCCCCGCGATAGATGGTGACGGTGACGCTGTCACCCGGCTGGCGCCGGTTCATCAGCACGTTCAGCTCGAAGGAATTGCGAACGGGCTCCCCGTCGATGGCCACGAGCACATCGCCGCCGATGATCAACCGACGCAGCCCGGCACGAACGGCGCGGTCGCCGCCGCGCAGACCCGCGCGGTCGGCCGGGCCGCCGGGTTCCACGCGTTCGATCAGGATGCCTTCCCCGACCGGCAGGCCGAGGGCTTCGGCCAGATCAGGCCAGAGCGGCGTGCCCTCCACACCCAGGTACGCCCGCCGCGGACGGCCATAGCGGATCAGGTCTTCCGCGATCCGGCGAGCGGTGTTGATGGGAATGGCGAAGCCGATGCCGCTGGCGGCTCCGCTCGGAGAAATGATCAGGGTGTTGATGCCGATCACCTCGCCGCGCGTGTTCAGCAGCGGGCCGCCGGAATTGCCGCGGTTGATGGCGGCGTCGGTTTGGATGGCTTGATCGATGAAGGTCTGCGGGCCGGTTTGCACGGTGCGCTCGGTGGCGCTGACGACGCCGGTGGTGAGCGTGCTCTGAAAACCGAAAGGATTGCCGATGGCGAGCACCCGCTGACCGACACGGACAGCGCTGGAATCGCCGAGCGGCAACGGTTTCAACGTGCGGCGTCCCGGGTCGATTTTCAGAAGAGCGACGTCATTGCGTTCGTCGCGGCCAACGATGCGGGCACGGTAGCGCCCCTGCTCGCCGCGCTCGCCCAAGGAAACTTCGATCTGGTCGGCATTATCCACGACATGGGCATTCGTGAGGATGTGGCCCTGCGCGTCGATCAGAAAGCCGGAGCCGGCACCCTCGACAGGCACCGGATTGAAGAAGAAATCATACTCGATGGTGCGGGTCACGATGTTGGCGACGGCCGGTGCGGCCTGCGCATAGACGCGCACGTTGACGACCTCGTCCGGGGTGAGCTCGCCCGTGGCGGTGCTCTGCGGGAACAAGGAGGCGTCCGGGACAGCCCCCACCCGCGTCGGCTGCGGCGTGCCCCAGCGTGCGCCGGCCCACCAGCCAAACAGACCAATGACGGCACCCAACACAAGCAGGTGAATCAGGTTGCGTGCGCGCGGGGTCGTGGTCATCGTTCTCCTGCCTTTCTGCGGAGCCTGAGTCCGCCTGCGAACCAATCACGTCCGGCTCATCCGGGCGGCGCTGCCGCCAGTGCTAACAGTTGCGCAGCGAGCGCTTCGACCTGTCGCCGCGTCTGCTCGAGCGAGCCGGAGCAATCGATGACATCGTCGGCGAGCCGGAGTTTTTCTTCCAGCGGCATCTGCGCCGCGATGCGCTGCTCGGCCTGCCGGGGCGAAAGCCCGCGGGCCAGCAACCGTTCGCGCTGCTGCTCAGGACGACACCAGACCACAATCAGGCGATCCAGATGGCGGTGGTAACCGGCTTCCACCAGGAGCGCGGCTTCCACGAGGGCTACGCGGGCGCCACGGCCGGCCTGCTCGGCGAACCAGTGCTCGATCGCTTCCCGTACGCCCGGATGGACCAACTGGTTCAGGCGTTCGAGCCGGTCGCGATCGGCAAAAACGATTTCACCCAGCCGACCCCGGTCTACGGTGCCGTCTGCCCGCAACACCTGCGGACCGAACTCGGCCACGACAGCGGCATAGGCGGGCTGGCCGGGCTCGAGCAGAGCATGAGCTACTCCATCGGCTTCGAGTACCGGAATGCCGAGCTCGGCGAACATGCGTGCCACGGTTGTTTTTCCGCAGGCAATTCCGCCGGTCAGGCCCACACGAAGCATCAGCGTCGCGCCGAAGCGGCTGTGGCGGCGCCGCGGCGGAGTCGGGCGGCGCGGACGGTATTGCTCATCAGCTGGGCAATCGTCAGCGGACCCACCCCGCCCGGCACCGGCGTGATGGCGCCGGCGACCTCAGCGACATCGGGGTGCACATCGCCCACCAGAACCTGGCCCTTCTCGCGGAAGGTGTTCAGCCGGTCGGGCGCGCGGGCAAAGATGCGTTCTGCTTCCGCGGCGTCGGTAACGACGTTCTGCCCGACGTCAATGACGGTAGCCCCCGGACGGATGTAGTCCGGGGTGACCAGGGCAGCGCGGCCCATGGCGGCGACGACCAGGTCGGCGCGGCGGGTGACTTCGGGCAACTGGCGCGTTTTCGAATGACAAATGGTCACCGTGGCGTGGGCGTGCAGCAGCAACAAAGCCATCGGCTTGCCCACAATGTCGCTGCGGCCCAGCACGACTGCGCTGGCACCGGCGAGCGGAATCTCGTAGCGACGCAGCAGCTCCATGATGCCGGCCGGCGTGCAGGCCACCAGATGGGGGCGTCCTGCCACCAGACGGCCGACGTTGATGGGATGGAAGCCGTCCACGTCTTTGGCGGGGTCGACCGCGTCGAGGATGCGTTTCGCATCCACCTGCGGCGGCAGGGGCAACTGAACCAGAATGCCATCGACTTCCTCGCGGCGATTGAGCTCGGCGACCAGGTCCAGTAGCTCCTCCGTGGAGACCGAGGCGGGCGGGGTGTGGAGTTCGCTGCGCAATCCCAGCCGGGCACAGGCCGCGATTTTGCTGTTCACATAGAGCTTGGAGGCCGGGTGGTCACCCACGAGCACGGCCGCCAAGCAAGGTTCGACGCCGACGGCGCGGAGTGCAGCGATTTCTTCCTGCAATTCAGCGTAGATTTGATCGCGGATGACGGTGCCGAGTAACAGTCGAGCAGCCAAGGTACGCTCCCGAGGGCGATGTTCACTCCGCGGGCATGATAACACGACGAGCCGGCGTCTGCTGCCGCGAGCACAGTCGGCAGCTTGCCGGCCCGAATTCAGTAGATATCGTATTGCTCCCAATGGAGCGTGGGGTCAGACTGGATGATTACGCTCTTGCGCGTCCACTGCTCGAGCTCTTCGACCAGGATGGACTCGCGAGTCTTCAGGGCCTTGGCAATTTCCGGATGGACCCGCAGGGTGATGCTGTTGCCGTCCAGCTCGGGCGCCATCTTCCGCGCCTCCATCTGGATTTCGTAGCAGATGGTCGGGATGGACTTGACCATGCCGGAGCCGGAGCAGTACGGACAGGGCTGGGTGAGCATGCGCTCCAGCGCCTGCTTGGTGCGCTTGCGCGTGATGGCCACCAGACCGAATTCGTTAAAGGAGAGCACCTTGGAGGGCGCTTTGTCGCTGCGCAGCGCTTCTTCGAGCGCCTGCATGACTTTGTTCCGGTTCTTACGCTCCTCCATATCGATGAAGTCGATCACAATGATGCCGCCCAGGTCGCGCAGGCGGATCTGGCGCACGATCTCCTTGACCGCTTCGAGATTCGTTTTGACGATGGTGTCTTCCAGTCGCGTGGAGCCTTTGCCGACGAACTTGCCGGTGTTCACATCGATGGCCACGAGTGCTTCGGTGTGATTGATGACGATGTAGCCACCCGATTTCAACCACACCTTCGGGCGCAACGCCTTGTCGATTTCCGCCTGGATGCCGAACTCTTCGAAGATGGGAGTTTCCTTCGAGTAGAGTTTGACGCGATTCACCAGCTTAGGCTGGAAGCGATTGACGAACTCGACGACGCGGGTGAATTCTTCCTCGTTGTCCACCCAGATGGCGGTGAAGTCGCCGCTCAACTGATCGCGGAGGACGCGCTCGACCAGGTTCAGGTCGCGGTGGAGCAGCGCGGGGGCGCGGCGCTCTTCGGCGCGCTGGCGGATTTCCTGCCAGAGATGGCCCAGAAATTCCACATCGGCGCGCAACTCTTCTTCACTGGCCGTTGCGGCGGCGGTGCGCACGATAAAGCCGCCCGGGAGGTTGCCCTTCAATTCGCGCAGCAACTGGCGCAGGCGGGCACGCTGTTCTGCAGAGCTGATCTTGCGGGAGACGCCGATGTGATCCAGTGTGGGCATGTACACCAGGTAGCGTCCGGGCAGCGCGATGTGGCTGGTGATCCGTGCGCCCTTCTTGCCGAGCGGCTCTTTCGCAATCTGAACGATGATCTCCTGCCCCGGCTTGAGCAGCTCGCTGATGGATTGCGTGCGGCGGGGCACGCGCTGCGGCCGGGGACGGAAACGCGCACGAGCCGTACGACGGTCTTCCCGGTGCGCCGGGCGCTGGAAACGCATGCTGCGGTCATGCTGGACACGCACGGAGCGCTCGGCCGTGCCGGCCTCGTCCGGGGCCGATTCCGGCGGGGCTTCTTCGGTCTCGACGAGAAGCGCACCGGCCTCGGTCGCGCCATTTTCCGACAACGCTTCCTCGCCTTCGGCAGCCTCTTCTCCGAAATCGGCATAGGCGGCTTCCGCCAGTTCTTCGGTTTCGAGCTCGGTTTCCTGTTCGAGCTCTTCGCGCCGCGCCTCCGCCAGTTGTGCGGCCAGTGCCCCGGCTTCGCCTTCTTCGAGCTCGGCAGAGGCCTGTCCGGCTGCCTCTTCTTCCGCTGTGGAGGCAGATTCCGTCTCCGTCGCAGCCGGTTCCGCAACAGCGAAGGATTCGGCGGCGGGCGCGCTGATGGGCCAGTCGGACTCAGGGACGAAAGCAGGAGGCTCGTGCACAACCGGCTCCGGCGGTGCAACGACGGGCACAGCTTGCGGCGCAGACGCAGTGAGCGATTCGGTCTGCGGAGCGAACTCTGCGACCGCCTCAGCAACCGGCTCGGAAGCCGGGAAAACTTGCGCCGCCGCAGCTGACTCCGGAGCCGGAGGCGCGGCTGCGGAATTCGGCTCGGTCACGGCAGGGAGGTCGGCGGGGGAAAGCTCTTCCGGAGCGACTGCCGCGGGCTGCTCGGATGGGACAGCAGGCTCTTCGGGCGGCGGAGCCGGGATGCGGTCTTTGTATTTGGCCAGCGACTCACCCGGGAGGATGACCGGCTCGTAGTCACCGGGAGATTCGTAGCCGTGCTGGACAAATTTCGAAGACGGCAGTTCCCGGCCGCGCGGGCCGCGACGGTCCCAACGGCCGCGGCGGCGTCCGCCACGGCCGCGACCACCGCGGTCCCGCCCGCGCGAGAAGCGGCGATTTTCGTAGCCGCCGCGGGGACTGCTGTACTGGTTCGGCGCTGGGGATTCCGCTGCCGGGGGAGCTGCGGGCGTATCGGGCCCGGTGACTTCAGGCGGCTCGAGAACCGTGCCGTTGGCCGTCTGCGGGAAGACCTGGCCTCCCTGTTGTTCCATTTTCTGGATTTTTTCTTCGACCGTGTTGACGATCTGGTCGTATTCTTCCAAGTCTTCGAGGAAGTCGCTGACGTAGAGGAAGGCGTCGCCATCCAGGCCGATGTCCACAAAGGCCGACTGCATGCCGGGAAGCACGCGGGTCACACGGCCTTTGTAGATGCTACCGACCAGGGCAAATTCTTTTTCGCGTTCTACATAAAACTCACAAAGCTGACCGTCTTCGACAATGGCGACCCGCGTTTCGTGCGGGGTCGCGGAGATTACCAGTTCTTTCGACATGAAAACTCCTTGGCGCGCACGGGCGGGCGCTACGGGGGCGCGCCGCCGCACAGACTTCGGCGAAGGCCGGGAAGTCCGGGGAGGGCAGGAACGAATTGTTTGGATACGCCCTCACGCGATGCGGGCCTCGATCTTCTTCAGAATTCGAGCTGCCCCGGGTCGTGGGCAGGGGCGCAGGCCATTCGCGAGGGTCAATTCACGAAGCGGCGTAAGCGCACGCTCATCACCAAGCCCAGGGCGAGAAACACAAACAGCGTGGCCGACCCGCCATAGCTCATCAGGGGCAGCGGGATACCGGTGACCGGCACATAGCCGATAACCATGGCCACATTCCACAGCACATGGATCCCTAAAACTGCCGCCACGCCCATGACCAAGAACATACCGGCCCGATCGGCCGCACGTTGCGCATGCTGGACCAGGCGCAGCAGCAAAGCCAGCAAAAGCAGCAGGGTGATGAACACCCCGCTGAATCCCAACTCCTCGGCCACGGCAGCAAAGATAAAATCCGACCATCGAACGGGCACAAAGCCCAACTGATTCTGGCTGCCCTGGCCGATTCCCTTGCCCCAGAAGCCACCCGAGCCGACGGCAATCTTCGACTGCAGGGTCTGATAGCCGGCCGACTGCGGGTTCTCCTCGGGCCGGAAAAATGTGTAGATCCGCTCCTTCTGATAGGGTTTGAGCAACGACCAGCCCACCGGCAGCAGCAGCAACACGATCAGAAAAGCAGCGACAGCGTGCTTCCACTGCAGTCCCGCCAAAAAGGCTCCGATACCCAGCGCCGGCAGAATCATCACCGCAGTGCCGAAATCAGGCTGCAGCAGAATCAATCCGAGCGGCACGGCGGTCAGCACGGTGGCTTTGACCAGGTCTGCCAGCGTGAGCTGGTCGGTACGCACTTCGCTGAAGAAGCGCGCCAACACAACAATTATAACCAACTTCACCAGCTCTGACACTTGCAAAGACTGCCCGGCGATGAAAATCCAGCTCCGGGCGCCGTAGCGGGCTTCGCCAAACAGCAGCACCGCCACCAGGGCGGCCAGGCTCAACAGGTAGAGCAGCGGAGCGTGGTCGAGCACAGCATGGTAATCCACACGGGCCAAAAGGAACATGCCGACCAAACCCAGCGCCACCCAACCCGTCTGCCGCCAGTGCATGCCGGCCAGCGAAGTGTTCTGCGTGGCGGAATAGATTTCGAGGATGCCGATCGTGCAGATGGCCAGCGCAATGGCCAGCAGCCACCAATCGAGGTCGCGGAAGCTGATGCGTTCGGCTCTCATCGGGTCCCGGGATCGGTCGAGCGGCGCGCAGCACTCGGCTCGGCAGGCTGTCTCCGGGAAGCTGCCGGCGTGCGGGACGCACCGGACGAGGCTGACTCCGGAGCCGGCCGCGGCTGCAGCTCGGCGATCATCGGCGCCTGCTCGGGGTCGTGGTGGCGCAGCTCGACCGTGTATCGCTGCCCTTCGCGGGCACTCTTCTTGTCGTAATACGCTTTGACCACATCGCGGGCAATCGGCGCAGCAGCGCTGGAGCCATGCTCGCCGTGCTCGACCAGCACGGCCACGACAATTTCTGGATTGACCCGCGGCGCATAGCCAACGAACCAGGCATTCTCCGTGAAACGCCGAGCCAGATGCCCGCCCAACCGGCGCAGGGTATCAAAGCTGATCAACTGCGAGGTGCCGGTCTTCCCGCAAAACTCCACACCCTCAATGCGAGAGCGCTGTGCGGTACCATCCTCGTTGACCACACCGAACATGCCCTGCGCCAATTTCTGCACGGTGCGCTCAGCCAGCGGGAAACGGATCTCTTCCACCGGGCTGTAGTTTTTCAGCAGGTGCGGCTGGCGGAACACGCCCCCCGAAGCGATGCCGCCGATCGAGTAAGCGAGCTGCAGGGGCGTCGACGTTGTGGCACCCTGGCCGATGGCCACCGAAATGGTTTCGCCGGCATACCAGGGCTGTTTCAGCGCACGCTGCTTCCATTCCGAGGAAGGCACCAGACCGGCTTCTTCCCCGGGCAGGTCAATGCCGGTGCGGCGGCCCAAACCCAGTTGCTGGGCGTAGAAGGCAATGCGATCGATCCCCAGGCGCTGGCCGACGTTGTAGAAGAAGACGTCGCAGGAACGAACAATTGCGCGATGCAGATCCACCTGTCCGTGACCTTCCTTTTCCCAGCAGCGGAAGGTGCGGCCGTAGAAGACACCAAAACCCGGACAGAAAACACTGAACCGCTCCGGCAGAATACCCGATTCGAGCATGGCGGCGCCCATCATGATCTTGAAGACGGAACCCGGGGCCAGTTGCGCCTGAATGGCGCGGTTCAGCATGGGCCGGTCGGGGTCTTCGTTGAGGCGACGCCACTCTTCCGGCGGAATGCGAATGGCGAACAAGTTCAGGTCTGGAGCCGGATGGCTGACCATGGCCAGCACCTCGCCGGTGCGCGGGTCGAGGGCGACCACTGCTCCCTTGCGGCCGGCCAAGCCGGCTTCGGCAACCAGTTGCAGGTCGTAGTCAATCGTGATTTCGATGGGCTGGCCCGGGATGGCTTCTTTTTCGTCGAGCCGGCCGACTTCACGCCCGAGGCTGTTGACCACCAGGCGACGCAGGCCATCCGTGCCCATCAGGATGTCGTTGTACTGGCGCTCCAAACCGGCCTTGCCGACGATGTCGCCCGGGCGCAGGCGGCCGCCGCTGCGTTCGATTTGCTGCTCGCTGGCTTCGCCCACATAGCCAATCACGTGGGCCAGAAAGCCGTCGCGGGGGTAGCGACGGCGATACACCATCAGCAGCTCGAGCGCCGTCAGGTCCCGGCGATGGGCTTCGATGAACGCAATGTCGGCGGGGGTAGCTTCGTGCTTGAGCACGATCGGACGGAATTGTGGCTCGTGGCGCGCTGCTTCCAAGCGAGCGCGAATCTCCTCCTCCGGAATGTTCAAGCCGGCGGCAATCTGCGGCAGTGTGCGTTCGATTTCTCCCCGGTCGTCGCGAAGCAGCAGAATGCTGAACGAAGGATAGTTATCCACCAGGACGCGCCCTTCGCGGTCGAGAATTTTCCCGCGGGGCGCATTGATGGGTACCGTGCGGATGCGATTGCGCTCGGCCAGCTCCGCGTAATAGTCGGCTTCGAGCACCTGCAGCTTCCAGTAGCCGAGCACCAAAACAACAAACAGTCCAACGAGCAGATAAGCCAGGAACGTCAGCCGCGACTGCGGGAGCCGATGCTCGTTGCCAAACCAGTACGACACGCTGTTGCTCCGTTTCCGCTGACCGATGGCGGGCGGGGCCGGGCGGCCAACCCGCGGAAGCGGCATCAAGCTACCACTTGCCTCATTCTGGTGCAACCGTTTTGCCCAGTCGAACAGTGGCGTTTTGGCGATTGGCCGGAAGGTCAGGTGCGGCGCAGGCGGTCCAAGGCCGGGAAGAACAGCACAGCCAGCAGTGCATTCAGCAGCGTGGCCAGCAGCAGGTGTGTTGTCAGGAAGGCACTGGCTTCACCGAGCAGCAATCGCTGGGCCACTTCGAGCACGCCTTCGTGAATCAGGTAGAACAGGCCAGCCAGCACCAGCCGGGCCAGCGGGTGATCCACGTCAATCCGCCCGCCGATCGAGGAAGCGCCGAAACCGACCACGGTTTTCGCCAGGCCAAACAGACCAATCAGACGACCGGTGAGGCCGTCCTGGAGCAGGCCAATGATCATGCCGAGCAGCAGGCCGGTAATCGGGTTGCGACGGCTGAGGCCAAAGTAGAGTGTGACCAGAAACGGCAGTTCGACGTACTCGGCACCGCGGGGCAGCAGCCGGGGAAGAAACACCTCCAGCACCAGCGCCAGAAAGACGGCGCCAGCAACCACACCCGGATGAAACTTGTGCACTTCGATGTGCGGTTCGCTTTGTGCGTGGGGCATCATGTCAGAGGCTTCCGCCACGGCGGGTACAACTCATTGCGGCGGCCCTGCCGGACGGGATTCGGCGGGCAAAGCGGCCCGGGGTTCGGCCGGCACCAACTCCTCGCGGGAGAGCAGGACGATGACCTCTTCCAGTTGATCCAGCCGCGCCGAAGGACGCACGACAATTTTCTGAAACGGGCTGCGCAGCTCGGTGCCGGGCTCAACCTGGAGCACGGTGCCGATCGGCAGGCCCTTGGGGAAAATCCGATCTTGGCCCGAGGTGAGCACGCGCTCGCCTACGGCGACCGGCTGCTCGTTGACGATGTAGTCCAGCGTGAGCGTGGGCGCGCCGCTGCCGCGAATGACGCCCTGGGTTCGCGAAGTTTCCAGCATGGCGCCGACACCGCTTTCCTTGTCCGTCAGCAGCAATACCTGCGCCGTACCGGCAAACACCTGTTCCACTCTGCCGACCACGCCATCGGGGGTAATCACCGGCATAGCCTTGGCGAGGCCATCGGAGCTGCCACGGTCAATGAAGAAGATGCGGCTGCCTCGGTCCACCGAAGCCCCGATGACGCGGGCAAAGACCATGGGATAGTCCGGGTAGTTGTGGCGGAAGTCGAGCAGGGCGGCCAGACGTTCGGCTTCAGCAGCGCGGGCTTCCAATTGAGCCAGACGGAGTTTGAGTTGCTGGTTTTCCTGGTGCAGGGCCTGGTTTTCGCGGTACGTGCCGCGGAGGGCGACGTAACCCTGCCAGGCTCCCGTCAGCTTGGCCCAGGTCCAGGAGGCAGCGTCCTGCACCGGCGTGATCAGGCGCACGGCCCAGACGCGGATCAGGCGCACGTCCTGATCGCGCTTGATCTGCACAGCGAGCAGCAACACCTGAGCCAGCAGGGTGGCGGCGAGCACAACGAGCGGGCGATGTCGAGAGGTGATCGGCAGCATGGCTGTTCCCCGCCGCCGCGAGAGCAGGCCGGCAGCTAGTGGCCGGGCCGCGGCAGCCGTCCCCTAGTCGATGCACACCTGGCGCAGGAGCCGGAAATCGCTGAGCATCTTGCCGGTGCCGAGCACGACCGAAGCCAGCGGGTCGTCAGCGATGGAGACGGGCAAACCCGTCTCTTCGCGGATGCGCTTGTCGAGGTTCTTCAGCAGCGCACCCCCGCCGGTGAGCACAATGCCGCGGTCGCTGATATCGGCAGAAAGCTCCGGCGGGGTACGTTCCAGTGCCACGCGAATCGCGTTCAGAATGGTGGCCACGCATTCGCTGAGCGCCTCCCGGATTTCGCTGTCATCAATCGTGACGGTGCGGGGCACACCCTCGATCAAATTGCGGCCCTTGACCTCCATGGTCATCGGCTTTTCGAGCGGATAGGCGGAGCCGAGCTCGATTTTGATCTGTTCGGCGGTACGCTCGCCGACCAGCAGATTGTACTTCCGCTTCAGGTAGTGCATGACGGCTTCGTCCATTTCGTTGCCGGCCACGCGCACCGAGCGGGAATACACGATGCCACTCATGGAGATGACGGCGATATCGGTCGTTCCGCCGCCGATGTCTACGACCATGTTGCCGGAAGGCTCTTCGATGGGCAGACCGGCGCCGATGGCGGCAGCCATGGCCTGCTCCACCAGGAAGACTTCGCTGGCCCGGGCGCGGTACGCACTGTCCTGCACGGCGCGCTTTTCGACCGGAGTAATTTCGCTCGGCACGCCGATGACGATGCGCGGATGGACCAGCACCCGGCGGTTGTGGGCCTTCTGGATGAAGTAGGTGAGCATTTTTTCGGTGACCTTGAAATCCGCGATGACACCGTCCTTCATCGGCTTGATGGCCACCACATTGCCGGGCGTGCGGCCCAGCATTTCCTTGGCTTCGCGACCGACGGCAACCACTTCGCCGGAATTTTTGTTGATGGCTACGATCGAAGGTTCGTTGACCACGATGCCCTTGCCGCGCGCGTAGACCAGCGTATTCGCCGTGCCCAGATCGATGGCCAGGTCCGAAGAAAACAAACTGAAGATCGAACGAAAGTTGTAACCGTTCTTGCTCATCATAGGCCTCTATCCGCCGTTCCCGCCTGGCCTCATCGGAGGGATCCGGGGTCGCAGACGGGAGCCGGCGTCCCCCAGAGCCGGTCGGTGGGGGTGCCGAAGCCGGCCGGCCCAGCGTTGCGCGCCCCCTAGGGTATCACGACTGGCACCCGTTTGATTGCGGTCGCACCCCGTCGGTTCTGCCCGGTAACGACAATGACCTGATTGCCGCGCGGCAACGGCGGCGTGTAGTGCCGGAAGCGGCCGTCGGAACGCAAATTGGCCACCGGCTGGCCGTTGATCAACACCGCTGCGCCCGGCTCGGTGCGGCCGATGACCTCCACTACACTGCCGTGCAGTTGCGTGCCTTCGATCTCCAGCAGCATCTCCTCGCCCTTACCCTGGGCGACCAGGGTGAACTTATAAGCGTCGCTCGGTTCACTCTGTTTGCCTTCCGCGTCAATAGCCGCCACTGTCCAGAAATAATCTCCGGCGTCCAGGCCCGAAAGCGTTGCTGAAGTGCTTTGCACGCGGCGCTCCGCCACGACCTGCGTGAACATCGAGGAAGTACCAACGCGCAGATGGTAAGCCGCCGCCTGGGGCACGGTGCGCCATGTGAAGCGGACGGTGGCCTGACGCGGCTCGGGCACGATAATCGGCTGAAAGTTGACCGGTTCGACCAGTTCGGGCGGAGCCAGTACCTGCGTTTTCGTGATTTCGCCGCCCGTGGCGAAGCTGACTTTCTCCCAGCGGTTGACCGGGATGTTCACACTTCCCCGCTGCAGGTCGGCCGCGCCTGCCGTGACCGTGATTTCGTGCTGGTTGCGGGCCGGGTCGGTGCGCACGGCAGCGCGGCTGTTTTCTTTCAGCGAAGCCACGGCATTTTCGAACGATACCCGGGCCGATGAACCGGGCGCCTCCCAGGTGCCCGTCGAAAGGTCCACGGCTCCGGTGGCGATGCGCACCCCGACGCGGGTGGTGCGATTGGTGTAGACACTGTTTTCTTCGACCGTCATCAGCGTGTCAGGTTTGACGGTGTAGGTGGTGCCGTCGGCAAAGCTGAGGCGAGCCACCCCGTCAGGGCCGGTGCGAATCAGGTCGCCCTTGTCGAGCACCATGCGGTAGTCGGCCGGCACCCAGTCCACCGAATCGGCTTTTTTGACGTGCACCCGACCGTCCAGGTTGACAAATCGCACCTGACTGCCCACCGGCTGCACAGCCGCTCCCGGGTTGCTGGCAAACGTCGCGGCGAAACGCTCCAGGCTCTGGGTGAGGAACGCCGGATTCATCAGATACCAGACCAGTAAAACCACCGCCCCCACGAGCAGCACGAGCACCACCACGGTGCGGTAAGTCACCGTGTGCCAGTACACTTCGACCCGGGAAATCTTCTCGGGCTTGGGTGGCTGCTGAGTCGTGTGGCTCATCGCACGCGAAATCGAATTTACAATCTAGCACACGACCAGAAACCCGTTTCCGCCGGCCCCGAACCGCGTTGCGTATCCGCCAACGCCCCGAATCTTTCGGAGGGTACCCACGGCCACTTCGAAATGCGCCTCCCAGGCGGGCGGCGAGCTGCTTCTGCCTCCCCCCGTCCGGCAGGGCAATCTCGCCAGGTGTTAGGATGCACCTTTCCCCTTTCCGGGGACCATGTGGATTGTGAGCGCGGCCGGCAACGCCTATAATGGGTGTTTTCAGGGAAGCCGCGGAGAGGAACCGAATGCTGCAAATTTTTCAAAGGCGCGATGTGCTCAAGCGCATACTGCTCGTACTGGTGGTCGCCATGATCGGCGGCGCCATGGTGATCACACTGGTGCCCACCGGCGTGGGTTCGTTCGGCAACCGCGCCGATGTGTTGGCCCGCGTCGGTCGGCAGGAAATCACCACGGCCATGGTCGAACAGCAGTTGCGCGAAATCGAACGGTTGCAGCAGATTCCGGCAGCGCTGCGCGGCTTCTATGCCAACACCGTCTTCCAACAGCTGCTCTACGAACGCATGCTGGAAGAAGAAGCGCGGCGACTGGGCATTCGCGTCACCGAAGAAGAACACGCCGAGTTCATCAAGTCCCGCCTGCCTGCGGTGTTTGCGGGCGATACGTTTCTGGGTATGGACCGCTACTCGGCCGAGGTGCAGTCGCGCTTCGGAATGACGGTCGCGGAGTTCGAGGACCGCGTCCGACTGGGACTGCTGGAAACGAAACTGCGGCGGCTGGTGACGGATGGGATCGGTGTCACACCGGAAGAAATCGAACAGGAATTCCGTCGTCGCAATGAAAAAGTAAAAATCGAATTCGTGCGGATCAGCCCGGCCGCGCTCGAATCCCAGATAGCCTTGACGAACGAAGAAATTGCACGGCATTTCGAAGAAAATCGCTCGAGCTACCAGGTGCCGGAAAAGCGCAGTGTGCGCTATGTGCTGCTCGACCGGGAACAGATCCGCAACCAGGTCTCTCCCACGGAAACCGAGCTGCGAAACTACTACAACGCCAACCTGGATCAGTACCGGGTGGAAAACCGTGTCCGCGTGCGGCACATCCTGTTCAAAACCTTCGGCAAGACCGAAGCCGAAATCGAAGAAGTTCACAAGAAAGCCGAACAAGTACTCCGCCGGGCACGGCGCGGAGAGGATTTCGCCCAACTGGCCCGGGAATTTTCCGAAGACACCACCGCACCGAACGGCGGTGACCTGGGCTGGATCCTCCGCGGACAGACCGTTCCGGAATTCGAACAAACAGCATTCACTCTGCCGGTGGGCAGCATTTCCGACCTGGTCCGGACCCAGTATGGATTTCACATTCTGAAAGTCGAAGAGCGTGAAACCGCGCGAACGAAGAGTTTCGAGGAGGTGCGCGATTCGATCGCGGCAACGCTGCGCGAGCAGCAGACCCGTCGCCGCATCGAAGAGTTGGCGGAAAAGCTGGCGGCAGCGGTGCGCCAATCCACCCGGCGGCCCATCGAAGAAATTGCTGCCGAGCTCGGGCTGCGCGTGCAGGAGGTGCCACCGGTCGGACCCGGCGATCCGATCGGCGAGCTGGGCAGCGATGCGAACCTGCAGAACGTCATTTTTCGGCTGCGTCCGGGCGAGCTGAGCGCGCCGGTGGCGATCGAACGGGGCCACGTCGTGGTCACGGTGAAGGAGATCCTGCCCGCACACCAAGGCACGCTGGACGAGGTCCGCGAGCGGGTGACCGACGAGCTGCGCAAACTCCGCGCCGTCAGTCTGGCGCGCGCGCGCGCCGAAGAACTAGCTCGGCGCGCTCAAGCCGGCGAAGCGCTGAGTGCGGCGGCGCGAGCACTCGGGTTGACCGCGCAAACCACCGAGTTCTTTGCCCGCAACGGTTACGTCGAACCGCTCGGCAACGCCAGCCAGCTCGCCGCCGCTTTCCAGATGAAGCCGGGCGAAAGCAGCGCTCCCCTCTCGCTCGGAACCGACTGGGTGGTCTTCCGGGTGCTGGAACGCCAGGAAGCCAATCCTCAGGAACTCGCGGCACAAAGAGAAACTCTTCGCAATCAGTTGCTCGAAGAGAAAAAAACGCTGGCCTACGAAGCCTTCCGCTCCGCCCTCGAGCAGCGACTCCGTCAGCAAGGCAAGCTGGAAATCAACCAGGAAGCCCTCGCCAGGCTCCGTGTTCCGGCCGGCGGTTAATCTATCTATTTGAAAGCAAAGCAGTTATAGTTGCTTCCTTTTTGATTGCCTTCCTTTCGGCAGCAGGCTAGCATTTTCACGGTGGTCGGTAGGCGCAGCGCCCGCCGGCCCCCGAAGCCTTCCCTGGACGAGCGACCGCCAAGGTCACCACGGAATTGGGCGCCCACAGCGGGGCGCCCGCGCAGCGTCGACTCAGCAAGGTTCGAGGTGTACCATGCCGCAGAAAAACAGCCGTCAGCAGAACGAATACCAGTGCGCGATCGAACGCACGCAGAACGGGAAATATTGCGTTCGGGTGCGCGCGGTGTTCCGACGGCACGAGTGGAGCTTGCCGGTCTATTTCCTGGCTTCGTCGTTCGACCGAGCCATCAAGAAGCTGGCTGAAGCCCTGCAGTTTTTGCAGCACAACGAGGAGCGGCTGTGGTTCTGGGCCGTGGACCGCTCGGACGACCCGAAGCTGGTCGAAGAGCTGCTGAGAGAAACCGGACTCCAGCTCGACCGGCGGAATGAGTTTCCGCGGCGGGCCACCGCAGTGCTGGTGCCGGCGGAAAAACCCGTGCCACCCTTTCTACTTTCCACCCTGCGACGCAACCTGGCCCACGCATCCGCGGAGGAGCGGGCGCGTTCGCTGGCGAGCGATTGAACGCGCCCTGTCAGGACCGTTCGCGCAGAATCACCTCGCCCTGCGCAATCACCACGTCGTTGATGGCAATGCGGTAGCGGTACGAGCCCGGCTTCGTGCCGGGCCGCACCGGGCCGCTCAGCAGCTGCACACCCGCCGGAGCCTGGAATACGTTGGAGGAAAACGGGCAGCGCTTCGGGTCGAACTCGACCCGAAGCGTGCCGGCATCGGATAGCCAGACAATCTGCTCACCCGGCCCCAGCACAACCACCTGCGGAATCACACCGACCAGAACCAGTTTTTCCGACATGGATGTGCCACCGCCTGCACTGATTGCGAAAGGCAGGCAGAAGATATCACATCGCTACCAGGAAGACATCGGGAGGCCTCGGGGGAGAACCCCCTAGAGGGGCGGCCTGGCTGCGGGACCAAGCCGGCCGATGGCGTCTTGCAACGCTTGGGCTGTGAACGGTTTCAGCAGAATAACGACACCGGCGAGTTCTCCGGCATGAGCTTCGGCATCGGCCATGTCGCCAGTCATCAGGATAAAACGTGCGGCGAGCGCGGGCCGGTGTTGCCGAAGCCAGCGGAGCACATCCAGACCGGTACGCCCGGGCATTTTCAGGTCGCACAGAATGAGGTCCGGCGCAACGGTGTGGAGTTCCGCTTCGAGCTGAGCGGCATCGTACCGCACGAGCGTTCGCCAGCCGCAGGCACTCAGCAGTTGCTCCAGCAGGGCGGCAATGGCCGGCTCGTCGTCCAGGACAAGGGCAAGGCCCGTGACCGGTGCAGAAGCATGAGCGGGTTCGACAGGATGGTCGTCCGCAGCAGCGGGTTGGCGGTCTTCGGGCAGAACGATGGAAAACGTGCTGCCCCGCCCCGGCTCGCTTTCGACGCGGATTTCTCCGTGATGCTGACGGACGATTTCGTAAGCGACGGTGAGGCCGAGGCCGGTGCCGCGTCCCATCGGTTTGGAGGTAAACAGCGGCTCAAAGATCTGCTCGCGCAGCTCAGAGGGAATGCCCGCGCCGTTGTCCTGCACCGAGACGACGACACGACCGACCTCGGCCGAACAGTGCAGCCAGATGTCTCCTTCGGCGCGAGCCCGTTTGATGGCCTGCTCGGCGTTGAGCATCAGGTTGAAGAACACCTGGAGAAGCTGCTCGGCGTCTCCGCAAACGAAAACGGGCTGCGACGGCGGGTGGTAATGCAGACGGATGCCGTGGACACGGAGCTGATAGCTGCGGAGCTGGATGAGGCGAGCGAGGACGTCGCGGAGGTCAATGCGGGCCATACGGGCGGCCTGCTGCTGCGAGAAACGGGTGAGATTGGCCACGACATTTTTC
Source organism: Terriglobia bacterium (assembly GCA_023512135.1). Taxonomy (GTDB): domain Bacteria; phylum Acidobacteriota; class Terriglobia; order Acidiferrales; family UBA7541; genus DSGC01. Next base: position 36,547 of record JAIMAG010000015.1, on the reverse strand, counting down.
AGCCGCAGGGCTTCGGTGCGGATGGCTTCCAGGTGCGCACGCAGGCGTGCGGGCAGATCGTCGCGCATGAGGGCGACCTCGCTGAAGCCCAGGATCACCGTGAGCGGATTGTTCACTTCGTGAGCGACGCCGGAGACGAGCTGGCCGAGGGCAGAGAGCTTGGCGGCGCGCACCAGCTGCTGGTGGGCCTGTTCGAGCCGGGCCGTGCGTTCGCGCACCTTCTGCTCGAGCGCCTCGCGCATCTCGCGCAACTCGGCGGCCATCTCGTAGAAAGAGAGGAACAGGGGCTCCAATTCCAGGGCATCGGGCACCGGCCCGTGCAGGTCCAATTGGCCCCCGCGCACCTGTAACACCATCTGACGCAGCGCTTCCAGTGGCTGCCAGAGCAGTCGGCGATGCATCCGTCGGAACAGGCTGATCATCCCGATGGCGAACGCAACCGCAACCGCCAGCAATCCGCCGAGCCAAAGCATGGAGCGGCGGATGCGCTGGTAGCTGGCCTGAGCACGGGCGATCTGCAGCGCGTGGATGCGATGCAGATGCTCCTGCGCCTCGACATGGAGCCGGATCATTGTCCGCAGCAGGTGGTGCTGCGGGGGAGTCCGGGAAGAAGATTGCGCAAGCTCCTGGGCCAATTCCACCACCTGGCCGGTAGACCGAAACACCTGAAGGGCCAGAGGCTGCTCTTCACCCACCAGGGGAAGTTCGATGTACCGATGACGCAACCGCTCCAGACGTTCTGCAGTAGCCACCAGCACGGCGGTGCTCTGTTGCCCACCGGAGTCGTGCAGCTCAACGGCCGCAGCTTTCAGCTCTTCCATCTCCTTTTCCACTTCAGCCGCGACGAGCAGAGCATGGTGCAGGTCCTCGAGCGGCGCACCCATCTCGCGCTGCATCCAGAAGACGAAATACCCCGCCGCAGCCAGCAGCCAGAGCACAACCATCAGCGTGGCAGCCTGCAAAACAATGAAGCGCTTCTGTATCGAACTGGGCTTTGGCTTCAGCGACAAGTGGTGCGGCTCCGGCGACATTACCAATGGCAGTTTTGCCGGGCAGAGTTCTCGCACCTGGACGGCCATTCGGACAGCGGACAAGCAGTTTGAAATCAGCGCGTGAAGATGTCACAGAGGGACCTGCAGTCCGGCAGTGTGTTCAGAACGGCACAGGTGTGCCGTGTACGCACGCTGGCTGCACAGCGTTGCAAAGAAAAAACAGCGTGCCGCACGGTGTGATTGACGACCAGTCAGCACTCCTCTATAGTGGTGAAGTCTTCTTCTTTCGCGCTGTGGGCCATCGGTGGGTTCCTCGCGACGTCGGAAGAGGCGCTCTATACATCTCCGAGGCAGAGGAACCGAACACGAATGGCTGCACGACTGCTGCCCGCAACCACAGAACAAGCCAAGACTGTACTGAAAACGCTTCCCTTCTGGGCGGTGCATCTGGCCTGCCTGGCCGTTTTCTGGATCGAGTTCCGCTGGTCGTTTGTGGCGCTGTGTCTGGCGCTCTATTTTTCGCGGATGTTTTTCGTCACCGCAGGCTATCACCGCTATTTTTCGCATCGCGCGTTCAAGACGAGCCGCGCGTTCCAATTCTTGCTGGCCTATGCGGCCATGACGTCCGCGCAGAAAGGCGTGCTCTGGTGGGCTGCGCATCATCGCCATCACCACCGCTACGCCGACACCGACCAGGATCTGCACTCCCCCGGACTGCGGGGATTCTGGTGGTCGCACGTGGGCTGGATTCTGAGCAACCGTTACAACCGCACCGAGGTGGAACAGATCCGGGATTTCTACAAATTCCCCGAGTTGCGCTGGCTGAATCGGTGGTTTCTGGTGCCTCCGCTCACGCTGGCCGTAGCGTTGTTTCTCGCCGGCGGGTGGGGGTGGCTGGTGTGGGGATTTTTCGTGAGCACGGTGCTGTTGTGGCACGGCTCGTTTCTCGTGAATTCGCTTGCCCATGTTTTCGGCCGTCGCCGCTATCCCACCCCGGACGACAGCCGCAACAGTTTTCTGATGGCGCTGCTCACGCTGGGGGAAGGCTGGCACAACAATCATCACCACTACATGGCTTCGGCACGGCAGGGATTTTTCTGGTGGGAAATCGACGTCACCTACTACCTGCTGAAACTGCTTGCCTGGTGCGGGCTCGTCTGGGAACTGCGCGAGCCGCCGCCGCATGTCCTGGCCGAAGAAACCTCCTAGCGGCCGACGAGCCGCTCAGGGCAGCGCCTCCACAGCCGCCTCGATGTGTCGGGCGGAGATGCCGAAGGCGTCCAGCAATTCTTCGGGCTTGCCCGAGTGGGGCAGGCCGGAAACGGCCAGCCGCTTCATTGCCGCCAGCCGTGCGCCCGATTCGAGCAGCGCGGTGGCGACGGCTTCACCCAAACCGCCTTCCGGGTAGTGGTCTTCGACGGTAATGACGCACCCGCCGGCAGCTTCCACTTCGCGGCGCAGCGCGGCGCCGTCAAGCGGCTTCAGGCAGTAGAGGTCAATCACCCGCACAGCAATCCCCTTCTGTTGCAGACGCTCGGCGGCACGCAGCGCTTCGTGCAGAGTGATGCCGCCGGCAATCACGGCCGCGCGGTCGTGCCCGCTCTGGCGCAGTACCTTGAAACCCGGGATCGGAAACAGCTCGTCGTTGCCGTACAGCACAGGGGTTTTCGGCCGGGTGGTGCGCAGAAAACAGATGCCCGGCCGTCGCGCCATGGCTTCGACCAGCCGCTCGGTGGCCACCGCATCGGCCGGGTAAAGCACTGTGGCGTCGGGGATGGGACGAAACATCGCCAAGTCTTCAAGAGCCATCTGCGAAGGACCATCCTCACCGATGGAAACGCCGCAGTGCGAGCCGACCAGTTTCAGGTTGCTGCGACTGATGCCTGCCATGCGAATCTGGTCGCAGGCACGCGACAGAAAACAGGCAAACGTGGCGACAAAGGGCACCAGACCGCGCGCGGCCAGACCCACGCCGACGCTGACCATGTTCTGCTCGGCAATGTATCCCTGGAAGAAGCGTTCCGGATACGCGTCCGCGAAAATTTCGGCGTAGGTGGAATTTTTTACGTCACCATCCACGGCGACGACGCGCGGATGCACGGCCGCGAGTTTTTTCAGCGCCGTGCCGTAGGCCTGGCGCGTGGCCACCAGCTCGCCTCTGCGGTAGGCTGGCGGCGCCGGCGCCGGGAAGTCCGGCGGGGCGGGCAATGCGGTGCGGGCGTAGCTGCGACCTTCGTCCGCAGGCAGCTCGGGCGCGCCGCCCAGCTCGGCCAGCGCGGCAGCCAACCGGTCTTCGGGCACCGGCCGGCCGTGCCACCCCTCCTGCCCTTCGAGAAAACTGACACCCTTGCCTTTCAGCGTGCGCGCCAGGATGGCCTGCGGGCGACCGCGGGTGGCCCGGGCGCGATCCAATGCGGCGATGATCGCAGCCAGATCGTGGCCTTCGACCAGCTCCGTGTGCCAGCCGTAGGCGTCGAAGCGGCGGCGGTAGGCTTCCAAATCGTGGCGATACATGGTCGGCTCGCTCTGGCCGAGCGCGTTGATATCCACGAGGGCCGTCAGGTTGTCGAGCTTGTAGTGCGCAGCAAACGCGACCGCTTCCCACACGTTCCCTTCGGCCATTTCGCCATCGCCGAGCAGCACATAGACACGCGCCTGATTTTTGTCGAGATACTTCGCGCCCAAGGCCAGTCCCGCGCCGACAGACAGTCCCTGGCCGAGCGAGCCGGTCGCGGCATCCACGCCGGGCACGCGAGGCGTGGGATGGCCTTCGAGTTCGCTCGCAAATTCCCGCAGGGTCATCAGGCGGGAGGCGGGAAACACACCGGCTTCGGCCAGCGCCGCATAGAGCACCGGTGCCGCATGGCCTTTGGAGAGGACAAACCGGTCGCAGTCGGGTGCGTGCGGATTTTGCGGGTCGAACCGCATGGCATGAAAGAACACGGCCGCCACCAGCTCGGCTGCAGAAAGACACGAGGTGGGATGGCCGGAGCCGGCGCGCGTGGTGGCACGCAGGGAATGAACACGCAGGCGGCGTGCGATTTCTCGGAGCTGTTCGATGCTGGTGCCGCGCTGCGGGGCTTCCTGAGAGGTGGCCGTCATCATCTGCTCCTTCGCGTTTGTCCGGGCCGGTTCGCCGGCCGTGTGCAGCCGAGCTGCAAACGCTGCTTGGGTTCCGACTGCGCCACCCTGCTGGCGCGGTCTGATCGGTCTGCTGCGAGGGGGCGCATTGTAGCGGAAATGCGGGCTTTTTATAAGATGCTTTCAGGGTTCGCCGCGAAGCGCCAAAACGAAGCGCCTGCCCGCTGGAGGATGTGCTGCGGCAAAAACATATTCGCCGTTGACCCCGTACGGGGGAATCAGCCACACTTAAGTTCCGCGCCCCCACCCGTTCCGCATACGGGTCTGGAACAGCCGGGCCAGCGCCCCGCGCGTACAGGGCGCGGTTCCGGGAATACGCGGAGAGAACTAGAGGATACGGCCATGGCTAATGGAATCGGTGAGTTGCTTCCCCCGCCGCGCCTGATGTTGACGCCGGGCCCGTCGAATGTGGACCCGCGCGTCTATCGCGCAATGGCAACACCCCTGGTGGGCCACCTCGACCCGTGGTTCACCGAAATGATGAGCGATGTCCAGGTGCTGCTGCGGCAGGTCTTTCAGACGCAGAACCGGGTCACCTTCCCCATCTCGGCGTCGGGTTCGGGCGGGATCGAAGCCGCCGTGGTCAATCCACTGGAACCTGGCGACGAAGCCATCATCTGCGTGAACGGGACGTTTTCCGAACGCATGGCCATCATCGCCGAACGCACCGGCGCCCGGGTAACGCGGGTCGAAGCCCCCTACGGGCGCGCTGTGGATCCGGAAGATGTCCGCCGGGCCGGCAAAGGGAGAAACGTGAAACTGGTGGGCGTCACGCACGGAGAAAGCTCTACGGCGGTCGCCAGCGACCTAAACGCATTCCGGCGCGTGGCCGACGAGCTGGAGGCAATCCTGGTGGTGGATACGGTGTCCACGCTGGCGGGCATGCCGCTGGATGTGGACGGGCAGCGGCTGGACATCTGCTTCAGCGGCTCGCAGAAGGCGATCAGTGCACCGCCCGGCCTGGCACCCATCACGCTGAACGAGCGCGTCGAACAGATGCTGCGCGCGCGCAAGACGCCGGTGCAGAGCTGGTACTTCGACCTGACCACAACGATGAATTACTGGGGCAAGGAACGCACCTATCACCACACGGCGCCTATCTCGCTGATTTTTGCTTTGCGCGAAGCGCTGCGCATGGTGGTGGAAGAGGGCCTGCCGGCACGCTGGGAACGGCACCGGCAAAATCAGCAGGCGCTGCTGGCGGGCATCGAAGCGATGGGGCTGGAGCCGTTCGTCGAAAATCCGGCCGAACGGATGATCACGGTGACGGCCATCAAAGTGCCTCCCGGCGTGGAAGACCGCAAAGTGCGGCAGCAACTGCTCGATGAGTTCAATATCGAAATTGCCGGCGGGTTCGGGCCGCTGAAAGGAAAAATCTGGCGTGTGGGCCTGCTCGGCTGTTCCAGCACGAAGAACAACGTGCTGCTGTTCCTGGCGGCGTTCGAGAAGGTGCTGCTCGACCAGGGCTGCAAAGTGCCTGCCGGCGCGGGAGTGGGCGCGGCCGTGCGCAGCTATGCCGAAGCCAGCGCGGTGGCCATCGGAGGGAAGAAGTGACCCGGGAACGCGCCCTGGTCGCAAATCCGGCACCGATGAGCGAATTCGTGGCCCCGTTCACGGTGCAGTCCAAATTGACCGGACACGACTATCAGGTGCGTTTTTCCCACCTGTGGAATGCCATCTCGACACGACACGCCGACGCGGTGGACTGCAAATTTTTCGTCGATGGACGGGGGGTGATCGTCGGACTGGCGCATCCTGCGTTTGTCCGGTTCCGTGAACGCAGCGGGCGGGACCTCACCGACCGGGAGGCCAGTCACATCGCCGCCGCATACCTGCGCGAGCGGCTCGAAGAAGAAGACGAGCATGCCCTCTACGATGTGCCCGCCGAAGAAGTCCTGCGGTTGGCGGAAGCGCTGGGCATCGGCTGAGCGCAAAACGGTCAGGCGTCCGAAAGAGATTCGTTGAATTCCGGCGGCTCTTCCAGCTCCCCTCGCTCCAGGACAGCGCCGCAGTCGAGGCATTCCAGGTACTCGGCGTCCTGATCACGAGCCACCAGACGGGTCAACCGGTGCGGACACTGGGCCGGCTCAGGCATCGTTTCCCCCGAAACTCCGTAAGGGAAATACAGCTCGGCGGGCGAGAACGCGCGTCGGTTCGCACCCGGCAGGAACAGCAGAAAACCAGCCTCGCAAACACTCGCACGAAGGCATCCCGAATGCGCGGCGATTGTACATCAACAGCAGAATTCTTTTAACGATCTGTCGGGGCCGGCGGGACGGCGTCTTCCGGTTCACCGGGCCCGGCCCCCAGCACGGGATGGCGCAGGCCGTCGCGGTGAATGAAGTAGGCGACCCCGAAGAATCCCAACGCGCCGAGCACCATCACCGCCACCGCGATCTCCAGACCCGCGCGGAGATCCAGAACATCGGAAATCTGGCCGAGCAACAGCGGACCGAAGGCGCCCAGCAGTTGCGTCACGAACATGAACACGCCGACCGAAGTAGCATGGGCGCGTGTCGGGGTCATGTCGTGGATCAAGGCAGTCACCGGGCCGTGGTAGAAGGACATGAAACTGCCTGCCAGAAAAAAGGCCAGCAGCACCACCGGCTTGCTCTGCGCCGCCAGCGCCCACAGAATGCAGGGCGCGGCGAGCAAAAAGGCAACCGCAACGGTCAGCACGCGACCATAGCGGAACCGCTGCTGGAGCCGGTCAGCGATGTAGCCACCTGCGAGCGCGCCGGTGACCAGCGCGGCCAGCCCCACCGTGCCCAGCCAGACGCCCGCTTCGCGGACACTGAATCCTTTGTAGCGCACTACGTAGTCGGCACCCCAGGTCAGAAAAGACATTCCGGCAAAGGTAATGCAAACCCCGCTCAGCAACAGCGCCGCAAAGGCCGGCACGCGCAGCAGCCGACCCACCGAAACCACTTCCGAACGCGGGCCGCGCGGCGGCTCCCAGCACAGCGGCGACCAAACCAGCAGGCCAAGCAGCAACCCGGGCACACCCACCAGAAAGAACGCCGGACGCCATCCGTAGGCTTCGCCTACGATCCCGCCGAGTGCCTGACCAGCAGCACCACCCACCAGCATGCCCGCGGCAAACACGGCCTGCGCACGGGCCCGTGCTGCGGGAGAAAACGCGCCGGTAATCATGGACTGCGCCGCTGGACTGTAGGCGGCCTCACCCAGTCCGACCAGAGCTCGCGCCACCACCAGCCAGGTAAAGGTGGGCGCCAGGCCGCCGGCAAACGTGGCCAGACTCCAGAAGAGCACGCCGATGGCGATGATGTGGCGGCGGCTGTACCGATCGGCAAGCAAGGCCAGCGGCAGTGTGGCCAGCGCCAGCACAATCTGCAGCCAGAACTGAAGCGAGCCCAGCGCCTGATCCGTGATCAGAAATTCCTGCCGGAGCAACGGGAACAGAGGCAGCACAACGGTGCGGTCGGCAAAATTGACAAAGTTGATCAGCGCGAGAATCAGCAGCAGCCGGCCCTGACGAGCGGTCAGGAGAGGAGGACGATCGGGCATCCGCGCGAGTGTCTCCGGCAGTCGCCCGCGCAAACCGCTTGCAGGCGACTGACTCCGCATTATATATCGTGCAGCATGTCTGCGAACCCGGCCTCGGGAAGCGAGCGTGTCGCCAGCATGCTGTTCTACGGCGTGGTGTTGCTACTGGCCTACCTGGTGTTTCGCATCTTTCAGCCCTTCCTGGTGCCACTCGGCTGGGCGACTGTGTTCGTTGTGGTGTTCTATCCCTGGCATCGGTGGCTGGAGCAGCGCTGGGGCCGAACTGCGGCGGCAGCCGCCAGCACGGTGGTCGTGACGTTGATCCTGATCGTTCCCTCGCTGCTGCTGATGACCGCCTTCGTGCACGAAGGCGTCGAGGCACTGCGAAACATCCAGCAGGCAGTGGAACAGGGACGGTTGCCGTGGGTGCAGAGGATCTGGCAATGGGTGCAAGAGCGGGTCCCGCAAGTCGCCGTCGACCCGGGCACGCTGGCCCGCGATGCCGCGGGGTTCCTGGCGGCGCGAATGAGCGCAGTGCTGCGCAATGTGGCCGTTTTCCTGTTCGATCTCGTCGTGACCATTCTGGCCATGTTCTATCTGTTCCGCGACGCGGGGTCGCTGGTCGCGGGTCTGCGGCGGGCGCTGCCGTTTGAAGAAACCCAGCGCGAGCTGATGATTCGGCAGGCACACGAGCTGATCCAAGCCAGCGTGACGGCCAGCCTGATCGTTGCGGCGGTGCAGGGTGCCTTGGGCGGGGTGATGTTTGCCCTGCTGGGAATCGGGTCGCCCGTGTTCTGGGGCGTGGTGATGGCGTTTCTCTCGCTGCTGCCCCTGGTGGGCGCCTGGATCGTGTGGCTGCCGGCGGCCGGCTGGCTGATCGCCAACGGAGAACTGGGCAAAGGCCTGCTGCTGGTGGCGCTCGGCGCAGGGGTCGTAGGCATGGCCGACAACGTGTTGCGGCCGCTGTTGATCAGCGGTCGGGCGCGTCTGAGCGGGCTGGTGGTGTTCGTCAGCGTGCTGGGAGGCATTGCGGTGTTCGGGATGCTGGGAGTGGTGCTGGGCCCGATCGTCGTGGCCACTGCGGCCGGCCTGCTGGAGACGTACACGCGACAGCTGGAACAGCCGGTCGCCCCGGTTGGGCGCAACCGCAGCACTGTGCTAGAGTAGCGCGCCCGGAGGGTCATGCCGATGAAAGCCGCACAACCTCCCCGCAGCCTGCCTCCTGAAAAGTTGCGCTGGCGTTGCGATCCGGCACGGATCCCGTTCGCCACGACCGCCGAGGCGCCGCCGCAGGAAGGCGTGATCGCGCAGCAGCGGGCGATTCAGGCCCTGGAAATGGGCGCGCGACTGAACGCTCCGGGCTACAACATGTTCGTTTGCGGACTGGCCGGCACCAGTCGCGGCGGCACTATCGCACGGATACTCGAGGAAATCGGGCCCCGGGCCACGGCGGCACCGGACCGCTGCTACGTGAACAACTTCAAGAATCCGGACCGGCCGCGCCTGCTCACCCTGCCGCGCGGGCAGGCCAATGCCTTCAAGAAAGACATGCGCTCGGGCATCGAGTTCCTGCGGCGACGCATCCCGCAGGTCTTCGAAGGTGAGCCGTTTCAGCGGCAGAAGGCGCGGATCGTGGAGCGATTCACCGCGCGCGAAAAAGAGCTGATGGAGGACTTCACCCGGCGGATTGCTCGCGAACAGTTCGCGCTGGGTCGCATGCAGGTGGGCGCCGTCGCCCTGCCGGAAATTTTTCCGGTGCTCGAAGGGCAGATGGTGCCGATCGAAGACGTGCCGAAGCTGGTGCAGGAAGGCCGCATCGAACCGGTGGCCGCCGAAGACCTGGAGCGGAAGTACGAACAGTTCCGGCAGGAGTTCACGGTCGTGTACCGGAAGACGCTGACGCTCTCGCGCGAACTGGCCAGTGAGATGAACTATCTCGAACAGGAAGCTGCCTCGGTGCTCGTGGATGGTTTCATCGAGGAGATGAAAGAGAAATACCCCGGCCCGCGGATCGCCGAGTATCTGGAAGAAGTGCGGCACCACATCCTGGACAACCTGGAACTGTTCAAAGACCGGGAAGGCGAAGCCGACCAGCCCGAGCAGGCCATCGAAGCCGATCGCGCGCGGGGTGGCGGAGCGGAGCGGGATCCGTTCCGCGTCTACGACGTCAATGTGATCCTGGCTCACCAGCCGGAAGAAACAGCACCGGTGATCTTCGAAACAGCGCCCACCTATGTAAACCTGTTCGGCACCGTCCATCGCAGCTACGACCACCGCGGCGGCTGGACAAGCGATTTCATGGACCTGCGCGGCGGCTCCATGCTGCGGGCTGACGGCGGGTTCCTGATCATGTACGCGCTGGACGCGCTGACCGAACCGGGCGTGTGGAAGACGCTGAAGCGCACGCTGAATCACGGGCAACTGGAAATTCAGCCCCTGGACCTGCTGTTTCCGTTTGCGACCACCTCGCTGAAGCCGGAGCCGGTGGATGTGGACATCAAGGTCGTGCTGATCGGCGACCGGGAGCTCTACGAGCTGCTCTACAGCCTCGAAGAGGACTTCCGCAAGATTTTCAAAGTGCGCGTGGAATTCGACGAGGAAGCGCGAGTCGAAGACGAGGTCATCCGGCAGTACACCGGCCGACTGCGAAAGCTGTGTGACGACGAAGGTCTGTGTCCCATGGACCGCAGCGCGGTGGCGGCGATGATCGAATACGGTGTGCGCCGTGCCGGTCGCCGGGGGAAGATCACCGCGCGATTCAGCGAACTGGCCGACCTGGCGCGCGAGGCCTGTTACGTGGCCCGCCAGGCAGGCGAAACGCCGGTCCGCGCCGCTCATGTGCGCCGGGCCCTGGAAGCGAAGGTCGAACGGCACAATCTGATCGAAACGAAAATCCGCGAAATGATCGAGCAGGGCGTCCTGTTGATCGACACCGAAGGGTGGCGCATCGGGCAGGTGAACGGGCTGAGCCTGCTGGAAATCGGCGGCTACGAGTTCGGTAAGCCGGTCCGCATCACCGCCTCGGCGGCGCTGGGCCGGGCGGGCATCATCAACATCGAGCGCGAAGCAAACCTGAGCGGGCGCCTGCACGACAAGGGCGTGCACATCCTGTCCGGCTATCTGCGCAGCCTGTTCGCCCGGGACAAACCGCTCTCGCTGGCCGCCAGCATCTGCTTCGAACAGTCCTACACCGGCGTGGACGGTGACAGCGCCAGCTCAACGGAAATCTACGCGCTGCTCTCCGCGCTCGCGGAGCTGCCGCTGCGGCAGGACCTGGCGGTGACCGGCTCGATGAATCAGCACGGCGACGTGCAGGCCATCGGCGGCGTGAACCAGAAGATCGAAGGCTTCTACGACGTTTGCCGGGTCAAGGGCCTGACCGGCACGCAGGGCGTCGTGATTCCGGTCGAAAATGTGGACGACCTGATGCTCCGCGAAGACGTGATCGAAGCCGTCGCGCAGGGCCAGTTCCACATTTACGCGATCTCAAAAGTCAGCGAAGGCATCGAACTGCTCACCGGTGTGCGCGCCGGCGAGCGCGGCCCGGACGGCCGATTTGAAGAAGACACCGTCTTTGCTCGTGTGGACGCTCGTCTGCGCGAAATGGCTGAGCGAATGAAAGAGTTCGAGTGAGAGATCGCCCCTCACGGGCCCGGCGCCAGATACCCCGGCCGGGCACGCACCCGCAGGGGCAGGGGCCGACCGTCGGCACCGAGCAGTTGCACCTGCAGACGATGGTAGCGCCCGTCGCGCCGGGGCGGGGGAAACGCCAGGCTGTAGTGATGCCGCAACTGGGCGGCAATCTGCTGGTAGAGGCCGGCAAAGTCCTCGGCGCGGCGCGGGAAAAAAGCCAGTCCAGCGGTTAGCTCCGCCATGCGACGCAGGGCGCGATCGGCCGAGGCGAAGCTGAGCGCAGACGCTGCGGACTCCCCTTCCCCCGAAAACCCGCGCAGCTCTCCGCCCAATGCCACCGCAAAGATGACCACGCCGGCTGCCTGCAGCTTCGGCTCGAGCGCCGCCCAGCGCGCCGTGCCCGCCGCATCGAGTCCGGTGGACAACAGCACGAGCGCCTTCTTGCCCGGATGGGACGCCAGCCAGTTCAGAGCGGCGGCGACGGCATCGAAACAGCGCAGCTCGGCCATGCCCAGACGATAGGACAGCGCGGCGAGCCGACTGCGGATGGCGTCGCGGTCGCGCGTAAAGCCGAGCAACAGATGGAAGGCGTCGTCATAGCTGGCCAGGGCAATTTCGTCCTCCGGATGCAGACCCTCGAGCAGCGCATCAGCAGCCGCGAGATGCTGCTGATGAAGCAGGTAGACAGCCGGGCTGGTCTCCAGCAGAACCAGCACGCGCGCCGGAGCTTCGAGGGACGCAAAATGCGTGACCGGCTGCAGCTCCCCCTCATCGAATACGCGGAAGTGCTCGCGCGTAAGATCCGTGACAAAATTGCCGCGCCGGTCGGTGACGAACACATCCACGTTGACCAGCTCCACGCGGGCACGAATCGGCGACTGTTCGGACCGCTGCGGCGGAGGCTGTGCCGCCACGGCGGCAGCCATCAGGCCCGCCGACAAGAACCACAGAGTAGGACGTGCCCAACCCCACATGGTTGCGGCTCCGATGGTCTTCGAATGTCGCTCGAGCCAGTGTAGTCCACGCCGCCCGTGCAGAGAAGCACATCCCACTGAAACGCACGAGGCCCGCCGGGCCATGGCACCGAAAGGGCAGAAAGACGCGATGGGGTGAAAAAAAAATGGGGCGGCCTGAAGCCGCCCCGCGGATTTCGTCGTCCGACTAGAGTCCGGAAGCCGCCGCGCCGGACTTTGGCGTGGAGAGATAGCCGACAATGCGATCCTTGGAGAGCTCGAAGACGACGATTTCATAGGGCCACCGCGCGCCCTGCTGGACGTAGAACTGCACCGGTTCGTAGAGCGTTTTATCCTTCTTCTCGATGGCTTTGTCGCCGGTGTAGACGTCGAGGGTGTAGCGGTAGCGCTTGGTATCCACTTTCTTCAGGCGAACGCGGATGGGGCCGACGGTTTGCGGATCACGGGTTTTGCGGAGATCGAATTCGAAGTAGTTGCGTTCGCCCAGCCGCTTCAGCTCTTCGAGCTCTTCCCGGTTGCGGGCGATCAGCCCGCTCTGCACGCCCAGGTCACCGATGGCGCGTTCCAGCTTGCTGATCGTGGCATCGAGCTGCTGTCGGGTGGCTTCGACCTGGCTTTTTGTGCCGCTCAGTTCGCCGGAGATGGCGCCGAGCTGCTCCTGGGTGCGCTGGCGGGTCTCGCTGAGTTGGGCGCGGAGCTGTTCATCGGCAGCCATCTGCTCTTTGCGGATGGACTGGGCCAGCGCGCGGGCCCGCGCCAGCTCTTGCTGGGTCAGACCGAGCTTTTCCGAGGTCACGTCGAGCTGCCCCTGGATTTGGGCCACGCGCTCGTTGGCCTGGGCCAGTTGTGCATCCAGCAACGCGTTGCGCTGCTCCAGCCGGTTCACCTGGTCACGGAGCTCCTGGCGCGTGGAATAGCTGGCATAGCCAAGATAGCCCAGTGCGGCCAGCACCACGATGAAGGCCACAAGAACCCAGCGCGGCGTGGCTGCCATTTCGATCCGTCCTCCGCCGGACGCCGAATCCTGCGGAAGGTTCGAAGTTGTGCTCATCGAGTTTCCTCCTCGGATGCGCGGTGCGAGCGCATCGCGGTGCATTATCGATTATGGGCCAGCCCGACGCACTTGTCCACACAAAGGCCGCACAGGGACGGCGGGTTCAGCGTCGGCGCGGCCACCGAGCCTCGACCGTTGTCCGCAGACCGCCACGGGGCGTGAATTCACCGCGCACGACACACCAGACCGGACGGGTTGCCTGCACGATATCGCGCAGGATGCGGTTGACGGCATTCTCGTAAAAAATGCCCAGGTTCCGATACGCCAGCAGATACATCTTCAGAGCCTTCAGCTCCAGACACTGCTTGCGCGGTTGATACTCGATCGTGATCGTGCCGAAATCGGGCAGGCCGGTCTTCGGGCAAACTGAGGTGTACTCGGGAAAGCGAATGGTGATCGTGTAGCCGGGAAACTGATTCGGCCACGTCTGCAGTTTCGGCAACCGCGCGCGGATGCCGGCTCGGGCGTGTTCAACCGTGTAGTCGGGCATGGGCCATTCCCATCCAAATTGTACAACAGCCGGGTGGGAGTTTTTCTTGTCCTGACACCACAATTTCGTCTATGCTGAAGCATCACCGAACACCACGAGCTGCGACGAGTTCTGATTTTGATCTGTCCTCGGTGTCAGAGTGCCAACTGTCGCCGTTCGCGCCGTCGTGGCGTAACCGATTTTCTGGGAACGCTGGTCGGGCTGCGTCCCTGGCGGTGCCGCACCTGTGAGCACCGTTTCTACGGGTGGCGGACCGCGGCGGCACATGCGCTGTATGCGCATTGTCCGCAGTGCGGCAACCTGGCTCTGGAACGAAGCACTCCAGGGCCGGGAGCGCCGGCCTGGAAACATCTGCTGCGCCGGATGGGAGTGCCGACGTATCGCTGCGACACCTGCCGACTCCGATTCTTTTCGATTCGCCCATTCCGGAAAATTGCGCCGCGGCACATCGCCACGCCAGATTCAGCCGAGCAGAGAACTCCAGTGCAATCCCGACCGACTTGAACGACAACCCGCGAGTACTACCCTAGCCTTCGACACCTGCGGTCGCAGGCTTGACGGCACCGTGCGGCCCGGGCTATAAACGAACTGGTTTTGCGTTTCAGCAAAGCGTGCTTGGCGGTATCGTCTAGGGGTTAGGACGCCAGATTCTCAATCTGGAAACCCGGGTTCGATTCCCGGTACCGCTACCAGCTCCTTCCCCCTCCGTTTCTGACCAGCAATTCGAGGTATTTGCTGCGACGAAGGTTTTTGCGCCGGACCAGCCAAGAGTGAACGGGGAATGGAAGGAAGAACCGGACCCGGCGGGGGAGGTCGAATTGGCCTGCCTCCTGTGGATGTACGCAGCGGCGGAGAGAGACGAGTATCCAGAGGCACAAAGAGACTGGAGATGACATAGAACCGCTCAAGATGGACCCGCCTGTCGAACGCTAGGCACCCCCAGTCCGAGAACTGGAAGAATGGCGGAGGGCGCTCCGGAATGCACGGATGCCGGAATCCCTCTCCCTACCGACACGGAAGCTTTCTCGGGACACGGCCGCGTGCTTTCCAAGGAAGGCTTCCAAGGGCAGATAGAAGGATCGGAAGCTATGAAGTCGGAGCTTTTGGATGGCATGGCGGATTTGTTCTGGCTGCTTCTACAGGTGCCGGGAAGACCTGGACGTCTTCGGCAGTTCTAGCTGACCTCATCCTGAGAAGGGCACGTCCGGCAATCCGTAGACCGCTTGGTAGCGCCTCAAGGCCAAGATGCAACTGGCACCGAGAAACAATGAACATCCTGGCGAACGACTTCGGTGGTGATATAAGGTCTTGTCTGATAGGATGTTACGCAGCAATGCGGAAGTGGCGGAACTGGCAGACGCGCAGGACTTAGGATTCCAAGGAAGGCCCTTTACGGCGGTCCCGCATCATCGCGCAGCCAAGGGCAACGCACCGCATAAACCACGTGTCCACAAATTGTTACGCCGACGTTGGCCCCGCACCATCCGTGCACGACCGCGCAGCCGCCAGCACCAATTTGCAAAACCAACTGACACCAAAACTGACACCGAACTTTGCGATGCAAAGTGTGTTCGGAGGCAATGGTCCACAATCCTAAAGCTCCTCCTCCTGTTCGATAATCAGGTGCCTTAACAGTTCCGCTTCGAGCTGTTTGATTACTTCGACTGCGAACGCGCGAATCCTCGGGTGTGGATCGTGAGCCCAACCCTTCGCTATCTCCAGGTCGCTCTTAAGCCGATTCGAATATGGGCCCACGGAGAGGCCTGATCTGAGGTTGCCTGCAATCCGAGACTTCACCCTTTCGTCATCCGGAAAGCTTATGAGAACGGCTCGCGCTCGCTCGGGCATGGGGGCTGCCCTTGCGATCACTAGGTCAGCTACGATGGAAGGCCCACGAGGCAAATGGTTCCTGGCCCAAGATATCAAGATGTCGCTCGGTATGAGTTCAACGTACCAACCTTTGATGGCGAGGCTCAATCTGAATCCCCGATGCGCCTCGCCTTCATCAAGTAGGGCTGCCCCAACCAACTCCCAACACTTCCCGGGTTCTTTTTGCGTCGCGGTCGCGAGCGCCTGTATGGTCGTGTCTCCTTGGATGGGCAGAAAATCTTCGTCCTGAAAAAAGGACAGCACAATCCGCGCCATCCTTTCTGGATCCTCCCTCACCATCCGCTCGGCCAACTGGCCCCATTCCAAGTCCCATTGTCTACGTGGCTTCATCTCAAGAACTTTCCAGATCAGCGGCCTTAGTTTCTCCAGCGATTCTGGTTCTCTCTGAATTAGCGCAAGTAGAATCCTCAGGGTTGGATCAAGGACCTTGTTTGGTTCACCCTTGAGAAGGGCCTCCAGTAACCGGATGACTTCTTCAGACGAAAGCGAATTTGTCCATCCTCCATAGCTTAGAAAGCCTAGCATTTCAGGTGGAACCGATCCCTGATTAACAAGGCGAAGAATCCTATCAAGGCCCCTGGCGGAGGCACTCCCCCGCCACGTGCTGGCAAAAGCAAGCAAAGGACGGGAAGAGGCCAGCCTGTCGAGCATGTCTTCCCGGAACCCCTCCCCCTTTTCGCCCGCCTGGCCGTTAAGATAGGACGCTAGGAGCACACAGTTCACGTCGTCCGTCGACGCCGAGACTATCCGGTCAAGTAAAGCGGAATCCCGATCGCACTCGCCCAGCCTACGCCCGAACGCCCAAACATGCTGAGCTTCAGGCGAGGCCAGCCATGCCAGATCGGAGTCGGAAATACCAGCCTCCACAGCTTCCTCTGCCAACTTTGCAGCTTCGCGGTCCGCGGCTTGATAGCCTGTTTTCCCCACCAGATCGTAGTCGGAGTGCAATCGACGGCCAACCCAGCGACGCAACCTGTTCGAAAAGCTGTTGTCAAAGACCTGTCCGGAAAGGGTTTTTAGGCGCTGCTTCTCTTCTTCCGACAGACGCTCACCGACGTCTCTCTCAATTCGATTAATCGCCTCCAAAATCTGTCGTCGCTCTTCATCGTCTTGCGGCTGTAACTCTTCCAGGAAGTTGATCCCATCAACCCACAGGCCATCCCGAATCAATGTGAATACTGAGCCGACGAGGGCCTTGCGCGCTTCCGCAGCAACCGTGTCATCACCTCCGGCAACCAACCGAAGGCGGTTGAGAACCGCACGACGTGCTTCCCACAGTTCCCCATATGTCTTAGGGCGCCACTCCGGTGTGTAGGGTCTACCTGAGAGATGATCGACTTCGCCACCCATCCTTGATTCATGATGCTGGAGACCGGCGGTCAATGCCTTCACGGCCAGAATGCGGCTGTTCTCATCCGGCGATTCGAGAAGCTCATCAACCAAGGTGAGGCGTTCGAGCAATGGAAGTGGGGAGCCGCTGAGGTACATGTGAAAAAACTGGCAGAAGATTCCTGTGGCGTTGTTTCCGATGTTCTCGTTTTCCGCCAGTGCGAGGGCCCGCAGAGATCGAGCCGCCGAAAGAGATGTCTCTGGCCACCGCACGAGCGTCTCGATAGTCCACATGACATTGCGGCGGCCTCGCTCAAAACCCAGCAACTCATCTTTCGAACCTTTGGCGATGATCCTTTCCAACACCTCCGCAGCCTTCCCAGGAACGGCAGAACTCAGAATCCTGAGCATCTCACTGCGGAACTCGTCATCCAGGTCAGCCAGGGTCTTAAACAGACCATCTTCATCGAGAAGACTTTCCACGGCTTGGCGAACTCGCGCGTGTTCCCCCATTGCAGCCATTCGCTTGAGGAGTTCGCGCCTAGGCTTTGGTCCCGGCAGGCTATCAACAATCTTGATGAGATCAGGCCCCCATTCATCCCAGAGTTCAGCGGCGGCTGAAATGGCTAGCAGTTCCGGAGACACATATAGATACCGACCTCGCGGGATGAGGATTCCCCGATCACGAAGGGCTCTCACTGACGCACGTAATTCCGGGAGAGGGACTGCCAGAAAGTTGGCGATAGCTTCGGCCTCTTGGACGAGCGCTTCCTCCCAGCCAACTTGGGAGAGTACCGAAAAGACCTGCAAGGCTCGGCGCGTCCTATCGTCAACAAAGCTCTTCAGGAAATGCTTTACATCGTCGATCCTTGCAAGTTCTACAGCCGGGATATTGGATTGGCGCTTCAGGTGTGTGGCCACGAAGATTGCGAGCTTGACGAACCCGCTTGCAAGGCGAACAGCCGTGTCCACAAGCTCCTTTGGAGCAGTTCCAATTGCATCGTTCACGACCTCTCTTACCTTTTCATCGGAAAGGGGAGCCATCGCCCAGGTGTTCGACAGCTCAGGGGCACCCGGCGAAAGCAAGTCCGCAGTTCCTATACAGATCAGCTTCAACCTGCCCTCAGATAGATCAGCATATGCCTTCAGTGTTTCCTGCCGATCACGGTCGCACTCGTCCACCACGGCAATCGCGCCCACCGTAGGTGCAGCTTGTGCGCGGGCCAGAAAATCCGTCACGTTTTGGTCGTCACCATTGGGGGTATAAACGACACGCTCCGCAATTCCTTGCTCCTTGACGGCTTCAAGCACCATGCGGGTCTTGCCGATGCCTGCCTGGCCTTGGACTCGAATCACGCTGACGTGGAGCTCCCCTCGGAGGAATGAACGAATTCTCTCGATCAACTCCGCCCGCTGGGCGTCAGGCTTCCACGGGTTCTGAAGTTGTGGATGCAGGAGCCACCGGCTCACAGTAACGAAACCGGGGAAGTCCTTCCGCAGTTCCGGCATGATAACGACTGCCGGGTGTCGGCAAATCCATCTAGCGATCTGACTTCCGAAAAGTACCTTGCACCGGCCTGCCTTGATCCGCTTTTTCCGGCATAGCTTCTTGAGCTCTGCTCTCCACTTGTCTGCTTGTCGAGGTACGTAGTCGTGGCCAACCAATAGCAGGTAGCTGCCGCCGCGCTTCAGCGTCTCCTGGACGCCGCGCTTGTTGAACTCATCGGTCAACAGTCTTTTGGTTAGCTTTCCAGACTTGTACTGGAGCGCAGTTTCTCCGTCGGGGAGGATGTCGTGTGGCGAGCCTGCGGGCCAGCGAATTCGTGCGTCAACGCCCCCGTCAGGGTCGTTATCCCGCGCCGAAATGTCAACATTTCCTAGGGGGCACCCAGCGGCAGTGGCCTCCGCCACGACCAGCGTGTTCAACACCTTGCGTAACGCTTCTGCCCCAAGTTGCTCAACATCGCTGCCTATGACCAACCCAACAAATGACATGTTGAATGCTCCCGGTTTAACGGAGCTTTCTTACTCAGCGCCCGGCTCCGTGAAATACCGCCCTATGCTACACTTTGACTTGAGCCTCTCGACATGAAGAAAGTCTACTACGCTCACGCTATGTGCCTGTACGGTGAGCCGGAAGAGCACCAGGAGTTGGCCCAGATCAAGCGGAAGTTTCGCGGCAGCAGGATCGTCAACCCCGCCGACTACGATGGCCATCCCGACAAGAGAAGGAATGGCGTCAGATTCTGTCTGCGGCTTATTGAGGGCTGCGACATCGTCGTCTTCAGCCGTCTGCTGGGCAAGGTAACCGCCGGCGTCGGAAAAGAGGTGAATCACGCGCTGAAGATTGGAAAGCCGGTCTTTGAGTTGGCCCAGGGAAGGTTCATAAGGCACACGCGCCCCGTGAAATACATCTCTCGGCCAGCGACGATAAATCTGTACGAGAGATGGCGAGCCCTGTAAGGAACTGGCCTCACTCTGGCTTTGCATCAGCCTCTTTCTTCATCAAACCCACAATCGCGTTGTCCGTAACCTTCGACGAGTTCATGTTCATCCCTCGCCCAAAGCGACACTCAATCTTGCTGCGGCACTCCACGGCGATTCGATGGAAGTGCGGGACCATTTCGAGCAAGGCCGCATGGTCACCTTGGTAGAGGTTCGTGCTGTGAAAGAAAAAACCGACGGTATATTCGCGGTCAATCGGCAGGACCAGCTCGGGCAAGACGTGATGGAGGGCTTTGGAACCCGAAACGATCTTGGTTTCTCCGATCCCAACTCTCAGCGCAGAGATCACGTCCCAGATGCTCTCACTTGCGGAACCAATCTGGTCAGGGCTGAGAGTCCAGATCGTCAAGGAAGAGAGATTTTCAATCTGCTCCTCTGCTGCCTTGAAGCTGGCAACCAGTTCGGAGAATTCAACTAGCTTTGTTGATCCTGGCCCCATGCGATGCAGCCCCAGGTGGTTAGCGTGGCATACAGTGATTCCAAAAACGCCTCATTTCGGATTGCGTCAGCGACTGAACTGTGAGCCCGCAAGAGCTTGAGGGTTTCGAAATGAAAGTAGAGGCTTGCCCTGTAAACAGGCTGGCACCGTCGAAGAAATCGCAGTACGCGTCGAAGCCTTGTATTAGATCGCTTACCCTCTGCTGCGTGCGACGGATCGTTTCTTCACGGCGGCCCATTTGCAATCGCCTCGCTCTTAAATTATGGAGTCCGGGTAAGCAGCAAAATCCCTCCGATGCAGGCAAGGTAAGTGAAGTCAACTTCGGCTGTACTGAGCGCGAACGGTGCTGCCATCCCGTGCCCGAAATTCCTGTTCCGCAGAGTGTTGAGTGCTTCGAGAACGCCAACGATCTGCTCATTCAACGCCTGACCTTGCCGGATATGAGCCACAACCTGCCCGAAGGTAGCGTTGGGCAACCCGTACTTTTCCTTGGCTACTGACTCCATCGCGTCGAAAGCGTTCGCGCACGCGTCACGGTCGCGGCGGGGCCTGTCATCGTAAGCGTCCCTGGCGGTGTTGAACAGAGCCGCAGCGGGGGCGTATCTCGGATTGGCAAGCTCCGCGACGGCTGCAACGACCTGCGCCTGCGCTGGCGCTGGCAGCACCCGATACAAACGGCCGTCTGCGCCCAAGTCCCATGCCGAATCGTGGGCGGCGAGCACGCGGTTCACGCCATCGCGGAATTGATCACTCAGGCCAGCCCTTTCAAATTCTGGCCATAACCGGACAATGAGGTCATATACCCTTTGCCAGCCAACCCCCCGGATGTCCCGTCCAGCAGCATACCGGTAGCCGCCGTAGGGATTAGCGGACGCGCCGACGCCCAAACTTTGGCAGATCACCCTGTGGATACGTTCCTCTTGGATGATTCCAGGATTCTGCTCAGCAACACTGAAGAAAACATCCACCAACTCTTGACGCATGGGCTGCGGAGCATCTTCTACGTTTCTAACTGACGGTATGTGACCTTCTCGGTGTGAGAAATCACGAATCCAGTGCATATACGACCTCCAACAAGCCGACGGTCGCGACCCGGGCGGTCATTCTTACTCTAACATATCCACCACTTTGCAAACCTGTTGGCTTCCCTCGGGTCAGAGAATACAATCTGGCAGCCGGGAAACCACAGTTACGCAGAGGTAAGCCCAAGATGGCGAGAGGAAAAGGGAAGGGAGGCAAGCGGAGCGGGGCGGGCAGGAAGCGGGCGATTGAGCGGTACGAGCACACGGATAAGAAGCGCGTCAACAACCCACCGGTGGGGTTGGTGACGCCGGAGACAGACCCGCCCGCGCCGACTCACAAGACGTATGAATACCATCTACCGGTGCCATCGGTGCGGCCTGGCAAAGACCTTGATTACGACCCGCACCTGGATCCGCAGCTTGTGTGGGCGGGGAAAAAGGAGCACACCTCATTCGAAGTGCCGACTGTTTCGCTCCACGTCCACGAGCGGATTGACCCGCGCACGATCATTGAAGCGGTCCGCAAACGCAACGGCAATGGCCAGCCGGTGCAGCCGTCGCTTTTTGAGCGGCCCGAGGAGAAACTGCCGCTGCGTGATGCGATTGACTTCTACAGGCACGCGCATGGCTGGTCGAACCGATTGATTGCCGGGGATTCCCTGCTGGTGATGAACTCGCTGCTGGAAAAGGAAGGCATGGCCGGGCAGGTGCAGATGGTTTACATAGACCCGCCCTACGGTATCAAGTACAGCTCGAACTTCCAGCCGTTCGTGAACAAGCGCGACGTGAAGGACGGCAAAGACGAAGACCTGACCGCTGAGCCCGAGATGATCCGCGCCTTCCGCGACACGTGGGAACTGGGCATCCACTCCTACTTGACCTACCTGCGCGACCGTCTGTTGCTCGCCCGCGAATTGCTTCATGAATCCGGCTCTTGTTTTGTGCAGATCAACGACGAAAACGTCCATCTAGTGCGGCACGTCATGTCTGAAGTGTTCGGTTCCAAGAATTTCGTAGCCTTGATTTCATATAAGACTGCAACCAATCAGAATGCAAAAAGGATTCAGCGTTTGTATGATTTTCTCGTTTGGTATGGCAAGACCGACTCCCTGAAGTTCAGGCCCTTGTATCGAGAGCGAACAGATGAGGAGATAGAAGGAACCTTCAATAATGTTGGCCCTGGTGGTCGCCGATATAAGGCCGCGCAGATCGACAAGGATAACGACCCCGAGGGCTATGTGAGGCTTCGCTTGGCGGGACGTCTTGTAGAGTCTGGGAAATACGGCAAACGGTTCCCGGAGGACTTTGAGTACACCGAGATGGACAATGTATGGTGGGGCACCATCATATCTACTTTCAGCAAAGAGAAGGTCTATGCTGTGCAAACGAGTACTGAGGCCATCAAGCGAGCGATGCTGATGACCACGGACCCTGGTGACCTCGTGTTCGACCCAACGTGCGGTTCTGGCACGACCGCTTTCGTGGCCGAGCAGTGGGGCCGCCGCTGGATTACGTGCGATACATCTCGTGTGGCCATCGCGCTGGCCAAGCAGCGGCTAATGACGGCCGTCTATGACTACTACGAGCTGGCGCACCCAGAGGAAGGCGTGGGCAGCGGCTTCCGTTACAAAACTGTGCCCCACGTCACGCTGAAATCCATCGCCAACAATCCTGAAATCCGCGAGGGGATGACCCGCGAACAAATTGACGCGGCCATCGCCAAATACGCCGACCAGGAAACCCTCTACGACCAGCCCTACGTGGATAAGAAACGCGTGCGCGTGACCGGCCCGTTCACGGTGGAGGCCGTGCCCGCGCCGACGGTACGTTCGCTGGAAGACATCGAAGCCGACAAGCCCACAATGCCTGCCGATGCTTCTGTGGCGCGCAAGGGCGCGACGCTGCGCCATTCCGAGTGGCGCGATGAACTACTTAAGACCGGCATCCGGGGCAAGGGCGGGCAGATGATCCACTTCTCGCGCGTCGAACCCCTGGGCGGCACGCGCTGGCTGCACGCCGACGCCGAAACCAAAGGCGCGAAGCCGGAGCGTGTGGTCATCTCTTTCGGCCCCGAGCACGGCCTTCTCGAACAGCGCCAGGTGGAACTCGCCTGGGAAGAGGCGCGCACGCTCATCCCCAAGCCTGCAATCATCGTCTTCGCTGCCTTCGAGTTCGACCCGGAAGCGGCCAAGGACATTGACGAGCTGACCAAAGAAAAAACCGGCATGACCTTCCTGACCGCCAAAATGAACGCTGACCTGCTGACTGAAGACCTGAAGAAGAAGCGCACCAGCAATCAGAGCTTCTGGCTGGTGGGCCGCCCGGACGTGGATTTGCGGCAGGTGAAGTCCGGCGAGCACAAGGGAAAGTGGCAGGTCGAGGTGCGCGGATTCGATTATTACAACACGCGCACCGGCACGATTGAATCCGGCGACACCTCGAAAATCGCCATGTGGCTGCTGGATACCGACTACGACGGCCGCAGCCTTTACGCCCGGCAGGTGTTCTTCCCGATGGCCGGCGATGACGAAGGCTGGGCCAGACTGGCGCGCAACCTGAAGGCGGAGATTGATCCCGAACTGATCGAAGCATATCGCGGCACCGTCTCGCTGCCTTTCGAGCCGGGGCCGAACAAGCGCGTGGCCGTCAAGGTGATAGACGACCGGGGCATCGAGAGCCTGAAGGTGGTGGACCTCCGGTAGCCATGCCCAAGACGATAGACCAACTGATTCTTAACTCTCCCTACCAGGAGCCGGCGGAATACTGGAGCTACAACCGCGAGAGGCGCGAGTTCATCCGCAAGCCAGGCCGCCGACCGGCGGGTTACGTTCGCGCTTCGGAGTCCTCCAAGTCGTTCGACGATCCGGGCGAGTTCATTGAGCTGCCGCTGGTCAACAAAATTCGGCCCCGCGTGAAAGCCTGGCGCGAAGCGGACTATCCGGGCGCGACCGGCATTACCAAGCGGCTGCTGAAACACTGGTGGGACGCGGAACAGCGCGAGAGCAACCGGCGGCTCTTCTTCTGCCAGCTTGAGGCCATCGAGACGCTGATCTGGCTGGTGGAAGCGCCGGCGTCGGAGCGCGTGGGGATCGAGATTCCGGGCGACGGCGGCGAGTTCGCGCGGCTGTGCGCGAAGATGGCCACGGGCGCGGGCAAAACCATCGCAATGGCCATGCTGATTGCGTGGCAGGTGCTGAACAAGGTCACCTATCCGCAGGACAAGCGGTTCTCGAAAAACATCCTGGTGATTGCGCCGGGCCTGACGGTGAAAAACAGGCTTGAAGTCCTGGTGCCGGGGAGACCGGGCAACTACTACAGCGAGTTCCGGCTCGTCCCGCCCGGGCTCGAAGACAAACTTCGGCAGGGGCAGACGTGCCGGGTGCTCGTGCACAACTGGCACAAGCTGGATTGGGAAACCGAGGAGCAGATTCGCAAGAAGCGCAGCGTGGATAAGCGCGGACCGAAAAGCGACGAGGCTTACGTGCGCGAGGTGCTAGGCGAGATGGCCTCGGCGCAGAACATCGTCGTCATCAACGACGAAGCGCACCACGCCTGGCGCGTGCCGCCCAAGGTGCGGATTCCCGGCGTCTCCCGCGAAGAATTGGAAGAAGCCACGAAGTGGATCGGCGGGCTGGATCGCATCCACCGCGCGCGCGGCATCCTGACCTGCTTCGACTTCACGGCGACCCCGTTTGCTCCTACGGGGCGCAAGAGCGGTGAGGAAACACTGTTCGGGTGGATCGTCAGCGACTTCGGACTGAACGACGCCATTGAGTCCGGCTTAGTGAAAACGCCCCGCGTGGTCATCCGGGACGATGGCAAGCTGACCAGCGAATACAAGTCGCGCTTCTACCACATCTATATGGACCCTGAGGTCAAGTCCGACCTAAACCGCAAGGCGGAGCCGCACACACCGCTGCCTGACCTGGTGGTGAATGGCTACTACTTCTTGGGCAAAGACTGGCTGGAGACGGCCAAGAAGTGGCAGGAAGCGGGCTTGAAGACGCCGCCGGTGATGATCACTGTTGCAAACCGCACCGAAACGGCCGCGCGCGTACAGCACGCCTTCGCGAAAGGCAAGATTCACATCGAGGAACTGTCCCAGCCGGACAAGATTCTGCACATTGACTCGAAGGTGCTGGAAAAGGCCGAGGCGCGGGAGGAACCCATCGAGATCGAGTATGCGGAGGCCGAGAACAAAGATGAAAACGGCGAGAACGGGAATGGACAGCGCCCCAAGCTCTCGAAGAAAGATTACGCGGAGTTGCTGAGGCGGACTGTGGATACCATCGGGCGGGAAGGTCAGCTTGGCGAGCAGATTCAGAAGGTCATCTCGGTGGGGATGCTGTCCGAAGGATGGGATGCCAAGACTGTCACGCACATCATGGGCCTGCGGGCGTTCACTTCGCAGCTTCTTTGCGAGCAGGTTGTCGGGCGTGGCCTGCGGCGAATGTCCTACGAGGTGGACGAGAAAACCGGACTGTTCAAGCCCGAGTACGTGAACATCTTCGGCGTTCCCTTCACGTTCCTGCCGCATGAAGGTGGGGCGGATGAGCCGCCCCCTCCCCCACCTCCACCGAAGACGAGGATTGAACCTCTGCCCGAGCGCCGGGCGGCGTATGAAATCACGTGGCCGAACGTCATTCGCGTCGACCACGAATACCGACCGCAGCTCACACTCGACCCGCTGAAGACCAAGCCCCTGGTGCTGGACGCCTACGACACGGCGATGCTGGCCGAGTTGGCTCCCGTAATTGACGGCAAACCGGACGTGACGCGCCTGACCGAGATCAGCCTGGAAGAATTGGGGCGGAAGTTCCGGATGCAAAAAATCATCTTTGCCACGGCCAGCGATCTCTATGACCAGATGAAACCCACGTGGAAGGGGAGCCGCGAGTACTTGCTGGCCCAGTTGATTCGGTTGGTGGAACGGTTTATCGAGAGCGGGAACATACAGGTCCACCCGCCGCTGTTCCATGAAGACGATCTGCGGCGGCGCATCGTTATCACGCTCAACATGAGCAAGGTCGTCCAGCACATGTGGGAGGCGATTCGCTTCGAGAACTCGCTGGCCCTGGAGCCCGTGTTCGACACCGAAAAGCCCGTCCGCTCCACAGGCGACATGCTGCCGTGGTACACCGGCAAACCCTGCGAGCACACGAAGCGCTCACACATCAATATGTGCGTGTTCGACAGCACGTGGGAAGCGAGCGAGGCCTTTGAGTTAGACCGCAATCCCAACGTGGCTGCCTGGGTGAAGAATGACCACCTAGGATTCGAGATCACCTACTCCTATAAGGGCGTGATCCGGAAGTTTCGGCCCGACTACTTGGTACGGTTGACCAGCGGGAAGATGCTGGTGCTTGAAGTGAAAGGCCAGGACACCCAAGAGCAGCAGACCAAGCGAGAATTCCTGGATGAATGGATTCGGGCAGTTAACGGAGACGGCGGCTTCGGCACCTGGGTCGCCGCCGTCTCGCGCCATCCCGGCGATATTCACGAGGTCCTGGTGAAACACAACAGTGGGTAGGAGGCGTCCGTGGCCTACATAACTCAGTTCCGACGCTCGCTCGAAAAAACCATGAACCGGCGTATGGACAGTGTGTTGCGGTTGATTATTCTGCAGCCAGGCCCTCCTAAGAAGTTCAATAAGAGGGTCAAGACGAAGTTGCAAGAGGAAATGCTGTCCTCCGCTTCTCAGATTCTGGTTCGGAAGCGAGCAAAAACACGAGCTCAGTAAGCTTGTCACTCGGCGGCTTCTGAGATTTATCAAGGGTCACGGTATTGATGACCGATACGACCGGCTGGTTGAATGGGCAGCAAAGAAGCTGAAGCGCCCAATTGTGTACTCCTTCTGGTACTGCAAGAAGTGTATGTACGTTGGGAAGGGCAAGGACTGGAAGCGGCTCCAGGCATATAAAAAGTCCATCTACCTCAAATACGCTGATCGGCTCAAGGCCCTACTTGTGAAAACCAAGAGCCGTTTGCCCAGCGCCGAGTGCTTGGTGAACTTGATTCCCTGCTACGCCTCAGGGCTTGATTCACAGACACAAGAGATTTAGCTCACCACCAGTGGCTCATTGGCTGTACACCCTGAGGTATCTAACCGTAACTTCATAGCTACGCTGCTTTACGTCGCTCCACCTGGAGGATCTACCTTCGAAAGCAGGTCGTCTATCACTCCTGACAGTTTGGCCTGGTCGCGCGCCCACCTGCGCCAGGGGGTGGACTCGTACCACTTGCGGCAGATTTTTGGATCGTACTTGCCGCGAGCGACGCGCGGCATCCCAAGACGGACAAGTTGCTGAACCCGGCGAGGGCTGATACCCAGCAAGGCGGCCAACTCCCTGACGTTCACGGTCTTTGCCACGCCCTGCCTTCCTTTCTGCCCAAAGCGAAACGAAACGGAAACGAAACGGCGAAATTTTCGTTCATACGCTGGTGCGAGGCCGCGCCCGCCGTCACCCGCGACTGGCAGGGGGTCTGACAGGACCCGTTGGTCCAGCCTGAGCATACATGCGGGCGTACTTCCCCGACCGAAGAACGGGGTTCAGCCCAGCGCACGGTCTATGGACTGGTCAGGGTTGTCCGTTTCTGGCCGAAGAGACGCTTTTGGCTCAGCTTTGGCTCGCTGGTGGTAGGCGCGGCGCACAGTTCCATATCCTGCGTCCAGCAACCGGGCAGTCTCCCGCCAACTCCTGCCTTCCACGCGATGCTGGGCCACGACCTCTGCATTTACGTCCCGCCGGGGCCTGCTCCCCGATTGGTGATCGTAACCATTGACTCCCCCGTGGTGATTCACCCATCGCGGCGGGGCGGCCTTGAAGCCATGACCGCCCCAAACGGCACTCCCTAACGACAGCGTCTTGCCCAGTGTGCGTCTGCAGCTTTGTGTGCCCGCTTACGCGACTTGGGCCTGGTCGGGCGCTCCTTCGGTCAGTTCGACCGCTTCTGCGAGGTCTTCTGCTTCGTCTGGGCGTAGGGCGATCAGTTCGCCAGGCTGAAGATTCAGCCCGCGCACCCCGATGAGGCGATGCAGCGCGCGATACAGTTGCTCACCCTCCTCCACGCGAATCAGGCCCCGCGCACGTTCCCGCGCCAGCTTCGCCCCCTGGATACTGCGCTCAGCGGCTGCCACGAGACCTTCCACGTACCAGCGCTCATGCTGGACGAGCGCACCCTGAGGCTCCGCCTTGGGGTCACGCGGCGCGAATGACCACTCCAGTAAATCCGACTCGCTTAGTTCGCGCTTGAGCGACCAGAGAACATAGGCCACAGCAGGCTTGAACAGGTTGCTGCGCGCATCGAAGTTGACGCCGACTCTTTCTGCGAGCAATGCAATCTGTGCGGAGAAACTCTTGGCCGTGCGGAGCGCTTCAACCAACTCAGCCACGACTCGCTCGATCCTCGCTGGGTTGTGCTGCCCAGAGGCTTCGCGCAGTACATCAAGTGCTGCCTGCGACTCGGCTTCGGCCAGCTCGTCGCGGAGCGATTCGAGGTTTCTCTCGGCTTCGCGGGCCATCAGTGCGAAGTTGTCCGACTGACGCCGGGCCTCTTCGGCTTCCGCGGCCTTGCGGTTCATGGCCTTTTCGGACTTCTCGTCGCCATCCGCAGCGGCCAGCGCAAGTGCCCGGCGCTCTGTTTCGAGCGCGTTGGCGCGGGCCATCTCCTGGCTGGCCTTCTGTTGTAGCTGGCTCAGCCGTTCTTCCCACTTGCTCACTTCCTTCTTCAACCGTTCCACGGACATTCCTCGTCTCCTTGGGTGTGTTTTTCTACGGCTTGTACAGAGAACTCGTCGCTTGCAGGTGCTCGCGGATCGCCTGCCGGACAGCGTCGAGGCCATGCTTGGCCACAAGCCTTTCGATCCCCCTGAGTCGCGTGCTTTCCTCATGGGTCTGCGGAGGGACAGCCCTCTGCTTTGCCGCCTTCGCGGTGGACAGCCCTGGGCCGCCCGGAGCAAGTGCCTCGAGCAAGCGGTCAAGTGTGGCCGTGCCGTCTACCAGCCCGGCCTCAATGGCCTGCTTGCCGATGAATATGCGGCCCTCAGTCGCGACCACGTGCTCCACAGCGATCCGGCGATGCCGGGCCACGGCCTGCGCAAACACGCTGTAGATGCGATCCACCACGTCCTGAAGCATGGCGCGGCCTTCGTCGCTCAGCGGGCTGCGCTCACTGGCGACGCGTTTGTACCGGCCAGCCACAATCTCGGTGACCTTCACGCCGCGCCGTTCGTCCGCCTTGCTGCGGTCAATGTGCGTGGCTACAACGCCGATGCTGCCCACCTGCGTTGTCTCGCCGGTGATGAACACACGGTCGGCGGCGCTGGCCAACCAATAGGCGGCGGACGCACCCAAGCCGTCAATCAACGTGACCACAGGCTTCCGGCCACGCGCACGGTGAATCAGACTGGCTAGCGATTCGACCCCGTCCACCATTCCGCCCGGGCTGTCAATGTGCAGCAGGACGGCGTTGACTTTGGGATCGGCCAGCGCGGCTTTGAAGTCGGCGGCCAGCGATTCGGTCACCGCTTCGGCGAAGAAGAAACCCAAAATCGTCGAGCGCTTTACTAACACGCCGGTCACGGGCATGACCGCGACGCCGTTTACCAGATCGAAGCCCCGGCCTCCGCCAGACTGCGCTTGCACCAGCCGCGCCTCGGGCAGCGACGCACCTCCGCGAAGATATGCATCGGCCACCTGCTCGATGTGCCGCAGCACGTCCGGCACGATGCCCCAAGGCTTGCCCAGCAGTTCCAGCGCGTCGCGCGCGGGGCTAGTTGACGATCCCTTTGCGTCCATGCTCGGGTTCTCCCTCGACGATCTCGACCTCAACACCCAAATCCCGCAGCAGGCCCTGAAGCTCAGCGACCGAGTGGCAGCCGCATCCGACTCCGGCCAGCTCGCGCGCCAGCTTCACTGCGGCGATCTCCGCCATCCGTGCCGGATTCTCGATGAGGTAGCACGTCGTCCAGCTGATCGGCTCCCTGCTCGGCGACCACCTCCGAATCACGACCCTACGCGGCATCCGGCCTCCTCGATCTCAACCACACAGCCGACCTGCGAGAGATAGTCCTGCAATTCTCGCGACGAGCGATGGCCGGCCAGCCAGCGGCGGTTCTCGTCGTCCGCCTCCCAGGCCAGCGCGTGCTCCAATTGGTGCAACGTGGAGCGCACGAAGGCGGGAACGTCGATCACCACAGCCCAGCGCGTGATCATCACCGGCGCGGGCTTGGGCTTCCACTCCACCAGCCGGACGCCCGGCGGCATCGGCGGGATGGTTTCGCGCTCTTGGAGCAGCCGAAGTACATCGTCCCGGTGGACGCGAAGTTCATCCACAGCGGCCTCGGCCTCCGGATCGTCCGGCAGACCAACCTTGAGCTTATCGCCCTCGAACCAGAAGCGGACGCCCAGAAGCTCGGCTCTTTGCAAAAGTTCGGCTACCGCCAGCATTAGAAATCCTCCTGGCGGCTGACCGGCTTGGGCTTAGTCACCCCGACTGGTGCGGCAGATAAAAGCTGCTGTTTACTGTCAGCACTGTCAGTACTGTCAGCCGGTTCGTGTTTTGAAGCCTTTACGGCTGACGGCAAAGCTGACGGTATTTCAAGGGGTTGCGGGCTATCGGCAGCTTCGACCCGCGAGCCGCTGACGGTGCTGACGGTGTTTTGCCCAACCTGTACGCGCTCGATGCGAATCACCCGACGCCCGGACTTTCCTTCACGCTCACCAAAATGGATGTAGATCCCTGCTTCCCGCAGACTTGGCGTCAGGCGTGGAAGCGCCTTACGAAGGCGGGCACCATCGGCAGGCCAACCCTTCAGTCTGGCGGCTTCTCCGGCGTACGACGCCAACTCCCCCAATAACTCGGTTGCTGTTCCTGACCACCTGTGTCTCCCGGCCATCATCTGCATGATGGCTCCGGCAACCGGACTGGACTCCAGGGCTAGGGAGTTTGCGTCGGTGCGGTTCCTTGTGTAGGCAGTGATGAAGGTGCCGGGCGCGAACCCAAGCGGCACTTCCTCCGCTACGCCCCAGACCGCGAAATCGGCCATCCTCGGCTTGCGCTCCAGCTCGACCCCGGATTCGATGTTCCGCAGGCCGCC
This sequence comes from Terriglobia bacterium, assembly GCA_023512135.1. Classification (GTDB taxonomy): domain Bacteria; phylum Acidobacteriota; class Terriglobia; order Acidiferrales; family UBA7541; genus DSGC01. The sequence goes on along the minus strand of JAIMAG010000015.1, from coordinate 5,472 downwards.
CACTACCGCATCGAGGACTGCCCCGAAGATTCGAGGATGCGCTTGCGCGAAGGTCGCCCAGAATTCGCTCTCTTCCCGCCGCTGCTCTGGAAGAATCGGGTTGAGGTAGATCGTGACGGAGCGATCCACCAAATCGCCGCGCGTGGCCACGTTTTCGATCCCATTGATGATGATCGGCCGCTGGGCGTCGAAAATCGTTTCCTCCGTGTCGGTGTACAAAGCCCTGGTCCGCAATCCGCCACCGGTTGCCAACCGACAGAGCGCGTCACTGAAGCGGGCATCCAAATGTGAAAGGTTGTCCAGTGCGATCATCCAGGAATTGTGGGCGCAGATCACCAGGTCGCGTTCATCCATCTTGTTCGCGCTGGACAGCGGAGCCGTGCTGGGGTCAACCAGCAGGCGGATAACTCGGGCCGCCGTACTCTTGCAACTCCCGTGCTCACCATGCAAGGCAAGCACCGGGAACGGCCCCTTCGGGCGCATCGCGGCGGTGATACAGGTCAGCATCAGCACCATGTCGTCCGCTGACTTGACGTTCAGGAACTCGCCAACCTCATCGAGGCTCCCGCCGCCCTGAGGCACCGGTAACGCCAACATGCCAGGGGCGCGCCGGAATCGAACGGGCGGGTTCTCTACGACACACCAGCCGCTGGCGGTTACTTCAATTGCGCTCCAGGTTGAATCGCACAAGTCGAGCCAGAAGCCGCCGCCCTCGCGTGGTGCAGTCCGCAGGTACACTTCCTGTTCGTGGCCGTCGTAAAGCGCCTGGGCACAGATCAGGTTAACGGCGTCATGGAGTGCCTGACTGGAGGGCGCTTTTCCCTCGGTCAGGTAGAACAGGCGGGCCAAGTATTTCCTGAACGCAGAGGACTTAGCCTTGAGCGTTTCCCTGTGGGCGTTCACCGTGACGACGGCATACTCCACGCCGTCCGGGGCATGGAACAGTACGGTGTCATCTGGCAGAACTTCCACCAGCCGAACCGCCGCCGACTTCTTCAGCGGCTTCGCGGTTTCGTCACTGGGAAACTCGATCACCTTGGTGGGCGCAGTACCGCTGGTCTCCGTCGGCGGCTCGTAGTCGGGCGTCCGGGCGACGATAGCCAGCAGTTCCTCGACGCTATGGCCGGCGTCAAGCCAGTCCGAGACGTCGGACTTCTCTGGCCCCGGCAGCCAGACCAGCCGCACACGACGCGCGACCTGGTGAAGACTCCGAGCCACGCGGTCGGCGTGGTCGAGGCCGGGGCCATCGCTGTCGGGAAGCACCACAACTTCACGACCCACGAAGTACTCGGCGAATTCAGGCCGCCAGCTCCCTGCCGCCCCCGACGTGGTGCTGACCAGTCCCAGATCGGCCAGGCGGTCGCAGTCCTTTTCGCCCTCGGCAATGTAGATCGTAGTGTGCGGTGCCGCGTTGATCAGTTCAGGCAGGCGATACAAAACGCGGCGAGTGCCATTCAGCCCCCAGACGTGGCCTCCCTTTCCGTCTGGCCGCCGCTGGGCAAAGCCCTTCGGCTCGAAGCGAACAACTTCGTAGAGGAGCGATCCCCCTTCATCGTGGTAGGGATACGTCCCCACGATGCGCCGGTCTCCGTCGCTGGTGGTATGGGCGGCCACTGATTTCCTACCGCGCTTCGCGGGACAACCGAAGGATTTCGGTGCGCGGAATTAAGCGTCTCTTCCCACACTTCAGCGTCCTGATCTTCTTTTCGGCAATGAGGTAGTGAACCTTTCGAGTGCTGATGTTCAGTAGGAATGCCGTCTCCGGGATACTGTGCATCACCCTCTCTGGCACGTTCGCCTGTTGCATTGCAGTGGTGTCCTCCTTTGAGCTTGACTGCCGGGCGGAGAATGCCATACCATGCGCGCATGATTCAACACTTTTTAAACAAAACAAAGGTGTCGCGCGAGGTGTCGCACCTGCTTGCGAACGACCCTTGGCCCGTGGCTGGCTCCTATCACATCGAAACACAAACGCGGCAGCGACAGAGGATTCGTGTGGTCGTTCCTGATTGGAGGGCCCCTGGAGCAGATGCTTGTTGGCCAGTTCTGGAACCGCGCCTGGTGGAGGACTTCGGCGCGGTACGTGATGAAGCTTCGCTTCTCGCCTTTACGAAGCGGTATGGTCTTCTGGGTTACGAGGAGGCGCGTCGCTCGGGAGAGGGCTTAAACGGTGACCCGGTCGGTTGGGCTCTGGGTCACGCACGCATCATCGAAGGCGGTCTGGGGATTCTGGGAATTATCAGTGATGTGCGCAGCGGGCGAGTGAAGCTCGATGACCACTCGTCACTGGCGCTCGCCCGCGCCATCGAGGCGCAGTTCAAGAAGATGGGCCTACGCGGCCCAGTCGAGGAGCCCATGCTTCCCAAGCTCCACGTCGTCAAATTGCCCCCTGAGGTGTTGCCAGACAAGGACGATTTGGCATTTAGCATCGGATTTCGCGATTGGGAGTGCGACCCGATCGGCTGCGCCTACACTGTGCTCACCACATTGATCAATGATCAGATTAAAGCGATCAACTACAAGTTTCAATCCTTTCATCGTGTCACCCCGGAGGCGGAGCACAAGTTTGGTCTTGAGCTTCATTGGAATGCCCTCCTCCATGTCGTGTATTGGAGATTCGCTGAGCGACTGGGTGGTGAGTTTCGTCAGTGCGGACATTGTGGGCGCGTATTCCCGATGCGTACTGGCAGGGACAGGTATTGCTCGCCGAGCTGCTTGAACGTAATTAAGTGTCGAAACTACCGAGCCAGGAAAAGGCAAAAACGAGAAAAAGACGGAGGAAATGGTGAGCACGGCAACGGCGGTTGTCCTAGAAATCCCCAAGCGGGGCAAAGCCAAGACTCAAAGTGAGGAGAAGAAACAACGCGGCGTGTACGAGAAGCCGCGTGGGTCGGGCCGCTGGTGGATAAGGTACGCCGACGCCACAGGCCGCATCCGGCGTGAACGTGCGCCGAGCAAGGGCGCTGCGATCACGTTGTATCAGAAGCGAAAGACCGAAGTGCTTCAAGGGCGTAAGCTACCAGAGACGTTGCGCAAGCCCTTACCTTCGTTCAAAAGCATTGCCGAGGATGCGTTGGCCTACTCGCGCGCGCACAAGCGCAGCTATAGAGACGACGAGTACCGAATGGGAATCCTTATCAAATGGTTTGGCTCTCGCACCGCTGAAACCATTACGCCGCAGGAGATCGAAGCGAGGTTTTCCGAGAAAGCATGGGCGCCAGCGACGTGCAACCGCTACAGGGCACTCCTGAGTTTCGTCTATCGGATTGCGGTGCGTAACGGCAAGCTGGCCGACAACCCGATCCGCAAGGTCGCCCGTCGCCGGGAGAACAGCGGGCGCGTCCGCCTACTGGACGCTGAGCAGGAACAGAAACTCCGTGAGAAGATTCGAGAGCTGGCTCCGGAGCGGGAGCCCGAGGTCGATCTTGCCTTGCATACAGGGATGCGGAGGAACGAGCAATACCGCCTGCGCTGGGAGCATGTGGACTTCAAACTGGGGCTGCTGAACATTGCGCAGAGTAAAAACGGCCACAGGCGGTCAATCCCGCTGAACGAAGTGGCCCGGAAGGCGCTTGAGAAACTACGCGCGCAGCAAGACGGCTCAGGTTACGTTGTACCCGGCACGGCGCGTGGGCGTGAGCGCGACTGGCAACGATGGTTCGAGGCCGCCGTCAAGAAGGCCGACATCGGTCGGTTCGTCTGGCATGACCTGCGGCACTGCTTCGCTTCGCGCTTGGTAATGGCCGGGGTTGATCTGCGGACCGTGGCCGAGTTGCTAGGGCACAGGACGCTGCAAATGGTGATGCGGTATGCTCACTTGGCCCCAGGGCACGTCCGGCAAGCCGTAGACCGCTTGGTAGCGCCTCAAGGCCAAGATGCAACTGGCACCAAAACTGACACTGAGAAACAATGAACATCCTGGCGAACGACTTCGGTGGTGATATAAGGTCTTGTCTGATAGGATGTTACGCAGCAATGCGGAAGTGGCGGAACGGGCAGACGCGCAGGACTTAGGATCCTGTGGCCGCAAGGCCGTGGGGGTTCAACTCCCCCCTTCCGCACCAGGGCATCGAACTCTGCATACCCCGGCGGGCGCTGCCTGCTTCAGTTGACGTGGCGGCTACGCTCCCCTATACTGCAGCTTCCGCGCCGGGCTCCATTTCCCGTCTCCAACATGCGAAGCAACTGACCTGAAGCCTGCGGAAGCGCAACGATGGCCGAGACCACCTGCCGCCGAGAACTCGAGTTGGAAATTCCGGCGGAAAAAGTTCGTCAGGAAACCGAGCGCATCGCGCGGGAATTTGCACGGGTGGCGCGCGTGCCGGGATTTCGTCCGGGGAAGGCTCCGATCCCGCTGATTCAGCGCCGCTACGCGGGCGAGATCAAGGAAGAAGTCCTGCAGTCGCTGGTGCCGGAGCGCATCGAGCAAGCCGTTGCGGAGCAGAAGCTGATGCCCGTCAGCCGTCCGCAGGTGGATCGCATCGAGTTTCCCGAAGGCGGCCCGCTGAAGTTCCGTGCGGTGTTTGAAGTGCTCCCCGAGTTCGAGCTGGGAAACTACAAGGAGCTGGAGATCGAGCTGCCCCCGCTCGAGGTGAGCGACGAGCACGTCGAGAAAGCCCTGGAAGAGATGCGCGAGCGCGCCGCGCGCTTCGTGCCCGTGGAAGACCGGCCAGCGACCGACGGGGATTTTGCTGTGGTGCGCCTGACCGGCACGCCCGCCGACGGCCGCGAACCGGTGCAGGCCGAAAACGCGCTCGTGCACATCGGCAGCGAAGAAACCCTGGAAGAATTCAGCACGCAACTGCGCGGCGCCCGGCCCGGGGAAACTCGCCGCTTCGATGTGACCTACCCGGGCGACTACCCGGACCCCCGGCTCGCGGGTCGCACCTTCCACTACGTGGCCCGGCTGGAGGCGATCAAGCAGAAGCAGCTCCCAGAGCTGGACGACGACTTCGCACGCGAGGTCAGCGATGCCCAGACGCTTGCCGAATTGCGCGAGAAAATCCGACAGGGCCTGGAAGCGGAGCGTGACCGGCGCCGTCGGGAGCTGATCCAGCAGAAAATTCTGGAGGCGCTGGTCGCCCGGCATGATTTCCCCGTGCCGGAGGCACTGGTCGAGCAGCAGATGGACACGCGCCTGGAACGGTTGGTGCGGTCGCTGGCGGCGCAGGGTTTGGATCCGCGCGGCGTGAACGTGGACTGGGCGGCCCTGCGCCGGCGGCAGCGCGAACGCGCCATCGAGGACGTCAAGGCCGAGCTGCTGCTGGACCGCATCGCCACCGCGGAAGGGATCGAGGTCACCGAAGCGGAACTCGAGCAGCGGCTGGCCGCGCTGGCTGCGGCCAGTGGCGAATCGGCCACCGCCGTGCGGGCTCGCTTGACAAAACAGGGAGCACTGGATACGATGAAATCTAGGTTGCGTAGCGAAAAAACTCTCGACTGGCTCCAGCAGCACGCCCGCATCCGGACGAC
>JAIMAG010000005.1:25000-179434 GCA_023512135.1 Terriglobia bacterium | reverse complement strand
TCGGAACTTACCCGACAAGGAATTTCGCTACCTTAGGACCGTTATAGTTACGGCCGCCGTTCACCGGGGCTTCAGTTCGGGCCGTCGCCCGCATGCGCGAGCTAAGCCCTCCCTTTAACCTTCCGGCACCGGGCAGGCGTCACCCCCTATACGTCGTGTTCGACTTCGCAGAGAGCTGTGTTTTTGTTAAACAGTCGCAGAGCGCCTTTCACTGCGGCCCCCTCGGGCTGTGAACCCTACCGGGGCGCCCCTTCTCCCGAAGTTACGGGGCCAATTTGCCTAGTTCCTGAGCGAGCGTTCTCTCGCGCGCCTGTGAATACTCATCTCGTCTACCTGTGTCGGTTTGAGGTACGGGCACCGGAAGGACTCCTTAGAGGATTTTCCTGGCAGCGTGGACTCAGCGGCCTCGGGACCTGCGTCCCTGCCAACGCCCTCACGGGTAACGGAGTGGTGGATTTTCCTGCCACTCCCCGCTTCCGGCGTCGGATCGCCATAGCCATAGGACGACCCGCCTATCCTTCTGCGTCTCCCCATCGTGCAAACGCCCCTCCGGTGGGGCCGGAATATTGACCGGCTGTCCATCAGCTACGCCTTTCGGCCTCGCCTTAGGCCCCGCCTAACCCTGAGCGGACGAACCTTCCTCAGGAAACCTTAGACTTTCGGCGACGCGGATTCTCACCGCGTTTATCGCTACTTATGCCGGCAGGGTCTCTTCCGTGGCGTCGAGCGGTCCTCTCGGTCCGCCTTCGGACTCCACAGAATGCTCCCCTACCAAAGGCCGAAGCGTCGCAACGCCTCGGCCCTTCCGCAGCTTCGGTCGCAGGCTTGAGCCCCGTTGAATTGTCGGTGCGCGACCGCTTGACCAGTGAGCTGTTACGCTTTCTTTAAAGGATTGCTGCTTCCAAGCAAACCTCCTGGCTGTCTTCGCGGTTGCACATCCTTTCCCACTTAGCCTGCAGTCCGGGACCTTAGCTGGCGGTCTGGGCTGTTTCCCTTTCGACCACGAAGCTTATCCCTCGTAGTCTCACTCCCGTGCTGCTGTCCGCGGCATTCGGAGTTTGGTTGGAGTCGGTAACCTGGAATGGTCCCTCAGCCATCCAGCGCTCTACCGCCGCGGCAGACCACACGAGGCTGCCCCTAAAGGCATTTCGGGGAGAACGAGCTATCACGGAATTTGGTTAGCCTTTCACCCCTACCCTCAGCTCATCCGAGCTGTTTTCAACCAACACCGGTTCGGCCCTCCAGCCGCGGTTAAGCGGCCTTCAGCCTGGCCAAGGGTAGATCATCCCGCTTCGCGTCTATTCCCACAGACTCAACGCCCTATTCGGACTCGCTTTCGCTACGGCTCGCTTTCGCTTAACCTTGCCTGTGAGAATAACTAGCCGGCTCATTAAGCAAGAGGCACGCCATCAGGCACTTCCCCGGCCGAAGCCGGGGCATAGCCCTCTGACTGCTTGTAGGCATGCGGTTTCAGGTCCTATTTCACTCCCCTCGCAGGGGTTCTTTTCACCTTTCCCTCACGGTACTAGTTCACTATCGGTCGCCAACGAGTATTTAGCCTTGGAGGGTGGTCCCCCCAGATTCCCACAGGGTTTCCCGTGCCCCGTGGTACTCAGGATCCCGCTTCGAGTCCGAACCGTTTTCGGTTACGTGGCTATCACACTCTCTGGCCCGGCTTTCCAGCCGATTCACCTAACGGTCGGATTGGTAACTCTACTGATGCGGTCCTGCAACCCCGCGGTGCAAGCACCGCGGTTTGGGCTGTTCCGATTTCGCTCGCCGCTACTTTCGGAATCTCGGTTGATTTCTTTTCCTCCGGGTACTGAGATGGTTCACTTCCCCGGGTTCGCTCGTACCCGCCTATGGATTCAGCGGGCCGTCTCCGAGTTTTGCTCGGAGGGGTTGCCCCATTCGGAGATCCCCGGATCAAAGCCTGCTTGCGGCTCCCCGAGGCTTATCGCAGCTTGCCACGTCCTTCGTCGCCTGTTGGCGCCAAGGCATCCACCGCACGCCCTTAGTAGCTTGACCATAAAACTTGCCCCGCACGTCGCAGCCAGCTTGCTCTGCCAGGCAACCCTTGCAGAGTTCGCCGCCACCGACGGCGCGACAAGTTCGCCGATCACATGCGCTTGAGCAGAACTTGCGGCTTGCGTCACGCCGCCTGTTCCCTCCGCCGAAACTCCGGCAGCGGCAACCGGCGCACGTGGCGCTATGCCAGCCTCATTCCATTGTCAAAGAACCTTTCACCCTGCTCCCGGCAGGATGCCCCGCTGGCGCGGGGAACAAAAAACCCGGCGTCGAGCGCCGGGCACATCCCGTCTCCGTTCGACCGACGGGATCGGCTCGATGCTCGACGGTGTTTATCCGGTATCCGTAATCGTCCTCACCAACGGAATCGCTCGCGCGGATTCCGATTCTGGCTTCGCCGCAGACACCGCCCCTTTTCGTTCTGCGGCCTCACAGCCAATTCGACAGTATAGCACGACTCTGCCCGCCGTCAAGTCGTCCATTGCACATTTTCCTTGCGCCCTGTGCAAATCCCGCTTCCGGGCACCCTGGCCGGCCCGGTCGTGCAAGCTGCTGCACAAGGCAGCTCAGACGCAGACCAAGACCACGCTTGGTGTTCGCCTTCGCGTGCAGGTCGTGAAGGCAATCTCGCGTTTCTCTGCAGCAGACGTGAGTCCGTGGGGCAGGCCCTCACCGAGGGCACTGCGGTGCAAGACATGGCTCGTGTTGTCGAGCGTGCAGTCCGAAGTTTGCGCTGCGGCGGACCTGCAGCCGGCGGTCTGGGCCCCAACCCGGCTGCGCCACGGCAAGGCTAGGACATTCCCGCAGGGCTGATCTGTCAGGCGCGGCGCAGGCCGGCTTCCAGGGCCTCGAAAAACGCTTCGAGCTCGCCGGGCTGCGTGAAGATATTGGTCGAGATGCGGATGCGATCGGCTTCGCCCGCGGGGTTGCTGCTGCCGGCGACGCGGATGTAGCGTGCGGCGCAGGCGTCCAGCACCGGCTGCAAGCGGCCCGGCGCGGCCTCGAAGCTGACCATCGCACCGTAGAAGGGGTCGTCGCTGGCGTTGGCGATGCGCAGTTGCGGGTAGCTGCGGATGCGGTCGCGCACGCGCGTGGCCAGCTCGTGCTGCCGCGCGTAGATGCGTTCCGGGCCGATTTCGCGAAAGAAGTCGAGCGCCGCTTTCAGACCCACCATGACCGAGAGATTCGACGTGCCCAGGTTCGAGAACCGGTACGCCTTCTGCGCATAGTTGCGCCATTCGCCCGACGCAATATTCACCCACAGCTTTTCCAGGTGCTCTTCGCGGATGTAGAGGAAGCCGGTGCCCTTCGGTGCCATCAGCCACTTGTGAGGACTCGACGCGTAGAAATCGCAGCCGAGCTCGTGCATGGCGAGCGGCAACTGACCGATGGCATGCGCGCCGTCCACATGGGTCAGCACGCCGCGGCGGCGCGCCAGCGCGCAGATTTCCCGTACCGGCAGCACCAGGCCGGTGACGGTCGTGATATGGCTGAAGACGATGATTTTCGTGGCCGGCGTCAGCGCGCGCTCGAACCGCTCGACGATTTCCTCGGCCGTCGCGGGCGGCCTGGGCAGCGTGACGTAGTTCAGCCGGATGCCGAACCGCGCCGCTTTCTGTTCCCAGCAGCAGCGTCCGCCCGGGTGTTCCTGGTCGGTGAGCAGGGCTTCTTCGCCCGGCTGCATGTCCAGGCCGTTGCAGACGATGTTGTTCGCTTCGGTTGCGTTACGCACCAGGGCCAGTTCGTCGCGATGGCAACCGATGAACGCGGCCAGGGCATCGCGCAGCTCGCGCAGCCGCGCATTCTCTTCGTAGCCGAACCAGGGATAGGCCGGTTCGCGGAAGGTTTCGCCTTCCAGAATGTGATCCAGCATCGCGCGGAGCACCGGCCACGGCGTGCACCCGACCGAACCGCAGTTCAGGTTGATGCGATCCGCCGCCAGCAACCACTGCGCGCGCAGCTCGGACCAGTAGCGCTCCGGGTCACGCTCGAGCAGGGCGCGCGGCGGCAGTGGCGGAGGTTGCTGCGCGAAGACCTGCTCGGCACGCGCCAGCGGAATACCCAGCAGCGCCGCGCCCACGGCGGCACGCTGGAGAAAAGTTCGGCGATGCAGCATGGCCCACCTCGAAGGGCAGCGTTGGGGCGAGTCTAGCAGAACAACCCGGGCGGGCGAAACCGCCGTCGAGGGGCGAACCGGCACCGCAGGGCTCCGGTACGCTGGCGTGCCGAGCGAAGCCGGCGCCGCAACCGGCATGTGTCACGCAGGCGCGCCGCTATTTTTTCTTTTTGTTCAGTTTGGCCCAGCGTTCTTCGAGCGAGGCGCGTGTGAACAGCGCGTCGTCGAGTCCGGTGTTGTAGCGGTAGGCGGTGAAGAACACCTGGTAGTAGTTGATTCCGTTGCGCTGTTTCTGGATCTGCATCGGGGTCATAACGCCGTCGATCGGATGATAGTTGGCGTAATATTCGACCTCCTCGATGCGCTGGCGGGTGAGCGGGTCGCGCGAGACGATCACGGCGCGGATGGGCAGGCGGGTGTTGCGATCCAGGGCGATGCGCATGCTGGTGCGTTCGCGGTCGACCAGTTCCACCCAGTCCACCTGTTTCAGGTCCACCACGTCGCTGCCCTGGTAGCGGAACGCCAGGCCTTCCTCGTCGAGCCGGTAGCGGAGTACGTACTCGAGCACATCTTTCCGCAGGTTGCGCCGATAGCGTTCCACGGCTTCCGGGCCGGCCGGCTGGATGCCCCCGCGATCCAGCTCCCAGCCTTCCTCGGAGGTCATCACCGTGATGATGTTGCGCTGGTCGTAGAATTCGGTGCGGTTTTTGTCCGGCAGTTTGACGTAATCGAAAAATTTCACGTAGCCGGCCAGCTCGCCCGCCGAGCTGAACTGCGCCAGCCGGCCTTCGCGGTAGATGTCGCGCACGTTGCGGTAGGCCGCGCCGCCGAGCGCTTCGATGGCCTGCTGGACGAGCTCGCGCGCCCGCGCCGTGTTCTGCTCCGGCAGCAGCACCTGCTGTGCTGCGGCGGCGGTGGCCAGCAGCGCCACCAGAATCCCGCTTCCCGCCCGGATGCTCAGCCGCACAGCACCGCACCTCCGTTCACGTTCAGAATTTCGCCGGTGATGAAGGTAGCCAGCTCGGAAGCGAGAAACAGAATCGGCCCGGCCACCTCTTCGGGCCGCGCCGGACGCCCGAGCGGAATGGCGCTGGTGGCGAATTTCCAGCCCGCCCGGGTTTCGAGCACCGGCCTGGACATCTCCGTATCCACCCAGCCGGGCGCCACGCAGTTCACCAGGATGTTGTGCCGGGCCAGCTCTGTCGCCAGCCCTTTCACGAAGCTGATGATCCCGCCTTTGGTGGCCGCGTAGTGGGTGTGGAATGCTTCGCCGCGCTGGCCGGCGGTCGAGCTGATGGCCACGATACGCCCCGCTTTCTGCCGGATCATCTGCGGCACCGCGCAGTGGACCACGGCATAGACGCTTTTCAGATTTGCGGCCATCATTTCATCCCACTGCTTTTCGGTCATTTTCTCGATCGGCAGCTCCTCGGCATTCCAGATGCCGGCGTTGGCGACCAGGATGTCCAGCCGGCCCAGCCGCTCGATGGCGAATTCGACCAGACGGCGCGCGTCCCGCATCCGCCGCAGGTCTGCCCGCAGCGATTCGACGCGTGTGCCGTGCCGGCGCGCTTCCCGCGCGACCGCCTCGGCGGCTTGCCGGTGGCGGTGGTAGTTGAAAACGACGTCAGCGCCCGCCTGCGCGAACAGTTTGACGGTCGCCGCACCGATGCCGCGCGAGCCTCCGGTGATCAAAGCTGCTTTGCCGGCCAGGGAAATCATTTTCTCTCCTCGGACACCGATTCTGCGGTAGCAGTTCCGGGGCGCCGGTTTCCGCCGGAGCTGCGCTGCGCACCCGCCTGCCGCGCTGCGTTCACGAACGCGGCAAACAGCGCCCGTGTCAACGGATCCTCCGGCATGCGCTCCGGATGCCACTGCACGCCGACGACCCAGTGTTCGGCCGCGGTGCCTTCCACCGCTTCCACCACTCCGTCCGGCGCCCAGCCGACGGTGCGCAGCTCGCGGCCCACCACCGCAACGGCCTGGTGGTGGCTACTGTTGACCTCCGTCGTTCCGCTGCCGAGCAGCTCGGCCAGGCGCGAGCCGGCGACAAACTCCACCGGATGGCGCGGCTCGGGAGCCCCGGTCGAGCGTTTCCATTCGTGTTGCAGGGCGCGGGGCACTTCGGCAGCGATATCCTGCAGCAGGCGGCCGCCCTTGAAAACGTTCAGGCTCTGCAGACCGTAGCAGATGGCCAGCACCGGTTGGTGCGCGGTGCAGGCAGCATCGAGCAGAGCGAAATCGGTCTGTTCGCGGAAGGCGTCGCGGGGACCGCAATGCGGACTGCGCTCGGCGTGATACCACGACGGGTCCACATCGGCGGGCGAGCCGGGCAGCAGGAAGCCATCGAGCGTTTCGGCCAGCTCCGCCAGCCGACCCGATTCGACCAGCGTGAGCGAAATTTCCACCGGCTCGCCGCCCGCCTGGCGGACTGCATCCAGATACGGTTGCAGGGCCCGGCGTTCGCCGCGCTGTTCTTCTTCGCGGCTGCGCCAGGGGATTCCGATTCGCGGCGCGGAGGCTCCAGCCAGCGTCATCGGAGAGCATCCTAGCAGAGGCTGTGCGGCGCGGGCAAAGGCCGCCGCGCCCGCAGCTCGTCAGCCGTCCTCGGCGTTGCGCAGGGGCGCGGGCACCGCGGGTGCTTCGCGACCTCCGGACCAGTGCGCCAGCAGGTCGCCGGCCAGATAGAGCGAGCCGGTGGCCAGCACGACATCGTCAGCGGCCGATTCGCCGAGTGCGCATTCGAGCGCTTCCTCCGGCCGGGCGACGACCGCCATGCCGCCGGGCGGCTCCAGATGGCGGGTCATGGCGGCCAGCACTTCGGGTGAGATGGCTCGCGGCTGCCGCGGCGCGGTGAGCACCACGCGCCAGGCGAGCGGGAAGAGCAGGCCGGTGATTTCGTCCACGGCCTTGTCGCGCATGGCGCCGTAGACGAGCCACAGGCGCCGTCCGGCCAGGTGCTCCCGACAGAACGCCACCAGTTCGCGAGCCCCGGCCGGATTGTGAGTGCCGTCGATGTACACCGCCGGACTGGAGCAGACGCGCTGCAACCGGCCCGGCCAGCGAACGGCAGCGATGCCGCGCACGATGGCATCGTCGGTGACGGGAAAGCCGCGTTCGGCCAGCAGACGCGCTGCCGCCAAGGCCGTGACCGCGTTGCGCACCTGATATTGTCCGAGCAATGGCACCGCCAGTTCGTAGCGCGTTCCGTCCGGCGCCCGCACGGTGGCGCGCTGGAGGGCCGGGTCTGCTGCCGTGGCGACCATTTCGATCTGGTAGGCGGCATCGATTTCCACCAGGCGGGCGCCCATCGCAGCCACCCGCTCGACCACCACCGCCCGCGCTTCGGGCCGTTCGACGGCACTCACCACCCAGGCGCCGGGCTTGATGATGCCCGCCTTTTCGGCGGCAATCGCGGCAAGGGTGTGGCCCAGGTAGTCTTCATGGTCGAAGTCGATCTGCGTGAGGACAGCCACCTCGGGCGTGACGATGTTCGTCGCGTCCAGCCGCCCGCCCATGCCCACTTCATAGACCGCGAAGTCCAGCCCGGCGCGCGCGAAGCAGTCCAGGGCCATCGCCGTCAGGCACTCGAAATAGCTCGGGTGCGCGCGCAGGCCGCCGGCTTCCGGGCCGCGCGCCAGCAGCGATTCGATGACGGCGCGCAGGCGGGTAAAGGCGGCGGCGAACTCTGCGTCCGGCAGCTCGCGGCCTTCGATGAGGATGCGTTCGTTGATGCGCACCAGGTGCGGCGAGGTGTACAGTCCGGTGCGCAGGCCGGCGGCGCGCAGAATCGCATCCAGCATCGCCGCCACCGAACCTTTGCCGTTCGTACCCGCGATGTGTGCGCAGGGCAGACGCCGTTCGGGATGGCCCATCGCCGCGGCCAGGGCGCGGATGTTGTCGAGATCGAATTTCTGGGTCCGGGCGTGACGGGGCACGGCCAGTTCCCGTCCCAGCGCCAGCAGGGAGCGAACCGCTTCTTCGTAGCGCATGGGAAACCTCACCCGGCCAGCCGCGCCGGCGGCCGGTGGGACCGCGCGGCACAGCGGTGCTGGTTCAGGCCAGGAAGAAATCGAGCGCGCTGGCGATGTACGACTTCAGCTCCTTGCGGTGCACGACGGCATCCAGGAAGCCGTGCGCGAGCAGAAACTCGGCGCGCTGGAATCCCTCGGGCAGTTTTTGCCGGATCGTCTGTTCGATGACGCGCGGGCCGGCGAAGCCGATCAGGGCTCCGGGCTCGGCGATGTTCAGGTCGCCGAGCATGGCGTAGCTGGCCGTCACGCCGCCGGTGGTCGGGTCCGCCAGCACCGAAATGTACGGGATGCGGGCACGGTCGAGCCGCCCGAGCGCCGCGCAGATTTTCGCCATCTGCATCAGGCTGATGGCGCCTTCCATCATCCGGGCTCCACCCGAGCAGGAGACGATCACCAGCGGCAGCCGCCGCGCCAGCGCCAGCTCCGCCGCACGCGTGACTTTCTCGCCGACCACGGCACCCATCGAGCCGCCGATGAAGCCGAACTCCATCGAACAGCAGAGCACCGGATGGCCCTGGAGACGACCTTCGGCGGTCAGGATAGCATCGGCCATGCCGGTTTTCTGCTGTGCTTCGCGCAGCCGCTCGCGGTACGGCCGGGTGTCCACAAACTCGAGCGGGTCGGTGGATTCCAGCGCGCCGTCGTGCTCGACCCACTGCCCGTCGTCCAGCAGCAGTTCGAGTCGCCGCACTGCGCTGAGCCGGAAATGGTGCTGGCAGCGCGGACAGACGTTCCAGTTTGTCTCCAGATCTTTTTTCCAGATGATCTGTCCGCAGGCCTCGCACTTCGTCCACATGCCTTCGGTGCGCACCCGGCGTTCCTCGGGCGGTGTGGGTTGCTCGACCGGCTTTTTCTCTCTGCGGAACCAGGCCATCAGTAATCAATCCCGCGCTGCGCCTGGATGCCCCGCGTGTAGGGGTGCTTGATTTCGCGCATCTCGGTCACCAGGTCGGCCAGCTCGACCAGCTTCGGATGTGCATTGCGTCCGGTGCAGATCACATGGACCCCCTCGGGACGCCGGGCCAGCGCCTCAGCCACTTTTTCGCCGTCCAGCATTTTATAACTGATGACGTAGTTGATTTCGTCCAGGATGACCAGCTCGTATTTTCCGCTGTGAATCTGCTCGAGAGCGAACTGCCAGGCCTGCTCGCACAGCCGGATGTCTTCCGGGTCGGTGGCCGCGCCGCCGACCTTGACGAAGCCGCGTCCCATGGGACGGATTTCGAACTTGTCGCGGCCGAGCATTTCGGCGGCGTCGAGCTCGCCGTAGTGCCAGGAGCCTTTGATGAACTGCACCATCAGCACCCGGAAACCCTGCCCCACGGCACGAAATGCGGTGCCCAGCGCACAGGTCGTCTTGCCCTTGCCCGGTCCGGTGTAGACAATCAACAGCCCGCGACCCTGCGACATGGCCTGCTGCCTCTGCAATAGCCTCCGGCTGCCTGCAAGCCAGCCAGTCTGACTGCGCCGAGGCCAAACGTCAAGCCGAGGCTCTGGGCACAGGCCTGGCGGGATGCTCGCTGAGGCGCAGGCGTCCGACCGGGCCTCGAACCGGCAACCTGTGCCGGCTGCACGTCGATTCCCGGGGAGCTTGTCCGGCAGGGAGTGTGGCTCACCGGTGTGCGGGCTGGTTCGAAGCCGGGCTGCTCCGCAACGGACGCCAGTCGCGGTAGTGATACTTCGTTCTGACAGCGCGGGCGTCAATCAGGGGGCCATTGCCCACAGCGGCGAGGCTGCGGTTCGCCCCGCGTACGCCAACGCCGAACGCGCCCACATGCGTGCGGACGGCAGCGTTTGGTGCGAGGATGTCTTTCTCTGGGCAGCGGGCGACGGTGGAGCGTGTGTTCGACGAGCGGGCTGAGGTGCAACGCTGCCAGTTGCGCAACGCCTACGCCATGACCAGCTACGAAGACGCGAAGGCGGCGCTGGAGAAGCTCTTCCGGCGACTGGAGCGCATCAATCCGAGCGCAGCGCGCAGCCTGGAGGAAGGGATGGAGGAAACGCTCACCCTGCGCTGCCCGGGGACGGGCCCGCTGTTGCGGAGTAGCCCTGCGACCACCAACCTCGTCGAGCTGGGCCTCGGGACGGTGCTGCACGTGGCCCGCAGCGAGCAGCGCGAGCAGGGCGGCGACCACCGCGCGCTGGACCGTCCCGACGCTTTCGGTCGGGGGAAGCAGTTCCGGAAGGCGACAGGCTTTCGCGAGCGGAAGGAGCTGGCGCGAAAACTGAATCCGGAGTTGCACTCCCAGCTGCAGGTGGCCTAGGATGCACCTCCACGGGAGCCGCCCGTTTCAACTAACCCTGGGCAGGGAAATGATTGAGCCATCATCGAACAGCAGTTAAAATCGGCGATGGCTTGCCGCTTGATTTCCGCGGCTTGATTGCTGTTCGCGTTGTCCCTTGGAGTCCCCACTGCACACGCCCAAGCAAGCTGGGGCGTTGCTGAGGATGGGCAGGATCAGTTCTACTTCTGCGATATCTCGCGTGACCGTGTGTGGAAACTTGACCGGCAGAGCAATCTGCACGTTCTTTTGAACCAGATCCATTGCCACACGTTGCTGCCGGACTATGACGGCATCATTTACGGGGAAGATATCGGAGGGGAGTCAAGCGGCGGGCCCGTCGTCAGTCTGTGGCAACTGACACCCCGGGGGAACGGTCCTATATTCTTCCATCGACTACAAACCCAGATAAGAGTATCTGGATCGTTCGCGAACGCGAAGGGAACTAGATTGGGCTCAATAAGTACGTATGCCTAATTAATGGTTAGGCCCCTTGCAGTTTTTTGCCGGCACATATCTACATGGAGGACACCGGAGATGACGCACGACATTATCCACAGTGGTCAGTCATTACGGTTCTATTTGCTCCTGGTTGTTGGTGCCGTCGCGGCCAGCTCGCAAAACGTGACACCCTCTCGCAACCCAGTTTTACCGGTGACCGATAAGGTCATTCACGTTTCGGCTTTCGTTCCCGTGTCCCCAGCAAGAGCCTGGGCGTATTTCACGGACAACGCCCTGCTTCAGTCCTGGCTAACCGCGTCGGCCGATGTGGAACCGAAGGTCGGCGGGAAGTATGAGTTGTTCTGGCAACCGGATGATCGTGAAAACAACAGCACAATTGGCTGCCGCGTTACGGCCCTGGCCCCCGAGGAGTTCATTGCGTTTCAGTGGCGGAGTCCAAAACAGTTCAAGCCGTTCGCCAATACAGCCGATCCACTGACCCACGTCGTGGTTACGTTCATACCGGAGAGCAACGGCACCAGAGTACACCTGATTCATTCTGGATGGCGCAGCAGTCCGGAGTGGGAAGAGGCGCGCATCTGGCAAGAACGGGCGTGGATCGGAGCTTTCAAAGAGTTGGAACGAGTCGCTTCCAAACGATAGGCCTTATCCAGAGCCAGGCGGATCAAAATCAATCCACGAGGAAGAAAATGATGACTTGGAACTTCTGGGCCGGTGCCGCGTTCGTCACCGGCGTGGCGGTGTGTGGCCTGGTCTGGTTGACAGGCAAACCGGCGAACCTAGACGTGCTGGAACAACCGGCCTGCGGCTCCTTGGTCTCGACTGCAGACATGCAGGTCAGTCGTGCCGCGCACACTGCAACGGCGTTGCCTGACGGCCGCGTGTTGGTAGTGGGCGGGTTCAGTGAAGAAGAAGAGTCCCCGAACGGGGCCGAGATGTATGACCCGCACAGAAGAAAATTCTTCCCGATGGCCCCCATGGTCACGCCGCGTCACAGCCATACGGTCACACTGCTTCCCGACGGTAAGGTGCTCATTGCTGGTGGTTATGGAAAAGGCAGCGTGATGCTTGCAGCGGCGGAGCTGTACGATCCTGCAACCAATTCCTTCGTCCAGACCGGATCGCTCGCTGCCCCGCGGGCGAATCATGTGGCCGTGCTCCTCCACAACGGCAAAGTCTTGCTAACCGGCGGCGAGGGACCAGGGTGGGCAATGCATTCGAGCGCCGAAGTCTACGATCCCGCAACTGGCAAATTCTCGCCGACGGGTAGCATGACCACAGCGCGTGGCGGCCATGTGGCCGTTCGCCTTCAGGATGGGCGGGTACTGGTCGTCGGCGGCCACAACGGTCGCAGAGGAAACCTGACGATCCTGGCCTCGGCAGAGATTTTCGATCCCGCGACCGGTGTGTTCAGCCGTACGGGAGACATGTCGGTGCGCCGCCACAAGCACGATGGCGTCCTGCTCGGAGACGGCCAGGTTTTGGTGACCGGAGGCTCGGATGAACACGACGATCGCGGCGTCTACAACTCCACGGAACTGTTCAATCCGAAGACCGGGAGGTTCGTGGCCGGCCCTGTGATGAAGGTCGGCCGCTATAAGCACGCAGGCAGCAGCCTCTTGCTTCCGAGCGGTCTCGTGTTGATCGCCGGAGGTGCGCCGCAGGCTGAAACGTACGACGCCGTGAACCGGAAATTCGTGCTCGTCTCCGGCGAAGCGCGGTTGGCAGGACACTTCTCCGCAGTAGCCCTGCTGAGAAGTGGCGGTGTACTGATTACAGGCGGCTACGGCAACGACACCGGACCGCGCTCGTCGGCCTGGTTGTACCTCCCGTGAGAGTGGAACGCCGAAAGCACCCCAAAACGCTTTGCCGGAAACAGTGTGACGCTGCGGAACCGGAGCATCCGAAAGGATTCAGCAAAATACGATGATCACGCTGCAGGTAAAAACTCCATGAAAAGAGCAAGCAATCACGACGACCGTATTTGCAACATGACGTTCTCAGCCGAGCAACGCGAGCAACTCCTCAGCAACTGGCTCTTCCGCCAGGTTTGACGCCAGTTTCTTACAGACCGAAGTCTGCCGTGGTTGCGGGGAATCGGCGTGTTCGAAACGAGCCTTCAGTCTCGCGGGTCGCGGCGCAGCAATTCTCTGCGGCCTTCGAGCTTCCAGGGTGAGGCGGCCGGTGCCGTGGCGGTCTGCGCCGAGGCCGGCACGCCGTTTTGCGCGACATGCCACAGCGCCGCCGCCAGAGCCGCTGCGTCTTCTGCCTCCCGCGTGCCGTCGCGCGTGGCGAAGCGGGCGGGGTCGCGCAACACGCGTTCCAGCCAGCCATCGAGCCAGCGCGTGTGGAATTCGGCGCGCGCAAAGGCGGGATCGGCCAGCAGCCGCCGGAACATCGGAATGTTCGTGCGCACGCCGGAGACGTAATACTCGTCCAGCGCCCGTCGCAGCCGCGCGATGGCTTCGGTGCGGTCACGGCCAAAAGCAATCAGCTTGCCGATCAGCGGGTCGTATTCGTTGGGGATTACTGCGCCCGCATAGACGCCATCGTCGGTGCGGATGCCCGGCCCGGCCGGCAACCGCTGCGCCAGAATTTTCCCCGGGGAGGGGAAAAACTGGTTTTCGGGATCTTCGGCGTAGATGCGGCACTCGATGGCGTGGCCGCGGAGCACCACGTCGTCCTGCTGCAACGGCAGCCGCTCACCTGCCGCCACACGAATCTGCAGCTTCACCAGGTCGAGTCCGGTGACTGCCTCGGTGACCGGGTGTTCGACCTGCAGCCGCGTGTTCACTTCGAGGAAGTAGAACCGGCGGTCCGCGTCGACCAGAAACTCGCAGGTACCCGCGTTTGTGTAGCCGGCGGCGCGCGCCAGCCGCACGGCGGCTTCGCCCATCTGCTGCCGCAGCGCGGGATCCATGATCGGCGAAGGCGCTTCCTCGACCACCTTTTGATGACGCCGCTGGATGGAACATTCGCGCTCGCCTAGGTAGACCACGTTGCCGTGCTGGTCGGCGAGCACCTGCACTTCGATGTGCCGCGGCTCGGCCAGGTACTTTTCCAGGTAGAGCCGGCCATCGCCGAAGGCGTTCAGCGCCTCCGACGAAGCATCTCGCCACGCCGCAGCCAGCTCCGCTGGCCCCATCACCAGCCGCATGCCTTTGCCGCCTCCGCCGGCGACGGCCTTCAGCAGCACCGGATAGCCGATCTGTTGCGCAATCTGCTGCGCGCGCTCGAACGATTCGATCGGCTCCAGGGTTCCCGGCACGGTGGGTACATCGGCGGCGCGGGCCAGTTGTCGCGCGGCAGTTTTCGAGCCGAGCCGCTCCATTGCCTCGGCGCTCGGCCCGATGAACACCACACCGGCTTCGCGGCAGGCGCGCGGCAGCGCCGGATTTTCCGCCAGAAAGCCGTAGCCCGGATGCAACGCATCGCAGCCGGCGCGGCGGGCGACTTCCATCAGTCGGTCAATCCGCAGATAACTTTCTCGGGAAGGCGCCGGACCGATCGGGTAGGCTTCATCGGCCAGCCGCACGTGCAGTGCGGCGCGGTCCACTTCGCTGAAGACCGCCACCGCGGCAATGCCCATCTCGTGACAGGCGCGGATCACACGAACGGCTATCTCGCCCCGGTTGGCAATCAGGATTTTGCGGAACATGGCTCTTTGCAAACCCGCTTTTCCTGCACGCCGGCTAGCGCGACTTCGGTGCTGCATCCGCCGCGAGCAGTTCTTCCAGTCGCGCACGCAGCTCCGCTTCGCGCACCACACCGAGCCAGCGCCTGCGGATGCGTCCCTGCCGGTCCAGCAACACTGTGGCCGGCAGCGCCTGCTCGCCGACGAACGCCTCGACCTGGCTGAGCCGCGCTCCCTTCCAGATGGGAAACGTCAGCCCGTGCTCGTGCACAAACGGCGCAATGCGCGCTTCGGTGGCCTGGGCGTCCACCGACGCGCCAATCACCACCACCCCGCGATCCGTGTATTCCCGGTGGATTTTTTCCAGCAGAGGCATCTCCTCGCGACAGGGCTTGCACCACGTGGCCCAGAAATTCAACACCACCACCTGGCCGCGATATGCGGCCAGCGAACGCGCTTCGCCATCGAGCGACTGCAGGCTCAGTTCCGCAGCAGCCTCCTTCTGCGGCGCGGCCGCTGCGGAGATCGCCACGGCCAGTATCCCTAACCACGGAAAACGCATAGCGCCTCTCCTGGCAGATCGAAGCCTGCCCGCGGTCTGTTCCCGGGAACCCCGCGGCTCACGGCTCGCTTCGACCGACGGTCACTCCGGTAAGACAGGTTTTCCTCCCGCCGTCCCCGTCGATTCCGCATTATTGCACTGCGGTGGGCGGATGCAACATCGCACCGGATCCACTCTGCGTCCAGCCTCCGGCATCGCTTCCCCCGAACTCCACAGGGCGGCCAGCTTTCCAGGTTGGTCAACACAGCCCTGCGGCTTCACAGCGGGATGTTGCCATGTTTTTTCCGTGGATTGGTGTCGCGTTTATTTTCGAGTGCGCGCAGTGCCGTAATCAGTTTCGGACGAGTCTGGGCCGGCTCGATCACCGCGTCGATGTAGCCGCGTTCGGCGGCCACATACGGATTGGCGAACCGCTGACGGAACTCTGCGATTTTCTGCTGTCGCAGCGCTTCTCGTTCGGCCTCGGGGGCGCGTTCGAGCTCGCGGCGATAGACGATGTTGACGGCGCCTTCCGGCCCCATCACCGCGATTTCCGCGGTCGGCCAGGCGTAGTTGACGTCGGTGCGGATATGCTTCGAGGCCATCACGCAATAGGCGCCGCCATAGGCCTTGCGGGTGATCACGGTCAGCTTCGGCACGGTGGCTTCGGCAAACGCATACAGCAGCTTCGCCCCGTGCTTGATGATCCCGCCGAACTCCTGCTGGGTGCCGGGCAGAAAACCGGGCACATCCTCCAGCGTGATCAGCGGAATGTTGAACGCGTCGCAGAAGCGCACGAACCGGGCCCCCTTCACCGAGGCGTTGATATCCAGGCATCCGGCCAGCACCGCCGGCTGGTTCGCCACGATCCCCACCGGACGCCCGTCCAGCCGCGCGAATCCCACCACGAGATTTTTGGCGAAGTGCTCGTGGACCTCGAAAAAGTAGTGGTCGTCCACAATCGCATGGATGACGTCCTTGATGTCGTAGGGCACCATCGGATCGGGCGGAATCAGGTGGTTCAGCGCGGGCTCGGTGCGATCGGGCGGGTCGTTCGTCGTCCGGCGCGGCGGATCTTCCAGATTGTTCGAGGGCAGAAAACTGAGCAGCTCGCGGATCATGGCCAGGCACTCGGCATCATCCCGCGCGACGAAGTGCGCCACGCCGCTGGTGGCGTTGTGCGTCATGGCTCCGCCCAGCTCCTCTTTGGTGACTTCCTCGTGGGTTACGGTGCGAATCACGTCCGGGCCGGTCACGAACATGTACGAGGTTTTCGCCGTCATCAGGATGAAGTCGGTGATGGCCGGCGAATAGACCGCGCCGCCCGCGCACGGTCCCATGATGGCGCTGATCTGCGGAATCACTCCGCTGGCCAGGGTGTTTCGCAGGAAAATCTCCGCGTAGCCGGCCAGCGACATCACGCCCTCTTGAATCCGCGCTCCCCCGGAATCGTTCAGCCCGATCACCGGCGCCCCGTTGCGCATGGCCAGATCCATGATCTTGCAGATCTTCTGCGCGTTCGCTTCGCTCAGCGAGCCGCCAAACACGGTGAAGTCCTGCGCGAAGACGTAGACCAGCCGCCCGTCAATCCGCCCGTAGCCGGTGATGAATCCATCGCCGAGCGGGCGGTTCTCCAGCATGCCGAAGTCGGCGCAGCGGTGCGTGACGAACTTGTCCAGTTCCTCAAACGTGCCTTCGTCCAGCAGCAGCTCGATGCGTTCCCGCGCGGACAATTTCCCTTCGCGGTGCTGCCGCTCGCGACGTTCCGCACCGCCTCCCTCTTCGGCCAGCGCATCGCGTCGTCGCAATTCTTCCAGCGGACCCGCGGTTTTCTTGTGTGTCGTCATGGCTGTTTCCTGGTGTCCGATTGTACGCCATCTGGCCCGGCCGCCGCGGACATCCCCACAGCCGCACCGCGGCCTGCGTGGCCAGATACAGGGCTCCGAGCAGCGCGAACACCCCGAAGGGGATCAGAGCTAGAGCGAGCGCTGCTTTTTCGAGCGAACGCGGCATCTGGCCGAGATGCAGCGTGGCCCGTTCCAGAAACACCACCGCGGCCAGCGTCACTCCCATGCCGAACAGGGTGGCGGCGATGGCCCCCAGCAGCCGTCTCATCGCCGGAAGAATACAAGCTGCCGTGCCGAGCGGCTAGCCCCCTCTTCGATCCAGAGCTGTGTGGCCCGGATTCGCTCGAGAGCGGGGTCGAGCGAGTGCACTTCAGTGCAGGCCGGACCAGTCCTCGGCGATCAGGATGGAGTTGCCTGGGTTCGCCGGGTCGTACTTGACGCTGACCGGCTGGCCGGAGATCAGCCGTTCGCGGCAGGCGCGCTCTTCCAGACCGGTGATGTCCTGAGCCGTCTCGTAGCTCACGCCGGAGATGGAATACGCATAATAGACCAGGGTACGCCGGCTTTCGCCGGGGTTGCGGTTCCCGCCGGCTTCGGCTTCGCGGATATCCAGGATGTGGCCTTCGACAATGCGTCCCACCCGATTCAGATACGCGCGGCGCCGACGTTCCAGTTCTTCCGGGCTCGGCGGCCGTCGCCGGAGCCAGTACACGCCGCCGCCGACCGCGAGCAGCACTACGGCGGCCGCCAGCAGCATCGTGGTCCAGTCCGGACGCAGCAGGTTCACCGCTTCGCCTTGCGTGCAGCTTCCGGCTCGACGATTTCGCCGAGCACTTCGCGCGCTTTTTCCCAGTCCCGCAGAAACCCTTCCAGCCCGCGGTCGGTCAGCGGGTGCGCAAACAGTTGCTCGAACACCTTGAAGGGCATCGTGGCAATGTGCGCGCCCAGCTTGGCCGCTTCGACCACATGCATCGGGTGCCGCAGGCTGGCCGCCAGCACCTGCGTGCGGAAATTGTGCGCGCGGTAGATGGTCAGAATATCGCGCAGCAGGGCCATGCCGTCGCCCGAGATATCGTCCACGCGGCCCAGGAACGGACTGACGAAATAGGCGCCCGCCTTGGCCACCAGCAGCGCCTGGCTCGGCGAGAACACCAGCGTAATGTTCACGCGTACACCTTCCTGGCTGAGCACCGCGAGGGCCTGCACGCCGGCGCGCGTCATGGGCACTTTGACGACGATGTTCGGATGCCAGGAGGCCATCTCCCGCGCCTCGCGCAGCATGCCTTCCGTGTCCGTCGAAACCACTTCGGTGTTCACCACGCCGCTGCCGACGATCTCGCAGATTTCCAGCACCAGCTCCCGGAACGGACGCTTCTCCCGCGCCGCCAGGGTCGGATTGGTTGTCACGCCGTCCAGCACACCCAGCGCCGCCGCCTGCCGGATTTCTTCCACATTCGCGGTATCGAGAAAAATTTTCATCTTCGCCCCCGTTCTTCTGCCGCGCACCGAAGCGACTCAGCTCCGTGCCGCCACCGGATTGCGCAGGATGCCGACGCCGTGGACTTCCACCTCGACCACGTCCCCCGGCCGCAGCGGGCCGACGCCGGCTGGTGTGCCGGTGGCCACCACGTCGCCCGGCTCGAGCGTCATCATTCGCGACAGCCAGCGAATTATAACATCCACCGGAAAGATCATTTCCGCGGCGCGGCCGAACTGCCGCCGCTCGCCGTTGACGCGCGTTTCGACCGACGCTGCCTCGAGGTCGAGCTCGGTTTCCACCACTGGCCCGAGCGGGCAGAAGGTGTCGAACCCTTTTGCGCGCGTAAACTGCACATCCTTTTTTTGCAGGTCGCGTGCGGTGACGTCGTTCAGGCAGGTGAAACCCAGAAGGTACGGACGCACATCGTCCGCTTCGCCCAGCTGCGCGCAGCGACGTCCGATGACCACGGCCAGCTCGCCCTCGTAATCGACCCGCTCGGAGATGGCCGGCAGCAGAATCGGTTCCTCTGGCCCGAGCAGGGCCGAAGGCGGCTTCAGAAAAATCAGCGGTTCGGATGGCACCGGATTGCCCAGCTCGGCGGCGTGCTCGCGGTAGTTGCGTCCCAGGCAGACGATCTTGCTCGGCAGCACCGGCACGAGCAGCCGAACTTCGCGCAGCGGCCAGCTCTGCTCGGTGGCCTGCCAGTGTCCGAAGATGTCTCCGGCCACCGCGCGCACCTGCTCTCCTTCGACGAGGCCATAGCACGGCTCGGGATGCGCCACGGCTCCGGGCGCAACCACTACCGGCTGAAATCGGCAGAATTTCATCTTCGCGCGCTCCCCAAAAAGGTCTCGCCCGCTGGCCTTTCCTCCTGCCCGGGCGGTTCTTCCCGCGGAATCTCCACTGCGACCGGGGCGGACGCCGGGCTTTCGTTCCCGGCGCGATCGACCGCCGTGACCCGGTAGAAGTAGCGCCGCCCGGCCGTCAGGTGCGCATCGCGGAATGTGGTTTGCACCAGCAGCGCCGTGCTGAGCTGAGCCCCGAGCTGCTCGGCGTGCTCGCTGCGGTAGACGCGGTAGCCGGCCAGATCGGCTTCCTCGGAAGCGCTCCAGGAAAGCTCCACCGCAGCCGACGCGGCCGCGGTAGCCGGCACGAACACGGCCACCAGGCCACTCGGCGGTGCCGGGGCAAACTGGTCCGCCACCGTAACTGTCGCCGCCTCCGAAGGTGCTGACTCGACCGCGGCGTCGCCATACTGGGCCACGGCCGTGACCCGATAGCGGTAGGCCCGGCCGAACTCCACCTGCCTGTCGGAGTAGTGCGGCAGCGGCGATGAGCCGATCGGCGTTTCGGCCGGCTCAGCCGCCACGGCGCGATAGATGCGATAGCGAGTCGGCCCGGGCAGCGGGACTCCGCTCGTGGTGCGTTCTACCGCCTGCCACTGCAAGGCAACGCCGGCAGCGGTCACCGTGGCGGCCAGCGCCTGCGGCGGCTCCGGCACCGGATAGATGCGCACAACGGCGACATTCGATTCCTGCGAAGCGTGCCGCGCACCGGCCCGCGTGCGCACCAGATACGCCACCGCTACGCCCGCCGCATCGCGCAGGGCCCTCGGGGGCAGCGGGTCGGTGAACACCAACTGACTACCGACGCGATAGCGGCCGGCCTCGGCGCCCGGGATGACCTGTTGCGGAGCCGCGGGCACCTGCGAGGGCTCGAGCGCTTCGGGCGCCTCGGGAAACCAGCGATAGAGTTCGACATCGGGCAGCGCGGCCAGTGCGCGGCCGTCGGTGGCCCGCTCCGGCAAAGTGAACCGCAGTCGAACCGCTTCGCCCTGCTGCTGGGCCGTCAGGTCCGCCACCGCCAGCGGCACCAGCGGCCGCCGCGGGCGCAGCTCGCCCGGCACCCCGCAGCCGGCTAGTGCCGCCGCCAGCAGCACCCATCGCAGAGCAGCCGCGCATTCCAGCAGGCGAGCGGCAGGGCGAGCCGGCGTCCGTGTTTCCATCGCAGCAGGGAATTCTAGAGAATGTAACGGCTCAGGTCCTGATCCTTGACGATATCGGCGAGCTGCTTCCGCACGTAGGCCTCGTCCACCTTGAAGGTGCGGCGGCGCAGTTCCGGCGCTTCAAAGGAAACTTCGTCCAGCAGCTTTTCCAGAATCGTGTGCAGGCGGCGCGCGCCGATGTTTTCCGTCTGCGCGTTGACCTGTGCGGCGAAGTGCGCGATGGCTGCGATGGCGTCGTCGGTGAACTGGAGCCGCACCCCCTCGGTTTCCAGCAACGCCGTGTACTGTTTGATGAGCGCGTTTTTCGGTTCGGTCAGGATGCGGATGAAATCCTCTTCGGTGAGCGAATCGAGCTCGACGCGGATCGGGAAGCGCCCCTGCAGCTCGGGGATCAGGTCGGAAGGCTTGCTCACATGGAACGCACCGGCGGCAATGAACAGGATGTGGTCGGTGCGCACCATTCCGTAGCGGGTGTTCACGGTGGTGCCTTCGACGATCGGCAGAATGTCGCGCTGCACGCCTTCGCGGCTGACGTCGGGGCCGTGGCCGGATTCGCGCCCGGCAATTTTGTCGATTTCGTCGATAAAAATGATGCCCATCTGCTCGGCCCGTTCGACGGCGATGCGGGTCACCTGGTCCATGTCGATCAGCCGGTTTTCCTCTTCCTGGATCAGGTAGTCATAGGCGTCAGCCACGGTCATCTTCCGCTTCTTTTTTACCTGACCGAAGAAGCCGCTCATCATCTCCTTGATGTTGATGTCCATCTCTTCGACGCCCTGGTTCGTGATGATCTCGAACGCGGGCACCGAACGCTCGCGCACTTCCAGCTCGACGATGCGGTTGTCCAGTTTTCCTTCGCGGAACTGCGCCCGGAGCTTTTCCCGCGTGCGGCTGGCCTGCTCCCGCTGGGCGGCTTCCGAGTGCGGGCCGGTCAGCTCGATGGACGGCGGCATCACCGGCAGGAGCAGGTCGAGCAGGCGTTCTTCGGCGGCCTGCTCGGCGCGCTCGGCCACTTCGTCCAGCTTCTCTTCGCGCACCATCTCGATGGCCACTTCCACCAGGTCCCGCACCATCGATTCCACGTCGCGCCCCACGTAGCCCACTTCGGTGTACTTCGAGGCTTCCACCTTCACGAACGGGCAGCCCGCCAGCCGCGCCAGCCGCCGGGCAATCTCCGTTTTGCCCACGCCGGTCGGGCCGATCATCAGGATGTTCTTCGGCAGAATTTCTTCGGCCAGTTCCGGCGGCAGCTTCTGCCGGCGCACGCGGTTCCGCAGGGCAATGGCCACGGCGCGCTTGGCCGCCTGCTGTCCGATGATGTATTTGTCCAGCTCGGCGACAATCTGTCGCGGAGTCAGCTCATCGAACGAAGGCGGCGGCTGCGGTTCGGCCTCGGCTGTCTGGCCGGGCATCAGCAGCACTCGCTCTTTTTCCGACTTGCTCATAGCTCTTCCACGACGAAGTTGTGGTTGCTGTAGATGCTGATGTCGCTGGCAATGCGCATCGCTTCGAGCGCAATCTCCTTTGCCCCGAGCCGGGTGTGCCGCGCCAGCGCCCGCGCGGCCGCCAGCGCAAATCCGCCCCCGGAGCCGACGGCGCAGACGTCGTCGTCCGGCTCGATGATGTCTCCGTTGCCGCTCAGCAGAAACGTGGACTTGCTGTCCGCGACCACGAGCAGGGCATCCAGATGCCGCAGCACCCGGTCGGTGCGCCACTCCTTGGCCAGCTCCACTGCGGCCCGCGCCAGGTTGCCGTGGTGTTCTTCGAGCTTGCTCTCGAACCGGCCGAACAGAGACAGCGCGTCCGCCGTCGAGCCGGCAAACCCGGCCAGGATTTTGTCGTGGAACAGCCGGCGAATTTTGCGTGCCTTGTGCTTGAGCACGGTGTCGCCCAGCGTCACCTGGCCGTCGCCGGCCATCACCACTTTGCCGTCACGCCGCACGCAGAGCACCGTGGTGCCGTGCAGCTCTGCCCGGCGCGACGCCCGCAGCCCCGGCTGCCCTGTGGACCTCATCGGCATCCTTTGATTATACAGGAGCAGCGCATGCCGTGGGGCACGCTTGCACCTGCGGGGTCCTCTCGGCACGAAGCGCCGCGCCCGGCCCGAACCTTCGGAGACCCCGGGCATGCTAGAATCGCCGCGATGCGGGCTTTTTTGCGCCTCCGTCTGTGTCTGCTGACCGCTGTGTTGCTGTCGGGACTCGGTGTCTCTTCCCGCGCCGCTCAATTGGAGTTGCCCGTACAGAAAGAGCTGCTCGACCGCATCAGCTTCTGGGTTGAGCGCTTCGTCGAAAACTATGACGGCTGGGTGGCCGTCGAAACCCTCGAGCAGTCGCGCTGGGGCAGAAAGTCCACTCCGGAAGTTCGCCGTGTGCTCACCAGCGACTACTACCTGGTGCGCCTGCCGCCCAGTGGGCCGCTGCGCGAGTTCCGCGACGCGATTGCCGTGGACGACAAACTGCTGCCGACGGCCGCCGACCGCCAGCAGAAGCGGTCGCAACTGGTGGCCGCCACCACGGCTGAAGCGTTCGCTGCGCTGCTCACCGATCCTGCCCCGCATCGTCTCTACGCCGACCAGTTCGCCCTGTTGCCGCTGCTCGTCACGCGCTTTGCCGAACGCTACCGCGACCGCGTGAAATACTTTTTCGCCCCGGAACGCGGCGACCCGCCGGCCGACCGCGTTCTGGTCGGCTATCGCCAGTTCGCCGGCGAAGGCCTGATGGACCTGGGCGGCCAGACCGTCTATCCCGCAGGCGTGGCCTGGGTCGAGCCGAACCAGGGAACCATCACGCGCATCGTCGAAGACCTGCGCAACAAACAGACCGAATACACGCTGGAAGTGGAGTTCGCGCGGCAGGAACCGTCGGGGGCCTGGCTGCCCAGCCGGGCTCTGGTGCGCATCCTCGAAAAAGGCCGCCTGCGCTGGCAGAACGAATATCACTACCGCGACTGGCGTCCACTGCGGAACAACCCGGCTGCAAACCAGCCGGCACCTCTGCACTGAATGCGTTTTCAAGCAACTCGAACAACCGGGCGGCGCCCTGGACCAGCAAGTATGGAGTCAGCGTGTGCAATCCGTCACAAATTTTGTTTCATTGTGAGGATGCGTTCTTCTGTCTTGTTGTTTCTGACCGTCCCGGGGTTGTGGACGGCTCTCCGCTGACTGATGGGTGTGCGGATGACCACCGAATTCCGTTTTCGAGCAATGTTACTGCCTGACGGGCATCCGCGGCAGCGCACAGAGCCGTCCGCTGCCACCGGTGATCAGGCATCATCAGCTATGCCAGTGCGCCATGTGCTCGGCATGCGTCTGCAAGTACGCGCCCGGTTCGAAGTAGTGGTCGTAGAATTCCAGGTCGAGGTGATGGGCTTGCAAGTACATCAGCGAAAAGATGCTCGGAACTGTGCCGGGGAACTTGCCAAACCGGTCATAGATGTATTGCGCCTGAAGCGCCACGCACTGCTTGAATTCTTCGCTGTGTACCTGAGCGCTCGCACGGACCCGCGAATTTTCCTTCCACGGGCCCGGTGTATCGGGATGGTACGGCCCTCCAGGGTCGAACTTGCGTCGAGTAAACGCCTCCACGGCGGCCCGCATATCCGGATAGTGGGGTGGGCAGTAACCTTCGAAGACTCCCGGGAGGCCCGTTGGATTGGGAATGGACCAGCGCTCGTCGGTGTCGTAGCGGAAGCCCAGACCCGGCACCTGTGGATCGCCGCTGGCCCCTAGGATGACGTGCCGGTCGATCCCATCGAACATCCAGCCCCCCAGGCCCATGGCCTGGAGCATGAGCATGCCCGCATAGCAACACGTGCCGAGCTCGACTGTCGCCTCGGTCAGCATGTACTGCTCGAAGAACGTGAGAGGCATGGGATTGTCCACGTCCACGAGTTGCCGAAAACGCTCGATGCCCGGAATTCGCTCGCGGTTCAGGTCGTCGTAGATACAGTAGCCGTTTTGAGCGATGAAGCATAAGCCGGCGATTGCATGTTGGGCAACATCAGCCACCGGGATGAGCAGCGTGCTTCCCGGACGATTCACACACCAGGTGTTGTGTCCTTCCATGTAAGGTTCTGCAGCCGGGATGTGCAGCCGCCCATCCTGGAGTTTGCGGATGCGCTGGCGATGGGCGGCGAGGATCGCGTCCAGCTCCAGCGGTTTGCCGGCCTCGCGCTCCCCGAGCGCGGGCGCATCCCTCACCGGGAAAAAGTAGACCCCCTGGTCATCGGTGAAAAAAATCTCGCTGGTGTGGAAGCCAGCAGCCGAGGGAAAAGTTCTCCCTCCGGCTGTCCCGGAATAGTTGGCCAGGTGAGGGGCGTAGCGAGCATTGCGCGTGATCATAAAGTGCCAGCCGGTGTTGCCTCCTGCCGCCGTCAGCACCATGATCTGTTCCAATTCGGTCAGTGGAAGTGGTTGGTGGCGCGAGGTGAATGCCAAGGGACCATCCGGAATCGAGGCGCCGAGCGAGAACCGGCGCGCCCGCCGCCCGAATATCGCTTCGATAAGAGGGAATTTCAACGCTTCATCAATTCCTGTGGGTAGGTCATGGGAGGGCATGGGCGGAATCTCCTTCGAATTTGAATTTGGTGCGCTAACGACGCCAACGCTCCGGTTCAGCGGCAGCGCACAGCGCCGTCCCCAACAACCGATTGTTCGGCGGCGGGGCAGGTAACCGGTCAGTTCTTTTGCACCAACGAGCGTTGCGGTGAGTAGTTGGTCAGTTCCAACGTAATATCCTGAATGTCGCCAACGATCGGACCACTTGCAGGGTTGCGACTCTGCTTGATCCGGATCCATTCTTCGTCAGCAAGAAACTTTGCCCATCGATCCTTCATCGTTTCTGTATCGGGCCACTCAAGCAAGTACACAAACTTGGTCCGACCGTCCTTGCGCGATTCCCACGTGGCTACAATATGAAAGTCATAGCGTTTCATAATGCGCATCGCGTGGTCGCGAAAACGGTCATGAAATTCCTTTCCGGTGTTATCAAAGATCTCGTAGATGCGCAGCTGATGAAGGACACGCGTTCCTGCTTTCTGCTCGGGCGTGGTCTCCTGCCGAGAAGAAGGGATCCCGCTGGCATGAACAGAAAGAAACAGCAACAGAAGTGGTACAACTGCTCTCAATGTAACTGGCTTCATCTATCCTCCCACAGGTGGTTGGCAGTTCATCGAGTGCTTTGCGCAGCCGGCAAGGAATCGCTTCAGCCGCGTGAGGGTTTGCTTGCGTCGGCTGAACGCGCTGGTTCGGTCCCAGCGGGCCGCTCGAGCAGTGCCACGACCTCGTCTGCTGTGCGGACCCACCCGAATGCGATGTTGAAGGTGTCGAGGCTCGCCTGATGCATCTGCTCGCTGAGCGTTGTGCACCCATCGCTCACGACGATGGTTCTGAAGTCGCGATCGGCCGCCTCCCGTGCCGTCGTGCTGACGCACACGTCGCTCGACACGCCCGTGACCACGACCGCTTCGATGCCCTGATTGCGGAGCCGCTGCTCAAGGCCGGTCGTCGCGAACGCCCCAGCAGAAAACTTGCTCAGCACAGGCTCGCCCGCTTGGGGCAGTATGGCCTCATCGATCTGCCAACTCGGATCGTCAACCGTCGGCCAGATGCGGCTCCCGAGGGTAGCCAGTCCGAGTTCGTCAAATGATCGCAGCCACCAGGGCAGGTCACGCCCCTGCCCTACTTCGGTCCCGACCGCCGTGAAGACAATGGGTGAGCCCAGAGCACGGAAACACGTCAAGAGCTTTTGAATGCTTGGAATGACGACGTGCCGAACGCGCTTGAGATACCCCGAGGCTGCTCCCGGTGAAAGCCTGTTGAACACCTCCGTGAACGGAAACGAAGGCTGCGTGAAGTAGCGCTGCATGTCCACGACAATAAGCGCCGTCTTGCGTGGATCGAGCGGGATCGGGCTTCCATTCTTCGCGCGAATGACTGCGAGGATCTGCTCGTGTTCGTTCATGGCATTCTCCTTCTCGGGAAGTTTCCGCCGCCTAACGCCCGGCATCACCCGCGCCCCCGCGCAACGTACATAAAAGTCAGGCTGACGGGGCGTCGGGTGCATGCCGTTATAAGCGCGGTTACCGCAAGCTAAATCTCCATCAAATCTTTGCCGACGATGATTCGTCCGCCAAAGTGTTTGCGCACTCCTTCCGCCCACTGTTCGTCAGCGATTGACGGATCGTCACCCGGAACGAAGTGTGTGAGCACCAGTGTCTTGACTCGCGCTTGGGCGGCAATCCTGCCGACATCCTCGGGGAGCGTGTGGGCTGCCAGCAGGTGCTCGCGTAATCTGGTCGCATTAGGCAGACGCCTAACCAGAGCTTCGACGCCCGGCAGATACATCACTTCATGCACGAGCACGTCGGCACCTGTGGCCAACTCGGCAAGTTCCGGCGCGTAAGTCGTGTCGCCCGAAACACAACTGAGCGATCCTTTGCGTCGAACCGATACGCATAAGCCTGTTTGACCAGCGGGTGACGCACTGGGCCGGCGCTGACTTTCACCTCGTCATTCTGCAAGACCACGCCCTGCTTACGGATGCCATGAGCGAAGACCAGCCTTCGTGGGTCCGGGCGGCCTTCGTCCTCGATGCGCACGTCCATGTCGAGCTTCATGTAACTGAAGAAGTCCTTAGTCATTTTCTCCAGCCCCGTCGGGCCGTAAGCATCAATGCGGGCGGGGAGACCCGTGATCCAAGCGTTATAAAGCAGTGTGCCATACTCCAGTTGTGATCGGAATGATGGTGCGTAATGAAGATGTAGCGCAGCCCGTTGAGCGGCACGCCGGCGGCTAAGAGTTGTCGAGACGTGCCATACCCGCAATCTATGACATACGGGACATTGTTGATCAAGAGAAGGGTCGAGGGGTTGCTGCGACCCGACGTGCCAACGCGAGGCCCGCCTTTCGTACCGAGCAGGATGATCCGCGTCCCTTTCCTTTTCTGACCGGCGCAAAAGCGCGTAGTCAGTCCGTACGAAAAGGCAAAACTTGCCACGCCGGTCAGGAACCGCCTGCGACTGTGTTGCATGGTTTTTTGAGCGCTTGAATACACCATAAAAGAGCCTAACGGCCTGCGCAAAAGCTACGGGCTGCAGCGGCCGGCGTCAAGCAAGATTCCGCCCAGCAACCGGCCGCAGCGGGGCGCCAGCTTCATGCGCTCGTTATGCGGTACCCCGCGGCGCGAGGGCCGCACGGCCCGAACTTCACTCGTCCCCGAGGACCGTCGCCTCTAGCACCCAATCCCCATCCTGTGGCCCGAGCGCCGGCATCACGGCAGTGAGGAACTCGCACTGTTCCGGCGGTCCCCAGGCGGTCACGACGAACCGCCCGCCGGGCCGCACGACGCGAGCGAGCTCACGCATGGCCGCAGTCATGCCTTCGGCATAGAAGACGCCGTTCTCCGCCGTGACCGCGTCGAAGCTGGCGTCGGCGAAGGGCAGGTCCTCCAGATCGCCTTCGCACATCGGCAGCGGGCAAACATTGCCGAGCGATGGCCAGCAATCCCGGCGAGGCGTCCAGTGCGGCCACCTGCGCAACGCGGCGGTGAGCCAGCCCGAAGCAGCCTTCCCCATTAGTTCGGTGGCACGGCTTTGCTCGTGGTCGGCCGGATGTTTTGATTGAGCCGGAAAAAATTCTTCGGATCATACTTGTTCTTCAACGCGACGAGCCGGTCGTAGTTCGGGCCGTAGGCTTCGCGCACGCGTTCTGCACCTTCCTGACTCAGATAATTCACGTACGCGCGCGGGGCAAGATGCGGGCGGAGCTCCCGCCAGCATTCCTGGAGCCACGCCAGGTTCGCTTCGGTTTCCTTCGCCTCGCGCCAGATGCCAAGAATGCTGAAGTTGAATTGCTCGTTGCGATGGGCGAATGCCGTCGCTGTCACCGGCACGCGGCTCGCAGCTCCGTGGATATGCTCGATGAACATCTGGGTGAGCGGCGAGGGGCGAGTTTGGAAGTATTCCATGAGCACGTCGATCGCCGCATCGCTGAGCGTGTCCATCATGCTCGCTTTCCAGTAGTAGTAGAGCCCGGAAGGATAAGCTTCATCCAACATGCTCTGCTGTTGCAGATAAGGCACCGTCGCCACCAGATCGGCTATGGGCGGACCGAAGGTGCGAATGGGCTGGAGATGTTTTCCACCCGCAACAGGATCGCCGCTGTAGCCGAGAGCGATGCCGCAGACCGGCGTTCCGTCCGGCAGATTCTGCATCGCCGCCACCATCGTCAACTCGTCGGGATACTTCGTGGTTTTCTCGCGATACAGGCGCAACACGTCCCTTGCGCGTTCTGCGGAGTGCAGCACCAATCCGCCGGTCATCGGCTCGACCGGGTGGAGGCGATATTCGAATTGCGTCACGACGCCAAAATTTCCGCCGCCTCCGCGAAGGCCCCAGAGCAGGTCGGCATTTTCGGTTTCGCTCGCGCGCACCACTTTGCCCTCGCTGGTCACCACCTCGGCGCCAATCAGGTTGTCGCACGCAAGGCCGTACTTGCCCATCAGCCAGCCGAGGCCGCCGCCGAGTGTGAGCCCGGCAATGCCGGTCTTCGAAACCACGCCCATCGTCGTGTAGAAGCCCTGCGCGGTGGTGGCTTTGTCGAAGTCGCCGAGCGTGAGCCCCGGTTGGGCCTTGGCGACGCGGCTCTTCGCGTCAATTTGAATCCCCTTCAATCGCGAGTTGTCGATCATCACCCCGTTGTCGCAGATGGCGTTACCCGACACGTTGTGTCCTGCGCCTTTGATGGAAACCCGCAGGTCGTGTTCGCGGGCAAATTGGACGGCAGCGACCACGTCGCTTGCGGCGGCACAGCGCACAATCGCTGCCGGGTGGCGGTCAATCATCACGTTAAAGATGCGGCGCGCTTCGTCATATGCAGCGTCACCGGGCGTCACCAGTTCACCCTCCAGTTGCTTGCGGAGATTTTCCTTCTCGGCATCGTTGAGCACGTGGCGTCACCTCGAATGGAATTCCCTTCGGAGTTCGGGATGTAACGCTATGCGGTTCAAATTTGGGCGCTAACGTAACCCTGCTGGTCAATTGAAGTCAACTACGAGTGTGAGCAGGCACAGACCCGGGGGAGGCAGAAGACGCCACGGCACCAGCCACCTCGCCCTGGAAGCTCGAAGGCCGCAGCGAATTGCTGCGCCGCGACCCGCGAGACTGAAGGCTCCTTCGGATACGTCGATTCCCCGCAACCACGGCAGACTTTGGTCTGGAAGAAACTGACGTCAAACTTGGCGGAAGAGTCGGATCCCGGTGAACAAGTACCTGCAAGCGGCAATTCAGGATATTTGCGCCGCCGGCGACTGCATCGAGACCGTCCCCCGCTACCTGCCCGGCCGCAAAGGGTGCTCATCTGCGCCGCATTCGTAATCCCCGGCTTCCCCGATGGTAAAGAGGTCTCCTCCCATCAACTTCCGAGCAAATCCCGAAAGCTAGGAAAACCCCGCGCCGCCAGCACCTCCTCGATGAGCTTTGCAGATCGGCTGTCAGGTACTTTGCCCGGAAGAAGGCTTCCGGGTTCCGGTTCACGACGAGGACGTTGGGATGCCCGCTGCGATAGTTCCGAGGTCGATGGTGAAGACGGCCTTTGTGAGCGAACTCCCTCGACATCGGTATGCAGCCTTACGAGATCAGTCCATGGGTGAAGGGTGCGTGTGCTCAAGGGCATTCCTCTCTACCAAAATGCTGCAGCTCCCAATTTCTTATAGATGAACAATCTCTAAATCGCCCCACTTTTTTTTGAGGTATTCGGCCGCAAGCCGGCGGTGGCAGTGATCGGCCTTGGCCTCGCTGCATAGCAGGCAGGTCTGATCCAAATCAGAAGGCTCTATAGTTTTTTCGATCTTCCGTTCGGCCATGAGTTTGAGGAACCGTTTTTCGTAGGTAGTCCATTTTCCCCGGCGCTTTTTATATTCATTGAGCATCTCCTGCGTCGGAGCCAGCTCCGGTCTGTGCTCGTATTCAATGTTGCAGATTGCTTTGAGGAAGTACCGCAGATCCTCCTTCTTCGCGAACCCCGAAAGTTGAGAGACGTTGTTCAGGCGCACGTCAATGACCTTCTTCACGCCGGCTTTCGCGAGCCGCGTAAAAAACGACTCAGCGGTTGTCTTCGTGAACCCGATCGTATAAAGTTTCACCGTCCGACTCCTCGGGTCTTCTGTTCCTCTGCCGTTTCGACTTCCACATACGCGATCTGCTGGCCCCGTCGCATATAGGCCTCGTCGAGCAGTTCCTTGCGCGTGCGAAACAGGTCGTGTTCCGAGAGTCCCTCTTCTCGGAGAAGACGCGAACTCGCATCATCATGACTCTCAAGACGCCCATCTTCAAGAATATGCGCGATCCTGACTCCGCGCTTGGCCAAGTGCCGGCATATCAGGATCGCGCGATGGCAGGTCAGCGGGTCCTTTTCGGCACACATGAGCGCAATCACGTGCTTTTTCATGCCGCGAAGGATACGTTCCAGCCCAGCTGCAAACTGGGGCGTCCGTGCCAAGCAGTCGAACTGGACCTTTCCGCTCTCGTAACAGGATCGATCCTCGGGGCGCGCTCCAAGCGCACGGCCGAGGAACACGTAGGCGATCCCGGCTTCCTTCAAGCGCGAGCAGATCGCCTCCCGATTGAACTGGGGGTTCATCCGGCTGTACGGCCGCGAACGCACGTCGGCCACCGCGGTGACGCCGTACTGGCGCAGCAGCTCGATGAACTTTTCGACAGTGTGCGTCGAATGTCCGATTGTGTAGACCACGTCACTCATGATTCAGGCATCTGCGCGGTCAGGGGTGATCACGGTGGCCACGAGCTTGTAGGCATAGCCGTCGTTGAATATCTCTCCGAGACTGACGCACACAAGTGCCTCACCGATCCCTTGCACCTGAATATCAGAAAGTAATCGTTGCTCGATCCATGGATCCGTAACCACGAGACGATAGAAATGGCCGGAGAGCTGAAACTCAGCCCGCACCCGACGCCGCGGCGGTCTGGAACCTCCACCCTCACACGTTACCTGCAAGCGAAGATTTTGGGGCCGAACGAGGTAGAGGGAACGAACGATTCGACTCAAGTTGCCCTCTGGAACTCGATCATTCAGCCCGTTGGAACTCGAGTACCCGTTGAGCCAGAGCGGGCCAGCAGGATCTTCGACCGCACGCTGGATGTCACGCCACGTCACACGACCAACAAGTTTCCAATAATAATTCGCGTCGATGACGTGATTCTCTTGCTGGTGACGCTCGGGCTCGTGGCGCATAAACGGGATGTCGATGATGTCGAGGATCTTGACGTCTTGCCCGTTTTGATAGCAGCGCTCCTCTTCGGAAACTTCACGGGTCGGACGCGCACTCACCGGCCGAATCCAGGCGCCGAACCCTTCTGAAATTATCTCACGTCCGGCCACACAGCGGCCAGAGGGAGGCTTTCTAGAGTTCGCCAAGCACGCGATCCGCTTCACATATCTTGGGGCCTCCATTTTCCTTCCTCCCCATGTTGAAAATCGTGCTTTCGTCCGCTGCGAGTCGCCGGTCGTTCAGCGCCCACCGGTTGTCGACCAAGTTGTCAGGGATGCTTGCTCGGCGGCCGCGAGTTGTCGATCATCACCCCGTTGTCGCAGATGGCGTTACCCGACACGTTGTGTCCTGCGCCTTTGATGGAAACCCGCAGGTCGTGTTCGCGGGCAAATTGGACGGCAGCGACCACGTCGCTTGCGGCGGCACAGCGCACAATCGCTGCCGGGTGGCGGTCAATCATCACGTTAAAGATGCGGCGCGCTTCGTCATATGCAGCGTCACCGGGCGTCACCAGTTCACCCTCCAGTTGCTTGCGGAGATTTTCCTTCTCGGCATCGTTGAGCACGTGGCGTCACCTCGAATGGAATTCCCTTCGGAGTTCGGGATGTAACGCTATGCGGTTCAAATTTGGGCGCTAACGTAACCCTGCTGGTCAATTGAAGTCAACTACGAGTGTGAGCAGGCACAGACCCGGGGGAGGCAGAAGACGCCACGGCACCAGCCACCTCGACTGCGGCTATGTGAGACTGGCTCCCCGGGCAGGACTCGAACCTGCAACCCTTCGGATGACAGCCGAATGCTCTACCATTGAGCTACTGGCCAGCCGTGGCGGCCTCGGCATACCCCAAACCCAGTCCCGTTCGCTCTGCCGGTGCTACTCTATTCCGTGGGATTTTTAGGCTCCGGCTCGCGCGGAGTGCGTGAACTGCGCTCAGGCAATATCCGGCGTGTGGCAATCTACGTGAAGGAAGCGGACCGCTGGCATGGTAAACCAGGTCACTTGGAGCTTCTTTGCCAGCTGGGTGCCCTCGGCACGATTGGAGACTCGCAGGCGCTTCCGGCTCGTACGCGTGCCGCCCTGCAAGGAACTGTTCGCGTGCGCCAGGCAAGCAAGGTGGCCATTGAGTGCATCCAGGCGAGGCAACTGCAAAAGGCCTCGCAGGAGCGAGAATCGTGAACCAAACAGTTGCCGCTCGGAAGCCGTCCTGGCTCAACCGCACCACGCTGGGCGTCGGGCTCACCAGCCTGTTCAGTGATTGGAGTCACGAAATCGCGACAACAGTTTTGCCGGCTTTCCTGGTGTCGCTGGGCGCAGGGCCGGCGTGGCTCGGGATCATCGAGGGTACGGCGGACGGAGTATCGAGCTTTTCCAAGCTTGCCGCCGGGCACTATACCGACCGCCTGAAGCACAGAAAACCGCTCGTCCTGAGTGGCTACGTCCTGACAACCGTCGCCACCGGTGCCCTGGCATTGGCGACAAGCGCCGTCCATGTGTTGCTTGCGCGAGTCACGGCCTGGTTTGGCCGGGGTATCCGGACCCCGGGGCGCAAGGCCCTGCTGGCGGCGGGCGTTTCCTCCGATGCGTACGGGCGCGCCTTCGGCTTCGAGCGAATGCTGGACACGCTGGGAGCCGTCGTCGCTCCGGTCACTGCCCTGTGGCTGCTGGAGTGGTCCTCGCACAACTACGCGCATGTTCTCGCCTGGACGTTAGTGCCGGGAATTGCCGCCGTGCTGACTTTCGGCTTCCTGGTTCGCGAGAAACCGAACCACCGGCCTGCTTCCGGCTCCTTCTGGTTCAGCGTTCGGCAACTGCCCGCCTCTTTCCGCACTTTTCTTGTTGCGGTGGGCATCTTCGGACTCGGCGACTTCTCGCATACGCTGCTGATTCTGTTTGCGACACAGGCCCTAACTCCAGCTCACGGGCCGGCAGTGGCGGCGAGCTTCGCGGTGGGACTGTACCTGTTGCACAACATCTTCTACGCGGCTTTTGCCTATCTCGGCGGCTGGCTTTCCGACCGGGTCCGCCATCGCAAAATCGTGCTGGCGGCGGGTTATGCGCTGGCGGTGGTGATGGCAGTTCTGCTCGCGTGGCAGCCGGCCAGTCTGCCGCTGCTGGCCATTGTCTTTGTTCTGGCGGGAATTGTCGTCGGTGTGGAAGAAGCCCTCGAAGATTCTCTCGCCGCTGAGCTGGTTCCTCCGCAACAGCACGGCATGGCCTTCGGAACCTTGGCCGCGGTCAACGCCGTCGGCGACTTCGCCTCCAGCCTGTTTGTGGGTTTTCTCTGGAGCCGCTACTCCGCGAGCCTGGCCTTCACCGTAGCCGGCATTCTCTTTCTGGCAGGGACAATCCTCATGCTGCGTTTGCGTCGCGCCTAGGCTTCTCGCCCCACGCGGATTCGGCAGAAACCGTCCGGAAAGGCAGGAGAAGGGTTTCGTGCCCGTGCGCAACCGCTCTGGACAGCCCGGCGCGACGCAAGTGGCAGGCTCAGCCAGCACCCGGCGTCGCTATGCGAAGGCGGTAGCAATGGGGGTAGCAATGGGAGAAAATGTCTATCGAGGTTTACCCACGTTTATCAAGGCGAGTAGCAATGGGGTAGCAATGGCAAAAACGCAGCAATCCAGCAGCGCGGTAAGTTTTGGAAGAAACTGGCTCCCCGGGCAGGACTCGAACCTGCAACCCTTCGGTTAACAGCCGAATGCTCTACCATTGAGCTACCGGGGAGCTGCGGGCGCCCACGGCTGACCGGGGGCACGGTGCTGAACTCATCGAGTCTAGTCGCGCGCCGAAAAACTGTCAACGCGACCGGCCGCGCCTAGCCGCGCGGGACGTACATCATCACCGCCACGCCAACAAGGCACAGGCCCGCACCGGCCAGGTCGAAGCGGTCCGGCCGGTGGCCGTCCATCCACCAACCCCACAGCAGCGCCACCGGGACGAACAGAATGCCGTAGGATGCGTAGACGCGGCCGAAGTGAGCCGGCTGGAAGGTATGCACAATGCCGTAGCCGAACAGCACCGCCGCTCCGGCCGCCGCCAACCACGCCGTCCGCCCGCCGCGCAGCCACTGCCAGACCAGGTAGCCGCCGCCGATTTCGCACACTGCGGCCAGCAGGAACAGCGCGAGCGATTTGCCCACCACAAGGGGTGCCATCTTCACCTCCAGTATCCACGCGGAGGGACAAACCTAGCAGAAGCCGAAGAAGGGAGAAAGTACTTACTGCAGTCGCTGCGGTTGAGAGTCGCTGCCGACCAGGGTTTCGAAAATGGCCAGCACGCGCCGGCGGTAGTCGACGATGCGCTCGAACACCGGACGCTGGGCCGGTTCGCGTTCGGCTTCGCGGTGCCACCGGGCCAGGATTTCGGCGGGGACTTCGATGTCCCGCCGGAGCTGTTCGAGCGAGTAGCCGCGCAGGAACAGTCCGTAGAAAAACGCCGCCTCGCGCTGAGGGAACTCCAGGTCGCGCTCGGAATCCGGCAATGGGCTCGTCATGGGGAGCGTAGACATCTTGGCTCCGAAAACCGCAGTGTACCGAAACCGGCGGCCCCGTCAAGATTTTCCGGCGCGGCGCGTCTCCAGGTTCGCGATACGGTGGAACGAATCCAGCGGCGGTTGTCAAGAGTTTTCGTCGGCGGAGCCGGTCGGGCCGCCCCGGGTGTGCTGGCTGTGCGGTGCGCAGCGATGGTTTCAGGGACGGCCGCGGGACAGACGAACGAACTCGCGCAGGGCAATGACGTTCGGGGTGTAGGCACTGACGCGTCCGACGTCGACGGGCAGGTCGAGCAGTTGAGCCTGCTCGAGGCTCAGGCCGGCCTCATCTAGTTCGCGGACACTGAACCCGGCCGCGGGCTCCACGCGTCCGCCGCCCAGCCGCGCCATCGGCCGCAGCGGACGGAAAGGTTCTGAAGCGCGCTGGATGCGCTCGAAATATTCCCGCCATTCGCGCCGGGTCCACATGGTTGTGTTTCGACTCACGTCCGCATCCTCATTTCATCGGATGCGGGTTCAGCCCCCAGAGTCGCCTGAGAGAGCGCGCTCTGTGGAATTCGGGCGGATTCTAACCCCGGCGGGCGGCGGCGCAAGCTCGATGTGCGCAAAGGTTAATGCCCTTTTCGCAGCACGGGCGGAGGCGTCCAGCGGGCAGCGGTCTTGCAGTCGGGGTGCTATACTGAATTGACTCTTGCGTCGAGGGATTCCCATGCCTGCGAACCGGCAGGTCATCGTGGTGCACTATCACGAGCTGTGGTTGAAGGGCGGAAACCGCCGGTTTTTTCTCGGCAAGCTGATCGTGGCGCTGCGCAAGGCACTGGAAGGAATTCCAGTCCGGCGGATCGGACAGCCCAGCGACCGCATCTTGCTCGAGTTCGGAGAGGGTGCGCCGCTCGACCAGGCGCTGGTGCGGCTGGCACGTGTCTTCGGCGTAGCCAACTATGCGCTGGCGCGGAGCACCGACCGCGACCTGGAGGCCATCTGCCGCGCAGCCTGGGAAGAAGTGTGCGACCTGCCGTTCGCTACCTTCGCCGTGCGTGCCAAGCGCAGTGACAAGTCCTTCCCGATGCGCGCCAACGAAGTGGAACGGCGCGTCGGCCGCTACCTGCTCGACCGGCTCGCCGAGTCCGGTCGCAGTGTCCGCGTCCATCTGGATGAGCCGGAGTTGACCTGCCGGATCGAAATCACTTCCGATGCGGCCCTGGTCTATGCCCGGAAACTTCCCGGCGCCGGCGGACTGCCGGCGAATACCGCCGGCCGCGTCCTGTGTTTGCTTTCCGGAGGATTCGATTCCGCCGTGGCGGCATACAAAATGATGAAGCGGGGGGCGCATGTTTCGTTCGTGCACTTCTACGGTGCCGGGGCGCGCCCGGGGGAATCCTCGCTGCATGTGGCGCGGGAGCTGGTGCGGCACCTGACGCCGTATCAATTCACGTCGCGGCTCTATCTGGTGCCGTTCGAGCCGGTCCAGCGCGAAATCGTGCGTTCGGCGCCGGAGCGGTACCGGGTGCTGCTCTACCGCCGGCTGATGCTGCGGATCGCCGAGCGGCTGGCGCGGCGCGACCGCGCCCTGGCCCTAGTCACCGGCGACAGCCTGGCGCAGGTGGCTTCCCAGACGCTGCACAACCTGGTGGCCGTGGGCGCAGCGGCACGGATGCCGCTGTTTCGTCCGCTGCTGGGCGAAGACAAGCAGGACATTCTGGGCGTGGCGCGGCAGATCGGCACGTATGCCATCTCCGCGGAACCGTTCCACGACTGCTGCCCGCTGTTTTTGCCGCGCGTGCCGGCGCTGCACTGTTCGGTCGAGGAGCTGGACGCCGCCGAAGCCACCCTCGAAGTGGAAGAGCTGGTGCGCCGCGCGGTAGCGGCCACGCAGCTCGAGCGCTATCGCTGGTCGGCCGGCCGCGTGGTGCCGGTCGAAGCGGTTCGCGCCACCTCTGCCGGCCACAGCCCGTCTGCGTAGGCAGCCTTGACCCTCGAAAAGCGAACCATCCGGCTGCTTGGCTTCGGGTTGCTGCTGTTCGGCGCCTGGATCGCACACTTCCGGTTTGTCTGGAGCATCGCACCGCTGCCGTTGCTGCTGC
The DNA here is from genome assembly GCA_023512135.1 of Terriglobia bacterium. Taxonomy (GTDB): domain Bacteria; phylum Acidobacteriota; class Terriglobia; order Acidiferrales; family UBA7541; genus DSGC01. The sequence continues at coordinate 142,145 of JAIMAG010000005.1, read as the reverse complement.
TCCGGATTGTGCTGATTGTGCTTTCCCTGTTCTGGGTGCTCGCCTGGCGCGGTGCATTGCATCCTCGCTGACGGCGCCGCAATTCGCGGCTGGACTTCGCGGCGGTTGCGGTATCATGAGGCCGGCCAGGGTTCCGGAGCACCGGGACAGTTTCCCTCTCGGACGCGGACAGGCATGACCCATCGCCCACGCGCTCCACACAGCAGTGGCGCCGAGCCGCTCGCCTCGCACCGCCGCACTGCGGAGCTGCTGCCGCACATCTCCTCCGCAAGGGCTCCGGCCGGGACTGCCGCTGCTGCTGAAGCAGCCGCGGACTCCACTGCAGAAACGAAGATCACCTATGTGGCCCTGCTCGGGCGGCCCGACCAGCCGACCGACGGAGTGGCTGACTACTGCGCGCAGCTTCGCGCCGCCATGGCGGAACAGGGCTGCGAGCTGGTGCTCGCCCGGGTGGATTGGGCCGGGCTGGGCTGGTCACGCGCGCTCGCCCAGCTTCGCGTGCAAGCCCGTGATTGGCGCGGCTGCTGGGTGCTGGTTCAGTACACCATGCTGGCGTGGAGCCGACGGGGCTTTCCGCTGCGATTCCCCGGCGTGGTGCGCACGCTGCAACGGGCAGGAGCCAGGGTGGCCGTGCTGCTGCATGATCCTTCGGCTGCAGGTGGCGACGCGCCGGTCCAGCGCCTGCGCCGCGCTGTGATTCGCAGTGCGCTGCGGCGTGCAGCCCGTCGCGCGGATCGGGTGCTGGTGACGGTTGCACCCGAGAAAATCGACTGGCTTGTTGCCGCTCCCGAGCTGCTGGCCAAGACCACGCTGGTTCCGGTGGGCAGCAACGTGCCGGCCCGCTGGCCGCCGGCGAGTGCGTCGGACGATTCGCTGGCGACCGTCTGCGTGTTCGGGGTCACCGAAGGCCACCGGGAAGAAGCCGGTGCGCTGGCCCGCGTGGTGTGCGCCGCCGCTGAAAAAGTCGGTCAGCTCCGCCTGCGGGTGTTCGGACGCGGAGCGCAGCAGGCCGAGCCGGCGCTGCGAGAAGCCCTTGCCGGTGCACCGGTGGTGTTGGAGCTGCACGGGCTGCTGCCCGCCGAACAGATTGCGGATTTGATTGCCAGCAGCCACGCACTCCTGTTCGTGCGCGGCGGGGTTTCTTCGCGGCGCGGCAGCGCCATCGCGGGCATTGCCTGCGGAGTGCCCGTCGTGGCCTACGCGAGCGAAGAGACCGCACCGCCGATGACCGAAGCCGGCATCCTGCTGGTGCCGCGGGGCGACGAAACCGCTCTGGCGAGCGAACTGGCCCGCGTGCTGACCGACCCCGGCCTGCGGGAAGGGCTCCGGCAGAAGCATCGCGTTGCCTGGGAAGCGCATTTTTCCTGGCCGGCGGTGGCACGCAAGATTCGCCAGGCGCTCAACGAGATCACCGCAGCCGGGCAGCGCCGTTATCGTTTGCTGGCGCTGGCTACCCATCCGACCCAATACGGCGCTCCCGGTTATCGTTGGATGACCGCACATCCGCGGCTGGAGCTCACCGTGGCCTATCTGAGCCTGCGAGGTGCCGAAGCTGCGCACGACCCGGAATTCGGCCGCGACGTGCAGTGGGATGTGCCGCTGCTGGAAGGCTATCGCTGGATCCATCTGGGACAGTACGGTCGCCTGCGGAGTCTGCAGCGGCTGTGGCAGCTGGTTCGTCACGGGAGCTGGGATGCGGTTGCCGTCTACACCGGCTATCGTGTGGCGGCATTCTGGGTGGCTTTAGCTGCGGCCAAGCGGAGCCGCGCGGCAGTGCTGTTCGGCACCGATGCGCACACGCTGGAACCGCGGGTCGGCGGACGCTGGAAAGTTCCGGTCAAGCGCTGGCTGTGGCCGCGGCTGTTCTGCCTGGCGGACGTCGTGATTGTTCCTTCCAGTGGCGGCGTGGCGCTGATGCGCGCGCTGGGCATCCCGGAGGAGAAAATCGCGCTCACGCCCTATGCTGTGGACAATGCCTGGTGGCTTGCGCAATCGGCCCGCGCAGACCGTGCAGCGGTGCGCGCGGCCTGGGGTGTGCCGCTGGAGGCTCCCGTCGTGGTTTTCAGTGCGAAGCTGCAGCCGTGGAAGCGCCCGGCCGACCTGCTGCGTGCGTTTGCCGCCTGCGGTGTGGAGTCCGCGCACCTGGTGTTTGCCGGCGAGGGCCCGCTGCGCGGCGCGCTGGAAGCCGAAGCCCGCGCCCTGGGCGTTGCCGCGCGCACGCACTTTCTCGGCTTCGTGAATCAGTCGCAGCTTCCTGCGGTGTACACCGCGGCCGACCTGCTCGTGCTGCCATCGGGCTATGAACCGTTCGGCGTGGTGGTGAACGAAGCGATGCTGTGCGGCTGCGGCGTGGTGGTCAGCGACCGCGTCGGTGCGCGCTTCGACCTGGTGCGCGAGGGAGAAACCGGGTTCGTTTTTCCGGCTGGCGACGTGGACGCACTGGCCGGTATCCTGCGCCGCGTGCTGGCGAACCGGGAACTGCTCCGGCGGCTGGGCGCTGCGGCGCGCGAGCGCATGCGTAGCTGGTCGCTTGCAGAAAATACCGACGCCGTCGTCGCTGCCCTCGACCGACACGGGAATCTGGCAGAGAGAAGGGCACAGCCATGAAGGTGCTCATCTACACGCACGCGTTTGCACCGCGGGTCGGCGGAGTGGAAACATTCGTGATGCTGCTCGCGCAGGGCTTGAGCGAAACACCTGCACCTTCCGGAGAGAAAATTCGCGTTACCGTTGCGACGCCGACGCCAGCCGGAGAATTCGACGATAGCCAGCTCCCGTTCACGGTGGTAAGGCAGCCCAGGATTGCGGAGTTGTGGAGACTGATTGGCGCGGCCGATATCGTCCAGCTCGCCGGCCCGGCGTTTCTGCCGCTGGCCCTGGCGCTACTGCGGGGAAAAGTCACCGTCGTGGAACATCACGGCTATCAGGCGCGCTGTCCGAACGGGTTGCTGTTCTACGAGCCGACAAAAACCTGCTGCCCGGGCCATTTCCAGGCCCGGCGATATGACCTCTGTCTGCGCTGCAATGCTGCTTCCGTTGGATGGCTGGGCAGCGCCAGGCTGCTGCTGCTCACTTTTCCGCGGCGCTGGCTGTGCAAGCGCGCCACCTGCAATGTGCCGATCTCGCATCATGTGCAGACGCGGCTGGCCTTGCCCCGCTCTCGAGTGATTCATTACGGGATCCCCGCCCCGGCCGAGAGCGAGTGCGCGGACACGAGCCCTATGAACGGTTGGCCTGTGATTGGTTATGTGGGCCGCCTGGTGTCGGAGAAAGGCATTCCTGTCTTGGTGGAGGCGGCCAGACGCCTGGCTGCCCGTGGCTGTACGTTTCAGCTTTGCCTGGTGGGTGACGGTCCGGAGCGAGCTTCGCTCGAAGCTGCGATTGCGCAGGCCGGCCTTTCCAACCGCACACAGATTACCGGCTTTTTGCGAGACCATGAGCTGCAGAACGTTGTCCGTGCAATAGACATCGTTGTGATGCCAAGCGTTTGTGAGGAAACCGCAGGCTTGGCGGCCATCGAACAGATGATGCGCGGGCGCGTGGTGGTAGCCTCGGCTATCGGCGGGCTCGGCGAGGTGGCGGAGGGCGGCGGGATCAAGTTTCCACCAGGTGATGCGTCCGCCCTGGCCGATTGCCTGGAACAACTCCTGAAGGACCCTTCGCGACGAACTGAGATCGGCCGCCGGGCCCGTGCCGTTGCGCTGGAACGCTACCGGCAGGAACGCATGGTGGCAGACTATATCAAGCTATACCGCAACTGCCTGGCAGAGAGCTCCCGCAGCGCTTGGTAGGAGTGTTCCGCCGCCATTTTCGCCTTGGTGGAGCTTGCGAGGCAACCTTGCTGCTCTGGCACGGGCCATGGAAATTATTTTGGATCACCCGCATGCCGAGGCTAGACTACGGCCATCCGCGAATCAGGGACAGAGGCAGTGATTGCTGAACGCATGCGCGCGATGAACACCCAGCGGGTCAAGACGCCGCTGCTGGCTCTGGGCGGGCTGTTGCTGGCCTACCTGGTGGCCGAATGGATTTTGTATGACACCGGGCCGGACCTGGCGTTTCGATTCCTAACTGTCCTCGCCATGGTAATTGCCCTGGTCGTGCTCGCCAACTGGCGCCATGGCCTGTACCTGTTTCTTCTGTGGGTCGTCGTGGAGGACCTGCCGCGGAAATGGCTGGGCAACAGCATGGCGGTTTACTTCGGCAAGGACGTGCTGGTCGGCATCATCTATCTGGCCCTGTTTTTTTCTTGGATGAAGGGGCAGGCGCGCAGTTTCCGTCCGCCGTTTCTGGTGCCGCTGTTGCTGTTTGCCGGCGTGGTGCTGGTGCAGATGTTCAATCCGCATTCGCCGAGCGTGTTCTACGGCCTGCTGGGAATGAAGCTGTATCTGTACTACGCACCGCTGCTGTTCGTGGGATATGCGCTGCTGGAGACCGAACAGGATTTGCAGCGGCTGCTACGCTTCAGCGTGGGCCTGGCCATCGTGATCGCCGTGCTCGGGGTGACTCAGGGAGTGATCGGCCCGGATTTTTTGAACCCGGAGAAGATGGCGCCGGAGCTGGAACGGTTGGGCCGGCTGACGCGCGTCGCTCCGGTTTCCAAAGAGGTGGTGGCCCGGCCCTCAGCCGTGTTCGTCAGCGATGGACGATTTGCCACCTACGTGCTGCTGACGATGATTCTGGCGCTGGGGCTGGCCACGTACGAGTTCATCGTGCACGGCCGCCGGCGCTGGTTCGCGGCGCTGGGCGTCGGCACATTGTTTGTGGCCGCCGTGATGACCGGCTCGCGCGGGGCAGCCGTCTATGCGGTGGTCACCGTGCTGGGTCTGAGCACGGCGGCGCTGTGGGGCGCGCCGGTGCGCTGGCGCGTGCGGGAGCGAATTCGCCGGGCCATTCACGGCATGCTGCTGGCTCTGGCGGTGGGCTTGCTGGTCGCTCTGGTGCTGTTCCCCGATGCGCTGGGCGCACGGTGGGCGTTTTACTGGGAAACACTCTCACCCACCAGCCCGGGCTACGAGCTCGCCCACCGGGTCCGCGACTATCCGTGGCAGAACCTGGTCAAAGCCTTCCAGCAGCCCAACTGGGAAACCGGAAACGGGACCGGCACCGCTTCCCTCGGCACCCAGTATGTGAGCCGCTACCTGGGCGTGCCCCGGCTGCCGATTGGCGTGGAGAACGGCTACGGAGTCCTGCTGGTGGAGATGGGCGTGCCCGGCCTGCTCGCCTGGCTGTTGTGGACCATCGCGGCGACGGTGGCAGCCTGGCGCGTGGTGCGCCGGCTGCGGGGTACGCACCTGTTTCCGGTCGCCGCGGCGATTTTCTGGTTCGTGTTCTTGCTGCTGTTCCCGTTCACCTACGGCGGGATGCAGCCCTACCAGAACTTCATTCTGAACGCGCATTTCTGGTTGCTGCTGGGAGTGCTGTTCCGCCTGCCCGGGCTGGTGGCGGAGGCGCACTATCGGGCATGGGCGGCAGCCAATTTCCGCACGACGCACGTCGCACCTGCAGCCGTCGCTCCGGCGGCCGGAAGCGCACGCCGCGTGCGGCTGGGGCAGGCGGGCGGCGAAGAAGCTTGACGCCCCGAACCAAGGAGCATGATGGCGAACCGAAACCTTCTGCGCCTAGGGAACTGGCTGCTGGCCTTCACAGCTTTTCTGGCAGGGTTGGGGCTGCTCTGGGAATACGGAGCCGTGCAGTACTGGCGCGGCTTGGCCCATGCCATCGTGCCTGTGGAAGCCACCCCGGAAGAAAAAGTGGAAGCCATTCTGACGTGGATGAGCAACTGGCCGGCACGCACCGGTGCGACAACCGCATCCGCTCTGCCCCAGGACGCTGTGATGCGGTTTTGCGGATTGCAGTACCCTTCTGATTGCGGGGCAGCGAAAAACGTAATCGTGAACCTGGCGGCGGCTTCCGGGTTGCGTGCCCGCCGGCTGCTATTGCTCAATCCGGAAAGAAAAACGAAACATGTGGCTGCTGAAGTTCTGCTGGGAGAGCGGTGGGTGGTTGTGGATGGCCTGAATCACGGCGTGCTTCGCGATGCGAGCGGCCGCGCGCTGACGCGCGAAGAGCTGGCCGACCCGGAAATCTTTCAGCAGGCCGTTTCCCGGTTGCCTTCGTACAACCCGGATTACACCTTCGAACGAACAGCCAACGTCCGCGTGGAAAAGATTCCGCTGCTGGGGAGCGTGCTGCGCCGGGTGCTGGATCGCGTCGTTCCCGGCTGGGAAGGCGCGCTGGCCGAAACCCTGTTGCTGGATCGACCATCCAGAAAGTTTGCCGCCTTTGCAGTTCTGCTGTTTTTGCTGGCTGCTGCCGCGCGGGGTGCGATCACGTGGCGTTTGCAGCGGCATGCCCGCGCGATGTATCAGGTGAAACCGGCTCCGGCCGAATAGGAACATCATGGTCCGGCCTCGGATTGCAGTGGTTTCACCGTTTCTCGATAAACGTCACGGCACCGAGCGCTGCACGTGCGAACAGGTGGAGCGGCTGGCGGACGAGTTCGAATTCCATCTCTACAGCCAGCGCGTCGAAGACGTGGACCTGGCGCGGGTGGTCTGGCACCGCATTCCCGATGTGCCCGGGCCGCAGCTCGTCAAGTATCTGTGGTGGTTTCTGGCCAACCACCTCTGGCGCTGGTGGGACCGCTGGGTCCGCGGACAGCGGTGCGAGCTGGTGTTCTCCCCGGGCGTGAACTGCCTGGATGCCGATGTGGCTACCATCCATGTGTTGTTCACCAGGGTGCGGGAAGCGCTAGCTGGGAGCGATCGGTTGCAGCAGCATCCGCTGCGCGCTTGGCCGCGGCTGCTCCATCGTCGCGCATATTACCTTTTGCTTTCGTTTTTGGAGCGGTGCGCGTTCGGCAACCGGAGAACGCAGCTGGCCGCGGTGTCGCGCCGAACGGCTGCGGACGTAGCGCAGCGGGTTCGGCTCGTTGAGATACCCCGCGTGATCTACAGCGGCGTGGATGCGACCCAGTTCCATCCGATACGTCGGCGAACTCTGCGTACAGCAGCACGCCGTGAACTGCAGCTTGCCGCTGAAGAGTTCGCCGTGCTGCTGATTGGCAACGACTGGCGGAACAAAGGCTTGCCGGTGCTGCTGGAGGCGGTGGGCCGGCTGGGCGCGGAGCAGGTTTGTGTGCTTGCTGTCGGCACCGATGATCCGGAGCTGTGCCGTGAAGTCATCGCGCGGCATCGGCTGCAGCGACGCGTGCGGTTCCTGCCGCCGCGGCCCGATGTGGAGTTTTACTACGCGGCGGCGGATGCCTACGCCGGGCCGTCGCTCGAGGACGCATTTGCACTGCCGCCCGCCGAAGCGATGGCCTGCGGGTTACCGGTGATCGTCAGCAGTCTGGCCGGCGTGAGCGAAATCGTCACGCACGGCGAAGACGGTCTGATCTTGCAGGACCCGCGCGACGCCGAAGAGCTCGCCGGACTGCTGCGCCGGCTGCTGGCCGACCCGGAGTTTGCACGCCGCCTGGGGGAGCGCGCCGCGCAGCGAGCCGCACAGCTCACCTGGGAAGCCAACGCCGCCGCCCTGCGCGAGCTGTTCCACGACGCGCTGAAACCGGCAGCAGTGAGTTGACCAGCAGTGGCGGCTCGGCAGAATGGGTATCCGTCTTGAGGAGGAAGCCAGTTCGATGCGCGTATTGATCACAGGGGGGTTGGGATTTGTGGGTAGCAATTTGGCCGATCGCTTGCTTCGCGAAGGCCACGACGTGGTGCTTTTCGATAACCTGAGCCGTGCCGGTGTACAAAATAATCTAGACTGGCTGCGCCGTCGGCATGCGCGGCTGACGTTCTTGACCGGGGATGTTCGTGATGCGAGTGCTGTGGGGCAAGCTGTGCACGGCGTTGATTGTGTATTCCACCTTGCTGCGCAGGTGGCCGTGACGTCTTCGGTGGCCAATCCTCGAGAAGATTTCGAAATCAATGCTCTGGGCACGTTGAACGTGCTCGAAGCCGCACGTCAACAAAAACACTGGCCCATTGTTCTGTACACCTCGACGAACAAAGTGTACGGCGCTTTGGAATCCGCGCGGGTGGTCGAAGGAGAAACTCGCTACGCCGCCCCTGACTTTCCGGAAGGCGTTCCGGAGACTTGGCCCCTAGATTTTCACTCGCCATACGGTTGCTCGAAAGGCGCAGCAGACCAATACGTGCGGGACTACTACCGGATCTATGGTTTGCCGACCATTGTCTTCCGTATGTCCTGTATTTATGGACCGCGCCAGTTCGGCAACGAAGACCAGGGCTGGCTGGCGCATTTCGTGCTGGCTGCGCTGCGCGGTGCTCCACTGGCAATTTATGGCGACGGTAAGCAAGTGCGTGATGTGCTCTACGTGGATGACCTAACAGAAGCTATGCTCCGGGCCGTTGCGGCCATTCGCACAACGGCAGGGCGCGTCTATAACATCGGTGGCGGTCCGGCCAATTCCCTCTCTGTGTGGCACGAGTTCCGACGGTATCTGGAAGACGCTCTCGGGCAATTGCCGGAGGTCACCTTTCATGACTGGCGCCCGGGGGACCAGCGCGTCTACATCAGCGATGTTCGGAGGGCATACCGGGAGTTTGGATGGCAGCCCAGGGTCTCCCCTACGGAAGGTATCCGCAGGCTTTTGGCGTGGGGGCAGGAGGCCGTGAGATTGCTTTCCTCTGCTTCCTAGCACCGAATATGTTGCTTGGGCTTTTTACACAGCTCGAGGGTCCGGGAGGTGTTCAGCGAGCCAGCCGCCATCTGGCGGCTGTGCTTTCCGAATGGGCCGACCGGAGATCTTGGACATACCGACTGTTGAGTTTGAACGACATTTGCGGAATCCACCGGATAGAAATTGCTGGCCGGCGATGTCACTTCGAGGGATTTGCACGCAGGAAAGGTAGTTTCCTGCGCGCGACACTAAGTGCGACCTGTGTGGGTCCCAAGCTTGTCTTTGTCAATCATCCAAACCTTACACCACTGGCACGCGTCGTGCAGGTACTCACCAGCGCGCCCGTCATTGCAGTAGGATGGGGAGTCGACGTCTGGGAGCCGCTGTTGTGGTATCGACGCTGGGCGATGCGACGGCTGGACGCTTTGTTGGCTATTTCCAGCTATACCGCAGAACAGCTGATTGTGGTTCAGAAAATCAATCCATGTCGTGTACGTCTGTTTCCGTTGGCGCTGGAGCCTGTCTTTTGGGAGAGAACGCAAAAACCGATGATACAACGACGGCCGGCGGGGTTTCCTGGTGGGCGGGTGGTGCTCACGGTGACGCGGCTGGCGGCGGTGGATGCCTACAAAGGTGTGGACCTGCTGATTCAGGCGCTGGCTCGGCTCCCGGACGATACGCATCTGGTGGTGGTCGGGGACGGCGATGACCGACCGCGCCTGCAAGCTCTGGCCCGCGCGCAGGGAGTGGCGCATCGGGTGCATTTTCTGGGTGCACTGGAGCGGGAGGAACTGGTGGCCTGCTACCAGCACTGCGACATTTTTGCTCTGCCGAGCAAGGGGGAAGGATTCGGTCTGGTGTTCCTGGAAGCGATGGCGTTTGGCAAGCCGGTGGTGGGCGGGGCGCACGGGGGCACGCCCGACATCATCGAGCACGGCACCAGCGGGTTTCTGGTGCCGCACGGGGATGTCGAGCCACTGACGGCCACGCTCCTGCGCCTGCTCACCGACCCGGCGTTGTGCGCAGAAGTTGGCCGTCGCGCCCGTGAGCGCGTCGCGCAGCACTACCTATTCCCGCAGTTTGCCGCCCGATTGCACGCGATCCTGGACGAGCTGCTGGCCCGTTGAAACTTTTCAGGCGCGGGGATGAGCTTTGTCATAGACCTCCAGCAGATGGCGAATGGAGGCGTGGGTGTACTTCTGCGTGGTGGAAAGCGAGCGATGGCCGAGCAGCTCCTGGATGGCCCGCAGGTCGGCGCCATCGGCGAGCAGGTGCGTGGCAAACGCGTGCCGCAGCGCATGCGGGTGCAGGTCCCAGTTCCTGTTCACCAGCCGCACGTACTTCTTGACAATCCGTCCCACCGAACGCGTGGTCAACCGCCGGCCCTGGTAGTTCACGAACACGGCTTTTTCTTCGCCGGAGCGGCGTGCTTTGCAAAGCAGCTCGGCGCGCACGGGCCAGTATCGTTCGAGCGCCTGCTGCGCCTTGGCACCATAAGGGACGACGCGTTCCTTGCGTCCCTTGCCGCGCACGCGGAGCATCTGCTCGTTTCGGTCCACATCTTCGAGGTTCAGCCCGACCAGTTCGCTCACCCGCAGGCCGGCGGCGTAGAGCAGCTCGAGGATGGCGCGGTCGCGGCGCAGCAGGAGCCGGGATTCTTCTTCATCGGCGCCGGGCCGGCGGTGCCGGCGCGTGCCTTCGGCGGCAGCGTCGCTGGCCGTCTCCAGCTGAAGCAGAGAGTCCAGAAACGCGTTGATCTGCTCGGCGCTGAGCACCGCCGGGATGCGCTTGGGCAGCCTGGGCGTGGCCACCAGCCGTGCCGGATTCTGCGGCAGCCAGCCTTCGCGCACGCAGAATTTGAAGAACGAACGCAGCGCCGCCAGCTTGCGCGCCACCGAGGTTTTCTCCAGGCGCTGGTCGTGCAGATGCGCCAGATATTCGCGGATCAGCCGGTGATCCATCTGGGTCAGCGACGGCGGCGTGGCGGTGGGCGGTGCGAGGTAGTCGAGGAATTGTTCGAGGTCGCCGCGGTAATTGCGCAGGGTGTGCGGCGAAGCGTTTCGTTCGTCGCGCAGGTAGCGCAGGAATTTTTCGATCGCTTCGCGCATCGCCCGCTCTGATTATATGCGCGCGGCGGGTGCGGGTACATCCCCGCGCCGCGGCTGGCTGCCGGAGAGTCAGGAGCGTGCCGGGGCCGGCTCGGTCGTCTCCGCAGGAGGCTGTCGAACCTCAGCCGGAGCTTCCCAGCCGCAGCCTTCCTGGAGGCAGGCGAGTACCACCGTTTCTTTGCGTTTCTTTTCGACCACGAATTCGGCGCCGCATTTCGGGCAGGGCTGGGCGACAGGTTTGTAGGGTGTGGTGAAGTCGCATTCGGGGTAGCGGTTGCAGCCGTAGAAGATGCGGCGGCGGCCTTTGCGGGCCGTGCGCTGGACGAGCTCGCCCGACTTGCATTTCGGGCAGCGGATACCGAGCGTCTGGGCGCGGATGTATTTGCACTTCGGATAGGCCGAGCAGCCGATGAACTCGCCGTAGCGGCCGTGGCGCTTGACGAGCTGCGCGCCGCATTCCGGGCAGTTCTCCCCGAGCGGCTCATCGGGCTTGCGGGCGCGTTGCGTGCCGGCCACCAGTCGCCGCGTCGTCTTGCATTCCGGGTAGCCGGTGCAGGCCAGAAAGGGGCCGAAGCGTCCGCGTTTGATGGTCATCTCGCGGCCACAGTTTTCGCAGTATTCCGGGCCGGATTCGGATTCAACTTCCTCGCCGGCGACCTCGGCGGTCAGGTCGCGGGTGAAGTCGCATTCGGGGTAGCGGGAGCAGCCGAGGAAGAATCCGTGCCGGCTGATGCGTTCGAGCAGCTCGCCCTGGCCGCATTTCTCGCACGGGATGCCGGTGGAGACGCCGATCTTGTAGGAGGCCATCTGGTCGGCCGCTTTTTCCAGGTCTTTTTCGAAGCGGTCATAGAATTCCCGCACCGACTCCTTCCAGGGCAGCTTGCCTTCTTCGATTTCGTCCAGTTCTTCCTCCATGCGGGCGGTGAAGGTGACGTCGAAGATATCTTCGAAGCTTTTCACGAGCAGGTCGCTGACTTTTTCGCCGAGCAGGGTGGGTTTGAAGCGTCCCTGTTCGCGGGTGACGTATTCGCGCTCGACAATGGTGGAGATGATGGTGGCGTACGTGGAAGGCCGGCCGATGCCTTTTTCTTCCAGCGTCTTCACCAGCGTGGCTTCGGTGTAGCGGGGCGGCGGTTCGGTGAAGTGCTGTTGCGGTTGCAGCGATTCCAACCGCAGCCGCTCGCCCGCCGAAACCCGGGGCAGCGCGCGGCCTTCTTCGTCGTCTTCGGTTTCCGTTTCGTCGCGGGTTTCCTGGTAGACGGTCAGGAAGCCGTCGAATCGCAACACCGAGCCGGTCGCACGAAACAGGTAGTCGCCCGCAGCCACGTCGATCGTGGTCTGGTCGAAGACCGCGGGAACCATCTGCGAGGCAACGAAGCGCTGCCAGATCAGCCGGTAGAGTTTCCAGAGGTCTTCGTCCAGGTAAGGCTTCACCGCGTCGGGTGTGCGCGTCACATCGGTGGGACGGATCGCTTCGTGGGCTTCCTGTGCGCTCTTTTTCGATTTGTAGAAATTCGGCTTTTCCGGCAGGTAGCCGGGGCCGTAGCTGGCGGCGATCTGGCTGCGGACGGCAGCCAGCGCGTCGTCGGCCACGCGCACCGAATCGGTGCGCATGTAGGTGATCAGGCCGACCGAGCCTTCCGCGCCCAGCTCGACGCCTTCGTAGAGTCGCTGTGCCAGCGCCATGGTGCGCTTGGCGGTGAACCGGAGCTTGTTGTAGGCCTCCTGCTGCAGTTTCGAGGTGGTGAACGGAGGCGGCGGATAGCGCCGTTTCTCTTTCTGCTGGACCGTTGCCACCTGCCAGACTGCCGGCTCGAGCGCCTGCAGGATGCGCTGGGCTTCCGCTTCGCTGGAGATTTCGATCTCTTCGCCCCTGTACCGGACCAGCTTGGCCTCGAAGACGGGCGGCTCGGCGGCGGCCAGGCGCGCGTGGATCGTCCAGTATTCTCTGGGGACGAAGGCGCGGATTTCCCGCTCGCGCTCGACGATCAACCGCAGCGCCACGGTCTGCACCCGGCCGGCGGAAAGTCCGCGACGAACCTTTTCCCACAGCAACGGAGAGATCTGATATCCCACCAGGCGATCGAGCACTCGCCGCGCCTGCTGGGCATCCACCAGGTTCTGGTTGATGTTTCCGGGTCGCGCAAACGCGGCCTGAACGGCTTTGGGTGTGATTTCGTGGAACAGAACGCGGTAGACCGGCTTGGCCCGCGCGCCGGATTTCGGTTTTCGGTTCCGCCGCGTGCCGTTGCCGGTGAGCACTTCGGCCAGGTGCGCGGCAATCGCTTCGCCTTCCCGGTCGGGGTCGGTGGCCAGGTAGATGGCCTCGGCTTCGCGGGCCGATTTTTCCAGATCGTGAATCACCTTCATCTTGCCGGGAATGATTTCGTAGGTCGGCTCGAAGACGCGGCTGGCGTTTCGCTTGTCGTCGTCGGGCAGCACCACGCCGAGTTCTTTCTTTGGCAGGTCTTTCACGTGGCCCAGGGAAGCTTTGACGGTATAGTCCCGTCCCAGGTACTTGTTGATGGTTTTCGCCTTGGCCGGCGATTCGACGATTACCAGTGCTCGTGCCATAGAACGAACGGTCCCCCGACGGCTGCGCGGCGCGCTGGATGCGCAGAGAGCTTCCCCGCCGCCGGTCTGGTTCTTGGCTCAGCGGAGCTGTCCGCGGGGCCCACACCCAAAACCCAGACTATTATGGCGGGCAAGCAGCCCGCTCGCGCAAGCCCTAGATTGGATGCGGTGCCGTTCACAACAGCACCCGGACGAATTGCTTGCCCGGGAGCTGTCGCACCACCCCTTTCATTTCCAGCTCGAACAGCGTTGCCAGCACTTCCGAGGAGCTCATCGCGGATTGTTCGACCAGCTCGTCCACGTGGCGGGCTTCGTCGGTAGCCAGCAGCTCGTAGAGCCGGCGCTCGGGGGCCGGCAGGGCATCGACGAGCAGCGCCGTGCGTTCCGCTGGTTGGGCTTCTTCGACAGGAAACAGTTCCGTGCGGACAGGGGTGGGAAGCTCTTCGACCACGTCCTGCCAGCCGGTGACCAGTTTCGCGCCCTGCTTGATGAGTTGATTCGGAGCGAAGCTCATCGGTTGCGTCACCGGCCCGGGGACGCCGTACACTTCCCGTCCAAACTCCATGGCCAGCCGCGCGGTGATGAACGAACCGGAGTACTGGGCGCCCTCGACCACCACCACGCCGAGCGCCATGCCGGCGATGATGCGATTGCGCACCGGAAACTTCTCCGGGGTGGGCTTCGTGCCCAGAGGAAATTCGCTGACGAGGGCACCCCGCTCGGCGATGCGGTCAAACAGCTTGCGGCTCTCTTTCGGATAGACGACGTCGACGCCGTTGCCCAGCACGGCGAGGGTCGTGCCGCGAGCCGATTCCAGCGCGCCGCGATGCGCCGAGCTATCGATGCCACGGGCCAGCCCGCTCACCACCACCAGGCCGCGGTCGGCCAGGTCGCGCGCCAGCCGCTCCGCCATCTGGTTGCCGTAGGGAGTCGGCCGCCGCGTGCCCACGATGGCCACCCCGTGGCGAGCCAGCACGCTCACCTCGCCCCGCACGTAGAGCAGCGGCGGCGGATCGTAGATCTCGCGGAGCAGCTTCGGGTAGCGGTCGTCGTCCCAGCGGAGGAACGCAGCACCGAGCGCGCGGGCCCGCTTCATTTCCGCTTCCGCTTCTTTCAGCGCTGCTCCAGAGGCGAGCGCGTGCACCGTGGGAGCCGGCAACCGGAACGCTCCCAGCTCCGCCGGCGAGGCGCGAAAGACAGCTTCCGGCGTTCCATACTCCTGCAAGAGCCGCGCGGCCAGGCGGGGGCCCAGTCCCCGGGTGACGGCCAGGCCCACCCAGTAGAGGTCGTCGCTGCGTTCGGCCATCGCGCGCCGAGCCTACGCAGAGATTTCTCGAAATGTCAAGTCCACGAGTTGGCTTTCGGAGAGTGCGGTCGGCTGCGTCGTCTTCCTTCCTGCCTGACGGTTCTGCCGGGACGAAACCAGGGGAGCTGCGGTGTCCAGCCGCGATGGGTCGTGGTGGCACTTTTGAAACGGAATCCACAAAGACGGCCGGCGGACACTGCACACTGTGCTAGACTGGGTTTCCCAGCCGTGAATTCTGCTTGAGGAGCAATCCATGAGAAAGCATCGCGCTGCACTGTATCTGCTGCTGGCCCTGGCGGTCGGGTTTGCCGGGTGTGCGAAGCCTGCCGAAGAATCCGCCACCGGTGAAACCTCCGGGGAAACGGCCCGCGGCAGCACGGCCTCGGAACGGCCCCGCTCGCAGCCGCGTCCGCAACCGGCCCCGGAGCCCATCGTGATTCCTGCCAACACGGAGCTGGAGGTGCGCCTGATTTCCAGCCTGAGCTCGAAAACCAACAAGGCCGGCGACACGTTCGAGGGCACCATCGAAGCCCCGGTCGTTGTCGACGGCAAGACGGTGATTCCCAAGGGTGCCGACGTCACCGGTCGGGTCACCCGCGCGGTGCCCTCCGGGCGGTTGAAGGAACGCGCCGAGCTGTGGGTGACGCTGTCGAGCATCACGTTTGGCGGCAAGACCTATGAGGTCACCACCTCCACGACCGGACACAAAGAGGGGAGCAAGGCCACCCGAGACATCGTCTTCATCGGCGGTGGAGCCGGTGCAGGCGCGGCCATCGGCGGTGCCGCCGGCGGGGGCAAGGGCGCTGCGATCGGAGCGGCCATCGGTGCCGCCGCGGGAACCGCTGGCGCCATGCTGACCGGCAAGCGGGACATCGAGTTTCCGTCGGAGACGGTGCTGCGTTTCCGGCTCGAGCAGCCGCTCACCGTTTCGCGGTAGGCGCACCGGACTGGCGGGTTACGCGGCGCGCACCGGTCGAGGCGCTGCAGGGCCGGCAGAAAAACTCTTGCGCGCGGTCGCGCTACAGCGGCCAGATGGTTTCGACGGCCAGCTCGAGCGAATTGCCATCCGGGTCGCGGAAATAGATCGAAGGGATGTTGTCCCCGAAGGCGTGTTCCATTTCGATCGGCACGCCGTGGCGGACAAGATGCTGCTTCCAGGCGGCCATCTCTTCGGGTTTCACGCGGAAGGCCAGATGAGACGGGCCTTCGGCGCCGTGCGGGGGCGGTTCGGTCTGCTGGCGCGTTCGTGCAGCGCGGAACAGCAGCAGCACGGACCGCCCCGCGGCCAGCGCAGCGCCTGCCCCGCCGTCGAAGGTCTCCAGCAGCCGCAAGCCGAGCACGTCGCAGTAGAACCGGACCGCACGCGGCACATCTTCGACATAGAGCGAACTTTCCAGAACATTTTCAATCCGCGGCATAACGGAGACAGTCTAGCAGGGAATCCCGCACGGGTGTTTTGCGGGTCGCAGAACGGCAGCGTGAGGCCGCCACGCAACGTGGCCCGGCGAAATCCACGCCAACTCCGGCAGCAAGCAGGGGTGCGCTTCCTGTGCTATATTGAACCGTCCGCGCGACAAAGAGAACCATGGCTCGCCTGCGCATTTCGGTGGTCGAGTACCTGAACACAGCTCCGCTTGTTTGGGGATTCACCGATGGTCCGTGGAAGGGGAAATACGAGCTGAGCTTCACGTTTCCGGCGGAGTGTGCCGAGCAGCTTCGCAGCGGCGCAGCTGATGTCGCCATCATTCCTGCCATCGAGTATCAAACCATTCCGGACACCGTGCTGCTGCCAGCCATGGCGGTCGCGGCCCGCGGTCCGGTGCGCAGCATCCTGCTGGTGAGCCGACGGCCCATGGAACGTGCGCAGCGCGTGGCTCTGGATACCAGTTCGCGCAGCTCCCGTGCGCTGGTACGTTTGTTGTGCCGGAGTCGCTGGAAGACGACGCCGGAGTTCGTGGATGCACCGCCCGACCCGGCCGCCATGCTGCAGTCGTGTGATGCGGCGCTGATCATTGGTGATCCGGCCCTGCGGATCTCTGTGAAGATGGATGCTCTGGGTGAAAAGCAGCCGTCCGGCGAGGAGTGCTGCAGCGGCGATCCCGAGCAGTGGCCGATTCCGGGTTTGCAGTCGTTTTTCCTCTACGATGTGGCGCACGAGTGGGTCGAGATGACCGGCAAACCCTGCGTGCTGGCGGTGTGGGCAGCCCGACGCGCGGTCGTGACCCCGGAGCTGGTGGCGGATTTTCTTGCCTCCCGAGCCTACGGGCTGGCGCGGCTGCGCGAGATCGCCGAAGGGGCTTCTCTGAAGCTCGACCTGCCCGCGCCGGCCCTGGAAACCTATTTGCGGCAGAACATCGACTATTCGCTCGATGCGGAACACTGCGCCGGGCTGGAACTCTACTTCCGAATGTGCGCCGAAGCCGGGCTGATTCCAGCCGTGCGGCCGCTGGAATTTGCGCCGCTGCCGGCGCGAGCCTTTGCGTAGGAGCCAGGGGGATGGGCATCTCCGCCGCGGAAGCACTCGATCTGTTCGCCTCGGACGACCTGATCGGTCTCGGGATGGCCGCGCATCAGGTGCGGCTGAAGAAGAACGACCCGCGCATCGTCACCTACCAGATCGACCGCAACATTAACTACACCAACTTCTGCACCGAGTACTGTTCGTTCTGCGCCTTCTACCGGCCGATGGGCTCGCCGGAAGGCTACGTGCTCTCGCAGGAGGAGATCTTTCGCAAGATCGAGGAGACGATCGCGCTCGGCGGTACCGGTATCCTGCTGCAGGGCGGCCTGAATCCCGAGTTGCCGCTTTCCTTCTACGAAGATTTGCTGCGGGCGATCAAGCGGCGCTTCCCGCAGATCCATCTGCACTGCTTTTCGGCACCGGAGATTCTCTGCATCGCCGAGGTGGCCGGGCTGAGCGTGCGCGAAACGCTGCTGCGGCTGCGGGACGCCGGCCTGGACTCCATTCCCGGCGGCGGGGCAGAAATTCTCGACGACGAAGTGCGGCGGCGTATTTCTCGGTTGAAATGCACCGCCGAGGAATGGGAGCTCGTGCACCGCACCGCGCACGCGCTCGGCCTGCGCACCACGGCCACGATGATGTTCGGCTGCGGCGAAGAATACCGGCACCGCGTGAATCACTTCGAGCGACTGCGCCGCATCCAGGAAGATACCGGCGGCTTTACCGCCTTCATTCCCTGGATGTTTGCTCCGGAAAATACCGCGCTGGGGCGCCGTGTGCCGGAAACGACGGCGGTGGACTACCTGAAAACGCTGGCCATCAGCCGCCTGTATCTCGACAACATTGATCACATTCAGTCGTCCTGGCTCACGCCGGGCATCAAGGTCTGCCAGATTGGCCTGCAGTTCGGTGCCGATGACGTGGGCAGCATCCTGATCGAAGAGAACGTGGTGTACGCGGCCGGCGTGCGCAACCGCACCAACGAAGCTGAGCTCCGCCGGATTATCTTCGATGCCGGATTCATCCCGGTGCAGCGCGACACCCTCTACCGAACCTATTTCTTGAAGTAGCCACGGCACGTTGCGACCGAGGCCGGCCCGGCAGCACCGCTTCCCCAGGCATCGCACTTCGGCGCGTGGAGAATCGCGATGGGCGACCGGAAACTGTTTTCGGTGATGCTTGCTGCCGTGTGGCTTGGGACTGCCGCGGCCGCGCAGCAGATGGCGGATTTCGTCACCCCGCGGCCGCTGCCGGAAGGCCACACGCTGATCCTCGGTTTTCAGGGCGGCCGCGAGGAATGGGACAACCAGACGGCCGTGCGCCGGCTGGCCGTGCGGCTGCGCGAACGGCAGATTGCCGGCGTGCACGTCGAAACCATCGAAAACAGGCGGCGGAACATCGCGCTCCAGCTCGTGCAGCAAGCCTTCGACCGCGACCGGAACGGTGTGCTCGACGAGGAAGAAAAACGTGCGGCGAGCCTGATCGTTTACGGACACAGCTTCGGCGGCGCGGCCGTGGTGAAGTTCGCCAGGCAGCTCGATGCGCTTGGAGTGCCCATCCGCCTGACCGTGCAGATTGATTCGGTCGGCTGGGGCGATGCGGAAATTCCGCCGAACGTTCGCCGCGCCGCCAACCTCTACCAGCGCAACGGCTGGTTCATTCAGGGTGAGGCCCCGATCCGCGCCCGGGACCCCTCACGGACGGAAATCCTCGGCAACTGGGAATTCGATTACCGGCAGAAGCAGATCGATATTTCCCACGTCGGTTTTTTCAAGAAAGTTTTCCGCCACGCGCACACGCGCATGGAGTACGACCCTGTGGTGTGGGAACGAGTGGAAGCGCTGATCCTGGCGGAGCTGTCATCTCGCTGAAGTTTTCCCCCGGCACCGGCGTGTGCGATCGCTCGGCAGCCGCAGCGGCTGCCCAGGCCGCGGTTTGCCTGCGGAGGCGGCGCGCGGGCCACCTGCGGGCGCGTGGTTCAGCGCCTGGGCGGGTGGATGGAAATTTCGACCTCGGTGCCTTCGGCAAGGTCCAGCGGTTCGACAGGATGCAGCGCTCCGTTGGCCCAGCGTGCCGAGATGCGCCGCGGAACGGTCGAGCCGCCTCGCGCCGCTCCGGCCAGCGCTGCAGGTTGCAGCTTGCGGCTTGCGCTCGGCGGCGGTGCCTCATGCCGGTCGAGCGCCTGGTTGGCCAGTGCGTCGGCAGCAGAGTTTTGCTCGCGGGGGATGTGCTCGATGGAAAAGTATTCCAGTTGCCGGGCGAGCCGCTGGGCCTGTTCGAACAGCAGACGAAGCCTGGGCTGTTTCACTTTGTAGCGCCGCTGCATCTGCCGCACGAGCAGTTCCGAGTCGCTGCGCACAGCCAGTCGCCGGATTCCGTGAGCCAGTGCGAAATCGAGAGCAGCAATCAGCGCGTAGTATTCCGCTTCGTTGTTCGTCCGGATGCCGATGGGCTTGGCGAGCTTGTTCCACTCGCTGCCGTCAGGCCGGTAAAAAATTACCGCGTAGGCGGCAGGGCCCGGATTGCCGCGGGAAGCGCCATCCAGGTACGCACGGTGAAGCCCGGTGGGCGGTTCAGGTTCGCGAAACAAGCGGCCGGCTGTGCGCGGCGGTGCGGACTTCTTCGCGGCGCTCATGGAGTGGGGGAGTGCGCGACGCCGGCCGCGTCGTGCTCGGCGCAGTAGAGGATGCGCGTGCAGGATTCACAGTGGAAAATCTGGTCGTTTTCGGGTCGGCGCAACTCCTGATACACCTGGGGACGAATGCGCACGCGGCAGACCGAACAGGTTTCCTCGCGGACTTCGGCCAGCGCCACACCGCCGTGCTTGCGGGCTATTTTCTGATAGAGGTTCAGCAGGTCGGCGGGTAATGCCTGCACGACGCGCTCGCGTTCGGCAGCAAGCGCGGCGAGCTCCTGTTCGAGGTTGGCCTGCTCGGATTCCAACCGGTTGCGCTCGGCAGCTACAGCAGCTTCGGCCGCGCGCAGGGCGCGTTCCGCTTCGCGGAGCTGCTGCTCGAGCTCTTCGGCCGCCACCATGCGTTCCAGCAGGCGGTCTTCCGCGCGGGCCAGCTCCGTTTCCGCCTGTGCGATTTCGTGCTGCAGGGCCCGGTAGGCTTCATTGCTTTTGACTTCGGCGGTCTGGTCTTTGTACTTGCGGATGCGCTGTTTCCACTGTTCGACGTCGAGTTCGAGCGTTTTGCGTTCGGTCAGGCTTTTGGTCAGAGCGGCCCTGGAATCGTCCAGCCGCTGCCGCGCCGCAACGAGTTGCCGATCCAGCTCCGCGAAGCGCGCCGGAAACGACGAAAGCTGCTGGCGCAGCTCCGCAACCCGCAGATCCACGCCCTGCAATGCAATCAGGTGCTTCAGGCTGGGGTGCATCAACCCGAAATTCTAACACAGTCGCACCAGATGGCAGGGAGGCAGCCTGTCGCTCACCCTCTGGATGCATCCTTTTTCGGCTTTGGTCGTATACAGAGTGGGTATGATGGCCGACGCGGCAGCGGACTGGGAGGCTCTGTTGAGCCGGGATACGGACGCGGCACGGCTGCAGCGTGGGGATCTCGACGCGCTGGCGGCTCTGCTCGCCCGGTACCAGAACCGGCTGTACCGCTACCTGCTGCGGCTGGTGCGCGATCCGGCAATCGCCGAGGACCTGTTTCAACAGACCTGGGTGCGCGTGGTGGAAAAGATCCGCCGCTACGATCCGAGGCGGAGCTTCGAAGCCTGGCTGTTTGCCGTGGCGCGCAACCTGGCGATTGACCACCTGCGTCGGCGCGCCCCGGAAAGTCTGGACGACGCAGGGCCTGCCGGGGCCGCGGAGACGCCGGCGGCGCGGGTCGCGTCGGCGGAGCCGGGTGTGCTGGCTGGCCTGCTGGCGCGCGAACGCGCCGAGCTGGTGGCGCAGGTGCTCGCGGAGCTGCCCCTTATCTACCGCGAGACACTGACGCTCCGCTTCGAAGAGGAAATGAAACTGGAGGAAATCGCTGCGCTGCTTGCCGTGCCGCTCTCCACGGTGAAAACCCGGCTGCGTCGCGGGCTGGAGATGATGCGCCATCGGCTGGAAAACCTTGCGGGAGAATCGTCATGGCCGTGAATGAACATGAAGAGACCCGGGCACGGCTGCCGCTGGCTGCGGCCGGGGCGCTGGAAGCCGGTGAACGCGAGCAAATCGAGCGCCACCTGGCCGGCTGCGCAGCCTGCGCCGCCGAATGGGAGCGGTGGCGGCTGTGCGGGCTACTGCTGAAGCGATTGCCGACGCCGCAGCCTTCGCCGCTGGTGGTGGAACGCGCACGGGCGCGCGCCGTGGCGCGGCTGCTGGAAACGTCCGATGAGCGCTCGACGCAGGTCGGCATCTTGCTCGCCGTGCTCGTGGCCTGGACGCTGACTCTGGGCAGCGGGGTAGTGGTGCTTGTACTCACCAGAGGCATCGCTGCGGCAGCGGAGCTGTTCACCGGAAACGGCTGGCTGTGGGTGGCCGCTTATACGACGGCGGGATGGTTTCTGGCCGCCGTGGCCAGCGCGGTGCTGGGGCGGCGGTATCGCACCTCGAGGGGGCTGGCATGAGCCGTTTTCGCGAAGAGATCAAGATTATTCCTAACCTCGCCTGGGTGATCGGGTTCCTGCTGTACGCGGGGCTGTTTTTGTTCCTTGCGATGTTTGTGTTGCGGCAGGAGCCGGAGCCAGCCGGGTGGCCGCTGGTGGCCAAGGCTGCTCTGGCGATTGTCGTTCCGCTGCCGCTGTTTATGTTCGTTCTCCTGATTGGTTACGTGTACGCGGACGCGAAACGACGCCGGATGAACCACGTCCTCTGGACCCTGCTGGCCATATTCATCCCGAATGGGCTCGGCATCATCCTCTATTTCATCCTGCGCGACCCGGCCCCGACGCCCTGCCCGAACTGCGGGATGATGACCGGCAAAGGGTTCGCCTTCTGCCCGAGTTGTGGCTTTGCGCTGGCGCCGCGATGCCCGAGTTGCGGACGCGGCGTGGAAGCGAAGTGGACCTACTGTGGCTACTGCGGCACCAGCCTGCCCACCACATAAAAACCTCGCCGGCCGGTGAGTCTGCAGAAAAACCGGCTTCACGCGATAGAATGCGCCCCGCCGGTTTCGAGGAGGAGGAGCATGCCTTACGTGCAGATTACCTGGGTGGCCGGGCGGTCGCCGGAACAGAAAAAGAAAATTGTCGAGCGCGTGACCGCGGCGCTGGTCGAAGAGGGCCGCGCGAAGCGGGAAAACATCCACGTGACCTTCGTGGACCTGCCGCCGACCGATTACGCGGAAGGCGGGATCACGGTTGCGGAGCAGAAGCGGGCACCGTAGCGGACGGGGTCCGGCTCAGGGCGCCTTCTGGTGGCGGCGGATGTAGTCCAGCGCAAACTCGTACAGGTTCGGACTGCGCAGACCGATTTTGCGCGCTTCTTTTTCGGCCTCTTCGAGACTCCAGCCGTCGCGCAGCACGCGCCGGATCATCCAGAAGGCGCCGACCCGGTTGGCCGAGCCGCAGTGGATGAAGGCCGGCTGGTTGGCCGGGTCGTCGGTCACGCGCAGGAATTCGTCCACCTGCTCGGGCTTCGGGTCGGCGGTGTTGACGGGAATATGGATGTAGCGCAGGCCGAGCTCGCGCACTTTTGCTTCTTCCTCGGCCGCGTTGTATTCCGTCGGTTGTCGCAGGTTGATGATGGCGCGGATACCCTGCGCTTTGAGCGCGGCCAGCTCTTCCATGGTGGGCTGCCCGCCGGTGCAGACCTTTTCGTTCACCCGCAAGAAATTGCGGATCGAACTGGGCTGCTGTGCGACTGCGATTCCTGCCAGCAGCAGCACGGCTCCGAACAGTCGGAGAAACTGTTGTTTCATCTTCCCCTCCCGGCGTTTGCCGCAAGACGTTTCCTGCGTACGTATAGACGCCCCGGCGGAAATCGTCGTTGCCTCACCTTGCTGGCACGGGAACTGGTGGCGCAACCGGAGAGCGATTCGGAGCAGCGTTTCGATCTCCCCTGCTCTCGTTCGGTTCGGTCGGGCCGGCAGCAGGGACACCAGCACGGTCAAGGGCTTCCAGAATTTGTTCGCCTTTCGCACGGACGCGGTAGCTTTCCGTCAAGTTCCGCCAGCGGACGACGCCCTGCGGGTTGAGCAGAAATTCGGCCGGGCGGGCAATGTCGGAGCTGCCCGATCCCCCTTTGTGCACCAGGTCGTAGCGGCCGATGACCTCCAGCGTTTCGTCCGCGAGAAACAGGAAGCTGTAGCCGCGCCTGGCCGCGTGTTCTTTTGTGACCTGCGGTGGATCCACGCTGATGGCCACGATTTTTACGCCCCGGGATTCGATCTGCTGCCTGTGTTCTTCGATACTCCGCAACTCGGAGTTGCAGTACGGTCACCAGTAGCCCCGGTAGAACACCAGCAGTACCCACTGGCCTTTTCCATCCGCGGTCTTCAGCAGGTCGGACAGTTTGACCAGATGTCCGTTGGTATCGGGCAGGGTAAAGTCCGGGGCCTTGTCGCCAACCCTCGGCGCGTTCGTGGAGGGTGGGAGCTGCTGTGCCGCAGCGACCGCGACGAGCACGCCCAGCAGAACCGTAACGGCCATCCCGGTGTACTTGTTCCCGAACGGCATCACAACCTCCCGGGCTCTGTTTCCCCAGTAGATGCATCTCCAAGCAAAAGGTTTCACGGCTTCTTCAGATTTTGCGCCCCCTTCGGTTCGAACGCTGATGCAAAGAAAAGGGTGCTGTTTGCGTAACGGCTGCGGTGGCGCCGCTTGACGCCTGCTTTCTATTCATCAAGAATGCGACCGAATCTCTCGCCAGAATTTGCAAAAGGAGAAACGATGCGCTCGCGCCCTCGCATGCACAGAGCCCTGGCGTTGTGGCTGGTTGTGTGTCTGGCCGCACCGACGACGCTTTCTTCGCAGGCAAGCTCGCAGACTGCAGCCCGTGCCGGAGAAGTGGAGCGTGTGATTCCGGACGTGCGGATCGAGCGCCAGGTGGGTACCCGCCCGGAGCAATTGGTTGCCGAGTCGCGAACCCCGGTTTTCTGGCTGGATACGTTGCACACGGCCGACCGGGCCCGGGCGCGGGTGCGGCTGGACGATGGCTCGGCGCTGAATGTGGGCTCCGGGTCGAGCTTGCGCATCGTCCAGCACGACGCCGCCGGACAGCGAACGCAGATCGAGCTGCAGTACGGTCGCATCCGCAGTCAAGTGGTGCGGCTGGCGCAGCCGGGAGCAGAATTCCGCGTCCGCACGCCGGTGGGAACGGCGGGTGTAATCGGCACCGATTTCTTCCTGGCCTTTGAGGACGGCATACTGAAGCTGATCGTTTTCGAAGGTGTCGTCGAGTTGTGCAATCTGGCCGGAAGCTGCATCCGGGTCGAGCGCGGACAGACTTCCACCCTGCGATCCGCAGAGACGGCCGGGCCCTCGCCCGAGCCGCCTCAGGCAGTTACTCCTGCGGAGTCCAGGCAGGCGGTGGAAAGCACGCAGGTCGAGCTCGCCCCCGCAGCGGGTGGCGGAAAAGGTCCGGGCTGGTGGGTGGGCATGCTCGGGTTTGCCGCCATCGGTGTGGCGGCCATTGTGCTGGCCACTCGCCCGCAACAGCAGGGTCAGCGGCCAGGTCAACAAGTCCCCTGAGCTGCGCGCGAGGATGCCGGCCACACGCCCGCAACCGCAGAGCCGGGCCGAATTCACTGCATTCATTTTGCCTACGCTGCAGAAACCACAGATTAGGCATTTCCGACAAAGTGGTTTAGACTAACAATTTCTATGTCCTTGTTTGAGCGTGCCGTGCGAAGGCCGATTCTGCTCCGTGGCGCCATTGTGTTGCTGGGGATGGCGTGTGCGGGACTGCCGGTGGCCGTGCCGCAGGGCCGCGCGGTGAAATCCCCGCTCATCGCGGCGATGGAGCAGGAGCTGGCACGCTCGATCGAAGCGTTCGGGCGGCTCGATCCGCCCCTCTACTTCATCCAGTACACCATCACCGAGCAGCACCGCGTCGAGGTGGTGGGATCGAACGCGGCGCTGCTCTCCAGCCAGGAGAATCGCGCGCGCTGGTTCGAAGCCCGCCTGCGCGTGGGCAGCTACGAGTTCGACAACACGCGCAAGGTCGGCGACCGCGACCCCGGCATGTTCCAGAGTCCGGGCACACAGATTCCCATCGAAGACGACCTGGGCGTGATTCGGCGCGCCATCTGGCTGGAGACGGACCGGCAGTACCGTTCGGCCGCTCAGGCGTTCCTGAAGCTGCAAACCGACCGCGAAGTGAAAGTCGAAGGCGCCACCAGTGAGGCGCCCGATTTTTCGCGCGAAGAGCCGCACCAGGCCTATCTGCCTACGGCCGAGATCCGGCTCGACCGCAGCCCGTGGGAAGAAAAGGTCCGGCGGTATACGGCCGCGTTCCGCACTTCGCCGGCGATTCTGAACTGCATTGTGACGTTCAGCGGGCAGGCCACCAACCAGTATCTGGTCAACAGCGAAGGGACCCGGGTCCAGTTCGGCAACGTCCGCTACCGGCTCGAGCTGTTCACCCAGAGCAAGGCGCCGGACGGCATGGACATCAACCGCTATTTCAACTTTGACTGGACCGACCCGCGCGAGGCGCCCAGCGACGCGGTCGTGCTCGAACGCGTGCGGAAGATGATTCAGGAAGCCGAGGCGCTGGTGGCCGCGCCCCTGGTCGAGCCATACGCCGGGCCGGCGCTGCTGACGGGCCGGGCCGCGGCCGTTTTCTTCCACGAAGTGTTCGGCCATCGCGTGGAAGGCCACCGGCAGAAAGACATCACCGAAGGACAAACCTTCACCGGCAAGGTGGGCGAGCCAGTCATGCCCGAGTTCATCTCTGTCTATGACGACCCGACGCTGGCGCGGCTGCACGACACGGTGCTCCTCGGGCAATACCCCTACGACGACGAGGGCGTGCCGGCCCAGCGGGTCACTCTGGTGGAGCACGGCGTGCTCAGAAACTTTCTGCTCTCCCGTTCCCCGCTGCCCGGCTTCCCCCGGTCGAATGGCCACGGGCGGCGCCAGATCGGTTACGCGCCCATTTCCCGGCAGGGCAATCTGATCGTGGAAAGCCGGCGTGCGGTCAGCCCGGCGGAGCTGCGGCGGATGTTTCTGGAAGAAGTGCGGCGGCAGGGCAAACCGTTCGGGCTGCTGATCGACGATATCGCCGGTGGATTTACGTTTACGGGCCGCGGCCTGCCGCAGGCGTTTCAGGTGATTCCGCTGATCGTCTATCGCGTCTATGCCGACGGCCGCCCGGACGAACTGGTGCGGGGCGTGGACATCGTGGGCACACCGCTGGTCTCGCTGACCAAGATTCTGGCCACGGACAACCAGCCGGAGGTCTTCAACGGCTACTGCGGCGCCGAGTCCGGTTCGGTGCCCGTCGCGGCGGTGGCACCCGCGCTGCTCGTTTCCGAACTGGAAGTGCAGAAGAAGGAAACGTCCAGCGACAAGCCGCCCATCCTTCCGCCCCCGCATCACGATCCGCTGGCCCGCGGAGGGAGAAAATGATGCGCCTGCGCGCCGGCATGTGCTGTTTGCTGCTGTTCGCCTGCGCGCCACTGGCCACCGGCGCCCAGGTGGCCCGAGCGGTGCCCGGCGATACCGATCAGACGCTGCGGGCCATGCGCGACGAACTGCAGCGTTCGGTGGAACGGCTGCGCATCGAAGGGCTCGAGCCGCCCTATTACATCGAATACCGTCTGCTCGATGTGGACATCCGCAGCGTGACCGCGTCGTTCGGGGCCCTGATCACGTCGAACACAACGCGGAACCGGTTGATGGCGGTCGACGTGCGCGTGGGCGATTATCAGCTCGACAGTTCCAACTTCCTCGGCGCCGAATCCTTTCAGGGATTCGTCGGCTCGACGGGTTCGGTGGGGATCGATCGCGACTATGATTCGCTGCGGCAGGATCTGTGGCTGGCCACCGATCAGGCCTACAAGCAGGCGCTCGACCGGCTGGCGCGCAAGCGGGCCTACATCCGCAACCTGGCTCGCACACCGGACATCCCCGATTTTTCCCGTGAGCGTCCGCTGGTGCTGCTGAACCCGCTCGTCGAGCCCGACTGGACGAGTCGCGACTGGGAAGCAGAAGCCCGGCGCGTCTCCGCGGTGCTGCGCAACTATCCCCAGCTGCACGACGCGCGCGTCACCTACCACCTGATTCATTTCACCTACTACCTGATGAACAGCGAGGGGACACAGATCCGCGTCTCCCGCAGTGTGGCGGGGATCGAAGCGGCGGCGAGCACCCAGTCGCCGGACAACGGCATGCCGCTGCACCATCTCTACACCGCCTATGCGCTCCGGCCGGCTGACCTGCCTCCGGTGGAACAGGTGCAGCGTGCAGTGGAGCGAATGGCGCTGGAGCTGGTAGCCCTGCGCTCGAGCCCGCTGGCCGAGGATTACCTCGGGCCGGTGCTGTTCGCCCCGCAGGCCGCCGGCGCACTGCTGGCCCAGTTGCTGGCGCCTTCGGTCTCGGGTGCGCGCTCACCGCTTTCGCAGGGCAACTTTGTCGAGCAGTTGCTGGAACGCTTCGGCGGCCGCAGCGAATGGCTCGCGCGCATGAACACGCGGGTGCTCCCGGCCAGCGTTTCGCTGATCGACGATCCGACCGCCGCGGAGTTTCGCGGCGAAAAACTGCTTGGTCACTACGAAGTGGATGACCAGGGTGTTCGAGCGCAGCGCGTTACCCTCGTTGATGGGGGCGTGCTGCGGGACCTGCTCATGTCGCGCCGGCCCGGCCAGCACAGCCAGCGTTCCAACGGGCATGCCCGTTCGGTTTTCCTGCAGGACCCGCAGCCGGTGATGAGCAATCTGTTTTTCGAGTCCACGGAAGCGAAGTCTCCGGAGGAGCTGAAGGCACAATTTCTCGAGCTCTGCCGCGCCGAGGGCCGGCGGTGGTGCATCCTGGTGCGGGCGATGGACAATCCGATGCTGGCCGCTTTCTCTCAGGAGGATTCGTTTCAACTGCTGAGCGAAGTCGCCGCCGGTGCAGCCAGTGGCGACCGCCTGCCGCTGCTGGTCTATCGCGTGTGGGTCGAAGACGGCCGCGAAGAGCTGATTCGCGGGGCCCGGCTGACCGGGCTGAACCTGCGTGCGCTGCGGAACATCGTCGGCATCGGGAACGATCCCGCGGTATTCCACTACTTCCAGAATCCCGCTCCCGGGTTTGCCGGAACGGCACTGAATGCGTTTGGTTCGGTGCAGAACGGGCTACCCACTTCGGTGGTGGCGCCCTCGCTGCTGCTGGAGGAAGTCGAGGTGCGCGGCGCACGCGGCGAGCCGCGCCGTCCCCCGCTGCTGCCTCCGCCCCCGTTCCAGTAAAACCGTTTCCGCATCCCGCGCTGGCACCACCGGTGTCGCGCGGCCGGTTCGCTCTTCGACGGTGCGGCTGCTGCGGACTCAGGGCTTCGGCCGCAGGCGGATGCGGGCATCGGCCGCGCGACATTCTTCCGGGCGTTCCGAAGCGAAAAAGGGGTTGATATCCATCTCTTCCAGCACGTCGAAATCCTGCACGAGCCGCGACAGGCGCAGAATCGCTTCCTCGAGCGAAGCGAACGCAACGGGCTTCTGTCCGCGTACGCCGGCCAGAATGGGATAGCCGCGGATCGCAGCGATCAGTTCCTGTGCGTCAAGATCGGTGAGCGGCACGGGACGAAAAGCCACATCGCGGAGCGTTTCGACGAACAGGCCGCCCAGCCCGAACAGCACCAGCGGACCGAGATTCGGGTCCCGCAGCATCCCCAGGATGGTTTCCCTGCCGGAGAGCATTTCCTGGACAAGTACGGTATCGCCCAGCGCGCCGCCGTGCGTCAGGCCGTGGTAGGTGTGGAAGGCCTGGTCGGTCGAGCGGATGTTCAGGGCGAGGGCCCGGGCTTCGGTTTTGTGCGCGATGCCGGCCCAGGGAAGTTTCATGGCGACCGGGAAGCCGAGGCTGCGCGCGGCTTCCTCCGCAGCTTCCGCCGAACGCACCAGCGCGTAGCGTGCCACGGGGATGCCATACGCTTCCAGCACCTGAAAGCATTCGTGCAGATGCAGCTCGCAGCGCCCTTCGCGCTGCGCCTGTTCGAGAATCTGCTCGACTGCAGCCCGGTGAACCTGCAGCTTCGGTTCCTGGCCGGGGCCGCGGGCACACCAGCGCCGCTGCCGTTCGAGTCCGGCCAGGGCCCGCGCAGCCGATTCCGGAAACTGGCACAGGGCCAGATGATCTGGAAAGGTTTCGTGCAGCAGCGCACGGGACTCCTCGGGAGCCATCAGCACACCGACGACGGGCTTGGCCGCAGTCCGCCGTGCGGTTTCCAGCGCACCGATTACTTCGACCGGGTCGACCATCAGGGGCGGCACGAAAATCACCAGGGCCATGTCCACGCCCGGGTCGGCCAGGATGCGTTCGAGCGCGAAACCGTAGAGCGGTGCATCGGCATCGGGCAGCATGTCGAGCGGGTTGGACACGCTGGCGTGTTCGGGCATGCGCGGTCGCAGCGCGGCCAGCGTGGCTTCGGACAGCCGGGCCATCTCGAGGCCGTGTCCAATGACGGCGTCGGTGGCCAGGATGGCCGGTCCGCCGGCATTGCTGATGATGGCCACCCGCGGGCCCGGGGGAAGCGGATTGCGCGCGAAGGCCAGGCCCAGGTCGAACAGCTCTTCGACGGTGCCCACGCGCTGCACGCCGCAGTGCGCCAGAAAGGCGTCCAGCGCCAGGTCGCTCGTGGCGGCCAGTGCGCCGGTGTGCGAGATGGCGGCGCGCGCGCCCGCCTGCGTCTTGCCGGACTTCACCACGAGCAGGGGTTTCTTCCGGCTGATCTGTCGCGCCACCCGCGCAAATTCAGCGGGATGGCTGAACGACTCCAGATACATCAGCACCACCGAAGTGGCCGGGTCGTCGGCCCAGTAGGCGAGCACGTCGTCATCGGCAACGTCGGCCTTGTTGCCCAGGCTGGCAAACGAAGACAGTCCCAGGTTGCGCTCCTCGGCAATGCTCAGGATGGCCACGCCCAGCGCTCCCGACTGGGAAAGAAACGCGACATTGCCCGCCAGCGGCATGGTGGGGGCAAAGGTTGCGTTCAGCCGCACGTGCGGATCGGTGTTGATCACGCCCATGCAGTTCGGTCCCACCAGACGCATGCCGTATCGAGCCGCCTCTGCGGCGACCGCCTCTTCGAGCTGGCGGCCTTCCTCGCCGGTCTCGCGGAAGCCGGCTGTGATGACGATCACGCCCCGGACGCCTTTCGTGCCACATTCGGCAATCACACCGGGCACCGCCGGCCGCGGCACTACGACCACGGCCAGATCCACCGCGTCGGGGATGGCCTGCACCGAAGGGAAACAGCGCAGGCCGAGCAGCTCGCTCGTTTTCGGATTCACCGGATAGACCGGCCCGCAGAAGCGGTAGTTCAAAATGTTTTCCAGGATTTGCCGTCCGAGTGCCTTCGGAGCTGTCGAGGCGCCGATTACTGCCACCGAGCGAGGACGAAAGATAGGGTCGAGGGAATGAGGCATGGGTCGGATCTCGTTGTGATGTTTCAGTATGCGGTTCGAATTTTTCTTCCGTAAAAGAAGTAGCAGCGCAGCCGCTCCAGCAGTCGTGCCCAGAGCCGCCGGTAGCCTTCCCGGTCGCGCGCCGGCGAAGATGCAGCCACGCTCAGATTTCCGTGTCCCAGGTTCAGATGCGCGAGCGAGACGATGGTGCCATACGGAGCCCGGGTGGCTTCGATGCGGACTTCGCTGACCGGTGCGGTGGCCTCCCAGGCCAGGGCCAGACGATGGTTCTTCTCGAATTCCAGCAGGGTGCCGGCGGCGCGGGCTGCGGAATCTTTCCACTGCCACTCGAATCTTCCCTGCGGTCTGGCCTGCACGCGCGCGCGTCCGGGCAGCAGCTTGCCCAGGGTGGCGCCACTCAGGAAAGCCTTCAGGATGTCGCCCGGCGCAGCCCGCACCAGCGTGCGCAGGTAGAGTGCATCGAACAGGGCAGGCGGCTCGAGCAGAGTTTTCAGCTTCAGCAGGAAATCGGCCCAGCGATAGCGGGAGCTTTCCAGGTCAGCGCCCGCGGGTCCTGGGCCCTGCACCACGGTCACCAGGCATGCCGTCCCCTGCCCTTTGATGGTCAGCGTGACTGTGGGCTGGCCTGTCCCGCCGAGCACGAGCACGGCTCCGGGCACGACGTCGAGTACCGTCCCGCGCCAGCAACCATCCACTTTTCTCGGCGCCGACTTTTCCCACACCCCCCAGTGCCACACAAACGGGCGTCCGGGCCGGCAGTCCATTTCCACATGGCCGAGGACGATATCGCCGATCGTTCGGGGATGGGTGAGCGCCTGCCAGGCGCGCTCGACGGAGACAGCAATAGCCAGTTGCTCGACAATCGGTTCGCGCACAGGCTGGCGTCTGGTGGGCATCGTGGAGACCGGCTGCGGCGGCGCGGCCCGCAGCGATTCCGCCGGCATTATATAACGGCCGCAGCAGCGCCCATGTTAGGCTATTGATTTTGAGGGGTATGACCACAGTAGCCGAAGACGCTGTGCGGGAAAAGCGGCTGGCCGCGCTGGCTTCGGTGGGTTCGGCGCTGCTGCTGTTATCGCTGAAGGCCTTTCTGGCGGTGGTGACGGGCAGTCTGGGGATTCTCTCGGAGGCCCTGCATTCCGGCCTGGATCTGATCACGACGATCATCACCTACCTTTCTGTGCGTGTGGCCGATAAACCGGCTGACGCGGATCACACCTACGGTCACGGCAAAGTCGAGAATTTCTCGGCGTTCCTGCAGACCGGTCTGTTGATCCTCGCATCGCTCTATATCATCTATGAGGCCTTTCACCGGTTGCTGTTTGCTGGCGTGCACATTGAGCCGAGTTTAGTGGCCATCGGGGTGCTCGGGCTGACCGTCGTGGTAGACGTGGTACGGTCCCGCGCGCTGCGGCGGGTGGCGGAAAAATATCAAAGCGAAGCCCTCGAAGCCGACGCACTGCACTTTTCCACGGATCTGTGGAGCACGCTGGTGGTTTTGGTGGGCATTGCGGCAGTGTGGGTGGGCGAGCGCACCGGACTCGTCTGGCTGCGATATGCCGATCCCATCGCGGCGCTGGTCGTGGCCGGTGTGATCATCTGGATCGGCTCGCGGCTGGGCAAGCGAACCCTCGAGGCGCTGCTCGACGCCGCGCCCCTGGGACTCCCGCAACGCATCGCCGCGGCGGTGCACGGCGTCCAGGGAGTGCTGGACGTCAGCCGCGTGCGCCTGCGCCGTGCCGGCAGCCGCTACTTTGTGGACGTCACGATCCGGGTGCCGCGCACGAACAGCTTCGAGCAGGTTCACGCCACCAGCGAAGCGGTCGAAGAGCAAGTCCGCCAGATTCTGCCGGCCGATGTCATGGTGCACATGGAGCCGCAGGCGCCGGTCGGAGAGCACCTGTTCGACCATATCCGCGCGCTGGCCCAGCGCCGCGGGCTCGATATCCACGAACTCTCTGCACACCAGACCGACGGCCACGTGGTGGTCGAGCTGCACCTGGAGGTGGACGAACAATTGCCGCTGGTGGAAGCGCACCGGCGCGCTACGGAACTCGAAGAGGAAATTCTCCGCGGAACCGCGGGGGTCAGCGAAGTGGTGATCCACATCGAGCCGCGCGGCACTGCCATCCCCGCTGCCGCTGAACTGCGCGAACTGGCTGCAAAAATCCAGCACCACATCAATAGCCTGCGCTCGGAATACGATGAGCTGGTCGATTGTCACGAGGTGCGCGTGCGGCAGGTGGAGCATCGCATCGTGGTCACCTGCCACTGCGTGATGCAACCGGAACTGCCGGTCGGGCAGATGCACGATGTCACCGCCGCCATCGAAGACCGCGTCAAAGAAAAATTCCCGCAGGTGTTCCGCCTGACCATTCATCCCGAACCGGTCGGGGAAGGGTGAGGACGACAAAACGAAGCCGGCTGCAGGGCGCGCAGCACCCCGGCGGGAGGCAATGGCGAAGCTCACCTGTTCACGCCCGAGGGTTTCTGCTAGGATAGGTGGGCAAGGGCTGCACCCCGGAGTCGGGGGCGGCACCGGAGGACAAGATGAGCGTCGCGCCACGTGCGGGCAGCGGAAAAGTGACCGTGCCCGACATCCTGCAGCGCAAGACCCGCACCCCAGACGGTTCCTATTCCACAGCCACAAAAATCACTGCGCTCACCGCCTACGACTATCCGACCGCGCGATTGGTGGATGAGGCCGGCGTGGACATTCTGCTGGTCGGCGATTCGCTGGCCAACGTGGTGCTCGGCTACGACAGCACCTTGCCGGTCACCATGGACGAGATGTTGCATCATGTCCGCGCTGTGCGCCGGGCCACACGACGTGCGCTGCTGGTGGCCGATATGCCCTATGGCAGCTACCACAGCTCGGTGGCCGAAGGAGTCGCCAACGCCGTGCGGTTTCTCAAAGAGGGCGGCGCGGAAGCCGTCAAAGTGGAAGGCGGTGAACGCCGGCTGGAGCTGATCGCGCGGCTGGTCGAAGCCGAAATTCCGGTGATGGGCCACGTGGGTCTGACGCCGCAGTCGGTGCACGCCTTCGGGGGCTACCGGGTGCAGGGCAAAACGCTGGACGCCGCCGAACGCCTGCTGCGCGATGCCCACGCCGTGCAGGCTGCCGGGGCGTTTTCTCTTGTGCTGGAAGGCGTGCCGCGCGAGCTGGCGGCGCGCATCACGGCCGAGCTGCGCATTCCAACCATCGGCATCGGCGCCGGCCCGGACTGCGACGGACAGGTGCTGGTGCTGCACGATCTGATTGGTTTGGTGTTCGGCGCACCGCCGAAGTTTGTGCGCCGCTATGCGGAAGTGGCCGGAGCAATCCGGCAGGCGATTGCGGAGTACTGCGAGGATGTTCGCCGCGGGCGCTTCCCCGGCGATGCGGAATCCTACCACCTGCCGGCGGAGCTGCGCGAAGCCCTGCTGGCGCGCCGGCAGAGCTAGAGGGTTCCCCGGCGATTCGCCAGCCACCTCGGCCGGCCAGCAACGAAGCGATGGAAATCATTCGCACCGTGGAATGGATGAAACAGGTGGCCCGTGCGGCTCGCAGCGATGGCCGCATCGTCGGGTTCGTTCCCACGATGGGCGCGTTGCACGAAGGGCACCTGTCGCTGGTGCGCGCGGCGCTGCTGCAGTGCCGGCCGGTCGTGGTCTCGATTTTTGTCAACCCGACCCAGTTCGGCCCCGGGGAGGACTTTGAGAGATATCCGCGGCAATTCGAGCGCGACTGTGCGTTGCTCGAGCCGCTCGCGGTGGACTACCTGTTCGCACCCGAAGCGAGCGAGCTCTATCCGGCCGGCTTCCGCACCTACGTGCAGGTCGAGGGCCTGAGCGAACGGCTGGAGGGACGCTCGCGCCCGGGACATTTTCGCGGCGTGGCCACCGTGGTGCTGAAGCTGCTCGAGATCGTGCAGCCGACCTTTGCCTACTTTGGTCGGAAAGACGCCCAGCAGGCCCGCATCATTCAGCAGATGGTGGCAGACCTGAATCTGGACACACAGATCCAGGTTTGCCCGATTGTGCGCGAGCCGGACGGACTGGCGATGTCTTCCCGGAACGCGTACCTGCAGGGAGCGGAACGGCAGGCGGCGACCGCGCTGTTCCGCGCGCTCGCTGCCGCCCGGCGCGAAGTCGAAGCGGGCGAACGCGACGCGCTCCGCCTGGTCGCCGCGATGCGTGCCGTCCTGGATCGGGAACCGCTGGTGAGTACCGACTACGCGGAAATTGTGGACGCCGAGACGTTCGAGCCGGTCGTGCGTCTTCGCCGCACCTGCCTGGCGCTGGTGGCTGCGTTTGTCGGCTCGACGCGGCTGATCGACAATATGCTGCTCGAGGAAACCGACGAGGGATTTCGGGTAACGCTGTAGCGGGATGCCGCTACGAGTTCCGTTGCCGGAGTCGTTCGAACACCTGGCTGGCGTGGCCTTTCGCCGGAGCCTTCTCCCAGACGTGCTCGATCCGCCCATCCGGACCGATCAGCACGCTGCTGCGCACGATACCCAGGAACGATTTTCCCAGAAAACTTTTCATGCGCCGGGCCCCGTAGGCTTCGATGACCCGAAAGTCCGGGTCGCTCAGCAGGGGAAAGTTCAGCTTCAGTTTTTCCCGGAATTTGCGCAGGGCGGCGGGCGGGTCTGCGCTGCAGGCCAGGATGACGGTGTTCAGGGCGTCGAATTCCTTTTTGGCGTCGCGAAACTCGGACGCTTCGTGGTTTCAACCCGGCGTGTTCGCCTTGACAAAGAAAAACAGCAGCACGCGCCGGCCTGCGAAGTCTTTCAGGCAAACCTGCGTACCGTCGTCATTCGGCAGGCAGAACAGCGGGGCTTTCTGGCCCACCTGCAATGTAGCCATCGTACTCCTCACCGGCGGAGCGGTACGCCCGCCAAAATCCGTCCAGGTGCGATCGACCGCTCACTCCTGGCGGAGCAGTCGCTGCAGAATTTCGTTGACCAGTTGCGGATTGGCCTGCCCGCGGGTGGCCCGCATCACCTGGCCGACAAAAAACTTGAACACGCCTTCGTTGCCGGCTCTGTACTTGGCCGCGTTTTCGGGATGCTGGGCGATGACCTCCCGACAGAGCCGCTCGAGCTCCGCCACATCGTTGATCTGGGAAAGTCCCTCGGCAGCCACGATCGCGGCCGCCCGCTTTCCGGTTTCGAACATCTGGGCGAACACTTTTTTCCCGCTGGCCGCGGTGATGGTTCCCGCCTCGACCAGGGCAATCAGCTCGGCAAGCGCTTCGGGTGCGACCGGTGAATTCTGGATGTCGTCGCCGGCGTCGTTCAGGCGGCGCAGCAGTTCGGTCTGGATCCAGCTCGAGGCGGCTTTCGGAGCCGCGCCGGCGCGCACCACTGCCTCGAAGTAATCCGCGCGGGCTCGCGTGTCGGTGAGCACGCTGGCATCGTACGCGCTCAGGCCGTAGTCCC
The DNA here is from genome assembly GCA_023512135.1 of Terriglobia bacterium. Lineage (GTDB taxonomy): Bacteria > Acidobacteriota > Terriglobia > Acidiferrales > UBA7541 > DSGC01. The sequence continues at coordinate 106,121 of JAIMAG010000005.1, read as the reverse complement.
GCTGGAACCGCTGCCGTCGCGCGGCCGGCAGTTCCGGCATCGCGGCCAGGATTTCCGCCTGCAGGGCGGCGGGCACGCGAACCGGCAGCAGGTCGGGTTCGGGGAAGTAACGATAGTCGTGGGCGAATTCCTTCGAGCGCATCGGTTCGGTTCGCGCCGCAGCCAGATTCCACAGACGGGTTTCCTGCTCGATCTGCCCGCCGGACTCCAGAACGGCGATCTGGCGCTCGATCTCGTATTCCAGTGCACGCTGCAGGTAGCGAAAGGAGTTCAGATTCTTGACTTCGGTTTTCGTGCCGAACCGGCTGGCGCCGCGCCGGCGCACGCTGACGTTGGCATCGCAGCGCAGCGAGCCTTCCTCCATGTTGCAGTCGCTGACTTCGGTGTATTCGAGCACCTGTTTGAGCGCGGTCAGGTAGGCGTAGGCTTCCGCCGGAGAGCGCAGATCCGGCTCCGAAACGATTTCAATCAGCGGCACGCCGCAGCGGTTGAAGTCGAGGTAGGTGTAGCGGTCGGAATCCGGAAAGCCTTCGTGCAGGCTTTTGCCGGCATCCTCTTCAAGATGGAGGCGGGTGATGCCGATGCGTTTCGTTGTGCCGTCGTGTTCGATCTCCAGCCAGCCGCCGGTAGCCAGCGGCAGCTCGTACATCGAGATCTGATAGCCCTTGGGCAGGTCCGGGTAGAAGTAGTTCTTCCGCGCAAAGCGCGCCCGTTCGTGCACGGTGCAGTGCAAGGCCAGCGCCGCCCGAAGGGCCAGCTCGAGCGCGCGCCGGTTCAGCACCGGCAGCGTGCCGGGCAGTCCGAGGCAGACCGGACAGGTATTCTGGTTCGGCGGGTCGCCGAAGCGCGTCGAACAGGCACAGAAAATTTTCGTCTGCGTCTTCAGTTGCGCGTGCACTTCCAGGCCGATCACGGCTTCGTACTGGGAAAGCACGCTGGCAGGCAGACGCGTTTCTTCGGCGGCACGGCTCATGAGCACCCAGATTATAGCATCCGATTCCGGGGCCCTTGCGTCAGGATGCCGGCCCCGCGGTGTATCCGAACGGGGCCGGCCCTGCGCAGGCAGGCAGCGTTACTCGCCGCCGAATCGGAAGCGGATGCCGCCATGGGCGTTCAGCCCGTAGGCGGGGAAGCCGAGCGCATCCTGGTATTGCTTGTCGAACAGGTTTTCAACGCGTCCAAACAGCGTTGCGCCGCGTCCCAGAGTGTAGCTCACGGCCAGGTCTACGCGGGCATAGCCGGGATTCGAGCTCTGGCACGGACCAAAGCAGTCGTCTCCGATGCGCAGGCTGAGGAAGTCACTATCGGTTCTTCGGCCGACAAAGGTTCCGGTCAGGCTCCAGTAACTGCGCCCGGCGGCCACACCCACCACCAGACTGCCCGAATGTACCGGCCGGCGGAACAGCCGGTTGCCCGGAATCAGGGAAGGATCAGAAGCGTTGGGCGATTCCAGCACCAGACTGTCCACGTAGCTGTAATGGCCGGTGAGGCGCAGCCACCGCACCGGTTCGGCTTCGGCGGAAAAGTTCAATCCGCGAGCGCGGGCGCGGTCCGTGTTGAAAAAAGTCCCGTAGAAACCTGAACCGCACCCGGGCGGAGGCGGCACCGGGCAGGGTCCGCCCGCCAGGCAGAAGGTGAAGCTGGCGATATCGCGGAACAGATGGTCGAACCAGTCGAGGGCGACACGGGCACGGTCTGCGGCCAGCGTCTGCTCGACGCCCGCACTGACCGTGCGGCTGCGCTCGGGCCGCAGTGCCGGGTTGCCGGGGAAGCAGGGGTCGCCGCTGAAGGACTGCGTCAGGGTCGGCTCCTTGATGCCCTGTCCGAAGGAAGCGCGCAGTCGCGTGGCGCCCCAGAAGCCACTGCCGAAGCGCGCGGTGAAGCTGGCCCCGATGCGAGGAACGGCCTCGATGCCGAAGCTGTCGTTGCCTTCGACCCGGAAGCCTGCCGTCAACACCACGCGGCGCACCGGTTCCACGCGCGCGTCCAGATAGCCGCCGTGATTGTTCCGCCGGGCGTGCAGACGGTTCAGGAAGCCGTTTTCGACCTCGAACTGGTAGCCGAAACTGATCGCTCCCTGCGGGAACAGGTAGCTGGATTGCTGGGAGAAACCGGCGCGGTTGATTTCGTTGCGCGAGGAAAACGGGAAGTCGCAGAGAAACGGCGGGTCCGGGAAACAAAAATCGCTGGTCGGATTTTCGAATCGTTGCCGGAGATTCGTTTCACTGCCGGCCAGGCGATGGCGCCAGCGAGTGCCGGTGAAAAATTCCCAGCTCAGATTCGCGGTGAAGTGTTTCAGGCGGGTGTGCTGGTCTCGGTTGACCGGTGTGTAGAGCGTCTGTCCCGGGGCGCCGGCGTCGCTGGTGTTCTGGCGCAGCACGAGCCGCAGCGTGTGGCCGGCGGGGAGCCGAAAGCCCCAGTTGCCACTGAAAGTGGTATTGCGGAAGTAGTCGTTCGGCAGTTCCCCGTCGGTGAACAGGTGCGCCACCGCGACGGAATAGTCGAGCACGTCGTGGGCACCGCTCAGCCGTGCGCGGCCGTGGCCGGTGCCGAACTTGCCGCCTTCGGCGAGCAGGTCGAGTGCGGGCCTGGCGGTGGTGCCGCGGTGTGTAAACACCTGCACGACGCCGGTCAGGGCATCGCTGCCGTAGAGCGCGCTGGCGGCGCCACGCACCACTTCGATCTTGCTGATGTTGTCCGTGGTGAAGTTGCTCAGGTCCAGGTTGCCGCCGGGTTCGTTCAGCGGCGTGCCGTCGACCAGGAATTTCGTGAAGTTGGAGTTGCCCCCGTTCAGAAACAGCGTGGTCAGGCCCCCTTCGTTGCCCAGGCGTGAGAAGCTGATGCCGGGCGTGGTGGCCAGCAGAGAGATCAGCGTCACGGCCTGCCGGTGCTCGATTTCCTCTGCCGTGATCTGCTGGACGGGAGCGGTACTGTTCTCGACAGTCACGGGCTCGGCCTGCGCCGTGACCACGACCGCCGCAGACAAGCGTTCGAGCTCCAGCCGCACGTCCCAGTGCTGGGCTTCGCCGGCTGCAAGGACCACCGGGCGCACCCGGGGGGTGAAATTCGGGTGGACAATCCGGACTCGATAGCTGCCCGGCGGCAGGTGCAGATGAAAGCCGCCGGCGGAGTCGGTGGTGGTGCGGGCAGCCTGCGCGCCATCGCGCAGTTCGGCAGTGACCTCGGCACCGGCAATCGCGGCACCGCTCGGATCGCGCACCGTGCCGGCGAGTTGTGCTGGTTGTTGGGCGGCCTGAGAAGCGGGAATCAAACACAACACGCAGAGAACAGAATGCAACAGACGACGAGTCACAGCGACAATCCTTTCTATCCCTCGACGCGAGGGATGAAAGTGTTCCCGCAGCCCTCGGGGCCAGCCCGAAGCCGGCCTCCGGTTGCTGCGGGCAGGACCTCGCCGGTCTCCTGGCTTAGCGGCTCGCCCCGGTCGGCCCAGCCTTCCCACCCCGGCGTGGCGGGGCAGTGACTGTGCCGGGCTTTCTGTCCGGTTCTTGCGCGGACAGGCCGCTTCACAGTCGCGCGGCGGCGACGGATTCCCACCGTCTTCCCCGAGCACCGGCCGTTGCCGGCGCTCATGCGCGAGGTCCGCGGTTGTGGTTGTACGGCAGCCGGCTGTTGCCCGCTGCCGCAGGAAAGCGCCGATTACGGCTCGGCGCGGAGATGCACGCGCGGCCGCCCCGCCGGAGTGACCTCGATTTCCAGCGGAGCGCCGAACACTTGTTCGAGCAGTTCGCGCTCGAACACTTCTCCGGGGGTGCCGACGCGCAGACATTTGCCCTGCTGGAGCAGCACGACCTGATCGGCAAACGCACCGGCCAGGTTCAGCTCGTGCGTCACGACAACGACGGCATAGCGATTCGTTCGGGCCAGCCGGCGCAGGCGGCGCAGCAGGCTGACCTGAGCGCCGAGGTCGAGATGCAACGTCGGCTCATCGAGCAGCAACAGCAGCGGTTGCTGCGCCAGAGCCCGCGCCAGCACCACGCGCTGTTTTTCTCCGCCCGAAAGTTCTCCCATCCAGCGATCCCGCAGATGGTCGGCCGCGACCTGGGCCAGTGCCTCGGCGGCAATGGCCCAGTCGTCTGGAGTTTCAAAGCCGGGCCAGCGGCCATAGGGGCGGCGTCCCTGCAGGACGTACTCCCAGACGCGCAGGGGAAACAGCAGTGCGCTCTCCTGCGCCACCAGAGCGATGCGCCGGGCACGGAGGCGCGCCGGCAGCCGGCTGACTTCGTGTCCATCCAGTTGCACCCGGCCCGAGAGCGGTGCGAGCGTGCCGGCCAGCAGCCGCAGCAGCGTGGATTTCCCGCTGGCGTTGGGACCCACGATGGCCAGCAGTTCTCGCGGACGCACCTGGAAGCTGACGGGAGCGAGTGCAAACGGCGGGGCTTCGCGGCGGCCGGCGCCGTATGCATAGCTGGCCTGCTCCACAGACAGGCGCACCTCGTCAGGCGCCGCGAGCACCCGGGTGGAGCCGGCATCAGGCACGCTGTTGGTCTGCGGGATGCCCATCTCAGTGCATTCTCCGGCGCAGCAGGTAGATGAACATGGGCGCGCCGGCCAGAGCCGTCATGGCCCCGACGGGCAGTTCCGTCGGCGCGACGATGGTGCGCGCCAGCGCATCGGCCAGCACCAGCGCGATGGCACCGCCTACCGCCGCCGTCGGAATCAGCAGCCGGTAGTCGTGTCCGAAAACCAGGCGCAGCAGGTGCGGCACGATCAAACCCACGTAGCCCACCGCTCCACTGACCGAAACCGCCACTCCGGTCAGCAGCGAAGCGGCCAGATACACCACCAGTTTCACGCGGTTCACTTCCACGCCCAGGTGCAGGGCCTCCAGCTCGCCGGCCAGCAGCAGGTTCAGGTCGGCGGCTGTGGTGTAGATGGCTCCGGCCCCCGCGGCCACCAGCACGAACAGCACACTGAGCGAAACCGGCGGCGCCACCGAGAGGTCCCCCATCAGCCAGAAGGCCATCCCGCGCAGATGCGAGCTCGGCAACGTGGTCATCAGAAACATGATCACGGCAGAAAGAAACGACGCGGTGATGATTCCAGCCAGCAGCAGCGTGTGGCTGTCGAGCTGCCCCCCGCGCCGCCCCAGAAAGTACACGGTGGTGGTGGCCAGCACGGCGCCGAGGAAAGCAGCCACGGGCGATGCCAGCGCCACCCGCGGCAAAAGCACCAGCGAAACAATCGCGCCCAGCGCCGCGCCGCTCGACACGCCCAGCACATAGGGGTCCGCCAGCGGATTCCGCAGCAGCGCCTGGAATCCCGCACCGGCCACCGCCAGCGAGGCCCCCACCAGAATCGCCAGCAGGATGCGCGGCAGGCGCATTTCAAAAATGATGAGCTGGTGATCGGCCGGGATTTCGGCTCCCACCAGCGCGCGCGCCAGACTCAGGGCCAGATCGGTTGCCGGGATCGGGACGGCGCCCAGCTTCAGCGCAATCAGCACAGAAACCAGCAACGCCGCCAGCATGCCGCCGCAGATCAGCAGGACGCGTCTGGCGGTGAGCGGTTTCATCGCTGTGTCCTCCGTGACCGATCCGCTTCAGCGTCCGCTGCAACCGGCCAGCCCGCGAGGCCAGGTTGAGTCCAGTTTTCGGCCGGCGCTTGAGAACACAGAGCGGCGAAGCCCGGCGCCGCCGGCGGGGAAGGTGCGGCATTTTGCCGGAATGCTTCCGGATGGAGCTGGCGGGCGATGGTTTCGATGGCGTCCAGCAGTCGCGGCGACGGGCGGTTGATGGACTCATCGAGCAGAAGCGTCCGGTGTTGCTGGACGGCAGCCAGTTTGCGCCATCCCGGCCGTTGGGGGAGCGCAGCGAGCAGCGAAGCCATTGCCGCGGCATGATCGCCGGCGAAAAGCAGATATTCAGGCTGCAGGCGCACCACCTCTTCCAGGCTCAGCCGGGGCCAGTCCTGTTCCGTTTCGATCACATGGCTGGCGCCAGCATACCGCAGGGCATCGGCGATGAAGGTATTTCTGCCGATGGAGATCAGCGGCTCATGCCAGACGACCAGCAGCACACTTCTGGGAGTGCGGCCGGCCAGTTGTTGCTGCAGGTGCGCCAGGCGCGCGCGCAGTGCTCCCGTCAACTGTTGGCCGGTTTCGGCGATGCCGAGGGCATCGGCCAGATGTTCGATCGAGGTCAGGATTTGCTCCACCGAATGGGCGTCGGTGGCATAGGTGGCGATGCCGAGCCGAGCCAGTTCGTCTACGGTTTCGCGCCGGTTGGCGGATTTTGCTGCGACGACCAAATCCGGCCGCAACGCGGCAATGGATTCCAGGCTCGGATTCAGCGGCGCGCCCACGCTCGGCCGCGTGCGCGCCGCAGCAGGATAGTTGCAGTAGTCGCTAACGCCGACCACACGATCGCCCACGCCCAGCGCAAACAGAGTTTCCGTGAGGCTCGGGGCCAGCGAGACGATGCGCCGCACCTGGGCGGGCACGAACACGGTGCGTCCCGTGTCGTCGGTCACGCTGCGTGCGGGCCCGGACGCTTTTGTGGCCGCCGGTGCCGGTTGTGCTTCAGCGGCCAGCGTCGCCACAAACAGGCACAGGGCGGCTGGCCGCAGCCGGCTGAGCATCCGCAGGCAAAGCGTTCGACGCAGAGACAAGACCGCGCGGGCAACAAAAAAGCCCCACGAGTCGGAATGGGGCTTTGCGCCACACCCTTTCTCGCGAAGAGTGATCGCTGCTCCGGCCGGGCAGGTTTCCTGGCTGACGGCCTCCCGCGGCGTGCTGCGCGGGACGCGGGCGCTGTGCCTCCGAAACTGAATCTTCGAAGCGACCCTTCCCGCTCCCGGCATGGGAGCAGTGGGTGTTTTCTTCAACCACAGCGCCGGCCGATCACAGTGGCGGGACCGCGGCCGATTTGCACGGCCTTCCCTCTTACCTGCAGGTGGTGCGGACGGGCTTCGCGATCCGCGTCCGTCCCCTGCCGGCCACCCGAGCCGGTTCAATTTTCCAGTTCAGTTTATGGTCGAGCTGTGGTCCTGTCAACCGGCGAGCTGCACACCGGGCGCCGTTCAGATGCGGACGCTGCGCCGGCGTCGCGGTTCCGCGCTCCAGCGGATGTCATCGATCCACCAGCGGCCACTTTCGCGAACCAGGGAGAAGCGGGCCAGGTAGCGCTCGCCATCGGCAGCAAGCACGCGCGTGGTCAGCAGGGCGCGCGCGCCGGATTGTCGTTGCGCTTCGAATTCGACGCGGCGCGTGGTGAACACCGCGCGGTGTTCGGCGACCATGGCGTGGTACGCTTCAAAGGCAATGCGTTCTCGGTAGGATTCGGAAAACAGCGCGTAGGCGGCGCGAAAATCGCCGCGATTCAGTGCGTCCAGGTGCTGCCGGACGACCTGGGCGGGTTCAGCCTGCGCGAGCCGCGCGGTATCCGTGCGCAGCAGCAGCCAGGTGGTCACGGAAAACGTGGCCACGGCGACCACCAGCAGAATCGCCAGCCGACGGAGCAGCAGGCGGCGGCGCACCAGCTCCGGTTCCGGTTCGGCGTGCGGTGCGGTGCCCGCCTCGGCTGCAGACGGTGGGATTTGGAAAAGCTCGTCCATGAATCTCGACCCTAGCGATTCTTCCACTGTGGCTTGCGTTTTTCAATCAGCGCCCGCAGCCCCTCCTGCGCATCTTCCAGCCGGTAGAGTTCGTGCAGGAAAATGTTCATGGACTGACGCAGCGCGTCGCGCAGGGGAAGCCCCAGACCTTCCCAGACCGCTTTCTTCGCCATGGTCAGCACGGGGGCGGAAAGCGTACTGATGCGGGCAATCAGTTCGTTCACGGTTTGTTCGAGCTGTGCCTCTGGAACCAGACGATTGACCAGTCCCAGCTGCTTGGCGCGTTCGGCGGTGATGGGTTCGCCGGTCAACACCAGCTCCAGCGCCAGTTTCGGACCGACAATGGACGGAAAGATGGTAGTTGCCAGCGGCGGGAAGACGCCGATGGTGATTTCAGGCAGGGCGAATCTGGCTTTCGGGGTGGCTATCACCAGGTCGCCGAAGGCGGCCAGCTCCAACCCGCCGCCGATGGCCGGCCCGCTGACTACGGTGAGCACGGGCTTGCCCACGTCCAGCATGGTCGCGAACAGGTTGTGGAAGGCGTCCAGCATCTGGAAGACGCGATGCGTGGTGTACTCGCCGATGTCGATGCCTGCCGAGAACACCTTGCAGGCTGAATCCACCACCACCAGCTTGACGTCCTCTTTTCCATGGAGAGATTCGAATCCGGTCGCCAGTTCCTTCAGCAGGGCTTCGTTCAGCAGATTGTGTTCCGGGCGGTTCAGGGTCATCCGGCAGACGCTGCCCTCCAACCGGTAGCGGACGAACTGGAACTGCTCTGGTCGGAGTGATGCGGAGGCACCGGCCAGCTCTTCGGCGTGCAGCTCTTCAGACACAGCGGCCTCCTTTGTGTTGTTCAGACTGCTTCGACGGCCAGCGCCAGGCCCATCCCGCCAGAAACACACAGAGTGGCCAGCCCGCGGCGGCCACCGCGCCGACGCAGTTCGTGGACCAGCGTCGTGGTGATGCGCGCGCCAGTGCAACCGATCGGATGGCCAAGGGCGATGGCGCCGCCGTTCGGATTCAACCGCTCGTGATCGAAGCCGAGCTCGCGATCGCAGGCGAGCACCTGGGCCGCGAAGGCTTCGTTCAGCTCGACCACGTCGTATTCGGCGAGCTTCCAGCCAGTGCGCTGTTCGAGCCGGCGCACGGCGGGCACCGGTGCGATGCCCATCACCCGCGGGTCGACCGCGGCCACGGTGGCATCCACGATGCGCGCCAGCGGCAGGAGCTGGCGCTCGCGCAAAGCCGTTTCGCTGGCCAGCACCAGCGCGGCCGCGGCATCGGTCAGCCCGCTCGCGTTGCCCGCCGTGATGGTTCCGTTGCGGGAGAAGACCGGTGGCAGCTTGGCCAAAGCTTCCAGGGAAGCATCGGCGCGCACGTGCTCGTCCGCAGTGATGCGAACCAGATTGCCCTTGCGGTCGGTGCGCTCGATGGCGATGAGTTCCTGCTGGAACCGGCATTCGCGCTGGGCCCGGGCCGCGCGCTGGTGGCTTTGCAGCGCGTAGCGATCCTGTTCTTCGCGCCCGATGCCGTACTGTTCGGCGAGCAATTCGGCGGTCTCACCCATCAGCATCTGCGACATCGGGCAGAGGAAGCCGTCCCGATACATGGCGTCCACCAGCGGCTGGTGTCCCAGGCGCAGGCCCCAGCGTGCCTCCACCAGGTAGGGCACGCGACTCATCGCTTCGGTGCCGCCGACCACGACCACGTCGGCATCTCCGTCTCGAATCTGCCGCCAGCCGAGCAAAATGGCCTGCAGACCGGAGGCACAGGCCATGTTCACCGTGAAGGCGGGCACCTGCTCGCTCAACCCGCTGCGCCAGGCAATCTGGCGCGACACATTCGGTCCGGTGCCGGCAGGACGCGCGTTGCCGAAGATCACCGCGTCCACGCGCCACCGGTTCTGTTTTTCGAGGTGGGCGCGCGCGGCGGCTCGGGCGTCGGCGGGCGCAGCGAAGTGGCCGAATTCCCGTTCCGCAGGCGCTTCCCCGAAGGCCCGTGCCAGTGCGGCGCGAACCGCAATCACGCCCAGATCCGCCGCGGTCAGCTCCGCCAGGCAGCCGCCGAATTTTCCGACCGGCGTGCGCGCAGCGCTGAGGATGTAAACCGCTCTTGCCATGCGTACAGAGCGATGCTAGCACAGCTCGGGCGGCTCGCAACGTGGCTCCGCACCGGCTGTCGCAGAAAGACCAAAGGAGCTGCCCATCCGGCAGAGCGGCCCGGACAGAAAAACTGCTATCATCGGCGGCGATGCCGGCCGGTTTTGGACCCATCCCCGGAATTCAGGTCGGGCATGCCACCGATGAACGCGCCTGGACGGGCTGCACCGTGCTGCTGGCCGGAGCGGGCGCCGTGGCCGCCTGCGAAGTGCTGGGTGGCGCAGCCGGGGAACGAGAACTGGAACCGCTGCGAACCGGACACATCGTCGAGCAGGTGCACGCCGTGCTGCTCACCGGCGGCAGCGCGTTCGGACTCGAGGCCGCCGCTGGAGTCATGCGCTGGTGTGAGGAGCACGGTTTCGGATTTGACACCGGCATCGCGCACGTGCCTATTGTTCCCGCGGCGGTGATTTTCGATCTGCGTCTCGGCGAGCGGCAGCGGTTCGGAGCCCAGCAGCGGCCCAGGCATCCCGACGCCGATATGGGCTACGCGGCGGCCCGTGCAGCTGCAGAAAGCGAGGGCTCCGCCGTGGCCGAAGGCAACGTGGGCGCGGGTACCGGCGCGACGGTCGGCAAACTGTTCGGCCTGGAGCGCGCCATGAAAGCCGGGCTCGGTTGCTGGACCGAAGAGCTGGTCGGTGCAACCACAGCGGGGGTGCGGGTGGCTGCGCTGGCGGTGGTCAACGCGTTCGGTGATGTGCGCGACCCCGTCTCAGGACGAATCCTGGCGGGTGCACGCACGGCGGCAGAAGCCGATGAGTTCGTTGATACGGCTGCAGCGTTGCGCCGCGGCGTCTGGCGGACTGGTTTCGCGGACCCCAACACCGTGTTGCTGGCCATTGCCACCGATGCCCGGCTGGACAAACTGCAGGCCCAGCGCGTGGCCAGGATGGCTGCAGCGGGCATCGCCCGCGCGGTTTCGCCGGCGTTTTCCCCGTTCGATGGCGACGTGATTTTCGTTCTTTCCACCGGCCGGCTGCGCGCCGATGTGACTGCCGTGGGCGCGGCGGCAGCCGAAGCTGCCGCACGGGCCATCGTGCGCGGCGTGACCGAGGCCCGCTCCGCAGCCGGATTGCCGGGACTGAAAGTCTAGCGTGGGCAGTAAAGGCATTTTGGCGGCCGAGACCGACACGGTTGCCGGCCTTGTCAGCTCCGGGTTGGGCTTTTCGATGGCTAGTGCTGTGGTGGGGTTTTCGGCGGTGGGGAGATGGGCGGATGGCCGGGCGGCAACTGCCCGGGCGTCCCACCGGGCTGTTGCATTCCTGTCTCCGGATGCCCCATGCCGCCTCCGCTGGAGCTTTTCACAATCCACGCGCCACCCTGTCGCTCGAAGGTGTAGCTCATCTGCATGGAGCCCTGGCCCTGCTTGGTGCGAAATTCGACCTGCGCCTGAGCCGTGTTCTCCGCGAACGTGGCCTGCAGGATTTCGATGTCCATCGCGGCCACGTTGATCGAGCCGCGCTCGGCCAGATATTTTTCGAGCGCTGCTTTTAGCTCCTGCTTGCGTGCTTCTTCGGTTTCTGGCGCGCCTCGAGAAGCAGACCGGCTGCAGCCGCTGCCCAGGCCCATCACGAGAAGGAGGCCGAAGGTGAGAAAGGTCTTCATCATGGAGCCACTGTAGCCGAGCCCTCGACGCCTGTCAAAGATTTCCGAAGCAGAGCAGCCTCGGGCCCGCAGGCGCACGGCACATCGGTCGAAAGCAGCTCAAAAAGCAGGCGCAAGAAAAAAAGCCGGCTGACCCGGAAGAAAAAACCGGCAGATCCTGAGCAGCAGCGGGAATCAGTTCTGGAAAAAACCGAAATTTCAGAGTGCAAGCGGACAATTCGCGGTATCCTTTTACGCTTTGCTGGCCGGGCAGGACCGGGCCGAACAGTCGAAAGCCTATGCATGATTTGAACTTTTTCCGCGACCATCTGGACCGCTTTGAACAAATGGCGCGCGCCCGCGGTATCGCGCTCGACCTGGAAAGATTTCGCACACTGGACCGCGAACGGCGTGCATTGATCACCGACTACGAAAAGCGCAGGTGGGCTCAGCGTCTTGCCGGCGGCAAACTGGCGCGCGGTGCTACCGTGGTGATGTTCGGGTTGGAAGAGTGGCACCGATTCTACCCGATTGCGAAAAGCGTGGACGAAGATTTTCCAGAGCAAGGTCCGAGCGAAGCGGCCCTCGAGCGGTTCCTGAAGAAGGTAGCCAGATGCAATAAAGACTCCGAACACCGCATTGCCGAGCTGGAAGAGCAACTGCGTCAGTTCATGTTGCAGGTACCCAACCTGCCGCACGAATCCGTGCCCGTCGGCAAAGGCCCGGAGGACAATCGAGTGGTGCGCGTCTGGGGCGAGCCGCCGCGTTTCGATTTTCCGCCCCGGCCGCACTGGGAAGTCGGCGAACGCGCGGGCATCCTCGACCTGCCCCGGGCGGCGAAAATCGCTGGCTCACGTTTCGCGCTTTACCGCGGAGCTGGCGCGCGGCTGGAACGTGCGCTGGCGAATTTCATGCTCGACGTGCACACGCGCGAACACGGGTATACGGAAATTCTGCCGCCCTTTCTGGTCAATACGGCTTCGCTCACGGCCGTGGGACAGTTGCCGAAATTCGCCGCAGACATGTTTCATCTGGAAGGCACTGACCTGTGGCTGACGCCGACAGCAGAAGTTGAACTGACCAACCTGTATCGCGATGAAACCCTCGACGCCGACTCCCTTCCTATTCGCGTCTGCGCCTGGACGGCCTGCTTCCGTTCGGAAGCCGGTGCCGCTGGACGCGAAACGCGGGGCATCACCCGCCAGCATCAGTTCCAGAAGGTCGAGCTGTACAAATTCACCCGCCCCGAGCAAAGCTACGACGAGCTGGAAAGCCTGGTGCGCGATGCGGAAACGATTCTCCAGCGCTTAGGGTTGCACTACCGCGTTGTTCTGCTCTGTACAGCCGACATGGGATTTGCGGCAGCGAAAACCTATGACCTCGAGGTCTGGCTGCCCTCAGCCGGCGAGTTCAAAGAGATCAGCTCCTGCTCCAACTGCGAAGCCTTCCAGGCCCGTCGCGCCGGTATCCGCTTCAAACCCAAAGGCGGCAAGAGTGAGTTTGTGCACACCTTGAACGGCTCCGGACTGGCTGTGGGCCGCACCTGGCTGGCGGTGGTGGAGAACTATCAGCAGGCTGACGGCTCGATTCTGGTTCCCGAAGCCCTTCGCCCCTATATGGGCACCGACCGGATTCTCCCCGAAAAAGTCTGAACGGAATTTCTTTAACTTTATTTTTGTCAATAACTTACAAGTGTGTCGGGCGGCTTGACGAAAGTCCGCCAGCTGGGCTTCAGCGGGCCCTTTGGTTTGCATTGACAGTGCTCTTTGCAGTTGACTAAACTCCGCTGTTCGTGGCAGTTACCGAGGCGCAAAAAGCAGCACAGACAGTCTGAGTCCCTCGCATCTTCCCCCGCGGCGAGGCTTTGACTGAGAAAGACTCGAACGAGGACCTCTTGCTCAGGGTTCTGCGGTTTCTATTCTGGGTCGTTCTTTTCGTTTGGCTATGGCATTTTATCGTGCACCGGTGGTTTCGCAGTGGGAGGGAGACGAACGTTGCACCAGACGGTTCGTTGCCCCCGAAACCCCTCTATCGCGATCCCGTCTGTGGTACGTGGGTAGCTCCAGAGATCGCCTTTGTCTGGGAGCAAGGCGGGCAGGTGCATCGTTTTTGTTCAGCCGGGTGCCGAGATAGATTTCGAGCCATGCGCCAGGTGGCCGTCGAGTGAAGCCCCGCACCGGCCACCCTGGAATGCATAGGGCTCGGGAGCGTGGATCGAGAGCGGTACCTGTAGAGTCCAACACAAAGGAGAGCGCTATGGCCATAGCAGCGAAAGCGGCCCCTGCACCTCTGCCGCGGATGGCTCCGCCGCGTGAAGACCTCAACCCGTTCCGGATCGCCCAGTATCAGTTCGATGTCGCCGCAGAATATCTGAAGCTGGATGCTGGCCTGCGCCAGGTGTTGCGTGCCCCGAAGCGGGTCATGGAAGTTTCCATTCCGGTGAAGATGGATAACGGGCAGGTGAAAGTGTTTACCGGCTACCGGGTCCAGCACAACATTGCGCGCGGGCCGGCGAAGGGCGGCATCCGGTATCACCCCAACGTCACGCTGGACGAAGTCAAGGCGCTGGCCGCCTGGATGACCTGGAAGACCGCAACGGTGAACGTGCCGTTCGGTGGCGGCAAAGGCGGGGTGGTTTGCGATCCCAAACGAATGAGCAAGGCGGAACTGGAGCGGCTGACCCGCCGGTACGTTTCCGAAATTCTGCCCATCATCGGCCCCGACCGCGACATCCCGGCGCCCGATGTCTACACCGACGCGCAGACGATGGCCTGGATCATGGATACGTATTCGATGACGGTGGGCTATTCGGCTCTGGGCGTGGTGACTGGCAAGCCGGTCTCGCTGGGCGGCTCGGAAGGACGCAACGAAGCCACCGCACGCGGCTGTCTGTATGTGATCGAAGAGGCCTGCAAGCTGAAAAAGATTTCGCTGCGGGGTGCGACGGTGGCGATCCAGGGTTTTGGCAACGCCGGCTCGATTGCCGCACAGTTGCTCGCGGCCCGACGCGCCAAGGTCATAGCCATCAGCGATTCCCGTGGCGGGGTCTACAATCCCCGGGGCATCGATCCCGCGCGGGCCCTGCGGTACAAGGAGCGCGCGGGCACGGTCGTGGGCATGCCCGGCACTTCGCGCATTTCGAACGATGAGCTGCTGACGCTGAAATGCGACATCCTGATCCCGGCGGCTCTGGAGAACTGCATCACGCTGGATAACGCCGATCTGGTTCGAGCCAAGATCATCGCGGAAGCGGCCAACGGCCCCACCACCCCGCGCGCCGATGAAATCCTGGCCCGCAAAAACATTCTCGTGCTCCCGGACATCCTGGCCAACGCGGGTGGCGTGACGGTGAGCTACTTCGAATGGGCGCAGAACCTGCAGGGATATTTCTGGCAGGAAGACGAAGTGAACCGGCGTCTGGAGTTCGTCATGAAGCGCGCGTTCAACGACGTCTATCAGATGGCGCGCAAATACCACGTGCCTTTCCGCACCGCTGCCTACATCCTGGCCGTCGGGCGGGTGGCCGAAGCCACCACCGTTCGCGGCCTGTTCCCGTAAGCGCGCTTCCGCATCGGCGGCGCCGGGCGGAGCAAGAGAGTGGCGCTCCTTGTTTTTCGCCCGCGTCGGAGTGGCCGCGGCGACTTCCGTACATCTCCCCCGTCAAATTTGGACTTGCATTTGCACGAACCAGGCGCGTAGATTGGCGTTGCCGGCAGAAAAATTTCTTTCGCCGCTGCGTGGCGAGCAGCACGGTCGGCGTGCCGGGCCTGGGTCCGGCACCGGGATGGAGGGCGCAGGACTTGACGAACCACTCGGGGAACACACCGCCACTGATTCTGACGATTGCGGGATTTGATCCTTCCTGTGGGGCGGGGATTGCGGCGGATTTGAAGACGTTTGCCGCACACAACTGCTACGGCCTTGCCGCGGTCACGGCGCTCACTGTGCAGAATACGCAGGGAGTCCGGAGCACGCACATCACACCGGCGGCCACGCTCCGCGCCCAGCTCGACTGCCTGTTCGAAGATTCCCCGATCAGCGCCGTGAAAATCGGCATGCTGGGCAATCGCGCGAACGCTGCCGTTGTGGCCGAATTTCTCGACCGGGGCCGATTCGCCTGCATCGTGCTCGACCCGGTCGCCCGGGCGCAGTCCGGCGGAGCCGACCTGATTGACGCGGCAGGAATGAGGTTCATCGCCGAAGAACTGCTGCGGCGTGCCACCGTGGTGACGCCCAACATTGCCGAAGCGGAACTGCTCACCGGCCTGAAGATTCATGATCTCGAAGGCATGAAGGAAGCCGCGAAGCGGCTGGTCGCACAGGGCGCGCCGGCCGTGGTCGTCAAGGGCGGGCACATGGACAAAGCGATCGACGTTTTCTACGACGGCCAGGAGCTGCAGACCTTCGGCGGCGAACGCGTCAAGAGCGAAAACACGCACGGCTCCGGCTGCACCTTCGCCTCCGCGATTGCCGCGCAACTGGCCCTGGGCAAGCAGCTCCCTGATGCCGTGATGCTGGCCAAAGCGTACGTGGTCAAAGCCATCGAGAAAAGCTACGCGATCGGCAAAGGGCCCGGCCCGCTGAATCATTTCTTCCGCTTCCAGATGGAGCCGGCGCCACGGGGCACCCACACACCGCCGCAGCACAGCCTGCATCCGGCCGCAGAACCTTCCAGCCACTGAACCGAGGGAATCGGCAACGGCTCGCCCGGCTCGCGCACACCGGCAGCGACGGGACGATCAGCGTTGCCAGACGAAGCGACCGGCCACGATGGTGGCCACGGGGCCGCCACGGAAGCTGCGGCCATCAAACGGAGTGTTGCGCGACTTGCTGGCGGACTGGTCGGCGCGGAAGGTCCACTCCAGTTCTGTAGAAAAAATGGTGAGGTCAGCGGGCTCACCCGGAGCAATTCGGCGGTGGCGGCCCAGCACGCGGGCCGGCCCGGTCGTGAACAGCTCGACCAGGCGGAGCAGGGAAATGCGCCCGGTGTGCAGCAGTTGTTCGAGCGCCAGAGCCAGGGCTGTTTCGAAGCCGGTGATGCCGAACGGAGCGCGGTCGAATTCCACTTCTTTGAGCGCCGGCTCATGCGGGGCGTGGTCGGTGGCGATGGCGTCCACGGTGCCGTCGGCCAGGCCGGCGAGAAGCGCTTCGCGGTCTGCGCGCGAGCCGAGCGGGGGATTCATTTTGTAGCGGGCATCGTAGGTCACGTCTTCGTCGGTGAGGGTGAAGTGGTGCGGCGTGACCTCGCAGGTGACGGCCAGCCCGGCCCGCTTGGCCGCGCGCACCAGTTCGAGCGAAGCGCGCGTGGAAAGGTGCGCGATGTGCAGCCGGCCGCCGGTCAGCTCGGCAATCTGGATGTCGCGCGCCACGCAGATGGCCTCGGTGGCGGCGGGCATGCCGCGCAGGCCCAGGCGGATCGAGCGCGGGCCTTCCCGCATCACGGCGCCGGCCGCCAGCGAAGGATCTTCGCAGTGATCCACGACGGGCAGGCCGAGCGGCAGGCAGTACTCCATCGCCTGTCGCAGCAACCGGGCCGTAGCCACCGGCCGGCCATCGTCGCTGACGGCCACAATGCCAGCCTGCTGCATGGCGGCGATTTCAGCCAGGGTTTCCCCGCCGCTGTTTTTCGAGACGGCTCCGATCGGCCAGACCCGAACGCTGGCGACGGCAGCGGCGCGGTCCAGGATAAAGCGCGTCACCGCAGCGTTGTCGTTCACCGGGCGCGTATTGGGCATCGGACAGACCGCGGTGAACCCGCCGCGCGCCGCGGCCCGTGTTCCGGTCTCGATCGTTTCCGAAGATTCTCCGCCCGGCTCCCGCAGATGGCAGTGGAGGTCGATGAACCCGGGTGCCACCACCAGGCCGGCGGCGTCGAAGACTTCGGTCCCGGGAGCGGCCAGTGCCGGGCCAACCCGCTCGATGCGCTCCTCGACGATCAGGACATCGAGTGTGGCGTCGGTGCCCGATGCCGGGTCCACCACGCGTCCGTTTTTAATCAGCAGCATGTGCAGCTCCCGGGGAGTCGATCGGCGCGCCACCGATCAGCAGGTAGAGCAGATACATGCGCACGGCCAGCCCGTTGGTCACCTGTTCGCGCACGCAGGACTGCGGGCCGTCGGCGACCGCCGGTTCGATTTCGATGCCGCGGTTCATCGGTCCCGGATGCAGAACGATGGCGTCGGGACGCGCCCGGCGCAGGCGCGCTTCGGTAAGCTGGTATTGCAAGACGTATTCTTCGAGAGGCAGGGAAGGTTCGTGGATGCGTTCCAGTTGCACCCGCAGCACGATCACCACATCGGCGTCTTCCAGCGCCTGCTCGAGGTGCGGCACCCGGGTCAGGTTCGGGGCCAGGCATTCCAGCTCGCGCGGCACCCACATCGGCGGTCCGCAGAGGCGGATGTGGGCACCGAATTTGGTGAACAGATGGATGTTCGAGCGCGCCACACGGCTGTGCAGGACATCGCCCAGAATGGTCACGTGGAGACCTTCCAGGCGGCCTTTGCGGTCGCGGATGGTCAGCGCATCGAGCAGCGCCTGGGTCGGGTGTTCGTGAGTGCCGTCGCCGGCGTTGATCACCGGCACGGGCAGCCGTTCGGCCACAAAGTGTGGCGCACCGGAGGCGCTGTGGCGGATGACGATGCAGTCGGGCTTCATCGCTTCCAGCGTGTAGACGGTGTCGAGCAGCGATTCTCCTTTTTTCAAACTCGAGGCCTCTGCCTGCAACTGCATCGTATCCGCGCCCAGCCGGGCTGCGGCCGTCGTGAAACTGATTCGCGTGCGCGTGGAAGGCTCAAAGAAAGCTATCGCCACGCTTTTGCCGCGCAGGGTGGCCAGCTTCTTCAGGGGCATGCGCTGGATTTCCTGAAACGGCTTGGACTGATCGAGCAGAGCTGCGATTTGCTCGGCACTGAGCGATTCGATGTCCAGCAGGTGGCGGATGCGTTCCGGCACAGAAACTCTCATTTGGACCGGCTCGAGCCGAAGCCGCAGGAGCGGCCGGTGGTCGCCCGTGCGGTCAGTCCACGCGTTCGACCAGCATCACGCGCTCCTGTTGGTCCACCTCGTTGAGCCGGACTTCGATAATTTCGTTTTCGCTGGTCTGCACGTAGCGTCCCACGAAGGTGGCCTCGATGGGCAGCTCGCGATGGCCGCGGTCGATCAGCACACAGAGCCGGATGCGTTTGGGCCGGCCGAGATCGAACAGCCCGTTCATGGCCGCGCGCACGGTGCGTCCGGTGTAGAGCACGTCGTCCACCAGAATCAGGTCTTTGCCGTTGACGTCAAACGGGATCTCGCTGGCCTGCACAACCGGCTGCGGCGCGACCAGAGAGAGATCGTCGCGGTACAAGGTGATGTCCAGCGTGCCCACCGGCACGTCGGTGCCCTCGAAGCTCTTGATCGCCTGCGCCAGTCGCTGGGCCAGCGGAACACCGCGCCGGCGGATGCCGATCAGGGCAATGTTGGCGGCCCCGCCGCTTTTCTCGACGATTTCGTGAGCCAGCCGATGGATGGTCCGATCAATCTCCGCGGCCGACATCAACTGCGATTTTTCTACGACCCGCATGGGATAGGCTGCCTCGCTGCGCGGCTCCTGACACCGGTCAGCGGCGCAGCATCGTACCATACCGGCTGCGGTTCTGGCAGCCTGCCGCGCAGCCCGGATGGCGTTCCCTGTGCTAGACTGTGCTGGCTTCGAGGAGTCATGCGGATGCCCCGCCGCCGATCTTTTTCTGCCCTGCTGCTGGCTCTGGTGACCCTGCTGGCCGCGGCAGACCCGCAACCGGCCGCGCTGGCACGCCCGCGCCTGGTCGTCGTGGTCGTTGTAGATCAGATGCGTTCCAGCTACCTGACCGAGTACGGCTCGCAGTGGAGCGCGGGTCTGCGCCGGCTCATGCAGGAAGGCGCGTGGTTCACCGAAGCGGCCTACCCGTATATGAATACGGTCACCTGTGCCGGCCATGCCACGATAGCGACCGGCACGTTTCCCTGTCGCCACGGGATTGTTTCCAACGAATGGTGGGATCGCCAGTCCCGGCGCGATGTGGTCTGCACGCAGGACGAATCAGCCTCGGCGATCGGCTACGGCCAGCCGGTTGCCGGCGGGCACAGCGTGCGCTGGCTGCAGCAGACGACGTTGGCCGAACACATGCGGTCCGTGTTCGGGCCCGAGGTTCGGGTTGCAGCGCTCTCCTTGAAAACCCGCAGTGCGATGATGCTCGCCGGCCGCGCGGGAGACCTCGTCGTCTGGTTTGACACGAGCCAGGGAGTCTGGGCCAGCCCGGCGACAAATCCGGCACGGTCGGTCGAATTTCTCCGTGCGTTCGCACAGGCACATCCCATTACTGCCGATTGTGGTCGTGTCTGGCAGCGGCTGCTGCCCGCTGAGCAGTACCGGTATGCGGACGACCTGCCGGGCGAACGGCCGGTGTACGGCTGGTCGGCAACCTTTCCGCATCCGCTCGGGGACGAGTGCGACGGCAGCGCTGCGGCATTCTTCGAGCGCTGGTCTCGCAGCCCGTATGCGGACCGCGCGCTGGTGCGCCTGGCCATCACCGCCGTGGATGCGCTGAGGCTCGGCCAGCAGGACCCGCCGGATCTTCTCGGACTCAGCTTTTCGACGCTGGACCTGGTGGGGCACTCGTTCGGGCCGCGCAGCCACGAAGTGCAGGATGTGCTCCTGCACCTGGACCGCAGTCTGGGCGAGCTGCTGGCGCACTTGGATCGAGCCGTGGGTCGCCAGCACTACGTGCTTGCCTTCACGGCGGACCACGGAGTTTCCGAAGTCCCTGAGCAGAACGCCAGCAGCGGCCGCCTGTCTGCCAGTCAGGTGATGCGAGAGGTCGAGCGCGTGCTCGATCAGCGTTGGGGCGAAGCGGACTACGTCGCCCGCATCCGTTACACCGACCTGTACTTTCATCCCGGTGTTTTCGAGCGACTGCAGCAGGATCGCGAAACCCTGGCGGCGGTACTCACTGCCCTGCGCGCGGTGCCGGGTGTCGCTCGCGTCTTCCGCCGCGATGAGCTGAGCGCGCTTCGCGCCTCAGACGACCGAGAGGCGCGTGCCGCGGCCCTCAGCTATTTCCCCGGCCGCAGTGGTGACCTGATGATTCTGCCGCAGCCCGGCTGGGTTGCTTCCTCGCTGGCGGCTACCCACGGCACCAGCCATGACTACGACGCCCGCGTGCCACTGATTTTGCTGGGCGCGGGTGTCCGGTCCGGTCGCTACACGCAGGGGGTTTCTCCCGCAGACATCGCACCGACGCTGGCGCATCTGCTGGGCATCGACTTTCCAGACCGCGACGGCCGCGTCCTCCGGGAAGCCCTGCTCCCTGCCGAACGTCCCGCAGTCCGCCCTGATTGAATCTCTCGGTTGTGGATTTCGGTACGTGCACCAGCCGGGGTTGGCGTGGTAGACTCACCGCCAGTGAGTTTCCGACTGCACGCAGAGCAGGCTGCCCGGTCCCGCTCTGCGGGACGGGATGCGCCGCACGCAGTGGACCTCAGCGTATCCGTCGGCACCCTCTCTCTTCGCAATCCCGTCATCGCTGCGAGCGGAACCTTCGGCTACGGGGTGGAATTCGCCGAGCTGGTGGATTTGAACCGGCTGGGCGGTTTGGTCGTGAAGGGTCTCTCTCGCGAGCCGATGGAAGGCGCGCCCCCGCCACGCCTGTGCGAAACCGCGGGCGGGATGCTGAACGCCGTCGGACTGCAGAACATCGGGGTGCGTGCATTTGTCGCGGAAAAACTGCCTGCACTGCGCCGTCTGCTTCGCGAAGATGCACAGGGATTCACCACGGCGGTCGTGGCCAACGTCTTCGGCTATCGGGTCGAAGACTACGTCGAAGTGATCCGGGTGCTCGAAGATGCCGAAGGATTGGCGGCCTATGAACTGAACATTTCCTGCCCGAATACGAACCGGGGCGGACTCGAATACGGCACCGACCCGGCGGCTACAGCAGAAGTGGTTGCGGCTGCCCGCCGTGCGGCAACCCGCCGGCCCCTGTGGGTCAAGCTTTCTCCCAACGTGACAGACATAGCCTGTATTGCCCGGGCGGCTGAAGAGGCCGGCGCCGACGCCCTGACCGTAGCCAACACCTGGGTGGGGATGGCTGTGGACGTTGAAAGCCGCCGGTCACGCTTGGGACGCCTGACCGGAGGCCTTTCCGGACCGGCCATTAAGCCCCTGACCCTCAGACTGGTCTACCAGGTTGTCCGAGTGGTCAGGGTGCCTGTCTTGGGTGTGGGGGGCATACAGAAGCCAGAAGACGTCATCGAATACATCCTCGTTGGGGCCCATGCCGTACAGGTGGGTACAGCCCACTTTTTGGACCCTAGAGCCTCGGTTCGCCTCGTCAAAGG
This sequence comes from Terriglobia bacterium, assembly GCA_023512135.1. GTDB lineage: Bacteria > Acidobacteriota > Terriglobia > Acidiferrales > UBA7541 > DSGC01. Next base: position 84,441 of record JAIMAG010000005.1, on the reverse strand, counting down.
CCTGGAAAACCTTTGTTTGAGGAAAAACATCAATAGAATCAGAGACTTGCGAGGAGAATTTTCTCCAGAAAAGTGTTGAGAAAACCGCTAGGAATGAGTATAATTGGAACGTCTTCAAAACACCCATCCCAATCCAGCAATCCCATGCAATCCAAACTCTCATTCCTGATTATTAGTCTGGTGGTGCTCATGGGGAGCCTGGCGGTGGCTGTACCAGAGGCCAGGGCCCCAGGAGTCATTTCTAACCGCAAGCCAATCCAGCCGATTAGTGTTTGGGAAGGCACGGCGAGCTGGTACGGCCCTGGCTTCCATGGGCGGCTGACCGCAAATGGTGAAATCTACGATATGTATATAGCCACGGCCGCTCATCTCCACCTGCCCCTGGGTTCGATTGTCCGCCTGGTGAACCCGGAGACGGGGCAGAGTCGGCTGGTACTCATCAACGACCGCGGGCCGTACGTAGAAGGCCGCGAAATTGACGTATCCTATGAGGTCGCCCGCTCGCTGGGCTTCGAAGAACAGGGCCTGGCCCGGGTGCGAATCGAACTGCTAAAGTTGCCCACACGCCGTTGGAAGCCGCAGCCTACAGCCGACTAATCGTCGCCCTGGATTTCCCAGCGCCGGCTCCGGCCGTTGCCCTGGCGCGGCGGCTGGTCGGACGGGTCGGCATGGTCAAAGTGGGCAGCGAGCTGTTCACCGCGGCTGGCCCCGGGGTAGTGCAGCGGCTCGCCGATCTGGGCCTGCAGATTTTCCTGGACCTCAAGTTTCACGATATTCCCACCACCGTGGCCGGCGCAGTCGCTGCTGCCGTACGGTTGCCGGGCGTTCGCTTGCTGAACGTGCATGCTCTGGGCGGACTGGCGATGATGCGAGCGGCCCGCGCCGCACTGACGCGGGGCCGCCGACGTCCGCGGCTGGTGGCGGTCACGGTGCTCACCAGCCACGACGCCGCTTCGCTGCGTCGCTGCGGAATCGCTGGTCCTCCGCAGAGCCGCGCGGTTGCCCTGGCGCGGCTGGCTCAGCGCGCAGGCCTGGACGGAGTGGTTTGTTCGGCGCAGGAGCTACCTTTGATTCGGAAGGTGTGCGGGAAAACGTTTCTGACAGTTGTGCCCGGCATTCGCCCTGCAGGAGCCGCACGCGCCGACCAGCAGCGCATCGCTACTCCGGCTGTTGCCATCCGCGCCGGCGCAGACTACCTGGTGGTGGGACGGCCGATCACCCGAGCACGTGATCCGCTGGCAGCCACAGAGGCCATCGTCGCGGAAATGCAAGCCGCACTGGCCGTCCGCGTTTGACCTCTCCGAACCCCTCCAGTAGCATCCACGTGGCAGCCCCACGGTATCCGCGGCGGACGGCACACCATGAAATACGTTATCGTTGGTACAGCGGGTCATATCGACCACGGCAAATCAAAGCTGGTCGAGGCCCTGACCGGCACCGACCCGGATCGGCTGGCCGAAGAGAAGCGGCGAGGAATTACGATTGACCTCGGGTTCGCGTTCCTCGACCTCGAGGACGTGCGCCTGGGATTCGTGGATGTGCCGGGCCATGAGCGCTTCGTCCGGAACATGCTGGCCGGGGTGGGTGGGATTGATTTCGTTCTGCTGGTGGTGGCGGCCGATGAATCGGTCAAGCCGCAAACCCGAGAACACTTCGACATCTGTCGGCTCCTGAACATTCCCCGCGGGCTGGTAGTCCTCACCAAGGCCGACCTGGTGGATCGCGACGTCCTGGAACTGGTCCGCCTGGAAGTCGAAGACTTCGTGCGCGGCAGCTTTCTGGAAGGCGCACCCATTCTGGCCACGAGCGCGAAGACCGGCGAGGGTCTCGACACGCTGAAGCAGGCTCTGCTGCAGATGGCTCGCCAGGTGCCTGCGAAAGACCCGGCCCGGCACTTTCGCCTGCCGATCGATCGTGCCTTTGCCATGAAAGGCTTCGGCACCGTCGTCACCGGCACACTGCTTTCGGGAAGCGTGCGGGCCGAAGATGAAGTGGAACTGTTTCCGTCTCAGCGCCGCGTGCGAATCCGGGGTGTGCAGTCGGCAGGACAGAAGGTGGAGCAGGCCACGGCCGGGCAGCGCACGGCACTGAATCTGGCCGGCGTTGAGTTGAGCGAGGTCCAGCGCGGCATGGTGCTGGCTGCACCGGGCCGGTTTCGCCCGACCAACCGGCTGGACGCGCGCATCGTGCTGCTGGAATCGGCGCGACCGCTGAAAAATCACGCGCGGGTGCATTTTCACCAGGGGACTGCAGAAACCATCGCCGAAATCATTCTCCTGGAGGGGTCCCAGCTCGCCCCGGGTGCTTCTGCGCTGGCGCAATTGCGGTTGCATGCCCCGGTGCTTGTGCTGCCCGGCGACCGTTTCATTTTGCGGCAGTTCTCGCCGGTCGTAACCATCGGCGGAGGCGTGGTGCTGGATGCGCTGGCGCCGCGCCATCGGCAGCGGGAGCTGCCCCAGGTGCGGGAGTTCCTGCAAACGCTCGAGCACGGCAGTCGAGAACAGGTTCTCGCCGCGCTTGTCCGCCGGCACCCCGAAGGCATGACCCTGCCGGAGCTGGTTGCGCGGACCGGCTGGCTCGAACATGAAATCCGGCAGGTGGCATCTGCGCTCGAGCGGACGGCGGAGCTGCGGGTGTTCGCCGGCGGCGCCGGGGAAGAAGCGGTGATTCTGCCCGCCGATGCGTTCGCAGCGCTGCGGCGGCGCCTGCGCGAGGCCGTCGACCAGTTTCACCGGCAGAATCCGCTGCTGCCCGGGATCTCTCGGGAAGACCTACGCAGCCGGGCAGCGGCCTCGCTCCGCACCGAGGTGTTTCGCGCGGCGCTGGAAGAGCTATGCCGGCGCGGCGAGCTGTCTGTCGCCGGTGACCTTGTGGCGCGGGCCGGCCATGAGATTGCGCTCTCGGCAGAAGAAGCGCACGCGAAGGAACAGATCGAACGTGCCTTTGCCCGTGCCGGACTCGCTGTTCCGGCTGTCGCCGAAGTGCTCGGCCGGCTCCCGGTCGAGCCGAAGCGGGCCCAGAAAATCCTGCAAATCCTGCTGCGCGAGCAGGTCCTGGTGAAGGTCAGCGAGGAACTGATTTTTCACCGCGAGGCCATCGCCCATCTCCGGGCACTGCTCGCCGACTACAAAGCAAAGAACGGGGAGCAGTTGCCTGTGCCGGCATTCAAAGAACTGACTGGCGTCTCCCGCAAATATGCCATTCCCCTGCTGGAATATCTGGACCGCATGGGCGTGACGCGGCGCATGCCGACCCATCGCGTGATCCTCTGACCGGCTTCCGCGCGGCGAACGGCTGCCGCAAACGGATCGATTGACGGCGCACTCCCTGCGGCCTAGAATCGGGAGCAGGAGGCACCCCCATGGGGAAAATCGGCCCGACCGAACTGTTGTTGATCCTGGCCATTCTGCTGGTGATTTTTGGTGGCCGCAAGATTCCCGAGATTGCCCGCGGACTCGGCGAGGGCATCCGGAACTTCAAAGAATCTGTGCGCGGGGAAAGGCCCGCCAGCGAAAAGCCTGTGGAAGAAAAGAAGTAATCCCTGCCTGCACTGAAGCGAATCAACGCGACCACCGGGGGCGGTTTGTGCACGGTGTGTGCCGCGGCGGCTTCAGACTTTCCACCCAAGCTCGCAGAGCATGCGATAGACGCGCGCCAGCGGCAGTCCCACAACATTGAAGTAGCAACCTTCGATGCGCGGGATGAAGCGTCCGGCGCGTCCCTGAATCGCGTAGCCACCGGCCTTGTCGAACGGCTCGCCGGAGGCAATGTAGTCGTCCACTTCGGCATCGCTCATAGTGGCGAACGTCACCCGGGTGCACTCGTGTTCGACGAGCAGCTCGCCTTCCGGCAGCCGCAGCAGGGCAATGCCGGTCAGCACCTCGTGGGTTCTGCCGCGCAGCAGGTGCAGCATCCGTCGGGCGTCTTCGACGGATTCCGGTTTGGCCAGTAGCAGCGTGTCCACCAGCACCGCGGTGTCTGCGCCGAGCACGAAGGCAGGGGGAGCCACGCGGTCCGCGACGGCGCGCGCCTTGGCTATCGCCAGCCGCCGGACATGGGCTTCGGGTGTTTCTCCGGTGCGCAGGGTTTCGTCCACAGTAGCAGGCACCACCTCGAACGGGATGGCGGCGTTGCGCAGAATCTCTGCGCGTCGCGGCGAGGCCGAGGCCAGAATCAGTCGCATCCCCGATTCGCTCTGCTGCGTGCGGCTCCCATTCTAGCAGGCCCGCGGCCGATGGCTTCCGGCCATGCGGCAAGAGTTTCCTCGCGGCTCCACCCGAACAGGCGGGCCAGCTCGACGGGCGCCGCCCGAGGACACCAGGACAGATAGCGACGGACGATCGCCGCGCGCGCCTCCGCCGGTGACAGCCGCTCCGCTGCTGCAACCGCGCCGGGAAATGCGCGCGCGGTCAGCTCGAACCGACTCGACGGCCAGGCCGCCGTCTCCTGTTCGGCACCGAAATGGGTAATGACCAGCTTCGTCTGCAGCTCGAGCAGGGCGCGCTGAAAGCGCAGGTTGTTTTCCGGAGAGATCATTGCGCAGGCGTGGCGCAGGGCCACGGTGGCCAGCGGTCCTTCGCGCTGCAGTGTTGTCCAGATAACCGCGGCGGCGGCGCTGAGGACACCTTCGGCATAGAGCCGCTCCGGGTCTTGCAGAACGAACCGGGGTGGCTGCAGGGCCAGAAAGTGCGGCAACAGTTCAGGCGCGATGAATGTGCCGCGGCCGCGGAAGTATTTCCCGTACCAGGCGCGCCGGCGGCGCGGCAGCTCGTCTTTCCAGGTCCAGATTTTCTCGCAGGCAGCATCCCATTCGGGGCCGAGCTGAATCTGCCGCCGTGCCACAGCCCAGTAGAGCGAAGGCAGCGGGAGCCGGCGCACGGGAAACAGCAGGCAGCAGCCGACGGCACGGATGAAGGCGACCGCCTGCGATGTGGTGCGCACGCGCGGCCAGCGGACGGTGCTGCCGAGGGTTTCTCGCATCGGTGGGAAATGGCCGGCCGGCGCATCCATCGAGCAGTGCGCCGGGGCGCGCGAATTGCGTTCCGCTCACGCAGGCGAAGCCCGCAGAAATGTTCCGGTCACATCACCACGGCTTCCTGGTATTCGCCGAAGACGCGGCGCAGCGCATCGGAGATTTCGCCCACCGTAGCGTAGGCCTCTACCGCGGCCAGAATGGCGGGCATCAGGTTGTCCGTGCCGGCCGCGCAACGTTCCACTTCAGCGAGCGCGGCGCGCACGCGTGCTTCGTTGCGGCGCGCCCGCAGCGCGCGCAGGCGTTCCACCTGAGCGCGTTCGATTTCGGGGTCCACGCGCAGAATCTCGATAGGCTTTTCCTGTTCGCTGCGGAACTGATTCACACCCACCACAATCTGCTCGCCGCTTTCGACCTTCTGCTGGTACTCGTAGGCCGCCTTCTGGATTTCCGCCTGCACATAGCCGGTTTCGATTGCGCGGAGCATGCCGCCCATGGCGTCGATGCGGGCCAGGTAGTCACGCGCCTGCACTTCGATTTCGTCGGTCAGTTTTTCGATGGCGTAGGAGCCGGCCACGGGATCGATCGTGTTCGCCACGCCGCTCTCATGGGCCAGGATCTGCTGGGTGCGCAGGGCCAGCAGAGCGGCCGATTCAGTCGGTAATGCCAGGGCTTCGTCCAGCGCATTGCAGTGCAGCGACTGGCAGCCTCCCAGCACGGCAGCCAGCGCCTGGATCGCGACGCGGACGATGTTGTTTTCCGGCTGCTGCGCGGTGAGCGCGCTGCCGGCGGTCTGCGCGTGGAAGCGCAGGCGCATCGAATCCGCTTTCCGGGCGCCGAAACGCTCCCGCATCAGGCGGGCCCACAGACGCCGTGCGGCGCGGAATTTGGCAATTTCCTCGAGCAGGTCGTTCTGCGCGTTGAAAAAGAAGGAAAGCTGCGGCGCAAACTCGTCCACCGCCAGTCCGGCTTCGATGGCGGCTTCCACGTATGCGATGGCATCGGCCAGGGTGAAGGCCACTTCCTGCACGGCCGTGGAGCCCGCTTCGCGGATGTGGTAGCCGGAGATGGAGATGGTATTCCAGTTGGGCAGCTCGGTTCGGCACCAGGCAAAGATGTTCGTCACGATGCGCATCGCCGGCCGCACCGGAAAGATGTACGTTCCGCGCGCAATGTACTCCTTCAGGATGTCGTTCTGCACGGTGCCGGAGAGTCGCTTCAGATCCGCACCCTGCCGTTTCGCCACGGCCACGTACATCGCCAGCAGAATCGCGGCGGTGGCGTTGATGGTCATCGAGGTGGAGACGCGGTCCAACGGGATGCCCTCGAGCAGCGTTTCCATATCCTCGAGCGAATCAATCGCCACGCCGACCTTGCCGACTTCACCGGCGGCGAGCGGATGGTCGGAGTCGAGTCCGATTTGCGTGGGCAGGTCGAAGGCCACCGAAAGACCGGTCTGTCCGCGGGCGAGCAGATAGTGGAAGCGCCGGTTCGACTCCACCGCGGTGCCGTAGCCGGCGTACTGCCGCATCGTCCACAACCGGCCACGGTACATCGTGGGATAGACGCCGCGGGTGAAGGGATACTCGCCCGGATAGCCGAGCTGCGTTTCATACTCCCAGCCGGCCAGGTCCGCGGCGGAATAGACCACCGGGAGGGGAATCCCCGACAGCGTCGTGAAGCGCTCCTTGCGTTCGGCTCGGGTTTCCGGCTTGGATCTTTCTTTTGTCATCGGCTCAGTCCCGCCTGCTGCCCTGCGCTATCGGATGCGACGCGCCCGCAGGAAGGAAAGGATGGCAAAGGTCGCCATGGTGACTGCAAAGCCCATCGCCAGCCCGATGCGCCAGGACTCGGCTGTGTCCTGCCAGTTGCGCCAGGCGGAAGCCGCGCCCATCACCGCCAGCAGGGCGAACAGCGCGCCGGTGATTTCGTGAACGAGCTGCCGCGTCGCGCGCCACAGAGCCTGTCCCAGGCCGGTGGCGGCCAACAGCAGCGCCGTAGCGAGCCGGGTCCACACGCCAGGATTGTAGTACAGATGCCCGCGCGGCGTGCAGCCGCGTGCTCCTTACGCGTTGGGCCGGGAGTTCGGGCTTGTACCGTGCCCGCCGACAACTTAGAATGGGAAAGCGGGCAGACGAGGAGGGCGATCTTGCAACTCAACAATGAGCTGAAGCGGTTGCTCAAAGACCTGGGCCACGCCATCAACGAAAGTGTTTCGGAATCCGAACGCATCGGGGAGGCGATTGCCCGGGTGCGCGCGGCTGGCTATGAAATCGTCATCAAGCTCGATGCGACGATCGGCCTGGCCCGGCGCGAACCGACCCCGGCGCAGATGACCCCGCAGGATCGCCGCTTCCTGGAAGCGCTGCACATCCGCGTCGACGACGTCGAGCGCGACGAACCGAGCCCGGGGCTGTCCCGGATCGAGTTGACGCCGCAAGACATCCGCTTCCTGAAGTCGCTGAAGATTTCTCTGGATGACGATGCGCGCTAGCCTGTGCTGGCTGTTGCTCGGAGTTGTGTTCGCGTGGGGCTCTGCGGTGGCCCGGCCGCAGGCGTCCGAGCCGGTTCGCAGCACGCGGAGCGTACCGCCGAAACCCGAGACGTTCCGCGGCGAAGTCATTCACGCCGATGCGCAGCGCATCGTGGTGCGGAGCCGGGAAAATCCGCGCATCGTGCGGACGTTCACCTACGCCCCGGCACTGAAGAACAAAATGGAAGCCCTGCACGCCAGGGGCGGATTCCAGTTCGGTGACCGGGTGCAGATCCGGCACGAAGCCGGCCGCGACGTCGCCCTCGCGATCAAAGGCAAACCCTCCGCAGGGCGCTGAACGGCGCCACCGCGTCGCCCTGCTGAATGCCCGTGGTGGATGAAGGTCATGCCTGCACCCGACCCAGGCCGCGCCGGGAGGAAAGACGTGGTACGCCAGCCTGCGGTCGCCGGCCGATTCTATCCGCGTGACCCGCACGAACTGCACCGGCAGGTAACATCCTTGTTGGCGGGCAGCACGGGCCAGACGAAGCGCGCGGCGATTGCCTGTGTTGTGCCGCATGCCGGTTACATGTACTCCGGACACGTGGCCGGTGCGGTCTACGGTCGATTGGAGCTGCCCAAGCGCTTCCTGCTGCTGGGTCCGCGGCACTATCCCTACGGAGAGTTGCTGGCCATCAACAGTGAAGGAAGTTGGCTAACACCGCTCGGCAGTGCACAGCTCGACGCCGAGCTGGCTGCAGCCCTGAAGCAAGCCTTCCCGGCATTGCGCGAAGATACCCTCGCGCACCGCGATGAGCATTCGCTGGAAGTCCAGTTGCCTTTCCTGCAGGTTCTCGCGACGGGATTTCGATTCACCCCGATCGTGCTGGGCACGGTGCATTTTCCTACCCTGGTCGAGCTCGGCCGGGCCATTGCTCGCGTGGTGCAGCAGCAGGCGGAGCCGGTGCTGATCGTCGCCAGCACGGATATGAACCACTACGAACCGGATGACGTCACGCGTGCGAAAGACGCGCGCGCCATCGAACCGATGCTGCGGCTGGACCCGGCCGCGCTGTACGACACAGTCCGCCGCGAAGAGATCAGCATGTGTGGCATCGCTGCGGCGGTGGTGATGTGCACGGCGGCGCGTGAACTCGGCGCAACGCGTGCGGAGCTGGTTCGCTATGCCACTTCCGGGGACGTCAGCGGCGACCGCGACGCGGTAGTCGGCTACGCAGGACTCACTGTGGAGTAGACATACTCCCTGCTGTTCTAGCCTCCACCCGGACTTTTCCAACTTTTATCAGCCGTCGCTACGACTGGTCGGCACGTGGCGAAGGTGCAGGTCGCGGACTCGGCGGTGGAGCAACGGCTGGACGCGGCGGCGGAGTCGGCCGTGCGGGACGCTCCAGAGAAGGTGCCGGGGAGGGTGGCCGCGCGGGATTGACCGCGGGTTGCTGCGGCGTGTTCGACGGAGCTGACGCCCGCGGCTGGGCGACCCTGCTGCCGATACCCTGACCATTTCCAGACGGCGACTGGGGCCGCTGCACCTCCGGCGGTCGCGGTGGCGGAGTGGGTCGTGGTGGCGTTGGACGTCCGACCCCGGCCGGATTCGGCGTTGGAGCCGGCGGCGGTTGCGGAGCCGGCGCAGGTCGAACCGGTTCGATGCGCGGTGTGACAGCGGGACGCTCGCCGGTCGCGGGCCGTTCGGTGCGAACCTCGCCAGAGCTGCCAGTTGCGCTCCGCCCAGAGATGCCGCGCGGCGACTGGGTGGCGGATTCCGTTCGCTGCTCGCGGATGGCCTCGTTCACCCAGCGCCGCTCCACCGGGTCATAGATGATGGCCGGCTGCTCTGCCCGTTGTGTTCGCAGGATGCGGCTCCGCACGCCAGCCTCTTCGGTGGTCGGCTCTGACAGATTTCTTGTCGGGGCCGGCCGTGGCGGCCGCGGTGCGGTGTTCGTCAACGTGCTGGTGCCCGAAGAGCCGGCTGTGACGGTTCCGCTCGCCTGGACTCTGCCTTCCGTCTGCTGGCGTTGCTGCAGTTGCCGCTGGATGACGCCGGCGATGCCCTGAGCAGGCGGCTCCGGCAGAATTTCCACGTCGTCGTTGCCGGTGCCCTGACGCAACTGGCGGTTGATGACCCCACCGATACCGCGCTCCAGATTGGCCGGTGGCCGGCCCTCGCGGTCGAGCGGAGAGCGCGGGACCCAGCCCACCTGATTGCCCACGCGCACCCAATACACAACGCCCGGATGCCAAGAACGAAGCGCGCCCGGCACCCAGCACCACCCGTATGTTGGAGAATAGTACCAGCTCCCGAAGTGGTACGGCACCCAGCCCCAGGGTTCATAGCTGATCCAGGTGAGACCCCATCCCGGATAGTAGACCCAGCGGCCAAACGAAAACGGTGACCAGGCAAGGGAGACGCCCCAGGGACGCCAGCAGTGTCCGAAGCCGGGCAGGGTGAACCAGTAGCCGTAATGCCACAGGTCGTGCAGGCCGTAAGCATAACCGGCCGGAACGTAGCGCACTGCCTGATTGCGGCCGGTCAGGACAAGATTCTGCCGGTTTTCGACCCAGCGATCCCAGGCGTCTTCCTGCGGATTGTGCTCGAGCAGGGCCTGCTGCATGCCGCTGCCGAACAGCAGCGACCGGCCCTTGCGCAGCGAGTACTCACCGGCAGCGGTGAACACTCGCAGCTCGCCTTTCCAGACACTGACCGCGGTTTCCCGCGCATCGACATCCACACGGAAAGTGGACTTTTCGTGCAGGGCGATTTCCATGTGTGGAGTGAGGACCACGAATGTGTCTTCGCGCGAAGGATTGCTGTAGAAGGTGGCCGTGCCCTGCGTCAGCCGCAGTCGGGTGATGCGGGCGCCGTCTGCAAGGGCCAATTCGGCAAACTCCAGCGAACTGTTTCCAGCGAGCCAGACGGTCGTGCCGTTTTCGAACTCCACTTCGGCGTGTCCGTTCCCTGTGGACAGGATAGCCCCGTGCGGGACGGGCATGTTCAGCAGGGCTGTTTGCCAGTCCGCGTCGCCGGGCTGGAGAATCTGCACATCGCCTTCGACCAGGCTGAGTCGCACGATGCGCACGTGACTGTAATCGGTTGTTGGCGCGGGCAGTGCCGTGGCCAGCGACCCAGCCAGCAGGAGCACCCCGCTCAGCACCCAAACACGCCGCATACGCACCCCCTGCACTTCCCTCTCTGCTTAGATGGCCCGGAAAGAGGGGTGGTTGTGCTTCCGTTTCGGAAGACATCCTCCCGCCCGCGTCCCGGCAAGTCAAGCAGAAAGCAATCAGCAGGCGCCAGTTAGCCGGACTGTTGCAGGCGCGCAATCAGAGCCCGGGCGCGCTGACGGGCGATTTCGATGATGCGGTCATCGGCAGCGATGGTTTCGAGCAGGGGCAGCAGGCGGGCGGGTTCCGGGAGCAGATTGCGGTTCAGGTCCGCTTCCAGGCGAAGCAGGGCGTCGTTGACGCCCAGCCGGTCGTAGCGCAGGCTGCGTTCGATCGACTGCATGTGTTCCTGCTGTCGCGCCAGTCCCTCGAACAGCTTCAGCAACTGATTGGCGGTCGCATTCAGGGTGTAATTGAAACTGGTTTCGTGCGCTCGGCCGGCGGCTTCGTAGCGGAAGGTTTTGGTGCCGAGATGCGCGATGCGGCGCTTCACGTCCAGTTCCTGGCCTTCGAAGTAGTTCAACTGAGCGGCCAGCTCAAACAGTTTCTGGGTGAGCGCCGGGCTGACGGCGAACGGCCGCGGCAGCGGTTCGTCGTCGAGCATGCGAATGTCGAAGCTGGCGGAGCCGTCGGAGCGAATGCGCAGTTCAATGAACTCCGGCGAGCTGTTCTTGAACACCTTGCGAAAGATCAGCACTGCCGAGTCCTGTGCCACCGCCGAAGCCGCCAGGACGGAGAGGAGTCCGGCGGCAAGCAACCGGGTGTGGAACCGGGCCCTCATCGTGCAGACGGAATCCGGCGGCGCGAGCTGGGGCCGGTGGCGGTTGGCTCGGTCGCCCGGCGGGTTGCGCTGCGCAGGCGCAGTCGTGCTTGACAGAGATAGATGTGGCAGAGCGCCACGGCCAGTGCATCGGCAGCGTCGGCCGGTTGCGGGGGCTGGGCCAGTCCAAGCTGTGCGCGCACCATCTGTTGCACCTGCTGCTTGCTCGCGTGGCCGTAGCCGGTCACCGAGTATTTTACCTCGCGCGGCGAATAGCTGTGCACCGGCACTCCGCACTGCGCCGCGGCCAGCAGCACCACGCCGCGCACCTCGGCGAGCCGCAGGGCGGTGCGCAGGTTCAACGCGGCAAAAACGGATTCCAGGGCCACCACGTCCGGAGCATATCGTTTCACCAGCCGGGTGACGAGAGCATGGATGGCCTGCAACTGGGTGCAGGCATCTCCATTCGCCACGCGCGGCGCCCGCTCGGCGCCGAACTGTACAAGGCGGCAGTGGCGTCCGTCGGTTTCGACCACACCATAGCCGGTCGTTCCTGCCGCTGCCGGATCCAGTCCCAGAACGCGCATGTGCGGCTTCCCTGCCGCCGCTAGTGTACCGGCGCGTGCCCTGGGTGGCCAGCGGAAGATGGTGCGCGGTGCAGAATCGGAAACCGGAGCGCAGGCGACAATGCGCTGGCGGCGGGCTCAGTTGGCGGCCACCGCTTCCTGAATCTCGCTTTCATCGATATCGAAGTTGGCGTAGACGTGCTGCACGTCGTCGTGCTCTTCGAGGGCCTCGATCAGGCGGAGCATCTGCTGCGCGGTCTGGCCCGTCAGTTTGATGTAATTCTGCGGGATCAAGGACAGTTCTGCCGAGGTGGGTTGAATGCCGGCGCGGGTCAGCGCGTCGCGGACGGCTTCGAACGCTTCTGGCGGGGTGATGATTTCCCAGGAGGAGCCGTCGTCGCGCAGGTCTTCGGCGCCGGCGTCCAGCACGATCGAGAGGAGTTGGTCTTCGCTGGCAGCTTCTTTGGGCACGATGATCTGTCCCTTACGGCTGAACTGCCAGGCCACGCTGCCGGACTCGCTCAGGCTCCCCCCGTTCTTCGACATGATGTGGCGCACCTCGCTGACGGTGCGGTTCCGGTTCGTTGTGGCCACCTGGACGAGCACGCCCACGCCACCCGGGCCATAGCCTTCGAACAGGGCCTCTTCGTACTGTTCGCCTTCCAGTTGCCCGGTGCCGCGCAGGATGGCGCGTTCGATGTTTTCCGCCGGCATGTTCTGGTTCTTGGCAGCGGCGATGGCGCTGCGCAGCCGCGGGTTCGAGGCCGGGTCGCCGCCTCCCAGTCGGGCGGCAATGGTGATTTCGCGAATCAGTCGCGTGAAGATGCGGCCGCGCTTGGCGTCCTGGGCTGCCTTCTTGTGCTTGATGGTGGCCCATTTCGAATGGCCTGACATAGGATTGCCTCGCTGCTGGATAGTGTTGCAGGAGCAACTCTGCGGCTCTTGCTACGATAGTGTAGCACAGCTCGACCGCTCCCCCAATCGGGAAACGAAGGCCGCGATTCCGGCCACCACGAGGGCGCGCGGCTTCGGCCTTTTTGGGGGAACTGCTCCGGAGTCCTTCCCGGCGAAGCACCCGAGCGGGACACCATGCGGCTGGCCGCAACAGGGCACGAGGTCGCGCCTGCCGACCACCGTCGCTGTGTCCTCCGGGCGTTTTCGCGCCTGTGCCGGCACCCTGTACCCCGGCTGCCAAAAATGGTACTTTGAAGCTGGCGCAGACGTGGCCCGAGATGCTGAAGCAACTGCAGGGCTGCCCGCCAGACAGAAGCTGGAATTTTCCGCGCTCGCCGAAAACGAATTCCGCCGTGCCCAAGGACAATCTTTGGAAAGGGAGCAGAGGGGAACGCGCAACTGGCTGATTTGTCTTGCGTGCCCTCCGGAAACGAATTTCTGCCCTGTGAAAACTCAAGGAGGCTGTCATGAACCGCAAGCGTGAATCCGGCAAGACTCGCGAGCCGAAAAAACCGCTTGAAGACTATCGCCTGCGCACCCGGCTGATCCACGGCAGTTTCGCCACCGGCCGGTGGGACTACGACCACCACGTCATCCCGCCCGAATCCCGCTCGGTGGCCTTCCGACTTCAATCGGTGCATCGCGGCGCGGAAGGTTTCGTCGAATTCGCCACACCGGTTGCGCAGCGGGCGCCCATCTACATTTATGACCGGCTGGACGAGCCGACGCGCGGCATGCTGGAGGAAAACCTGGCCGTGGCCGAAGGCGGTGAGATGGCCGTAACGTTCGCATCGGGCATGGCCGCCATCAGCGCAGCGATTTTTTCGGTCACCCATGCGGGCTGCCAGGTGGTCACGCACCGCACCCTGTACGGTTGCACCCACGAACTGCTCACGCACTGGGCCCCGCGCTATGGGCTGGAAACTACTTTCTGCGATATGACCCGCCCGGAATCCATCGCCGAAGCGGCCACGAAGAATTGCCGCGTCGTGTATTTCGAAACGCCGGTCAATCCTACCCTCGAGCTGATTGACATTGCCGCCGTGCGTGAAGTGGTGGACCAACTGAACCACGGCCGCAGCGAAGACGAGCGCATCCTGATCATCGTGGACAACACGTTCGCCACGCCGTACTGCCAGCGCCCGCTGGCGCTCGGCGCCGATCTGGTCGTTTGCAGCCTGACCAAAGACATCGGCGGGTTCGGCACCGACGTGGGCGGAGCCGTCATTGGCCCGAACCGCTTCTACAATCTGCTGATGCTCTACCGCAAAGATTTTGGCGGAGTCCTGTCGCCGCGCAATTCGTGGTCGATTCTGGTGTACGGTCTGTCCACACTGGCCACGCGCATGGTGAACAAGCAGAAAACGGCGATGCACGTGGCGCAGTTCCTGCTGAAGCATCCGAAGGTTGCCCATGTCAGTTATCCTGGCTTGCCCTGCTTCCCGCAGCTGGAGCTGGCGAAGCGGCAGATGGTCAGCTACGACGGCAAGTTCGCTCCGGGCAGCATCGTGTACTTCGAATTGAAGGGCGCCGACGGTGAGGCCGCATCGGCGGCCGAGCGCTTCGTGGACTACATCGCCGAACACTCCTACACGATTACGCTGGCGGTCAGCCTCGGGCAGATCAGAACCCTGATCGAAAGCCCCTATTCGATGACCCATTCGGCTGTGCCGGACGAGCAGAAACGTGCCGCCGGGGTGCGGCCGGGCGGCATCCGGCTGGCGCTGGGGCTGGAAGACTGGCACGACATCGTCGCCGACCTCGAGGACGCTCTGGACGCAATCTGATCGGTTCCCCTAGAAAGCAAAAGCGGAGCAGCGGGGCGTGACCGTCCCCGGAGGGCTTGTTTCTGCGGCGTTGCCGACTGAGCGTCCACGCACACCGCCCGCCGCAGGCGGCTGCCGGTTCTTTCCTACGCCCCCGTGGACGATTGGCTGCGTCCACAGCCCCGGGCGTGGAATTCAGTCTGCGGGCGTGATAGAAACAGGTAGCCGATCTCAGAGGCAGACCCGATGGCCACCACGTGCTCCAGCGCCGGCTGCAAGTACCGTGTGCCCGACCTGCTGGCTGCGGAAGGGCTCTGCGTGCTGCACTTCACGCTGTCGCTCGAGCAGACCTGCAACGACCTGCGCCGGCAAACCGCGCTCGGGCAGGTCTCCCGGGAGCGCATCGAGGAAATCCATCAGTTTCTGCAGCAACGCGGCGAGCTGCTGGCGCGCGTCTCCACGGCCGGGCTGGGTCTGAGCGACGAGATGAAGGCGCGGATTCTGGCCACGTTTCTCACTTTGATCAACCTGCGCGAGAATCTCGACCGCGTCACCGCGCGGCTCGCTACCAGCAAAATTCGTCCCTAGCCGCTTCGAAAAACAACGACGCGCAATTTGCCGACTGCGAACGCTGCCGCCGTCACCGGCAGGCCTACGGAGAAAACAGAACGGGCGCGTCGGTCCAGCAACCTTCTCCGCGGGTGGCGCGCGGCGCGGCCTGCGGTTTTTGTGTTCCGGGACGGTCTTCGAGCAGAGGCGTCCCGGCCCGTGCGGCGAGCTGTGGTTATCGAGCGGTGGAGCTTCGCTTGCCGCGCGGTGCTCGCGGCCGACGTTGCAAGATGCGGACCAGGGCTACTGCGTTGTTCCGGCGTTCGTCTCTGGCAGCAAAGAGCAGGGTGACGGTGCCGTGTTCGCGTTCGAGCTGGCGCAGTTGTTCGAGCAGTGCCGGCTTTTGCTTCAGCTCCTCAGCATAGCGGCGCTGGAATTCCTTCCAGCGATCCGGGCGATGGCCGAACTGTTTTCGCAAGGTGTGGCTCGGCGCGACGTCGCGAAGCCACAGGTCCACATGGGCGCGTTGCCGGGTGAGTCCGCGTGGCCAGAGCCGGTCCACCAGCACGCGATAGCCATCGGTGCGAGCCGGCGCGTCGTAGATGCGTTTCACCTTCCACATCGGGGGCTGCTGTGTACGGCTGGCCGAGCGGTCCGCTACCGCTGCCGGGCACCGAAGTGGTTGGCGCTGGCCAGCCGTTCAAAGTAGCTGTACACGAGCCGCGAGATTTCGGCAATCGTGCGTTCGGCAGTTTCGTCATCCGCCGCGTAGGTGGTCATCACCGAGATGACATAGGGACGCTGCTCCAGCAGCACCAGACCCGAATCGCAGCGCACTCCCGGGATGCCGCCGGGTTTATTGGCCAGCGGGATGTGCGCGGGCAGGCCGGTGCGCAGCGGAGATGGTTTCGGATAGCTCAGCACTTCCAGCACCTGCGCGGTGTGCTCGGCGTCGAGCAATCGGCCGTGGTAGAGGCGTGCGAGCAATTCTGTCATTTCGCGGGGCGTGGAAAGATTCTCGCGACTGGCGCGGCCGGCTTCGGCATCCATCATGCGCCGTTGCAGCCGCGTGTGGGTCAATCCGCTGTCCCGGAGCAGCGCGTTGACGCTATCCATGCCGAGGCGTTCGATCAGAATGTTTGTCGCCGTGTTGTCGCTGAGCACGATCATCAGCACAGCCAGGTCGCGCAGCGCCAGCGCTGAGGTGCCGTCGCCGAACCGCTGGAGCACGCCCGAGCCGCCGGTCATCTGATTCCGCCGCAGCTCGATCCGCTCGCGCAGGTGGATGCGTCCCTGCTGGGCCTGCCGGTGCAGTTCAACCAGGATGGGAATCTTGATCGAGCTGGCCTGCGGGAACACTGCGTCGGCCTGAGCCTGAAACGCCTGGCCACTCTGCAGGTCCTGGACGGCCACGCCCAGCACGCCATCGAAGTCTGCCGCGATGCGTTCCAGTTTCTGCTGGAGTTTTTCTGCCAGAACGGCTGCGAGCGGATTCGGTGCGGCCTGCTGCCCCGGGCCGGGAGTGGGCAGCGCGAGAACTCCGCAGAGCCACAGGAAAACGGTCAGTTTGGGCTTCCGGAAAATCGTTGCTTCCCGCATGGGACACCTCAGCCGGTCGAAGGGTTTCCGGGCACGGTTCGGCTAGGCACCGATGTAGCGTGCATACAGCGAGCGCGCCACGGCCGGGTCGCGCGTGCCCTTGATGATCGCGCGCCCGTCGGCGAACACCGTCAACTCGTAGGGCGCGACGGAAAACCGCAACAGGAATTCGTTC
Organism: Terriglobia bacterium; assembly: GCA_023512135.1. GTDB lineage: Bacteria > Acidobacteriota > Terriglobia > Acidiferrales > UBA7541 > DSGC01. The sequence goes on along the minus strand of JAIMAG010000005.1, from coordinate 67,447 downwards.
CCGCGGACGTGCGTCGCCACTCCGGCCAGGCGGCGGCTCAGTTGGGTCAGGTCCAGTCGACGCGTGCGCTCGTGAATCTGCACCGAATCGCGGCCACACAGCGTGATGTGCGGCTGCGCAGCTCCCTGCAGATGGCGGAACTCGCGGCGAACACAGACGGCGCAGTCCGGGTTCCGCGGCAGTCGCAGGGTCTGGAAGCGGCTCTCCCAGACGTCGCAGGTGATCAGTTGCGCGAAGCCCGCTTCCGGCTCGGCGGCCCCGACCAGCAGCCGCACGGCCGCCGCAGCTTCCAGTGCGGCGATGGCAGCTACGGCGCTGTTCAGCACACCGACCGTGTCGCAGGTCGCTTCGCTGCCCGTGGCCGCGCGCGCCTCCAGCAGGCAGGCCAGACAGGGACCGCGGCCGGGGCGGATCGTCATGGTCAACCCGTAGCTGCCCACCACGGCCGCGTAGATCCAGGGTTGGCCTGCCTGCACCGCGAAGTCGTTGATCAGCCAGCGCGTCTCGAAATTGTCGGTGCCATCGAGAATCAGGGCCGTGCCGCCGAGCAGCTCTTCCGCATTTCCGGGCGTCAGGTCGGCCACGACGCCTTCGACCGCCACGCTGGAATTGATTGCGCGGAGTTTGCGTTCTGCGGCGACGGCCTTGGGCAGCGACTGGCGCGCATCGGCTTCGTCGAACAGCGTCTGGCGCTGCAGATTGGACGGCTCGACGAAATCCCGATCCACGATGCGGAGCCGTCCGAGTCCGGCGCGCACCAGCAGTTCGGCGACCGTGGTGCCGATGGCGCCGCAGCCGATCAGCACCGCCGAGGAAGCCAGCAGCTTCTGCTGGCCCGGCTCGCCGATCGGGGCGAAGAGGATCTGCCGCGAGTAGCGCTCATGCCATTCCGGCTGCATGGAAGATGACGCGGGGTGCCGCGCACCGCAAACGCGCCCCTCTATTATGATAGCTTGGAGTGGAACCGGGCAGGCAACGAGAGGCAGGGCGGGTTCGTTCTCAACTATTGCGCATGATCGGGCACAATGGCGCGAGGGGCTGGTGGCGCAAGAGCGCAGCGGACGTGTGCCTGCTCGCGGGACTGCTGGCTGCGGCCGGCGCCCACGCGCGCCCCGGCACGCAACATCCCGGGCCAGCGCTCGAGCAACAACAGGTCGCTGGCATTCGCGTGGTCACCGAAGACGGCGAACTGATCGCCGAAAATCCTGCTGAGCTGCCGCTGCAACCCGGCCAACCGTTTTCGGCGCAGGCGGTGCGGGAAAGCATCCAGAAGCTCTATCGCACGGGCCTCTACCACACCATCCGCGCCGAAGCGGTGCCGTTCGAGGCCGGCCTGCGCGTGGATTTCGTCGTGGCGTGGAATTTCTTCGTGAACCGGGTGGCCGTGCAGGGCTTGCAGGAACCGCCCACTCCGGCGCGCGCGCTGACCGCGATGCGCTTGAATCTGGGCGAGCCGTTCCGGCAGAGCGGGCTCGAGGCCGCACTCGAGCGGCTGCGCCTGCTGCTCGAAGAAGAGGGTTTCTACCAGGCCAGAGTGGACTATACGCTCCGGCCCCGCGCCGAGACGCGGCAGATGGACATTGTTGTGCGCGTCGAACCGGGCGAGCGGGCTCGCCTGGGAACGATTGCCCTGGAAAACCAGACGGAATTTGCGGATCGCTGGTTGCTCGAGAAAGCCGATCTGCAACCCGGGAAGTCTGTGCAGGCAGCCCGGCTGGAGCGCGCCGCCCGCCGCATCCGGGAAGCCCTGGTGGACGAAGGACACCTGAGTGCACGGGTGAACATTCGCCGCGGTGCTTACGACCCGGAACGGAACCTGCTGCCCTTGACGCTGGAGGTCATTGCCGGACCGCGCGTGCGCGTCGAAGTCGAAGGCGCCCGGATTCGCCGCGGGGAGCTCCGCCGCCTGCTGCCCATCTATCAGGAAGGCGCGGTGGATGCCGACCTGCTCCGGGAAGGTGCGCGCGACCTCCGCGACTACCTGGAAGGGCAGGGCTACTTCGACTCCCAGGTGGACTACACCGTCGGCAGCGCGGAAGAAAATGGCGTCCAGGTGATCACCTATCACGTCGAACGCGGCCCGCAGCGCCGCCTGGCCGGCATCGGGTTCGAGGGCAATGAATTTTTCAGTGATTCCCTGCTGCTGAGCATCCTGCGCATCCGGCCCGCCGGTTTTCTCGACCGCGGCCGGTTCAGCACCCGCCTGCTGAATGCCGACCGCGAAGCCATCCAGGCGCTCTATGTCGCGAACGGGTTTCTGCAGGCCCGCGTCGCCGCGGACGTCCTCCAGAATTACGGCGGCCGGGAAGGCGACCTGTTTGTCCGCTTTCACGTGCAGGAAGGGCCGCCCACCATCATCGGCGACGTGCAGATCCTGGGCAACGAAGCCTTTTCCGACGAACTGCTGCTCGACCAGGTGGAGACCCTGCCGGGCCAGTTTTATTCGGAAGCGAATGTGCAGCGGGCGCGGATGAACATCCTGCGGCTGTATTTCGAGCAGGGATACTCCGACGCGCTCTTTTCCTACGAGGTGCAGCCGCTCGATACCGGCGACCGTGTCCGGCTGGTCTACCGCATCACCGAAGGCCAGCGCCGGGTCATCCGTCGCGTCCTGCTGGATGGGTACCACCACACTCGCCGCGGCGTGATTGCCCGCGAGGTTCTTCTGAAGCCCGGCGAACCGCTCAGCGAACTGCGACTCGTCGAGACCCAGCGGCGGCTCTACAACCTCGGCATCTTTCGCCGCGTGCACATCGCGCCGCAGAATCCCGAGGGGAGCGATCCGGCCAAGACCGTGGTCGTGCTGGTGGAAGAAGCCCCGCGCTACACGATGGCTTACGGTGGCGGCTTCGAGGTGCAGCGCCTGGGCGGCGGCGGAGAAGAGGACCCCACAGGCAGCGATTTCCGGTTCAGCCCGCGCATTCTGTTCGAAATCAGCAAGTCGAACTTCGGCGGGCGCGCTCACACTCTCTCGTTCCGGACGCGGGCCAGCACCCTGCAGGGCCGCGCGCTGCTCAGCTATCTGGCGCCGAACTTTCTGGCCAACCCCAGCCTGAGCTTCGTGCTCACCGGCCTGGCCGATAAATCGCGCGACGTACGCACCTTCAGCGCCACGCGCTACGAAGGCTCGATGCAACTGAACCAGCAGGTCAGTCCGATCACCTCGCTGTTCTATCGCTACTCGTTCCGGCGTGTGCTGGTGGATCCGGATTCGCTCCGCGTGCCCCCGGAGCGCATCCCGCTGTTCAGCCAGCCGACCAAGATCTCTTCGCTCGGCGCAACCTGGGTGCGCGATACGCGCCAGGAAAATCCGGCCGATCCGGTCCAGGGCACCTACAACAACGTGGATCTGAGCGTAGCCATCGAAGCCTTCGGTTCCAGCACCAGTTTCGTGCGCCTGTTCTATCAGAACTCTTCGTTTCACTCGCTCGGCCGGCGGCTGGTGTTTGCCCGTTCGGTGCGGCTGGGCATTCAGGAACCGGTCGGCGACACGCGGACGACGGATATCCCGTTGCCGGAACGCTTCTTCGCCGGCGGGGGGACGTCGCTGCGCGGCTTCGGATTGAACCAGGCGGGACCGCGCGACCCCGATACTGGCTTCCCCATCGGAGGGCTGGCCCTGCTGGTGTTCAATCACGAGCTGCGGTTCCCGATGCGGTTGCCCTGGCTGGGCGGGCGCGTGGGCGGCGCCCTGTTCTACGACGCCGGCAACGTGTTCGAACGGGCCAACCGGATCACCCTGCGCACCACTCCGCGCGCACCCGACGATCTGAATTATTTCTCCCACACCATCGGGTTCGGTTTCCGCTACCAGACGCCGATCGGTCCGGTCCGGCTCGACCTGGCCTATCAGTTGAACGCCGCGGAATTCACCCGGGTGGAAAACGGCACACCGCGGATCGAACGACTGCCGCGGTTTCAGTTCTTCTTTAATATAGGACCGATCTTCTGATGCGACGCACAGGCTGGATTTCGTTCTGTCTGCTCTGGCTGCTGCCGCTGGCCGCGCAGCAGGTGGTGGACCGCATCATCGCGCGCATTGGCGACGACATTCTGATGCTCAGCGAACTGGAAGAGCTGCGCGCCTTCCAGCAACTGATCGAAGGCCGCAGTGCGGCTCGTCCGGAACTGTTCGAGCAGCTCGTCCGCCAGTGGATTGTGGTCACCGAAGCCGAAGCGGTGAACTTCCCCCATCCGGCTCCGGCGCAGGTGGAGGCGGCCTTTGCGCAACTGGCCGACTCGTTCGGTTCCCGCGAAGCCTGGCAGGCACGACTGCGCGAGGCGGGCTTGACCGAAGCAGCCGTTCGCCGGCTGCTCGAGCGCCAGCTGCTGGTTTCGAGCTACCTCGACTCGAAGTTTCGCCCGGCGCTGACCATCGAGGAGACTGCGATCCAGCGCTATTACGAGGAGGAACTGATCCCGCAGATGCGGACTCGCAACCAGCCGCTGCCGCCGCTCGACCGTGTGCGCGAACAGATCCGTGAGCTGCTCACCCAGCGGGAAATTTCGCGCCGCGCCACCCAGTGGCTGGAAACGGCCCGCGCGCAGGTGCGCGTCGAAATCCTGGATGAGAGCCTGAAGCCATGAGCGGGCGCTTTCGTCGCCGTGTAACCTGGTTGCTCCGGCTTGCCGGCTTGTTGCTCCTGCTGGCAGCTGGCTGGGTGGCGATTCTGGTGCGCACCGGACTGGATGAGCGCTGGGCGCGCGGGGCCATCGTGCGCCAGATCGAAAACATGACCGGCGGTCGGGCCGAGCTGCAGGCGTTTCGGTTCCGGCTGCTGGGTTTGCGGGCCGAACTGCACGGTCTGACCGTTCACGGCCGCGAGCCGGAAGGCACGCCGCCATTCTTCCGGGCCGACCGCCTGGTGGTGGATGTGCGCCTCGACTCGCTGGTGCGACGCAAGATTTCGCTGGACGAAATCACGCTGGACCGACCGGCGGTGCACGTGCGCTTCGATGAGCAGGGTGCAAGCAATGTTCCGGTTCCGCGCCTCCGCCAGCCACCCACACCCGGCAAGCCGTTTCACGAGCGCATCTTCGAAATCGTCGTTCGCCGGCTGCGGGTGAACGATGGCTACATCCTCTACAACCACGTTCGTGCGCCCCTGGTGGCGGAAGGCGGTGACTTCCAGTTTGCGCTGGACTATGAACAACCGTCCGACGCGGAGCCGCGCTACACCGGCCATTTTGCCTGGGAGCAGTTCGTGGTGGTTGCTCGCCGCTATCTTCCGTTCCCGACCAACATCGCCGGGGAATTCACGCTCACCCGCGAGCAGTTTCGGCTGTCGCGCCTGCGCTGGACGCTGCCGCATTCCGCATTCGTCTTCACGGCCAGCGTAGACAATCTGGCCCGACCGCAGTGGCAGGTGCACTACGAGGGGCAACTGAATCTGGAAGACCTCCGGGAGATTCTGCGCAAGCCGAACTCGCCGAGCGGGCTGGTGGAACTGAGCGGGCAGCTCGACAACGTCTCCGGAAAGCTGAATTTCCTGGGACGCTATCACGCGCGCGGAATTACCCTGCGTTATCGGTGGTTTCATGCCGGCGGGATCGAAACCCGGGGCGAGTATCGGCTCGCGGACGGGCGCATTGTCGTGCCCGATTTCGAGGCGCGCGCATTGGGCGGCGTGATTCACGGCCGACTGGAATTCACCCTGGCGGACCAGCGTTTCCGCGTCACTTCGCAGGCGCGCGGCCTGAGCGTGGCGGAAGTGCTGGCAGCCGTGGACAACCCGACGCTGCCCGTGGCCGCGCTGAGCTGGCGCGGCAGCATGGACGTGGACGCGGAAACCACCTGGCTGCGCGACTTCAAAAGCGTGGAGTCTCGCGGCATTTCCATCTGGGCCCCTCCCCTGGTTCCGCCGGAGACCGGCCAGCCGGTGACCGCCCGGCTCGAGTACCACTACGTGATGGATGCCGATGCGGTCGAGCTGCGCCAGAGCGAGATCTCGACGCCAGCAAGCGTGCTCACCTTCGACGGACGCCTGGGTCAGGCCGGCAGTTCGCTGCGCGTGGAGTTCCGCACCGAAGACCTGCTGCCCTGGAACGATTTCATCTATGCTCTGCGCGAGCCGGGCACTGAGCGCGTCCCGATCCTCGGGCGCGTGCACTGGAACGGTCGCGTCACCGGGCGGCTTGGCCATCCCACTTTTGCCGGACGCATCCACGCCACCCGCGCCGCCTACGGCACGCTGCTGTGGGACGAAATCGAAGGCGAGCTTACCTACTCGCCGGACGGATTCCGCCTGGCCCGGGCGCGGGCACGCCGCGGCGAATCGGCCGCCGAGCTGGAATTCTGGCTCGAGCTGGACGACTGGGAGTTTCGTCCGGAGCACACGTGGGGCGCGGAAGCCAACCTGGTCCGCGCGCCCACCGACGGACTGCAGCAACTGTTCGGCACCCGCTTTCCGGTGCAGGGTCTGGTCACCGGCCAGTTCCGGCTGCGGGGCACGCGCAGCGATCCGGAGCTGACCGGGTTGGTGGACGTCGCCGATGTGACCGCCTGGGGCCTGGGATTTGAGCGCGTCCGCGGCCAGCTCGCAGTGCGACGAGACGAGCTGCGCGTGGCCAACGCCGAGCTGCGCATGGGCCGAGGGCGCATCACCGGTGACCTGCTCTACCGCCTGCCCGAGCGGGCTGTCGAGTTCGACATCGCTGGCGCCATCGTGCCGGTCGAACGGATCCAACTGGTGCAAACCGAACGGCTGCCGCTCGGCGGCGAGCTGAGCTTTCAGTTGCGCGGGCGCGGGTCTTTGCACGCGCCGCAGGGCACCGGTTCGCTGCGGATCGTGAATCTGACCGTAGGCGAAGACGTACTGGGCAGTCTGCAGGCCAATCTCTCGGCCGACGGCGAGCGCCTGGAGGTGGCACTGGAATCCTCGCTGCCGACCGGCCGGATCTCGGGCCGACTGGCCATGGCCCTGAGCGGAGACTATCCGATGCAAGGCGAGCTGACGGTCGAGGGTGTGGACCTGGATGCCTTCATCGAAACCGCCTTCCATCTGGGTGAGCTGACGGGCGACAGCCGCGTGGACGGCCGCTTCCGCCTCGCGGGCCAGCTGGCGCGGCCGGAAACGCTCGTCATTGAAGCCGATGTCTCCCGGCTCGAGTTCGACTACCAGTACCTGCGGCTGCGCAACGAGGGGCCGCTCCGGTTTGCCTACCGCCGCGAGGAAGTTCGCCTCGAGCAGGCGCATATCCGCGGGCCGGATACCGACTTCACGGTTTCCGGCTTTGTGCGCTTCAGCGGCGACCGCACACTCGAGCTGCGTCTGGACGGGACGGTCAATCTCCGCCTGGCCCGCGGCTTCGACGCGGACCTGGATGCCCGCGGCGTCGCCCAGGTCAACGGCGCCATCGAAGGCACCTTCGACAACCCGCGCATCACCGGCCGCGTTGCTGTGCGCAATGCTTCGGCCACCTACGGCGAGCTGCCGGTCGGACTGAACAACCTGAACGGAGATTTTATTTTCGACCGCAGCCGCCTGGTTTTTGAGAGGGTGCGCGCAGAATCCGGCGGCGGCTCGCTGCTGCTGGACGGCACGGTCAGCTACGGGGAACGGCCGGTGCGCTTCGAGGTCAGCACCCGGGCCGACCGCGTCCGCATCCGCTATCCGGAGGGCATGAGCTGGCTGGCGGGCGGCACGCTGCGGCTTTCCGGCACCACCCGCGGCGGCCTGCTCAGTGGCCGGGTGACGGTCGAGCGGTTGTTCTTGTCGGAAGGGCTCGACCTGACCAGTTTGCTGGTGGCTTCTCCGGCCGCTCCGCAGGCGCCGCCTACCACCTCCGAGTTCCTGCGCAATCTGCAATTCGATGTCGAAGCCTTCTCCACGCCCGATGCCCGCGTGGAATGGGCCGGTGCGCGCTTCGAAAGCGAGGCCAGCCTGCGCGTGCGGGGCACCTGGGAGCAGCCCATTCTGCTCGGCCACGTTCACCTGCTGAGCGGCGAGATGACGTTGCGCGGCAACCGGTACCGGGTCCTGCGCGGCGATTTGAATTTCTCCAATCCGTTCCGCATCAATCCGGACATCGATGTGGAAGCGCAGACCACCGTGCGCCAGTACGAAATTACGCTGAACGTCACCGGTCGCGCCGATAAACTCAGCCTGTCCTACCGCTCCGACCCGCCGCTGCCGCCCGGCGATATCCTCACGCTGCTGGCGCTGGGCCGCACCGGCGAAGAGACCGAGTTGCGCCGCGCGACCACGGAAACCGCGCCGGAGCTGGGCGCCGGCGCGCTGCTCTCGGAAGCCATCTCCAGTCAGGTGACCGGCCGCCTGGAGCGCCTGTTCGGGATCACTCGCTTTCGCGTGGACCCTTTTGTGGCCGACACGGGCACGGAACAGAACGCCACCGCAAGAATCACCATCGAACAGCAGATCACTCGCGACCTGACCATCACCTATGTGACCAACGTCAGCTCGGCGCAGGAGCAGATCATTCAATTCGAATACAATATCACTCGGGATATCTCCATCGTCGCCCTGCGCGATCAGAACGCGACCTTCGGCTTCGATATCAAATTCAAGCGCCGCTTCGATTGACGCCGTCCGTTCAGCGGATCGAAGTGAGCAGCTTGACCGTCGCCAGAACCAGCACCCCGGCCAGAATCCGCCGAAGCCAGATGCCCTGCAGGTGCTGAGCACCCAGCCGCGAACCCGCCACCCCGCCAAAAACTGCGGGAACAACCAGCCAGAGCAGGGCCAACCAGTCCACCGGCTGGTGCGTCAGCCGCCCGTACAACCCGGCCGCAGAGTTCAGCCAGATGAACGCCGCCGAAGTAGCCGCCGTGCGTTTCGCATCCGCCCAGCGCAGCAGAATCATCAGGGGACTCAGGAAGATGCCTCCTCCGACCCCCACAATTCCAGAGAGCAACCCGATGGCCGCACCGACCGGCAGCGCCACCCGAAGCGAGGGCAGTTCCAGCCGGAATTCCTCCCCGGCCGGAGACGCCACCGCCAGCAGTCGGTAGGCAGACCACAAAAGCACCGCTGCCAGGAGCAGCAGGTACACCCGGGGCGAAATGTTCAGTCGAGCGCCCAGAAAAGCGCAGGGAATCGAAGTGAGCAGGAACGGCCAGAGCAGCCGCCAGACGAAATGGCCCGCACGCCAGTAGTTCCAGAAGGCCAGTCCGGCCACCAGCAGATTCAGCAGCAGCGCGCTCGGAGCCATGAAGGCCGGCGCCAGTCCGAAGAAGCCCAGCACCGCCAGATAGCCGGAAGCACCGCCATGGCCCACCGAGGAGTAAGCCACGGCCACCAGAAAAACCAAACTCATCAGCAGGGCTAGCAACAGAGTGTTTTCCGGAAGCATGCCGATATGCTTACACGACTTGAGCAGCCGTGCGCAATTTCTTGCCGCCTTTGGGCCTCGCCCCGGCGCGGCAACGCCCGGCCCGTCGGCAGATTGCCCGGCGCAGGTGCGGACGGCGGCGGCCGTGGCGTCGGTGGTGTTCGTGTGATACCTTTTCCTGGAGTTGCAGGTCAGGTGGCCGCGGAAGAAGGGGCCGGTTGCGCGGTTTGCTGCGGGAGGTTTTTCTTGAGCGAGCGTCTGCTCCAGTGGCGCTCAGAGTTTCCGATTCTGGAGCGCACCACGTATCTGATCAGCAATTCGCTGGGCGCCATGCCCCGGGGCGTGGAGACGAAGCTGCAGGAGTACGCAGAGACATGGGCCACGCGCGGCGTTCGTGCCTGGGAAGAGGCTTGGTGGAACCTGGCTGCCGAGGTGGGGACAAAGATCGGTCGTTTGATCGGTGCACCGCCGGGAACCGTTTCGGTGCACCCGAACGTGACCACTACGCAGGCAGTGATCAGTTCCTGCTTCGATTTCACCGGTCGCCGGAACAAAATTGTTCTTTCCGATTGCGAATTCCCCTCGCTGCTCTACTTCTACCGCGCCCAGGCTGCCCGCGGCGCACGGATCGAAGTGGTGCCCAGCGAAGACGGTTTGCGATTGCCGCTCGAAGCATTTCTGGCCGCAATCGATGAAACCACACTGCTCGTGCCGGTCAGCTATGTGTTGTTTCGCAGCGCCTGCCTGGTGGAGGCGCAGGCCATCATCGAGCGCGCCCACCGCATGGGAGCCTACGTTGTGCTCGACCTGTTCCAGGCCGTCGGCACCGTCCCCGTGGACGTGCAGCGACTGGAAACCGATTTTGCCGTCGGAGGTGTGCTGAAATGGTTGTGCGGCGGCCCCGGTGTGGCGTACCTCTACGTGCGGCCGGATTTGCAGGGGCAGCTTCGGCCGGCCTTTACCGGCTGGTTCGCCCATCGCCGACCGTTCGATTTCGATGTGGGCCCCATCGAGCTGCGGGACGATGCTTTCCGCTTCCTGAACGGCACGACCAGCATCCCGGCGCTCTACGCCTGCCAGCCGGGCCTGGACATCATCGCGCAGGTGGGTGTGGAAGCAATTCGGGCCAATTCCCTACGACAAACGGCCCGGCTGATCGAAGGGGCACGCGCACGCGGCTGGTGTGTGAACACGCCGCTCGACCCGGCTGAGCGCGGGGGAACCGTTTCGATCGAATGTCCGCAGGCGCGCGAAGTAGAACGCGAACTGCTGGCGCGCGACATTCTGGTGGATTACCGGCCGGGTGCCGGAATTCGTCTTTCGCCGCACTTCTACAATCGCGACGAGGAACTGGAGTACGCACTCGAGCAGATCGAAGCCATTCTTCGCACCGGCGCCTGGCGACGCCACGCCGCTGCGGAGCTCGCCCGCCCGGCCGCACCAGCCGATTGACCGCGATCGGCTATGTTCCGCCGCATGTTCACGGCTGAAGAAATCCGCATCGGCACTTCGGGCTGGAGTTACGGCCACTGGCGCGGACGCTTCTACCCCCGCGAACTGCCCGCCCGCCAGTGGCTGGCGTATTATCAGCGGCGATTCTCCACCGTCGAGCTGAACGCCAGCTTCTACCGCCGCATCCGGCCGAGCACCTGGGCGCGCTGGCGGCAACAATCGCCTCCGGGATTTCTGTGGGCGGTCAAGGCGCACCGGGAAATCACGCATCAGACCCGTTTGCAGCGGCGCACACCGCTGCGGCGGTTCCTGCAGTCGGTAGCCGCGCTGGGCGACCGGCTGGGCGCCATCCTGTTTCAACTGCCCCCCAGCCTGAGCTTCGATGCCCGGGTGGTGAAGCGTTTCCTCGGCTGGCTGCCCCCGGGGCTGCGGTATGCCGTCGAACCCCGGCATCGGAGCTGGTTTGCGAAGCAGCCGCTTGCGTTGCTGCGCCGCCATGGTGTGGCCCTGTGCATGGCCGATTGCGGCCGGCGTTTTCCCTCGGCACGGGTCGTCACGGCCGATTTTGTCTACATTCGCTTCCACGGCCGCGAGCAGCTCTACCGTTCGCGCTACACCCCGGCACAGCTCGCCGTATGGGCCCGGAGCCTGGTGCGGTGGAAGAAGCCGGCGTTCGTCTATTTCAACAACGATTTTCAAGGCCATGCGATCGCGAATGCACGCACCCTGCGCCAGCAGGTTCGCCGGCTGCTGCGCCTGACCGCCACACAGCGGCGCTCGCGAGCGACGCGAAAACGGCCGCGGAAGGTGCAGCGCAGAAAATGATGGCCTGGTTCCGCAACCGACGCAGCAAGGCCAATGGTTCCGGGGAGCCGGCGCCCGACTACGCAGCCCTGCGGGAGGCCATGGTGGAGGAGCAACTGGTCGCGCGAGGCATCTCGGATGCGCGCGTGCTGGAGGCCATGCGTGCGGTGCCGCGACACGTGTTCGTGCCGGACGAATTGATGCCGCTTGCCTACACGGACCAGCCGCTGCCGGTTGGGGAAGGGCAGACCATCTCGCAGCCGTACATGGTGGCGGTGATGACGGAAGCGCTGGAGTTGGCCGGCGACGAGCGCGTGCTCGAAGTCGGCACCGGCTCGGGCTATCAGGCCGCCGTGCTCGCCCGGCTGGCGCGCGAAGTGTTCACGATCGAACATCGCGAAGCCCTGGCGCGTGCAGCCATCGAACGACTCGTGCGGCTGGGCATTTCCAACGTGCACGTGCGCATCGGAGACGGTACGCTGGGCTGGCCCGAGCAGGCGCCCTTCGACGCCATCGTGGTCACCGCCGCAGCGCCGCGCATCCCGCCCCCGCTGCTCGAACAACTCGTCGAAGGTGGACGCCTGGTCATCCCGGTCGGCGACGAGCACCAGCAGGAGCTCTGGCAGGTGCGCAAACACGGCGCACAGATCTCGACCCGCGTGGTGAATTACTGCCGCTTTGTTCCGCTGCGGGGCCAGTATGGATGGCCCGAAGCTGGAAACCAATGACTGCCCGCACTCCAGATCTTTCTGTGGTCATCCCCGCATTCAATGAAGAGCGGCGGCTGGCGCACACCCTCCCGCAGGTGTTTTCGTATCTGGCCGCGCGCGGCCTGCGCGGGGAAGTCATCGTCGTTGACGATGGTTCGACCGACGCCACCGCGGAAGTTGTGCGCCAGTTCGCCGCTCAGTACCCCGAGCTGCGCCTGCTGTCGAATCCAGGCAATCGCGGAAAAGGCTACAGCGTGCGCGCCGGCATGCTGGCAGCGACCGGACGGCTGGCCCTGTTTACCGACGCCGATCTTTCCGCCCCCATCGAAGAAGCCGACAAACTGCTGGCGGCGCTGGCGGACTACGACATCGCCATCGGTTCGCGCGCGCTGGACCGCAGCCTGATTCAGCAGCATCAACCGTGGTGGCGCGAGCGGGCCGGCATCGCATTCAACTGGGCCACCCGGCTGCTCAGTGGCCTGCCCTTCCAGGATACCCAGTGCGGCTTCAAGGCGTTCCGGCGCGAACCGACGCGCATTCTGTTCGAGCAGCAGCGCATCGAGCGCTTCGGGTTCGATCCGGAAATTCTCTTTCTGGCCCTGCGACACGGCCTGCGGGTGGTGGAAATTCCCGTGCGCTGGGCGCATCACCCGGACAGTCGCGTGCACGTATTCCGGGACGGGCTGCGCATGGTGGGCGATCTGCTGCGCATCCGGGTTCATGCCGCGCTGGGCCGCTATCCGCGCACCGAACGGGGACCGCGCTTTTAGCTAGCTTCATAATACAAAGTACTTGACAGAAAGAAAGGTATACGCTAGCCTCGGACCGTGCCCGTCCCATCCCACCGGCTCCATGTGGCCCTGCGCCCCGGCGGCAGCCGCCGCTGGGCCCGCCGGCGCGAGCTGCCCGCAGCGCTCGGCTACGGATTCGCACTCGATGTGCTGCGCCGGCTGGTGCCCGCGGCTCCCGCCTGCGGCATCGGCACCCTGACCGTGCTCGGTTGCTCGGCGCGCATCTGGCAGCAGCCGAGCGCGGAAACAGAATTTCTGTTCGACCTGCTGCGCGAGTTTCTCCGGGAAGAAGCGCCGCGCTGGGCGCGCCGGGGCATCCGGGTCGAAGTCATCGGCCGGCGCGACCGGATCCCGCACGGGCTGCGTCAGTCGATCGCCGAGGCAGAGTCGGCCACCTGCCAGGGTGGCCGTCTGCGGTTCCGGCTGGCCGTGGATTACTCGGCCCGCGAGGCTCTGCTGCGTGCGGCCTGCCGGCTGTACACTTCGCTGGAGATTTCCCCGGATGCCTTCGGTCGGCTGCTCGCCGCCAGTGCACGGGCAGAGCCAGTGCCGGACGTGGACCTGTTGATCGCCACCGGCGGCCAGCATCGCCTGGACGATTTTCTTCTCTGGGAATCGGCCCACGCCGAGCTGCATTTCACGCCGAAGCTCTGGCCGGATTTCACGCTGGAGGATCTGCGCCGCGCCGTCGCGCAACATTACGGCTTCTGCGCGCCGCGCACGCACGCGCTGGCTTCGGCGGCAGCTGATTGAGCTGTACTGCTCAGAGAGCGCGCTGGCGAGCCATTGCGAAGGCTTTGCGCAGCACCCGGGTGGCGGTCGGCGTCAGGTGGAACTGCTCGAGCTCCGCTTCGGCGGCAAAGGCCACCTCGGTGACGTCGCCCCCGGCCCGCGGCTCGCCTTCCGGGGCCTCGCAGAGATAGTCGAGGATGACGTAATGATAGCGGGGACCGGGCCGGTGGCTGGAAGGTGCCCGGCCGGGTTCGGGTTCCGGAAAGATGCGTTCGAACACTTCGATCAACTCCAGCACGCGAACTTCCAGGCCCGTTTCCTCGCGCAGCTCCCGGCGCACGCCTTCTTCGAGGGTTTCACCCAGTTCGAGCAGACCGCCGGGAATGGACCATTGTCCTTTCAGGGGTTCCGAGCCGCGACGAATCAGCAGGGCACGGCCATCGCGGATGACGACCCCGCCCACACCCACCACCGGTCGATCCGGGTACTCGCGATTCTTCAGCATCTCGAGCGACTGTGTTGGGGTTGCTTGACAGCCGCGTTCTATAATACGCTCGCGGGGAAGCAAAACGAACTTTTCCGAGGGAGGCTTGGCCGTGGTGAAGTGTCCAGAATGCGCTGCGGTGCTCGATGTGGATGAAGACGAAGTGGAAGAAGGCGAGATCCTTTCCTGTCCGGAGTGCGAGGTCGAGTTGGAGGTGGTGCAGACGCATCCCGTGCTGCTGAACGTTATCTCCGACGAAGACCTGGACTACGACGAAGAGGAAGAGGACGAAGAGGACGAGGAAGACTTCGACGAAGACCTCTACGAGGAGGAAGAAGACGAAGACCGGTAGCAGTTCCTGTGTGGAAACATCCGTACGGCATCTTTTCCTGCCCTTTTGCCATCGTACTGTACAGAAGATGATTTTGCTTCGTTCTCTTCGGGAGGCTCTGTTCGGTTCGTCGGTTGCTTCCGCACCCTCCGGGGCAGGCCGAAGCCGTCTGCGCGGGAAACGTCCGCAGATGGGCCGGGCCTTCGGGCAGCCGAACACCTCGGCCTGACGGCTCGCGAGAGCGAGGCACCGTTGCGTCCCTGGAGGGGACGTCGGGTGGAGCGGAAGAAAGAATCGTCAGAGGCCAACGCGCAGGAGGGAGGTAAGGTCGTGAGAAAGCCGCTGCAGGTACTGGGACTGATGGTCCTGCTCGCCTTCGGGGCGTTCGTCGGGGTGGCGCAGGAACGCAAGCTGCGCACCGTCCGCGGCATCGTGGTGGACCGGGATGAAAATCCCGCCCCCAGCAGCATCGTCTATCTGAAAAACCGACAGACCATGATGGTGCGCACCTACATTGCTGACAAGGAAGGCCGGTACCGCTTCAGTGGGCTCGACCCGAATGTGGACTACGAAATCCATGCGGAGCGCGGCGATCTGACCTCTGCCAAGCGCACCATCTCCAGCTTGGACGGGCGCCAGGAAATTGTCATCCAGCTCAAACTCGACAAGCAGAAATCTTCCCAATAGCCCTCCCGTTGCAGGGGCGTTTCCGTGTTCCTTTCATCTCTCTCGTAAGGCGCCCATTCGACGGCTGCAATCCGGCACACTTCCGCAGACGCAGTTCCAGGAGCAGAAGGCTCGGTCGGTTTTTCTTTTTGCGATTGTGCTGCAGTGCCGTGCTTGCAGAACCCCTTTCCGGCGAAATCGGTGAGAATTCGGGCGGTTGCCGTAGGCGCCGGCGGCATCCACACACGGCCACGCAGGCGCTACCGCTGCGAGGACGCTGTCACCTTCCCCCGGCCATCTTGTTTCTGTTCTGTGTGGCCAGGCGCGCGAAAGTTTCAGGCGACCAGCTCGCGCAGGCGTCCGCTTCGCACGTCGTAGATGTACCCGCGGACCTGCAGATCGCGCGGCAGGAACGGATTGCTGCGGATCCGACGCACCTGCTCGGCCAAACTCTGCTCCAGGTCCGAGAAGACCAGGAAGCGGAGTCCGGAAGTGTCCTGTCCGGTGGCTTGCTGGATGCGCTGTTGGAGCTCGGCTTCGCTGAACTTCAGCATCCCGCAGTCGGTGTGCTGGATCACGGCCACAGTCCGGGTTCCCAGCACCTGCGTCGAAAGGATCAGCGAGCGCAGCGCGTCGTCGGTGGCCAATCCGCCGGCGTTGCGGATGATATGAGCGTCGCCGGTTTCGATGCCCAGCAGCTTTTCTACCGTCAACCGCGCGTCGATGCAGGTCACTACGGCCAGCTTCTTGGCCGGCGGGATGGGGAGTTCGCCCAGTCGGAACGATTCCGCATACCGCCGGTTGTTTTCCAGCAGTTGATCGAAAAGGGTCATGCACGCCTCCTAGGTTCTGAGTTGGGGGGTTTGCCCTGAGGCAGCCGCTAATACAGGCTTTCTAAGCTTCCTGAATCGCTAAGTCAAGTCAAAATATCTGGATTGGGGAGCAGCGAGCCAGACGCCGGCACAGTTTCGTTGGCAGTGCGAGCATATCGCCGGCCGCGTGCGGCGCTGCCGGCGCATTCAGTACTTCGGCACGGAAGGATCCACCTGATCCGACCAGGCCAGAATGCCTCCCTTCAGGTTCCACACTTTGCGGAAACCGGCCTTGCGCAGAAATTCGACGGCTTCAGCCGAGCGCTTCCCGCTGCGGCAGTGCGCCACGATTTCGCGCGAGCTGTCCAGCTCATGGACACGCCGCGGCAGCTCGCCGAGCGGCAGCAGGTAGCCGTTCAGGTTGCAGATCTGGTACTCGTGTGGCTCGCGCACGTCGAGAATGAAGAGATCGTCGCCACGCTCGAGTCGCGCTTTCAGCTCTCGCGGTTCGATCTCCGGCACGGTGGTGGTGGGCGCCGACACCTCTTCTCCGCGGACCCCGCAGAATTCCTCGTAGTCGATCAGCCGCGTCACCGTGGGTTGGGGTCCGCAGACCGGGCATTCCGGATTCTTGCGCAGCCGCAGCTCGCGGAAGCGCATCGCCAGCGCATCGAACAACAGCAACCGTCCCACCAGCGGCTCGCCCCGGCCGAGAAGGAGCTTGATCGTCTCCATGGCCTGAATGGCGCCGATGATGCCGGGCAGCACGCCCAGCACGCCGCCTTCGGCACACGAGGGCACCAGTCCGGGCGGAGGCGGCTCCGGATACAGGCAGCGATAGCACGGGCCTTCGGGCATGCCGAACACGCTCACCTGACCTTCGAATCGAAAGATCGAGCCGTAGACATTCGGCTTGCCCAGCAGCACGCAGGCATCGTTGACCAGGTAGCGGGTGGGAAAATTGTCGGTGCCGTCGACGACCACGTCGTACGGGCGCAGAATCTCGAGCGCGTTCTCGCTCGTCAGCCGCGTTTCATAGGTGTCCAGCTGAATCTCCGGATTCAGCGCCGCCAGCCGTTCCCGGGCGGCCGCGAGCTTCGGGCGGCCCACGTCGGCGGTGCTGAACATCACCTGCCGCTGCAGGTTGGTGAAATCCACCGTGTCGAAATCCACCAGACCGATCCGTCCCACGCCGGCCGCTGCCAGGTAGAGTCCCAGCGGGGCGCCCAGGCCGCCGGTGCCAATCAGCAGCACCCGCGCCTGCTTCAGCTTCAACTGTCCCTCCAGGCCCACCTCGGGCATGATCAGGTGGCGGCTGTAGCGCAGAATTTCTTCCTTGGACAGCGTTGCCGTGGCGGCTGCTGCTGGAGCCACGGCGCCCTCGCTGCCGCCGGCGATCGAGGGCACGATGGTGATTTGATCGCCTTCCTTCAGCGGAGTGTTTTCCTTCTGCAGATAGCGAATGTCTTCATCGTTCACATAGACGTTCACGAAGCTGCGCAGCCGACCTTCCTCGGTGAACAGATGCCGGCGCAGCTCGCTGTATTCGGTGGTGAGCCGGTCGAGCGCATCGCGTACGGTGCGGGCATCGAACTCCACACTTTCGCGCCGGCCCGCGTAAGGCCGCAGCGGCGTAGGAATGATCACTTTGACAGGCATGGTTCGCTCCCCTGAAAACTATCGCGGCGCTCCGGCCATCGTGACCACGGCTTCCGGCTCGAAGCGGCTGCGGTCGTCCGCCAGCCGCCAGCAGGTGAGTTCCGGTTTTGCGCCCGCGCCGGAGCTGACGATGACATAGCTGTACCACGGCCAGGCATGCTCGCGGTCGAACGTGCTCGGCTGCGCCGGGTGATCCGGATGGGAGTGGTACCAGCCCACCAGCTCGAGCCCCTGTTGCAGCGCGACGCGTTCGGCCGCGCGGACGTCTTCGGCCGACACCACAAACCGGTTGCGGGGCGATTCCTGCTGGCGATTCGGCAGGGGCAACAGGGCGAGCACTTCGCGTCCCTCGGGATCGTCGCGGCCGAGCAACGCCCCGCAGCATTCCTGCGGGTACGTTTCGGCGGCGTGCTGATGAATCTGTTCGACCAGCTCGGCACGAATGCGCAGCGTGGACACCGTCAGTCTTCCTCCCAGAATCGCTCGCTCAGGTACTTGTCGCCGGAATCCGGGAACACCGTGACCAGCACGGCGCGCTGATCCCGCGGCAGCCGGCGCGCCACCTGCACGCAGCCCTCGAGCGCGGCGCCGGAGCTGACCCCCACCAGCAGCCCTTCCTCGCGCGCCAGCCGGCGCACCCAGGCGTAGGCCTGCTCGGTGCGCACGGCCAGGTCTTCGTCGGCCAGACTCGCATCGTAGATGGCCGGCACGATGGCGGTGGCCATGTGCTTCAAACCCTCGAGCCCATGGAACGCGGAATCCGGCTGCACGCTGATGCACCGGATGGCCGGGTTCAGCTCTTTCAGCCGGCGGGTCACCCCGACGAACGTCCCGCTGGTGCCCAGCCCGGCGACAAAGTGGGTGAGCCGGCCTCCGGTCTGCTCCCAGATCTCGGTGGCGGTCGTCTGGTAATGGGCGCGCCAGTTCGCCGGGTTGCTGTACTGATCCGGATAAAAATACCGGTCGGGGTCCTGCGCGTAGATTTCTCGTGCGCGGCGAATGGCTCCATCGGAGCCTTCCTCGGCCGGCGTGATTACCAGCTCGGCACCGTAGGCCCGCAGAATGCGCTTGCGTTCCTCTGAAGCGCTGGCCGGCAGACACAGCTTGACGCGGTAGCCGCGCGCTGCGGCCACCATCGCGTAGGCGATGCCGGTATTCCCGCTGGTCGCGTCGAGAATCACCTTGCCCGGCCGCAGGGCTCCGCTCCGTTCACCTTCCAGAATCATGTTCAACGCCGGACGGTCTTTGACCGAACCGCCGGGATTGAACCACTCCGCTTTGACGTAAAATTCGACATTTTCAAACTCGGCCACCACGCGGCGCAGCCGCAACAGTGGCGTGCCGCCAATCAGTCCCAGCACCTGCTGCCGCTCATGCCCGGCAGCGCTGGTGCCGGCAATAGGTTCAGAAATGGCAGAACGAGTCATAACTGTTTGATTCTGCAGATAATCGTGCGAAATGATGCCGGTGTCCTGCAGTAGCCCGTGCAGAACCCCTCAGTCTATAGATGCGCAGGTCACGCCCGCGTTCCGAGGACTACATAGCATAGCTTACCAGAAAGACCCTACAAATAGTAGGGAATGGATGCCTCCCGAACCTCAGCGGGGCGAAAACGCAACCGAAACGTTTGACAGCATGCCTTTGCAATCCCTATTCTGGGCTGCCATGTGGTACGTCGAGGAACGTTTCGATCCGGCCCGCCTGGAGGCATTGCCGGCGCGGGGATTTTCCGTGCGGAGCACCGGCGGCGTGGTTCGCGTAGAAAAGCACGGTTGCGGCGCGGAGTTCCGCCGGACTGCTGACGGGCGATTCCAGCTCACGCACTTGCCGGCCATCATGGTAAACGGCCAGTTCACCCGGCTCTGGGATGCCGGCTATCAGAAATTTCTGCTCACCGACGACGGCCGCAAACTGCCGGCACTGGCCGCACAACTGGCCAACCTGCGCCGGTTTAATGAAGAGCTGCGTGCGGCGCTGGGCGTGCCCACCTACTACAACGAAGCCATCGGCTCGACCTGCCACCTCAGTGTCTATGACCGCGTGCGCGGCCGGCGCGGCGCTCAGCCGGAAGAATCGGTGGGCGCAAAAATGCACTCCGACCACTGAGGTGGGCACTTCGGCTGCGCGGGCAAGCGCACCGGGCAACCATTCTGGTTTTCCGGGAAATGAGCGTGTCGTAAGCAATGGGCAGCGAGTCCGGCGCTGGTGTTTGCGGACTGCGCTCAAGTGCTGCCCGCCGGACCCAGGATGGCCCGGCGCAGGCTCTCGAGGTCCGCACGATGACGGCTCACTTCGACCGGACCGGCGAAAATCACGGGCACGTCTTCTGTGTACCGTTCGTGGAGCACCGGGTCGGAGTCCACATCCACCAAGCGCAACTGTGCCCCCAGCTCGGCCAGCACCGGCTCCACGCGGGCTCGGGCGACCTCACACAAATGACATCCTTTCCGCGTCAGCAGGGTGACCTGCTTGCGGTCAGCGATCGCCAGCCGGCCCAGTTCGGTGCGCAGGAAGAAGTCGCCGCCCCCAGCCGGCAGCAGCCAATCCTGCACCACCATCCGATCCACTTCTTCCAGGATTGCGCTCTGCTGCTCGGGCCGATGGCCTCCGATCAGTTCGAAGATCGCGTGCAGATCCAGCCGTTCGCTGCCGAGGCTATCGAACAGTTCCAGAATCTGCCGCGCCAGCGTGCTCGGCGGGTTCATGGTTTCACCGTGTAGTATCGCCGGAAGCCGCCCATGTGCGGATAGAACGCCTGCGCCCGATACAGCTCCGCAATCTGCCGGATGTGGCCCAGGTCGTGGAACGCCCATTCCTGGAGCAACTCGCCGAGCGTGAACTCCCCGATTTCGGAATGCCGGCCGCGTCGGAACAGTGCGGCATCGGGCAGCGCATGCAGCCGTTGCAATGTGGATTCCCGTTCCCGGTGAAACCGCTGCAGGTGTTCTTCCGCGCGACCGGAGGAGTAGTCTCCCCGGCGGTAGGCCTGCTCCTGATCATAGCTGGCGATTGGCGGCGACTCCTGCTCGGCGATGCGCTGGACGCGCTCACGGAAGACCCGCTCGATTTCCACCAGGTGCGCCAGCACTTCGCTGATCGACCACCGTTCCGGCGCTGGCTTCCACTGCATCTGTTCTGCCGTGGCGGCCTGCAGCAGTTTCTCCAGCACCGCCGGAGTTTCCGCCAGCACAGCCAGTGCGGGCCGGGCTTCGGCTGCGTTCATGATTTCCTCCGTGTGCTCCCACTCTTATAACGCAACCTGCCGGAGTCGAAAAGCGCAGTCGCGGTGCGCACGGATGCCTCGGGACCCGGAGTCGGCAGGGTAACTTTGTCCGGCCGTTCGTCCGGGTTTCCAAAATGCGCGCAAAAGGTGAAAATACGAACGGCAGGAGGTGCCGGCACATGGCAGCCGTTGTGGCCTTGCTCGACGACCTGTTCTTCCGTGCCCGCGTACAGGAGACGGCACGGCACGCGGGCATCACTGTCGAATTTGTCTCCACACCCGAAGCGCTGGCCGAGCGTGCCCGGCAAGCGTCCGCGCGCCTCTATCTGATCGATTTGAACGCACGCGGCAATCCACTGGACGCTATCGCGCGGCTCCGCACGCAGGACAGTCACACTCCGGTCGTTGGTTTCCTCGCACACGTGCAGGGCGAGCTGGCCGAGCGCGCTCGCAGCGCCGGCTGCAGCGTGGTTCTGCCGCGTTCCCAGTTCACCCGCGAGCTGCCCGGGCTGCTGCAACGGCTGCAGGAAAGAAACTTGCCATGACCGGCCAGCGCAGCGCCCGCATTGCCGCACTCGTCCTGGTGGCCCTGGCACTGCCCGCGGCGCCGGCTCCACAACAGGGCCAGCCCGGCAGCGAAGTCAGCCCGCAGGCCGCGCTGACCTCGGCGCTGCTGGCGGCCTGCCGTCAGAACGAAGCACTTTTCCTGCCCTACTTGACCGAGGCCAACCGCGCCGCCTTCGGCGAACTGCCTCCTTCGCAACGCACCGGCCTGATGCGGCGGCTGGTACGGCTGGAGTCGCCCGGCCGGCCGCAGGTGGACTACCCAGCGAGTGGGCAAACCCGCATCACCTGCGACACGGGTGTCGCCGCGGCGGTCCTGCGGCTCGGGCCGGAGCGCAGGGCTGAGAATCTGGCCTTCATTCCTCTGGAAACCGACGATGGGCAGCACACGGTGATCGGCATGGTGCGGGAAGGCGGCGGCTGGCGGATTCTCTCGCTTGGCGTGCTGCTGCTGGATATCTCGCAGCTCCGCGAACGCTGGGCCGAACTCGAACTGGAGGAAAAAGAGCGCGCGGCGATACTTTTGCTGCGCCGCCTGCGCGAGGCCATCGCCACCTACCGCGCGGCCTTTGGACGCCTGCCGGAATCGCTGGCGCAGCTCGGTCCTTCCGCCGACGGTCAGATTGCCCCCGAAGCGGCACAGCTGATCGACGCCGAGCTGGCCGCCGGGGAAAAAGACGGCTACCGCTTCCGCTATCGTATCCTGCCGGCCGCGGAGGCAGGCGGGGAGCCGTCGTACGAGCTGGCCTGCGCGCCGGTTCAGTATGGCGTCACCGGTCGCCGTTCGTTTTATCTGGATGCGGCCGGCACGCTGCGCGGCGGGGACAAACGGGGCGCCATCGCCACCGCCACCGACCCGCGGATTGAGCCGGCGGCGCGCCCCTGAGCACGGCTCGCTCCTGCGCTTGACCGGCCTGCCGCCGGACGCTACTTTCTGTGGTGCCGGGCTTCCCATGACGGACTCCACCCCATCGCCCGAGCCATCCCCGAAGCTGACGCGCACGGAACCGAGCCGTCCCGGGTATGCCGCCATGCGCACCATCAATCTGCTGCGCCGGACGTTTGCCCGGCTCCTGCAGGTCGACGACGAGCGCAAGCTGGAAATCTACAAAACGGTTTTCCGCAACGCCGAAATTGCCGATCTGAACTACTGGCTGGAAATTTTGTTTGCCATCGGCATTGCCACGCTGGGCCTGATCATGAACAGTCCGGCCATCGTCATCGGCGCGATGCTGCTTTCCCCGCTGATGGGGCCGATCATCGCCAGCGGGCTGGCGGTCGCGCTGGGCGATTTCTATCTCGGCATCCGTGCCCTGCTGAATGTCGTGCTCAGCTCGTTCGGGTCGATTCTTCTGGCTGCACTGATCACCTGGATGCTGCCGTTCCGCAGTCCCACCAACGAAATCCTGAGTCGCGTGCAGCCCACCTTGCTCGACCTGGCGGTGGCGGTGATGTCCGGGATGATCGGCGCCATCGTGGTCTGTCGCGGCGGTCAGGGCGGCGGTGTCACGGCCATTCCCGGTGTGGCCGTGGCCGTTGCCCTGATGCCGCCGCTCGGGGTGGTCGGGTTCGGCGTCGGCATCGGCTGGGAGTGGCCCATCATTCGCGGCGGAGGCCTGCTCTACCTGACCAACCTGGTGGCCATCATCTTCAGCTCCTTTCTGGTGTTCTTCAGCGTGCGGATGGACACCGCCAGCGTTCGCCGTCGCATCAATGAGTGGCTGGAAACGACCGAAAAAGACGAACGGCTCTTCGAGGCCATTCAACACACACCGCTGCGCGGACTGCTGGGGCGCGTGGGCACGTTGCCCCGGCGGATTGCTGCTCTGCTGATCTTTTTGGTCCTGGTTGCCGTGCCGCTCGGCCGCACCCTGAATCAGCTCCGCGAAGAGGCCAACATTCGCCGGATCGTTCTGGACGAGCTGAACCGCACCCTGCGGGGGGAGTACCCAGAAACAGAAATTGTCCATCAGGAAATCGAAATCCATCCGAGCCATGTGCGCGTGGGCATCACGGCACTGTTCTCGCAGCGCTTTGCGGAGGACTCCCGAGTGCGTCTGCGCGAGCGGATCAGTTCGCGCATCGGCCGTCCGGTGCAGCTCTCGCTGTACGAGGTGGCCACCCGGGACGAACTCCACGCGCTCGCCAGCGCCACCGGGAGCCGCGTGGCTGCGCCCGTGGAATCCTTCGATGTCTTCCGCGAGCGCCTGTGGGAACGCCTCCAACCCGCCCTGGCGACCGCCTGGCCCGTGGAGCATGCCCCGCTGGCCGGTTACGCCGTGGAACTTTCCTCGGAGGCCGGGGAGATCGTTTTGCAGTTGACCTACCTAGCGGAGCAGGAGCTGGGGCCGCTCGGCGAGCAAGCTGTGGCGCGCTCGCTGCGTGAACGCCTGGGCAGCGACCGAATCACCCTGCGTCTAGAACGCATCGCACCCACCTGGGACATAGCTTTGCCGAGCCGCAGCCGGACGCTGGCCCCCGCCGCCCGACAGCCGTTGAACGCACTGAGCGAAATCTTGCAGCGTTTCCCGCGCCTCCGCTGTGTCGTTCTGGCTGCTTCGGACGCGGCCGATGGGCGCGACGGCTCGCCGCCTGGCGCCGAGCTGGTCCACCGCTACCTGGTCGAGCAGGGCAAAATTGCCGCCGAACGCATTGAGCTGCGCCCGGGTTCCCTGCCGGCCGACCGCGTGCGCGTGCAGCTTGTCCTGCCGCCGCCGCAGTGACCGCAAGGGGCGCAACCGGGTCCGCATCGAGCTGCGTTTTCGGTATAATCTTGCGCGTCCGTGGCATTGCCTGCGCGCACAACCATGCGCAGGCCGGAGAAGACGATGGCGCAGAATCGCGTGCTTGCCGAACGCATGATTGCCGGTGAAGGCTGGCTGATCGAGCTGGTGCGGCTGCTGACTGCCAACCTGCTCCTGGTGCTCTGTGCCTGGATCGTGATCCCGCTCGGCTGGACGCCGGTACCGATCACGGGCCAGACGTTCGGGGTGCTGCTGGTGGCCGTGCTGTTCGGCGCGCGCCGCTCGGCGCTGGTTCTGACGCTGTATCTGCTCGAAGGTGCTGCTGGCCTGCCCGTGTTTCAACCGTTCGGCCTGCCCGGTCTGGCGCGCTTCGTGGGTCCTACCGCGGGCTACCTGCTTTCTTATCCCGCCGCCGCGTTTCTGACCGGATGGCTGGCGGAACGCTGGAACCTCTCCGCACCCGCATCGTCTTCGCACTCGCGCAGTACCGCGGTTGCCTGGAAGCAGAACGTGCGCCTGGTGCTCGCCCTGCTGGCCGGCGAAGCAGTGATATTCACCGCCGGCTGCGCCTGGATTGCCTGGGGCATCGGACACGGCTGGAAGCTGGCGCTGCTGGGCGGCCTGCTGCCTTTCCTGCCAGCGGAACTGGTCAAAATGGCGTTGGTGGTAGCTGCGGTGCGTGGTGGCAATCGCCTGTTCGGCCCGCGCTGAGCCTGTCGTTCCGCACGAAGTTCACGCAGCACGTTGTGGCTGCTAGAATCGCGCCCATGAAGTTCTGCAAGACCCGAGCGGGCGGGCGGCTCTTTCTGGTCGTGCTGTTTCTGGCAGTGCCGTGGTCGGCTGCTTCACCGCAGGTGCCGGAAGCCGGCCGGGGCACCAGCCGGCCACAGGCTCCGCGCGGTGAGCACGCACCGCCCACGGCCACCACTCCGGTGTTCGAATTCCATAGCAGCTTCTGGATGAATCTGCACCACTTCCTCTATCAACAGGCGCGCCTGCCCCGGGAATCATCCACCACGGACGCCAACGACGAAACCGGCACACCTGCCGCGCACCTCGAATCGGCCAGCGCCGCGCTGACGGCTGCCGAAGCCGCCGACTGGCAAGCCGCGCTGGCCTTCTACCGCGCAGAATTTGCCGGGCGCGACTTGCTTTTCGCCACCGACCTGGTGCGGATCAAGAACCGGCTCGCCGAACTGCAGAACGCTGCTGACCTGCAACAGTCCGGCCTTCGCCCGGAACTGGTGGAGACACTGGAGCGCGCAGCAGCGGTCTATCGCCGCCACTGGTGGCCGGAGCATGACCGGCAAAATCGCCACTGGGTCGAGCAGGCTGCCGCACTGGTTGAACAATTCGGTCCGCAGTTGGCGGAAAAGCTCGCTGCGGTCTACCAGGCGCCCTGGCCGGCCGGACGCATCTGGGTGGACGTGACGTTTTACGCCGGCCGCACCGGAGGATACACTTCCCTGGAACCGCTGCATGTGACCATCGCCAGTGCCGATCCGCGCAACCAGGGCCTCGCAGCCCTCGAGGTGCTGTTTCACGAAGCCTCGCATGCCTTGGCCGGCCGCGTCCGCGAGACCATCGAGCAGAGCTTCCGCGCACGGGGCAGCCCCATCCGGCGCGACCTCTGGCATGCCATCCTCTTCTACACCACCGGCGAGATGGTGCGCCGGACTCTGCGCGAGGCCGGCGAAGAAACCTACCTGCCCTACGGATTTCGCCACGACCTCTATGCGCGAGGCTGGCAGCAGTATCTGCGCCTGATCGAGCAGCACTGGAAACCGTATCTGGATGGACGCGTCGAGTTCGAGCGCGCGCTCACCCGTCTGGTCAACGCCTTCTGAACCGTGTCCGTCCGACCCCCGCTCGGGCGACTTTGCAAAGATTCGTTTCCGTGAGAAAATTCCCGGGGCGTTGGGAAGTCCTCGGTGCAACCTTCCCGCGAATCGGTTCCCATGTCGCAGGCCTCGTCAGACAGTTCTGCCCGCCGCGCCGAAGCGTCCGCTTCGGCCCAGCCGGCCCCGGAAACCCGCCTGATTCGGGTGGCTCACTCCCCGGATGCCGACGATGCCTTCATGTTCTATGCCCTGGCCACCGGCAAAGTGGCCACTCCGGGCCTGAAATTCACCCACGTTCTTGCCGACATCGAAACCCTGAACCAGGCGGCCCGGGAAGAGCTGTACGACGTGACCGCGCTGAGCTTTTATGCCTACGGGTTTCTGCACCACCAGTACCTCCTGCTCGACTGCGGCGCCAGTTTTGGGGAAGGGTACGGACCGGCGCTGGTGGCCTCGCACCTGCTCAAGCGCGACGACCTTGCCCGGCGGCGCATCGCCGTCCCCGGTCTGTGGACTACGGGCTACCTCGTGCTGAAGCTGTGGGCGCCGGAAATCGAAGCGGTGCCGATGGCCTTCGACAAAATCCTCGATGCCGTGCGCGAGGAAACGGTCGACGCCGGCCTGCTGATTCACGAAGGTCAGCTCCTGTTTCCCCAGTACGGCCTGCACCGCATTGTGGACCTCGGTCAGTGGTGGCTGGCCGAAACCGGCCTGCCGCTGCCGCTCGGTGGCAATGCCATCCGCCGCGCCCTGGGTGTTGAGCTCGGCCGCCAGGTGGCCCGGGCTCTTCGCCAGAGCGTGGCCTTCGGCCTGGAGCACCGCGAGGCAGCGCTCAGCTATGCTATGCAGTTCGCCCGCGACCTGGATGAACACCTCGCCGACCGTTTCGTGGGCATGTACGTGAACCGCTGGACACTCGGCTACGGCGAGCGCGGCCGGCAGGCGGTGCGGGAGCTGCTCCGCCGCGCCCATCAGGCTGCGCTGCTGCCGGAAGCGGTCGAGCCGGAATTCCTCACCGAGGAGGAGCCGTGAATCTGATTCTGGCGAGCACGGGCAGCTATCCGCGTATCGGCGATTCCGCCGAGCTGCAGGTGCTGCGGCGCACCATCGCCGCCGCCGACCGGGGCGAATGCACGCCCGCCGAGCTGGCCGAAGCGGAGCAGGAAATGACCCGCCGCGCCATCGCCGAACAGCTCGAGGCGGGCCTGGAGCTGCTCACCGACGGCCAGATTCGCTGGTACGATCCGATCTCGCATCTGGCCGGCAAGCTGGCCGGAGTCAAGATCGACGGCTTGCTCCGCTTCTTCGATACGAATTTCTACTTCCGTCAGCCGGTGCTCACGGCCCGCCCGCAACGCACGCGTCCGCTGCTCACCCTGGAGTATCGTTTCGCCAGTGATGCGCTGGCTGCGTTGGTGGCCGCGCGCCCGACCGATGGCACGCCGGCCATGAAAGCGGTGCTCACCGGTCCGTACACGCTGGCGAAGTTTTCGCTGGTCGAAACCGACGCGATGGGAGCGCTGGAAACCCGCGCCCTGGCCTATGCGGAAGCGCTGGCCGCGGAAATCGCTGCGCTCGTCGAAGCCGGCGCAGAATTCATTCAGGTGGATGAGCCGGCCATCGTGAAATACCCGCACGACTGGGAAGTGTTTGCCCGCGCGCTGCAGGTGCTGACCGCTGTGCGGCGGCAGGCGTCCGGGAAGCCGTGGACGCTGGCCCTCCACGTCTATTTCCACGATCCGACTCCGCTTTACGAAAAACTGATCGCGCTGCCGGTGGACGTTGTCGGTCTGGACTTCACCTACAATCCGCGCCTGGTCGAGGTCGTCGCCAGCGTCGGCTCGCCGGTTCCGCTGGCGCTGGGTCTGGTGGACGCGCGCAATACCAAGCTGGAAAATCCGGAAGAGCTCGCCCGGCAGATCGAACGGATGCTGCCGCGCATCCGCGGCGGTCCCTGTTACCTGTGTCCTTCGGCCGGGTTGGAGTACCTGCCCCGCGATCGTGCTTTCGCCAAGCTGGCGCTGCTGAAGCGGGTGCGCCAGGCGATCCGCCACTGAACGGGAAAAGGAGCTGCAGCACGATGAGTCGTGAAAAACTGGAAGCACTGGGCGTGCATCTGCCGCTGTTCCCGACCACTTCGGTCGGCAGTTTCCCGAAGCCGGACTATCTGGTGCGCGCCCGCGCCGACTTCAGCAAAGGGAAAATTACGCAGCAACAGCTCGAAGCCCTGGAGCGGCAGGCCACCCAGTTCTGGATCGAGAAACAGGAAGAGCTGGGTGTGGACGTGCTCGTCGATGGCGAGCAGTACCGCGGCGACATGGTCGCCTACTTCGCCGAACGCATGCCCGGCTTCACCCGCGGCGGCCTGGTGCGCAGCTACGGCAATCGCTACTACCACAAGCCCATCATCACCGGAGAAGTTCGCTGGCCTGGCCCGATGACGGTCGGCTGGTGGCGCTTTGCTCAGTCGCTCACGCGCAAGCCGGTCAAGGGCATGCTCACCGGTCCCTACACGGTCATGGACTGGAGCTTCAACGAATACTATCCGGACCGCAAGTCCACCTGCATGGCACTCGCCGCGGCCATCCGACGCGAAGTCGAGGCGCTGATCGAAGCCGGTTGCAAAATCATTCAGATTGACGAACCGGCGCTTTCCGTTCGTCCGGAGGAACTGCCCGTTGCCATCGAAGCTATGCAGCGCGTCACCGAGGGCTTGCCTGCCTATTTCATCACCCACGCCTGCTACGGCGCCTTTGAATACATCTATCCGGAAATGCTGCGCATGCCGGTGGACAATTTCGACCTGGAAATGTCCAACAGCGACCTGGATCTGCTCGAGCTGTTCCGCCGGTACCCCTTCTCGAAAGACATCAGCTTCGGGGTCGTCGATGTGCACACCCACGTGCTCGAAGACCCGGAAACCGTCCGCCAGCGCCTGGCCCGCGCCCTTTCCATTCTTCCGAAGGAACGCATCTGGGTGGACCCCGACTGCGGTCTGAAAACCCGCACCGTGGAAGAAGCCATCGGCAAGCTGACCCTGTGCGTGGAAGCGGCCCGCGCGTTTCGCAACACGGCCGGCTGAGCGAGCCCGTCGCCGCCCGCTTGCCTTGACGCTCCCCGGCGATTCGCTTAGATTCAGGCTCTTCGATGCGCAAGTCATCTCCATGGGCGCAGCCTGGCCTGCAACGGAGCGCAGCCGTGCTGCTGAGCTTCGTGCTGGCTGTTTCTCTGGCCACTGCCCGGCAGCCGGTCCGCCAGGACGCCATGGCCGGCGAGCTGGCCGTATCGAACTGGCCGGCCGAGCCGGTTCGCGCTCGGCACGCGATGGTGGTCACCGACGAGGAGCTTGCCTCCCGCGTCGGTCTGGACATCTTGCGCCACGGTGGCAACGCCGTTGACGCTGCGGTCGCCGTCGCCTTTGCGCTCGCCGTCGTGCAGCCGGCTGCGGGGAACATTGGCGGTGGTGGCTTCATGCTCGTGCGCATGGCGGACGGCCGCACCGGTTTTGTGGACTATCGCGAAACGGCGCCCGGCCGCGCCACCGCAGCAATGTATATCGGCCCCGATGGCCAGCTCGATGCCGAAGCCGCCACGTTGGGCTACCGCGCCGTTTCCGTGCCGGGCACCGTCGCCGGTATGGAGCTGGCTCTGCGCACCTACGGCACCTTGTCCTGGGAAGCCGTGCTGACCCCGGCGATTCGCCTTGCCGAGGAAGGATTCCCGGTCAGCGAAAAATTGGCTCGCTCGTTGCAAGCGGCGCGCCCGCGCCTGCAGCAATTTGCACTGAGCCGCCGCATCTTCCTGGCTGACGGCGCGCTCTACCGCCCGGGCGACCGTTTCCGCCAGCCGGAACTGGCCGCGACACTGCGCCGCGTCGCTCGCGCCGGTGCCCGCGAGTTCTACCGCGGCGAAACCGCTCGTGCCCTGGCCGAAGAGATGGCGCGCATGGGCGGTCTGATTACCCGGGAGGATCTGGCCGGCTACCAGGCCAAGCTCCGCACGCCGCTGCGCGCCACCTATCGCTTCCGTGGCGACGAATGGGAAGTGATTGCGGCCCCGCCACCGAGCTCGGGCGGTGTGGCTATCCTCGAGATGCTGAACATCCTCGAGCCGGTCGAGCTGAGCTCCTGGAACGACCCCCGTTCGGTGCACTGGGTGGTCGAGGCCATGCGCCGTGCTTTCGCCGACCGTGCCCGCTACCTGGCGGACATGGACTTTGCGCCCGTGCCCGTGCGCGGGCTGACCGACCCGCGCTACGCTGCCGTGCTGCGCGCCACGATCGATCCGGAGCGCGCCTCTGACAGCCGGCAGATCGGCCCGGGCAATCCGGCAGAGTTCGAGGCTGTGGGCAGCGGCGCGCTGCCGCCATCTGTGCCCTGGTGGGAGCGCGAAGCAGCCCGTGCCGGCCACACCACGCATTTTTCGGTGGTGGACGCAGCGGGCAACGCCGTGGCGAACACCTACACGATCAACGACAGCTACGGTGCCGCCGTCACCGTGGCCGGCGGCTATCTGCTGAACAACACCCAGGACGACTTCACGACCCAGCCGGGTGCGCCGAACATGTTCGGTCTGTTGCAATCCGAAGGAAACGCCATCGCGCCGGGCAAGCGCGCGCTGAGTTCGATGTCGCCCACGATCGTGCTCCGCAACGGCCAGTTGAGTTTCGTCGCCGGCTCGCCGGGGGGTCCACGGATCATTTCGGCGACTCTGCTCAGCCTGCTGAACTGGATGCGCCTGGGTCTGGACGCCCAGGCCACCATCAATGCGCCGCGCTTCCACCACCAGTGGATGCCCGATGAGTTGCGGGTGGAGGAAACCTTCCCGGAGCCGGTCCGCGCGGCGCTCGAGCGGATGGGACACCGGGTGCGCGTCGGTTCCTGGATCGGGCAGGTGGAAGCGATCGCCATCGACCCGCGCACCGGCGAACGGCTCGGCGCCCCCGACCCGCGCCGTGGAGGAGTCGCCCTTGGCTACTGAAGCCGTCGCTCGCGCTGTACGGCAGGCAGGCTGCTGATGCGTGTCGGCCTTTCCACCTATCTGTTCGTCGGTCAGCCGCTCAAGCCGGCGCTGTTGGAGGAAATCGTGCGCGCCGGTTTCTCCGAGCTGGAAATTTTCTGCGTGCGCTCCCACTTCGACTATCGCGACGCGGAAACCGTGCGCACGCTGGCCGATTGGTTCGCCGACCACAACCTGACGCTGCACGCCCTGCACGCACCCACGAGCCGGGAGCTTTCCGCCAGCCGGGAAGGTTCGGCCCCGCTGTCCATCAGTGACCCGGAACGGGTCCGGCGCATTGACGCCATGGACGAAATCAAGCGTGCACTCGAGGTGGCCGAGCGGCTTCCGTTCCGCTACCTGGTTCAGCATGTCGGTACGGGTCGAGAACCGGCCGACCCGCGCAAATTCGACGCCCTGTTCCACTCCCTCGAGCATCTGGTCCTCTTCGCCAAGCAGCGCGGCGTCACCATCGCCCTGGAGAACACTCCGGGAGAGTTTTCTTCGCCCGCCAACTTGCGCCACTTTGTCGAGGACACTCGCCTGCACGAGCTGCGCTTCTGCTTCGATGTCGGCCACGCGCACATGGAGGAGGGAGTCGCGCGCAGTTTCGAGATGCTGCGCGATCGGATCGTCACGGCGCACATCCACGACAATCACGGGGAAAAGGACGAGCATCTGTTGCCGTGGGAAGGCACCGTGGACTGGCCTGCCGCCCTGGAACGGCTGGCCGAGGCCCCGGCCGCGCCCGGCGGTGTGCCGCTGATCTTCGAGTTGAAGGAAGCGGCCGTGCCGCACCCGCCCCTGGAACACGTCTGCCGCGCACGGGAAAAGCTGCTCGCGGCACGCGCCCGAGCCGACTCCGGCTCGTGAGCGCTGGGTGCTGAACTCAGCCGGGAAAGTTGTCCATTATGCTGCTGACTACGATCGAAGACGTCGGACGGTATCAGGGACAGCAGGTGACCATCCGCGGATGGCTCTACAACCTGCGGGAGTCCGGCAAGCTGCTTTTCCCGATTTTCCGCGACGGCACCGGTCTGATCCAGGGCGTCGTCTCCCAGAAGGAGCATCCCGCCGTCTTCGAAACCGTTCGTGAGCTCACCCAGGAGTCCAGTGTGGTGGTGACGGGCATCGTGCGCGCCGATGCTCGCGCCCCCGGTGGCTACGAGCTGGCCCTGACGGGCATCGAAGTCATTCAGCGCGTGCCGGAAAACGACCCGTTCCCGATTCAGCGGAAGGAACACGGCGTGGATTTTCTGCTCAGCCATCGCCACCTGTGGCTGCGCACGCCGCGCCAGACCGCCATCCTGCGCATCCGCGCGGAAGCGATTCGCGCGGCGCGGAATTTCATGGACAGCCAGGGCTACATCCTCACCGATTCTCCGATTTTCACGCCGGCTGCCTGCGAAGGCACCACCACGCTGTTCGAAGTGGACTATTTTGAAGACGAGAAGGCCTATCTGACGCAGTCCGGGCAGCTCTACGTGGAAGCCACTGCTGCCGCGCTGGGCAAGGTCTATTGCTTCGGCCCCACCTTCCGCGCGGAAAAGTCCAAAACCCGGCGCCACCTGACCGAATTCTGGATGCTGGAGCCGGAAGCTGCCTTCGCCCGCTTGGACGACATGATGGAGCTCGGCGAACAGCTGGTCAGCCACATCGTGCAGAGTGTGCTCGCCCACCGCCGCCGTGAACTGGACACCCTGAAGCGCGATACTGCCCGGCTGGAAGCCGTCCGGCCCCCATTCCCGCGGATCACCTACGACGAAGCCATCGCTATCCTCCAGAAACACGGCAACCCGACGCGCTGGGGCGAGGACTTCGGCGGGGACGAGGAAACGATTCTGTCGAGCCAGTTCGATCGGCCGGTCATCATTCACCGCTATCCGGCCGCCATCAAAGCCTTCTACATGCAGCCCGACCCGCAGCGGCCGGAGCTGGCTCTGGGCTTCGACATGCTGGCTCCGGAAGGCTACGGCGAAATTATCGGCGGCGGCGAACGCATCTCCGATTACGACCTGCTGCTGCGTCGGCTGCGCGAAAACAATCTGCCCGAGGAGGCATTCCGCTGGTATCTCGACCTGCGTCGCTATGGCAGTGTGCCGCACGCCGGCTTCGGTCTCGGCCTGGAACGCACGGTCGCCTGGATTTGTGGAACTGAGCACATCCGCGAAGTCATTCCCTTCCCTCGCATGCTCTATCGCATCTATCCTTAGCGGGGTGCTGAACATCGGGGGCAGGTAGAATTCCCTGGTGCCGGGGTTCCCTGCAGGGGTTTTCTGCGGGCCGTTCTCCTGCTTCTTCGGCGCTCGGTTCGGGATTCCGGATGGGTTCGGGAGCAAAGTAGGTTCTGAGCCATGCCGCAGAGGGTGCGCATTATCGGTGTGCCGATGGACCTCGGCCAGAGCCGCCGCGGCGTGGACATGGGGCCTTCTGCGCTGCGCGTCGCCGGGTTGCAGAACCGGATCAAGCAGCTCGGCTACCAGGTCGAAGACCTGGGCAACATCGCCGTCAAGCAGCCCGAAGAGCAGCATTACGGCGAGAAGCGAGCGAAATACGTCGGAGAAATTTCGGCGACCTGCCAGAGCCTGGCGGAAGCCGTCGAGCGCACCCTGGCCGAGGGTGTGCTGCCGCTGGTGCTCGGCGGCGACCACTCCATCGCGATCGGTTCCATCGCCGGCGTTGCGGCACACTTCCGCAAACAGGGCAAGCGCATCGGCATCCTCTGGCTCGACGCTCACGGCGACTTGAACACGCCGGAAACGTCGCCCTCGGGCAATGTCCACGGCATGCCGCTGGCGGCGTTGCTCGGCCACGGCCCGCCCGAGTTGACCGAAATCATGGGCTTCAAGCCGAAAGCGGAGCCGCGTCATGTGGCCCTGGTGGGCGTTCGCGACCTGGACCCCAAGGAGCGTCGCCTGCTGAAAGAATCCGGCATCCACGCCTTCACCATGCGCGACATCGATGAGCGGGGCATGCGCGAGGTGATGACCGAGGCCCTGCGCTTTGTCACCGACGACACCGAAGGTGTCGCCGTCAGCCTGGACATGGATTTCGTGGACCCTAGCGACGCTCCGGGAGTCGGCACGCCGGTCCGCGGGGGCGTCACCTACCGGGAAGCTCATCTGGCCATGGAGATGATTGCGGACAGCGAAGCCATGGTTTCGCTCGAGATCGTCGAGATCAACCCCGTCATCGACCTCCACAACAAAACGGCACTGCTCGGCGTCGAGCTGGTGCTCTCGGGCCTGGGCAAAAAGATTCTCTGAAGCCAATGGCCGCAGCGAAACAGCTATGACCACAGAAAAAAAACGACTGCGGGTGGGCGTTCTGTTCGGTGGTCGCTCCGGAGAGCACGAAGTCTCGCTGGCTTCGGCCGCTTCCGTGATCCGTGCACTTGATCCGGAGCGCTACGAAGTCGTGCCCATCGGTATCACCAAGGACGGCGGCTGGAGAGTCGGCACGACCGCTTCGTCCGCTGGCGGACTGCGCGAAGTGCTCCGTTCCGGCCAGCCCGTGGTGCTCGCCGCCGAGCCGAACCGGGCCGCACTGATTCCGCTGGGCGAACGCAGCGACCAACCCGGGCTGCGTCTGGATGTAGTCTTTCCGGTCCTGCACGGCACCTTCGGCGAAGACGGCACGGTGCAGGGATTGCTCGAGCTGGCCGGGCTGCCTTACGTCGGCGCCGGTGTGCTCGGCTCGGCCGTAGGCATGGACAAAGACGTGCAGAAACGCCTGCTGCGGCAGGCCCGGTTGCCGGTCGTGCCTTTCCTGGCCGTGCTGCGCCGCGAATGGGAAACTGCTCGCCGGGCCACCCTGGCGCGCATCACCCGGAAATTCCGGTTCCCGGTATTCGTCAAGCCGGCCACACTGGGCTCCTCGGTAGGCATGACGAAAGTCCGCCACCGGCGCGACCTGCCGGCCGCACTCGATCTGGCCGCTGAATTTGCACAGAAAATTCTGGTTGAACGCGCCGTCACCGGTCGCGAAATCGAAGTCTCTGTGCTCGGCAATACCGAACCGCAGGCGTCCATTCCGGGCGAAATCGTGCCTCACCGGGAATTCTACGATTACACGGCGAAATACCTCGAGGAAGGCACCCGACTGCTGATCCCGGCTCCGCTCACTCGCGCGCAGGTGCGCACCTTCCAGCAACTCGCCGTGCGCGCTTTTTGCGTGCTCGAGTGCCGAGGGATGGCCCGTGTGGATTTTTTTCTGGAACGGCGCACCGGAAAAATCTACATCAACGAAATCAACACGATTCCCGGCTTCACTTCGATCAGCATGTACCCGAAGCTGTGGGAAGCCAGCGGCCTTCCCTACCGCGAGTTGATCGACCGCCTGATCGAACTGGCCCTGGAAGAACACCACGAGAAAATGCGCACGAAATACTCCATTGAGCTGCCGGCCAGTGCCGGTGGTGCGCTTGAGGGTTGAGCCGCCGCTCCGATTTGCTTCGGCCGCACAACTCTGTTAGCGTTTCCCCACGGCGAGAGCGGACGGGTTCCTGCTCCGCGCGCCGCCGGAGGAAGCTGTGAGCGTTCTGGATTCGACGGCCGAAGAACCGCAATCGAAACTCCGCCGGTACATCATCTCCGCCTTCGTCTTTCTGCTCCTTCTGGCCGTCGGGCTCTGGTATCTGTTCCGCTTCGAAACGGAAAAGCGGATGGTAGAAAACTTCCTGGAGACAGTTGTTGCTGGAGATTTCGAGCAGGCCTATCGGCTCTGGAAGCCCGTCGCCACCTATACCTTTCAAGATTTCCTGGAGGACTGGGGACCGGAAGGCTACTACGGCCCGGTGCGCAGCTATCGGATCACTTATGCCAGCCGACCTGACGGCGCTTCCGGTGTGATTGTCACGGTCGAAGTCAGCCCGGATGCACCGTTCCCCGAAAATCGTGAGACCGAAAAGCTGGCCCGCATCCGCGAAGTGCGGCTGTGGGTGGACCGTCGGAATCAATCGCTCGGCTTCGCACCTGACTTTTAGCGGCGCAGCTCCCGCAGCAGTGCGCGCAATTCTTCCCGGGTGACCGTCGCTGTTCCCAGCTTGCCCACCACAATGCCGGCGGCCAGGTTGGCCAGATGCGCCGCCTCGTGCACGCTGGCGCCCGCGGCGCTGGCCAGTGCCAGCGTGGCCAGCACGGTATCGCCCGCGCCGGTGACGTCGAACACCTGCAGGCCGGCTGAGCGATCCCGCAGCGGCGATTGCCCCACACTCCGATAGCTGAGCAGTTCGCGGCTGATGGCCGGGATGTGATGGCTGCTGCGATCCTCTTGCGTGAACACATCCATGCCCTGCTCGCCACGCGTAATCACCACTGCCGGGCAGGCGAAATGCGCGAGCAGGGCCCGGCCCGCCTGCTGCAGCACTTCTTCGTCTTCCAGCGCGCGCGCAACCAGAAAACTGGCTTCGGCCCGGTTGCACACCACCACGGTGGCGCCCCGGTAGGCGAACTGCCGTTTCCATTTCGGCTTTACGAACACCGGCACGCCCTGTCGCTGGGCTGCCTCGAGCACACGATCGGCTACAGTTTCTGTTATGGTGCCCTTGTCGTAATCGGAAAGGACCAGCGCGTCGAGCTGCCGCAGTGCGGATTTGGCTCGACGAATCAATCGGTTCTCCGGTGCGGAGGCCAGCGGGGTGCGCACTTCTCGATCCACGCGCACAACTTGCTGGTTCCGCGCAATGATCCGCGTCTTCAGTGTCGTGGGCCGGTCGGGATCGGTCAGCAATCCGCCGGCGTCCAGGCCCAGCCCTCGAGCGCAGCGCAGCAGGCTGGCCCCGGCTTCGTCGTCACCCACCACGCCGAACAGTTCCACCCGCGCCCCCAGCGCAACCAGATTGGCTGCTACGTTGCCGGCCCCGCCCAGGCAGTCGCTCTGCTGCACGAACTCCACGACGGGCACCGCCGCTTCGGGTGAAAGCCGCGTGGCCGTGCCCCACACAAAGCGGTCCAGCATCACGTCGCCGAGCACTCCCACGCGCCGCCCGCGCAGGGCGTTCAACAAGCGCACCAATCGGGACTGGGAAACGTTCACCACGGCCACCGGGTCACGGAACGTTCTGTTCCGTGCGATTCTCCTTGTGCGCTGTCATTCTGCTTCGATTTTCGCTTCGTCTTTCAACATCACCGGAATGTCGTCGCGGATCGGGTAGACGCGGCGGCAGCTCGCACACTTCAGTCCTTGTCCGTCCGGCGTCAGTTTCACCGGCGTGCGGCATTCCGGACAAACCAGAATCTCCAGCAGTTCTTTGCTCACGGCCATGAGGGCAGCTCCGTTGCCGGCATTCGTCCTGGCCGGTCAATCTAACAGAGCCGTCCGCGGCAGGCAATGCGGCAGGTCCAGAAAACTCCTCGCGACGGGATGCACACCGACTCTTCCCGGGAAAGGCGCGCAACCGGCAGCACAGCGCCGTGCGGGATTTCTCCGGCCGAGCCGGAAATCGGTGGACGTTCATTTGCGCAGCCGTAGAATAGAGAGGCGAGCCGAAGCTGCTGCTCACTGCCATATACGGTCACGGTTCCCGCATTCGAGATCGACGTTTTCAACGTCACCAATGGCGACTATCTGGAGTTTTTGCACGCGGGCGGCTACGAGGAGCGGCAGCCTGCGTGGAGCAGTGGGTGGACCGCGAATGGCCGTTTGCGCAGAACCTGCTGCGGGTGGTGTGATGCGTTCGTGTTTTTCCCGCAGAGGGAAGACTGTTCCCGCCGCCAGCAGCCCCGGAACTCAGCGAGCGCGATCCACGCCGAGCGTCAGCTGTGCTGTCCACGTCGCTCCGGGGTTCAGCTCGAGCGGCCACACGGCCAGAATCTGGGAACCCTGGTAGATGCGCTCGAAGCCTTCTTCGGATTCCGAAACCGTCTCGATGGGAGCCACCCAGAACTGCTCCGCCGTCTCGGCGCGCACCGTGACGGCGACGTTCTGCCATTCGTCCACCGCGCGCAGCTCCGGCGCCGGCAGTACCCCGCTCCAGCGCAGCGGGTGGCGGGTGCCGCGGCTTTCGAAATAACGATCTGCAGCATCCGGCGCCAGCAGATTCACCACCAGCTCCACACCGACGCGCAGATACCTCGGGCTACCCCGCCGCAATCGCAGCGACGTCTTGCAGCCGACGCGGAATCCTCCGCCCGCCCGTTCGAACACAAACGTTTTTTCCGCTTCGAGCTCCGCCGCCGCATCCCTTATGGTCGAGTTTCTTTGGGCCAGCACGATGGCTTCGCGGTCGGCCCGGAGAAGGGCGAAGCGCCCCCCGGCCAGAGCCGCATCTTCCTCCAGCCGGAGCACTGCGTAGTCGGCGAACGACTTCTCCGGCGCGAACACCAGCAGCCGGAAGCTGTGGCGCGCCCAGCGGTCGTAGCGCAGATGCTGTTCCAGTCCCGCTTCTTTCACACGCACCTGTTCGTGAATCGAAACGGCGGCTGCGGCCGCTGCGGGGCTCGCTTCGGCCAGCCGGCTGTGGTAGGCCTCAGGCCGCCGTTGCAGGGAATTGACCAGCGGCACGGCAGTGGGACGGAACTCCAGCAGCGGTACGGTGCCTCCGTCGGAAGGCTTCACCAGCAGCGCGCCGCGCTCGGACACCCAGTACAGCTCCTCTTCGCCGTCGGCATCGAAGTCGAAGCGTTGCAGAACGGTAGAGTGCGGGTGGGCCGGAGCCGCGGCATCGGCCAGGGTTTCGGCACGAATCAATTCGCGCCAAAGCGCCGTGCGCAGGTGCGGCGCATACAGTCCGCCAAAAACGCCGTGCCAGTAGGCGTCGTTGCACTGCCCGCGCAGCAGATGCTTCCGCGCCGACTCCAGCTTTTCCGCCGGGGCATTGCCGCTCGCGGCCATCTGCCGCACTCGGCCCGAAACATAGAGCATCTTCTTGTGGAGCAGATTCGCTTCGTCGTACTTGGTTAGAAAATTTCGCCAGAAGCCGCCGCGGAGAAATGCACGGGCCTCCGGTACCGCCTCGAGCTGCCGTTGCAGCCGGTGAAACACCTGGCGCGC
This sequence comes from Terriglobia bacterium, assembly GCA_023512135.1. Lineage (GTDB taxonomy): Bacteria > Acidobacteriota > Terriglobia > Acidiferrales > UBA7541 > DSGC01. Next base: position 28,353 of record JAIMAG010000005.1, on the reverse strand, counting down.
TGGTGTCGGCAGCGCCCACTCGGTCATCTCCACATAGGAGCCAGTAGGTAGCGCCGCACGGCCGAGTGGCGGCTGGCTGGCCAGAAATTCTCCGGGAGTCACCATCGCCAGCCAGTCGCGTTCAGCTTCGAGGGCCTGAAAGAATCGCTCCAGCCAGCCGTGCGTATAGCAGTGCTCGTAGGTACCCGGCCAGACGCCGAATTTTTCGCAGTCATCGCCCATCACGGCGCATCCGCCGGGACGACGCTCCGCCGCTGCGCGCAGCAACGCGATGGTTTCCGGAACGTCGCGGAATGGAATCGTGTACCGGAGCGGCTGCAAACCGGCAAAGACGTACACCTTGGCGCCCAGCTCCTCGCACAGAAAGTAGCCGTAAAGTTCCTCGCGGGAAAAGCCGCTGGCCAGGAAGTGGCTGTCGTCCACCAGGGTGTACTGCACACCCGCGGCCGCGAGCGTGGCCGGCAGATGCGGCTCCCAGACGCGCTCGGTCAGCCAGGCCCCGGTCGGCCGGCACCCGAAGTGCCGTTCCAGGTAGTCCGCCATGCGGGCCAGCTGCTCGGCGCGGTCTTCCGGAGGAATTGCGACCAGGATTGGCTCATAGAATCCCCCGCCAACCATTTCGATCTGATTGCGCTGGATCAGTTCCCGCAACCGGTCGAAATATTCCGGGTGGTGCTGTTCGACCCACTCCAGCAGGGCACCGGAGATGTGCAGCGCCAGCCGCGCAGCCGGCCGTCGCCACAACACGTCCACAAACGGCGCGTAGCACCGGGCAAACGCCTGCTCCACCACGTGGTCGAAATTGCCGACGGGCTGGTGCGCGTGAATCAGCAGAATCAGGTGGAATTTCGGCAAATACGGGCTCCGTGCGCGGAATTTTTACAGTCCCGACCCCTCGCCTCACCGGCCGGGATGCGCTGCTGCCGCAGTGAAACGCCCATTGTAAACAATCCCTCCGGTGCGAGCTACCCTCGCCCGGGCGGACAGGGTTACCCGCGCCCGCGAGCAGCACTCATCTGTTCCGCGTCTTTTATTATTCTCTTGACTTAGTGGCATTCAGGTGGCGACTTGGCGCCACCGAGTCCGCAGTTCTTTGTCTGCATAGCCAAGGACACAACAGCTTTACACCTTCTGTGTTGCATTTTTACAACAAAAGAAGACCAATAGAGCCCATGTTCTTTACTATTTTTTTGGAAACAAAGGACATAGAATATTGCAGGAATTGGGCCAAAAAGTGCTTCTATTAGGCGGGCATGGCCTACCAAACTACAATTGCTCGGCCGGTTGAAACTGCCGGTATCGGTCTGCACACGGCGGTGCCGGCCAGGTTGCGGCTGTTGCCGGCTCCTGCCGGGACGGGGATTGTCTTTCGCCGCACTGACCTTGACGACTTTCAGATTGAGGCTCGTGCCGAAAATGTCGCTCGGGTCAGCTACGCCACCAGTTTAATGAAGCGTGGTGTGCTGATTTCCACTACCGAGCACCTGCTCGCGGCTCTCTATGCCTCTGGCGTTGACAACGTCATCGTGGAGCTGGATGCCATCGAGGTGCCCATCCTGGACGGTTCCAGCCAGCCTTTCATCGAACTGCTCGCTCGCGCCGGCCTGCGGCGCCAGCGTCGTCGGCGACGCTACTTGCAGGTACTGCGTCCGCTGGAAGTGGCCGAAGACGGCCGCCGGATCTGCATCTATCCCGCAGAGGAATTTTCGATCCGCTGCTTCATTGAGTTTCCTCATCCCTGCATTGGTGCCCAGCAGGTTGAGCTTTGCGTGCATCGCGAATCGTTTGCGCGGGAGCTGGCCCCGGCGCGCACGTTCGGTTTTCTGGACGACGTCGAACGGCTGCGCGCCATGGGCCTGATTCGCGGCGGGTCGCTGGAAAATGCCATTGTGCTCACCCGCGATGGCCTCCTGAACGAAGGCCTGCGTTTCCCGGACGAGTTTGTCCGCCACAAGGCGCTCGACCTGATTGGCGACCTGGCGCTGCTCGGCTGGCCGCTGCTCGGTCGAGTTGAAGCGCACAAAGCGGGCCATGCCCTGCACGTTGCGCTGGTCAGCCGTCTGCTGGCCGACCGATCGCTGTGGAAGCTGACCACTGCGGCCGAATCGGCCGGCACCGCCCGCCGCGTACCCCGCAGCCGGCACGCAGTGCCTGCCGCCCCTTGATTTGCTCCTCTGGGTGCCTGCTCCATCCTGGCCTGCTTTCGTGAGTGCGCCGTTGGGGGCCCTCGCTTTGCAAAAGCTGGACGGGCAACGCCACCCCTGCAGGACGAAATCAATCGACAGGAGCAGGCGAATTCCGTTGCCCGTGCTCGGATAGACCTCGCGCCGACGGAGATGTCGGCGTACGGTTTCTCGGCCGCGCTGCGGCTGCCTGTACGGAGAACTGCGTCGGCTTTTGCTGTGGCGGCGGGGGTGTTTCTGCGCGGGTGGCCGGCGGGCTGCGGGTCTTGCGGAGGCTGGTTTCGCTCTGGCGTGTGATCAGCGCACGCGGTAGCGTCCGCCGCCGAGGAATTCCACGAGGCCCATATCGCGCAGCCGCTGCAGTTGCTGGCGAATCTTTGGCCGGATGTGCCGGTTCTGCGGATGCAGCGCAGCCAACTGCTCCTCCAGGGCATAGACATCCTGCAGTGAGAACAAGTCTTTGCCCAGTCTGCGAATCGCATGGAGAACATCGAGTGTCCAGCCTCGCGCTTCAGCATCGAGACGGGTCAGACCGACCAGCCGGCGATACGCTCGCCGGACTTCGCTGGGGTTCGCCGCTTTGCCTTCAGTCACCACAGGGATTCGCGCGTCCGCAGGAATCGAAGAAATCACAATGTTGCATCCGACCCAGCCGGCCCGCCGCGCGGTTCTTTGCAGCGGTTTTCTCTGTTCGATGCATGAGAGTGAGAAAGCATAAGAGGGAATCAGCAGCACGTTCTGCACTCGCCAGCCGGATGGGTCGTACTGCAGTGCCCACAGGTTCGGCACGCGATTCGCCCGAATCGCTTCCACCATCGTCTGATACGCTGCGTCCAGAATCCGCATACCGATCGGTTTCGACTGGCTCTTTAGCTGAAATATGGAGCTGCAATGAGCACAGAAAAAATCCACGACTGGCGTGCTCTGTTTGCAGGCTTGCAGATGGTCTGCATCGCAACTGGGGCAGTACAAATTCTCCGCGGCCCAGGTCTCCGTGAGGAGGCGGGTGCGCTGCGATGGGCTTTTGTAAGCTTCAGCGAGATGGACCGGCAGGCGCAGTTGCACGCAGAAATTAGATCATTTTCCCACCGCAAGATAAATCTCCGTTTCGGTCTTGATAACGCAGAAGATGTCTTTCCCCGCCTTTGGACTGTTGCGGAACCGCTCCCA
>JAIMAG010000005.1:0-22500 GCA_023512135.1 Terriglobia bacterium | reverse complement strand
GGAGACTGCTCCGGATAACGGAGAGGAAGGTGGGGATGACGTCAAGTCAGCATGGCCTTTATGTCCAGGGCTACACACGTGTTACAATGCGCGCTACAGAGGGTCGCAAACCCGCGAGGGGGAGCTAATCCCAAAAAAGCGCGCTCAGTTCGGATTGCAGTCTGCAACTCGACTGCATGAAGCCGGAATCGCTAGTAATGGCGCATCAGATCGGCGCCGTGAATACGTTCCCGGGCCTTGTACACACCGCCCGTCACATCACGAAAGCGGACTGTACTAGAAGTCGCCGCGCTAACTCGCAAGAGAGGCAGGCGCCCAAGGTATGGTCCGTGATTGGGGTGAAGTCGTAACAAGGTAGCCGTAGGAGAACCTGCGGCTGGATCACCTCCTTTCTAAATGCATCGGCAGCACAGCCTGTGTCGGTGAGCAGGCCGCGGCTGCCCACTCGGCGCTCCTGCCGAGCGGGTTCTGGCAGGTCTCATCCGGTCGTCCAAGAGCACCTCGCCTGATTTCCTTCTCTCCGGCTGCTTTCTCCAATTCTTCCTACCCCAACAGAGCTGTTTTATCGCTTTCCCCACAAACCGAGTTTCAGTTTTCAGTAGGATTTTCTGCTCAGAAATACGGAATTTTGTAGTCGAACGCTCCTCGGGCAGGTTTCCAAATCATGGATTCCATGCAATTCATTGAAAGCGCAGAGGTTGTCTTTGTTCAAAAAAAGCTTGACTTGGCACCGGAGTTGCTTAAAAGTTCGCGAAGGGTCGGTTCCCGGTTGCATTCATTTCAGCGCTCAGGTTCGGGATACATCAAAAGCTTTTCTGGAAGAATGACCGGGACGGGCAAGCAAACTCTAAAAAAAGGAGTCTGGGATGAGCAAACCAAGAGCTCTCTGGATTCTGGTTTGCCTGATACTGGCAATCCCGGCTTCTGCGTTCGCCCAGACGGCAACCACAGGGACAGTCCTCGGTACGGTGCGTGACCCGCAAGACGCCGTTGTGGTGGACGCGGAAGTCACCCTCGAGAACACGCAGTTGGGCATCACCTTGAAACAGAAAACGAACCAAGCCGGGCAGTACGTCTTCTCCGCTGTGCCGCCCGCAACCTACACCGTTACGGTCAGGGCTCAAGGCTTCCGCACCCAGCAAATTGCGGCACTGAAGGTGGACGTGGCCAAGAGCTACACCTTGGACATCAAGCTGGAACTGGGAGAAATCGCGGAAGTGGTGCAGGTGGAAGCCACGGCCCAGGTCGAGTTACAGACCACCGATGCGACGGTAGGCAATGTAATTTCGGGGCGCGAGCTGCCGCGGATGCCCACGCTCACGCGCCGCGCAAACGAGTTGCTGACACTCCAGCCGCTGGTGGAGAACACCGGCGCCGTGGCCGGTTCACGACAGGATCAAACCACGTTTTCGCTGGACGGCATTGACGTGACCAACCAGATCGTCGGGGGCACGGGCACGTTCATCCCGATCCCGACCGATGTGGTGGAAGAGTTCCGCGTCGGCGTGATCAACCCGAGCGCGCAGTTCGGGCGCGGCGGCGGTGGTCAGGTCTCGATGGTCACCAAAGCCGGCACCAACGAGTACCACGGCGTGGCCTTCTGGTACCACCAGAACGACAACTTGAACGCCAATACCTGGGATCGGAACCGCCGCAACTCTCGCAAGCCGGAGCTGAAGGACAACCGCTTTGGCTTCAACATTGGTGGTCCGGTTCCGGCTCCCTGGTTTTACGATCGCACCTTCCTGTTCGCTTATTACGAAGGTCGGCGCTTCCCCAGAACCACGGAGATCAACCGGCTGGTGCCGACCGCTACGTTGCGCCAGGGGATCCTGCAGTTCCGCGACGGCACCAACACCGTTCGGCAGTACAACCTGGCCACTGCCGCGGTTTGTGGTGCGAGCCAGAATCTGCCCTGCGATCCCCGCGGTCTGGGCTTGAGTCCGACGATCTCTGCTTTGTGGGCGCTGTTGCCTCAGGGCAATGATCCTTCCCAGGGCGACGAACTGAACACCATCGGCTTCAAAGACACCATCAACAATCCTCTGGAAAGTGATTACTACCACATCCGGTTGGACCACAAGTTGACCAACAACTGGACGATCGAAGGCTCCTTCCGGTATTTCGGTCAGAGTGAACAGGGTTCCACACTCGTCGACATCCGGGGTGGCGAAGGCAACAGCATCTCCCGCGAGGGTTTCCCGAACCGGCAGAACTTTGCCCACGCTGCCATCCGCGGGCAAATCACGCCGAACCTGAGTGGTGATTTCCGCTTCGGCTGGAACCGTAGCCGCACCGCGACGGACCGTTTCCGGCCAAACCAGACGGCAGCACTGCTTGCGCTGCCGGGCACGAACACGCCAGACGGTTTCATCGCTCTGGATATCGGCGCGCGCGGAGGCACGCAGAGCTTGCTCAGTGAACCGATCGACGTCGGCACGCAGGTGGCCCGGAAGCAAGTTTCCGATCAGCGGAACTTCCAGTGGAACGCCGACCTGATCTGGGTCCGTGGCTCCCACATCATGAAGTTCGGCTCGCACGTTCGCTACCTGCCCTTCCTGCACCTGCGTGATGACAAAGTGCTCGGCTCGCTCGGCGCTTTGGTCGCGCAGATTGACTCCGACCTGGGTGTGTTCACTCTGCCTGCTACGAATCGCCCGCCGACCTGCTCGACCACGCTCACGACGAACTGTTTGCGTTCGGCCGATGTCCAGCAGTGGAACCGCCTCTTTGCCGGCATGACGGGCATGATTGACAACGTCAGCGTCATGGCGGTCTGGGACGGCAATTTCAACCCGCTGCCCTTTGGCGAGTTGCTGGTCTCCGACACGACTTCGTGGGCGCCCGAGTTCTACTTCGAGGACACCTGGCGCATCACGAATTCGCTCACGTTCACCTTCGGGGTGAACTACGGCTGGCAAACGTCGCCGAAGGAAAAGTTGGGGCGGCAGAGCTTCCAGGTGGATGCCACCTCGCTGGAGGTCATCACGGCCGAGCAGTACTTCCGTCAACGCTTGAACGCCTCGTTGAACGGGAGGATCTTCAACCCCAACTTTGCCTTCCTGCCCATCAACTCCTCGAGCCGGTCAGACATCATTGCTGTGGACTGGAACAACCTGGCTCCCAATGTGGCGCTGGCTTGGAGTCCCTCGTTCCGGAGCGGATGGCTGGGCTGGCTCTTTGGCGACCGCAAAACCGCTCTCCGCGGCGGCTACCGGCTCGCCTACGACCGGATGAACACGGTGCAGACGGTGATTGTCCCGGCGTTGGGCATTGCCTTCGCACAGACGATCAACGTCAGCGCTCCGCTGTGTAACTCCACCGGTCCAGGTGGTGCGGGTTGTACACCGGGTTCGACCAACCCGGCAGAAAGTGTATTCCGAATTGGCATCGACGGCACCATCCCGCGGCCTGCCGTTCCCAACCGCACGGTGCCGGTCTCGCCTTTCTGGGGTATTGACACCTCCCGGCCCGGTTGTTCGGCCCCTGGCGCAAACGGGTTGTTCGCCAGCACCTGCCTCAGCCTGTTCCCGGAAATTCTCTCCTTCCAGATGGATCCGGACATGGTGGTGCCCTACAACCACATGGTGGATTTCACCTGGCAGAGAGAGCTGCCGTGGAACATGGTGGTCGAGTTCGGCTACGTGGGTCGCTTCGCCCGCAAGCTGATGCAGAGTATGAACCTGGGCCAAGCGCCCTACATCCACGTGGATCCGACCTCGGGCCAGAGCTTCGCGCAGGCGTTCGACGCGGTGGCCTTGGCGCTCCGCGCCGGAACTCCGGTCACATCCTTACCGGCACAGCCGTGGTTCGAGAACAATATCCCGGCGGCTTCCTGCGCCGCATTCGCTTCCTGCACGCAATTCATTGCCAGCGTGCAAGGAGGGAATTTCATCAATGGCAACGTGAGCAGCTTGTTCCTGCGGATCGACCAGGAGCGGTTGCGCGCGAGTCTGGTGCCCTTCGTCAACCTGATTTCCCAGACCCAGTTCCTGCGTTCCAGCACCGGTCGGTCGAACTACAACGCGTTCTTCGTTGCGCTGAACAAGCGCATGTCGCACGGGTTGCAGTTCGCTGTGAGCTACACGCTGTCGAAGTCGCTCGACCAGATCGGCGCCATCCAGAACGCAGCGAGCGTCATGCCCAACAACTTCTTCCTCGATGCCGAATACGGCCCGTCCGGGTTCGACAACACGCACATCTTCAACGGAACCTACCTCTACGAGTTGCCGTTCGGGCGCGGTCGCTGGCTCGGGGTGGATAATTCCATCATCGATCGCATCATCAATGGATGGTACGTTTCGGGCATCTTCACGGCCCGCAGCGGCGATCCGTTGATCGTGACGCAGGGTACCCAGGTCTGGGGCGGCACGCTCTTCCTGGGCTTTGCCACCGGGGCCATCCCCACGGTCGACCCGAGCACCTTCGGCAACTCTGCGGTTAGCGGAGTGGCGGGTTCGGGTAACGTCGGCACCAGCGGCAACCCGGCTACCGGCGGCAGCGGCTTGAACATGTTCCGCGATCCGGAGGCGGTGTTCAACAGCTTCCGGCGCATCGAACTCAGCCGCGATGGCCGCTCCGGTCGTGCCAATCCGTTGCGGGGCATGCCGCGGTGGAACCTGGATATGTCGATCGGGAAGCGCACGCATATCGCTGAACGCGTGAGCTTCATCTTCTCGTTCGACTTCTTCAACATCTTCAACCACCTCGATTTCGCCAACCCGGGGCTGGCATTGACTGCTCCGCAGTCGTTCGGGGTGATCACCAATCAACTGGTTCCAGCCAACCGCACCGAAGGTTCGCGCTGGATTCAGTTCGGGGCACGCGTCGAGTTCTAACTCCTCGAGTGCCGCAGTTCCCAGCGGCCCGCTCCGCCAGCGGAGCGGGCCGCTTTGTTTTTCCCGTGAGGTCGCGGCCGGGATCCGGTGCACACGACGCGACCCGTGCGGGTAGCGGCTCGTGCGTTGCCTGCGTGCCGGCTGCGCTCGGCCGTTGTGTCAGCGCAGACGCTTTGCTAGGATGCCCTGCTCATCATGGAGCTGACCGAAGGGGTATCTATGCTTCCCAAAATTCGTTTCGGCGCCTACAAATTTTTATTCCACGGTGTCGTCGTGGTGCTGCTGGGCGGGTTGCTATTGGTCGAGTGGGCCACCGCGCAACAGCCCGAGCGAATCGCCTTGCGTGCCGCGCGCATGCTGGACGTGACCACCGGACGCATCCTTTCCGACGTTGTGGTTCTGGTCGAAGGCAACCGCATCGCTGCAGTCAACCCGCCGGCGGTGCCCTCCGGGGTGAAGACCGTTGTGCTGGGCGACGTCACGCTGCTGCCGGGCCTGATGGACATGCACACGCACCTCACATTCGATCTCGACCGCGAATTCCACTTGCGAGCCGTACGCGAAATCGCCGCGGACCAGGCCCTGCGGGGCGCGCGCAACGCACGGCTGACCCTTCTGGCCGGCTTCACCACGGTGCGGAACCTCGGGGCCGGCGGCTTCAGTGACATCGCCCTGGCCCGCGCCATCGACAACGGCCTGGTCATCGGGCCGAGGATCATCGGCGCCGGCCACTCCATCGGCATCACCGGTGGCCACTGCGACACTACCGGCTACGCCCCGGGCATCGCCGAGGAAGGCCCCGAACAGGGTGTGGCCGATGGCCCCGAGCAGATCCTCCGGGCTGTCCGCTATCAGATCAAGCACGGCGCTCGCGTCATCAAAACCTGCGCCACCGCGGGCGTACTGAGTTTTGAAGAGTCGGTGGGCGCGCAGCAATACAGCGATGAGGAGCTGCGCATCCTCGTTGAGGAAACGCACCGCCATGGCCTCAAGGTCGCCGCGCATGCCCACGGTGCCGAAGGCATTCTTGCCGCTGTGCGTGCCGGCGTGGATTCGATCGAGCACGGCTCCCTGCTGACCGACGAAATCCTGGCCGAGATGAAGCGACGCGGCACCTATCTGGTGCCCACCACGCACCTGGCCGACGTGATCAATCTGGAGGTTCTGCCGCCGCCCATCCGTCGCAAAGCGGAATGGATTCTTCCGCGCGCCAAGGAAAACCTGCGCCGCGCGATTCGTGCCGGCGTCAAGATTGCGTTCGGCACCGACGCAGCGGTGTTCCCGCACGGCGAAAACGCCAAAGAATTTGCAGCTCTGGTGGAGCGCGGCCTGACTCCGCTGGAAGCGATTCGGGCGGCGACGCTCTACGCCGCTGAGTTGCTCGGCGTGGACGACCGCGGCGTGATCGCTCCCGGCAAGCTGGCCGACCTGATTGCTGTGCCCGGCAACCCGCTCGACGACATCCGCGTGATGGAACGCGTGACCTTCGTCATGAAGGACGGAAAAATCTACAAACAACCCTGACCGAACCGCTTCGAGGAACGCTGAACGCGGGACAGACCGGTCCGCTTCGCTGGCTGTCCGGGACTGCAACGCTAGTGGCCGGAGCTGAGGACCAGCAAGCGGCGCTCGGTCATTTCTTCGATGGCGTAGCGTGGGCCTTCGCGCCCGAGGCCGGAGTCCTTCACTCCGCCATACGGCATGTGATCGACGCGGAAGGTCGGCACATCGTTGGCGATCACGCCGCCGACCTCCAGCACTTCCCAGGCCCGTCGGATCCGTTCGAGATCGCAGGTGAACACGCCGGCTTGCAGGCCATAGGGAGAAGCGTTCACGGCCTCGAGCGCGCGGTCGAAATCGTCGTAGGCCGTCACGGTCACCACCGGGCCGAACACCTCTTCGCAGTTCACCCGCATCCCGGGCGCGGTGTCCACCAGCACCGTGGGATAGTAGAACGCCCCTTCCCGGCGTGCGCCACACAGCGCCCGGGCACCGCCGTGTACCGCTTCGGCTACCCAGTCGGCCACGCGCGCTGCGGCCGCTTCGGTGATCATCGGGCCGACATCGGTTTCCTCGGCCAGCGGGTTCCCCACGCGCAGCGCCTTTGCGCGTTCTACGAGTCGGGAGATGAATTTTTCGTACACCGGTCGGTGCACGAAGATGCGCTGAACGCTGATGCAGCTCTGGCCGGAGTAGGCAAACCCGCCCGTGACGCAGCGTTCGACGGCGTAGTCCAGCTCGGCGTCGCTGTGCACAATGCAACCGGCGTTGCCGCCCAGCTCGAGCACTACGCGTTTTTTCCCTGCCCGGGCCTTCAGCTGCCAGCCCACCGCCGCCGAACCGGTGAAGCTGAGCAACTGGAACCGGTCGTCCGCACACAGCCGCTGCGCCTGCTCGTCGCGGGCCTGAATGACGCTCAACGCGCCGGCCGGCAGGCCGGCGGCGTGCGCAATTTCCGCCAGCACGAGCGCAGTCACCGGAGTCTTCGGCGAAGGTTTCAGCACCACCGGACAGCCCGCAGCGATGGCCGGGCCCAGTTTGTGCGCCACCAGGTTCACCGGGAAGTTGAATGGCGTGATGGCCAGCACCGCGCCCACCGGCACGCGTCGCACCAGCGCGAAGCGGCCCCGACCGGCAGGATGCGCATCCAGCGGAAAGAGCTCGTTTGGGATGCGCAACGCTTCCTCGGCGGAATTCCGCAGGGTGAACACGCAGCGGTCGACCTCTACGCGCCCGGCCTTGACGGGCTTGCCGGCCTCCAGCGCCAGCCAGCGCACCAGCTCCTCGCTGCGCGCTGCCACGGCGTCGGCCATGCGGTGAAGAATCGCGGCGCGTTCGCGCGCATCCAGCCGCGCCATTGTCGTGCGCGTCGCGACAGCCGTTTCGACCGCCTGCTCGATCGCGGCTTCGGGCGTCCAGTACGTGACCGCCACCAGAGCGTTGTCGTGGCGCGCACGCACCTCCAGCCGTTCACCGCCGACGTGAAATTCTCTGTTTAGGTAGTAGCCGAATTCCGGCACCGCAGTCATGGGTCGTCCCGACATGGCTCACCCCCGCACCGGTGGCTTGGTCGGCCCAGCCGTCCCGATATTCTACGCCCGTCGGGCAAGCCGCCCCACGACACACTCAGTCGACAGGCTGCGAGCGAAGACCGTGATACCGCAGGCGGCTTGCTGCCTGCGGGCGTTCGAGCTTGCGAAAGCGCAGGATGTAGTTGTCCGGAATCTGCGCCAGGTTGTGCTGGTTGATGAGCTCGAATCCCGCGGCGGTGATCTCGTTGACGAACTGCTGCTGGTTACCGCGCACGTGCTCGAGCACCCAGTTGGGGGAGTGTCCCTCGTGGCGGTGAAATTCCACCAGAATCAGTTGTCCGCCGGGCTTCAGCGCGCGGTGGATAGACGCCAGTGTCTCGCGGGGATATTCGAAGTGGTGATAGGTATCGCAGATGAACACCAGGTCCACGGAATTCGGCGGGAGACGGGAATCCTTCTCGCCAGCCAGAATCGTCTGGATGTTTTCCAGTCCCTGCTGCTGTGCGCGGGTGCGGATGTAGTCGAGCAACCGGGGATTGATATCCACCGCGTACACTTTGCCCTGCGGCCCGACCATCCGGGCGAACAACAGCGTCATGAAACCGGAGCCCGCACCCACGTCCGCCACCACGGCACCCGGCAGCGGCCCGGCGATCGCCGCGAGCAGGTTCCGTTCGCGGTAGATGCTGCGGCTTTCGGACTCCAGCGTCTCGACCAGCGGCTCGATCTGCTCCGCGCGCCAGCGCTCGTTGATATCCCGGGCAGGGCGCTCCGCTGGAGCCGGCTGTTGCGCAGCGCCGGAAAAACCTGCAGTCAAAACGAATACGGCAAAGAGAACGGCTGAAATATACCCGCGACGTTTTTCCATGCTGACCTCTCCGGGATTTGCGTTGAACTCGCCATCTTAGCAGGAAAGTCGGCGAGAGGCACAGTTCTGCTGGCCGAATTGATCACCCGCCAGCTAAAAGTCCTGCTGGTGCGATGCAGTTTTCAACAAGCCATGATGCAAAACTCAGCGGCGCCGGAAGCTTTCCAGTGGACTGAAGGTTCGGCGCTTAGCGCAGATCTCCTGCTTTTGTGCGCTCGACTGCGCTGAACAATGCAACAGTGTGCTGCAGTGTTTCTCTGCACTGGTTCGGATGATTTTTTCCATTCACTCTGCAAGTGCTCCGTTTTCAGACGGATCGCGCGCCTGCTCGTCGGCGGCCAGTGTTTGCTCTGGCGGCACTCCAGTTGCCGATTCACTGTGTGCGAGCGGGCAAGGCAACACGCAGAATGCCCGCGAGGAGGTGGATCATGACCGTCCTGCTCATTCTGATGACCTTCGCGGTCTTTATCGCGATCGAATACTTCCTCAGCCAGCGACAGGTAACGACGCCCGCTGCGGTCGCGGCGCAGCCGGCTCGGCACCTTCCGACCCAGCCCAGGCTGGTGGCGGGTTTTTTCCTGCCCGAACATTTGCGCTATCACCCGGGCCACACCTGGGCGCTGGCCGAAGGGCCTCAGACAGTCCGGATCGGCTGGGACGATTTTGCTGCCAAGCTGATGGGGCCGGTCGCGCGTGTGGATCTGCCCCGGCGCGGACAGTGGATTCGGCAGGGCCAGAAGATCGTAGCCGTCTACCGCGACGGCAACAAGGCCGAACTGGCGAGCCCGATCGAGGGCATGGTCAGCGAGGTCAACGACGCTGTCGTGCGGGACCCGGAAATTGCCCGTCGGGATCCCTACGGAGAAGGCTGGCTGCTCGTCGTGCAATCGCCGGACGCCAAGGTCAACTTCCGCAACCTGTTGCACGGTGCCGTGGCCCAGCGCTGGATGGAGGAAGCAGTGCAGCGGTTGCTCGGCCGCTTCCCGCAACTGGCCGGGGCAGTCGCTCAGGATGGCGGAGTTGCGGTTGCCGACCTGACCCAGGCACTGCCCGATGCCGACTGGGATGCGCTGACGCGAGAGTTCTTTCTGAGCTGAGGATGGCGGACACCGCAGAGTCGTCCAGGAGCGGCGCGGGCACAAATCGGGTGGCGCCGCTCCAGATTTCTGCGGGGTGGGTCAGCTAACGGCTCGGCAACACACAATGGTGCGTTGAACTTCTCAGCAGTGCAGGGCGAACTCCCCGCGTTGGCGGAGAGCTGAGTTTTCTTACACCAAACTCTCTTTTTCCTGACGGATAACGTCACCTGCAGAAATCTTCGGCACAGACTCCTGGCAACGAAATTGCCGGAAATCACTGCGGAGCGGGCCAAACCGGAGTCAGCCATGAGCAAAGCCATTCTCTATGACGCCACTCGCTGCATCGGCTGCAAGCTGTGCGAGCAGGCCTGCGCCGAGCGCTGGGGGCATCGGTACGATGAAACGGTTGCCGCGCAGGAGAAATTGTCGGCCGAAAAGCTGACGGCGGTCCTCAGCCGCGAGGACGGTTTCATGCGCCGGCTGTGCATGCACTGTGCAGACCCCACGTGCGCTTCCGTCTGCCCGGTGGGTGCCTTCACCAAGACCGCGGCCGGGCCGGTTGTCTACGACGAATCGAAGTGCATCGGGTGCCGTTACTGCATGCTCGCCTGCCCGTTCGGTGTGCCGCGGTACGAATGGGACAAAACCCTGCCCCGCGTGCGCAAATGCGATATGTGTGCCGACCGGCTGGCCGCTGGCGGGGTGACCGCGTGCAGCGAAATCTGCCCCACCGGCGCGACCATCACCGGCGAGCGCGAAGAGCTGCTGGCCGAGGCGCGCCGCCGCATCCGCGAAAATCCCGAGCAGTACATCCCGCACATCTACGGCGAACAGGAGGTGGGCGGGACGTCGGTGCTGCTGCTGAGCGGTGTCCCGTTCGAGCAGTTTGGCTACCGCACCGACCTGCTCCACGAGCCGATGCCGATGCTCACCTGGCGCGTTCTCTCGCGAGTTCCCGACCTGGTGCTGCTCGGCAGCGTGCTGCTGGGTGGCATCTGGTGGATCACTCACCGGCGCGAAGAAGTTGCCGCCGCAGAAGCCAGAAAGACATCCCCCACCGCGGAGAATGGATAAGGAGAAGAGATCATGCCTTGGATGCTTTCCCGCGAGAAATGGCCACGGCTGACGTTCTGGAAAGCGATCTTCGGCGTCATCGTGGCGGTCGGACTGTATGCCACGTGGCTGCGGTTCAGTAAAGGTCTGGGCGCAGCGACCAATCTGAACGACGAATTTCCCTGGGGCCTGTGGGTCGGCTTCGACGTGCTCTGCGGGGTGATGCTCGCTGCCGGCGGCTTCACCCTGACTGCGGCCGTCTACATCTTCAATGCCGAGCGATTTCGCCCCATCGTGCGCCCGACGGTGCTGACCGCGTTCCTCGGCTATGTGCTGGTGGTGGTGGCCCTGCTCTACGATTTGGGCCGCAGCTATCGCATCTGGCACCCGCTGGTGATGTGGAACCCGCGCTCGGTGATGTTCGAAGTCGCCTGGTGCGTCATGCTCTACACCACCGTGCTCGCGCTGGAATTCGCACCGGTGGTGTTCGAGCGGCTCCGCCTGGAGCGACCGCGGCGCATCCTGCGAGGGATTTCCTTGCCGCTGGTGATCCTGGGCGTCATCCTCTCCACCCTGCACCAATCTTCGCTGGGCAGCCTGTATCTGATCGTTCCGGAGAAACTGCATCCGCTGTGGTACACGCCGCTGCTCCCCGTGCTGTTCTTTCTGTCCGCCATCGGGATTGGTCTGGCCATGACCATCTTCGAGTCTTCGTTGAGCGCCAGATATTTTCAGCGGCAGCTTGAACTTCCGCTGCTCCGGGAACTGGGCCGCTTCCTGGTGGTGGTGCTGGCCGTCTACGGGGTGCTGCGGATACAGGATCTCTACCATCGCGATGCGCTGCGCTTCGTTCTGGAGCCCGGTTATGCCTCCTCGCTTTTCCTGATCGAAGTCGTGCTCGGGCTGGCGCTGCCCATTGCGCTGCTGCTGAATCCGCGCGTGCGCGCACGCGCAGGCGGGCTGTACCTGAGTTCGGTTCTGGTGGTGCTCGGATTCATCACGAATCGCCTGAACGTCAGCATCACCGGTTTTGAAGCCGCCACCGGAGCCACCTATGTGCCCCGCTGGACGGAGATCGCCATCACGGCCATGATCATCGCGGTCGGTTTTGCGGTGTTCAGTCTGGCGGTGAAATACCTTCCTATCTTTTCTACCGAGTCACCGGCGGCGCTCCCGGCTGCGCCGGCGGCCTCGGGTCGCTTCCACCATGTGCGCGCGTGAATCCAGGGCGCGGAGTCCGGCCTGGCCGCGGTTCAGTCTTTCCGTGAAGCTGGCGGCGGCCTTGCTCGTTACGACCGCAGTGGTCTTCCTCAGTTTTGGGTTTTGGAATCTGCACCTGCAGCGAAAATATTCCGAAGAACTGGTTCTCCAGTCTGCCGATCGCATCAGCGATCTGATCCTCCGCAGCACGCGCTATCAGATGCTGCGGAACGACCGCGAAGCCCTCTATGAGACGATCAACACGATCGGCCGCGAACCGGGCATTCGCCGCATCCGCATTTTCAACGAAGAGGGCCGCATCAGCTTTTCCACGCATGCGCCCGAAGTGAATACCTACGTCGATAAACAGGCGGAGGCCTGCTACGCCTGCCATGCCCAGTCTGCGCCGCTCACCCGGCTGGAACGTCCCGACCGATTCCGGATCTTCACCGACGAGCGGGGCGAACGTGTGCTGGGACTGATTCGCCCGATCGAAAATGAACCGTCCTGCTCCAACGCCGCCTGCCATGCGCACCCGCGCGACCGGCGCATCCTGGGCGTGATCGATGCGGACCTTTCCCTGGCCACTGTCGACGCACAGTTCGCCGCCACCCGCCGCCAGCTCTGGGGGTTCACGGTGCTGGCCATGCTGATTTTCTCCGGCATCAGTGTGCTGTTCGTGTGGGTGGTCGTGCATCGCCCCGTCCGGGAACTTATCGCCGGCATGCAGCGGGTGGCCGCCGGTGACCTGCATCACACGCTGGCAGTGGACACCTCCGATGAACTGGGCGAGTTGGCTGCCTCCTTCAACAAAATGACCCGCGAGCTGCGCGAGGCGCGCGCGGAACTGACTGCCTGGGCGCAGACGCTGGAGCAGCGCGTGGAAGAAAAAACCCGCGCCCTGCAGCAGGCACAGGAACAGATGCTTCGTGCCGAGCGGCTGGCCAGTGTCGGCAAGTTGGCGGCCATCGTGGCGCACGAAATCAACAATCCCCTGGCGGGCATTCTGACCTACACGAAGCTGCTGCGCCGCTGGCTGGAGCGGGACACCGGCGCGGCCGGCCGGGAGCAGGAAATCCGCAAAACACTGGAACTGATCGAAGCGGAATCCCGCCGCTGCGGCGAAATTGTGAAGAACCTGCTCATGTTCTCCCGGGCGGCGCCGATGAACCTGGCCTGGGCGCCGTTGAATGCCACGGTCGAACGGGCCGTGCGACTGGTGCGCCATCAGTGTGAACTCGCCGGGGTCGAAGTGCACCTGGATCTGGACCCGGAGCTCCCTGCGGTGCGCTGCGATGCTTCGCAAATCGAACAGGTGTTGCTGGCTCTGGTGATGAACGCTATCGAAGCGATGCCGCGCGGCGGCAATCTCTGGTTGCGCACGCGCTGGCTGCCCGAAGCCGATCAGGTGGTCGTGCAGGTGCGCGATGACGGCTGCGGCATCGCGCCGGAACACCTGTCCCGGATCTTCGAACCGTTTTTCACCACCAAGGAGGGTGCGCACGGTACCGGCCTGGGGCTGGCGGTCAGCCGCGGTATCGTGGAGCGGCACAATGGCCGCATCGAGGTGACCTCCGAGCTCGGTCAGGGCACCACCTTTACCGTTCTGCTCCCGCGGGACGCCGGCCAGTCCCCATCCTCGGCTACCCCCGTGCTGGAAACTCAGCAAGCGAGGTGAACCCCTGTGAGCGGCAAAGGCAGTGTGTTGATTGTGGACGACGAAGCAGTCGTCCGCGATTCCCTCAGCAAATGGCTGCGCGAGGAAGGCTACGAAGTCGGCACCGCCGAAAATGCCACGGAAGCGCTGAAGCAGATGGTCGCGCAGCGCTGGGATCTGGCGCTGGTGGACATCCGCATGCCCGGCACCGATGGCATCGAGCTGCAGAAACGGCTTCGCCAGATCGATCCCGACCTGATCGTGATCATCATCACCGGGTACGCTTCGGTGGAAACCGCCGTGCAGGCGCTCAAGCAGGGCGCGTACGACTACGTCACGAAGCCTTTCGACCCGGACGATATCGCGCACCTGATCCGCAACGCGATCGGGCATCGCCGCGCGGCACGAGAAAGCCTGCGTCTGCAGGAGACTCTGGCGGAAGTCATTCCGCCGGTCGAACTGGTGGGCAACAGCGCGCCGATGCGGGCCGTGCTTCAGGCCATCGAAACCGTTGCGCCTACCGACGCCACCGTGCTGATCACCGGCGAAAGCGGCACCGGCAAGGAACTGGTGGCGCGCGCCATTCACCGGCTCAGTCCGCGGCGGTTCCATCCCTTCGTCGTCATCCACTGCGGTGCGCTGCCGGAAACCCTGCTCGAATCCGAGCTGTTCGGCCACGAAAAAGGTGCATTCACAGGCGCGCAGTATCGCAGGAAAGGCAAGTTCGAAATCGCCGACGGGGGCACGGTATTCCTGGACGAAATCGGCGACATCAGTCTGAAAACGCAGACCGACCTGCTGCGGGTGCTGCAGGATCATCAGATCACCCGCATCGGCAGCACCCAGCCGATCCAGGTGGATTTCCGCTGCATCGCCGCGACCCACCGCAACCTGGAACAGCTCATCGCTGAAGGCAGCTTTCGCCCCGACCTCTACTACCGTCTGAATGTTTTCCGCATCGAACTGCCTCCGCTGCGCCAGCGGCCCGACGATATCCCGCTGCTGGTCGAACATTTCGTGCGCAAATTCAGCCAGCAGATGAACAAGCCCATCGTGCGCGTGGCCCCGGAGGCGATGGCTCTGCTGCAGGCGCATCCCTGGCCGGGCAATGTTCGCGAGCTGGAAAATGCCGTGGAGCGGGCTATGGTGGTGGCTCAGGGACCCGAGCTGCGGGTTCAGGACTTCACCCTGAAACTGCAAGGCAGCGAACGCGAACCGCAAACGCTGGAGGAAGTCGAACGGGCCCACATCCTGAAGGTTCTGGAAGAATGCGGGGGCAATCAGACGCGCGCCGCGCAAATCCTGGATATTGACCGCGTGACCTTGCACAATAAGCTGAAACGCTACGGCTGGAAGAAGAAACCCGTTGCAGGCCAATGAGCGCCATCTGTTTGCTGCGCATCGGCGAGCTCGAACCGCAGCTTCTGCACTCGCTCCGCACTCAGCTCGCACAGATCTTCCCGATATCCGTCGTACTTTCGTCGCAGTCGCTGGACCCTGCCTTCTCCTTCCATCCGGAGCGGCACCAGTACCACGCGACGGAGCTGCTCGCGCGCCTGGACCAGGTCGAAAATCCTGCGGCCTGGCGTGTGCTCGGCGTCACGGCGGCCGACCTGTACATTCCCATCCTCACGTTTGTTTTCGGGGAAGCGCAGCTCAGCGGTCGCTGCGCCATTGTTTCTCTGCACCGGTTGCGCCAGGAGTTCTATGGGCTGCCGCCGGACCGGCGCCTGCTCGAGGCGCGACTGCTGAAAGAGGCTTTGCACGAACTGGGGCATACGCTCGGACTGGTTCACTGTGACGACTACCGCTGCGCGATGAGCCCGTCGCACAGTGTGGAGTGGATCGACGTGAAGGAAGCCCGCTTCTGCCCGCGCTGCCGCTTCCGCATGCTGGCCCCGAACGCCGGCTAGCCCTCACGCGGACTGCAGCCGGCTGTGCGAGCAGTCGTGGCCGTCGAGAATGGCTTCGGCTTCTTCCCGGTCCACCTCGCTGACCAGCGGGATGCCGCTGACGCGGCTGGCTTCGGGAGTCAAGGCGGCGATGTCGTCCCGCGAGATGTGCTGCAGGGCAAACTTGCGCGCCCCGCACATCAGTTGCCGCAGGCCCTGCGCCACCCGCTGGTAGTAGGTGTAGAAACCGATGGCGCCCGTCGGCAGCTTCCGGAAGCGGTCTTTGAAGCGTTCCTGCAGTTCCGGCGCAGATACGAAGATTTCGCTCACCGTCGTGCCGTAGCGCTCGATGTAGATGGGCAGTTGCCCTTGCTCGATGTGCCGGCCGATCGTTTTGCCCACCATGGCCGCAGCCAGCGGGCCGCGCGCCCAGGCAATCAGCTTGGCGTGGGGCGCACACAGCGCCAGCCCCTTGAACACCTGGTCCTCGAACGTGAAGCCGCCGGCCAGTGCGATGGGCGGAAGATACGCGCCCCGGGCTGCGAGTTTTTCGCAGTACTGCCAGAGCAGCGAATGCAACTCAACGCCGGGCACGCCCCATTCGTTCATCATGCGCCACGGGCTCATGCCGGTGCCGCCGCCGGCCGCATCCACGGTGAGCAGGTCGAGGCCTGCCTCGGAAGACCACTTCAGTGCCCGCGCCAGATCCGCCGGGCGGTAGGCACCCGTCTTCAGGAACACCCATTTCGCGCCGGCTTTGCGCAGTTCGTCCACGCGGCGGAGGAATGCATCCCGGCTGGGCATGCCCACGCGCGAATGCCGTTCGAACTCGTGGAAGCTGCCGCGCCGGAAGGCTTCCTGCACGAGCGGGTGATCGGGGTCGGGCAGCACGACGTAGCCGCGCTGCTTCAGCAACCGGGCGCGTTCCAGGTCCCGGATCTTCACTTCGCCGCCGATATCCTTCGCGCCCTGGCCCCATTTGATCTCCACGGCGCGAACGCCGAGTTTCTGGATGGCGTATTCCTGCACGCCGAGCCGGGTGTCTTCGACATTGGCTTGCACAATAATCTCACCGTATCCGTCCTCGGCCCACTCGCGGAAAGATTGCACGCGCCACTCCAGCTCCGGGCTGGAGAGGACCCGGCCATTGATGCGCGAGGCCGGATCCATCCCGCACACGTTTTCTCCGACGGTGATGCAGGTGCCGGTGATTGCGGCACCGGCGGCCAGGCTTTCCCAGTTGTTTTTGGCCACGTTCGTCGAGCCCATCGCGGCCAGCAGGAACGGCAATTTCGAGCGGATCCCGGGCTTCGCGCCGAAGGTGACCTCCAGGTTGACGTTGGGAAACAGGGCGCGATCGCTATCCGGCTCGATCCCCCATGCCCCGCTGGCCCGGCCGAGAATCGTGAAATGCGATAGGTCCACCGGGTAGTCCTTGGCCGAGGCGGTGGTGATGATGCCGAACGGCTGCGGGTAGATCATCTCCGCGCCCCGATAGGCCGACTTGCCGATTTCGCACATGCCGATGCAGCCGTCCACACAGGTCACGCACATCCCGCTGAACGGGCTGATGGAATCTTCGGTGCGGTTCTTGGTGAGGGTGGCCGCGGAAGCGTTGATGCGGGAATACGTCATGGGAGCTCTCCTTTGTCTTTCCCGGAACTGGCCCGGCCGATGCGGCCGGGCAGAAGCAAATCCTGGCGGTGCGGGCCGGCCAGCTCGCAGGCCAGGCACGGGTCGAGGTAGCACATGGCGTGGTCGTGAAAATCGAGACAGGCCGGCGCAAAGTTCAAGCAGCCGCTGCACAGCGTGGTCTCCGCCTGGCGGCCGTGGCAGCGCAGCTCGCAAACCGGACAGATGTACAGGCAGGCACCGCACTGCCGGCAGCGCTCGCTGGTTTTGTCGAACGGCCGCGCCACGCGCCGCTTCGGTCCGCGGTAGGCGAAGCCGATGGCACCGGCCATCATTTGCTGTTCGCACATCCGCACGCACAGGCCGCACTGGATGCAGTCTTCCCACGCCGGTGCCAGCCGCACTTGGCGGATGCCGTAGCGGCTGGCCAGGTCCTGAATCGTTTTGGACTGCGGGCAGGTGGCCACGTACAGCTCGAGCAGCAGTTTGCGGGCGCGTTCGACGCGCTCGGAGTGAGTGAAGACGACCAGGCCGTCCTCGGCCGGCAACGTGCAGGCGCTGAGCAGCTTGCTGCCGCGCGCGTTCTGGACCTCCACCACGCAGAGCCGACAGGCACCGTACGGCGCCAGTCCGTCCGCATGGCACAGGGTCGGCACCGGAAAACCCAGCCAGCGCGCTGCTTCGAGCACCGTGGTGCCGCGCTCGACTTCGACCGATAGATTGTTGATGTACAGCCTGGGCATACGCCTCCTAGATGACCTGGACCGCTTTCGGCTGGCAGACTTCCAGACAGGCGCCGCAGCGGATGCATTTGCTGTTATCGATCCGGTGTACGGCCTTTTTTTCGCCCAGAATGGCTTCGGTCGCGCAGACCTGCACGCAGGCGTGGCAGCCGTCGCACAGGGTGGGTTCGATGAAGTAGGTAATCAGCTCGCGACAGACTTTTGCTGGGCAGCGGTGCTCGCGGACGTGCGCCAGGTATTCGTGGCGGAAATAACGCAGGGTGGTGAGCACCGGATTCGGAGCCGTCTGCCCCAGGCCGCACAGCGAGGTTTCCCGAACCACCCAGCAGAGGTCTTCGAGCAGGGCCAGGTCTGCCTCGGTACCCTGGCCCGCGCAGATGCGCGAGAGCATCTCCCGCAGCCGCTGTGTGCCGACGCGACAGGGGAAACACTTCCCGCAGGATTCCTCTTCCAGGAATTCCAGGAAATAACGCGCCACATCCACCATGCAGTTCCCCGTGTCCAGCACCACCAGGCCGCCGGAACCCATGATCGAGCCGGCCTGTACCAGGCTTTCGTAGTCCACGGGCAGATGAAACTGTTCCGCAGGGATGCAGCCGCCGGACGGCCCGCCGATCTGCACGGCTTTGATGGTGCGTCCTTCGCGAGCGCCGCCGCCGATCTGTTCGACGATTTCCCCGAGCGTGATTCCCATGGGCACCTCGATCAGTCCTGTGTTCCGGACGTTGCCCACCAGGCTGAACACCTTGGTGCCTTTGCTGCGCTCGGTGCCGACGCTGGCATACCACGCGCCGCCGCGCAGGATGATGACCGGAACATTGGCCCAGGTCTCCACGTTGTTGATGCAGGTCGGCTGGCCCCACAGGCCCTGCTGAGCCGGATACGGCGGGCGTGGCCGCGGCTCACCCACATGGCCTTCGACCGAAGCGATCAGCGCGGTTTCCTCGCCACAGACAAACGCGCCGGCCCCGCGGACGATCCGCACCCGAAAGCTGAACCCACTGCCGAAGATGTCGTCACCGAGCAGCCCGACTCGCTCTGCCTGTTCGATGGCGGTGCGGAGTCGTTCGACTGCCAGCGGATACTCCGCGCGAACATAAATCACGCCCTCCCGAGCGCCCATCCCGTAGGCACCGATGGCCATGCCTTCCAGCACGCTGTGCGGGTCGCCCTCCAGCACCGCGCGATCCATGTACGCGCCGGGATCGCCTTCGTCGGCATTGCAGATGACGTATTTCGTATTTCCGGCGGCTTCGCGCACCCGCCGCCACTTTTCCCCGGTGGGGAAGCCGGCGCCGCCGCGGCCGCGCAACCCGCTGAGTGTGACTTCGCGCAGCACGTCCTCGGGCTGGAGTTCGGTCAGAGCTCGCAGCAGCGCCCGGTAGCCGCCCCGGGCCGCATATTCTTCGAGGCTCGTCGGGTCGATGATCCCGGAATTGCGCAGCACGATCCGTGCCTGCCGGGCAAACATGGGCAGCTCGGCATACTCCGGCAGACCTATGAACCATCCGTTGCTGCCTCGTGTGTACGGCGTGTGGACCGCCGTGCAGGGGTTTTCATCGCCGGCCATCCAGGCCAGAGCCTGCCGGAGATCCGGCTTGCCGCTGGCGGCCGCGCGGATGATCCGACGCGCGTCGGCCGGTTTCACGCGTCCGTAGCTCACGCGGCCGTGACCGGGCATCCAGAGGTCGAGCAGAGGCTCCTGGGAACACCAGCCGATGCAACCCGTCTCCGCGACCCGCCAGGCGAGCCCCAGCCGCGCCACCTCTTCTTGCGCGGCTCCCAGTACTCCTGCTGCACCGGCCGCGCGGCCGCAGCTCGCTGCGCCCACCAGCACCTTGGGCTGCGCCGGATACAGCGTGCGGAGGCCCTCCGCCGCAAGCCCGTCCAGGTCTTTTGCGGTACGCAGTCGGCCCCTTTCGCTCATGTTTGTTTCTCCGCGGCTTCGGAAGACGGCTTCGGACTGCTTCGGGTGCGGCGATAGCGCCGCAACACGCTGTCGGCGCGCGCCTGCGTCAGGTGGGCATAGGTCTGGTCGTCCACACGCGCCACCGGCGCCAACCCGCAGCAGCCAATGCAGCGCACCGTGCGCACGGTGAATTGCAGATCCGGTGTCGTGCCCGGTCGCGGCAGTTTGAGTTCGCGCAGAAACCGCTCCAGCACCAACGGTGCTCCGCGCACATGACACGCGGTGCCCATGCACACCTGAATCAAGTGCTCGCCCACCGGCTCCAGGCTGAAGCAGTTGTAGAACGTGGCCACATGGAACACTTCCGGCAGCGGCACCTGCAGCCGCGCGGCCACCGCGCGCAGTGCTGCCTCGGGCAGATAGCGATAGCGCTGCTGAATCTCCTGCAGGATAGGGATCAGGTTCTCGGCGCGTTCGCTCCACCCTTTCAGCAGTTCGCCGATTTCTACAACCGGTTCCGGATGCCTGATCGCTTCCCCGGTCACGCCCGCCTCCCGCTGTGCCTACTCGTAACCGAACACCGGCGGATGCTGCAGCTCTCCATAGTCGATCTCATGCCGTTGCCCGCAGGCTGGACAGCGCTCCACCACGACCGGCCAGGACAGTTCCTGGACCGGCTGCGACGCCCGGAGCGGAACGGTCTGATTGGTGTTCGGACAAAGATAAGTGCCCACTGTGAATTCCTTCGCAGGTGCCGACTGGCGGGGCATACGGCCTCCTCTTTCCCCCGAGTGGGGGAAGCAATCTCTACGCCACAGCGGCGTGGTTCGACGCGCCGCTAAAGCCTTCCAGGTGCAAGCGCGACGCGGCTCAATCTGGAGCATCCCTCCAGATTTTCCTGTTGGAGTGTTGCAGTTGGCTTGCGCCAATCTCCCCACCCTGAGTCTTTTCGGCCACCTGCCCGCATCGCTGCAGCCAGCCGGTGAGGATGGCCCAGCACAAGCCGGCAGCGCTCAAGAGGCCGTTTCCCGGCTCCGAGATGGCTCGGAAGTGGTCACACGCGTGCTTTCCAGAGAGGGGAGGTCCCCGGCGGGTAACCGCAGGGACTCCCCGAATGAAAGCCTTTTCCA
Source organism: Terriglobia bacterium (assembly GCA_023512135.1). Classification (GTDB taxonomy): domain Bacteria; phylum Acidobacteriota; class Terriglobia; order Acidiferrales; family UBA7541; genus DSGC01. The sequence continues at coordinate 1,467 of JAIMAG010000005.1, read as the reverse complement.
GGAGGGCCGGCCCATGACGTGGGAGTTGTTCCTTGCGCTTGTTTTCGTCGGGTGCGCCTGGGCGGTGGCGGTGTATCTGGTGCGCCGCTTTGGCGCGGGCTACGGTGCCCGCTCGGTCATCTGTCCGGAGCGGCAGCAGCGCGCGACGATCTCTACGGTGTGGATGGTTCGCCAGCCGGGGCGCCGGGCCGAGTGCAGCGTGCTGCAGTGTTCGCTGCTCCCGCCGGGTGTGCCCGTGAACTGCACCATGGCGTGTCGAGCCCAACTCTAGCCGCCGCGGCGAAACCGGAGAAGCATCCGCAGATGGGCCGTGGCTTTTCCTGTCCCGCTGCAGCGGGTGGGTGCGGTTCGCGAAGAAATTTCCTTCCTCGCGCATGCTGATCCTGCAGGGTTCCGTGCACGGTGTTGTGCACCGAGCTCCGAAGCTTCCTTCCGGCGTTGCCGTTCGCATACAATGGGAGAGACGGGATTCCCCGCATGTCTCCGCTGACGAATCCGCTGACCACACGCGCTGCTGAGCGGGCCATCGACCTGCGTTTCCGCGAGCTGCTGAACAAGGTGCGCGCCAACCGTCCGGCGGAGGATACCGAGCTGTTGCAACGTGCGTTTGCATTTGCTCGCGAGCAGCATGCCGCCCAGCGCCGGGAATCCGGCGAACCGTTTCTCTCGCACCCGCTCGAAGTGGCGCACATCCTGGCGGAGATGAGGCTCGATGTGCCCACGCTGTGCGCAGCGCTGCTGCACGACGTCGTGGAAGACACCAAAATTCCGATTGCCACCATCGCCGAACAGTTCGGCCCGGAAGTTGCGCGCATCGTCGAAGGCACCACCAAGTTCACTCGCCTCGATTTTCTCGCCCCGGAAGCGCGCCAGGCCGAAAACGTTCGCAAGATGCTGCTGGCGATGGCCGATGATGTCCGGGTCGTCGTCGTCAAGCTGGCCGACCGACTCCACAACATGCGCACCCTGCAGTTCCTGCCGCCGGAAAAGCGCGAGCGGATCGCCCGCGAAACACTGGAAATCTACGCCCCGATCGCCCACCGCCTCGGCATGGGATTGATTCGCGGCGAGCTGGAAGACCTGGCCTTCAGCTATCTGGAGCCGGAGGCCTACCAGGAATTGCAGAAGCGGGTCGCTTCCAAAAGCAAGTACCACGAAAAATTCCTGCACGAAGTGCAGGACCTGATCCGCAAGAAACTGGTGGAAAACTCCATCCCCGCCGAAGTGGATGGCCGCATCAAGCGGCTCTACTCGATTCACCAGAAGATCCAGCGCCAGCAGCGTGCGTTTGACCAGATCTACGACCTGCTCGCCGTGCGCGTGGTCACCGACACGGTCCGCAACTGCTATGCTGCGCTCGGCGTGATCCATCAGATCTGGCGGCCGGTACCGGGCCGCTTCAAAGACTACATCGCCATGCCCCGACCCAATCTCTACCAGTCCCTGCACACCACGGTCATCCACCAG
>JAIMAG010000014.1 GCA_023512135.1 Terriglobia bacterium | reverse complement strand
CCCAGCGCCTTGAGCAGATCGATTTTTTCTTTCGACTGCTTGTCGTTGATCGTAAAGACCACCTTGTAGCCGCGCACCGCGGCCACCAGGGCCAGGCCCATGCCGGTGTTTCCGCTGGTGCCCTCGATGATCGTTCCGCCGGGTTTCAGCTTGCCGGTGCGCTCGGCTTCATCGATCATGGTGATGCCGATGCGATCTTTGACCGATCCACCCGGATTCAAATAGTCCGCCTTGACGTACACCTCAGCGGCGATATCGGCAGTGAGGCGGTTCAGACGAATCAACGGTGTTCTGCCGACCGCCTCCAGAATATTTCGACAACGCATACCTGCCTCTCTCGGCGCGTCTTTCGGGCCAGCTTAGGCGTTTGTTGCCTGGCTGTCCAGTCGCAGCCGGTCCGCGGTTGTCCCCGCCGGAACCCCAGCCGGCCGAAGCGCGGGAACCGGATTTCTAGGTCTTCGCTTCCGGCCGCAGACGGATCAGGTGATTCGTCACCCAGAGCGGCCCGACCACGAGGTGGATGAGATTCTTGAAAAACGCCGGCGAACGTTTCTCGTACACCCCGTGGCCGACAAACTGGAAGATCCAGCCGAGCACGAACAACACCAGATGCACCGGCCAGCTCAACTGGCGCGCCAGTCCGTACAGCAGCAGGTAGGCCAGAATCAGCACCGCGCCCAAGCGCGCGTCCAACCGCAGGTAGACCGGCGCCAGCAGCACGACCAGCACCACGGCCCAGTCCAGGCGCACGCCGCCCACCGGGAAAGCCTCCACGGCCAGCAAACCCAGCAGCGAAAACGCAATCAACGGGATGCCGATCATATGACACCACCGGTTTCGCGGATTCTGGTGGTGCTCGGCATAGTCGGCAAACAGCAGGGCCAGTCGGTCCGCCATAGATTCCTCCCGCGGGATGCCTTCTCTTTGCAAGCCCTGGCGGGCAGCCTAGCACTGTCCACAGCGAAGTCAAGCTGAGGCTGGACGCGCGCTGGTTGCCTCAGCCGCGCCGGCCACGGTGGTGCGGCGGCACCGCTCCAGCAGCCCCTGCAGACCCGCCAGAACAGCCGCAGGGGCTTCGAGCTGAGGGTAGTGGCCGACACCGGCCAGCTCGATCAGGTCGGGCGCAGCGATGAGCTGGCGGTACCGTGCCGCCACGCCGGCTCCGGAGACCGGGTCGTCCAGACCCCAGATCAACCGTACAGGCACCATCGCGTGCTGCAGGGCGCTGACCCAGCGCTCGCGGTGACGGCGGCGTTCATCCAGATATCGAATCACGCGATGAGCTATCCGCGCACCACCGCCGTGGCGCACCAGTGTCCAGAACTGCTCCAGCTCCGCCGGGGAAGGCCGATTCGCTGGCGCGAAGATGCGCGAAAAACTGCGGCGAAATCCGGCACGGGACATCAGCCGGGACGCCAGACCACCCAGCGGGCTGCGCAGCAACCGCTGAATGGGCAGCGGGCGGTGTGCTTCCGGAAACAGTCCTCCGTTCAGCAGGCAGACGGAGTCCATCGCAATGCAGTCGAGCCCCTGCTGCCGGCGTTGAAGAAAACGCGCCAGCAGCTCCTGCGCCACCGTAGCACCGTAATCGTGGGCCAGCAGATGACAGCTCCGCACGCGCAGCGCGCACAACAGTGATTCCACCAGGGTGGCCTGATCGAAAATGGAGTACGGATGATGGCGCGGCTTGTCACTGAAGCCGAAACCCAGAAAATCCGGGGCGATCACGCGGAACCGCCGCGTCAGCTCCGGCCAGATCCGGTGCCAATCCCAGGAAGCGGTGGGGAAGCCATGCAGACACAGCAGCGCCTCGCCGCGACCTTCGTCGCGATAGAAAACAGCGTGGCCGCGATAGCGGAACCAGCGGCCCGCGGCCTGCCAGGCTTCCAGGCGCATGGCCCCTCGGGAACCTTCGCCACCGCGCGCAGCCTCAGTCGGCCCAGGCCATCCCGTCCGGCTCGTTGCCGGTCGTGAAACTGCGCAGCACGCGGCGCTCGGCGATATCCACCACGGTGATCTGGTTCGCGTTCGTGTTCGCCACAAACACCCGCTGACCGTCCGGCGACATCAGCAGCCCGACGGGGACCGCACCCACCGCAATCGTATCCAGCAGCTTCCGCGTGGCCACGTCGAACACCGTAATCGTGTTGCTGCGCGCGTTGGACACCCAGGCCTGCCGGCCATCAGGAGTGAATTTCAGTCGAATCGGAACTTCGCCGCCGCTCGGCAAGGTGGCCACGACGGTGTCGTCGGCCACACGGAGGATCGAAATGGTGTTGGCGGCCCGGTTGGTGACCCAGACTTCGCGACCATCGGGCAGCACGTCGATGCCTTCGGCACCGGCACCGGTGGGAATGGACTTGACGGTGTCGCTGGTGCGGTCGATCACGGTCACGCTGCCTGAACCGATATTCGCCACGTAGAGCTTGCGCTCATCGGGTGTGGGCACCACCATGTGGCTGGTCTGCTGGCCGGTTGTCCAGGCCTTCAGGATTTTGCCCGTGGCCGCATCGAGTTCGAGCACCGCCTGATTGCCCTCGCAGGTCACCCAGACCCGGGTGCCATCCCGGCTGACCCAGATGCCGTGGGGTTGGCGGTACTCGCCCAGGTCCCAGGTGGCTTTGACCGACCGGGTCTGCAGGTCGAGCACGGTGATGGTGTGGCCGGGCTGCATGCGCGGCCGTTCGCCTTCCCGGAAGACAGCAAATGCGCCGTAGTTGGCTACATACACGTAGCGGCCATCCGGCGAAGCAGCCGCCTCATGCGGACCCTGACCGGTCGGCAACCGAGCGATGACTTCCAGAGTCTGCCCATCCACCAGTGCCGCCTCGTGATCCGATTTGTTCAACACGACTAGCGTGCCCGCAGCAGCCAGCGTCGGCACCAGCAGCGCAGCGAGCACGAGCAGCGGTTTTGTGCGCATTGGGATTACTCCTCGGCAGCGAAAGGTTCCGAGCGTTCCGTCCCGTTGGACGCAGCGTTTGCCGCACGGGTTGCGAAACTTCGTTTCTACCCCCACGATTCTATGCTATATGCCAGCGCCAGGGGGAAATTTTGGATAAGGGAAAACGCTCCATGTCCATTCTGAAGAAAGTCTCGACCGGCACACCGTGGGAACCGATCGTGGGCTATTCCCGCGCTGTGCGCGTAGGACCGCACGTACACATTTCGGGCACTACGGCCACGGATTCCACCGGCAAAGTCACCGCCATCGGCGATCCCTACGGGCAGACGGTCCAGACCCTCCGCAATATCGAGGCCGCGCTGCGCGGCTGCGGCGCGCGGCTCAAGCATGTTGTGCGGACGCGCATTTACGTCACCGACATCGGGAACTGGGAGCAAATCGGCCGTGCTCACCGTGAGTATTTCGGCACGATCCGCCCGGCAACATCGATGGTCGAAGTCAGCCGGCTCGTGCTGCCGGAGATGCTGGTGGAAATCGAAGCCGAAGCGTACGTCCCGGAAACGGTCCGATGAGCGCGACATTCTGCAGGCGCTTGTCTCGACCGTCGTGGTGCGCTAGCATGGCAGCCAGCGCGTTCCTCAGGCAGTGCAGCGTTCCTCGCGCGCAGACAGGCAGGGGATATGGCCGTTTTTCGGCGAGAATTTACCGTCGGCATGGCGGCGCCTCTTGCGCTGACCGCAGCCCTTCTGGGCCTGCTGCTGATGGGCTACCTGGTGCTGCGCAAAGAAGGATTCCGCTTTTCTCCTGAACCTTCCCTGCCCGACCCGGCTGACCTGCCCTCCTACGGCGCACCTGACCCGGATTGGACCGTGCACGGACTCGACGGGAGCGTCCTCCGACTCGGAGACCTGCGCGGCCGGCCGGTGTTCGTGAACATCTGGGCTACGTGGTGTGGACCCTGCGTTGAAGAAATGCCGACTATCGCCCGTCTCTACGCCAGTCTGCAGGAATCCGGCGTGGCCTTCCTGGCGGTCTCGGAAGAAAATCGGGAAACCGTGCGGAAATTCGTGCAGCAGGAAAAGCTGAGCCTGCCGGTGTACATCTCCGAAACCCGGTTGCCTGCGGAGCTGGAAACCTCCGGCATTCCGGCCACGTTTATCCTGGATGGAGCCGGGCGCGTGGTTTTCAAGCACATCGGAGTGGCTGAATGGGATGCTGCGCCGGTGCGTGAGTTTCTGCTGGCGCTGCGTGCGCAGGCTTCCGCTCCACCCTCGGCACCATGAGCTTCAAGCCTCGCTGCAATCGGCGGCAGGGAGCGAGCCCCGGTGCGACGCGCGCTGCACGCACCGGACAACCGCAAGCACACCCGATGCAGAAAACAGAAAACTCCACAGGTGAAAAACTCATGAAAAACCGTTTGCGGCTTTCGATGCTGGGTCTGCTGGCTGCGGCGCTGCTGCCGCTCTGGCTGGGTCAGGCGCGCGAGCGCGAGCCGAACTCAGCCTACGCCGCACGCCGCCAGGCCCTGCGCGCCAGGATAGACGGCCCAGTGGTTCTGTTCGGCTACACCGGCCGGGAAGATGCTTCGCCCTCCTACGTGTTCAACCAGGAGGAGAATTTCTACTACCTGACCGGCCACAATGAAGAAGGCGCTGCCCTGCTGCTCGTTCCCGAACCGCCGGCGGGCCGGCGCTGGGACGGGCCACGCGAGGTTCTTTTCCTGCCACCGCGCAACGCCACCGCCGAACGCTGGGATGGCCCGCGGCTGGCCGCCGAAGACCCTGACGCCGCTGCCCGCACCGGCTTCGCCGCCGTGCGGGCTTTCGCGGAACTGGAGGGAGAACTGAAACGGCTGGCGGAAATCTTTCCGCGGTTCCACACGCTGCTGCCGCGAGAGAACGAGGAAGGCTATCCCCACACCCGCATCTGGCAGGACTGGCTGAAGGCGCGGTTGGGAAGTGTTCCGCTGGCGGACCTGCGTGCGACGCTGGGCGCCATGCGCCAAGTGAAGGCACCCACCGAGCTGCGCCTGCTCGAAAAGGCCATCGAAGTTTCCATGGACGCCCATCTGGCCGCCATGCGCATGCTGCGCCCCGGGCTGTATGAGTATCAAGTGGCGGCACGGATGGAGTATGTTCACAAATCTGCGGGTTGCGAGCGGGAAGGGTACGCACCGATTGTCGGCGCCGGGTTCAACTCCACGGTGCTGCACTACAACAAGCTGGAGCGGCGCATTGAAGAAGGCGACATCGTCGTGCTCGACGTCGGCGCCCAGTGTGAGGGGTACGTCGCCGACATCACCCGCACGCTCCCCGCGAACGGAAAATTTTCGCCGCGACAGCGCGAGATTTACGAGATCGTTCTGGGCGCCCAGAATGCTGTGTTCGCCGCGTTGAAGCCAGGCATGCGCCTTTCCCGCACGGGCCCGAACAGCCTCTTTCAGATCGCCTACGATTACATCGATTCCCACGGCACCGACCGGCAGGGCCGCTCGCTGGGACGCTACTTCATCCACGGCCTAGGCCACCACATCGGGTTACACGTGCACGACGCCGGCGACCCGGGCCGCCCGCTCGAGCCCGGCATGGTGGTGACGATCGAGCCGGGCATCTACATCCCGGAAGAAAATCTGGGAGTGCGAATCGAAGATATCGTTCTGATCACTGAAGACGGCTACAGGCTGCTCACCGCGCGGCTGCCGCGCACCGTGGAGGCCATCGAGCAGGAAATGGCACGTCCGGATGCCGATCCCGCCTGCTCTGCGCGAGAAGCCGCCGCCGCACGTTTGCGCCTGCCCGCTGCCGTCTCTATAATAAATTTCTACGCCGCGCATGCCGTTTGCGGCTCGTTCCTGCCTGGCGGGCATTCTTCAGGCCGGCCGCTTTCGATTCGCACCCAGGAGTGAACGGCGATGGTGAAGGCAACGCAACTGCGTCCTGGAATGGTCATCCAGCACGAAGGGGACCTCTACGTGGTGTTCAGCGTCGAACACCGCACGCCGGGCAACAAACGTGGCTCCATGCAGACCAAACTGCGCAACCTGCGCACCGGGGCCATCATTGATTATCGGTTCCGCGCCGAGGATTTCGTCGAGCGGGCCATCCTGGACGAAGTCGAGATGGAATACCTCTACAGCGACGCCGAAGGCTACCACTTCATGAACACCCAGACCTTCGAGCAGATTGCGCTGAGCAAAGACGTGCTGGGCGACAGCACCGACTATCTGGTGCCCAACACCGTGATCAAAGTGGAGTTCTACGAAGGCCGACCCATCGGCGTCTCCCTGCCCGACACGGTCGATCTGACCGTGGTCGAAACCGAACCCGGCCTGCAGAAAGCCACCGCCAGCGCCGTGATGAAACCCGCCAAACTGGAAACCGGCCTGGTGATTCAGGTGCCCCCGTTCATCAACATCGGCGACAAAGTGAAAGTGGACACCTCCGAGGGCCGCTACATCCAGCGCGCCACATGACGGCATCTGCCGGGCACCGGGCAGACCCGCTGCGGCAGAATGGCCCGGTGGACCGGCAGGGGTACGACCATCCAGCGGCGCTGCGGCTTCTTCCCTGCGCAGCCTTGCGGGAAAGAGGCGGCGTCAGCATCCCGGAACCGAGAAGAAGGAAGTGACACAAGAGGCAGCCGGCGATGTTTCCTGGGGACGATCCACCGGAAAACACAGGGGCAAGCAAGCCGCGGGGAACGGCTCAGCCAAAGACGCGGTGGAAGATCGCGTCCACATAACGCAACTGCCGGTGGAGATCGAAGGCGCGCGCGATGCCTTGGGCATCGAGATAACGCTGAATGCGCGCGTCGGCAGCGACACGTTCGCGGAAGCTCGGCGCAGCATCCCAGGCCGCCAGCGCGTGCTCCTGGATCCAGCGATAGGCTTCGTCCCGCGGGGCGCCCGCTTCGACCAGATCGAGCAGCAACTGCCCCGAGAAAATCAGCCCGCCGGTCAGCTCCAGATTCTGCCGCATCCGTTCGGGATAGACGCGCAGCTGGGCCACAATGTCGGTCATCCGCGCCAGCAGGTAGTCCACCAGAATCGTCGAGTCGGGCAGGATGACGCGTTCGACCGAGCTGTGCGAAATATCGCGTTCATGCCACAGCGCGATGTTTTCCAGCGCGGCCAGCGCATTCGTGCGCACCAGCCGCGCCAAACCACAAACCTGTTCGCAGGAAACCGGGTTGCGCTTGTGCGGCATCGCGGAACTGCCACGCTGCTCACTGCCGAATGGTTCCTCCGCTTCGCGCACTTCGGTGCGCTGCAGGTGGCGGATCTCCAGCGCCACCGTTTCCAGCGACGCCGCAATCAGCGCCAGTGTGGACAGGTAGTGTGCGTGGCGATCCCGCTGAATCACCTGCGTTGAGATCGGCGCCACCGCCAGACCCAGGCGCCGGCAAATCTTCTCCTCGATCTCCGGTCCGAGGTGCGCACAGTTGCCCACTGCACCGGAAATCTTGCCGACGGCCATCTGCGCGGCGGCGGCGCGAAACCGTTCGAGATTCCGCTGGTTTTCCGCATACCAGTTGGCCAGCTTGAGCCCGAAGGTGATGGGCTCGGCGTGAACGCCATGGGTGCGGCCGATCTGCGGCGTATCTTTGAATTCGAACGCGCGCCGCTTCAGCACTTCGGCAAAATTCAGCAGGCCCTGCTCGATCAACTGCGACGCCTGCCGCACCAGCAGTGCCTGGGCAGTGTCCACGACATCGTTCGACGTCAGCCCGAAATGCAGCCAGCGCGCCGCCTGCGGGTCGCCAATGGATTCGCCGACCGCCAGGGTGAATGCGATCACATCATGTTTGACCCGGGCTTCCAGTTCCGCGATGCGCGCGACATCGATCCGTGCCCGCTCGCGCAGGATTCGCGCAGCCTCGGCCGGCACCAGACCGGCTTCCGCCAGCACGTCGGCAACGGCCAGCTCCACCTCGAGCCATTTCTGGAACCGATTCGCATCGCTCCAGACCTGGCCCATCTCCGCTCGCGTGTACCGTGGAATCAAGCACGCCCCCGCGACCTGCCCGGAACAGCAGCGCTCCTCACCCCACTGTCTGCGCTGGAGCCTGCTCGCATCCGTCTTCCCCGAGAAACATTCCGTTGCTTTTAGTATTTACGAATCAGAATATCGGCCTTCCATTTTCCGGACCGCCCCGGATCACGGAACAGCGCAGCATCCCGCCGCAGTGCTCACCGAAAAGAGCAAGATACAACACGCCAGGCCTCGCCCCGCGCTCGCCGTATCTGTTGCTTTTTCCGAACGCTGGGTCCGGCGCACCCGGCTCCAACCGGGCCTCCACGATAACGATCTTTCCTGTTTGCCTATGAGGCGCATATCCCGGCTGCCGCAGGCGCGCGTAACTGCTTCGCCTCTGGATTCCGCTGCATCAACGGATCCCCAGCAGCAAATCGAAACTCTGGAGATTCGCAGCCGCGTATCATACCAGATTCCGCAGGAATCGAAGTTGCACAACCCGCACGCCCATCTCCAGTTCCCCCGGACCGGTTGGTCACTCTGCCGGGCGTGCAGCGGTCCGGCCAGTAACCTGTGGGAGAGAAGCACCACGACTCCGCCCACGTCGGCTCAGCGGAAAGTGGCGCGTTGACAACAGAGTCAGAAAGCCGGGAATCCAGTCGAATGCTGGGGTCAGGCGAGCGCACCGGCAAGCGTACCGGCGTCCGGCACGCCCCTACGGCTGAACCGGAGAAAGATGCGGCACCACAGAGAGCCCCGCTGAGGGAATCCAGCCGGCCCGCGCGCGGCAGCGCTGCCAGCCATCGGATTCCGGTGGCCCGACGCGCTCGACAGGAATACGCACAACCTGTGTGGATTCCAACGGGCTGGCCGCCAGCGTCGGCAGCAGGTGCAGGATGCCGGCGCCACCCGCACTCGTGTTGGCCAGCTCAAAAGCCGATCCGTAGAAATTCCGCCGCTCGAATTCAGCGACCTCATCGGCGCGTGCCCAGCCTTCCACGGCGTCCGGCGTGACGATCTCCAGGAAATCCTCCGTGGCCCAGCGAACTTCGTACGGGCCCGGAGCAAGCGAGCGCACTGCCGGCCCCCGCGGGAAATTGCTCGCCGCGACAGAGGACTCCAGGATTACCACAGGAACTATACGCCAGCACGACCACGCTCGGCCTCGGCTCAGCACGCAGATGCCTTCATCGGTGCCCACCCAGAGCGCTCCGTCTTCCCCGGCCATCGCGGTAACTACGTGGCCCAGAAAACCCGAGCCACTGCCCGTGCGGTGGGAACGAAGTCGGCCACTCTGCGGGTCCAGCTCGGCCAGACCCACAGTCGGCTCCAGCTCGTCCTCGCCGAAGCGACGCGCTCCCAGCCAGAGCCGGCCGTCAAAACGCGCCAGGTGGGTGACGGAAGAAGTCAGCAGGGCCTCCGGCTGGAAGACCTCTGCCTTGCCGGCCGCGGTGTCCACTCGCACCACCGTGCCCAAACCCAGTGCGCCCTGGCTGGTGTCGTAGCGAATCCCGAGCCAGAGATTCGAACCATCCTCCAAAACAGCGGCCACTTCGGGCCGGGCAACGACGAGGTCTTCGGCGAGCTGGGCCAGGCTGAGATCCGGTGCATCTTGCCGGAAATAGTCGAGCCAGGCTGCGGCCAGCCGGCTGCGGTCCCACAGGGTCAGCCGAGCCAGCACCTCGAAACCGCCCTGCGCGAGGCTGCGGTGGATTTCCAGCACCGCCCGTTCTTCGTCGGTCTCGCCGAAAAACTGAAACAGCGCGTCCAGCCGCTCCGAATCGTACTCTTCGATTGCCGAGTCGGCCGGAAGCAGATCGCTGTTGTCTTCCGCCTGCACCTGCCACTGCTGCGACTGCCGATCCCATCGGTAGGTGAAGTGCTCCGCATGGAACAGCACGGCGTCCTGAAATTCGATCGCGCGCGCGGGGTGATAGAGCAACCGGGCCGAGATCTCCGCCGAATCTCGAATCCGCTGGCCGAGGCTGCACGCCAGAATGTCGAAACGGGCGGAGGCCGCAACGCCGGCGACCAGAAGCATTGCCGCGGTCAGCTTCGGAACGATGCCGGGAAAGCGACGCAACCGATTTCGATCCTCTGGGGAGGCCGGCATGAGCGAAAAACCCACTAAAGCTCAATCGGGCCCAGCGGCTCCCATTGCGAAGCCACGAGAATCTGGCCCTGGAAGCGCGGGCCACCTGCCGGGCGTCGCGACAGGGCTTCCTCCGCCGACAGCCTCGCGACCTCGGGATGGTTGTTCTGTTCGGAAAGATGCGCCAGGACCAGGTAGCGGGCGCGGCCGTCGAACCCTTCGGCATCCGCCAGGAATTCGCTGACGGCATGATTGGAGAGGTGGCCGGTGCGGCTGAGCACGCGCTGTTTCACATGCCAGGGATAGGGCCCCACTTTCAACATTTCGACGTCGTGATTGGATTCCAGGATCAGACAATCGGAATCGCGCAGATGGAGCTTCACCAGTTCCGGCAGATAGCCCAGATCCGTCACCAGCGCGAGTTTGGTGCCGTTGGCGCGGAAACTGAACGCCAGCGGATCGGCGGCGTCATGGGGAACGCGAAAGGGATTCACTTCGATATCGCCGATCGAGAAGGGTCGGCCCGCCTGAATGTACTCGACGCGCTGGATGCGTTCCACCTGCTCGACGGGCAGGGTGCGACGGATGCCCTCGAAAGTCCCTTCGGTCAGATAGACGGTTTTTTCCGGCCAGTGCCGGGTCAGCGCCGGCAGGCCGCCGGCATGGTCCGTGTGCTCGTGAGAAATCAGGATGCCATCGAGCTGTTCCGGGGCAACACCGACTGCCGCCAGCCGACGCAACGTCTCGCGCCGGCTCAGGCCCACATCCACCAGGAGTCGCGTGCGCGCAGTTTCGAGCAAGGTGAGATTGCCCGAGCTTCCTGAAGCCAGTATCGTCACCCGGAACGGGATGGGCACCTCCCCCAGCCGCGCGGTCGTCGCATACAGGGCGACGGCTTGGCCCGCATGATGGCAAAGTGCATGCCGGGCGTCAATGCCCGGCTGTGGGGAACCGCGCGACGCTGGTACCGGCAAACCCGTCCACCCCGTCGGGCGGAAACAGCTGCGCGGCTCCCGCCGTCTGGGTCAGGAGCCGCGCCACTTTGGGGAAGGCTGATCTGAAACAGACACCGGCGGCCGATTCGCCGGCAGTGCCGTTCTAGCATGAACGGGGAGAAACGGTGAGGTGCAGGTTGGCCGCTGCGTTCGTACGCGTTAATTACGTTTACGACAAAAATGACTGGGGACGCGGATCGGTGCGGCGGGGCAGCGTCAGCAGGCCAGTTGATCGCGCGTCAGCCGGAAGCCGTCCAGGTTGCCGAGCAGCGTCGCGGCAATCTTTTCGGAATGGAAGAGCTCGCGCGCCAGCTCGCGAATCTCTTCGGCCGTCACGGCTTCGATGGCCGCGATGATTTCATCGAGACTGAAAAACCGCCCGAAGTAGATTTCCTGTCGCGCCAGATTGGTCATGCGGGCCGTGGTGGATTCCAGCGAGAGCATCAGCGAGCCCTTCAGATACTCTTTGGCACGGCGGAGCTCTTCTTCGGTGACTCCCTTCTCCTTCAGATTGCGAAATTCTTCGGCGACCGAACGGACCAACCGGTCCGCGCTTTCCAGCGAAGTCCCCGCATAGACGGACAGCAGCCCCGTGTCGCGGTACGGATTCACTTCGCTGAAGACGGCATAGGCCAGTCCCTGCCGCTCGCGGATGTTCTGGAACAGCCGGGACGACATGCCGCCACCCAGGATCGTGTTCAGCAGGGCCACCCCGTAGCGCTTCTCATGTCCCATCGGGTAGCTGGGCACGCCCAGGCAGATGTGCACCTGCTCGAGCTCGCGCTTGGCGCGGGTGATGATCCGGGCGTGGGGCCGCGGCGTCGTGTCCGCGAAACCATCCTCGGCCGGTGCGCACCGGCCGAAGGCAGCGGTGACCAGCTCGAGCAACTGTTCGTGACGCAGATTGCCGGCGGCGGTGATGACCATGTTGTTCGGGGCAAACCAGCGGCGGTAGAAATCGAACAGGACTGCGCGATCGAATCGCCGGACCGTCTCGCGCGTGCCCAGAATCGGTTTGCCGAGCGGGTGGCCGTACCAGAAGTTCTGCGTGAAGATTTCATGGATCAGGTAATCGGGGTTGTCCTGCTCCATTTTGATTTCTTCCAGCACGACCGACTTTTCCCGAGCGATCTCCGCTTCATCGAAGCGCGGGGCGAGCACCAGATCGCTGAGCACATCGAAGGCTGCGGCCAGGTGCTCGTCGAGCACTTTTACGTTGAAGCAGATCATTTCTTTCGAGGTGAACGCATCGAGCATGCCGCCGATGGAATCCACCTCGCGCGCGATCTGCTCGGCCGAGCGCCGCTCGGTGCCTTTGAACACCATGTGCTCGATGAAGTGCGAGATGCCGTTGTACTCGGCCGGTTCGCGGCGCGACCCGGTGCGCACCCAGATGCCCACGGCGACCGAACGCACCTGCGGCATCGGCTCGGTCACCACGACCAGCCCGTTCGGCAGCACTTCCCGCTGGATATTGCGATCGTCCATCATGCGTCTGGTTTCGAATCCCGCGCGCGCACGGCCCGGCCTCCGCGGCGTACAGGATTGTGCAGGGCCTTTCTCTTTTGTAGCACACCGCGCGCCGGCTGGCCAGCCGGCCTCGTATCTGTTTGGACGCAACGGGCCAACGACAGGCGAAGGCGTGGAACCATCCTCCACGACTGGAGAACCTGTTTGCGCGTCGAAGCCTGCCGCCGCAGCATGCTACCATGAGAAGAGGAGCGTCGCGCAGCAACGATGGAACTGCTCGGCCAGACCCTCGAACAGTTGCGTACGCTGGCGGTTGCGCTGGGCGAGCCGGCCTATCGCGGCCAGCAGCTTTATCACGCGCTGTACGCGGAGCGGCGATTTGATTTTGCAGCGATGACGAATTTGCCCGCGGCACTGCGCGAGCGGTTGTCCCGCGAAGCCAGCATCACGCTGCCGGAACCGGAGGGCCGCTACCTCTCCGCCGATGGCACCGTGCGTTACCTGTTCCGGCTCGAGCGTCGTGACGCAGCAGCCGTGCGCATCGAAACCGTGTTCATGCCGGAAGCTTCCCGGCAGACCCTCTGCATTTCGACACAGGCCGGCTGTGCGGTGAACTGCCGGTTCTGCCTGACGGCCACACTCGGTCTGGTGCGCAACCTGACGGCCGGAGAAATCCTCGGGCAGGTGCTGCGCGTGCTCGAGCTCCACCGGGCCGAGCTGAAGCCGCAGACCAACGTCGTGCTGATGGGACAGGGAGAACCCCTGCTGAACTACGAGGCGGTTCTGACTGCCCTGCGCATCTTGCTCGACCGGCACGGCGTGGGCCTTTCGCCCCGGCACGTGACCCTTTCGACCAGCGGCATCGTGCCGGGCATCGAACGGCTCGGGCAGGAGCCCGTGCGGCCCAAGCTCGCGGTTTCGCTGAACGCCACCACCGACGCACAGCGCAACCGCATTATGCCCATCAATCGCAAATACCCGATCGAGATGCTGCTCGACGCCTGCCGTCGCTATCCGCTGCGACCCTGGGAACGACTCACCTTCGAATACGTGTTGCTCGGCGGCTACAACGATTCGGACGCCGACGCGCGCCGGCTGGCCAAGCTGGTCAGCCAGTTGAAGTGCAAGGTGAACCTGATTCCCTGGAATCCGGGTGCACTGCCGTTCGCGCGGCCCGCGCCGGAACGCGTCGAACAGTTTCAGCGCATTCTGGTGGAAAAAGGTGTGTTCGCCACCGTGCGCCACTCGCGCGGACAGGATGTGATGGCCGCCTGCGGTCAGCTGGCCTCCCTCGAGGTGAGTTCACCTGCCGTGTCCGCTCCGGCCGGCTGAACGCGCTCCTTGTGCAGCTAAACCCGTGGCGAGATTCCGGTCCCGGGGCAGCACGTCCGGGAAATCATCCGGCCTGAATGCCGACCACACCCAGCAGACGCCCCGTACGGGACCGCTCCCGACGATAGCTGAACAGCCACTCGGAACAGCACGCCGTGCACAATCCGCTCGAGTAAATATTCTCCGGGCGCACACCGGTTTCCTCGAGCTGCCAGCGATTCGCCGCAATCAAGTCGAGCCGCACGCGCTTCGGCGGCGGGGTGTGACCCGGTGGAGCCATCGTCAGCCAGGGCAGCGGTGTGGGGTCTTCCCCGGCGGCGAGTTCGCCGAACGGTCCGGCAAACCAGGCTTCGGCGCAGGAGAACTGTGCCGCAAACGCTGCAGCGACCTCGGGCCCGACTTCATAGCAGCAAGCTCCGATGGCCGGGCCGAGCGCCGCCAACAGATTTGCGGGCTGCGAGCCGAATTCCATCTGCATCCGGCCCACGGTTTTCGCCACCACGCGCCGCAAGGTTCCGCGCCAGCCGGCATGCACGGCCGCGACGGCGCGGCGCTCGGGATCAACGAGCAGGATCGGAACGCAGTCGGCCGTGCCCACCGCCAGCAACAGGCCCGGCGTGCGGCTGATCTGTGCGTCTCCGCGGGCCGGCGTGCGCGGCGTTGCGGTCACGGTGTGCACCAAGTCGGAATGAATCTGCCGCAGGGTGACGAGCGGCCAATCGTCAGCACCCAGTGCCGCGAGAAAACGCCTGCGATTCTGGGCCACGCGATGCGGGCTGTCCCATTCCGTGTAGCCCAGGTTCAGCACCTGACGACCGGCCAGCAAACTCACTCCTCCCGGCGTAGTGCTGAATCCGTGCACCAGCCAGTCGAAACGGGTCAGCGGGTCGGCCTGCAGCACGTAGACCCCGCGACGCTGCTGCAGTCGCCAGGCGGGATCGAGTCCGGACGGAGCCAGGGGCTGCCTCATGGGAATCCTGCCGGCGCGGTTGCGCGGTGATGCTGCATGCCTGACTGAGCCGAGTCGGCTCTCCATTCTACCGGAAGGTATATAATCGAGCCGCGGGGTTTCCCTGCTTTCCGTGCGCTGCGCCGGCTGGGAAGCCACGCTGGAGCGGCCGAGGGGCAGCAACGCAAAGGCGGGTGTGTGATTGTCGGGCTGGGTGTGGACATCGTGGAGGTGCGCCGCATCGCCGGCGCCATCGAGCGCCACGGGACGCCTTTCCTGAGGCGAATTTTCACTCCGCGCGAAATCGCCTACTGCGAAAGCCATCGTGCCAGGTTCGAACGCTACGCCGGCCGGTTCGCCGCCAAGGAAGCGGCGATGAAGGCACTGGGCACAGGTTGGCGACGCGGCGTGCGGTTCGTGGACATCGAGGTCGTACGCGAGAGCAGCGGCCGGCCGGTGCTGCAACTTTCCGGCGTCGCACGGCAGATTGCCGAACAGATGGGCGTGCGACACATCACTGTTTCCATCACTCACAACCACGATACCGCTCTGGCTCAGGTCATCTTCGAAGGATGAACCGAAGCGTGGGCTTCAGCTGCACGGCGGGGCGGCGCAGGACGCCCCGGCAGGGGCGACGGGTTGCAGGTCAGCCCGCCGTGCCAGCAGCATCGCCTCGTCCGCACCAGTGACCCACACGTGAACAAATTCGTTGGCCGGATAGCTGC
This sequence comes from Terriglobia bacterium, assembly GCA_023512135.1. GTDB lineage: Bacteria > Acidobacteriota > Terriglobia > Acidiferrales > UBA7541 > DSGC01. The sequence continues at coordinate 49,573 of JAIMAG010000014.1, read as the reverse complement.
CCGTCAATCGAACGCGGAGGTAGTTATCGGTGAGCGCTTCGGTCCAGCTCGTTCCATCGGTCAGACCCGTGTGCTGCAGTGTCAGCACGCGCAGGCAGCGGCCGATCTGCGCGGCACGGAAGCGTGCAGCTTTTTCGTCTGCGAGCTGACGGAGTTCGCGGCTGCGCCGCCTGACGGTGGCCGGTGGAACCCGATCCGGCATCGCGGCGGCAGCCGTTCCCGGCCGCTCGGAAAACGGAAAAACGTGCAAATAGGTAAAGGGAAGCTGCTCGACCAGTCGCAGCGTTGCGGCGTGGTCGGCTTCGGTTTCTCCGGGAAAGCCCGCAATCAGATCGGCGCCGATGCCGGCTTCAGGCACGCGTTTCCGGATCAGCTCGATGCGGCGCGCATAGTGCGCGGCCCGGTACCAGCGATGCATCGCAGCCAGGATGCGATCGGAGCCGGACTGCAACGGGATGTGGAAGTGCCGGGCAATGCGGCCGCTCGTAGCCACCAGCTCGACGAAATCCTGCGTGACATCCATCGGCTCGATCGAGCTCAGGCGCAGTTGGGGCAGCCCGGTTTCCTCCAGGATGCGACGAATCAGTTCCGTCAGCTCAATGCGCGGAGACAGGTCGCGGCCATAGCTGCCCAGATGGATGCCACTCAGAACCACTTCTTTGTAGCCGGCGGCGACCAGCCGGCGAATTTCGGCGAGCACCTGCTCGGGCGGCAGGCTGCGGCTGCGTCCGCGCACGAAGGGAATCACGCAGAAGGCGCAGCGGTTGTTGCATCCATCCTGAATTTTCAGCACCGGGCGGGTGCGATCGCCTTCCCCGTCATATGCCGGAGCCACCGACACCGTCGTCTGGGCGAAGATGTCGCCGGTCAGAATCCGGGCGGAAGCGGCGGCCCCGGGCAGTACGCCAGTGCTCAGGCGTGCTACGGGGAAAAAATCCGACGGGTCGGGCCCGGGAGGGGGGCTGGCCAGCAGCGCGCCAATCTCAGCCAGATGTGAATTGCCCACCACCCAGCCGACGCCTTCCAGGGCAGCTAGCTCCTCCGGGGCGCGCTGCGCATAGCAACCGGTGACGAGAATCTGTGCCCGAGGATTTCCCCGGTGAATTCTCCGAATGGCCTGCCGCGCCTGCGCGTCGGCCGCTGCAGTCACGGTACACGTGTTGACGACGACCACATCGGCCAGCTCCGGTGCGGGAACCGCCTCCAGTCCCTGCGCGCGCAACTGGCGCTCGACGGCCGCGGTATCGGCCTGTGTGGCGCGACAGCCAAAATTTTCGATATAGAAACGCCCGGCCATGTCCGCTCGAACGCAGACCATTATAGCAACCCGGCGGTGCTGACCTGCAGCGCGCGACTCGGCAGAGAAACCTGTTGACCCGAGCCGAAAAACACGGCAGAGATAACCCGCCCGAAACAGGCGCCCAACACCGGTGCCGGCGCGAACCGAACTCAAGGGGAGGCAGTGAAATGTTGCGCAGCAGGAGAAGCAGAAATTCGATGTGCTTGGCCGGGCTCGTCGCGGTCGCAGTGCTTTTTGCGCAGGGGGCGAGCGCCCCCGGAGAACGTGCGGCAGCCGAGCTGACCGAAGCGCTGGTCGCCCGCCTGCCCAAACTCCGCGAGCAGGCTCAGATCCAGCAGAACTGGCTGCGGACACGGCTCGAACAGGTGCTGCCCAAACTGATGCGGCGGTACGGCGTGGAGATGTGGCTGGTCATCTGCCGGGAGTACAACGAGGACCCGGTGTTCTTCTCGCTGGTATCGCCGACGACCTTCGCTGCGCGGCGGCGCACGATCTACGTCTTCTACGACCGCGGCCCCGAGCAGGGCGTGGAACGGCTGGCGCTGGGCGGCAGCTCGCAGGGCGGGCTCTATCAGGTCTATCGCGATCCCGAGGTCGAAGGTCGCGAACTCTGGGGCCAGGGGCAGTGGGCGCTGCTGCGCAAGTTGATCGAAGAACGCAATCCGAAGACAATCGCCGTCAACATCTCGCACACGCACGCCTTCAGCGATGGCCTTTCGGCCGGGGAACGCGAGCAACTGGAAGATGTGCTCGGGCCGAAGTGGACCGCCCGGCTGGTGCGGGCAGAAGGATTGCCACTCGACTACATCTCCATCCGCGTGCCGGAGATGTTGCCGATCTACCGGCAGATGATGGCCGTCGTGCACAGCCTGCTCCAGCGGGCCTTTTCCAGCGAGGTGATCACCCCGGGCCGAACAACGAACACGGATGTGGTCTGGTGGCTGCGCCAGCAGACGCACGATCTGGGCTTCGGCACCTGGTTTCATCCGACCGTGCGCGTGCAGCGGCAGGGGATGGCGCCGGATTCTCCCATCGCGCAAACCGCGGACGTGGTCATCGAACGTGGCGATGTGTTGCATGTGGACTACGGACTGGTGTTCATGGGCCTGGCGACCGACACGCAGCACATGGGCTACGTGCTCCGGCCGGGGGAAAGCGAACCGCCCGCCGGCATTCGCCAGGCGCTGACCAATGCCAACCGCCTGCAGGACCTGTTGATGGCGCGCATTCGGCCGGGCCGCTCGGGCAACGAAATCCTGCTCGATACGCTAGCGGCGATGCGGGCGGCAGGCATCAACGGTTCCGTGTACACGCATCCGATCGGCGACCACGGGCACGGCGCCGGGCCGCTGATCGGCCTGTGGGACCGCCAGATGCCGATTCCCGGAAAAGGCGACGTGCTGGTCCTGCCCGATACGTGGTTCTCCATCGAACTCGCGGCACGCACTCCCGTACCGGAATGGGGCGGACAGGAGCTCTGGGTCGGCCAGGAAGAAGACGCTGCGCTGGTGGGAGAAAAAATCGAATGGGTGCTCCAGCGGCAGACGAAATATCACCTGGTGCGCTGAATTCCCCGGAGGGTTAGAATCGAAGCTGTGACCCGACGCAATGTCAACCGCGTGCTGCGCGCCGGGCTGGCGCTGCTGGCATTGGTGCTGGCCGGGTACGAGTATTCTTCGTCAGGGTTCAACGCCCTGACGGGCCTGTTTCTTTTCCTGGCCGCACTGCTGGGGTTTCAGGCGGCCACGGGCGCAGGTTGATGACGGACGGTCCCGCGTCGCGGGGCGCTCCGTGCAGCCGAACCACAGCCGCGCCCGACGAGTTCGGAGCCGCCGTCCTGCCGCGGGAGTGCATGCCCGAGCACACCGCGCTCCCCCATTTGCAGAACCACAACGCGGGCTCTGACTGGACTGTTACGGCTTTTGCAGATGCTGCTTCGGCATGCGCACCACCACGCTGTAGAGCGGGTCCACCATGTTCGCGATGCGCATTTCGGTGAGCTGCGACACGGTCTGGTAGGCATCCCACTTATCGAAGCCGTAGTCGGCCACCAGCCATTCAATCATCTCCACGGCGGCGATGCGCAGCGCGTTATCCAGCGGCCGGGCACTGCCCACGACCATGATGTGCGTCTCATTTTCCAGTCGGGGCCAGGCAATGCGCTTGCCCTTGATGAGGTCGAACTGGAAGGTGACCTCGGCGGTGCTTTCCAGGCCCGAACCACAGATTTCGGCGTCGCCCTGCAGTGCGTGGAAATCTCCAAAATAGAACAGTGCGCCGTCGTGAAAAATCGGCAGATAGACGGTCACGCCTTCGGTGACGTCCGCTGCATCCATGTTGCCGCCGAAGTTGCCGGGCCACAGTCCGCCAAAGGCTTCGGCGCCTTCGGGCGCCACCGCTACGCGGCCGAGCATCGGCCGCAGCGGCACTTCGAGGCGACGCGCACTGGCGGGTAGATCGAGAATCCCCAGATTTCGCTGCCGATCCAAACGCCAGACGTAGCGCCGGGCAGGAATCGGGTCGTTCAGCACGCGGGTGTACCGGTCGCCCGCAACAGCACTGATGAAGCCCGGCGTGTGGGTCGAGACCGCCGTATCGCGGTTCGGACGCAGGCGGAGGATTTTCACGACCAGCGTGTCGTTCGGCGTGGCGCCTTCGATGTAGAACGGACCGACTTCACCGGGCCATTCGCCACCGGGAACTTCATAGTAGCCACCGGAGAGCGTTCGGGTTTCCACCACGTCGCCCGGCTGCAGGCGCAGCACCGGCTCGCGGACAGCAAAGGTGGGCACGCCCGACCCAGCAGGCGGCTCGTACCGCTTCACCGGACGCTGTCCGGTAGAAAGTCCCGGGGCCAGCAGCGCCGCCCCGGTGAGCAGGCACAACCACCGCAGAAAAACATTGCTTCGACGCATTCCGACACCTCATTGTGAACTCGCACGCTTATATCACAGGGAAGCGAAAGGCGGGAACCACCCGCCGCACTGCGGTCAGGGAGTCTCCGGGCTGCGCTCCGACCGACTCCAATCGAAGCGGAAGATGAAAACCTGCCCGCTGGGCTCTGGAAACTGGTAGAGCAGTTGGAGCTCCGGCGGCCGCGTTTCTTGGCGCGCCAGCCGTTGCAGTTGGGGTCGGAGCTGGGTGAGCTCGAATTCGGTGGCGACCAGGTAGTCGGCCTGGTGTCGGCGGGCGTAGTCGCGCACCTGCTCCCAAGTGGCGTTGGGAAAAGGGACCCGCACGCGTGCTGCATAGAGACCAACCGCCGTCTCACGGGTCATGACGCGCGCCGTCGGCGGCGAATGCTGTTCCAGCCACGCCGCCGCTTTTTTGTAGCCCAGGAAAAGCTCATGGCGATGGTTCGCCACCAGGCTCAGCGAGATGAGCAGAAAATAGAAAACCACCGATGCTGCCGGTAGGTAACGCAGCAGGTTGGCGGGCCAAGCTCGCCGAGCGACGTTCGCGCCGCAAAGGACCGCGGTCTGCTGCCAGCGGGTGCCGAGCACCACTGCGCCGTGTGCAGCCCAGAGCAACAACAAAGGAAACACCGGAGCATAGAAGCGCAGCACCAGACGAAACAGCAGCAGTCCGGCCAGCGGAAGCAGCCAGGCAAACAGAAAACACTCGCGCCGCAGCCGGGCGCGGTCCCAGGCTTCCCCGAACAGTCCCAGACCGACCAACGGCAACAGACCAAACCAGAAGACATGCCATTCGAACAGCATGAACGGCAGGTCGCTGACGTTGCGCAGCAGCCGTTTCAGAACCTGCTTCGGGTCGTTCAGCAACGCCTGAGTGATCCCGCCGGCGTGCAGAAAGCGCTCCTGCGAGAACCAATAGACTTCCTGCTGTGCGGAATCCAGGCGAGCGATCAGCCAGTCGTAACCTTTGCCGGTTTGCCCGAGTTCCCCGCCCAGCTCCCAGGAAAGCGATCCCTTCCCGCTGAAAATCCATCTCCCGGTCTGCCCTTTCAGGTAGAACAGATAGGGCGCCGCAAGGAGCAGGAAGATGGCGGCGAAACCCGCCAGCCGGCGCAGGCGCAAGCCGAATGCCCATCCCTTCGCTGGCCAGAGCAGCACGAGCAGGCAGCCCACCACAAAATAGCCGAGACCTTCCGGCCGCGTCAGATACGCCAGGCCGAGCAGGCCTCCGGCAACTGCCAGCCAGCGGCCTCGCTGCTCCTCCAACCCCGCCAGAAGCACCGCGGCGGCGGCATAGAGCAGAAACAAAAAGAGCGGCTCGGTCATGCTGCCCCAGTAGAGGACACTGATGTTCAACGCCGGGAACAGGATCACAAACACCGCCGTTATCCAGGCCGTTGTGGTGCCGTAGACGCGCCGGGCGAGCAAGAACAGGGGCACGACGAGCAGTCCGCCGAACAACGCGTAGGCTAGATTGCCGGCCCACTCCAAGCTGCCAGTCAAACGATAGAAAAGACCCGCCACGAGCGGAAAGAATGGAGGAAAATGAAGATCCGGTATCAGCCAGGTCGTATACCCGCGCCCCGAAAGCACGTTGACGCCCAACAACAGATAGATCGGCTCGTCGGAATGAAGCACGCGGGGCAGCACGGCCGCCAGCAGCAGGCGAAAGGCAACGGCCAGCGCCGGAAGCCCCACCCAAATGGCCAACGACGCGAGCCGGTGTCGGGCCGCTGTGACGGCATCCGGGGACATCTGCAGGGTCCTCAGCGGGCAGTATTGTAATGAAATCATAAAGAAACTAAAGAGATATCAGCAGGGCGGCGCTGCTCGACTCTGCGAACGCACCGGAGCCAGGGCGACGGCCGGCCTCAGGCCAGAACGATTTTTTCCCGATGTTCGGCGACGTTGCGTGTCGCGTTGCGTGTATCCACGACGAGGCGGGCGTGTCGCACGATGAAGGCAAAGTCGTAGCAGGAGTGATCGGTGACAATCAGCACGCCATCGTAGCCGGCCAGCCGCTCTGCGGTCAGTTCAACCGATTTCAGACCGGAGAAGTCATAGTGCCGCATGGCGTAGAGTTCGGGCACGTACGGGTCGTTGTAGTCGACCTGCGCACCGCGCTGTTGGAGCAGTTGCAGGATTTTCAGCGCAGGAGATTCGCGCATGTCGTCCACATCTTTCTTGTACGCGACGCCGAGGATCAGGAGCCTAGACCCGTTCATCGCTTTGTGCCGCGCGTTCAGCGCCTGCGCGGTCGTTTCGACCACGTGGTAGGGCATGGAAACATTGATCTCGCCGGCCAGCTCGATGAACCGCGTGGTGAAATCGTACTCTCGCGCTTTCCAGGACAGGTAGAAGGGGTCCACCGGAATGCAGTGGCCACCCAAGCCGGGGCCGGGATAGAACGGCATGTAGCCGAACGGCTTGGTCGCCGCGCTTTCGATGACTTCCCAGATGTTGATGCCCATGCGCTGGCAGAGCAACTTCAGTTCGTTGACCAGAGCGATATTCACCGAGCGGAAGATGTTCTCCAGCAGCTTGGTCATCTCTGCCGTGCGGGTCGAGCTGACGGGAACGACGCGGGTGACGATCTGTCTGTAGAGATGTTCCACCGCCAGCCGGCTGGGCGGGTTCACCCCGGCGACGACTTTGGGGATCTGCGCCAGCGAGTACTGCTGGTTTCCGGGGTCTTCCCGTTCCGGAGAAAAGGCCAGATAAAAATCGGTCGTCACATCCTCCGCGGAGGAAACAGGGCAGCGCAATCCGCTGCGCTCCAGAATCGGCAGCACAAGCTCTTCCGTGGTTCCCGGATAGGTCGTCGATTCCAGCACGACCAGTTGCCCGCGCTGGAGATTCTGGGCGATCACGTGAGCGGTCTGCTCCACATAGCACAGGTCCGGCTCGCGGCGCTCATCGAGCGGAGTGGGCACACAGATCAGGATGGCGTCCATTTCGCGGAGCTGAGCGAACTCTCCGCTCGCCTGAAAGTGCTCGCAGGAGAGCTGCTGCTGAATTTTTTCGGCCGGGATGTGGCGCAGATAACTCTGCCCGGCGTTCAGCTTGGCGACTTTTCGCGGATCGGTGTCGAAGCCCGTCACGCGATGACCGGCTTCGGCAAAGCGCAGCGCCAGCGGCAGGCCAACATATCCGCAACCGATAATGCCGACGCGGAGATTGCGCTCGGCAAACGCGTCCGGCCGGCGGGGGAGCTTTTCGGTGGTGGTTGGTGGTGGCTTCATGGGTGTCGTGTCAAGTTGCAGGCGCGAATGCAGCCTGCTCATCTTATGCGGCCGCCGCACACCCTGCAACAATTCTGCGGTGGCCTGTGCTGTCTAGAAAGTCAGCTCCGGCTGGCCCCTGTGAACAGGGGTACGAAACTCCGGCCCGCACCCCGTGAGCGCTCAGCGGCCCATGCGCACGAACCGGTGCGGCCGGCGCTCGCCGCAGCCGAAACAATGCAGCTCTACGGTGCCATCGCGACGGAGCAGCAGCACATCGCCCCAGCGGAACGCCTCCCAGCGACGTGCTGCACACCGCGCGCATTGCATCAATCCGCGGAACCACCGGTCCCCCTCGCGGCCGGACTCTGGAACCGAAACCCGAGCCGGAACAACCATCGGACCTCGCAATCTCTGCGGAGCCTGCCGAAGCGACGTGCACGCGGAGCTCACTTCTTCGGCTGTGTTTCCGAGTGCGGTCGCGCAAATCTGCCTTCTTCGGGAAAACCCTCCTGAGCGACCGGCCTACTCGACCGTGACCGATTTCGCCAAATTTCGCGGCTGATCCACATCACAACCACGCAGCACAGCGATGTGGTAGGCGAGCAGTTGCAGCGGCACCACTTCCAGCAACGGGAGCACGAACTCGCTGGCCCGGGGAATTTCCAGAACCGCCTCGGCGCGACTGCGGGCCTCCCGGTCGCCTTCGTTCACCACCGCAATCACACGCCCCTGGCGCGCGCGGACTTCTTCCATATTGCTCAAGGTTTTCTGATAGAGCAGTTCGCTGGCCGCATTGCCGGGCTCCCGGGTGGCCAGGAAGACGACCGGGAGCTGATCGTCAATCAGGGCATTCGGTCCGTGCTTCATTTCGCCGGCCGGGTAGCCTTCGGCATGGATATAGGAAATTTCCTTCAGCTTCAGTGCGCCCTCGAGAGCGATCGGGAAATGAATGCCGCGGCCCAGATAGAGGCAATCCTGAACGCGGTAGAAGCGCCGGGCGAGCGCTTCGACAGCTGCGTCGCGTTCCAGGACCCGTTCGATTTGCGCGGGAAGCGACGCCAGGGAAGAAAAGAGCGCACGGGCCTGCGCTTCCGACAAGCAGGTGCGGCGCTGTGCCAGCTCCAGCGCGAGCAGGAGCAAAGCGACGAGCTGCGCCGAAAACGTTTTTGTCGCGGCAACGCCGATCTCCGGGCCCGCCCGCGTGAGCAGCGCCGCATCGCTTTCGCGCGCCAGCGTGCTGCCGGGCACATTGGTGATCGCCAGCGTTGCCGCACCCTGGCCGCGCGCTTCGCGAGCGGCGGCCAGTGTATCGGCCGTTTCCCCGGACTGGCTGATCAGCACGGTGAGGGTTTGCGCGTCCAGCACCGGATTTCGATAACGGTATTCCGAACCGTAGTCCACTTCCACCGGAATCCGCGCGAGCGCTTCCATCATCCACTTGCCCACCATCGCGGCGTGAAGGGAAGTGCCACACGCCACCAGGTGAATCCGCTGCAGGCGATTCATCCGGTCGAGCAGCACGTCCAGTTCGGCGAGGGCGACCCGTTGTTGCTGCCAGTCCACGCGGCCGCGGAGCGTTTCGCGAATGGCGATCGGCTGCTCGTAGATTTCCTTGAGCATGAAATGCCGGAAACCGTTCTTTTCTGCGTGCGCGGCATCCCAGGTGACCGTCTGCGGCTGCGGCTGGCGTGGCGTGCCGCTGAAATCGGTGATGGAAATCCCCGTCGGACGAAGCACCGCCACTTCGCCATCGGCCAGATAGATGACCTTGCGTGTGTAGGGCAGAATGGGCAGCACATCCGAGGCGACAAAATACTCCTGCTCACCGAGGCCGAGCACCACCGGCGCACCCCACCGGGCAGCGACGATAGTTTCGGGGTCACTGCGGGAAATTACCGCCAGCGCGAAGGAGCCGCGCAACTGTCCCACGACCGTCCGCACCGCAGTGGCCAGGTCGTCGCCCAGATGCGATTCAATCAGGTGCGCGACGACTTCGCTGTCGGTTTCGCTCTGCAGGCGGTGCCCGGCGGCGAGCAGGCGCTCCTTCAACTCGGCGTAATTTTCGATGATTCCGTTGTGCACCAGCGCCACTCGTCCGGAACAATCTGTATGCGGGTGGGCATTCCGTTCACTGGGCGGACCATGAGTAGCCCAGCGCGTGTGGCCCAAACCGTAGGTACCGTGCAGCGGCGAAGCGCACAGGGCACGTTCGAGATTAGCTAATTTGCCCGTAACCCGACGCAGACTCAGCCCATTGCCGTTGCCACCCACTGCCACACCGGCCGAGTCATAGCCTCGGTACTCCAGCCGCTTGAGCCCTTCGAGCAGCACCGGCACCAGGGGCCGCGGTCCAACGTATCCTACAATGCCGCACATGTGTGTTTCCGGTTGCCGCTGCGTTGAATGCAACTCTCACTCCAAATGAAAGGCTCTGGCAAACGAATTGGAGAAAATACAAAATCAACAAATCCAATAAATTAGCAAAGGCACCCGAACAGGTCGCAGAAGGAAGAGAAACAGATTTCCACTATTTTCCCAAACATTTCTCCGGTCATGCCCTTCGGGCGCGAACCGCAGGTCTGGGTCAGTAGGGCTAAATTGGCTGGCTGCTAAGGGATTGCGGTGAAACTAGCAGAACAGAAAAGGGGCGTGCAGTTGGGATAAGCCGTGCGGTTTCGTCCAAGGGTACGACGGGGGATGACTACTGCAAAAGAGGGTTCGGTCGGCATCGCCGAAAACCAGCTAAAGCTTCATCGAACAAACACTTGCGAAGCCGAGGCGGTTCGAGATACTTCTGGCGAAACAATTGCTGCAAATGTAAAACAAGTCCGACGCACGATGACCATTAGCCGGGGGCAGTTGCTGAGCAAGCTAGTGTCATGCGCACAAGAGGCCTAGAAACATTCCGGTCCTGGGACGAGTTGGGCAAGCTCGGGGAACGGTGGGATCAGTTTGTCGCCCAATGCACTGATCCCTCTGTTTTTCTTACTCGGGAATGGCTCGTGTCCTGGAGCGAAGCCTACACAGACGGCTCGAACCTGCTGATCCTCGTGGCCCGGAGAAATGATGGAGAACCGTTCCTGATTGCGCCGCTGCAGATCGTCCAGCGTAGGGTGCTGCCCGGCTTCACCCTGAACGTTTTGCGCCTCGTCGGAGACGGTTCATTCGACTCCGACAGCCTGAATCTCATCGCAGACCCGAACCATGTGGAGGAGGCAGCCGCAGCGTTCCTGGATGGGTTGGAAGAGCACCGCTCGTGCTGGGATCTGGTGGAGCTGAATGCGTTGGTAGAAGAATCGGTCATGATCCCTGCTCTGCAACAAGAATTTTCCCGGCGGGGTTGGATTTGTCAGATGAGCTACGCGCCCCACAGAAGGATTCTACTGCCTGAAAGTTGGGAGGCGTACTGGGCCTCGCTTTCGAGCAACATGCGAATGAGCCTGAAAAAGCAACGCCGCAGACTGGAGTCCGCTCACAAAGTTCGCATCTGGCGTTGCGATCGTGCGGAGCAACTGCCCGAGGCACTCAACCAGTTGTTCCGATTAAATTCCCAGCTCTGGCAGGCGCGCGGGCAGTCCGGAAGCTTCTCGGTCCCCCAGCGGCGTGATTTCTACTACCGGTTTGCTCCGCGCATGCTGGAGCGGGGATGGCTGGATTTCTGGCTGCTGGACGCGGATGACCGCACCATCGCCGCAGAGCTCGATTTCCGCTACGCCGACACGCAGGTGAATTTAATGATCGGCTACGACCCAGAGTGCGCGGCACTTTCTCCCGGCAATTTCCTGAGGGCTTATGTCATCCGAGATTCCATCGAGCGTCGCATGCGCTTCTACGATTTCTTAGGCGGCGGGGACGAATACAAGCTGCGCTGGGGAGCACGCGAGCAGAAGTATGTCCATCTGCGGGCGGCACGAAGCCGCTCGCGTGGTGCGGTGTACCTGAATCTGGCGGACTCCACTGCACGCGGAAAGGAATGGCTGCGGGCGCACATTCCGAATTCGGCCTGGGAATTTTTCCGGCGCACCTATCGGCGCTTCCGTCCGTACCGCAAAGAATGGAGCGACGGCTGAGCGGCGGCGGCGGCGCACGAGGCACACACAAGATGGACTTCAAGCGGCTGGCCAAGGCGGCGATTCTTCGCGGCGTCTGCTATTCGGGTGCGGAGTGGTTGCGCGACTGTGTGCGGGCGGCGCAGAACCGCCTGCCCGCAGCGATTCTGACCTTCCATCGCGTCACCGACCAGATTCCTGAAGACGCGCTGACCGTCAGCACCGCACGATTCCGCTGGATGCTTCGCCTGCTGCACGAGCACTATTCCGTGCTTTCGTTGACTGAGCTGCTCGATTGCCTTCAGAAGCACCAGCTCTGGCCGCGGCGCGCCGTGACGATCACGTTCGACGACGGCTACCGCGACAACTTCGAATTTGCCGCGCCCATCCTGGCCGAGTATGGAATGCCGGCAACGTTCTTTGTCGCGACCGGTCTGATGGGTACCGGGCGGGTGATGTTCTGGGACGAACATCTACGCGGACGCGTCTCGTGGATGGAGTGGGGCCACGTGCGCGAACTGCACCGGCAGGGCTTTGAAATCGGTTCACACACGGTCCATCATGCTGACCTCGGCCGGGTTTCTGCTGCGGAAGCCTGGGTAGAGCTGACCGCTTCCAAAGCAGAGCTCGAGGACAAACTGGGTGCGCAAGTTTCGCTGTTTGCCTATCCATTCGGCCAGCCCGGGAACATCACGGAAGAAAACCGCGCGCTGGTCCGCAAAGCCGGTTATCGCTGCTGCTGTTCCTGTCATGGAGGATTTGTCCAGCTCGGCGATGATCCCTACCGGCTGCAGCGGCTGCCTCTGAACAACTGGTACGCCACGCCGGACGAACTGCACTTCGAGCTTCGCCAGATTGCACCGCAGTTCTGGAGAAGGCGAATGGAAAGACGGAAACATCACGAAACTCACACACCATCCGGGTAGAGTCGCCGGGTCAACTCCACAACGCAGCGATGCAGTTCTTCGCAGACGCGCCGTACCTCGGCCTCGTCGCCCAGATAGGGGTCGGGAATCTCCAGTTCCTTTCCGCGGCGCCAGAGGTATTCTCGCAACAGCCACACCTTTCCTCGCGCCCGCGGGAAACGGGTCAGCAACTCGGCTTCGTTGCGGTAGTCCATGACCAGCAGCAGATCGTTTTCTTCCACCATGGCTGCCGTCAGGGGTGTGGCTCGGTGCTCTTCCAGGCTGATGCCCAAGCGTGGCGCCAGCGCGCGGACACGTGGGTCAGCGCCTTGTGTCGGGTTGGCCCGCAACCCTGCGGAGGAAACACGAATCTCCACGTCGCCGCCAGAAAGAAGTTTTCTTAACAGGGCGGCAGCAAACGGACTGCGAATGATGTTGCCGTGACAGATGAAAATCAGACTGCGCACTGGTTGAACGGCATGTGCCCCACGGCGACGGTAACGGCCACAGGCCCGTGCCAGTTGCTGGCGAAGATGTATGGCTCCCGCGCGAAATCCCAGATCACGACTGATACGGAAAACGCGCTGCAACCATTGCGGGAGCAGCCTTCGCAGCCAGCGTCGGACGGTGGTGCCGGGCGCACCACTCGGCTTTGTGCAGGCATGATTCGAATGTTCCACAGGCATCGTTCGACTCAGCAAACCTGCCGGGCATCATGAGGGACGCGTGCCAGTTCCGGTTCACTGCTCCGCAGCCGCACCAGGTCCCCCGCGAGCACAAGGCCAGCGACCGCACCAGCAACAGTCAACACAGCACCGAGCAATACGCGAACCGCCAGCAGCGGATGTTCGAGCAGCCATGTGGTCAGGGCTTCCACCGTGAGCGCCGGCACCAGCACACCCATGCCGATGGCCACCACGCGCCGGCCCCCGCTCCAACTTGCACTCGCCATGCCCAGCAGCAGACCCGTCGGTACAAACAAAAGCACTGCAGCCCAAGCCTCCCATTCCCGGATTCGATAGGGAGAAAAAAAGAAGATACGACTGAGCAATGCAGGACCGGGGCGTGTCCGCAGATCTATCTCGGCATCGGAGGGAATACCATTGATCCAGGCGCGTACGCGGGCGCCATCAAATGTTACCAGCAGATGCACTGGCTGGGATGTTGCGAATACCTCGTGAAGGTGCAGTTCGGGATCGGTGGCGTCCTGACCGGTGCGGGGTGCGCGTACGCGAACTGCAACGTGGCTGCCGAACTGGCCCAGAGTGAAGTTCCGTTTCCGGGGGTCGAGCGACAAGCTGACGATGCGGGCAGGGCCGAACTGGTCGAGCCGGGCCGGCTCGCAGAGCACTGCCAGTGTGAATTGATTCGACCGCCGAATTCGTTCAGTGAGAGCGGTCGCCGGCCCCGCCGTTTGCAACCAACCTTCTCGAGATAAGAGGACAGCGCCCTCGGATGCCTTCGGTGAGGCCGGGCCTCGCCAGTGCAGTGGAGGCAACACCCCGGCGTTCTGCCCCAGGGACATTTCCGGGGAGAAAACATAGGAGCCGACAAAGGCGGGGCCGGCGGCCGCTGCCAAGCCCTGGCGAACGACCTGCTCGACATGTTCCGGGGCGATCGCGCGGTCAGCGAATTCGACGCGCCAGATGCGTCCGTTCCAGGCGCGGCTGCCGTCGGCTTCATTGCCGAGTATGAGCGGATAGCTTGTGTCCCAGGTCCAGGTGCTGCGGCCGCTCCACGGATACAACAATATCAAAGCCGCATTTACCACGAGCAGATAGGCAAGGCAGAGCTGCAAAAGCCTTGCGGGCACCAGGACGCGAACCAGACACCGTGCGCGCGCCTCGAGCCAGCCGAGCACAGGCTGCTGCCACCACCAGGCGCAAAGCGCTCCGAGTATGGCGCCAGTTGTGTTCGCTGTCAGGTCCATAAAAGACGTCAACCGCCCGGGGAGGAAAAGCTGCAGCAGTTCGCACATTGCGGAGAGGCCACCACCCAGAACGCCCACCGCGACCAGGCGAACCGGGAGGCGAAATCTGTCCCGCAGCCCTGCCCAGGCGCCGAAGCCAAAAGGCAGAAACAGCAGCACATTGACGGGCAGACCCAACCAATCCCAGCCCCCCATCGTAAAGCGGGTCTCGAATTGTCGGGCCGCAAGCAAAGGATCGTAGGGCTGAAAGGAAAATGGCGACAACGTAGCGAGCAGGACGGCCAGAACGGCGAAGCAAACCAGAGTTCGCTTCAGGGGAAGTCGAAGAGGCTGGCGAGGCGCGTTCATGTTACCCGTACTGTCCACCGTCAGGAGAAACTCAGCGCACTCACCGACCCAGGAAAAACTATGGCAGCGAACGCTGCTGATAGCAGAGGAGGATCAAATCCGCACGACGCCGCACGCCGAATTTGGCCAACAGATTGGATACGTGAAACTTCACCGTTCGCTCGGAGATGAACAGTTTGGCAGCAATTTCCTTGTTGGCCAGATTTTCCAGCAGGCAATCGAGCACCTGCTGCTCCCGCTGGCTGAGGTTGCCCGGGGCCAGGGTTCGGCCGCGGCCACTGGCGCTGTTCAGTATGCCCTCGACGAAACGGGAGAGCAGGCTCCGCGGAACCCAGTAGCCGCCGTCCGCGACGGCTCGCAGGGCCCGACTGAGCTGCTCACGCAAGTCGCGATAGGTGAGCAATCCTTTCGCGCCCTGACGCAGGAACGGAAACGTGTTCGCATCGCTCAGCTTTTCGGCCAGCACCACCACGCGGGCTTTCGGATTTTTCCCCAGGATCTCACCCAGCAGCGTGGAGGTGAGCTGGTGCGGCCCGCTGCCTTCGAGAACATACACTTTCGCGCGCGGTAACGAAAGCCGGCGCAGCTCGCCCTGCAAGGCTTGCAGGCGCACGCCACGCACCTGGACGCCGTCTTGCGCCAGCAACTGCTGAATTTCTTCCCAGAGCAGCGGATGGGAATAGATGGCGCAGACAGAAAAGCGACGCGATTTGGACTTGGCACTCACCCCATGCCAAGATACTGAAATCGCCTCCAGCGGGCAAGCCTGCCGAACACGTTGTTGCCATCCCTGCGCTAGCCACCGGAAACCTACAGAGCAGGCTGCGATGGACCAGCCCCGTCCGTTTGCTCAAGGCAAGCAGCGAACGATGCGGGGCCCGAGGCAGTTCGTGACCGCCAGCGGCAATTTCTGCCACAGGCGAATTGCCAGCCGGTAACGGGGATTTTCCGGGCTGAGTGCGGGCAGCGGTTCTCCCGCGCGTGTCCAGTACGACCAATAAAGCGGCTGTTCCATCGTTCCCCACTGCTTTTTGAACCGATAGGTACCAGAGCCGACCGTCGAGCGGCCGAAATCGAACCAGCGATAGCCGCGACGGCCCATCTCCGCCAGAATGCTCCAGTACAGGAACATGTTCGGCTTCATGTGCAAGTAGGCGTAGAGGGAAGCGCTCCAGCCGGCCTCCACGGTGTCCCGGAAGGCCGTGAGAAAGGAGCCGGCGATGGGCGCGCCATTGTGCCGGACCACGCAGATGAAGCTTTCTTGCGGAAAGGCTGCCAGAATCTGTTCGAAGAAGCTGCGGCTGTAAACCGGTGTGCCCAGGTCGCGCATGTTCCGGCTGAACACGCCATAGAACGCTTCCAGCAGCTCCCGGCCGCCGAATTCAGCCGTGAGTCCATAGGACATGGATTTGCGAATGTCGGTCCGCACCTTGTGGGGCAGCGAGGCGAACCGCCGGTCTGCGTCGGGTTCCAGCTCACAGAGCAAAGCCACCTTGTGGGTTCGCGTGGGCAGGTCCCAGTCCGGCTGGGTACGCTGGCGCAGTTCGAGATGCTGAACGCCGAGCTCGTCCGCCAGGCGGATGGCTGCCTGCAGCAGCGAGCGTGCCACAGCAGGGTCGCGCGCAACAATCCCGCCTCCGTTCAGAAACGGGAGTGAGGTCAGGAAACTTCCGAAGAGCAGGCTCTTTTGCCAGACGAGCGGAAGAACTCCGGTCACCTGATCTCCCTGGCGTGCCAGCAGATAAAAGGTCGGCCAACCGAAGGCTCGCTCCATCACCTGTTTCCAACCCCAGCGATGGTAGCTGGTGGCGGACGCTTCGCGCTGAACAAATTCCTCCCAGGCGTGTGCGACGCCGGGTTGTTCCACGCGGATAATTTCGAGCTGCGCTGAAGTTGCCATCCTCGGCTCTGCACTCGTTGCCTGCATAAAAATTAAAGAAGGCTGTTATCCTCGCGGACTTTCGCTCGGCAGCGGCACTGGCCGACTCCCTGCAGCGGGCTTTCGTCGCAAACGGAAAGTAAAGCGTACTGCCTTGACAAAGGTCACTAGTGGACGAACCAATGGAAGAAGTAACACGCGCGCCAGCTCCCGCAGCGCGGCCCACCCTAGCTGAGAGTAGCTCAATCTCTGGCCCAATGCGTTGAGCTGCGACCGATGGTAGTTCCAGAAGGAACGATCCCGAAAATAAAACAGGTTCTGCCCGAGATAGGAGTAATAGGCACGGGTCCAGTTCCTTTCACATTCGGCCAGCTCGACGGGCGTCAGAAAGAAGGGTCCGTGTGCTCGCAGAATCTGCAGCATTTCGGGAAAGTTTGTGCCGCGAAACGCAAGTGAAGAGGTCAGCGAATCCGGACGCGGACGCTCGCGCGTCAGTACCTGATGCACAAACGCGAAATCGCTGTGCCGCAGCAGGTAGTAGAATGACTCCATGTCGGTCAGGCCCGGCAGGTTTTGGAAGAAAGGATCCCGGCTGCGCACCAGATCAGCACGCATGAGCACAGACGAAGGGGAACCGAACACATACGGCCCGCCCAGCAGAGTCTCGCGGACAATTTTTCGTCCGGGAAGGAAGTGGCTCGGGAAGGGCAACCCGTCATTGTTCACAACCGTTCCGGCCAACCGATACGCACCCACCAATCCGACTTCCGGATGAGCTTCGGCGACTTCTACCATCTGCTGCAGACAATCCGGGAACAGACAATCATCCGCGAAGATGATCTTCACGTACTTGCTGTGTGGAGAGATTTGTCGCAGCGCATGATTCCAGTTCGCGATCGCCGGAAGGAACTCTGTGTTTTCTATCAATCGGAGCCTGCGATCCCGTTCCGTGTAGCGACGGGCAATTGCGGCAGAACGATCTGTGCTGCAATTGTTCACCAGGATGTACTCAAAATTGCTGTAGTTCTGCTCCAGAACGCTCTCGATACACTCGGCCAGGAACCGTTCGGCGTTGTAAAACGGCGTCACCACGCTGACCAGCGGACCTGCTGCCTGGTTCATTGCTTCCCTCGCCGTAAGCTCAACTTAAAACCACAATGTCCTTCACTCATCTACGAAAACAAACCGCACACCACACATAGATGCGCGCAAAAGACCCTGTCCTCACTACAGTGTGCAACTTACTTGCCACCTAAAGCCAAACCTGCACCACAATTAGAGGCGCAGAGGAAAAATGAATGCCCTCGCAAAGAGGAACAACTCCATGTATGTGTCCTATAATCACCGTTTTAGGCGACTGCCCGCAGTAGAGTTACAATTCTGTTTGCCTTTTCGTGCCACCACGCACCCCAATACAGTGGAAATTGGATTCTTCGAAAGGGAAATAAATTTCCACCATCTCTGAAAGAAAAACCATTCGAAATGAAATCTTCGAAGTGACCATGAAAAGCAAGTCATTATTTTTCAATGAGATGGAACAGGGGCCAGTTTTCTTTTCTGGCAGCCAACTTGCGGAGCTTTGGTAGTTGCCGAAAGATGCTTTCCTGACGACTGAGGGAACATGGAACTTTCCCGGAGACCGGGGCAAATGGCCCAAACAGCGATGGGCCGGGAGCTTTCTTCTGCCGCTGCAGCAGAAAGCCTCCAGCCTGAAAGAACTTCCCTTCGCCGCATGACCTTGTTGCGGCCTTCAAAGGGTTGGTCTGCCCTGAAGCTAGCAGAAGTATGGGAATACCGCGAATTGCTCTATTTCCTTACCTGGCGGGACATCCTGGTGCGGTACAAGCAAACCGTGCTGGGTGCCGCATGGGCCATCCTGCAGCCGTTGCTGGCCATGGTGATCTTCACCATTTTTTTTGGACGGCTGGCCAAGATCCCGTCCGGCGGCGTGCCCTACTCCCTGTTCAGTTATGCTGGCCTGGTGCTGTGGATGTTTTTTGCCAATGGCCTGTCGCAGGGGGCCAACAGCCTGATCACCAACCCGGAGCTGGTCAAGAAGGTGTACTTCCCGCGCCTGGTGCTGCCCACGGCGACCGTCCTTTCCGGATTGGTGGACTTTCTGCTGGCGTTTCTGCTGCTGATCGGGATGATGTTCTGGCAGCAGCAAGTCCCTTCGGTGAACCTGATCTGGGCCCCGGTGTTTATCCTTCTGGCTCTGGTGACGTGTCTCGGCGTGACGTACTGGATGTCTGCGATGAACGTGATGTTTCGCGACGTGCGGTACACGATTCCGTTCATCACCCAGCTCTGGATGTTCGGCTCTCCCATCGTGTATCCCTCGACGATGGTGCCGGAGCAGTTGCGTGCGCTCTATGGTTTGAATCCGATGGTGGGAGTTGTGGAGGGTTTTCGCTGGGCGGTTTTGGGTACACCGCGTCCCGAACTGGCTGTTCTGGCTGTTTCTATGCTGGCAGCATTCCTGCTGCTGGTGGGCGGTATGTACTATTTCCGGCGCGTGGAGAAAGTTTTTGCGGACCTAGTCTAGGTGAACCATGGGCAATCTGGCGATCCAACTGGAAAATCTGGGCAAGATGTACCACATCGGGCATGTGAAAGCGCCCTACCGCACGCTGCGGGAAACGATCATCGAGGCGTGCACCGCTCCGGCGCGCCGGATGCGCCAGATGTTCCGCGGGACGGCGGCCGGAGCCGCAGATCTGCGAGCGCGGTTCTGGGCGCTGAAGGATGTTTCGCTGGAGATCAAGCACGGTGAAGTCGTCGGCCTGATCGGACGCAACGGAGCCGGAAAAAGCACACTGCTGAAGATTCTCTCGCGCATCACCGAGCCCACAACCGGCATCGGGTGCGTCTATGGCCGCGTGGGCTCGCTGCTGGAGGTGGGCACAGGGTTTCACCCCGAGTTGACGGGTCGCGAAAATATTTTCTTGAATGGAGCGATCCTCGGGATGCAAAAAAGCGAGATCCGCAGAAAATTCGACCAGATCGTCGAATTTGCCGAAGTCGAAAAGTTCATTGACACGCCGGTGAAACATTACTCCAGCGGGATGTACCTGCGGCTGGCGTTTTCCGTGGCGGCACACCTGGAGCCAGAAATTCTGCTGGTGGATGAAGTCCTGGCAGTGGGAGATGCAGGCTTCCAGCGCAAATGCATGAACCGCATGCAGGAAGTCGGTCAGGAAGGCCGCACAGTTATCTTTGTCTCACACAACATGCAGGCGGTCACGCGGTTGTGTGATCGTGCCATCCTGCTTCACGAAGGGAAGGTGTACGAAGACGGTCCCGCGCGCCAGGTGGTCAGCAATTATCTCCACTCCGGATTGGGCCTGACCTGCCTGCGGGAGTGGCCAGACATAAACCAAGCACCCGGGAACGAAAAAGTTCGCTTGCGCGCCGTGCGGGTCAAAGACGAGCACGGCGAACTGGCCAGTGCCCTGGACATTCGGCGACCGTTTTACCTCGAGGTGGAATTCGATGTTCTGCAGTCCGGGACCGTTGTCTATCCGTTGCTCGGCTTCGAAAATGAAGAGGGGGTTACGCTCTTTGTAACAATTGAGCGCGACCCGCGCTGGCGCCGGAAACCACGCCCGGCGGGACGGTACTACAGCCGCGTTCACATCCCTGGAAATTTCTTTGCCGAGGGCACGATTCTCTGCGGTGGCGCACTGATTACAGAATCTCCGTACATCTGCCACTGTCATGAGAAATATCTAGTCGCCTTTCAAATCGTGGATGCTCCCGATGGAAGTTCTGCGCGTGGCGACTACGGCGGGAACATGCCCGGTGTGCTGCGCCCCATGCTCGACTGGCAGGTAGAATATCTGGGGGAACCTCAGGAAGCAGAAGCCCCGGCCGGTCAGCGGGTGCAGTGACATCGCCCATGAGGGGATGAAGCTGCCCCGGTAAACGAAATTCGAGGAGCAGCAGCCATGAAGGCGGTCATTCTGGCGGGCGGATACGGAACGCGCATCAGCGAGGAAAGTGCGGTGCGTCCAAAGCCGATGGTGGAGATCGGTGGCCGTCCGATTCTCTGGCACATCATGAAGATCTATTCGGCGCATGGGATCAATGATTTCGTGATCTGTCTCGGATACAAGGGCCACCTGATCAAAGAATTCTTTGCCAACTATGCGCTGCGCATGTCCGATGTGACGTTCGATCTCCGCCAGCACCGTCAGGAAGTCCATATGAACGGCGTGGAGCCCTGGCGGGTCACTCTGGTGGATACCGGCGACAACACCATGACTGGCGGTCGACTGAAGCGCGTGGCGCGCTACCTGGGCAACGAAACGTTCTGTATGACCTACGGCGACGGTGTCGCCGACATCAATTTGACCGAGTTGATTGCGTTTCACCGCGCCCAGAAAACACTGGCCACCATGACCGCCGTACAACCCCCGGGACGCTTCGGGGCCATCAGCCTAGGCCGGGAAGAAAACAAGGTCAGCACGTTCCACGAGAAACCAGATGGGGAAGGCGGCTGGATCAACGGTGGATTTTTTGTGCTCGAGCCGCAGGTGATGGATTACATCGCTGACGATTCCACAGTCTGGGAGCGCGAGCCCTTGGAAACCCTGGCGAAACAGGGACAGCTTGCCGCCTATCGCCACCGCGGGTTCTGGCAGCCGATGGACACACTGCGGGACAAAATGGTACTCGAGAAGCTTTGGGAATCCGGCAACGCACCCTGGAAAATCTGGTAGCGGCGAGAGCGCGCAGGTTGGTGAGTGACATGAAAACTATTCTGATCACCGGCAACATGGGATACGTGGGGCCCTGGGTCCTGCGGCACCTGCGCGAGTCGCGGCCCCAGGCTACGCTGATCGGCTATGACATGGGCTACTTCAGCCACTGCCTGACTCGAGCCGCCATCCTCCCGGAGTGTCGCACCGACCTCCAGTACTTTGCCGATGTGCGCAGTGTTCCGGAAAAAATTCTCGAGGGTGTGGACGGGATCATCCATCTGGCGGCCATCTCCAACGACCCGATGGGCAAGGCGTTTGAGGAATTGACCCAGGAGGTGAACCATCGCGCAACCGTACGCCTGGCGACACTGGCCAAGCAGGCGGGTGTGCGGTCGTTTGTGTTTGCTTCCAGTTGCAGCGTGTACGGATTCGCGGAGGAGGGTGCGCGCACGGAGTCGTCGTCGCTGAATCCGTTGACGGCGTATGCCCAATCGAAAGTTGCTGCCGAGCGCGACCTAGCGCCGCTGGCCGATAGCAGGTTCCGCGTCACCTGTCTTCGGTTCGCCACGGCTTGCGGGATGAGCGAGCGGCTGCGTCTGGACCTGGTGCTGAATGACTTTGTGGCCAGCGCCGTGGCCACGAACCGCATCACCATCCTCAGCGATGGCACACCTTGGCGCCCTCTGATCAATGTGAAGGATATGGCCCGGGCACTCGACTGGGCGCTCGACCGGACCACCGGCGAAGACTACCTGGTGGTCAATGCCGGCTCGGATGAATGGAACTATCAAATTCGGGAACTGGCGGAGGCGGTCGCCCGCGTGATTCCCGGCGTCCAAATTTCGATGCATCCCGATGCGCAGCCGGACAAGCGTTCCTATCGCGTAGACTTCAGCCTTTTCCGGCGACTTGCCCCCGACCATCAGCCTCAAATGGACCTGGAAACGACGGTGCAAGAGCTGCGACAGGGTCTGGAAGCTATGCGCTTCCGGGACCCGGATTTCCGCAACTCTGCTTTCATGCGGTTGAAAGTTCTGGAAGAGCTGCGCCGACAGGGCCTGCTGAACGAACAACTGGAGTGGACCAACCGTGCCCGAGCACACCGTAGGGAAGCAGCAACGTCCGTCAACGCGCCGGTTCCGGTGCGCAGCTAGTGGATCGATTTTCTTGAAGCGTCCGGGGAGTTGATTCTCCATCCAGTCGCACTGGGAACGAGTGGCTTCAGCAGCAGGAGCGATTCCTTGATCTTCCACCAACTAAAACTTGCAGGCGCCTACCGAATCGACCTCGAGCCGCGCGAAGACGAACGCGGCTTTTTCGCGCGCGCCTGGTGCCAGAAGGAATTTGCCGAGCACGGCCTGGAAACCCGCATCGTGCAGAGCAATCTTTCCTACAATCGGTACAAAGGCACCCTGCGCGGAATGCACTATCAAGCGCCTCCGCACGAAGAAGTCAAGCTGGTGCGCTGTATTCGCGGCAGCATCTTCGACGTTATCATCGATCTCCGTCCAGACTCCCCGACCTACCTGCAGTGGGTCGGGGTAGAACTGACCGCGGCGAACCGGCAGATGCTCTATGTGCCTAGGGGGTTTGCCCACGGGTTCCAGACCCTGGAGGACGATACGGAAGTCTTCTACCACGTTTCGGAGTTTTATCACCCGCAGGCCGAGCGCGGCGTGCGCTGGAACGACCCGCGGTTCGGGATCGCCTGGCCCGCCGTCGAAAAGCGGATCATTTCAACGAAAGACCAGAGCTGGCCTGACTATGCCCCGGAGAAGCCATGAATAGCGCGGCCCAGCGAACCCAAGGGCAGAAAAGTTCCGTTGCCCTGATTCGAGATTCGAGCGACCCGGTGGCCCGAAACCGGAACGCGTATTCGCTCGCCCGCAGTGCCTGCCGCTCGCCGCGATGACGATGTGAAGCCAGACGAACATGCGCATCAGTGTGATCATCCCCTGCCGGAACGCCGAGCGCACCATTGGCCAGCAGCTCGCCGCGCTGGCGCGCCAGCGCTGCGACGAGGAATGGGAAGTCATCGTCGCGGACAATGGCAGCACCGATCGTTCGCGGGACATCGTCGAGCAATTCCGCAATCGCCTGCCCAACCTTCGCCTTGTGGAAGCGTACCAGCGTCGCTCGCCGGGCTTTGCCAGAAATGTGGGTGTCGCCGCCGCCCGTGGTGACGTGTTGCTGCACTGCGACGCGGACGACGAAGTCGGTGACAACTGGCTGCCGGCGATGACCCGCGCACTCGAAACGCACGAACTGGTCGCGTGCCGGATGGATATTGACAAGCTGAACCCTCCCTGGCTGCGGCTCGTGCACGCCAACCCGCAGCCCGACGGGGCACAGGTACCACTCTGGTATCCTCCTCATCTACCTCACGCAGCAGGTGCAACCCTCGGGGTGCGCCGCGCCCTGCACGAACGCATCGGGGGATTCGACGAAAGCATCGCCTACTTGGAGGACGCAGATTTCTGCATCCGTGCACAACTGGCCGGCGCCACCCTGGTGTCGGTCCCGGATGCCGTGGTGCACTACCGCTACCGGGATACCGCCCTGGGCTTGTATCGGCAGGGAAGAAACTACGCGAAGTACAACGTTCGGCTCTACAAACGCTACCGTCCGAAAGGGTACCGGGACCGCTGGCGCTGGCGCGTGTATGTCGAGCGGTGGTTGCAACTGTTGCTTCGCATACCGGACTGGCGCACTCGAACCGGACGTTGCCACTGGTTCTGGTCTTTCGGCTGGCAGATGGGCTATACCATCGGTATGCTCAAGTTCCGCAGCAAACCGCCAGTGTGAGAAAACTGACCGAGGATGGTTCCGTGATCCTGGTGGATCGAGCCCTCGAAAAACGTGAGCAGCAGGGAAACCCGGTCCGCGTCGCAATGGTGGGCGCGGGCTTTATGGCGCGCGGGATTGCCCTGCAGATGGCGAACGTGGTGCGCGGGATGCGCCTAGTAGCCATCTCGAACCGGCGCATCGAAGAGGCGCGCCGTGCCTACAGCGAAGCGGGAATCGAAGACGTGGTTGCGGTGGACAGTGTGCCGCAACTGGAGCAGGCCATCGCCCGCGGCCGTTGTGCCATCACGGACAACGCCCTGTTGCTAGCCGAAGCCGGTGGCATCGACGCCGTCATCGAAGTGACCGGCTCCATCGAGTTTGCTGCCGGTGTCGTGCTGCGGGCAATCGAATTCGGCAAGCACGTGGTGCTGATGAACGCAGAGCTCGACGGCACCCTCGGGCCAATCCTGAAAGTGTATGCTGACCGGGCCGGCGTGGTACTGACGAACGCCGATGGCGACCAGCCCGGCGTCATCCTGAATCTCTACCGTTTCGTGAAGGGCATCGGCGTGCGGCCGGTGCTCTGCGGCAACATCAAGGGTCTGCACGACCCGTACCGCAACCCGACAACCCAGCAGGAATTTGCCAAAAAATGGGGACAAAAACCCCACATGGTCACCTCGTTCGCCGACGGCACGAAAATCTCTTTCGAGCAGGCGATTGTGGCCAATGCCACGGGCATGCGCGTTGCCCGCCGCGGGATGTTCGGCCCCACGGTGCCTTCGGGCACCCACATCCGCGAAGTGGTGGAGTTGTATCCGCAGGACGCGTTGCTGAACGGGCCGGGCATCGTGGACTACGTTGTCGGAGCCGAGCCCAGCCCGGGCGTGTTCGTTCTCGGCACCCACGACAACCCGGTGCAGAAACACTACTTGAATCTCTACAAGCTCGGACCGGGGCCGCTGTACTGCTTCTACACGCCCTACCACCTGTGCCATTTCGAAGTGCCGTTCACGGTGGCGCGCGCGGTGTTGTTCGGAGATGCCACGATTGCCCCGCTGGGCGGACCGTGCGTAGACGTCATCGCAGTGGCCAAAAAAGACTTGCGCGCCGGTGAAGTGCTGGACGGCATCGGCTTCTACATGACTTACGGGGTCGCAGAAAATTCTGACGTGGTGCAGCAACAACGGCTGCTGCCCATGGGCCTGGCCGAAGGCTGCCGGCTGAAACGAGATATCCCAAAAGATCAAGCGCTGAGCTACGACGACGTGGAAATTCCACCCGGGCGGCTCTGCGACCGGCTGCGGGCCGAACAAGACGCGCGCTTCTTCCCGGCCCGACCGCAGGCGATTCCCCACGGCCATCCTCAAGCTCTCGAAAAGTAATCCAGCAGAAAGCCCACGGCAGAATGGCGCTGTTTCCTTTACTGGGCTTCGAGGGGGGGCTTGTTCGAGGACAGGTCGGCGGCGTTTCGATCCAGCTCGCTGCGCATGCGAATCACGCGAGCCGGAACCCCCGCGGCGATAGCGCCGGCGGGAATATCCATGGTCACCACTGAACCGGCAGCGATGACCGCACCGTCGCCAATCTTCACATTCGAGAGAACAATGACTCCGGTGCCCAACCAAACGTCATTCCCGATGACGATGGGTCCTTTTGATTCCAGTGGCTGACCGAAGATGGGTCTGCCCGGCTGCACCCCGTGGTCATACGGAAAGAAACAACAGAAGGGTGCAATCTGGCAGCGCTCGCCAAATTCGATGGCAGCCAGGTAGGCGGAAAGCTGGCAGTGTCTTTGGAAACTGGTGCGGCTGCCAATCTTCACTCGCCCTCCCTGACCGGTCTGAATGACCGTGTGGCGCCACAGATGGACGCCATCGCCGAGCTCGACTTCGCCGCCGTCCGTATCTTGGTAGATCAACACGCCGTCATCGAGCACCACATGGCGGCCCAGTTTGAGTTTTTCGTGGTAAATCGTGGCGCTCGGCGAGATGAATCCGCGCGGCGTCATCCCTGCAAGGGTCATCCGACCATAGTACGGCGGGCAAGCCCATGCAGCGAGAGAAGCAGCCAGCCGCCCCAGCGATCTACGTCCGGAGAAGAACATCCAAAAACGCATCCACAGCAATCGGACTCGCCAGGGCACACGGATCATCGAGGCCGCCATGGTGTGCAAAACTCCTTCGACGACGGCAATGCAGGTGTCCTCGGTGGCCTCTACCCGGTCGCTTGTAAGCCTCGAACTGCCCGAGCCGCCCGCTGACAGCGTGGAATGCATTTCTGCCCAACGGGCCGGTGGGACGCGACTGGTACTCTCAACCGGCGGGCAGTATAACATACGGCTCACGCACCCAGGCCACGCCTTGCGCAGGGAAGCCAGTAAGCCGTACGCTGCCAGTGAGTCCACTGTCTCTCGGAACTCGGACATAGCTGTGAGCGACCAGGAAGCCAGCGAAGTTGCAGACCGACGCTCTTTCTTCGACGAGACACACCATTCAACTCCGCCACGAACTCTTGCTGGGACTGCTTGCCACGTATCTGCATCGAGCTGCTTATCCCTTCTATTATGGGAGTGGGCAGCATGAATTCCAGCTTCCCATGGTCGCCTGGCTGCGCGATCCTTCCTTGTTTCCCGGGGACCCGATGCGGGAAGCATTCGCAGGCTTCCCTTCGTTGTTCTGGCGCACGGTGGCCTGGCTGTGCACCTGGTTCGAACTCGAAACGATCCTCCTGATCGGGCTTTTTGTTTCTCATTTCCTGGCTTTCTGGGGACTGGCCAGGATGATCGCACGAGATCTGCCCGATACGCGTTTTCTGGCGATTGTTCTGCTGGGGCTCGCGCTTTCTCCTTTTCTCACCATGGCTGCACCGTTTGGCGGTGGAGGAGGCATTTTCGGCGGATTGATGACCCAAACCACGTTGGCCGGCGGGCTGGCCATCTGGGCAGCGATTTGTCTTTTGGAGGGTCGCTGGGTTTGGGGAGCACTTCTGCTGGGACTCATGCTGCACATCCATGTGTTGCTGGCCGTCTATTTGGGCTTCGCGTTTCTTGCGTTTGCGTGGTTCGACTGGCGCCATCACCGACGCCAAATCATCGGCGCTGTCAGCCTCTTGCTCCTCTTTGGAGTGGGCTGGCTCGCTCTGGCACGCCGTGCTCTGCAGGCGGAGTATCCCGAAGGGTACGTCGAAGCGCTGCTGGCGCACTATCCCTATCACCTGGTGCTGAGTACTCGACCTGCCTATGAACTGCTGCTCGGGCTCTTCTTTCTGGCGGGGATGACGGCTGTGGTTGTGCTGGCGGTCCGGCGAGGAATTGTTCGCGATCACCGTCTAGAACTTTTAGTCACCAGCATGCTGGTTCCCATCCTGCTCGGGACGGTGGTGGGTGAATGGTTGCGCATGCCCAAGCTGCTTCTGCTCCAGTTGCTGCGTGCAGACACCTTTCTGACCCTGTTCGGCCTCGTGCTCGTGCCGATTTACGGGTTCCGCCTGCTTGTAGCGCTGTGGAACCTGGCACCGGCCGCAGCCTTGCTGGTCAGCGTGCCGGCGTTGCTCTATCCGTTGACCGAGGGTCGCGCCCTGCCCACCTTCCTGACCGTTGCCGCAGTGGTGGCCGCGGACTCCCGGCATCGGTTCGACCGCGTCTGTCGCTGGCTGGTCGGGAATCGCATCGTGGTGGGGATTGCATTGTTTTTCTTTGCCTTCATAGTAGCAGGTGTGCTCGGGTGGCGTGGCAGCCTGGACCCGGGTAAATTGACGATCCTCTTCGCAGCGGCATCTGCACCGGCAGTGTACGCGTCTCGTTTGCGTGCCGCGGCCATACAGACGCGAACCCTCGCTACGCTGGGCGCGTGGGTGGTTCTGATTGGCTCTGCGATGCTGTTGGTGGACCCGGCGATGGTTCGGCGTCCTGTTCGTCCGCCGGCCGCAGCGGAAGCTGCATGGCGTGAGGTGCAGAACTGGGCCCGGGAGAACACACCGAAGGATGCTGTGTTCCTCGTGCCCCCGTTTCCAGGCGGCTTTCGCGTCTTCTCGCAACGCAGTTGCTGGGTGAGCTGGCGGGACGGCGACATTTTCTGGGTCTACCCGTCCTACGCTCCGGAATGGCGCCGTCGCATTGCCGCTCTCGGGCTGCCGTATCTCCCCGGTCATGTGGATGTCGAAGCCATCACGGCTGCCTACCGCAAACTCTCCTGGGAACAATTGAGCGAACTCGCCCGCGAGCACCATCTTCCGTATGTTGTCCAGTATGCGGACGTGCCCTACCCGGTGGCCCCCGTGTACGCCAACGAAGCATTCGCCGTATATCTTGTCTCCCAACAACCCGAGAAGTATGCTTTGGTAGTGGAGCGCTACACCGTGGTTCTACATTTTCGATTGCAGTTTGAACGGCAAGTTGTTCCCTAGGCTCTCACTCGATAGGGGCTTGGAAAACGAGAACGGTTCACCGCGTGGCAAATTCCCGCTTCGGGGCACTATGGAGATCGGAAGAATAACTTCGTTTTCCTTGATTTTACCCGTGCACAACTGCCGCGATGTCATCGAGGAAGTACTTCGAGCAGCCATTGCTGCTGCTCATCGGTGGGGGGATGCCGAGATCATTGTGGTTGACCATGAGTCCACCGACGGGACCTCAGAGTTCCTGTTGCAGCAACAGCGGGATAGTGTCCGGGTCTACCCATTTCGAGGCAAGACGGTGGCTGCTGTACGCAACTTCGGGGCCAGTCTGGCCAGGGGTGAGTTCCTCTGTTTTATCGATGGAGACTGCTTGATTGAAGAGGATTTTCTTGTTCGTGCGAATCAGATCCTAACTAAAGTAAAGGTGGGTGCGCTGACCTGTGCCTACGTTCCCCCTAAATCAGCCCACTGGATCGAACAGGTCTGGCATGTGCTTCACTTCCAAAATCAAGCGGGAGCAGCAAAATCTTTCTATGGGGGAAATCTTATCATCCGAACTGACGTTTTCCATGCCCTTGGCGGTTTCAATCCCAACCTTGTCAGTGGAGAAGATACGGAATTGGCCGCACGGTTGATCGCGACAGGACACAGAATTTTTTTTGATCCAGAGCTTTGTGTTGTTCACCTGCGCAATCCAAAGTCAGTCAGACAATTCTTCCGTCGGCAGCTTTGGCATGGTCTTGGAATGCTTGGGAGATCAAAGGGGGCTCAATTCAGTTGGACTCTGATGCTTTCCCTAGGGCAACTCATGATGCTTGTGTCAGCGTTGCTGCTGCCGTTCATTCCAGTCGGCTCGCTGGCCAATCGGCTCATCCTCGCTCCCTTGTTCACGCTCCCCATACCAGCGGTAGCGGTGGCTTACAGGTTTTGGTCTGTGAGACGGGTCCGGTGGCCACTCCGAAGCTTTTTCCTATACTACATTTACTATCTTGCCCGAGCCTTGGCCATAGTCAAATACTTTCTGCGGTCTGGCAAATGACGCCGTTTCGATTCTCCCCAACTCGGCAAAATATCTCTACACACACACCAACAAGCTGCCCTGGCCACGAAGAACTTCGCATTGCTTCAAACTTCGTCCGCCTGTCACAGCTTCAGGCAAAAGACAGCTCTTTTCGATACACCCTGTTCAGGGAAATGAATGTTTTCACGAGCGGCTTACATCTATTTTTTCTTGGTTGGACACACGACGTGATCCTCCTTAACCAAGCAAACCGAAGTTTGTTCCTCTGTTGTTTCCTCCGTTGGCTGTTTCCTTTTTTTCAGTGCCC
The DNA here is from genome assembly GCA_023512135.1 of Terriglobia bacterium. Classification (GTDB taxonomy): domain Bacteria; phylum Acidobacteriota; class Terriglobia; order Acidiferrales; family UBA7541; genus DSGC01. The sequence goes on along the minus strand of JAIMAG010000014.1, from coordinate 19,807 downwards.
AATAGTCTCCGTGGATCTGGTGCTGCCCCCGCCAGAAAGCACGTGGAGTCGTCTTGCATGTCATGTAAAGAAACTTCTGCTTCGACGCGTGGATTTGTTTATTTTTTACTTCAAAGACCTGCATGGTTATGCAAAATTCTATGGCATCACACCTACCCGCTCTCGGTACGTGCCCTTTAAGGTAAATCTCTATGATCTGGCCACACCCATCAAAGAGGCACCCAACACTGGCAGCTACGTACTTGCCGCAGGCCGTTCCCACCGCGACTTGAAAACTTTCGTGGAAGCGATGCACCAGGTTCCCTATCCCGGAATACTCCTAGTGCAAGACCCCAACTCACTGAGCGAGCATGGTTCGGAAATTCCGAACTTTGCCCTGCCCAGCAATCTAAGGCTTGTACGTGACGATGGACAATGGGAAAGCTGGTTGAGTTTTCTAGCCGGAGCAAAGATTGTGGTGATCCCAGTTAAGCCAACTGCCATCTCGGCAGCAGGTATCGGGACCTACTTAGAAGCGATGGCCCTAGGCAAATGTGTGATCATCACGGAATGTCCAGCAACCCGAGGGATTCTTTCGAACCAAGCGGTGATCATCCCTCCTGGGGACCCAACAGCCATGGCTAAGGCCATCCGCAGGGCTTGGGAAGAAGAAGCCTTTCGCCAACAATTTGCAAAAGCGGGTCAGCACTACGCTCAGGCTTGTGGGAATGAGCGCCGACTTCTTCTTGACTTGCTCAAAGTTTGTGTCGAGCTCGTGCGCCCCAACTTGCGTACTTCCATATAGCGACCACCGCCACGAGACCGAGACAGGCCCCTCTTGGCGAACAGGAAAAGTCAAGAAGGGACTTTTCGGGCTCCCGGTGCGCAGCGCGAAGCACTTACTCTACGCCTTGGTCCATTATTGCAAACAGCCGATCTGCTGCGTAGAGACCTTCACATCGTCAATACCCCACCAGTACTCGGGTATCCAGGTCGAAGGATGCGGGCCACCGCCGATGTTGGATTGCACATCAATCACGCGAAAGACTTCCGAGCTTGTGCCGCGCAGATTCAGGCCCGTGTAGTTGGCACGACGCACTCCATCTACCCAGAACTCGATGATGCCGTCGCTCTGCCCTGGCGTGTTCAGCTTGACGCGAGTCTCCCAGCACTGCCAGCGACCCTGATTTTCGGGGGCTGCGGGTGCCCAATTGCCGCTCGGGGCTATATCCGGTGCAAATGCAGAAAAGAAGGCCAATTGAATCCCTGAAGCACCAGTGGGAATATTAAAGTCAAAGTGAAGTTGGGCACCAGACGATGCGTTATAATAACGCCACAGGTGCACGCCAGCGCTTGTGCCCGACTGCCACGGGCAGCAAGGTGCGGTGAAACCTACAGGGAAATAGACAAAGGCGCGGAACCAGAGGTCATCGGCTGGCTGCGATAAGTTAGCCATCAGCTTGCCAAAGCCGGAAAACTGCGCATTCACCCGCGAGGCAAACTGACCGCCGTGAACCGGGCTGGTGTAAATCTGATTGGAAGCCTTGTCAAAGTACCTGCTGAAATCTCCAGTCTCAAAGTCATCCTGAAACAGCACGCCTTGACCGGATTCGGCGACCAAAAAACTGAAACCGTCCTCCAGAATGGCGAATTTCCCATCAGGGTTGGTAACGCGCACATCCACCGTTCCGGCGGTGTGCGCCGGTGTGATGGCTCGGAGCTGTGTCGAGCTAACGAACGTGACGCTACTTGCAGCGGTGTTGCCGAACAACACCGCAGCCCCGGACTGGAAGTTTGTACCATTGATTGTAACCGAGGTGCCCCCATTGACCGACCCACTTGCGGGAGAAATTCCGGAAACTGTTGGATCTCCGGGAGCTGAGTTGGATGAGCCACATCCAATGCGTTGAGTGCTCACCACGAAGTTATCCAAGTAACGTTCTTGAGAAACCGGTGAGCCAGCATTCCAGTAGTTTTCAAGGAAGATGGCATTGATCCCATACTCCTGGTAGGAACCCACCCAGTTTAAGTTCGCCCGCTGCGCCTCCAACTTATCATTAATCCAGAATTCAAAGATGCCATTGGACTGCCCCGGATCGTTCAGCCGCATCCGAACCTCAATGCAGTGCCATTGCCCGGTGTGGTTTGGATCGAAAATCGGAGTAATTCCCTGCACTGCGCCCAGCCAGCGCAGGTTGGGAAAATCATTATAGGTCGTTGTCCGCAGATTCCCGGCCGCGTCTGTGCCGGACGCGGGATCAAGAAAGAGAAATGCCTGATCTGGACCCGGACTGGTACCACTCCAGAGGTGGCCGATGGCTGCCTGCGCCCAATTTGCTGTCGCAAGGATCATTGCCCGGGAGAGCTTGTCGCCACCGCCACCGGTCCAGTCGGGTTGTGTCCTCAAGTAAAAACGCCAAAACACCTCGCGATGATTTGCAGTTCCCGAATCAACGGCTCGAAAATAAGCAGCGGGGGTGCGGCCAAACGCAAGCTTCAAGTTACCAGCACTCACCTGGCCAACTGCGAACCGAGCGCGCATGCCTGTGCTACCATTCACTCCAATTCCAGATACACGAACAAAACTTCCTCCATCACTGACGTACTCGAAGTACTGCAAAAGTCGGTCAGTTTCGAAGTCATCACAGAAAATCCATTCGGGACGACGGGCTGAGCATTCACTTGTTATATCGGAAGTCGTTGGAGAAACATATGCAAAGCTGTTGTAGGACTGCGACTGGCCGTCCGGGTTGGTGACCTGAATCGGCACACTGCCGGCCGGATGTGGCGGAGACGTAGCGCGCAGTTGCGAAGAGCTGACAAAACTCACCGAAGTCGCTGCGACATTCCCAAAGGAGACTCTGGCTCCGGACTGGAAATTTGCACCATTGATGGTGACCACTGTGCCTCCGGCCGTGCTTCCCGAAGTCGGGGAGATGCTGGTGATCGAAGGTGCCGGCGGGCGAGGCGATTTGAAAGTGAACCCGTTATGGATGGCCTTCTTGCCATCCGGATTGATGACCTCGACGGTGACGGTTCCCGCCGTGCTCGGCCGCGTGGTGGCCCGGAGCTGGGTGGCGCTGACAAAACTGACACTAGCCGCTGCCGATGAACCAAAATTGACTCGCGCTCCGGACTGAAAATTGGCGCCGTTGATGGTGACGACCGTGCCTCCCTCAGTGGTCCCCTCGGTCGGAGCGATGCTGCTGATGGCCGGCGCCGGGTTGCCTCCAGAATCACCGGGTGTGTCGGAGTCGGCAGGGGGCACGTTTTCTGTAAACGCCATACACCCAAGAAGCAATATGGAAACGAAGATACTCATGAGCACTCCCAGCGGAGTCGCCACTGTGCCCGCCCTCAGTGCCTTGTTCATGATTCGTTCCCTTCCCAGAAGGACTCTAGATGACCTTGGTTCCGGCTCCGGGCTGTGCGGCTGGCGTCCCAGCCCGAAAGAGTTCACGAACGCCAAGGTAACAAGGGCAACGGGCACGATTCGACTGGTGGCGAGTTCAAAAAACGGACAGGTCCATCGCCTGTCCCCGCGGGCAAGCCGTGCGCAGACATTCAAAACAACCACCGTCCACGCAAGACGAAATCCCGCAGAACTCAGCCATCTTGATCCCTCAACCTCTTCACCCTCCATTCCGTCGAACCAGGCTGACAACGGCTCTGATCTTGCCACTGTGTTCCCGGGGGATCTCGGGGACACAGGTGACGGAAACCTTCACTCCGGCACTGCTCCATTGAACCATAGCCGACGGGGGAGTTCCGTGAAAATTACTTTCTCAGCCATCCGACCCCCACTAGCCCGATGCGTCCCGGGAAACCGGCTAGATTCTCCGCGGCTATTGGAGCTTCAAGAAGCACTGCTTGTCCAGTCCGTATATGTGGAATTCACGCAGCAACGAAGACACGAGCAGCGAGGGCCTGGCAGGAGCGAGGAGAGAGGCAGGCGAAGCAACTCAACTCGAGTGGGACTGACCGACGAGCAGGGACGAGGGGGCACGAGCGCCTGTTCCGACCTAGCGAAACACACCCTTCTCTATGGCCGGGCGAAAGGACACGCACACACCCGGCCCTGGTGTCCACACCGGTCAGGCAGTGGACAGTCGCAGACCTGGCAGCAATCCGGCTACGGCTGCGCCGGTTCGGTCACCGGCGGGTTGTTCAGGTGCTTGCCGAAAAAATAGAGCCAGCGGCGCAAGCGGTCCAACTGGTGTCGCGGCTCGGTGATTCCGTGGCCTTCGCGAGGATAGATCACAAATTCGACGGGCACACCGCGTTCGACCAGGGCGCGGTAGAACTCCTGCGCCTGCGCAATCGGCACGCGCTGGTCGCGTTCGCCGTGGAGGATCAGCGTGGGGGTTTTCACGTTCTGGATGTACTTCATCGCGGAGTGCTCCCAGTACGCGTCGGGCGCATCCCAGGGCGCGCTGCCGCCAAAAAACCAGCCGAGATAGCGAGGGATATCGTTTTGCGAATACATCGAATATAGGTTCGTCAGGCCGGCGCCGGGCGAGACGGCTTTGAACATATCGGTTTGCGTCAGGATCCAGAACGTCAAATAGCCGCCGTACGACCAGCCGAAGGCACCCAGCCGGTCCCGGTCGGCAATTCCTCGCGCCACCATCGCTTCCACACCGGTGATGCAATCCTGGTAGTCTCCTTTGCCCCAGTCCTGCCGATTCGCCTGGGCAAAGGTCACACCGCGACCCACCGAGCCGCGGAAATTCGGCTGCAGTACCAGATACCCGTTTGCGGCCAGAAGCTGCGCGGTCGGGTTGAACGCAGCAAACGAGGCTGCTGTCGGACCACCATGCGGATTCAGCAGCAGCGGATAGCGTTTGCCGGGGACGAAGTCCACCGGCTTGGTGAGAACGCCCTCGATTTCCAGCCCATCCCGGCTCGTCCATTTCACCACCTCGACTTCGCCGAGGGCGTATTCCTGGATCCAGGCGTTGTGGCGGGTCAGTCGTTCCAACTTCGCAAAGCCTGCATCGGCGCGGAACAACTGTTCAGGTGCATTCGCCGCCGTGATGCTGCCGAACAGAGTGCGGCCATCCGGACTGATTTCGCTCACGCTGGTGACGCCACCGAACTGGGTGAGCTGCCGCACCGAACCAGTTGCAACGTCGGCAGCAAACACTTCGACGGCCTGCCGAATCGAGGTGCTGAAGTAGATCGTCTTGCCATCCGGCGACCACAGAGGTGTGCCTGCCGTGAGGTCGAAATTCTCGGTGAGCGAGCGAGGCGCGCCACCAGAAGCAGCTACCAGATACAGCTCGGAACGCCCCACCGTGAATTCCGGCGCACCGGTGTAGGCAATCCATTTCCCGTCCGGCGACCACCGGGGAGAATCTTCCGGACCCGGGCCGGCGGCCAGGGCTCGCCTCTCACCGCTGGCGACATCCAGAATCCAGATATCGCTGCGGGCACCATCGTCGGCGCGGGGCGTGGGCCGGGTAACAAAAGCGATTTGCCGACCATCGGGCGACCACTGCGGATCGCTGACCGTAAACGGGCCTTCGGTGAGCCGCTTCTCCTCTTTCGTTTCCAGATCGAAAAGCCACAGGTGTGTTCTCTGGATGTCTTTGTCCACCACGATAGCGTCGTCGCGAACTTTTCTGCGCTGCTCTTCCTCCCGGGAAGGCTGGTCCGCTGCCAGGAAGGCAATACGCTTTCCGTCCGGAGCAAACTCGAAGGCGGTGACACCACCCTTGTGCTCGGTGACCTGCCAGGCTTCGCCGCCATCAGCGTACAGCATCCAGACCTGGCGGCTGTCTTCCCCGCCGCCGCGGTTGGTCAGGAACGCCAGTTTTTTCCCGTCCGGCGACCAGGTGGGATTGGTCGCGCTCTGGTTGCCGCGGGTGAACTGACGAGCATCGCCGCCGGTTGCCGAGACAACCCAGACGTGCGTAACAGTGCGCCACTCCTTGTCCGGTCCGGGCATTTCGGTCACACCCACCGTGTAGGCAATCCGCGTCCCGTCCGGAGAAAGTTCAGCGGTGCCGACATTTTCCAGCCGGAGAACATCCAACGCCGTCAGGAGTTTCTTGCCCGTTGAGCTGGTCGGCGCAGAAGCCTGTGGCTTTGCCGGCCCGGTGGCTTGCTTTTCCTGTGTCCAAGCGAGTGACGTCGCCAGAAGAAACCAGCCAACGGTCGCAAGAAAAAGCGCAACGTTCTGTCTCCCTACCTGTTTGTGCCGCATCGGCACCTCCCGGATACGATTCTCGATTGCATCCCAACGCGAAACTGCCTGTCGGTGCTTGCTTCGCAAAGCTGCCGCAACGACTCAGCGGGTTTCAACGCCCGGTGCGATTTCAACGCGCAACTTCTGCTCGACTTTCGTCTCGCCGTAGGAAACCTGAACGGTGTATTCGCCCGCAGGCACAAACTTCCTGCCCTCGCCCCCGTATTCGGTCAGCACATTCGCGGTCGGCCGCAGATCCCAGCTCAGCCGGTTGATTCCGGGCACTCCGGGCCGCTCGAATTTCGCCACCGGCTGTCCCTGGGCATTCGTGATGCGGATTTCCACGTTCTGGCCGGTAAATTTGCCGATATAAAAAGTAATCAGGGCCCCTTCGGGTGGATTTTCTCCACGGAAGATCGCCTTGCCATTCCAGTCAGCGAAGCCAGGCAGCAGATGGCGGCCGAAAGCCGGCCGGGGCGCGAACAGCGTGAGTTCGCGCTGGCGGACTTCCGGGGTCAGCTCCTGCAAGCCACGGAGGTCATCTACGATGAACAGGCTGCGTCCGTGCGTGGCAATGATCAAATCGTTGTCCCGGGGATGGATGATCAGGTCATCCACGGCGACCGTCGGAAGCCCGCCAAACTCGATCCAGTGCTTGCCACGATCCAGGCTGACAAACAGCTTGAATTCCGTGCCGACGTAGAGCAGGTCCGGATTGCGCGGGTCTTCGCGGATGACCTTCACGGGACCGTCCGGGGGCAGGTCGCCGGCGATGCTGTGCCAGCTCCGGCCACCGTCGGCGGTGCGGTAGACCAGCGGGGCGTAATTGCCGCTGCGGTGCGCGTCCACGGCCAGATAGGCGACCTGCGGGTCATGCCCGCTCGCCTCGATGCGGCTGATCCACTGACCCCGGGCCTCGGCGGGCAGATGCGCAGTCAGATCGGTCCACGACTGGCCCTCGTTCTCGGTCAACCAGACTTTGCCATCATCCGTGCCCGCCCAGAGCAGGCCCGGCCTGAGCGGCGATTCGGCCAGCGTGTACACCACGCCGTAGTTTTCTGCGCCACTGCCCACGGCGATCATCTTCGTCAGCTCCTGTGTGGACAGGTCGGGGCTGATGATGCGCCAGCGCTCGCCGCGCGTGGTGAGGCGAAAGACGACATTCCCGGCCAGGTAGAGCACCCCGGGCGTGTGCCGGCTGCCGATCAGCGGCGCATTCCAGTGGAAGCGGAAAGCGGGCTGCCCTTCGGTCGGCTCCGGGCGCAGAGGTTTCATCTGCCCGTTCGACAGATCGAACCGATGCAGGAAGCCCTGCTGAGACTCCGTGTAGACCAGATGCGGTTGCTCGGAATCGAACACGCAGTAGAAGCCATCGCCACCGCCGATGTTGATCCAGTCGGAGTTCAGGATGCCTTCCCGCGACCAGGTGCGCGACGGGCCCACCCAGTTCAGGTTGTCCTGCAATCCCCCGCAGATGCGGTACGGCGTGCTCAGGTCCACATTGATGCGGTAGAACTCGCCGGCCGCGAAGTTGTTCAGGTGGCGCCAGCTTTTGCCGCCGTTCCAGCTTTCATAAGGCCCGCCATCGGTGCCGAGCAGCAGCCGCTGCGGAAAACGAGGATCGATTTCGAGGGCGTGGCAATCCGGATGCACCTTTTCGAACAGATCTTCGCGCCAGGTTCGCCCGCCGTCGTCCGAAACGTGCAGGGCAAACCCCAGAACATAGACGCGCTGATCATTCTTCGGATCCACGCGAATCTGGCTGAAATAAAACGGCCGCGGGTTCAACGCACTCATCCGTTGCCAGCTGGCGCCGCCATCTTCGCTGCGAAACACACCTCCGGCGCGACTGTAAACCTCATCGATACCGCTCATGCCGCCGGCGTCGCTCTGCACGATGGCGTAAACAATCTGCGGATTGCCTGCATAGACCGCCAGTCCGATGCGGCCGGTTTCCGCGGGCAGGCCTCCTGCAAGCTTCTGCCACGTCTCGCCGCCGTCGGTGCTTTTGAAGATTCCCCCTAGGTCTTTGCCGTCGGTAGCCAGCGGGCCGTAGAGAAACGACCACGGAGTGCGCCGGCGCGCATAGAGTGCCGCATAGAGAATGTTCGGGTTGGAAGGATCCAGGGCCAGGTCGCCGCAGCCTACACGGGTGTCGTAAGGTGGCGCAGCGGCGAGCACTTTCCGCCAGGTTTTCCCACCGTCGGTGGTTTTGTAGCAGCCGCGTTCTTCATTCCAGTTCCAGAGATCGCCCATGGCGGCCACCCAGACGGTGTTCGGATCGGCGGGATGAACCAGGATGCGGGCGATTGTCTTGCTGTTCTTCAGGCCGACGTGCTGCCAGGTTTCGCCTCCGTCGGTGGAGCGATAGACACCGTTGCCCCACGACGAGCTGTTCCGGTCATTGGCCTCGCCGGTGCCTACCCAGACGATGCGGGAATCCGAGGGCGCCACCGCGATGTCGCCGATCGCCGCAACGGGTTGCTTTTCGAAAATCGCTTCCCAGCTCGTGCCGCCATCCGATGTTTTCATGACGCCGCCAGTGCCCAGCGCCACATAAAACACAGCCGGGTTGGCGGGGTCTAACGCAATGTCGGAGACGCGCCCGGACATGACGGCCGGACCGATGCTGCGCGCTTTCAGGCCGCGCAGGTGCGCCGCTTCTACATCCGGCAGCATGCGCGCTTCCGGGGCCAGCGCGGCCGCCGCCGGTTGCGGCTGAGGACGCTGCCGTTGCGGCCGCTGCGCCGACAGCGGAATGCTCAACGAAATCGCAAGAGCCAGGCAGAATGTTCTGCGCATCGAGACCTCGTCCGCTTTGCCATGCGGGCGGCCATCTTAGGTTTGCGACCTGCTGTTGTCAACGCCGCGCACTTGCCTTGTGGCTGCCGGCCGCGGATAATGCGCCGGGCGAAGCCCGAGGAGGTGGCCATGTTGCATCGCAAGCTTTCGCGCCGGGAATTCGGCCGCTCGGTCGGTGCCGCCTTCGGCGCGTTCGTGCTGGGGCCGAGGCTCGCAGAGGCCGCGCGACGGCCGCGCGGCGTGCCGGAAAACGTCATTCAGCTGAATTCCAACGAAAATCCCTACGGCCCGTCCCCGCGCGCGCTGGAAGCGATGACGGAAGCTCAGCAGGTCGCCGCGCGCTACCCGGATGCGCTGGAAGACATCGTCGTCGAGGCGATTGCGAAGCTGCACGGGGTGCAGCCGGAAAACGTGATTCTGGGCTGCGGCTCCGGCGAAATCCTGCGCATGGCGGATCTGGCCTTTCTGGCTCCGGAAAAAAATCTCGTTGTGGCCGAGCCCACTTTCGAGGCGGTGCTCAGCTACGCCGAAGTCACCCGGGCCAGGCCGGTGAAAATCCCGCTGACCGCGGATCATCGGCACGACCTGGTTCGCATGGCCGCTGCGTGCAACGAGAACACGGGGCTGGTCTATCTTTGCAATCCGAACAATCCGACCGGCACCATCGTCACGCGGGAGGAGATGGAAACTTTCTTTGCCCGCGTGCCCCGCACAGCCATCCTGCTGGTGGACGAAGCCTATCATCATTTCGTGGAAGACCCGCGCTACGCCAGCGCATTCGCCTGGTGGGGCCGGATCCCGAATCTGGTGATTGTGCGCACCTTTTCCAAGATTTACGGCATGGCGGGCATGCGCTTGGGCTATGCAGTGGCCTCGCGCGAGCACATCGCCGCGCTGCGCCGCCACCGCCTGTTCAACAACACCAACGCAGCCGTGCTCCAGGCGGCGCTGGCCAGCCTGGAGGACACCGGACACGTCGAACGCCACCGCAAACTCAACAACGACACGCGCCGCTGGCTCTGTGCCGAGCTCGAACGGGATGGCCGAAGGTACATTCCTTCCGAAACCAATTTCGTCATGGTGCACGTCGGGCAGGACGTCACGCCGGTCATTGCAGCCTTTCGCCAGCGCCACATTCTGGTCGGGCGGAAATTCCCCTCGCTGCCAGACTGGTTGCGCGTTTCGATCGGCACGCGGAAGGAAATGGAGGCGTTCCTGGCCGCACTGCGCGAGATTGTGCCGGCCCGCGCGGCCGCAGCCTGATCATGGGGAGACGGTTCCGCACGCCGCGCTAGACCCGTACCTGCAGCCGCATCCGACTGGAATGAGAACCGGGCACGCCGAATTGGAGGAGTGCGTCCATGGAGACCCGCACGCTGGGCAACACGGACCTGCGCATCACGCGAATCGGGCTGGGAACCTGGTCCATCGGCGGCGGGGACGACGAGTACGGCTGGGGGCCGCGCGACGACGAAGCCGCCGTGGCCACCATCCTCCGGGCACTGGAACTGGGCCTGAACTGGATTGACACCGCCGCCATCTACGGACTGGGCCACGCGGAACGGCTCGTCGCCCGCGCCCTGACGGCCTGGCGCGGGCCGCGGCCTTACATCTTCACCAAGTGCGGCCTGGTGTGGGACGCACAGGGCCGCGCCGCGCACAACCTGAAACGCGACTCGATCCTGCGCGAATGCGAAGCCAGCCTCGAGCGGCTGCGGGTGGACGCGATCGATCTCTACCAGATTCACTGGCCGGCATTTCCCCCGGGCAGCTCCGACCGGGATATCGAAGAAGCCTGGCAGGCGCTGGTCGAGCTGAAGCAATCCGGCAAGGTGCGGCAGATCGGCGTATCGAACTTCAGTGTGGCGCAGATGGAGCGCATCAGGCCGTTTGCGCCGATCGGTTCGCTGCAGCCACCATATTCAGCGCTGCGGCGTGAGATCGAAGGCGACATCCTGCCCTACTGCCAGCGCCATGGCATCGGGGTGATCGTTTATTCTCCGCTGGAATCCGGCCTGCTGACCGGCAAAATGACGCGCGAGCGCATCGCGGCGCTGCCCGCAAACGACTGGCGCCGACGCCATCCCGACTTTCAGCCCCCGCGGCTGGCTCGCAACCTCGAACTGGTGGAGATTCTGCGCGGCATTGCGCGCCGCCACGGCTGTTCGGTGTCGGAGGTCGCGATTGCCTGGACGCTGCGGCACCCGGCCGTGACTGGCGCCATCGTCGGCGCGCGGCGGCCCGAACAGATCGAAGAATCCGCACCCGCAGCAAACCTGCGATTGACCGAGACCGACCTTGCGGAAATTGACGCCTGGCACGCGCGCACTGCCCCGGCTTGACCCTGAAACCGCCGGTGGCCGGTACGGGGTCGCAACCATTTCGCCTTCGGTGGGGTTGAGTTCAGGAAGGCTTGGCAATGAGAAACAGTTTGCCGAGCTGTGCCGTCTCAAACCGGACCCCGCGCTTTTCCAGCTCCGCCAGGGTTGCGCGGAAGTGGGTTTCGCGGTCATACGCCAGAATCAGCGCGCCGCAGACATCGCACCGGGCCACCTGTCCGTGACGTTTCAGGTGGCGCCGGGCTTCGTCTACACAACACGCCTTCACGGAAACGGCACCGCCTCTGCCGGAACCGGCTACTTTTTCGGACGATAGATGTGTGTGCTGGTGCCGTAGAGCGTTTCGGCCGCTTCCATCAGCGTCTCAGACAGCGTCGGGTGCGGATGAATGCACAGGGCCAGGTCTTTTGCCAGTGCGCCCATCTCGACGGCCAGCACACCTTCGGCGATGAGCTCCCCGGCACCCGGGCCAGCAATGCCCACGCCGAGAATCTGCTCGGTTTCCGCATCGAGAACAAGTTTGGTGACGCCATCGGAGCGGTCGAGCGTGGTGGCCCGTCCCGAGGCTGCCCAGGGGAACCGCGCAATTTTCACTTCCCGTTTCTGTTCTTTTGCCTGGGTTTCGGTCAGTCCGCACCAGGCGATTTCCGGGTCGGTGAAGACGACGGCCGGGATGGCCAGCGGCTCAAACTGCGCTTTGCTGCCGTGGATGACCTCCACCGCCAGTCGGCCCTCGTGCGACGCCTTGTGCGCCAGCATCGGCTCGCCGGCCACGTCGCCGATGGCAAAGAGGGACGGCTCCGCGGTGCGACGCTGTGCGTCCACTTCGATGTATCCCCGGGACGTCGTTTTGACCCGGGTGTTCTCCAAACCGGGAATCTCACTGTTCGGCTTGCGCCCGACGGCAATCAGTACCGCCTCAAACGTTTCTTCTTTGCCTGCCTCTGCCCCTTCGAACCGCACCTGGATGCCATTTTTCGTTTCCTTGGCGGTGGCGACTTTGGTATTCAGCCGGATGGCGGCGAACTGTTTTTCCAGCCGTTTGTGCAGGTGTTGCACCAGGTCGGCGTCCACACCGGGCAGCAGCGAAGACATCATCTCCACCACGGTGACCTTGGAGCCGAGTGCAGCGTATACCTGGCCGAGCTCCAGACCAATGTAGCCCCCGCCCACCACCAGCAGGGACTTGGGCACCAGGGGCAGCTCCAAGGCAGCCGTGGAATCCCAGATGCGCTGACTTTTCAAGTCGAAATTCGGCAGCGAGGCCGGGCGCGAGCCGGTGGCCAGAATGGCATGCGTAAAGTTGATTTTCTGCGCGCCCCGTCCGTTGCGAACTTCCAACGTGTGCGCATCGAGCAGCGCGGCCCGGCCCTGCACATAGCGCACCTTGCGCGCCTTGGAGAGCTGCCCCAGGCCGCCCGTCATCTTGGCAACCACGGAATCCTTCCAACTGCGCAGCCGGTCGAGGTCAATTTTCGGTTCGCCAAACTGAACGCCGAAGTTGGCCGCTTCGCGGGCGTCGGTGATGACTTTGGCAGCGTGGAGAAGCGCCTTCGAGGGAATGCAGCCCCGATAGAGGCAGACGCCGCCCGGATTCGGCTGTTCGTCGATCAGGGTCACTTCGATCCCCAAATCCGCGGCGAGAAACGCTGCGGCGTAGCCGCCCGGCCCGCCCCCGACCACTGCCAGTCCAGTTTTGTTCGCTTCAGCCATCCGCACACTCCTCAGCGTGATCTGCGCGCGTGCGACACGCACCGGCGCGGCATTGTACCCCGTCTCACTCCAGATACGGTGCCGGTTTTTCGAAGGCCTGAGCCACCCAGCGCAGGAACCGAGCGGCATCGGCACCGTCGATGACGCGGTGATCGTAGGACAAGGACAGGGGCAGCAGCAGTCGCGGAACGAACTGGCCGGCAATGTAGACAGGCTCCCAACTGGCCCGCGACATGCCCAGAATGGCCACTTCCGGAGCATTCACAATCGGGGTGAACAGCGTGCCACCGATGCCGCCCAGATTCGTGATGCTGAAGACCCCGCCCGACATTTCCTCGAGCGAAAGTTTGCGCTGGCGGGCTTTTTCCGCCAGCTCGGCCAGTTCCGCAGCGACTGCAAATACGTTCTTGCTGTCCACGTCGCGCACGACCGGCACGAGCAGCCCGCGCGGCGTATCCACGGCAACGCCGAGGTGAACGTATTTCTTGTAGATGATCTCCTGCCGAGCCATATCCACGCTGGCGGCGAACTGCGGGAATTGTTTCAGTGCCGCCGCGACAATTTTCAATGCCATCGCCGTGAGTGTAATTTTGCCGGCGCGAGCCTGCGCGTGGGTGTTCAACTGCTTCCGCAACTCCTCGGTATCGGTGATATCGGCGCGGTCGTGCTGGGTGACGTGCGGGATGGTCGTCCAGGCATACGACAAATGCTCGGCCGTTTTCCGCCGAACATTCGACATCGGCTGCCGTTCGATCGGTCCCCAGCGCGCAAAATCCGGCAGTGGTTCGGCGGCTGGCGCGGGTGCCGCCGGTGCCGCCGTGCGACTGCGTTCGCTGAGCAGCGCCTTGGCGTGCGCCTTCACATCCTCCATGGTGATCCGGCCGCCCGGGCCGGATCCGGAAACTTCCGCGATATCCACACCGATCTCACGGGCCAGCCGACGCACCGAAGGCGCCGCCGGTACCAGTGCGCGCCTGGCCTCGGTTGGCCGGAAGGGCATGCGGATTACCGCGCCCACACGCCCGGTCTCTTCCCGCGGCACTGCCGGCAATTCGGCCACCGCGGTAGCCACGGCTTCTTCGCTTTCTTCGGCACGGGCCGCCGGCACAGTACTGGGCGCAAGCGGTTCGGGTGCGGGAACCTCAGCGGCCGCCACCGGCAGTTCCGGAGCGGCCTTGCGTCCCTCGGATTCCGGTCTGGAAGCGGCCGGTGCGGGTGTTTGCTCGGGCTGGGCGCCCACACCATCCTCGAGGGTGAAGATCAACTGGCCGACCTTGATCTTCGTGCCTTCCTGGACGTGAATCTGCCTGACTGTACCGCTGACCGGCGAGGGCACTTCGATCGTGGCTTTGTCCGTTTCCAGTTCCAGCACGGGTTGATCTTTTTCGATCCGGTCCCCTTCGGCGACCAGGATGCGGATCAGATCACCGGAGTCAATGTTTTCGCCCAGTTCCGGGAGACGAAATTCAATGGCCACGGCAATGCCCTTTCCCAGACGTTTCGTGCGGGTGGCTGCAGCGCAGCCCGGCAGCGCCGGCCGTGCTCCGCAGGCGGAGAGAGGTTCCGGCGCCTGCTACGCGTTGTTCGGCGGACGACCGCCGCGCCCCTCGCTCCGGCTCAGGAAATGGCCGGATCGGCTTTTTCCGGATCGATGTCCAGATCCCGGATCGCCTGAACCGCCACCTTCAGATCGAGCTGTCCTTTGCGGACCAGCGCAGTGAGCGTTGCCAGCGTGATGAACCGCGCGTCCACCTCGAAGAAATTGCGCAAGGCCGCCCGCGTATCGCTGCGGCCGAACCCGTCGGTGCCCAGGGCAAACAGCGGGCGCGGGAGCCAGCGCTGAATCAGATTCGGCAATACCTTCAGGTAATCGGTCGCGGCAACGAAAACGCCCTGCGCGTTCCGCGTGATTTCGGTCACATACGGGACCCGGGGTTTTTTGTCCGGGTGCAGCATGTTCCAGCGTTCAGCCGCCTGGCCGTCGCGGTAGAGTTCTTTGTAGCTGGTCACGCTCCAGACGTCTGCCGCAACGCCGTATTTTTCTGCAAGAATTTCCTGCGCCTTGAGGGCTTCGGGGAGAATCGCGCCACTGCCGAGCAACTGGGCGCGCAGCTTCGCGCGCCGATCCGCGGCCGGGCGGAACAGGTACATCCCTTTCAGGATGCCTTCGCGCACGTCTTTCGGCATCGGCGGCTGCGGATAGGGTTCGTTCATCACGGTCAGGTAGTAGAAGAGGTTCTCCTGGTTGCGGTACATGCGCTGGATGCCGTCTTCGATGATCACGGCGATTTCATAGGCAAAGGCCGGGTCGTAGCAGCGCAGGTTCGGGACGGCGAGCGCCAGCACGTGGCTATGGCCATCCTGGTGCTGCAGGCCTTCGCCCGCCAGCGTGGTGCGACCCGAGGTGCCACCGATCAGAAATCCTCGCGTGCGACTGTCAGCCGCAGCCCAGATCAGGTCGCCGATGCGCTGGAAGCCGAACATGGAATAGAAGATGAAAAAGGGGATCGTGTTGATGCCGTGCGTGGCATAGGCAGTGCCGGCGGCGATGAACGAGGACATCGAACCGGCTTCCGTAATCCCTTCTTCGAGAATCTGCCCGTCGGTGGCCTCCTTGTAGTAGAGCAGCGTATCCATGTCCACGGGCTCGTAGAGCTGGCCCACGTGGCTGTAGATGCCCACCTGGCGGAACAGGGCCTCCATGCCGAAGGTGCGCGCTTCGTCCGGCACAATCGGCACAATCAGCTTGCCGATGTTTTTGTCGCGGAGCAGCTTGGAGAGCAGGCGCACGAAGGCCATCGTGGTCGAGACTTCGCGCCCGTCGGTGCCCTGGTGGAATTCAGCAAACGGGTCCTCGGCGCACGATTCCAGCGGATTGGAGATCACCACCCGCCGCGGCACGTAGCCGCCGAGCGCAGCACGCCGCTCGCGCAGGTACTGCATCTCCGGGCTGTCGTCCGGGGGCCGGTAGAAAGGCGCTTCGGCAATGCGATCGTCGCTGATGGGGATGCCAAAGCGGCTGCGGAACTCGCGCAGTTCTTCTTCGTTCAGTTTCTTCTGCTGGTGGGTGATGTTCTTGCCTTCGCCGGCTTCGCCGAGTCCGTAGCCCTTGATCGTGCGCGCCAGAATCACCGTGGGCTGCCCCTGGTGATGGAACGCGGCATGGTAGGCGGCATACACCTTGCGCGGATCGTGCCCGCCCAGGCGCAGCTTCTTCAACTGCTCGTCGGAGAGATGGCTGACCAGATCGAGCAGTTGCGGATACTTGCCGTAGAAATGCTCGCGGATGTAGGCGCCCGACTCGACGGCGTATTTCTGATATTCTCCGTCGAGGACTTCCCCCATGCGCCGCACCAGCCAGCCATCGTGGTCCTGAGCCAGCAACGGGTCCCAGTCCGAACCCCAAATCACCTTGATGACATTCCATCCGGCGCCCCGGAAAACAGCTTCCAGCTCCTGGATGATGTTGCCGTTGCCGCGCACCGGGCCATCGAGCCGCTGCAGATTGCAGTTGACGACAAAAATCAGATTGTCGAGTTTTTCCCGCGCGGCCAGGGTGATGGCGCCCAGCGCTTCGGGCTCGTCGGTTTCGCCGTCTCCGATAAAGGCCCACACCTTGGCATCGGATTTCGGTTTCAGCCCGCGGTCTTCCAGATAGCGGTTAAAGCGGGCCTGATAGATGGCCATGATTGGACTCAGGCCCATCGAGACGGTGGGAAACTGCCAGAAGTCCGGCATCAGCCACGGATGCGGATAGGAGGAAAGTCCGCCGCCGGGATTCAGTTCGCGACGGAAATTTTCGAGCTGGGCTTCCGTCAGCCGCCCTTCCAGATAGGCGCGCGCATAGACGCCCGGCGCCGCGTGGCCCTGGAAATAGACGATGTCGCCTTCAAAATCTTCCGTGCGCGCACGAAAGAAATGGTTGAAGCCCACCTCGAACAGAGTCGCGGCCGAGGCATAGGTGGAGATATGTCCGCCGATGCCGCTTTCCAGCCGGTTGGCCCGCACCACCATCGCCAGCGCGTTCCAGCGCACCAGCGACTTGATGCGCCGTTCGATTTCCTGACTGCCCGGGAAAGGAGCCTGCTGATCGGCAGGGATGGTGTTGATATAAGGGGTATTGGCGCTGAACGGGAGCTTGATGCCGTGCTGCTGGGCATGGACGCGAAGCTGCTCGAGCAGCGTGACCGCACGCCGCGGCCCGCGGCGCTTGATCACATAGTCGAGCGATTCGATCCACTCCTGGGTTTCGATGGCGTCTAGGTTTTCCTGCTCCCGCCGTTCGGGGTCAACAATCTGGCTCATACCGGTTCGGACTCCCCCAGCGAATTCACATCCCACCCGTCGGCACAGAAAACGCGCCCGTGCGAATCCCGCTCACGTTCCTGTACACACTGCCTTGCTGCGACGAGCTTCGACTGCACCCAAGCCTGCTTCGGAAACACCACGCAAACAAAAATATTATACGCCTGTTCCGCGGTGCTGACGAACTCCAGATGGGCAGCCGTCGCTCCGCATGCTTTCGGAGCGGATGCAGCCAGCAGAAAGGAAGATTCGGCGGTTCGGGAAGGCCGCACTTCGGGAAGCACAGGAAGAAGCTGAGCTGTGTCGTATCCGGCTTGCGCTGGAGAATTCTCACTGAGCGGGCAGACCCAGCGAGCGCCGCTGCTGGTAGCATTCGCGGCAGAAAACAGGGCGGCCCTGCGTGGGTTTGAAGGGAACCGTCGTCTCCTTTCCGCACTGCGAACAGGTGGTTCGTGTCTCGACGCGCCGGCTTGAACCCGGGCTGGCGCTCTGCGCTCGTTTTGCCTTGCACGCTTTGCAGCGCTTGGGCTCGTTGCGGAATCCCTTGTCCGCAAAAAACATCTGTTCGCCGGCGGTGAAGACGAACTCGGCCCCGCACTCCACACACTTCAAGACCTTATCGCGATACTCCATCACTTGCTCCAGGTCTCTCGGCAATTGGCCAGGGCAAGCCAAAGGCAACGGACAGGAGAGAATCGTAGACTCGAACTCGCGGGCGCAGCCGCCAGCCGGTGAAATTCGTCACCCCACCGTTCTGTGCCGACGCAGAAACGCCCTGCGGAGGAAGGGTCCGAAGCTGCTTTGAGCGATGCAAAAGCTTGGCCGAGTTCAGCTCTGCTCGCGCCGCATCTTCTTGCGCAGCCGTTTGCGCGATAGGGCCTCTTTGGCCCGACGACGTTCGCCGGGCTTCATATAAAAACTGTGCTTCTTGATCTCTTTGATGATGTCCGCTTGCTGCACTTTCCGCTTGAAGCGACGGAGGGCGCTTTCCAGAGATTCTCCCTCTTGCACAATCACTTCCACCAAATTGACTCACCCCCCATCCGGACAAATGTAACTTTTGCACCCTGAGAGGAACCACTCGGTCCCAGAAAGGGTATGTTAGTCTTCTAATCTTTCCCGCTCCCCTTGTCAAGGGATTTACGAAACAGAGAGTTATGGCGACTGAAAAAGCCGGAACACCCCATCAAAGTGTTAAAAACGATGGGCTCTGTCGACATCCCTCAGGGAAGAACGCAACGCCACAACCGGTCAGGTTCGAAGGCCAAGCCGAGCAACCGCGCTCGGCGCGAAGGCCTGAACAGCGTACCCCGAGGCGTGGGCCAGGAGCTGCTGGATCGAACCGAACAGGCTCTCGACACTGGAGCGACGGGCATATTGCCGTCAAGGAATATACGGCGTATCCGAGCCCGCACTCCTTGGATGCGCCGGGTTCGTGCCCACGAGCGCCGGGATCATGCTGCGTGCCTTAAATCCTTATTTGTGCTCGCTGTCGAATTACTCCGTTGACCAAGCCCTCTAGACGGTTCTGCGCCTATTGCACCTCGGCCCCGGAGAAGGTCCAACCCTCCTGGCGCATCAGGCAGAGAGTTAGTACAATCCAGGTACCTATAAGACCCATGCAACTCTATGGGGCACCTGCCAATGGATGAGCGAACCCAGCAGACCCTTCAAGTACTAAAAGAGAAGTTAAGCAAATCGGCAAAGATGAACTTAGCGGGAGATCAGCGAACTCTGTGTTCTTGCCGATGGATCGCACGCGCAAAGCAGTCGAGTTTTGCATCGGGTTTCTACTGATTCCAGCGACATCCATGACCTTGGCGTACCTGGTCGTTTGGATCTTGAACAAGTCCGTAGTCGGGTGGGCTCACCTTTGGC
Source organism: Terriglobia bacterium (assembly GCA_023512135.1). Classification (GTDB taxonomy): domain Bacteria; phylum Acidobacteriota; class Terriglobia; order Acidiferrales; family UBA7541; genus DSGC01. The sequence goes on along the minus strand of JAIMAG010000014.1, from coordinate 601 downwards.
CCGCAATACCAGCAGGCTACAAGCTCTTTGTTTCATTCGCCTTCGATGCATGCGGGTTGCTGCTGGCAGCATGCCTTTGGAGGAAAAGGAGGGTTCTGGCGATCGGCATTGTGGCTTACGCCGTTTTTGACCTGCTCTTTTGGTCCTCTTTCGCGCTCGTGGTTGGGAAGCCTAAGCCTTTCGTGCGAAGCGAGCAACCGCCTTCCGAGGCGGCTGAGCTACGGACAAGGCAGCAAGGGGTCCTCCATCAACGCGTCGCTGACTTCGAACGTGCAGTAGAATCTTCCCGGAGCCGTGGGCCAGATGCGCTCCGGCAACGGCTTGGTGGGGAAGCGGACGTACAATGCGCGCTCGCAGCCCACGCAGATGGGCACCAACAACCCGTCGCAGGGGCAGGACACCCGCAGGTTGATCTGCAGCTTCAACTATCAGGCGGCCAACAACGAAAAACGTGATTTCCAGGTGGTTTCAACACAGTAGCACTTCAGCCGAGCATATGTTCTTCGGGGGCAAGCGGATTGCGTGGCGGGAGGCGAGCGGGGTGGTGTTCTACTATTTCGCCGACCATCTCGGCAGCGCGCGCATCGTCACGGACGCGGCC
>JAIMAG010000029.1 GCA_023512135.1 Terriglobia bacterium | reverse complement strand
GATGGTGCTGTGCGAGAAGCCCCTGGCGCGCAGCGTGGCGGAGGCCGAGCGGATGGTGCAGGCGGTGGAAACGGCGGGGGTGGCCAATATGGTGTGGTACAACTACCGGCGCGTTCCTGCCGTCACGCTGGCCAAACAACTGATCGAAGAGGGACGGCTCGGCAAGGTGTTCCACTACCGCGCCAAGTTTCTACAAGACTGGACGATCTCCAAGGATCTGCCCCAGGGTGGGGCGGCGTTGTGGCGCCTGGACGTGCAGGTGGCGGGCAGCGGGGTTACGGGAGACCTGCTGGCCCATTGCATCGACACGGCCATGTGGCTCAACGGGCCGATCCGGGAAGTCACGGCCATGACGGAGACCTTTGTGAAGGAGCGCAAACACACCCTGACGGGCCGCGTCGAGCCGGTGGGCATTGACGATGCGTGCGCGTTTCTGGCGCGGTTTTCGAACGGGTCGCTGGCGACTTTTGAAGCCACGCGCTACGCGCGCGGGCATAAGGCGCTGTACACGCTGGAGATCAATGGCGAGCACGCCTCGATTTTCTGGGATCTGCACGACCTCCATCGGCTGCAGTACTTTGACCACAGGGATCCCGGCACGCTACGCGGCTGGCGGTCCATCCATGTAACCGACGGCGATCATCCTTACATGAAGCACTGGTGGGTGCCGGGCCTGCAAATCGGCTACGAGCATACCTTTGTGCATCAGATCGCCGACTTTCTGGAGGCGCTGGCCCGGGGCGAGCAGGCTTCGCCGACCTTTCGGGAGGCGCTGGCCACCGAATACGTCACCGATGCGGTGCTGCGCTCGGCCTCGAGCGGGCGCTGGGAGGCGGTTCGCCAGTACACCCCCTGAGACAGCCGTGGCGGGCAGCCGTGTCAAGTGGCCACAGCGCCGCCGCGGCAGAGGGGGACGCCCGAGTTGCTCCTCAAAGGGTTTAACCCGCCCCCTTTGACTGGAACCGGAAGTGCAGCACCGTCAGGGACGCCATGCGCAGCGCCCGAATTACGTTCGCAATCCTGGCTGCGCTCCGGCTTGGGGAAAGCGCGACGCTGGAGCGGTTATCGCTCGACGAGCTGATCGAAAAATCTACATCCGTAGTTAGAGGACGTTTGTACTCCCCGCGGGCAGCCTTTCACGGCCCGGTAATCTATACACGCTGGACGGTGCAAGTGATCGAGCGGTGGAAGGGTCCGGAGGCGCAACAACTGGAAGTTGTGGTGCCAGGCGGGGTGGCCATGGGATTGCGCCAGACGTTTTCGGGCGCCCCGAGGCTGCAGGAAGGCGGCGAATACGTACTGTTTTTGTGGACGGGCCGCAACGGTCTGACGCACGTAGTAGGGCTTTCCCAAGGTGTGTTTGTCGTCAGCAAGGAGATGGCGGGCGGCGAGACGGCCTGGCGGGCGGCAAGCACGGCCGCTATGGTGGACCCCAAATCCGGCAGCGTGGTCGCTGACGCCGGGGTGCGCCTCCGGCTGGCGGATCTGCGGGCGCGCGTGGCGGCAGTTTCGCGAGGCGCAGAACAGGGACGGTGATGATCCGGGCGAAGGCGCTGCTGGGAACCGCGCTGGCGATGAGCGGCACGCTGTGGGCCCACTATCACTTCCTGCACTACCGCAGTCGCACGGCGCCATTTGCTCCGGTCCCCGAGAAGTTCGACCTCAGGTCCCTGCCCAACCGTACGTTGTACTTCTTCGTGTCGACGCGGGGACCGGAGCAAATGGCGCCCGGAGACAGCCTGGCCTCGCTGCTGAGTCAAATGCGCCTGGCGGCTCGCACCTGGAGCGAGGTTCCCACTTCGGAGCTACGGCTGGCTTTCGGCGGATTCTCCGATACCGGCTTCGGCCAGAGCACGCCCGGCATTGACGTGATCTTTGATGAGGTTCCCCCAGGGCTCGTGGCCCTCGGCGGCCCGACGGTGCGGGCTGAGATGACAGGGGAGGGAGAAGGGGCCTTCGTACCGATTCTGCGTTCGGTTCTGGTGCTACCGAAGGACTTGTCGAACCGTCCGAGCTACAGTGATGCCTTCTTCCTCACTCTGGTTCATGAGATGGGCCACGCCCTGGGGTTGCAGCACACACAGGCCTCCAGCGTCATGTCCACGCAGGTGACACGGGCCACCACACGCGCACGACCTCTGGCGGATGACGACATTGCGGGCATCTCGCTGCTTTACCCGAAGGCCGAATTTGCCTCGCAGACCGGCAGTATCAAGGGGCGGGTTAGCGCGAACGGGGCGGGCGTTCACCTGGCCTCGGTCGTGGCTCTGTCGCCGAGCGGTGCGGTGGTGGCCAGCTTGAGCGACCCGGACGGTTATTACCGAATCGGGGGGATCCCGCCGGGTCGGTACTACCTTTACGTGCACGCTCTTCCCCCCTCCCTTCAACCGGAACTAGGGCCGGACGATATTGTGCTGCCACTGGGACCGGACGGCCAGCGATTCGCCCCCGGCCCGCTGTTTGAGACCCAGTTTTACCCGGGCACGCGGGACGTGCTTCAAGCCGCCGTGCTGGACGTAACGCCAGGCGCCACGCTGGAAGGCTTTGACTTTCAGGTCACGCCTCGCGGACCACTGACGCTGTATGGAGTGACGACGTACAGTTTCCCGGGCAACATCGCCGTCAAGCCGGCCTTCCTGAACACCAATGGTTCCCGCAACTTCCTGGTCGCTTCGGGCGTGGGGCTGATCGAGAACGGCGCGGTGGCCCCAGGACTGCAAGCCGGCGTGGTGGGCGGCTCCGCATCGGTCTTGTCGGACGGCATCCGGGCCTACCCACCCGCGCCGAATTTCTTGCAAGTGAGTTTTCATTTCACTCCCTTTTCGGGAACGGGGCCGCGGCATCTGGTTTTCAGCCGCGGCAACGACCTGTACGTGCTGCCGGCCGGCTTGCACTTGGTTGCGTCTTCTCCGCCTTCCATTCGATCGGTCAGTCCGGCTGTCGATTCGGCGGGCCGAAACCTGGCTGTTGTAAGCGGGATGGGCTTTAGCGAACAGACGCGGATTTTCTTTGACGGGGTGGCGGCGGACGTCGTCCAGTTTGATAAGGATGCGAGCCTGCTGGTGGTGGAGCCTCCTGCGGGACTCTCCGAGCACCGCGCCACGGTGACCGCTCTCAACCCCGACGGGCAGACCTCGCTGTTTCTGGATGGCCAAGCGCCGCCAGTATACGTTTATGAACCTTCCGCGCTCCCAGCGGTGTCCGTGATCCCTGCTTCATTGCCGGCCGGCTCGGAGGCGATGGTGGAGGTCCGGGGCGTGAACACGAATTTCCGCCAAGGCCGGACGGTGCTGGGTTTCGGTAGCAGCGACGTGGTGGTGCGCCGCGTGTGGGTTCTGGGGCTGGACCGGCTGCTGGCGAATGTGCACGTAGCGCCGCGCGCTGCAACGGCAACCCTTTCGCCGGTGGTTGTGACCGGATTCGAATTGGTGCGGCAGTCCAATCCGATCCAGATCGAGCCGGGCAGGCCGGGCGCGCCCGTGCCGGACCCGTCGCCTCTGAATCCGGCTACGGGATTGCCGAGCATCTACTCCGGCGGGCAGGCCTTGCTGAAAGTCTCGGGGCTTGCTGCGGGTTTGCGTCCCGAGGATGTACGTGTCGGCCTGAACGAACAGCCGGCGCGTGTGCTGGGCGTCTCCGAACAAGGAATCCTATTTGAGGTGCCGGGAGGTTTGGGTGTGGGGCCGGCGATTCTCCGCCTGGAGGTTGGTGGGGTGCCGTTGCCTCCGTTTGTGGTTGCTATTGACCTTGCGCCTCCCGTCATCGTTGCGGTGGCCCACGCCAGCGGAACGCCGGTCAGTCTCGCCGCGCCTGCCGAAGCGGGTGAGGCGTTGCTGCTGACGGTATTCAGATTGGATCAGCCCGGCGTCACAGCGCCTGCCGAGCCGGTCACTGTGAGCGTGGGAGGTTTGCCTCACCGGCCGGTGAGCCTGCGGCCTTCCGAAACGGACTCCTCTGTGCACGTGGTTGAGATCCGTCTGAGCGACAAAGTGGCCGCAGGGCAATTGATTCCGATTACCGTACGTGTCGGAGACCGCCTCAGTCAGCCCTTCCTGATCCCGGTCCGGTCGCCGTAGCGTGACCAATAGATGTATTGTTATTTTTTATGCGAATCTCCTATTGCATTTTCATCTCTTTTGCGGTAAAAAAGAGATGAGCATGACAGTCTCCGGCGAAAAGGCGAACGGTTTGGGCGCTGCGAGACTGCCTCATCTGACTCTGAATCCGCACGTTTCCGCAGTTGTAGCCATTATTATTCTCATCGGGGTCACCGTATCTGACCCCGCCTGATTGGCCAAGAGCTTGGGAGGCCATCGGCGGGGTCGGATCCAGCCGGTGGCCTTTTTTATATGCAGAGAGAATCGGGATTGGTGGCAGAGCGAACGGCCCGCGGCGGAAGGCGGCCGGTGCGAAACGCAAATTGGGTGCTTCCGCAGAAGTCGGAAGGAGACAAGAAACCATGCCAGCGTTGATGAGCGGCGCTCGGATGCTATTGGAATGTTTGGTTCGGGAGGGCGTGGAATGCCTTTTCGGCTACCCCGGGGGCGTCACGCTCCCGTTTTACGACGCGATGTATGACCACCCGATCCGCCACGTGTTGGTACGTCATGAGCAGAACGCGGCGTTTGCCGCGGAGGGGTACGCACGCGCCACGGGGCGCGTCGGGGTTTGCTGCGCCACGTCAGGGCCGGGCGCGACCAATCTGGTGACGGGCCTCGTGGACGCGATGATGGACTCGATTCCGATCGTGGCCATCACGGGCCAGGTTTCCACGAAGCTGATCGGTAGCGACGCATTCCAGGAAGCGGACACGTTCGGGATCACCCGGTCCTGCACGAAGCACAACTATCTGGTCAAGACTCTGGCCGAGCTGCCGCAGGTGATCCATGAAGCCTTCTATGTCGCCTCGACGGGGAGGCCCGGCCCGGTGCTGGTGGATATCCCCAAAGATGTTTTCCAGGGCCAGGGCCACTATCATCCCGTTTCTTCGATCCATCTACCCGGCTACAAGGTGTACACGGAAGGGCACATGGGCCAGATCCGCCGAGCGGCACAGATGATCTGGGAATCCGAACGTCCGTTCGTGTATGCGGGCGGGGGCATTGTGGCTGCGGGGGCGGCCGCAGAGCTGCGGGAGTTGGTCGAGATCATTGACGCGCCCGCCGTATGCACGCTGATGGGCCTGGGGGCGCTTCCCGGCGACCATCCGAACTTTATCAGCATGCCGGGGATGCACGGCAGCTATGCGGCCAATATGGGGATGTATTCGACGGACCTGCTGATTGCGCTGGGGGTCCGCTTCGATGACCGTGTCACGGGGCGGCTTTCCTCCTTCGCACCGCATGCCAAGGTTATCCACGTGGACATTGACCCGGCGGAGATCGGCAAGAACCGGAAGGCGGATCTGCCGATTGTGGGAGATGTGAAACGCGTGCTCGAGAGGCTCAATCCGCTTTTGCGCGAGCTCAAGCCGGAACTGGGAGAACGCAAGGCGGCGGCGCGGCGCGCCTGTTGGCGACAGATCCGGGCCTGGCAGCAGGAGCATCCGCTGGCGCCGGTGTTCTCGGACACGGAAATCAAGCCGCAGCATGTGATGGTGGAGATCAACCGCCTGTCGGCAGGCAAAGCGATCGTAACCGCCGATGTGGGGCAGCACCAGATGTGGGCGGCGCAGTTCATCCGGTTCAGCGAGCCGCGGCAGTGGATCTGCTCGGGCGGACTGGGTTCCATGGGCTTCGGTCTTCCGGCCGCGATCGGGGCTCAGTTTGCGCGTCCGGACAAGCTTGTGTTCGCGGTGCTCGGCGACGGGGGCTTTCAGATGTCGGTTCCGGAGCTGTCCACGATTGCCAGCTACGGGCTACCGATCAAGATTGTGGTGGTGAATAACGGATATCTGGGCATGGTGCGGCAGTGGCAGGAGCTGTTCTACAACGAGCGCTACTCCGAATCCATCACGTCCGATGTGCCCGACTTCGTGAAGCTGGCCGAGGCGTACGGCATTCCCGGCCGCCGGGTAGACACGGAGGCGGATGCCGAGGCCGTGCTGAGGGAGGCGCTGCGCACGCCGGGCCCTGTCCTGGTGGACTGCCGAGTGCCGCAGGGCGAGAACGTCTATCCGATGGTCCCGCCGGGCAGCGGAATCCATGAGATGGTGGGTGTGAAGCCGTGACCAATCGCATTCTGACCGTCATTGTGAACAACCGCATGGGTGTGCTCAATCGCATCACCGGGCTGTTCCTCAAGCGCGGCTTCAACATCCAGAGCATCACGGTGGGGCCGACGGAAACCGAGGGGCTGTCGCGCATGACCATCGTGCTCAACGTGGATGACGAGCGCGTGGTGGAGCAGGTGGTGAAGCAACTCCACAAGCAGATTGACGTGCTGAAGGTGTCGGACATCACCGACGTGCCCAACGTGGTGCGCGAGTTGGTGTTGATCAAGGTCAACAGTTCCGTGCAGAATCGCGCGGAGATCACGACGCTGATTGAGCCGTTCCGGGCTTCCATCATCGACGTCGGACGCGAGAGCGTCACCGTGCAGGCCACGGGTCGGCCGGAGAAGTTGGATGCCTTGATTGCGCTACTGCGCCCCTACGGCATCAAGGAGCTGGCGCGGACCGGGATCACCGCGTTCCCGCGCGACACCGAGACCGTGAACGAGATGGCGCGCGTGCGGCCAAGCACGCTGTACGTCTGAGGTCGACAGAAGGGCGCCAGGCACACCGTCCGCGGCGGCGGACGAACCATCACTGCTGGGAGAGGGAGAGAGGATACGATGGCACAGATCTACTACGACAAGGACGTCGACGTGAAAGCACTGCGCGGGAAGCGTGTGGCCGTGATTGGCTATGGATCGCAGGGACACGCGCACGCGCAGAACCTTCGCGACAGTGGCATCGAGGTGGTCGTCGGGCTGCGCCCGGGTCGTTCGTTCGCGCAGGCGGAGAGCGACGGGTTCCAGGTGCTGTCGGTGGGTGAGGCCACGGCGGCCGCAGACGTGATCATGATCCTCTTGCCGGATGAGCGGCAGCCGCAGGTGTACGAGGCGGAGATCCGGCCGAATCTGCGCGCGGGTCAGGCGCTGGCCTTCGCACACGGGTTCAACATTCACTTCAGCCAGATTGTGCCGCCGAAGGACGTCGACGTGTTCCTCGTAGCACCCAAGGGGCCGGGGCATCTGGTGCGCCGCGTGTACACGGAGGGTGGCGGTGTGCCGGCGCTCATCGCCGTCCAGCAGGACGCCACGGGTCAGGCCAAGGAACTGGCGCTGGCCTACAGCAAAGCGATTGGCGCGACCCGCGCGGCGGTGATTGAGACCACGTTCAAGGAGGAGACGGAGACCGACCTGTTCGGCGAGCAGGCCGTGCTGTGCGGCGGCTTGTCGCACCTGATCAAGGCGGGCTTCGAGACGCTGATTGAAGCAGGGTATCAGCCGGAGGTGGCGTACTTCGAGTGCCTGCACGAGATGAAGCTGATTGTCGACCTGCTTTACGAGGGCGGTCTCTCCTACATGCGGTACTCCATCTCGGATACGGCGCAGTGGGGGGATTTCACGGCAGGTCCGCGGATTGTGACAGAGGACACGAAGCGGGAGATGAAAAAGCTGCTGCACGAGATCCAGACGGGCCAGTTCGCGAAGGGCTGGATCCTCGAGAACCAGGCCAATCGTCCCGTGTTCAACGCCATCAACCGGCGTGAGCAGCAGCATCCGGTCGAGGTGGTGGGTCGTCAACTGCGCGAGTTGATGCCGTTCATCCGGCGTCAGCGTAAGGAAGTCCATCCCGTGACGGGGGAGGTGGTGAGCGGTGCGCAAAATTGACGTGTTTGACACAACCCTGCGCGATGGCGAGCAGTCGGCGGGTGTGAACCTGCACGAACATGAGAAGGTCGAGATTGCCCTGCAGCTGGAGCGGTACGGCGTCGACATCATCGAGGCCGGCTTTCCCGCCTCGTCGCCCGGAGAACTGAAGGCGGTGCGCGAGATTGCCCGACAGGTGAAGAACTGCTCGGTGGCGGGCCTGGCCAGGGCCAGCGCGGCGGATATTGACGCGGCCTGGGAGGCGCTCAGGGAGGCGGCGGCGCCGCGGCTCCACATCTTCCTCGCCACCTCGCCCATTCACATGGAATACAAGCTGCGTCTGACGCCGGAGGAGGTGTTGGAGCAGGCCGTGGCGGCGGTGCGCCATGCCGCTCGCCACTTCCCGGAGATTGAGTGGTCCGCGGAGGATGCGACGCGCAGCGACTGGGATTTTCTGGTTAGGATTGTCACGGCCGTCATTGACGCGGGCGCCACGGTGATCAATCTGCCCGACACCGTCGGCTACACCACGCCGGAGGAGTATGCGGCGCTCTTCCGCTACATGCGTGAGCGCGTGCCCAACATCCACCGCGTGAAACTGTCGGCGCATTGTCATGACGATCTCGGCATGGCCGTCGCCAACACCCTCGCCGCCATCCAGGCGGGCGTGGACCAGGTGGAGGGCTGCATCAACGGCATCGGCGAGCGCGCGGGCAACACGGCGCTGGAGGAGGTGGCCATCGCGCTGGCTATCCGCCGCGAGTTCTACCAGGCGGAGACGCGCCTGGATCTGTCGCAGACGGTGCGCACCAGCCGTCTTGTCAGCAAGCTGACCGGCATGGTGGTGCCGCCCAACAAGGCGGTGGTCGGTGCCAACGCGTTCGCGCACGAGTCGGGCATCCATCAGGACGGCGTGCTGAAGAACAAGCTCACGTACGAGATCATCCAGCCGGAGATGGTGGGGCTGGCGTCCAATTCACTCGTGCTCGGCAAGCATTCTGGCAGGCATGCCTTCCGTGAGAAGTGCCGCGAACTTGGTCTGCAACTCTCCGACGCGGAATTCAATCAGCTCTTCCGCGATTTCAAGGTGCTGACGGAGAAGAAGAAGGAGGTCACCGACGACGACATCCTGGCGCTTGCGGTGGGCGCGGTGCACGGCGGCGAGACGGCGCCCTACGAGCTTCAGTATCTGCACGTGTCCTACAACTCGGCCGCGGTGACCACCACCACCGTCGGTATCCGCATGCCGGATGGCCGCACCGTGCAGGAGGCGGCGACCGGCGGGGGCAGCGTCGAGGCCATCTACAACACCATCGAGCGCGTGTTGGCGGAGCCGGTGCGCCTGCTCGACTACCGGATCCAATCCACCACCGGCGGCCAGGACGCGCTTGCCGAGGTGTACGTCAAGGTCGAGTTCCGCGGCAGGTCATCGAGTGGGCGCGGCATTGACAACGACGTGTTGTCCGCTTCCGCCAAAGCGTATCTGGATGCCATCAACCGCATCGTCTGGAAGGAGCAGGCGGATGCGGCCCTGGCCGGGGTCGGCGAGAACTGACCGCAGATAGAGAAAGGAGTGGAGACGGGTTGGCGACAACACCCGCGGAGCAGGCCGGGACGGCATCCGCGGCGCGCACGGTGAAGCGCGTCGCGGTGTTGCCCGGCGACGGAATCGGTCCGGAGGTCATCGCCGAGACGGTGCAGTTGCTGGAGCATGTGGGCGCCCGCTGGGGTGTTCGCTTCGAATTCTCATACGGGCGGATTGGCGGCGGAGCCATCGACGAGGACGGGGAGCCCCTGCCAGCGTGGGTGGTGGACCTGTGCCGCGGCAGCGACGCCGTGCTGCTGGGCGCGGTGGGCGGGCCGCGCTGGGACCGCAACCCGCCGCATCTGCGCCCGGAGGCGGGGCTCTTGGGGCTGCGCAAGGCCCTGGGCGTATACGCGAATCTCCGGCCCATCACGGTCTTCCCCGCCCTCCTCTCCTCCTCCCCGCTGCGGGAGGAGGTGGTGGCGGGGGCCGACTTTCTGATCCTTCGCGAGCTCACGGGCGGCCTCTACTTCGGCCAGCCGCGCGGGCGAGTGCAGGAGGCGGAGGGGACGGCCGTGATCGACACCTTGCACTACACCGAGCGCGAGGTGGAACGCATCCTGCGCCTGGGCTTCGAGCTGGCGCGTTCCCGGCGCGGCCATCTGACGTCGGTGGACAAGGCGAATGTGCTCGAATCAAGCCGCCTGTGGCGCGAGGTGGCGGAACGGCTTGCGCCGGAGTACCCGGACGTCACGCTGCAGCATCTGCTCGTCGACAATGCGGCGATGCAGATTGTGCGCAATCCACGCCAGTTTGACGTGGTGGTGACGGAGAACATGTTCGGCGACATCCTCAGCGATGAGGCGGCCGTGATCACGGGGTCCATCGGGCTTCTGCCGTCGGCAAGCCTCGGCGAGTCCGGGCCGGGACTGTATGAGCCGGTGCATGGATCAGCGCCGGACATCGCCGGCACAGGTCGGGCCAATCCACTCGCGGCATTTCTCACCGCCGCCATGATGCTCCGCCATTCGCTTGGCCTGCCGGAGGCGGCGGATGCGGTGGAGCAGGCGGTGGCGGCAGTGCTTGCGGACGGGCTGCGCACCGCGGACATCGCGCGCGAGGGGGAGGCCGCGCTGTCGTGCCGGGAGATGGGCGATGAGGTGAGACGCCGCATTCAGGGGAGGGATGACGTGTGAGCGGCCATCGGCCGAGGACGATGTTCGAGAAGATCTGGGATCAGCATCTGGTGGTGGAGACGGACACGCAGTGTTTGCTCTATATTGACCTGCACCTGGTCCACGAGGTGACGTCGCCGCAGGCGTTCGAGAACCTGCGCCTGTCCGGGCGGCGGGTGCGGCGGCCGGAGCTGACGTTTGCCACGATGGACCACAACGTCCCGACGGACAATCCGTTCGATGTACGGGATCCCATCGCACGCACGCAGATCCAGACGCTGGCGGACAACTGCCGGACGTTCGGGATTGAATTGGCGGATCTGGAGAGCCCGGACCAGGGCATTGTGCACATCATCGGGCCGGAGTTGGGTCTGACCCTGCCCGGCAAGACGATTGTCTGCGGCGACAGCCACACCTCCACGCACGGGGCGTTCGGTGCGCTGGCGTTCGGGATTGGCACCAGCGAGGTCGAGCACGTGTTGGCCACGCAGTGCCTGTGGCAGACCCGGCCGAAGACGCTGAAGGTGGAGATCACCGGCACGCGGCGGCCCGGCGTAACTGCGAAGGATGTGATCCTGGGGCTCATCGCCCGCTACGGTGTGGGCTTTGGCACCGGCTACGTGATGGAGTACGCGGGCGAGGTCGTGCGCGGCATGACGATGGAGGAGCGTATGACGCTCTGCAACATGTCCATCGAAGCCGGCGCGCGGGCAGGGCTGGTGGCGCCCGACGAAACCACGTTCGAGTACCTGCGCGGTCGCCGCTTCGCGCCCAAGGGTGCGGACTTCGAACGCTGCGTCGCTGAGTGGCGCGCCATAGTCAGCGACGAGGGTGCGGTGTACGACAAGATGGTCGTGTTCGATGTGACGGACCTGGAGCCGCAGGTGACCTGGGGCACCAACCCCGGCATGTCGGTGAATGTGAGCGGCACCGTACCGGATCCCGCTTCGTTCGACAACCCTGTGCAGCGCCGCGCGGCGGAGCAGGCGCTCGCCTACATGGGGCTGGAGCCGGGGACGAAGATCACCGAGATCCCCGTGCAGCATGTGTTCATCGGCTCGTGCACCAACGCGCGCATTGAGGACCTGCGTCAAGCGGCACGCGTTGTGCGCGGTCGCAGGGTGGCGCCGGGGGTGCGGGCGCTGGTGGTGCCGGGATCGAAACGCGTCAAGGAGCAGGCGGAACGCGAAGGGCTGCGCGACATCTTCGTGGCGGCCGGCTTTGAGTGGCGTGAGCCGGGGTGCAGCATGTGTCTGGCGATGAATCCCGACTTCGTGCCGCCAGGGGAGCGCTGCGCTTCTACGTCCAACCGAAACTTTGAGGGCCGTCAGGGCCGAGGCGCGCGCACGCACCTGGTGAGCCCCATGATGGCGGCGGCGGCTGCCATTGCTGGCCACTTCATCGATGTGCGCGAACTGTTGCGGGATGACGATACGGAGAGGGGGGCGGAGCATGGAACCGCTCATTCGGCATGAGGGGTTGGTGGCCGTGTTGGACCGGGTGAACGTCGACACGGACCAGATCATCCCCAAGCAGTTCCTGAAGCGTGTCGCGCGATCCGGCTTCGGCCAGTTCCTCTTCTACGATTGGCGGTATACGCCGGAGGGTGAGCCGGATCCATCGTTCGTCCTCAACCATCCGCGCTATGCGGGTGCCAGCATCCTGCTGGCCCGGGACAACTTCGGCTGCGGATCCTCTCGCGAGCACGCGGTGTGGGCGCTGGAAGACTACGGCTTCCGTGTGATCATCGCGCCGTCGTTCGCGGATATCTTCTATAACAACTGCTTTAAGAACGGCCTGCTGCCGATCACGCTCTCCCCCGACGAGGTGGATGAATTGTTCCGCCGCGCGGCGCGGGAAGGTTACCGCCTCACAGTCGACCTGCGCGAGCAGACGGTGGAGGATGGGGACGGATTTGTGGCGCGCTTCGAGGTAGATCCTGAGCGGCGGATGCGTTTGCTCGAAGGGCTGGATGACATCGGCGTGACGCTCCAACACGAAGCGGCGATTGCGGCCTACGAACGGGACAGGAAGGCTGTCTACCAGAACGTGTTTCGATGACTTCACCCATGGCTTGATCTTGCGCCCGCGTGCAGCATCAGTTTGACCCGTCTTACTTTGAACAGGAGGGGAACTGGGACTATTTGCGTGCTGCGGTGGAAGGCAGTTCGTTTTATCGCTTACCCGCTTTGTTGCAGTGGCTGACGGCGAATATTGGGTATCATCATGTGCACCATCTGAGCGCGCGTATTCCCAACTAGCGTTTGCAAGCTGCATGTGAGCAGGTATCGGCACTGGCAGGGGTGCACCAATTGGGATGGCTGCCAGCGCTGGGAACTTTACGTTTTCGCCTCTGGGACGAGGAGGCCCGACGCTTTGTCACCTTTGCGGAAGCTCGCAGGCGCCCCGGTTGACGGGGCGCCTTTTGAATTTCAATGCGACGCTCTCGAATGGCTCTTGCAAAGGTCGTCGGCCGTCACTATTATAGTTCTTGGTGTTAGCACTCACTGACGGTGAGTGCTAATGAACTCCCCAATGTTCCTTGAGGAGGGCGAAGTGCATGAGCACCACCATCAAGCCGCTCGCGGACCGCGTGCTGGTGCGTCCGCTGGAACGTGAGGAGCGTACGGCAAGCGGAATTGTGCTGCCGGACACGGCGAAGGAGAAGCCGCAGGAGGGTGAGATCCTGGCGGTCGGCCCGGGCCGCTACGAGGACGGGAAGCGCGTGGCCCTGGACGTGAAGGTGGGGGACCGCGTGATCTTCTCCAAGTATGCGGGCACCGAGATCAAGGTCGACGGTGAGGAACTCCTGATCCTGCGCGAGAGCGATATTCTGGCCGTCGTGGAGAAGTGAGCAACCCTCACTGCAGAATGGAAACTACATAAGGAAGGTCGGAGGGAGACGAGATGGCGAAGATTATCAAGTTCAGCGAAGAAGCCCGGCGCGCCATGCTCCGGGGTGTGGATACGCTGGCTGACGCCGTCAAGGTGACCCTGGGCCCGAAGGGCCGCAATGTGGTGCTTGAAAAGAAGTTCGGTTCGCCGCTGATCACCAACGACGGCGTGACCATCGCCAAAGAGATTGAGCTGGAGGATACGTTCGAGAAGATCGGTGCGCAGCTCGTGAAAGAGGTTGCGACCAAGACCAACGATGTCGCCGGTGACGGTACGACGACGGCGACGGTGCTGGCGCAGGCGATGATCCGTGA
>JAIMAG010000013.1 GCA_023512135.1 Terriglobia bacterium | reverse complement strand
GTGGTGGCGCAGTGGCAGTTGCGTCACTCCGACGTGGAGACCACGCTGGGGCACTACGCGCACGTCTTGCCCGGCGAAAAACGGCAGGCGGTGGAGCAGGTCGCGGAGAAATTGCGACCAGATGTGACCCGTGTGACCAAATCGGAGACGCAAAGCAAGCGAAACCAATAAGAAGCTGGTAGGGGCGGTGGGGATCGAACCCACGACCTTCGGCTTAAAAGGCCGCTGCTCTACCACTGAGCTACGCCCCTGTGCAATTGCCCTAAGTTTACCGTAGCCGATGCATTTCTGTCGCGTCCCTGTACTCGTCCAGTAGATTAGTGACACTGGGACTCCTCTCGTTGAGTTTTCGACCGGATGAGGAACTGTTGGGGGTGAGCTAGCCCAAGGCCTGATGGGGGGAGCACGGTGTTGTAGACCGTCTCCCAGGTGCGCAGTTGCCGATTCAGCGCGGGCAGCGACCAGTCGGTGGGAGTGACTTCGGAGAACTCTTCGTTGTGGGCGCGTTGGCGCGTTCAACCTGCCCGTTCCGTTTGGGCGAGCAGCGCGGCAGCACGAACAGCAGCAGGCCGCGGGCTTAGCAGGCCTGTTCGAACTCTGCAGCGAACTCGCTGCCGCCGTCGACTTGCAGGGCGCACAGCGGGAAGGGCATGCGCTCGAGCAGCGCATCGAGGAGCTCTAGGGCGCTGGCGGCCGTGGCTCGCTCGGCGACGTACAGCACGTCCCAACGCGAGACTCTATCGCGGGCCGAGCAGTGTTTGCGCAACACGCCGCGCGCCAGTGTGCCGGCAGCCGACCACCCGTGGCGACGTGCGACCAGCAGCCAATTGCAGCATTCCGTAGCGCCTGGCGTGGCTGCCGCGCGGCCGTCGTTGGCCTGGCCCTCCGCTTCGCCCTAAGCGCTCCGCCCTTCGGGCTCCGTAGGGTTCGCCTTGGCCTAGGCCAACGACAAAAGACAGAAACAACCAAAATGCAAAAGGGGCATTTTAAAAGTCTTTGACACCGTCTCTTTTGTCATTTTGGAATCGCTATCGAAGTGGCGTTTTGATATTTTTATTTACAAGCCTGCGCTACGACAGGCATTTGCTGATTGTGCTAAGGAAGTCATTTTCGCACCTCCTGCTGCACTGCAATGAGGCAAAATAAGACAAGCCGAGGGAAGAAATGGCTTCAGGCAAAATGAGGAGGTGGAGTGAACTGCCTTTGAGAAGAAGAATCGCTCACTGTTTTCTTTTCCTCGGGGTTCCGCACGCCGTGTGGGAAGTCTGGGACATTTTTCACGAGCCTGTAATCGAACCTAGCCTGAAGACTGTCCAGCTTGGCAGCGGAATCCTCTTTGCCCTGCTGCATGGGTTTCTGACGGCCTTCATCGCAGGCCTTCTTGAGCATGGGCTCTTCTTGGTTTTGAGAAAAAAAGGGGGCAACCAGTAGAACGAGAAGGTTCGCCGCGAACCTTTGTCAACCTGGCGTTGAAGTACAACTACCTCTACAATCGTTGGGGGGAATCGCTGGGGACAGATTGTCCAGGCTGGAACCGGCTACAACGCCCAGTTCGAGTTCAACCCCACCAACAACCGCGTGAGCACCACCGGCTTCGCCCACGATGCCTCGGGCAATCAGACTGCGACCGGGCCGGGAAACCCGACGCTGGCCTACGACTTCGAAAATTTCCTGAAGACGGTGGGCAGCACGGTCAGCTACCAGGTGGATGCGCAGGGGCGGCGGGTGCGGAAGACGGTTGGCGGCGTGGTGACCGAGTATTTCTATTTTGGCTCGCAGGTGATTTCGGAAAAGCAGGGGGCGAGCTGGACGGACTACATCTTTTTTTTTGGCGGCCAGCGCATCGCGGTGAACACCGGAGCGGATCTTTCGACCGCGAAGTTTCTCCACGCCGACCATCTGGGTTCGACGCGGGTGTGCACCGATGCGAATGGGAACGCGACAGGCGGTGCGTCGATGTGCCGCTGCGGCAGGACGGTATTTCTTAGCTCGCGCAGGATGATTCAGCATGAGCCCTGGCCGCTGAGAGAGCTCACGGGGTGCCGTGTGCGTATGAGCCGTTCGGGGAGTTCACCGGCGGAGCGAGTGCGTGTACTATACCCACCCACTACCGCTTCGCTGGGATGGAATTCAGCGGTTCACGAACATACGACCACGTGCCGCAAGGGCTCTGCGGGGCCCGCTGGGAGGTCCCCCTACAGAGGACCAACGAAAAGAGGCGCGGCTGTCGTTCGGAGATCCAGACATAGGAAATCAGTTCGAAAAGTGCCTCCACAGGAAGGATTGAACATCTTATGGGCGTCAACAGGATTCAAAGTCTCTTGTGTTGTAGTTTTTTGTTAGCTTACTTCGTGGAACCTACGTTGGTTGGTTCCAGTGAGACTTCTCGCGTTGAGATCCTCATAGAACGCGTTGAAAGGGTAAGTCGAGAAGAGGTGCATTTCCAACTCAAAGTGACCAACCGATTAGACCGACCAGTCTTCCTGAGCGGAATCAAGTATGAATCAGAACGACACCTCTACCCCGTGTATCTTGAACAGTGGCGAGGGACAGAAGGCTGGAAGATTGTGGTCCCCTGCATGGACGTACCCCCGTCCGACGTGATCAAGTTGGACCCCGGCGAGACCATGATTCTTGCCCCGGTCTTGCAACTCCCACTGCCGTCAGTCTGTAAGGTCCGTGTCATTCAGTTTGAAGGGAAGTTTCGGTTTCGGCTGGAATACTTTAACAATGAAAAACAGGCTCGAGCATACATTCGAAAACTGTTCTCCCAGCAGTGGCGGCAAGCGCAAGCTCCTACCGCGGTGTCCGAGCCGTTCGAAATTCCTCCCGAGCCTGCTGCGCGGGCGCGGTGAGCGATCTCAGTGCAGCAGGAGATGCTTGGTTATACTCCCCGGCGGCAAGGGCAGATTCTGCATGCTAAGCCGAGCGTCGGGGTGATCGAAGGAGCTGTTCTCGCTGCACGCCTGCGATAGCCTTCACCGACAGCGCTGGACTGGCGTCGACCCGCTGGCGGGCTCCCTCAGCGACCCGCAGTCGCTCACCCGCTACGCCTACGTTCTGAACGACCCGGTGAATTTCGTGGATCCCCTGGGACTCTTCGTATTCGTTGATCCCGAGGATGGATGCACATATTGGCTTGATGATGTCACTGAGGAAGTCTTGGGAGTTTTTTGTCCCAGGTCGGGAAGAGGGGTCGGAGGCGGAGGACTTTCCTGCAGCCCCAATCCCACACTTGTGGATAACGGGCTGCCTCCATGTGCAAGCGATGGTGAGGGTTCTGGACAGGGGCCTAGTCAGCAAAGGGAGACAGGATTTGACGTTGACAAGACTTGGGGCGGCGCCTTTCGGTGTAACTTAACTGCAGAGGAGTTAGCCCAGTGGCTCATCAAGAACTTCACAACGGTCGCAGCTACTGCCATCTCTGCCGGATTTTTCCACTTTCGAGCGCCCGAAGGAATCCGCGAGGGTGCACAGGTATTTCCTTGGGTGACGACGGTAATTCCCGTGCCTGCTTTCGGTGGGACCATGCCGGTAGTACCGCAATCCGTAACGATTGAAACGCAAGTGACAGTTAGAAACGTAAACAGCACAGGCTTTGGCTTTGTCACGAACCCCGTTAAGCATTTTTTTGAAGGGACTGTCGAGTTCAGAGCAACTTCTGCCGGCAAGCCCGGCTGGGTGAACTTCACAGTGACGGCTCAGGCGAACTTCTCGAATTCCCTCTGGGAAATATTGGGGGCGCTGATCAGAAGGAACGAAGATGCGGCATGGAGCCATCTCGTCCAGAGAGTGGCCGAAAAATGTGCTGAGCCAAGGTAGAATGGTGGCAATCAGTCATGTATGACGCCTATCGCGCACACCCCGAAATAGCTTCTATCCTGCTGATTGGAGTTTGGCTCATCTTAACGGTGGCACTGCTGTGGCCACTTTCTCGTGAGCGCCTACTTGTTCGCACGCCTTTTGTACTAAGCGTTGTAAACACAATCCTAGTGTACGGCCTATTCAGCCTGCCGAGGGGTTTCCCTGAGGTCTTCCAGACTGTGCTGGGGCACTCGGTGTACGCTCGCAAAAGCGCATTCGATGATCGTTGGATCGATGTATGGCACAGCTGGGTTAGCTACACCTTTATGGTCGGATGCCTGGTAGCTCTTGCATGGGCATCGGTTAATCTGTTCAAAGGAAAAGGAGTTCTCTTAAATATCTTAGCACTGGCTGCGGTAATCTTTTGGATCTTTCTTGCTCTGGTAGCTAGGCTATTGGTTACATAATTGGCTTGGTTCGGCTCACTGTCGATGTCACTTTGCACATCAGCTGAGCATGTCCCAGATTTAGTTGAAACAGGCGGCTCTCGACGGTCTGCACTGTACGCCACCTGTGGCTGTGGAGTCGAGTGCGGATTCAGCCACTCGTGCCAAGCGCTCAGCTTGGCAGCCAGTTCTTTCAGTTCGCGATAGCCTTTCCCCTTGCGGAACTTCTTCTCCGCTTCGAGCAGGCCCGCGGCGGTCCAGCGCGCACGGTGGTCGCCGCCCGGCCAACGTTTCCCGTTCCGGGCCACGTGCCGCGCCGTGCTCAACACGATTCAATGATGCTGGTCGTGGACAGGCTGCAGCGCGGCAACGACCTGAACCCAGCCAGTGCAAGGTGAGCGCTCTTCCCATACGGTCATCCGGGCGGCGGGGCGAGTCAGCGGCTCAGTATTTGCGAGTGGGCGGGTACCAGGCGCGGGTGTAATCTGTGGTGGGAGACAAGCTGAGGGCATATCGAGCTTGCTGCCGCTTTCAAGCTGAAATCCGCTCCGTGCGTCCAGTCCAACTTTTCGATTGACATTCAGTCTGCTATAGCCTATAGAATGCTAGGGAGGCCGTATGCCGTACATTCGAACAGGGAGCCCGGATGACCTGGTTCTCAATCGGTCGAACGAGCTCGTCCTGGTGCGAGGTCGGGGCGGTGACCTGCGGTTGCTCACCACCGAGGACGTGCGTCGGCGCCTGGGATACGCGCATGCGCGCCACATCTACTGGCTGGTCGAGCAGGGGCATCTGCCCTATCGGAAGTTCGGGAGGGAGCTGGTTTTCACCGAGCAGGACGTCGCCCAGTTTCGGCAGAGACGTGGCTACTGACCGAGTCGAGCTGGGCTCTCGCCCCATGCGGGAGCCAAGGTGCAGGCACCTTGCAGACCCGATCCGTTTTTGAGACCGAGGCCAAGGGCTGGCTTGAGTTGAATTGGGCTTCGGCGAAAGGGAAACGAAAAGATGGACGAGCGCATCCGGCTACGGCTTTTGATTGTGCGAGAGGCAGCCAGCTATCTGGCCGGTCTCGAAAGATTCATCGAGGGTAGTGAAAAAACCCTCACAAGGGACTTTCCCCGGTCGAGCAGCCTTTCGAGTTGTTACAATGCAGGTGCGGCTGGCAAGGGGTAGGAAGGAGCCGCAAGTGGGGATCTATCGAAGAGGTCGAATCTGGTGGATTGACTTCTATGACCAGAACCGGAACCGAATCCAGGAGTCATCGCATAGCTCCAGAAAGCGGGACGCGGAAGCTCTGCTGAATCTGCGCAAGGCAGAGGTTTTGCGCGGAGTGTTTCGTCGGCCCGTCAGGATAACGTTGGGCGAGTTCGGCGAGCGTTATCTGGAGTATGCGAGAGCGAACAAGCGGTCCTGGCAGCGAGATCAGCAGATGCTGGAGCGATTGAAAGAGTTCTTCGGGATGAAGCGGCCGCTTACCGAAATCGGTGTGGCAGACGTGGAGAACTACAAGCTGCATCGGCGGAAAGCGGTTTCGGGCTCCACCGTGAACCGGGAGCTCGCGTTGCTCAAGCGGATGTTTAATCTCGCGGCCGCGTGGGGTCTCTACTCGGAGGCCAATCCGGTCAAGCAGGTGAAGTTCTTCCGGGAGTTCAACACGGGCACGCGCGTCCTGAGCGGGGAGGAGGAAAGGCGGCTTCTGCAGAACGCTGCGCCGTACCTTCAGGACCTCGTGCGGTTCGCGTTGCATACGGGCCTCCGCGTTGGAGAGATCTTTTCGCTCCGCTGGTCGCACGTGGATTGGGAGAGAGGGATTCTGACCGTTTATGCCGCCAAGACCGGGAAGGTGCGCGAGGTTCCGCTGAACGCGGATGCGCTTCAGGTGCTCCGGGCTTGGGGGCAGAATCGGCGGAATGAGTTTGTTTTCTACAACCCTAGAACCGGCAAACCATTTGTTGACCTCAAGGCTGGCTTCCGTCAAGCTTGCAGGAAAGCGGGGATCGAGGGGGTGACGTGGCACACGCTGCGGCACACGTTCGCTTCGCGGCTGGTGAATTGCGGCGTGGACGTGGTGACCGTCCAGGAGCTGCTCGGACACTCCAGTCTCACGGTCACGATGCGTTACACCCACACCCATCTGCGAGCAAAGCGGGAGGCCGTGCAGCAGTTGAGCCGTTTTGGTGACAACTGGGTGACAGTTGGACCCTCGCTGCCCCAAAAGGCAGCACCACTGTCACCCGGAGCGCCCGTAACTACCCTTGCCGGAAGCTGTTAGACGCGGAGGAGTGGCCGAGTGGTTGAAGGCGGCGGTCTTGAAAACCGCTTCCCGGTTGCACCGGGACGGGGGTTCGAATCCCTCCTCCTCCGCCACCATAGCGCTGGCTGCAAACCGTGGTCCGCTCCCGCCGACTTGTTACCTGCCCGCGCCGAAGCCACTTCGGACTTGGAACCCCGGGAACGAAAAATTCTCTTTGCGCATTTTCTAGAGGGCTGAGCGACCATGACGACAAATTCCTACGCCATCGTTACGGAAAATCTGACGCGCCGGTTCGGCGAGTTGGTGGCGGTGGACCAGGTCAACTTGGCGGTCGGCGCCGGCCAGTTTTTCGGGTTTCTTGGACCGAACGGCGCCGGCAAATCCACAACGATCCGCATGCTGACCGGGCTGTTGGAACCGACCGCCGGGCGCATCGTGCTTCTGGGCACCGACCTGCAGCAGGACCCGGTCGAAGTGAAACGGCAGATTGGCGTGGTGCCCGAAGGCCTGGCGCTGTTCGACCGGCTGACCGGCTCCGAGTACTTGAATTTCGTCGCGCGCATGTATGGGCTGGACCGCGCAACCGCAGCACAGCGCACGCAGGAGCTGCTGGAGTTCATGCAACTGGCCGATCGTCCGAAGACCCTGATCGCCGATTATTCCCACGGTATGAAAAAGAAACTGGCCTTAGCCGCAGCCGTCATCCACGGACCGAAGATTCTGTTTCTCGACGAGCCATTCGAGGGCGTGGACGCCATCGCAGCAGGCACACTGAAAAACATGCTGAACCGGATGATCGCGCGCGGGGCCACGATTTTCCTGACTTCGCATGTGCTGGAAATCGTCGAGCGGCTCTGCAGCCATGTAGCCATCATTCACAAGGGAAAACTGGTCGCGCAGGGCTCGATCGAAGAATTGCGTTCCGGGGTGGAATCGAAGATTGCCGATGCAGCGACGGGTGCCGAAGCAGTCCGCCCGACGGGCCAGAAACTGACCCTGGAGCAAATTTTCCTGGAAATCGTGGGCGGTACGCGCGCTACAGAACAGGAGCTTTCCTGGCTGGCATGAGAGCCGGTTCGGGCGTGTGGCAGCAGGTTTGGTTGGTGGCCGGGTTGCGATGGCGGCTGCTGCGTAACAGTCTGCGCAGTCCACGAAAGCAGCTCGAGCTGATCGGCACGCTGCTGGTGACCGGGCTCGGGGGACTGGTGGCGCTGGGCGGCGCGCTGGGATTCGCCGCGGGCAGCTATGCCGCCGTGCGCAGAGGCTCCCCGCAACTGCTCACCGTTCTGCTCTGGGCCATTTTTCTGGCCTGGCAACTGCTGCCCGTGCTGATCGCAGCATTTGCTTCTGGCACCAGTCTCCGGGGGCTTCTGGTGCTGCCGCTGCGTTTCCGCGCTTTTTTTCTGCTGCATCTGGCCTATGGGATATTCGATCCGGCGGGGATCATTGCGCTGGTCTGGCTGGGTGGAGTGCTGGTCGGCGTAGGATTGGCCGCGCCGCAGGGGTTGGCGGCGAACGCTCTGCTGCTGCTGGGGTTTGCGCTGTGCACGCTGTTGTTGAACCGGTTGCTCTACCTCTGGTTGGAGCGGCTCCTGGCGCGACGCCGGACGCGGGAAGCGCTCTTCCTGATTTTTGTGCTGACGATGTTCGGTCTGCAGTTTGTGGGTCTGGCGGCGGAGCGTTGGGGAAAAAACCTTGCGCCGCTGCTGCAACAGGTCTACGACTGGACACAGATTCTGCCTCCCGGACTGGTGGGAGCTGTGGTGGCGGGTGGCGGGAGCACCGGCGCGTGGCTGGGTGCGCTGCTGGGACTCTGTGGATACGGGGTCGGCTGCGGCTGGCTGTTGCGACGCAGGCTGCTGGCGCAATACCGCGGGGAGGATTTGAGCGAAACGGCCACCGTGCACTCTGCGCAGGCAGTGGAAGAAAAAGCTGCCGGCAAGTTCCTCTGGGAGCTGCCCGGAGTTTCCCAACAGGTCGCCGCGGTGTTCGCCAAGGAAGTGCGCTACTTGTTGCGAAACGGCTTCCTATTGCTGAATCTGTTCACCCCGCTGTTCTTTCTGGTATTTCTCACCTTTGCGTTGACCTCCAAAGAGAAGCCCGGGGTTCTGAGCCGGGGGCCGGATGTGCTGTTTCCGATGGCGGTTGGGTATGCGGTCCTGGTGCTTGCCCCGATTGGCTACAACAGTTTTGCCTTTGATGGGCGGGGCATACAGTTTTTTCTGATCGCGCCGATACGGTTCCGCATCGTGTTACTCGGGAAAAACCTGCTGCTGGGGATGATCTGGGTCGCGGAGTTCGTTGTCATCTGGCTGTGGATCGGCTGGTATGCAGGGCTGCCGCGTGCGGCCCTGACGCTGCTGACGCTGGCGGCCATGGCCTTCGTCATGCTGGTGCACTTTTCGGCTGGAAACTACATGTCGCTGACCTATCCGCAGCGGTTCGACTTTGGCAAATTCCGGCAGCGTCAATCGGGCATGACCGTTCTGGTGATCCTGGCAGTGCAGTTGGTCGTGCTGGGGATCTGTGCTCCCGTTTTCTTTCTGGCATTCCGTCCGCAGACCTTGTGGCTGGCGGGCGCGGTTTTTGTTGTTCTCGTTGCATTGAGCGGCAAGCTGTACCGCTGGTCGCTCGAGCACTGCTCACGCCTGGCCGAACGCAGGCGCGAGGTGCTGACCGAAGAGCTTTGCAAGGGATGAATCCGCCGGCGGGTGCCGCTAGCGGCCGTACTTCCGCAAAAGTTCCCGCACCGGAGCAATCGGAATCGCTTCTGCAGTGTGTCCGGAGCGGCCACGCACGGTGGTGGCGCGAAACAGCGAGTTGTAGATGGCTTCTTCGGTGGCGTCGCTGACTGCGAGCAGCAGGGGAGAAAGCCGTTCCTCGCGCAGCAGCTCGACGGCAGCAGTGGGAACTTCGTCGCCGGACGCGGCGCTGCGAATGCGGTTCGTGGTCGAGAAGGCAATCACGTAATCGCCGCTGCCGTGGCTGCCTGAAGCGCCGGTGCGGGCCATGCCGAGGATGGCACGCGCAGCCAGCCGGCGCAGCTGTCGGGCGTCGAGCGGGGCGTCGGTGGCGACCACAATCATGCAGGAGCCATCGCCGCTGTCCTCGCGGCGCGGCGGCGGCACGTGCTGCCACACCGGGATGCCGGCGATGGTCAGCCGTCCGCCGTAATTCGTCTGCACGAGCACACCGACCGTATGGGGCCTGCTGGCGGCGCCGCCCAGGCGAACGCGGCGGGAGCTGGTGCCGATGCCTCCTTTCCAGCCGAAGGCGATCGTGCCGGTGCCGGCGCCAACCGAGCCTTCTGCGACCGGGCCGTCGCTGGCCGAGGTCAGCGCCTGGCGCACGTGCTCGGCGCGCACGTGCCGGCCGCGGATGTCGTTCAGCCAGCCGTCGTTGGTTTCGCCGACCACGGGATTGATCGATCGAACGGATTCGTTGCCCGGCAGCGCGAGCATCCATTCGGCCAGCGCAGCCGCAGCGTCCCACACGCTGAGCGTGTTCGTGAGCAGGATGGGCGTTTCCAACTGGCCGAGCTCGGCGACCTGCGTCGAGCCGACCAGCTTGCCGAAGGCGTTGGCGATGTGCAATGCGGCGGCGACTTTTTCGCGATACAGATTGCCCGCGTGGGGAAGGATGGCGGTGACGCCGGTGCGGACATCGTCGCCGGCGATGACCGTCGCGTGGCCGACGCGCACGCCGGGCACGTCGGTGATGGCATTCCACATTCCCGGCTCGAACGAGCCGGGAGCGATTCCGAGGTCCCGAGCGCGGGGCCGTTCGCTCGCCTGCAGTTCTGCTTCACGGATTTCCTGTGGCGCACCCGCTGCCATCCACGTCCACGCTCCACCTGCCAAGCCGCCTGCCAGGATGAGAAATCCGAGCCAGCGCATCGCCTTGCCTCCGTCGGGAAGATAGAAACTCTGCCGGGAGATTGTACGTCCATCGGCGGGAGCCCGGCAGGGGAGTCCTGCGAAACACCGCGGGCAGAGGGCGCCGAGGTTGCGCGTCCGCTCTTCGCGGGATAGATTGACGGCTTCCGTTGGGAAGAACGGAGAAGGGGGAGAGATGTCTCGCACCATATTCGTATCGCGCCTTCTCATTCTGTTGGCAATCGTGTTCGCCGTGCCCGCTGCGGCACAGAACCTGCGTGAAGACCTGGCGGCGTTGGTGGAAACGCCGGCGGTGGCCGGCTACGAGCAGGCGCTGGGCGAAAAGATTCGCGAACGCGCTCGCGCGGCCGGCTACGCGCTCGAGCAGGACAATCTCGGCACGCTCTACGTCACCCTGGGCCGCGGCACGCCCCATCGGCTCGTGGTCGCGCCGGTGGACGAACCGGGCTACATCGTCAGCCACATCACCGACGACGGCTACCTGCGCGTGCAACGACTGCCCCAGTCCGGCGTCCATCCGCTGTTCGAGCAGCTCCATGCGGCGCAGCCGGTGGTGATTCACACCCGGGAGGGCCGGTGGATTTCCGGCGTCGTCGCCGGGCTCTCCACGCATCTGCAGGGCGGGCGGCAGAATCCGCCGCGGGTCAACCATCCCGACGAAGTGTACGTGGACATCGGCGCGGCCAGCGCCGAGGACGTTCGCAGGGCCGGCGTGAGTCTGCTGGATCCGATCGCGCTCGAACGGCGGCTGCTCGCGATGGGCTTCGGCAAGGTGACCGCGCCGTATCTGGGCGACCGCTTCGGTGCTGCCGCGCTGCTCGAGCTGTTGCGGCGACTGGATCGCACGCGTTTGCGCGGCACTTTGACGATAGCGTTTCTTGCGCAGCAATGGACGAACGCACGCGGGCTGGACCGGCTGACGCAGCACATCCGCGCCGATGAGCTGGTGTACATCGGCCGGCTGCGTCCGCGCGGGACGGGCCCCGGAACAGTGCCGGAGCCGGGTGCCGGCGTGCTGCTGGCCGTGGAGCGGGCGGGAGCCGAGCCGGTCGGTTTTGCCGCCGAGATGGCTGCGCTCGCCGCAGCACACAACATTCCGCTCCGGCCGGTGCCGGCGGCGCCGCTGCCACGGGCCAGTTATACCGGCGGCCCTGAGCTGCCCGCTCGTGTCGTCCATCTGGCCATTCCCATCGCCTGGCCGGTGACGCCCGCCGAGGTGCTGGACGTAGCAGACGCCGAGCAGCTGACCAATCTGCTGACGGCGTATGCCCTCGGTGAAGTGAAAGCAGGCCCCACGGGCACTGTTCGCTCCAGCAGGGAAGAGCAGTTTGTTCGGCCAACGCGCGCTCCTTCGATGACCGAACTGCTTCGGTGGCTCGTGGAAACCTGCGGCGTGAGCGGGCACGAAGGCCCGGTGCGGGAACGTATCGCCGAACTGCTGCCGCCGTGGGCCAGGCCGGAAACCGATGACGCCGGGAATCTGCTTCTCCGCATCGGGGGTGCGCCCGCCGGTTCCCGCGTGCCGCGGATTGCGTTTGTCGCGCACATGGACGAAATCGGCTACGTGGTGGAGTCCATTGCGCCCGACGGCCGGCTGGTGGTGCGGTCGCGCGGGGGCGGCATTCTGCAATTTTTTGCGGGTCACGCCCTGCAGGTGCACACGGCGCACGGGCCGCGCGCAGCCGTGATGGAGCTGCCTGCGGGCTGGGAAGAACCGGGATTCGACTGGCCGCGCGGACCCGCTCAGGTGCTGCGGGTGGATGTGGGAGCGCGTACCCCGGAACAGGTGGCCGAGCTGGGCATCCGGGTGGGCGATTCGCTGACCGTGCCGAAGAAATATCGTCCGCTGTTCGGCACGAGGGCCAGCGGGCGCAGCTTCGACGACCGTGTCGGCTCGGCCGCGCTGATCGCCGCGGCATGGGAGCTGGGACCGAATCTAGCCGGCCGCGAAATCCTGCTGGCCTGGGTGACGGAAGAAGAAGTGGGCCTGCGCGGAGCGTTCGCACTGGCTACACGACTGGCGCAGCAGGGGCGCGCCCCGGATTACGTGTTCGCTGTGGACACCTTCGTCAGCTCGGATTCTCCGCTGGAAGAAAAACGCTTCGGGTACGGACAGGTCGGCAAGGGCTTCGTCATCCGCGCGGTGGATAATTCCAATATTGTGCGGCGGGAGCTGGTGGACCGGATTGTTGCCCTGGCGCAGCGAAACAGCATTCCCGTACAGTTCGGCGTGACCGGCGGTGGCAATGATGGCGCAGCTTTTCTGCGCTACGGCACGGTGGACATTCCCATCGGCTGGCCTTTGCGGTATTCGCACTCCCCGGGTGAAGTGATTGATGTGCGCGACGCCGAGGCGCTGGCCCGCATCGTCGCCGTGCTCACTCGCGAGTGGTAGTCGCGGCGCTATTCCCGGTAGACGAGGCCGAGCACCACGCCCACGAGCACAGTTTCGGCAAAGATGGCCGTGCCCCAGTGCAGGTAGAACGGGTAGTCCACGAACAGCATTTTGTTGAATGCCTGCGGCACCCAGCCGGCGATCAGGCCGAGCAGCACGCCGAAGACGAGCCCCGTGGAAACGCTCGAGGCGCGGTGGCGGGCAAACAGCGCATAAAACAGCGTGACCAGAGCCAGATTCAGCGCCGTGGTCAGAAACATCCGCAACCGGGGCAGTTCTGCCTGGGGCTTCAGCCAGTCGGCATGCTCGGCGTGGAAGTTCGCCAGGGCCAGGCCAAACACGGTGTACTCGAAGACCAGCGCGACTGCTACGGCGGCCAGGAAGGCCCAGATCATTCGTTTGGTGTTAATCATGGTTGTTCCTCCGACCCTTGGAGGTGCCGAATTGTCTCCTGCAGAGTCAAAAGGCTGCTGCATTTCTGACACATTCCGGGCCGCAGGGAAAGCAAAAACTGAGCAAACCTGTGGGCGCTGAGCCGGCGCAGGGCTAGAATGAAGAGCGCCCTTCGACGAGGTCGGCATGGCCATCAAGACGATCATCGAACCGTTCCGCATCAAGACCGTCGAACCGATTCGCAAGACGACCCGGGAACAGCGTGAGGTGTTGCTGCAGCAAGCCGGCTACAACCTGTTTCTGGTGCCCGCCGAATACATCCTGATTGACCTGCTGACGGACTCGGGGACCAACGCCATGTCCACCGAGCAGTGGGCGGCCATGATGCGCGGCGATGAGTCTTATGCGGGCTCATCCAGCTTTACACGCTTCCGCGACGCGGTGCAGTCCATTTTTGGTTTTCGGCACGTGATCCCCACGCACCAGGGGCGCGCGGCCGAGCGCATTCTGTTCACCGTGATGTGCAAAAAAGGCGACGTGGTGCCCAACAACACCCACTTCGATACCACCCGCGCAAACTGCGAATTTGTGGGCGCCGAAGCCGTAGACCTGCCGGTGCCCGAAGCGCTCGAGCCCGCTGCGTATCATCCTTTTAAAGGCAACATGGACACGGCGCGGCTGCGGGAACTGATCGGGCGCGTCGGCCGCGAACGCATCCCGCTGGTGATGCTGACGTTGACCAACAACTCCGGCGGTGGCCAGCCGGTCTCCATGGCCAACCTCCGCGAGGTGAAGTCCATCTGCCGCGAGCACGATATCCCGCTCTACCTTGACGCCTGTCGTTTCGCCGAAAATGCCTATTTCATCAAGCAGCGCGAACCGGGCTATGCCCACAAAACCCCGCGCGAGATTGCCCGGGAGATGTTCTCCTATGCGGATGGCTGTACGATGTCGGCCAAAAAGGACGGGCTGGCCAATATCGGCGGGTTTCTCTGCACGAATGACGACGCGCTGGCCCAGCAGGAGAAAGACCTGCTCATCCTGACCGAAGGCTTCCCGACCTATGGCGGGCTGGCCGGGCGCGACCTGGAAGCGATCGCCGTGGGATTGAACGAAGCACTCGATGAAGACTATCTGCACTACCGCATCGTTTCAACGGCCTACCTGGGCGAGCACATCGCTCGTGAAGGAGTGCCGATCGTGCAGCCGCCGGGCGGACATGCGATCTACCTGGACGCGCGGGCGTTTCTCCCCCACATTCCGCCGAGCCAGTTCCCCGGTGTGGCCCTGGCGGCAGAGCTGTATGTAGAGGGCGGGGTGCGCTCGGTGGAAATCGGCACGTTGATGTTCGGCGAGCACGCGACGATGGACCTGGTGCGACTGGCGATCCCCCGGCGCGTCTACACCCAAAGCCATATCGACTACGTGGTGGAAGTGATCCTGGAAGTGTGGAAACGACGCGAGCAGGTGCGCGGACTCGAGCTGACCTACCAGGCACCGTTCCTGCGCCATTTCACTGCGCGATTCCGGCCCGCGGATGTTTCCAGTCCTGCGGGTGCGGCCTCTTCTTCGTAGGCAGCGCTCGAAGGGAGCCGGGGGAACGGCGAAGGGCCGTGACATCTTCCGCAGACCGAGGCCCGCGGCGGATGCTAGGGGCCGAGGGGCAGGGCGGTGAATGCTGCCCGGGCGCTGGCCATGGCGGTGCGTTTGGCGAAGTGGGCCGGTGCCTCTGTTATAATCCAGCGCGAATTGACCGGCTCCATTTCGGGAGAAGCATGGTGGCAGCGCCTGCGAGTGCGCCGCGAACGGTTCCAGCCTTTCAACCACCGCGATTCATTGCCATCGAAGGTCCAATTCGGGTGGGCAAAAGCACGCTGGCCCGGTTCCTGGCCGAAAAGCTGCATGCGCGGCGCGTGTTCGACTGCGAAGACAATCCTTTCCTGCGCGACTACTACGAGGAAAAGCCCGGCGCAGCGTTTCGCGCGCAGATGTACTTTCTGTTTGAGCGCCAGCGCCGGCTGCGCGAAGTGAACTGGGAAGCGCCGGGCACCGTGGTGAGCGATTTCCTCTTCGAGAAGGACAAGATTTTCGCCTATCTGAGCCTGGATGACGCGGAGCTGAAACTCTACGAGCGCTACTACGACCTGCTGGCTGCGGGCCTGCCCCGGCCGGACCTGGTGATCTATCTGCAGGCCAGACCGGACGTGCTCGAGCAGCGGGTGCGCAAAAAGGCCGACCCGGCCGAAGCGCAGCTTTCCCGCGAGTACCTGGAACAGGTGGCGCAGGCCTATGAACATTTTTTCTTCCGCTACACGGCTTCCGATTTGCTGGTGGTGAACACTTCGGAGATCGATTTCGTGGAGCGCAACGAGGACCTGCAGGACCTGCTGCGGAGACTGCAGCAACCGGTCAAGGGCACCCAGTATTTCCTGCCTCTGGGGCCCGGCTCGCAGGGGGACTGAAGCGCGTTCGAGCACGGTGATGCTTTCGGCGCCGGCACGGGTGCAAACGGATTCGGCGGCGCGTGCGTTTCCACGGGGTGGCGGTGACCGGGCAGTGCCGTCCGGGCGCAGAACCTACATCGGGAGGTGAGTAACATGAAGGGCTGGACACGGCGACAGTTTTTTCTGACGTCTCTGGCGAGCGGGCTGGCCGCCGCAGCCGGCCGCGTGCTGGGAGCGCCTGAAGCGCAGGCGTTCCAGGGTACCGGCGGGGTGCCGCAGGGCAAGCGTCCGCTGATGGTGGCCAGTGCGAACGGCCTGCGTGCGCTCGACCGCGGCATGGCTATCCTGCAGCAGGGCGGCGATACGCTCGACGCCGTGCTGGCCACGGTGAACCTGGTCGAAGACGACCCGAACGACACCTCGGTGGGCTACGGAGGCCTGCCGAACGAAGATGGTGTGGTGGAGCTGGACGCCA
This sequence comes from Terriglobia bacterium, assembly GCA_023512135.1. Lineage (GTDB taxonomy): Bacteria > Acidobacteriota > Terriglobia > Acidiferrales > UBA7541 > DSGC01. The sequence goes on along the minus strand of JAIMAG010000013.1, from coordinate 53,011 downwards.
GTGTCATGCATGGTCCGACGCGGCGCGCCGGCGCGGTCGCCTCGCTGCGGGAGATCAAAAATCCTTCGCGGGTCGCCCGCCTCGTGATGGAGCGCACCGATCATGTTCTGCTGGTCGGGCCGGGAGCACTGCGCTTTGCCGAAGCGCACGGGTTCGAGCGCCAGAATCTGCTCACCGAACGGGCGCGCACGGCTTGGCTCGCCTGGAAAGAATCCATGAGCGACCGCGATAGCTGGGGACCGGGGTTGGACAGTCCGGAGTGGCGCGAGCGCACCGCCCGGCTGCTGCCCGCAGGCCTTTCCGAACCGGAGCGCGAGGAGTGGCTGGCGTGGATTCGCGAGGTGATTCTGCATCCGCCGACGGGCACCATCAATTGTCTGGCCGTGGATAGCCGCGGGAACCTCTCGGGGACGACAACGACTTCGGGGCTGGCCTGGAAAATTGCCGGGCGGGTGGGCGATTCGCCGCTGATCGGAGCCGGACTGTACGTGGACAACGATGTCGGCGCCGCCGGTTCGACCGGACGCGGAGAAGAATGCATCAAAGTGAACGGCGCGCACACCGTCGTGGAGATGATGCGGCAGGGCAAAACGCCGACCGAAGCCTGCTTGGAGGCTCTGCACCGCGTCGCCCGCAACTACGGGAACGATCGCACGCGGCTCCGTCGGTTCCATCTGTTGTTCTATGCGCTGAACAAAGATGGCGTGCACGGCGGGGCTTCGCTGTGGGGCGCAACCCGCGGAGGACGTCCGCGCCAGTATGCGATTCACGATGGCACCGCTGCGCGCCTGGTGGACTGCGCCGCGCTGCTGGAAGGTGCCGAAGCATAGTTGCAGCACGGTCGGCTGCGCCGAGCGGCTGAGGATGTTGCGGGTCAAGGCAGGTCTCGATGGAGCGCGTCAATGTGGTCGTGGTCGGTGCCGGTGTGGTCGGGTGCGCGACGGCGCTGGCCCTGGCGCGTCGCTACAGCGACGTGTTCGTCGTGGAGCAGCTGCCCAGGCCGGGCATGCTCACCAGCTCGCGAAACAGCGGCGTGATCCATTCCGGCGTGTACTACCCCACCGGCTCGCTGAAGGCGCGGCACTGTGTGCGCGGAAACCGGCTGCTCTATGAGTTCTGCGCCGCGCACGGAATCCCGCATCGCCGGACGGGGAAGGTCATCGTGGCCACCGACGCCAGCGAGACGGCGGAGCTCGAGGCGCTGTGCCGACTCGGAGCCGCGAACGGCGTCGAGGGACTGCGCATCATCGACCGCGCGGCACTGCAGAGACGAGAGCCGCATGTGCGAGGGGTCGCGGCGCTCGAAATCGACTCGACAGGGATCGTGTCCAGCGAGGAACTGGTCAAAGCCTTCGCGCGGCTCGCGGTGCAGCACGGAGCCAGCCTGCTCACGCACACGCGAGTGACGCGGCTGGAGCCGGCCGGCGAGGCCATCCGCGTCTGGATGCGTACGGGTGAAGACGGCACAGCGGCAGAAGAAGCGGTGGAAACACGCTGCCTGGTGAACAGCGCCGGACTGTTCGCCGACGAGGTCGCAGCGCTGCTCGGCAACACCCGCTGGCGAATCTATCCCGTGCGCGGCGAATATTGCGAGGTGGTGCGCTCGAAAGCGTATCTCATCGCCGGACTGGTCTATCCACTCCCGCATCCGGAGGGGCTGAGCCTGGGCGTTCACTTCACGCGCACCCTGCACGACACCGTGCTGGTCGGGCCGACCGCGCGCTACATCGAGGATAAAAACGATTACGAACGAGACCGGGAACCGGTCGAGGAGTTTGCCCGGCGGGCCAAACTGCTGGTGCCGGCGATCGAACCGGGCGACCTGACACCGGCATATTCCGGGATTCGGCCCAAACTCGTGCCACCGGGGCCGAAGCCGGGGGGAAAAGGTTTTGCAGATTTTGTCATCACACCGGACGCGCAGTTCCCTCAGGTGATCCACCTGGTGGGCATCGAATCGCCGGGGCTGACTGCGGCTCCTTCGATTGCCGAGCAGGTGAGTGAGCTGGTCGCCGCCGTGCTGGGCTAGGTGGGCGAGGTGCTGCGAAGTCAGGCGGCAGGGGGCTGTTCCCGGTGCTCCGGCTCGGGCGATTGCGTCTGCGGCTGAGCGAGACCCGCGGGCGCCGTGCTCGTGCTGGCTGCCGCGCCTCCCTGCAAGACCTCCAGCGCGCGGCGGACGAGCGGGTCGTCCCGGTAGCTCTGGCGTTCGCGGGCTGTTGGCGGAGCGGTTTCTTCGGTGGAAGGCTCGAATTCCACCGTGGGGGCGACGCCTTCGTCGAGGATGGGTTTGCCGTCCGGGGTGTAGTACTTGGCCACCGTTAGAATCAACGCGGCGCCATCTTCGAGCGGAATCAGGCGCTGCTCGGAAGCGGAGCCAAAACTGCGGGTGCCGAGGGTCTTGCCACGCTGGTTTCCGGCGATGGCCGCAGCCAGAATTTCTGCCGGCCCGGACGTGCTGTTGGAGATCAGCACCGCCACAGGATGCCGCCAGACGACCCGCACCGGGTCTGCAGCGAATTCCCGGGTGTCGTATTTCTGGCCACGCAAGCGGGCAATCGTTCCAGACGGGAGAAACAGCCGCGCGGCCGAGATGGCTTCTTCATTTTCACCCAGCGCGCAGTCCCGCAGGTCCAGAATCAACCGCTGCACACCCTGCCGGTCAAGCTGGAGAAGCTGTTCGCGAAGCTCCGCAACGATGGCTTCGGTCAGCGTGGGAACACGGATGAAGGCCGTGGTTGCACCGGAGCTATCCGGCGCTGTCGGGAATCGCTCGACGTACAGTTTGGGAGGCGCTAAACGCGCCAGGGTAAGGGTCAACTCGAGCGGTTCCGTGGCGGCCCGGCGCACCACCGAAACCCGCACCGTGCTGCCGGGTTCGCCGGAAAGCAGATTCTCGGCCTGACCGACAGACATCTCCCGGGTGGTGAACCCGGCAATGGATTCCAGCACATCGCCGTGCTGCAGGCCGGCTTTCTCTGCCGGGCTGCCGGGAAGGACGGCGACCACCGCGATATAGCCGAAGCGCTTGGAAAGCGCCAGCCCGGATTCGCCAACAGCACCCGAATTTTTTTTCGTCTTGTACTCAGCGAATTCGGCGGGACTCATGTAGCTGGAGTAAGGGTCGAGCGCCTCGAGCAGTCCGTGCAAGGCGCCGGCCGTGACCGAGCGCAGGTCCGGCTCTTCCACATAGTCCTGCTGGATGTGCTGGAGGACTTCGCTGAACACCGTCAGCGAGCGGTAGGCGCGCTCGTTGGCCGCCTGGCCCAGCACATACCCGAAGGCCACGTAGCCAAAAACGAACAGGGAAGCTGCCAGGACGACCATCCGCGTCTGCCGGTTCATCGGTTTCGCCTCACTGACTTGCCTCGGCATTATAACATCCCTGCACGACTGCTCGCAGGAGCTTTTCCGCGTCTGCTGCTCGCGCAGGCTGCTCCCCTACGATGCATGTTGACACGGTCAGGTTGCGAGAATCGTCCGGTGCGGCCGAAGCCTGCACGGTGCTTCACACGGCTGTGTGGAGCTCGTCGGCGGCCACGGGTTCGGCAGCCGTCAGGTACGTCTGCGAGATGCGATCCTGCCAGGTGAGCTGGTCTTCATCCCACAGGGCCCAGAGAAACCCCAGCCACAGCGTCAGCCCCGAGACCGCATAGCCGAAACAGCGCCACAGCAGCTGGCGATCTGTCGGCGCTTGGCCCGAAAAGTCCACCACCCGCAACCTGCGCAAATGCATGCCCGGTGTGGCGCCGGCAAAGAACGTGAACAGGCTGAAATACAGCAGATAGAGGAGGAACAGCGCGCCGGCATAGATGGCCACCGGCAGCTTGCCCAGCGGAGTTTCTCCCCCGACGAGGCGAAAGATCAGCAGGAAACCGGCGAAGCCCAGCAAAATGAAAAACGCATCGAGCAATCCTGCCCAGCAGCGCTGGGATAGTTCGACCACGGGAGCTGCGGCACGGTCGGGGTGGCGCAAGGATTCTTCCGCGACCAGAAAATCAAGCCGGGGTTGCACCACTTCGATGGTAATGCCGACGGAGTTTTCTTCGCGCGCTTTCGCTTTTACAGTCGGACGCGCCGCAGTTTCGGCAGGAGAAGGTGTCTGCAGGAGCTGCTCCGTGGCAAAGAGCAGGGGGGTCTGTCCGGCCTCCGGACGAAGACCCCGGCGGCGGCTGCGGTACGCTGCCAGGCGCCGGGCCACCTCCTCGCGCCAGTTGGAAGCCGTGGAAGCCACGGCCACCGGTTCGGCCTCCGGTTCGGCGGCAGCAAGCGGGGTGCGGCAGGCGTAGCACTCCGTGGCCTGCTCGCTGTTGAAAACTTTGCAATTTGGACAGATCTGGTACACGAGTCGTTTTTGCGCTACGGATGTCCCGACGGGACCTTCCGATGCTAGCAACTTTGCGCGCCGGCGGGGTAGGGTTGACCGGCCGTGTCGCGAATCAGATACCCCGACGAAAACGGGGCCACGCGGGGCGACGGAATTTCTGTGCGGCGGCCTTTCGCCGCCTGAGCCTGCATGCTAGGCTAACCTGGTTTCACTTTTTCTCTCGAACGATGCGGTGATGGGGATGCGACGCGCTGCTTGCGTGCAGAGGCTGTGCGGACTCGTCTGGTTTGCGGCGCTGGTGAGCCTGCCGGTCTGCGCGCAGGTGCGCGTGCCGGCATCCGGCGAATGGGCTGAGCTGCGTGCCCGCCAGCAGCGGCTGGAAGGAACGGTGTACCACGCTGAGGGCGATGTGGAAATCCGCTACGGGGATCTGCTGCTGCACGCCGACCGCCTGCAGTACGATACCGAAACCGGCGAGCTGGCTGCCGAAGGCAACATCCGGTTTGTCCAGCAGGACCAGCACCTCGAGGCGGAGACCATCCACTACAATTTGAAAACCGGGCGCGGCCGCCTGCAGCGGGTGCGGGGCAGCATCCGCTTCCAGCGCGAGCCGAGCGCCGTGTTGCTGGTGAGCGTGCACCCGCTGTACTTCGAGGCCCGCGAGGTGGAACGAACCGGCGCACGCACCTTTGTGGTGAAAAATGCCTGGCTGACGGTCTGCGAGCCCCGGCGTCCCCAGTGGCAGTTCTTTGCGCCCGAGGCCCGCATTGAGCTGGGCGAAAAAGTCGTTCTGCTGCACGCCAACTTCCGCATTTTTCGGATTCCGCTGGTCTATCTTCCCTATGCGACCGCGCCGATTGCAGAGCGGCCGCGCCAGTCCGGTTTCCTGATCCCCACCGTGGGCAACCAGTCGCAGAAAGGCTTCGTGCTCAGGGAATCGTTCTACTGGGCGCTGGCGGACTGGGCCGACCTCACGCTGGGTGCGGAGCTGATGAGCCGGCGCGGCTTCGGGCATCTGGGCGAGATGCGTCTCTGGCCGTGGGAGCGGGTGCGCGTGAACGCTTCCTACTTTGCCGTGCAGGACCGCGGACTCGAGACCATGAGCGGCACGCGGGTCAAACAGGGCGGCCATCAGAGCCGGTTCGAACTGGACGCACACCTGCCGCACGGCTGGCGCGCCGTTGCCGACCTGAATCAGCTTTCCTCGCTCACCTTTCGTCTGGTCTTCGCGGAAACTTTCGATCAGGCGGCCCGTTCCGAGGTACGCAGCACAGCTTCCCTGACGAACAATTTTCGCGGCTTCAGTCTGGGCTTTGCCATGCGGCGATACAAAAATTTTCTGAGCGCGGTGCCTGAGCAGGCCGTGGTGCTGCGCACGGCGCCGGGCGCGCGGTTCAGCTCGGTCGAGCAGGCCCCCTGGCCGCGCCTGCCAATCTATTTCGGATTCCACGCGGCCGTCGACGCCGTCCATCGCAGCGACCCGCTGCTGGAAACGCCGGACACCGTGCAGCGGAGCGAACTGGCGCCGCGCGTGACGATTCCGTTGCGCTGGGGCCCGTGGCTGGGCGTTCGCTCGACGTTCGGGCTGCGCACGACCCGCTACAGCCTTTCGCAAGACCCTGCGGTCGCCGGCAGCCTGAGCGGCGTGCCGGTGCGACGCAATACGGCCGAGGTCACCGTGGATCTGCGTCCGCCGGCGCTGGCGCGCATCTGGGATGGTGTGCACACGAAATGGAAGCACGTGATCGAACCCCAGCTCGTCTACCGGTATGTGAACGGGGTGAACCAGTTCGGAAGATTCCTGCGCTTCGACGAAAACGATCTGCTGACGGATACGAACGAGGTCGAATACGGCATCGTGCAGCGACTGTATCGCCGCTCCGGGACAGAGACCGCCGAGGTGCTGAGCTGGCGCGTGGCCCAGAAATACTATCTGGACGAAACGTTCGGCGGCGCGCTGGTGCCCGGGCGTCGCAACGTGTTTGCGGCGCTGTACTCGATCACGCCCTTTGCGTTTGCCGATCAGCCGCGACGGTTTTCTCCCCTGGTGAGCGATTTCAAGATTACTCCCGGCGGTGCCTACGACCTGCAGTTCCGGCTGGACTACGACACCACGCGGAGAAAAGTGACGGCGCTGGGAACGCTGGTCAAACTGCGACCCCGCGGGGAGGCGTTCCTCACGCTGGCGCACTTTGCGACCCGCGCGGATCCGGTTCTGCAGCCGCTCTCCAACCAGATTCGTGCCCTGGTGGGCTATGGCGAGCTGGCGCGGCGAGGATTCAATTTTGCGGTCGGGCTCAACTACGACGTCAATCGTGATTTTCTCCAGAATACGGTCGTGCAGGTGAGCTACAACGGCGCCTGTTGCGGCATTGGCTTCGAGTACCGGCGATTGGCTCTGGGGCCGGTGCGCAGCGACAATCAGTTTCGAGTATCGTTGTTGATCGCGAACCTGGGAACCGTCGGCACGGTGCGGCAGCGCGAGAAAATCTTCTGAGCAAGAGTTTGCCGCAAAGATGCCGGCGAAGCAACGCAGGAGCCTCCGGTGCGGGGACGAGAACTGGCCTTCTTTTCCATCGCCGAGCTTTCCGGTTCGATCCGGTCGCGGCGAGTGTCGCCGGTCGAGCTCGTCGAGCAGGTGCTGGCTCGACTGGAGCGGCTGAACCCGCGGCTACAGGCCTATCTGACCGTAACAGGCGAGCTGGCCCGTACGCAGGCTCGCAAGGCGGAGGTGGAAATCCGGCGCGGAGACTGGCGCGGACCGCTGCACGGCATCCCGCTGGCGCTGAAGGACAACATCCACACCCGGGGCATCCGGACTACGGCCGGTGCCAAATTTCTTGCTGACTTTGTGCCCCGGGAAGATGCCTCCGTGGTTACGCGACTGCAGCGGGCCGGTGCGGTGCTGCTGGGTAAAACGAATCTGCACGAATTCGCCTACGGCGTGACGACCGAAAATCCGCATTATGGTTCCACGCGCAACCCGTGGGATGCGCAACGCATGGCGGGAGGTTCCAGCGGAGGTGCGGCCGCGGCCGTGGCGGCCGGTCTGGCCTTTGCGGCGGTGGGAACCGACACGGGCGGCTCCATCCGCATTCCGGCCGCGCTGTGCGGCATCACGGGTCTGAAGCCGACCTACGGCCGTGTCAGCAACTGGGGCGTCGTGCCGCTGGCGCCCAGCCTGGACCACGTTGGGCCGCTGACACGCAGCGTGGAAGATGCCGCCATTCTGCTCCGGGCCATGGCCGGCTGGGATCGTCGCGACCCGGCTTCGGTGCGGTGTGCGGTGCCCGATTACTCTGCTGCATTGCGCGGCCGATCATCCCGCAGCCGGCCATTGCGGGGACTGCGCCTGGGGATTGCCGGGAACTTTTTTCTCGAGCAAGTGCAGGCGGAAGTGGCGCGTTGTTTCGGGGCGGCCGTCGAGCAGTTTGTGCGACTCGGGGCGGACGTGGTGGATGTGCACCTCCCACGCCTGGCCGAGGCGAGCGAAGCCGGCACGACGATTTCGCTGGCCGAAGCGACCCGAGTTCATCAGCAGGCGGGGTACTTCCCGGCGCAGGCCGAAGCCTACAGTGCCGAGGTGCGCAAGCGGCTGGAACTGGGCGCAGAGGTGCGAGCGGTGGACTACCTGGCTGCGCGGGAGACACAACGAGAATTGCAGAGAGAGTTCGCCGAAGTGCTGGAACAGGTTCATGCGCTGCTGGCGCCGACCGTGCCGGTGGTGGCACCGCAATTGGGCACGCAGAAGGTGGTCCTGGACGGGCAGGAGGAATCGGTTCGATCGGCGCTGTTGCGATTCAACCGACCGTCCAACCTGACGGGTTGTCCCGCGATTTCGATTCCCTGCGGGTTTGTCGAGGGGTTGCCGGTGGGAGTGCAACTGATCGGCCGCTGGTGGGGTGAAGCCGAGCTGCTGCAGATTGCGCACGCGTATCAGCGGGCGACGGAATTCCACCTGCAGCGGCCGCCGCTGGACGCCTGACAGCGGCGCCGGACCAGGCACAGGTTTGCGAACGGGGAGAAGAAAAATGACGGCACGAACAGGCAGGAATCGCGTGTTGATGATGGTGCTGCTGTTGCTGGCGGTGGTCGGCGGCGTGCAGCCGCAGGCTTCCGGAAAGTTTCTAGTCCTGCTGACGAATGACGATGGCTACGATGCCCCCGGGCTGCGTGCCCTGGTGGAGGCGTTCCGGTCGCGCGCGGAGATTGTGGTTGCGGCACCGGCTACGGAACAGAGCGGCAAGGGACACAGCATCACCACCTCAGCCGAACCGATTTTTCTCCGCTCGCACCGGCAGCCGGACGGCGCTCTCTGGTATGCCATCGAAGCGCCGCCCGCCACCTGCGTGCGACTGGCAGTGGAGAGTCTGCTGCCCCGCCGGCCTGATCTGGTCGTCAGCGGGATCAATCGCGGCGAAAACCTGGGTATCACCGTGTATCTTTCCGGGACCGTGGGCGCGGCGCGGGAAGCCGCCATCGTCGGCCTGCCGGCGATTGCGGTTTCGATGCGCGGCAACCGCCAGGAAGACTATGCGGCTGCTGCCGCCTTTGTGGCGGGGCTGGTCGAGCAATTGCAGCAGAAGCAGGCGCTGCGGCCCGGGTTGTTTCTGAACGTGAACGTCCCGGCGGGAGAACGTCGCGGAGTGCGGGTGGCGCGGCTCAGTTTGCTGGCGACGCATGAGGATTACGAACGGCGCGAAAGTCCGCGGGGCCGGGTCTATTACTGGTCGCGGTGGCGCCCGCTCGAGGACGATGTGGAAGGCACCGATGTGTGGGCCTTCGCGCGGGGCTACATTACACTGACGCCGATGACCCTGGACGTGACCGATGTGTCGGCGCTCGAAAAGCTGCGCGGTCTGGAGACGCACGCAGAAACCAGCGTGGTGCGGTAGGCGGATGGCCATGGCCCGAATGCACGAAGGGTGAATCTTCTGCGGTCTGGAATGCGTCCTAACATAGACGCCGGATATGCGAAAATAGCCGGTGCGACGATGCCAGGGTAAACGATTTCGGCATCCAACAAACAGCAGAGGCAATCGGGATGGATATATCGTTGGTGGCAGCGCTGGTCGCCGGAGTGGTTTCGTTCCTCTCGCCCTGTGTGCTGCCGCTGGTGCCCGGCTATGTTTCCATGCTGTCGGGCATCGGGGTGGAACAGTTGAAGCGCGGGGAAGGCCCGCGCGGCTCGATTCTGGCTTCATCGCTGGCGTTCGTGTTCGGATTTTCGCTGGTGTTCATCGCGTTCGGGGCTTCGGCCAGCGCCGTGGGGCAGTTCCTGGTGAGCAACAAGAATCTGCTGGCACCGGTGGCGGGGGCCATCGTGATTCTGTTCGGTTTGCATCTGGTGGGTGTGCTGGGGAAGCTGACGCGGCGGGCGGGGCTGCTGCTGGGAGCCGTGTTCGTTCTGGCCGGCGTGCTGGCCGTCGCCGGTGTGCACATTCCGATGCGTGCCTCGCACTATTTTTCGCTAGCGGCGATCTTTCTGGCCGGGCCGCTGCTGGGGCAGTGGCTGAACCGGGAAGCGCGGCTGAGCAGCGTGGGCGGGCAGCCCGGCGTCGTGGGGGGATTTCTGCTGGGCTTTGCCTTCGCTTTCGGCTGGACGCCGTGCATCGGGCCCATTCTGGCCGGCGTGCTGGCGCTGGCCGCCACGAAGGAAACCATCGGCCAGGGCGTATTTCTGCTGGCAGTTTATTCGGCGGGCCTGGCGGTGCCTTTTCTGCTGACCGCGCTGGGCATCAGTCATTTCCTGCGTTTCTATCAGAGCTTCCGTCGCCATCTGCACGCGGTCGAGGTCGGCAGCGGAGTGCTGCTGCTGTTTGTGGGCGTTCTGATTTTCACCAACCGGCTGGGTTGGCTGGCCGGCCAGTTTGCATTTTTGAACGACCTGGTGCTCTGGCTGGAAAAAAGCTTGACGGGCAGTTGAAGGCATTTTGTCTGCGGGAAGGAGAGCGAATCCATGCGTGCGTTCGGGACCTGGTTGCTGGTTGCCCTGCTCATGGCGGTGCTGCTGGCAGGCTGCAGTCGGCAGGCGAATCCCTCCGGGGAAGCGGCCGAAGTGGAATTGATCGATCTGCGCGGCGGCCCCATCAACCTGGAGGCCTACAAGGGCAAGGTGGTTCTCGTCAATTTCTGGGCCACGTGGTGCGCGCCGTGCCGGGTGGAGATTCCCTGGCTGATTGAGTTTCAGGAGAAGTACGCCGCGCGCGGATTCACCGTGCTGGGAGTGGCCATGGACGAGGGGGGCCGGAAAGAGGTCGCACCCTATGTCGAAAACGAACGCTTCGAGGTGAACGGACGCCAGGTGGCGATCAACTACCCGATTCTGCTGGGCGGTGAAGCGGTCGAACAGCAGTTCGACGGGATCATCGGACTGCCCACCAGCGTGTTGATCGATCGCGAAGGCCGGCGCGTGCGGCGTGTGATCGGTCTGATCGATCACAACCGGCTGGCAGAAGAAATCGAAAAGCTCCTCGGGGAAGGCGCGGGCCAAGCAGTGCCGGCGCAGGGGCAGAGTTCCGGCCAGTAGCCGCGGTTTCCGCGCCGCCATGAACTGACAAAAAATCAAAACACGCCAATCCGCCTGGCTGCCGATTCCTCCGGGTGAATTCCGCGGGCCACACGGGGCGATTGGCTGCCCCGACGGACCGTCGCCCATGTCGCGCGGTGGCCAGTCAGCGGGACCCGCAGCCGCTGCGAGTGCGCGGTTCCGGCTACTGCGCTCGGCTGGCCCCGACGATCTGCCGGACGAATCCCGTAACGTCTGCCCAGGCCACGCGCGCCTGTTCGGCGTTGTAGCGGTTCGGCGCCGTGAAGTTCATGAAAGCGTGCTGTGTGCCCGGATAGACACGTCGCGTATACGGCTTGCCCAATTCCCGCATCCGCGCTTCCACTTCTTCCATACGGGCATTGATGCGGGGATCGTCTTCCGCGTAGACCGCGAAGACGGGACAGGCAATCTGTGCCAGCCGCTCGGGCGGCGGTGCCGCACCGTAGAAGGGAATGGCGAAAGCAATCGCGTTCGATTCCGTGGCAAAGAAGTATGTTTGGCCGCCGCCCCAGCAGAAGCCGGACACTCCGATTTTATCGCGGCGGACGTCGGGGCGGGATTGCAGATAGCGAACGGCTCCGTGCAGGTCGGCCATGACGCCTTCGCGCTGCAGACGGCCGATGCCTTCGCGGGCGGCCTCCATGGAATCGAAGCTGGCGGTGCCGCCGAGACGGGAGAGGAAGTCCGGGGCGAGCGCCAACAGGCCTTCGGTGGCCCAGCGCTGGGCAATGTCCAGCACGAACTCGGTCAAGCCTCGGTTTTCATGAATCACGATGATGGCCGCAAACGGAGCGCCGGCTTGCGGCCGGGCCAGGTAGGCACCGACTTCCACGCCCTCCTCGCTGGTGTACTTCACCCATTCGGTGACGACCGAGGCGGGGCGCCGTTGCTCGCCGGCGGCGATGGACTCTTTCGGCGTCTGAGCCTGCGGGTCGGGCCAGTCGTATGCTTCCCACTCAAAAGCAAAGCCCTCGGCAAGCATGATTTCGTGGGCCAGGATGATGCTGCCCGTCAGATATGCCAGCTTCTGGAAGAATTCGCGACGCGAGATCGCTCCGCTCCGATAGCTCTGTTTGAGAGATTCCCAGGCCGGGGCAGGAACGGGTTGCACGGTTCACCTCCCGCGAAAGAAATGTCCTCCGGGGGCGCAGCCGAGCGTCACAGCTCCGCTTGCTGCTTCCCCGCGGTTGCTGTAGGCTGAAGTCGCCATGGACGAGATGGATTTTCGCAAAAAATCGGAGGCCGCGCTCGAAAATCTTCGTCGGCGCCTGCTGACCCTGGCCGATCAGTTCGGCTTCGAAGTCGAAGGAGAAGGCGAGAAGCTGGAACTGGTGTTCGAGGATCCGGAGCCTGCGCGATGCGTGATCAGTCCGAACACACCGGCGCGGCAGATCTGGATTTCCGCTCTGGCCACGAGCTTCAAGCTGGGCTGGTCGGAGTCCGCCGGCAATTTTGTGCTCGACCGCAGCGGTGAAACGTTGTTTCAGGTGATGAGTCGTATCCTGAGCCAGCAGCTCGGCACCGAGGTAATCGTCTAGGCCGCTGTGTGGATGGCCGGCGCCCCGCTGGTCCGGCTAGACCCCTTCCGCTCGGTGCTGCTTCGAGGAAATGGGTGATGGAGTTTTCCGTGCCCGGCTGCGGGCCTGAATTTTGCCTGCTGGCTGCACCGGCACGGAAGAAAACGCCCGTGCGTTCACGGATCACGCTCGCGAATTCGGTTTGGCCCACGGGACAGGCCGGGCTTTGCTGCAGGTCACGATTTCGGGAAAGCGGCCACGGCGCGACGCAAACGCTCCACGACGCGCGCCTGACCGAGAGCGGTCATGGTATCGAACAGAGGCGGCGCCACGGCGCGACCCACGATGGCCACCCGGGCCGCGTTGATCAGCAGAGCGGCTTTGACGCCCCGCTGCTCGGCCAGAGTGCGCAGGGCCAGCTCGCAGGTGTCGTGGTTCCAATCCGGAAGTGTTTCCAGGCGCGCGGCCAGCGCCTCGAGCAGTTCGGGGACGCGTTCGTCTTTCCAGAATTTCTCGATGGCGGCGGCTTCGTAGTCGAAGTCATCGGTGAAAAACGCTCGCGCCCAGCCAGTGAAATCCTTCAGCAGTCGCGTGCGCGGACGGATCAAATCGATCGTTTGCAGAAACCACTCCCGCCGGCGGTCGGCCCATTCCGGCCGCCAGATTCCGGCGCGCTGCAGCTCTTCGGCAACGTAGGGAGCGAGTTCCTCGACCGGGAGCCGCTGCAGGTACTGTGTGTTGAACCATTCCAGCTTGGAGCGATCGAAGACGGCGTTGGTGCGGCTCACGCCGGCCAGCGAAAAACGCCGGATCAGGTCGGCCGTGCGGATGAATTCGGTGTCGTCGCCGGGAGACCAGCCGAGCAGGGCGAGGAAGTTGCGGAAAGCTTCCGGAAGAAATCCCTCCTCGGCGTACGCGGTGACGCTGGTGGCCCCGTGGCGTTTGGAAAGGCGGGTGCGGTCCGGGCCGAGGATTAAAGGCACGTGCGCGAAAACCGGGGGCGTGGCGCCCAGAGCCCGGTACAGCAGTACCTGCTTGGGAGTGTTCGAAAGATGGTCGGCGCCGCGGATCACATGCGTGATGCGCATCTCGATGTCGTCCACGACCGCGCCGAGCTGGTAGGTGGGCAGGCCGGTCGAGCGCAGCAAGACGAAATCTTCGATCTCTTGATTGGCCACCGCGCGCCGGCCGAACACCGCATCGTCGAATTCCGTGAAGCCTTCCTCCGGGGTGCGGAAACGAATGGCGCGCGGCAGTCCCTGGCGTTCTTTTTCCGCACGTTCGGCGGCGGTCAGGTTGCGGCAGGTGCCCGGGTATCGGCGGATGGGTTTGGACGGTTCGGCATCGGAATCTTCGGCGGCGTCGCCCCCTGCATACTGTGCCGGGGGACAGAAACAGGGATACGCCGCGCCGGTAGCGACCAGTTGTTCGGCGGCCCGCTGGTACAGCGCAAGCCGTTGGGACTGGAACACCGGGCCTTCATCCCAGTCGAGCCCGAGCCAGCGCAGTCCCTGCAGGATGCCCTCCACCAATTCCGGGCGGTTGCGTTCGACGTCGGTGTCTTCGATGCGGAGGATGAACGTGCCGCCCTGATTGCGGGCAAACAGCCAGTTGAACAGGGCCGTGCGCGCACCGCCGACATGCAGGTACCCGGTCGGGGAAGGCGCGAAACGTACGCGGGGTGGCGACGAGGAATCCATCGGTGCAACTCCGCTCCGCAGACAAAACAGAACATCTTAGCGGAACAGAAACGGAAAATCGAGAAAGCTTCCGCTGCATCGGCTACGCGACCCTGCACCCAAGGTGTCGCCCATCCTTCTGCAGAACACAGATGCGGCCTGCCCGGTCCCGCCGAATGGTAGAATTTGCTCTCGCTCCGGAGGACGATGGACGCGCGCGAAATCCACGAGCTGCTGGAAGCAGTTCGCCGGCGGCGCCTGAGCACGGCAGAAGCCCTCGAACGGCTCAGGCATCTGCCGTTCGAAGACCTCGGTTTCGCCAAAATCGACCATCATCGCGCGCTGCGCCAGGGCTACGCCGAGGTCATCTTCGCCCGCGGCAAAACTCCTGCGCAGGTGGCGGCCATCGTCCGTCGCATGCTGCGGGCTTCCCGCAGCAACGTGCTGATCACCCGCGCCGACCCAACTACCTTCCGCGCCGTTCGACGGCTCACTCGCACGGCCCGCTACTCTCCCCTCTCTGGCGTCATCGCCATCCGCCGCGACCGACGCATCACCGGCAAGGGCCTGATCCTGGTCGTCTCCGCCGGCACCAGCGATATCCCCGTCGCCGAAGAAGCCCGCCTGACGGCCGAGCTGATGGGCAATCGCGTCGAAACCATCTATGACGTCGGCGTCGCCGGCCTGCACCGTCTGCTCGATCATCGCCAGAAAATCGCCGCGGCGCGCGTGATCATCGTCGTCGCAGGGATGGAAGGTGCGCTGCCGAGCGTGGTGGGCGGGCTGGTGGGCGTTCCGGTAATTGCGGTGCCCGCGAGCACCGGCTACGGAGCCAGCTTCGGCGGTCTGGCCGCGCTGCTGGGCATGCTGAACAGTTGCGCATCCAACGTTACCGTCGTCAACATCGATAACGGCTTCGGCGCCGGCTGTGTGGCCAGCGTCATCAACCACCTGCCCTGAACCGGCCCTGCTTCGAGCATCGCGCTGACTCGCCGCAGGCCGGTGCGTCACCCCGATTCCACGCCCCCGGGAAGCGCAGGCCGCCCAGCGGCCGAAGGCTTGGGGAAGGCAAAATTCGGCAGATGGCGGTGGAGAAGAAACTTCACGGGCGATGTGGATTCAGTGCGCTCACCAGGGCCTCGGCGAGCGCCGGCTCCTGCTCGGGGAAGACGGTGCGCAGGTCCAGCACCAGCCAGTCGTCCTCGATGCGGGCGATGACCGGCGAGCTTTGCTCCGGCGCGCGCAAGCGGGATTCCAGCTCCGCAGCCGAGAACCGCCGACTCCGCACGGCAATCAGTCGTGTCGGCAACTGCTCGCCGGGTGTCGAACCGCCGCCGATCACGGAGTGTCCGCTGCGCACTTCCGTCTCGCACTCGGTGTCTCGCAACCGGGTCCGCAACCGCTCCAGGAAAGCCTGCGCGCGCAGTTCCATCTCGCCCAGGGAGATCTGTAGCATGCGCACGACCGGGATCTCCTCCAGCCGCCCCTGGAGATAGCTGCGCAGCGTGGCCTCCAGCACGGAGATCGTCAGCTTGTCCACGCGCAGGGCACGGAACAGCGGATGACGCCGCAGGCGTCCCACCAGCTCCTCTCGGCCGGCGATGATGCCCGCCTGCGGCCCGCCGAGCAATTTGTCGCCGCTGAACGTCACCAGCGACACGCCGGCGCGCAGACTCGCCGTCGCCAGTGGCTCGTCCACGCCGTACGGGTGCAAGTCCACCAGGCAGCCGGAGCCAAGGTCTTCACACACCGGCAGGTTCGCGCGCCGTCCCAGCTCGACCAGCTCTTCCAGGCTCGGCCGCTCGGTAAAACCGACCACGCGAAAATTCGACGGATGCACCCGCAGCAACAACCGCGTGCGTTCGTTGATGGCCTGCTCGTAGTCTTGGATCCGCGTGCGATTTGTGGTGCCCACCTCGCGGAGTACGGCGCCGCTTTCGGCCAGGATGTCCGGGATGCGGAAGCCTTCGCCAATTTCAATCAGTTCGCCGCGCGAGACGATCACTTCGCCACCCTTCGCCAGCGCCAGAAGCAGCAGAAACACCGCGGCGGCGTTGTTGTTCACCACGATAGCGGCTTCTGCGCCCAGCAGCCGCGCCAGCAGTTGCGCGGTGTGCGCATCCCGCTTGCCGCGCGTGCCTTCGGCCAGGTTGTATTCCAGGTTTGAGTATTGCGTCGCGGTGTGTCGCAGGTGCTCGATGGCTTCGGTGCTGAGCGGGGCGCGGCCCAGGTTCGTATGCAGAATCACGCCGGTGGCGTTGATCACCGGCCGCAACGAAGGCGCGCAGATGCGCTCGAGCTCAGCCGCCACGGCCGCCTCCAGCCGCGACGGGTCCAGCAGGCTGCGGGCGGCTTCCGGCGACGTCGTCACCTGGCGCCGGAGCTGCTCCAACACGGTGCGGGCAGCCTCCACCACCAGGGCGCGCCCGTTTATCGCCGCGAGCTGCACCAGCCGTTCGCGCCGCAGCAGCTCATCCACAGAAGGAATCTGCCGCAGCCACTCCGTCCGGCTCGTCATCTGGTCCGAAGGGGAAGCCATCGCTGGTTATTTCAACACACCCCGACAACCGGGGCAATGCGCCTGTTTCGCGCAGGTGACCGTTCCACCGCACCTGTTCTGCAGAAGGATTGACGTGCCGCACCGCTGGTCGCTAGCATCGGTGCGAGAGCAGCACCGCATTCCCATGAGCCAGACCGACGACGCCCTCAGCCAGCTCGAACGGGACATCCGTGCCCTGAAGATCGAGTACGAGCAATACTTCGGCGGTGGCCGCCCCCGTCCTCCTTCCGACACCGAGTGGCGCGTCGAACAGGCCATCAAGCGCTTCACGGAACGGGGTGCGGAGATGTCCTATGCGCAGCGTTTCCGCTTCAACAACCTCACCTCCACCTACGCCAAATACCGCGAGGTGTGGCGCAAGCGTCTGAAGGAAAAAGAAGAAGGTTTTGTGCCGCGCCACTTCGGTGCCGCCGCACGCGCCATCGAAGCCGAACGCGCACGCGCCCGGCAGGCGAACGCGTCTGCAGCACCGGAGTCCGCCCCTGCCCGCGCCCGCATCGTCTGCTCGGACCCGGAGCAAGAGCCGGAGAAGATCGAACAACTCTACCGCGCCTTGCTGGAAGCCCACCGGGCCGCTGGCGAGCCGACTGCCCCGCCCAGCTTCGAAAGCTTTGCCCGCTTCGTTCGCGCAAAAACGCAGCAGCTTCGCAAGGCGCAGGGCGGCAGCGAAGTGGAATACTCGATCGAGCTGGAAGATGCCAAAGTGAAGCTCAAGGCCCGCGTCAAGAAATAGTTCCTGCGGCCGCGCCTCCCGTCCGACTGCCACTTTCCCATCCTGCTGCCACCGCTTACAATACTCGGCTTTTCAGCGCAGGAGGATGCATGCCGATCCGACGTGCCTTGATCAGCGTTTCTGATAAGACCGGTGTTGTGGAATTCGCGCGCCGGCTGGCGGCGGCCGGTGTCGAGATTGTCTCCACCGGCGGCACCGCGAAATTGCTGCGGGAAGCCAGCGTGGCCGTGCGCGACGTCGCCGAGCTAACCGGCTGGCCGGAAATGCTCGGCGGCCGCGTGAAGACGCTCCATCCCAAAATCCACGGCGGCATCCTTTTCCGCCGCGGGCACGCCGAAGACGAACAAGTCGTCCGCGAACATCACCTTCCGCCGATAGACCTGGTTGCCGTCAATCTTTATCCGTTCGAAGCCGTCGCAGCGCAACCCGACACGGCGCCTGACGCGCTGCTGGAAAACATCGACATCGGCGGCCCGGCGATGCTGCGTTCGGCGGCGAAAAATTTCCCCCACGTCGTTGTGGTCTGCGACCCGGCCGATTACGACCGCGTGGCCTCGGAGGTGGAAACGGGCGACGTCAGCCTGGCCACCCGGCTGGCCCTGGCCCGCAAAGTGTTCGCTACCACCGCACGCTATGACGGCATCATCGCCACCGAACTCGAACGGCTCGCAGCCGCCGATGAGCGCCTCTCGCTGAGCCGCCCCGCTCCGCTGCCGGAACGGCTCCACCTGCCGCTCCTGCGCCGGGAAATTCTGCGCTACGGGGAAAACCCGCACCAGCAGGCCGCTCTGTACACACTCGCCGGTGCCGCGCCCGCCGGAGTCGCCGGCGCACGCCAACTGCAGGGCAAAGAGCTTTCGTACAACAACCTGGTCGACCTGGATGCGGCCTGGAACCTTGCCAGCGAATTCACCCGTCCCGCTGCCGTCATCATCAAACACACGAATCCCTGCGGTGCCGCCGAACACGACTCCCAGGCCGAAGCCTACCGCCTGGCACTGGCCTGCGATCCGGTCTCGGCATTTGGCGGCGTGATGGCTTTTAACCATCCTCTCGCTGCCGATACGGCCGCGGAGATCAGCAAACTGTTCGTCGAATGCATCATCGCCCCGGGCTACACACCGGAAGCCCTGCAAACCCTGTCCGCAAAAAAGAACCTGCGGCTGCTCGAAATCAGCCCCGCGGAGGAACGCGCGCTGCTGGAGCTGAAGCGCATCTCCGGTGGCGTGCTCGTGCAGACTCCGGACCATCGGCCGCTGCAGGAAAGCGATCTGCGCGTCGTTACCGAACGCCAACCCACGCCGGCCGAACTCCGTGCCCTGCTTTTCGCCTGGAAGGTCTGCAAGCACGTGAAATCGAACGCCATTGTCTTCGCAGGCGATGGACGCACGCTCGGCGTGGGCGCGGGACAGATGAGCCGCGTGGATTCAGTGAAAATCGCGGTGATGAAAGCTCAGGCGGCCGGCCTGTCCCTGCAGGGCAGCGTCGTTGCTTCCGATGCCTTCTTCCCGTTCCCGGACGGCGTCGAAGAAGCCGCCCGCGCCGGGGCCACGGCTGTCATCCAGCCCGGCGGCTCGGTACGCGACAACGAAGTCATCGCCGCCGCCAACCGCCTGGGCCTGGCCATGCTCTTCACCGGCATCCGCCACTTCAAACACTGACCCGCCGGGCCGGTACGCTTTCCGGCCCGCACTATTCGCGATAGATCCAGGCTCCGACCAGGGTGCCGATGGGAGCTTCGAAAAATCCCCACACCACCGGCAGCCAGGCCAGCTTCGGCGGAATCAGCCCGCCATAGGCGATCCCCAGGTAAACACCCGACCACAGGTGCGCAAACAACCACACCGCCAGACCGGCACAGACGGCCGTTTTCGGCCCCGGACCGTAGCGCGGGCGGATCGCTGCATACAGCCACACCGCCGCAATCCCGAGCACGAACGTCATCAGCACCAGCACCGCCAACTGCAGTGGATTGCCTTCGGTGGCGAGCCCGTACTGCTCCCGCAGCGCTCGCGCCGATTCGCCGAGCACGCCAGAATGGAGCGCAGCCTCTCCGATATTCATCACCAGGCCCGCCAGCAGCCCGCCTAAAAGCACGCGTCCCCAACGGATGGTTCCCATCTCTGCCTCCCTTCGGTCTGCCCGCAGTTTCCGCTGCGGGCAGTTGTTTCGTGGCCCGTTTCCGGAGTGGGTTCTGCTTACTTCTGTTGTCGAAAGATTGCAACTTTCTTCGGACAATTTCCACAGGCCCGGAGGCAGCTACCCCTCCCACGCACACCGTTTCTCCCACACACCGCAGCGTGCTGAATGCTTTGACGCCCACCCGGCAATGGGGCATAATGCAGAATTTGCACAATGAAAGCTGCTCTTTCAGTGCTGGCCGTTTTGTCGCTGCTCGCGTACCCGGCACTTCCGCAGCAGCCCCCGGCCCCTGCGGCTTCCGAAGCCGGCAGCCCGGCTTCCTCGGCAGACCGCCAGGCGGAAGCGTACTACCATTTCTCGATGGGGCACAGCTACGAGCAGTTGTTCGAGTCCACCGCACGCTCCGAATACGCCAGCCTTGCGATTGAACACTTCAAGAAAGCCTACGAGCTGGACCCAGCCTCCACGGTCATTGGCGAGCGGCTGGCGGAGATGTACGCCAAAACGCAGCGGATTCGAGACGCGGTGCTCGAGGCCCAGGAAGTCATCCGCCGCGACCCGAACAACCTGCCCGCGCGCCGGCTGCTGGCCCGCATCTACCTGCGCACGCTGGGAAGCTGGTCGGCGGCGGAACGGCAGCGCGAGATTGTCCGTCGCGCCATCGAACAGTATCAGGAAATCCTGCGTCTGGACCCCGCCGACGCGGATGCTGCCCTCTGGCTGGCGCGCCTGTACCGCACGCAGAACGAACACGAAAAGGCTGAAGAAGTTCTGCGCCAACTGCTCACCCGCGAACCACAAAACGAGCGTGCCCTCGAACAGTACGCGCAGTTGCTGCTCGACCTCGGTCGGCCTGAGCCGGTCGTAGAGCGGCTCGCGAACACCGCTGCGGCCCTGGAATCGCCGGCGTTGCTCGGCCTGCTGGGCGATGCCTATGCGCAGCTCGGCCAGTACGACCGTGCGGAAGCCGCCTTCCGCGATGCCCTGCAACTGGATCCCCGTTCGATCCCGCTGCGCCGGGGGCTGGCGCGCACGCTGCTCGCCGGGCAGAAACCGGATCAGGCCCTCGAGCAGTTCCTTCGTCTGATCGAACTCGAGCCTCAGGAGCCGGAGCATCACCTCCGCGCGGCCCAGATCTACCGCGAGCAGAACCGGCTCGAAGAAGCCGAACAGCACCTGCTCCGCGCACGCGAACGCGCCCCGGGCAACCTGGAGGTGATCTACAACGAAGCGCTGCTCTACGAAGCCCAGGGACGCTTCCAAGATGCCATCCGCGTCCTGGCCGATGCTGTGGTGGCTCTGAAACCGCAGCGCGAGCAGGAATCCGTCCGCCGCACGCTGGCCGTCCTCTACGAACAGCTCGGCCGGCTCTACCGCGAAACCGACCAGTTCTCCACCGCGGTGGCCACCTTCCGCGAACTGGAGTCGCTGGGCGAGGAGGAAGAAAAGCGGGCGCTGCTGCTCATTCCCGATACCCTGCGCATGGCCCGCGATCTTCGGCTGGCCCTGACCGAATCCCGACGCGCCCTGGCGCGGTTCCCGAACGATCCCAGCTTCATCAGCAGTCACGCGCTGCTGCTGGCCGAAGGCGGAGAGACCAAGGAGGCCGCCCGCCTGCTCCGCAATCTGCTCGGCCGCGCCGGGGACGACTACAGCATCTATCTGGCCCTGACACAGGTCTACGAACGCGGCCGGGCCTTCTCCGAAGCCGAAAAGGCTGCGCGCCAGGCCGAAGCACTGTCCCAGACTCCGGCGCAGCGTGAGCTCGTCTGGTTCATGCTCGGTGCCATCTATGAGCGCCAGGAAAAACTCCAGCCGGCCGAAGAAGCATTCCGGAAAGTGCTGGCCAGCAACCCGCGCCACGCACTGACGCTGAACTACTACGGCTACATGCTCGCCGAGCGCGGCCTGCGGCTGGAAGAAGCCGTCGCGCTGGTCCGTCGCGCCCTCGAGCAGGAGCCGCACAACGGTTTCTACCTGGACAGCCTGGGCTGGGCCTATTTCAAACTGGGGCAGTTCGAGCAGGCAGAAACCTATCTCACCCGGGCTGCCGAACGCGCCCCGCACAACCCCACCATCCTCGACCACCTCGGCGACCTCTATCAGCAGACCGGTCGCCACCAGCTTGCCGTAACCTTCTGGGAAAAGGCGCTGGCCGAATGGCAGCGTGCGTTGCCTTCCGAACTGGAGCCGGAGAAAATCTCCGCTCTGGAGCGCAAGCTGGCCGAGCTGAAGCGGCAGTTGGCGCAGAAGTCGGCTGAACGCGTCCAGCCGCGTTGACGCTCTCGCATGCGCTCGCTCTGCCTGCCCTGTTTCGCCAAGGTCAACCTTCGACTGCACATCGTGGGGCGCCGACCCGATGGCTATCACGAGCTCCGCACCATCTTTCAAACCATCTCCCTGCACGATGAACTGGAGCTGGAACTCCGCCGCGCGCCGGGCATCCAGCTCGAATGCGACGACCCGTCGCTGCCCACCGGTCGGGAAAACCTGGTCTATCGCGCCCTGCACCTGCTGCGGCGCGAGCTGGCGGTGAAGACCGGCGTCTATGCCCGTCTGCGGAAACGCATCCCCGTTGGACGGGGCCTCGGGGGCGGCTCGAGCAACGCGGCCGTCGCGCTGATCGGACTGCTTCGCCTGCTCCGCCGGAGACCCCCGGTGCCGCGGCTGCTCGCCTGGGCGGCACGGCTGGGTGCCGACGTGCCCTTCTTCCTGCTGGGTGGTACGGCGCTGGGAATCGGCCGCGGAGAACAGGTCTTCCCCCTGCCGGATATGCCGCGGCGCACCCTCGTGGTCGTCTCCCCGAGCGGTCTGTCCGTAAACACCCGCGAAGCCTACGGCTGGCTGGCGCCGCGGTTGACAAAACGGCCCGCCGACCCTACAGTATTTACTTTCTGCGCTCTCTGCTGGAAGCGCTGGAGCGGCGGACTGGCGAATGACTTCGAGCCGGTCGTTTTCCGCCGCCATCCCCGCCTGAGGGTTCTCCGGCGGGCTTTGCTGCGCAGGGGAGCTGCAGAAGCCGCGCTGGCGGGTAGCGGATCGGCGGTGTTCGGAGTGTTCCCCAACCCAGCGCAGGCGCGCCGAGCCGCACTGCTGTTTCCCGACGACCGGGTCTTTGTCGTTCAGACAATCGCGCGGGAAACCTATCGCCGGGCCCTCGGCCTGCACGAACTGCTTTGAGGCGAGCTTTGTTCGACGACAAGTTCAAAATTTTCAGCGGCAGCGCCAACGTCAAGCTGGCAGAGGACATCTGCCGGTTCCTGGGCGTTCCGCGCGGCAAGAGTGTGCTGCGCGAATTCAGTGACGGGGAGATCTATTTCCAGGTCCTGGAGAATGTGCGCGGTGCCGATGTCTTCGTTGTGCAGTCCTGCTCCCATCCGGTGGACCGGCACCTGATGGAGCTGCTGTTGATGATCGATGCCTTCAAACGCGCTTCGGCCTGGCGGATTACGGCCGTCATTCCCTACTACTGCTATGCACGCCAGGACCGGAAAGATAAGCCGCGCGTTCCCATCTCGGCCAAGCTGGTGGCCGACCTGCTGGAAACCGCCGGCGCCAGCCGCGCCCTGACGCTCGACCTGCACGCCCCGCAGATTCAGGGTTATTTCAATGTGCCCGTGGATCACCTGTTCGCCGCCCCGGTGCTGGTCGAACATTTCAAGAAGCTGAATCTGGGTCCCTTTACGGTCGTTTCTCCGGATGCCGGCGGCGTCGAGCGCGCCCGGTATTTTGCGAAGAAGATGGATGCGCCGCTGGCCATTGTGGACAAGCGCCGTGTAGACGTGGACGTCAGCGAAGTCGTGCATCTGATCGGCGACGTTCGCGGCCGCGCTGCGCTGGTCGTGGACGACATCATCGACACGGCCGGCACCCTGGTGAAAACCGCCGAGGCCCTGCTCCGTGAAGGCGCCACCCGCATCTTCGCCGCCGCGACCCATGCCGTGCTGTCCGGGCCGGCGGTCGAACGGCTGTGCGCTTCGCCGATCGAACAGGTCGTCGTCACCGACTCGATCCCGCTGTCGGAAGCGGCGGCTCGAGTGGACAAAATCAAAGTTCTGAGCGTCGCGGAGTTGCTCGCGCGCGGCATCCGTTCGATTCACGAGGAAACTTCGATCAGCGAGCTGTTCATCTAGCGCGCCGCCGGACGCAGCGCCGTTGCGTCTGCCGTGCGCGAGCAGAAAAGGAAGAACACAGCTATGGCGGAATTCATCGTCGAAGCCACTGTGCGCAACGAACTCGGCAAGAACGCCGCCCGTCGCATCCGCCAGACCGGCCGGATTCCGGCCGTGCTCTACGGCGGCCAGGCCCCGCCGCTGCCCGTGGCGGTCAACACCAAACAGGTGGCAGCGATCCTTCGTTCGGAAGCGGGTCGCAATACGATTTTCACGGTGCGCATCGCCGGCCACGAAGACGTCCGAGCCATGGTCAAGGACTGGCTGGTGGACCCAGTCAAGGGACAACTGCTTCATGTGGACCTGCAGCGCGTAGCCATGGATGTGCGCCTCCGCGTCAAAGTACCGGTGCATACCTTTGGTGACCCGGTCGGCGTCAAGGTGCAGGGTGGCATCCTGGAAACAGTCACCCGCGAAGTCGAACTAGAATGCTTGCCCGGCGACATCCCGGATGAAATCCGCGTGGACATCTCCGATCTGACCATCGGTAAGCATCTGCGGGCCGGCGATCTGCCGCTCGACCCGCAGAAGATCCGCCTGGTCACCGATCCGGACCGCGTGATCGTCCACGTGGTCGCGCTGCGCGCCGAAGAAGAAGCGGTGCCGGCGGAAGCGGCTCTGGCCGCGGAAGGCGCACCGGCCGAGCCCGAAGTCATTCGCAAGGGCAAGAAAGAAGTCGAGGAAGAGGAAGGCGAAGCCGAAGAGCGCTCCCGCGAGAAGGAGGAATAGGTTTCGCCGCGCCCGACGGCGTACACGGCGCCGGCGAACACGAACACCGGCCATGGCCGCCTTGGGCACCGCGGCATGCGCGCACGGGCAGCAGGGGCGGGCATCGTGACTCCGCCAGCCTGGTTGATTGTGGGCCTGGGTAACCCGGGCGTGGAATACGCCAGCACGCCCCACAATCTTGGCTTTCTGGCCGTGGATCGGCTGGCGGAGCTCGTGGGTACGCGGGTGGTGCGCCCGGAAGCGAAGTCGCTGCTCGGCCTGGGCACGCTGGCCGGCCTGCCCGTTGCGCTGGCCAAGCCGCAGACGTTCATGAACGCCAGCGGGCTGGCGGTGCGGGAACTGCTCGAGCGGTTCGAACTCGCCCCGGAGCGGCTCATCGTGCTGGTTGACGACGTGGCGCTGCCCTGGGGAATGCTGCGGATTCGCACTTCCGGCACCGCCGGCGGGCATAACGGCCTGGCCTCGATTATCGGAGCGCTGGGCAGCAGCAACTTTATCCGCGTGCGCATGGGCATCGGCCCGGACGAGCCCGTCGCTGACCTGGCCGCTTATGTGCTTCGTCCGATGCGGAAGGCCGAACTGGAGCGGGCGGCGGCTTCGGTCGAGGCTGCGGCCGAAGCGGTGCGCATGATCCTGACGGAAGGAGTGGGCCGGGCCATGGCGCGGTTCAACCGCCGAATCGCTCCGCCCCAGGCACCGGCCACCGAGGCGCCGAAACCCTGAGCTCGAGCGGAACCTCAGGCACCGGAAAGAGGAACCATGGAAGAACGCATCTATGATCTGATTTTCATCTGCCGGCCCGATACGCCGGAAGCAGAAGTGGACAAACTGATTGCCCTGCTCGAGCAGACGGCTGCAGAACGCGGGGGCCGCGTCGAAAAAGCCGAAAAGTGGGGAACCCGCAAGCTCGCCTACCGCGTGCGACGCCATCGGGAAGGCTACTACGTCTATCTGGTGGTGCACGGCACCCGCGGCGACATGATCCAGGAAATGGAACGCCGCCTGAAAGTTGCCGACCCGGTCATCAAATATCTGACGGTACGCCTGGATGACGAGCTGAAACGACAGCGCAAGCTGGCGCAGCGCCGCGAGCGCCGTGCCGCGCGCCGCACGCGCAAGCCGAAATCGGCAGCCGCCGCCCAGCAGGCGGCCAGCTAGCCGCGCGCCGGCTCGCGCAAGGAAGGGATCATGACAGACGAACTGAAACCGCAATCGGACCCACCAGCGGAAGGGGCTGTGCAGGAACGCGCTCGCGCCGCGGCCACACCGGCCAGCGCCCGCCGCAGCAAACGGCAGTTCTTCCGCAAGAAGAAGGTCTGCCGCTTCTGCGCCGACCGCATCGATTTCATCGATTACAAGAACGTGGAACTGCTCCAGCCCTTTATCCAGGAGCGCGGCAAAATCGTACCCCGGCGCATGAGCGGCACCTGTTCGCGCCACCAGCGCTGGCTGAAAATCGCCATCAAGCGCGCGCGCAACATTGCCCTGCTGCCGTTTGCCTCGGAAATTTGACGGAAAACTGGAGAAGCCGCCATGCAGGTCATCTTGCAGCAGACCATCGAAAAACTCGGCACGGCCGGCCAGGTCGTGGACGTCGCGCCCGGCTACGCTCGCAACTACCTGCTCCCGCGCCGACTCGCGATCGAGGCCACCCCGGCCAATCTGAAGCGGCTGGAAAAAATCCGCGAACAGATCGCCCGCAAAGCCGCCGGGGAAAAGCAAGCCGCGGCGAAGCTGGCCGAGCTGCTGGCCGCCGTCACCCTGACCATCCCGCGCAAAGCCGGCGAAACCGACCAGTTGTTCGGCTCGGTCACGGCCGCCGATATTGCCGAGGCGCTCCAGGCACACGGCTACCAGATCGAAAAGCGCAAAATCTTGCTCGAAGAGCCCATCAAATTAATCGGCGAATACGAAGTCGCCCTGCGGCTGCATCCGGAAGTGACCGCGTCGGTGAAAGTGCAGGTCGTCCGTCAGTCGTGACGACCACGCGACGGACTCCGCTGCGCCGCTCGCCTTCGCCGGCACAAAAAAATTTCCACGCGACCGCGCGAATTCCACATTGACGGTTCTCCCGGCAGCCCCAACAATGTCCGCGCCGGTGCAAGCGCTTCCTCGGACGCGGCCCGCAACGCGGAGACAGCCGGTACGTTGCCTGCGGATGTCTGCGCCCACGCCGAAGCGAACCCGAATCGCCGGGCGGGGACTTGCCTGAACGACCCGCTCTGGCGAAAATAAAGCGAAGAACAGGCGGCTACCATGGCCACACAGCCCGTGCTCGAGCGCCCCTTGCCCTATAACCTCGATGCCGAGCGCTGCATTCTCGGCGCCGTGCTGTTGGACAATCATGTGCTCGATGCCGCCCTGGAGCAGCTCCGTCCGGAGGATTTCTTCCTTGACCAGCACCGCAAGGTGTTCGAACGCATGGTCGCCTGCCGGGAAGCCGGCGAGGTGATCGACCTGGTCACGCTGACCGAACACCTGCGGCGTCGCGGGGAACTGGAAGCCGTGGGGGGCGCCGCGTACCTGTCGCAGCTCGTCGACGGGGTGCCCCGCGTCAGCAACGTCGAACACTATGCCCGCATCGTCAAGGAAAAGGCGCTGCTGCGCAATCTGATTCACACCGCCCACGCCATCCAGCAGCAGGCCTTCGAAGCCAGCGAAGAAGCCGACGAAATCCTCGACCGCGCCGAATCGTCCATTTTCCAGTTGGCGGAAGCGCGCATCCGCGCGGGGTTCGTCGGCGTCAAGGAACTGGTCCGCGAAAATTTCGCCCGCCTGGAGAAAATCTTCGCCGAGGGCCGCCGCATCACCGGATTGGCCACCGGCTACGCCCAGCTCGACAACCTGACCTCCGGGCTGCAGCCCTCGGAACTGATTGTTCTGGCGGCGCGCCCCTCGATGGGGAAAACGTCGCTGGCTCTGAACATCGCTGAAAATGTCGCCCTGCACAGGGGAGAGCCCGTGGCCATCTTCAGTCTGGAGATGTCCAAGGAATCGCTCCTGTTGCGCCTGCTGGCTTCGCACGCGCGCATCGACGCACACAAATTCCGCACCGGCCATCTGAGCCGGGAGGACTGGCGCCGCATGACCGAATCGCTGGCCCACCTGGCCGAGGCCCCGCTGTGGATCGACGACACCGGCTCCACCACCGTCAGCGAAATGGGAGCGAAGGCACGCCGCCTGAAACGCGACAAAGGCCTTGCCCTGCTCATCGTGGATTACCTCCAGTTGATCACCGCCCGCGGCCGTTTCGGCAACCGCCAGGAAGAAGTCGCCTCCATTTCGCGCGGTTTGAAAGCCCTGGCCAAAGAGCTGAAGGTTCCGCTGCTGGTCCTCAGCCAGTTGACCCGCGCCCCGGAACGCGACGAACGCAGGCCGCAACTGGCCGACCTGCGCGAATCCGGCGCCATCGAGCAGGATG
Source organism: Terriglobia bacterium (assembly GCA_023512135.1). Classification (GTDB taxonomy): domain Bacteria; phylum Acidobacteriota; class Terriglobia; order Acidiferrales; family UBA7541; genus DSGC01. Next base: position 25,184 of record JAIMAG010000013.1, on the reverse strand, counting down.
CGGACGTGGTCATGTTCATCCACCGCCCCAACCTGTTCAAACCCGACCTGCCCGACGAAGAACGCGCCAAGGCCGAACTCATCATCGCCAAGCAGCGCAACGGACCCACCGACCGCGTCCACTTCGTCTTCCTCGGCAGCTTCACCCGCTTCGAAGAAGCCGCACCCGAATCCTGGGAAGCCTGAACTTTTTTTGCTTTACAGGAAGAGGTGTGCTCTAATGCGGGCCAACCGCTCGAAGGCGAGCAGACATGTCCGGCCTTTTCAACAGCTCTTTCGTAGGTCCCCTGGACTGGCTGCTTGAAAGCGGCCTGGTTGGGCTGTCGGTTCTTCTCTCTTTGTTCTTTTTTCTGGTCGTTCCTGTATTCGCCATCATGGCCTTTCTGCGCGTACGCCGGCTCGAGCGGCGCGTGCAGGAAATCCAGACCGAACGGGAAATCCTTCGGCGGCTTCACGCTCTCGAACAGAAAGTCGCAGCCCTGGAAAGCGGCGCCGGCGCGCCCGCTGCCGACCGCGCGGCTGTTTCACCACCGTCGGTTGCCCCGGAGCCTTCTGCCGTGTCGCCCCCGAGTGCCAGACCACTGCCGCCGCCCGGGCCGGCGCCTTCCGAACGGGACCTGGAAAGCCTGATTGGTGGACGCCTGCTGAACCGCATCGGCATTGCCGCCCTGCTGCTGGCCGCAGCATTTTTCCTGAAGCTGGCCTACGACAACCGCTGGATCGGCCCGGCCGGGCAGGTGGCCATCCTGCTGGTGTGTGGCGCGGCGCTGCTGGTCTGGAGCCAGTGGCTGCTGCGGCGCGGCTACCCGTACTTTTCCGAAGGCATCGCCGGCCTGGGCGGCGCGGTGTTGTATCTGGCGCTCTACTTCGGTTGGAGCTACCACAATCTGTTCGGCCCCGGCACAGCCTTCACGGGGATGATTCCGATTACCATCACGCTGCTGGCCATTGCCGTGGGGCGCGATTCCCAGCGCATCGCCGTGATTGCGCTGCTCGGCGGTTTTGCCACACCGATGCTGGCCAGCACCGGCCGCGATCAGCAGGTCACCCTGTTCAGCTATCTGACCGTGCTCGATGCGGGCCTGGTCGCGCTCGGCTGGCTCCGCCGCTGGCGCAGCCTCGAGCTGCTGGCCTTCGCCGCCACGCAGATTTACTTCTGGGGCTGGTACAACGAGTTTTACACCGAAGAAAAGCTGTTCCGCACGGCGGCGTTTGCCACCCTGTTTTTTCTGCTTTTCTCCGCTATCCCGTTCCTTCGCGCGCAGCGCGAGCGGCAGTTCACTCGCGGCCCGTTTCTGCTCGTGCTGGCCAATGCCTTCTTGTTTCTGATCGCCCTGCGGCAGATGCTCTGGACCGAGCATCGCTGGATGCTCACGCTGGCAGTCCTGGCGCTTTCCGCGCTGCATCTGGTGATCAGCCGGATGAGTCCTCCGGGAGAAGCCGGACAACCTTCGCCGGTGCGCATCCTGTATGCCGGACTGGCGCTCACGTTCGCCACGCTGGCCATCCCGATTCGCCTGGAGGGCAGGTGGATTACGCTGGCCTGGGCCATCGAAGGTGTCGTGCTCATCTGGAGCGGCTTCCGGACCCGGCTCTGGCTGCTGCGCGCGGCCGGGCTGGTGCTGTTTGCTCTCGTGGCGTTCCGGCTGTTCGTGTTTCCGATTCCCGCCGCCACGTTTCTGCTGAACGCACGCTTGCTGACCTGGCTGTTCTGTGCCGGATGTTTCGCTGCGGCGGCCTACATGGCACGGCAGGAACGCGAGCAGCAGGAAAAGCGCGAGCCCGCGCTTTATGCCGCGGTCGCCGCCGCGGCCAACCTGTTGCTGCTGTGGACGCTGTCCCAGGAAATCTGGGATGTGTTTGGCCGGATGCACAGGCCGCTGGGGATGGAAACGCGGCAGGCGCAGCAGATGATGCTCTCGTTGCTCTGGGCGGTCTACGGCACCGTGCTGGTCGTTGTCGGCTTTGTGCGCAAACTCGCCGGGCTCCGCTGGCAGGCACTGGCGCTGTTCGGGCTGACGGTCATCAAGGTCTTTCTCTACGACCTCTCGTTTCTGAGTCGTGCTTCCCGGATTTTCTCTTTCCTGGTGCTCGGTGTAGTGCTGCTGCTGGCGTCGTTCCTCTACGCGCGGCGGCAGCGCCGGCACAAAGAGGTGAGCGACGCATGAGAAGTCCGGCGGCGATCCTGTTGCTTGTGGCCCTTCCGGTGCTCGCCGATTTCCACGAGGAATGGATTCGGCGATGGTCGGAGTGGAACTACGCCCGCCCGATAGAACGTAAAGGCACGGAAGCTGCCCGCGAGGAAATTCGGCTGCTGAGCGTGGTCGTGCCGCGCGAAGTGTACGCCCGGGCGCAGCGGTCGCTGGCCGACCTGCGCATCGTGGACGACACCGGCGCGGAGGTCCCTCATCTGCTGCACGCCTTCCACGGCCGGCGGGAAGTTCGCTGGCGCGATGTAGTGGCCTTCGAGCCCAGCTTTGTTCCCGGCAGGTACACGCAGATGATCGTGGACACCGGTCCGCAGCCGGCACCACACAACTCGCTCGAACTTTCCACCCCGGACACCGACTTTTTCGCCTGGGCGGAGGTGGCCGCAAGCGACGACGCGCACAACTGGCGCATCCTGCGCGAACGCCTGCCGCTGTACCGCTTCCGCGAGCAAGGTCACGCCGGCAACCCGGTGCTTTCCTATCCGGAGACACGCTCGCGCTATCTGCGCGTGCGCGTCTTGCTGCCCGACAAACAGTTTGCGGTGACCGGCCTCCGCGTCGCCCGGGAAATCGTCGAGGAGCCCGAGCGGGTACCGTTCGACGTTTCGTTCACCCCGCAGCCGGGCGCCCTGGAGCGACATTCCGTTTGGGTGGCCGACTTTGGCGAGTTTGTCCCGCCGGTCTCGGAGATTGACTTCACTGTGCGCGAAGCGGAATTTCACCGCCCGGTCAGCGTCTTTGCCAGCGACGACGGCGAATTCTGGCGCACCGTTGGTTCGGATGCTGTCTACCGCATCCGGAGCGACGGACGCATCAGCGAACAGCTACACGTTCGCTTCACGGAAACTGCCGCACGCTACATCCGCGTCGCGGTGTTCAACCGCGACGATGCGCCACTGCAGGATCCGGTGCTGAAAATTGCGGGCACGCCGCGAAGGATATTCTTCCGCGCCGGGCCCGCCCGCCGCTACTGGCTGCTTTACGGCAACGGCAAAGCCCGCAAACCGGAATACGAACTCGCCCGGCTGATTCCCGACACCGAGTTGCGCAGCGCCGAAGCTGCGCAGTTGGGCGCCGAGCTGCTCCGTCCTGGCTTCGCGGGGCGCACCGATCAGCGCCCCTGGACCGAGCGTCACCCGCTGGTGCTGTGGTCGGCGCTGGGCCTCGCCGTGGTTGTTCTTGCCTACCTCGCCCTCCGTGCTCTTCGCACCGCGTAACCCAGCCTGCCCGCGGAAAGGACACAACCCGCATCCGCGCAGCCACACCGTGGGCCGCGAACCCGCAGCCACGACCGACTTTGCGACAGCCGACATGCGTTCTGCGTAGATTGGGTCCTGTCCGCTGCGGCCGGACTGCAAGCACACCTGCCCGGCTGCTCCGCGCGAGTCAGGCTCACCTGCGCGCCTCGGTGCTCTGCGGAGGAGTGAGGCTGTTTACTACACGGCGCGAGGACGGGATTTCCGGTATTCTAGGAATGGCGAATTTCGAGTACGCTCAGGCGGAGGGCATGGGGCGTCCGCTCAAATTCGAAGGCCGGCCGGTGTGGGCGGAGATTTCGCTCGGGGCGATTCAGCACAACTTCCGGCTGATTCGCCGGCACATCGGGCGCGGGCGCAAAATTCTTTCCGTGGTGAAGGGCAATGCCTACGGTCACGGCGCCGTTCCCGTATCGAAGGCATTGGCGAAAGCCGGCACGGACTGGTTCGGCGTCACCTGCACCGCGGAAGGCATCGAGTTGCGCGAAGCCGGCCTCCGCCAGCCCATCCTGCTGCTCACCGGCTTCTGGCCCGGAGAAGAAGCGCGCATCCTGCAATACCGGCTCACTCCTGTCGTCACTGCCATCGAACAGCTTCGCTACCTGGAAGGCGCCGCCCGCCGCGCCCGCCGCCGGCTCGACTTCCACCTGAAGGTGGACACCGGGATGAGCCGGCTGGGCATTGCTCCCGCTGATGCCGGCCGTCTGGTTTCGGTGCTGGCCGATTGTCCGCACCTGCGGCTGGCGGGAACGATGACCCATTTCGCTTCCTCGGAAGTGTTCACCCATGCGCAGACCGAGGATCAACTGCGTGTGTTCAGAGAATTTCTGCAGCGGCTGCATGCGGTGCGCGTCAACCCGGGCCTCGTGCACATGGCGAACAGCGCGGCCATTGCCTCGCGTCCGGACACCTGGGCCGACATGGTTCGTCCCGGTGCATTGCTCTACGGCTATCACCAGCGCTACGACCCGCCGGAAAGGCTCGCGGAGGTGAGCGAAACGCTCCCGCTCAAACCCGCACTCAGCCTGCGCGCGCGCATCGTGTTGCTGCGCGACCTGCCGGCCGGAGTCGGCATCGGCTACAACGCCCGGTTCGTGACCCAGCGTCCCTCGCGCATCGCCGTGATTCCCGCCGGCTATGCCGACGGCCTGGTCCGGCGGCTTTCGAACACGGGCCGGGTGATCGTGCGCGGACGCTGCGTGCCGATTGTCGGCATCGTCTCGATGGACCTGACCACGATCGACGTGACCGACGTGCCGGAAGTCTCTGTCGGCGACGTGGTGACCATTCTCGGCCGCGACGGAGAGCTTTCTCGCAGCCCCTTCGATGTGGCCGCTGAGATCGGCACGGTCACTTCCGATCTGCTGTGTTCGCTGGGAAGCCGGGTGCCGCGATTCTATCTGCGCTAGCCGACGAACGGTGTTTCTCCGGGCTTGTGGTATAGTAGCCCCGCTTCTTGCTCGGTCGGTCGTACGGAACGTTGAACCGGAATACTCCATTACTCCATGTCCTGGACCGGCAAGTCGCTTCATAGTTGTGTTTCAAGAGGGTGGTATGCGACGCACTCTTTCCCGCGCCACCGGCGCGCGTTCTTCGGCAGCCACTCCGGGGATGAAACCGGCTGAGCTGCCCTCGCGGGCGGAGGCCCGCTTCGGTTCCTGGTGGGATCTGCTGCTCGTGCGCACCGTGTTCGCGGCGACGGCCGTGGCCGCCTGCCTCTATTTCCGTCCGTTCGGACTGCAGGCCCTGCCGGCTGCCGCGCTGGGGCTGCTGTTCTCCGTGGCGGTGATTTTGTTTGAAATTCGCCTGCGGCGCGCCAGCCTGAAGCGGCTGATTGGCGCTGCCGTGGGTTCGGTGCTGGGCATTCTCGGCGCCTACCTGATGAACCTGGTGCTCGCCCAGACCTCGCTGGAACTCCGCACCCGTTCGTTCCTCGGTGTCGCCGTGCTGCTGGTGATGTTCTACATCGGCCTGATTGTTGGCGCCAACAAAGGCGACATGTTGAACCTGCAGGCTCTGGGCGGCCTGTTCGGCGCCGAGCGCAGCGCGAAGAAGCTCTACAAGGTGCTCGATACCAGCGTGATCATCGACGGCCGCGTGGCCGACATCGTGGATGCCCATTTCGTGGATGGCACGCTGCTGATCCCGCAATTCGTCCTGCGCGAACTGCAGCTCGTGGCTGATTCCGCCGACGCCCTGAAGCGGCAGCGCGGCCGCCGCGGTCTGGAAGTCCTGCAGCGCATGCAGAGTCTGCCCCACATTCAGGTGGAAATCGCCGAAGACGATTTCCCGGGCATCCAGGAAGTCGACCTGAAACTGATCGAGCTGGCCAAGCGCTATGAGGCCAAGATCATCACGAACGACTTCAACCTGAACAAAATCGCCACGCTGCAGGGCATCGAAGTGCTCAACGTCAACGCCCTCGCCAATGCGCTCAAGCCCGTCGTGCTCCCGGGCGAAACCATGCGCGTCTTCATTCTTCGCGAAGGCAAGGAATACAACCAGGGCGTAGCCTACCTCGACGACGGCACCATGGTCGTCGTGGATGGCGCCCGCAAAATGATCAACAAAACGATCGACATCACCGTCACCTCCGTGCATCAGACCACCGCCGGAAAGATGATCTTCGGCCGCTACGACGAACGCGCGGAACTGTCGGCACGCTCTCCTTCCGCACCCGCAGGCGAATCCAACGGCCCGCGCCATGAAGCCCGCGCCGGCGAGTACGGCCGGCGGAGCACCGGCTCCGGCCGGGAATCCTCCGGCGAACACACTCCGCGCCCGGCCTACCACGACCCCGAGCACAGTTGAGTTCTCGGCTGTTGGTGGCTTCGTCAGACTGGTCGGGCAGCGGCATCCACCGTGCGCCCTTCCTATCCGGTGGCCGGGAGGAGCCAGCCGCGGTTTCCCTGCGGCGCGAATTGCGTTAGACTTTTCCGCCCATCCATGAGCCACATTGCTGCGATCGTGCCTGCCGCCGGCCTCGGCACCCGTATGGGCGCCGAGACACCGAAGCAGTTCCTCGAGCTCGACGGTGTTCCGCTGCTCGTCTTCACCCTGCGCCGGCTGGCCGAATCGCCGCAGCTTTCGGAATTTCTGGTGGCCGTGCGTGCTGAAGATGTTGCCGCCGTCGAGCAGCTGCTTGCGCAGGAATCGCTCGGGCGGCTCGTGCGCGTGGTCTGCGGCGGCGAGACCCGTCAGGCCTCGGTGGCCAGCGCCCTCGAGCAAGTTCCCGGGGAAGCGGAGCTCGTGCTGGTCCACGACGCCGTGCGTCCGCTCGTCACCCGCGAGCAGGTCGAGCGCGTCATCGCCGAAGCCCGTGTCTGCGGCGCCGCCATCCTGGGCGTTCCCGCCGTGGACACCATCAAGGAAGTCCGGCGCACCAGTCTGCCGGAAGATGTCGCGCTGATTACCGCCACCATCCCCCGCGAACGCATCGTTCTCGCGCAGACCCCGCAGGTGTTCCGTACCGCACTGCTCCAGGAGGCCTTCGCCAGGGCCAGGCAGGACGGCTTCATCGGCTCCGACGAAGCGGTGCTGGTCGAACGGCTCGGCTACGAAGTCCATGTGGTGCTCGGCTCCGAGCGGAATCTCAAAATCACCCGCCGCGCCGATATGGAGCTGGCCCGTTTTTATCTCGAACTGGAGCGCGCGGGAAAATGATGCGCAGCGGCCTCGGATACGATCTGCACCGGCTGGAGCCGGGCAGGAAACTCGTCCTGGGCGGGGTGGAAGTGCCGTCTGACAAGGGCCCGGTGGGGCATTCCGATGGCGATGTGCTCAGCCACGCCATCTGCGATGCCCTGCTCGGTGCTGCCGGCCTGGGCGACATCGGCATGCACTTCCCCGACGACGACCCGCAGTGGAAAGGTGCCGCCAGCCTGCTCTTTCTGGAGCACGTGCGGAAACTGCTGGACGGGCGCGGTCTGCACATTGCGCACATCGACGCCGTTGTCGTGCTCGAACGGCCCAGGCTCGGCCCGCACTTCCCCGCCATGCGCCAGAAGCTGGCTGCCACGCTGGGCATCTCGCCCGAGCAAATCAATCTGAAGGCCAAAACCAGTGAAGGCACCGGCGCCATCGGCCGCAGCGAAGCCATTGCCGCTTACGCCATCGCCACCCTGGAATCCTGAAGTCTGCCCGTGGCACCGGACGTCACGCGAGCGCGCAGCGATCTCGGGTGAAAAAAACGGGCGGGAGAACTGTTCTCCCGCCCGTTGCAGTCATCTAGGTGATTTGTCCGCTGAGTTTTACTTGTGGGCCCACGCCAGGATGCGAGCGAAAAAGTCGCGGTGCGTGCCGGCTTGCAGCACGTCTCCGAACGCGTCGGCGATGGCCCGGTTTTCTTCTGCGCTGCGCTTGCCTTCTGCAGCCGCAAACGCAGCGGCGATTTTGTCTTCTGCCTCGGCATTCGCGGAGACATGTACGACAAACCGCAGGCCGGGGTCGGTGGTGTGCACGTCCTCTGTGTCAATTCCATAGAAGACGATCGCTCCGCTGTTGAACAGTTCATCGAACACGGGCTGCCGGTATTTGTCCCACAACTGGCGCCACTGCTGCCCTTTGCCCGGCTGAGTCAGATAGGAGCTCACATAGAGATAGCCTCCGGCCCCGCTGCCGGCCCTGGCTTTGTGAAGCGCCGCGGACAGAAAATAGTCCCGGTGCACCTGCGCCGAGAGCATCGCCGGACTCGGCGCCAGGCGGATCAGCTCCGCCCGGGTGCGTTCGATGCCGGCGATGGTCCGGGAAGTCCACCAGATGCCATGGGTAGTTTCCCCCGGCACATGGACGACGGCTTCGAAGGCACCCCAGCCCACCAGCGTGCCGTCGGCCAGCAGGCGTTCCAACACCGGACGTGAGTTGCGCTCGAAGTTGTTCACGAATTCGCTCCACTGCGAACGTTCAACAGCCCATTCCGCCACAAACGTGTAGTGCTGCGGTTGCGCCTGTGCGACGCTGCCCAGCAACAGCAGAACACACACGGCGAACCCCCAACGGCTTCCCTTAGCCATTCGTTCCTCCTGAGAACGCGAGGGAACACCCTCGCGTCGCATTGAATTTGCAGGAACCGCAGGGTCTTTCGGAGAGGCAGGGCCGATTGGCGCGGCGATCCCTGTGTGGCTCGGACACTATCCCTTCCCACGCCCCCTGTCAAGCAAGGTCTGCAGCAGTGCGTTAGAATCTTCTGCATGTCGGAATCGCAAACCACTCCGGACCCGGCCGTGCATCTGTCGGACGGGCCTGCCCCGCGGCCGAATCCGTATTCGGCGGCGGACGTGGCGGCAATTCTGCGCGCGCGCGGTTGGCTGGCCGAAACCGCTACGCCGGAAATCCTGGCCTGGTGCGAGCAGGCGGCTGCGCTGCTCGGCCCGCAGGCTGAATCGCCTGCGCAACTGGAAGAACTGCTCGCCCTGGTTTTCCACTACGACGCCCGGGACGCCCTGGCGCAGCCGGAAGCGCCCAGTGTGCTCACCCGCCAGGGGGCGCGCGAAGTGCTCCGTGCGCTGGCGCTCGAGTTGCTGGAAGGTCCGCCGGTGGATTCCGCGCGGCTGAAGGAAATTGCCGCCAAACTCCGCGCGCAGGTCCACGCCAGCAGCCGTGCGCTGTTCCATCCCTTGCGGCTGGCACTGGCCGGACGCGTCGGCCAGGGCGAACTCGATCGCGTGATTCTTCTGCTCGATGCAGCGGCGGCGCTGCCCTTTGCCTGCCCGGTCAAAGGCACGCGGCAGCGCATCTTGGAATTCTGCGCGGCACTGGACTGACGATGCACGTCCTCACCGGCATCCATTCCGTGCGCGAAGCCCTGCGGGCCGGACGTCCGCTTGACCGCATCCTGCTGGCGCGCGGCCGCCATGGCCAACGTCTGGAAGAAATCGTCCGGCTGGCCCGCGCACAGGGCGTCCCGGTGCGGTTCGAAGACCGCGCGCAGCTGGACCGCGTTGCCGGCACCCTGCAGCACCAGGGTGTCGTCGCCCTGCTCGCCGCACGGCCGACTGTGGCCCTGGAAGACCTGCTGCGGCGCCCGTCGCCGGCCGGCCTGCTCGTTCTGCTGGACGGCATCGAGGACCCGCACAACCTCGGCGCGATTCTTCGCACAGCGCTTGCCGCCGGCGCCGACGGCGTCGTCCTTCCCGAACGACGCAGCGCCGGCCTGACCGACACGGTCGCGCGTGTTTCGGCCGGAGCACTCGAGCACCTGCCGGTGGCGCGCGTGAAAAACCTGGCTCGGGCACTCGAAACGCTGAAGCAAGCCGGCTACTGGCTGATCGGGCTCGATGAGCGCGCTGCGAAACCTTATACCGGTGTGGACCTGACCGCACCGGTCGGGCTGGTGCTCGGCAACGAAGGTCGGGGGCTGCACGAACTCGTCCGCGAACGCTGCGATTTTCTGGTTTCGATTCCTACCACCGGCCCGGTGCGTTCACTGAACGTTTCCGTTGCTGCGGGCATCGTCCTGTTCGAAGCGGTGCGCCAGCGGCGCGAGCGCGCGCAGCAGAGCACCGATGCGACGGAATAAAACGGCTCAGGCATGGGGAGGGATGGCTGCAGGCCAGCCTCGCTGCAGGCGTGACCGCCGACTGCGAGGTCGAACGGAAACGCGCAACTGCGTCCGGCTAGCCTTCCTCGATTTCGGCCGACCATTGCACCGCGAAGCCTCGCTAGATGCTCTGGTGCACCGGGCAGTAGCGTTCGTGGATGGCGAGCGTGCGGTCGGCTCCGGCGCGCTTCCCCTGCGGGATTTTCAGCCGGTAGTGCAACTCGACCGCGGTGACGCGAATCAGCTTTTCTTCTGTTTCGATGCGGCCCGTGACTTCGGCTTCCAGATTGTTGGCCGCGGAAATTCCGCGCTTGCAGTGCTCCAGCCAGGGTGCCGGTCAGTCAACCCGCGAGTGCCGCGAGCAAGTGGTCAATCGCAGCCGGCAGCGGCTCGGCCGGCTTGACCTTGCAGCACGACACATAGCCGGCGTGCACGCCGAAACGCAGCGGCCGTTGCCTCTCCACGATGCGCATCCTTGCCGTAGGTACGATTTCGCCCATGTGGACCTCCACTGCGGCATCGGATTCGTGAATCCCGCCCGGATGCATCTGTCCGCACCGCGGCTGTTGCCGGTTCCGCCATTCACTTCTCGTACTGCACCAGAGAGAAGACGTCTACGCCCTTCAGTTTTTCGCGACCCTTCAGGAACAGCAGCTCGACGGCGAAGCCCGCACCGATGACTTCTCCGCCCAGCTCCCGCACCAGGCGAACGGCGGCAGCCGCTGTGCCGCCGGTGGCCAGCAAATCGTCACAGATCAGCACGCGCTGGCCGGGTAGGACAGCATCCTGGTGAATCTCCAGGGCATCGGTGCCGTACTCGAGCTCGTACTGTACCCGCGCCGTCTTCCAGGGCAGCTTGTTCGGCTTCCGCACCGGCACAAAGCCGGCTCCGAGACGATAGGCCAGTGCCGGAGCAAAAATGAATCCGCGGGCCTCGACGCCGACGACGATATCCACCTGCCGACCGTTGTAGTGCTCGGAAAGTTTATCAATCAACGTCCGGAAGCCCTGCTTGTCTTTCAGCAACGTGGTCAGGTCGTAGAACAGAATTCCCGGCTTCGGCCAATCCGGGATTTCGCGAATCAATCGCTTCAACTCGTCCATGCAGGCTCCTTCGTTCCTCCCAGGGGCAAGATGTCACGACCAGTCATGCTCGATGGAAAAACCCTGCGTGTAGGCAGGTTCCAGCGTCGCTTCGGTTTCGGCGACAGCCTCCACGCTGGCCAGAGCGGGCCCCCGCTTCAGTTGCACCGCGAGCTGTCGCAACTGCTCGGGTGTGCCGATGGCATACACTTCCACACGGCCATCACGAAGATTTTTCACATAGCCGGCCAGGCCCAGCCGGCGCGCCTCCCGCTCGACAAAAAACCGGTACCCCACTCCCTGCACGATTCCCGAGACGTAGTACCGCCGTGCCAGCCGCACTTCGCTCATAATGCCGTGCGATTCTACCAGAGCGGCGCCGTTCCCTGCAGGCTCTGGTCTCTGCGCTCGCTGGCCTCGAGCGCCGGCCCGGCGATGCGTCTGTCGTTGCCCGGTCAGGTGCGCTATTATGGGCTGGAACGCTGACGCGCCCAGCTGACCGAAGCCACGCGGCCCGGTCGCGGCGCATCGTACTCATCCGGAGCCATGCCTCGAATTCTCCCGTGGTTGGTGGTCCTCCTGCTGGCTGCGGCAGCCACGCCGCAGCAGTCCAAACCCGGCCCGCTGAAACCCCCCGAGCCGCCCAAGGTGATGCGCGTGCCGCGCACGCCCGCGCCGGAGCCTCCCCCGATTCCGGCCGAAGAAATCATCCGACGGTTCGCGGAAAAAGAAACCGCCCTGCGGGACCAGCAGCAAGAATTTTCGTTCCGGGTGAGCCTTCGCGTGCAGGAATTCGACGAGGCTGACCAGCCAGCAGGCGTCTACGAACTGGTTGGCCGCCTTCTGGTGAATGAGCGCGGGGAGCGTTCCATCCGTCTGGACGCGGAGCCGAAATCTACGCTGCAGCGTGCCACCCTGAGCCTGGAAGACGTGCAGGAGCTGCTCACCCTGCCGCTGTTTCCTCTCCCCGCGGGCGAAATCGAGCACTACGAGATCACCTATCTGGGCCAGCGCCCGCTCGACGAGCTGACCACCTTCTCCTTTCGCGTACAGCCGAAACAGTTGAGCCGCCAGCGCCGCTTCTTCGACGGCGTTGTCTGGGTGGACGACCGCGACTTCGCCATCGTGCGCTGGCACGGCGAATACGTTGCCGAAGCGGAAGATCCGGGCCGCCCCGCCCTGTTCCGCCGTTTCGAGGTGTATCGGGAAAATGTGGGTGAGACGCTCTGGTTTCCCACCTTTGTTCGTTCGGAAGAGTGGCTGAAGTCGGAAGCGGGCGAAGCGCGCCTGCGCCTGACCGTGCGCTACACCGACTATACACCGCTGCCCGAACCCCTGCGGGAAGCGGTGCGCCAGGCGCGTCCGGCGGCGGTGCGGCCGCAGTCCTGACGCGGCGTTCCATCCTGCCGGAATCTGTCCCGCAGCAGTGCCGGCAGCTCGCGCAACGAGCGTAGCAGCACATCCGGACGCGCGGCCCGCAGCCTGCGATGCGTGGGGAACGGACCGAGGACACCGACCGCGCAGACGCCCGCGCGACGGGCCATCTGCACATCTTCGGGCGCGTCGCCGACGTAGATGCATTCGGCAGCGGCCACGTCCAGCCGATGCAGCGCCTGCTGCAGCGGCTCGGGATGCGGCTTGCGCTGTGCGGCATCCTCGCAGCAGATGCGCACGGCAAACACGCGCTCCCAGCCGAACGCCCGCAACTGCCGTTCGACCCGCGCACGATGGCCGCTCGTCACCAGCGCCACCCGGTACCGCCGGGCCACCCAGTGCACTACCCGACGCGCCCCGGGGAGCAACCGGGGCCGCTGCTGACGGTAAAAACGGGCCCACAGCCGATCCGCCTCGTCCCAGCGCTGCGGCGGAATATGGGCGGCTCGATAGATGCGGTGCCAGTCTGGTGAGTAATGCCGTCGCAGCTCGCGCTCACCCCAGCGCACCCCCAGAGCGGCAAACATCCCCAGATAGGCATGCACATCGGCGCGGTAGGAATCGAGCAGTGTGCCGTCCCAGTCGAACAGCACCGCACGCAGCCTGCCTGGAGGCCGGTCAGACATCCTCGGATGGTATGCAGAACTCAGCGCTCAGACAAGCCGGAGGGAAATGCGTCGTCACGATAGAAGCTGATGTCTTCGAATTCTGCGGCCAGCCCGTGCCAGCCGCCCTCACCGGCCGGATCGACGCGCACGATGCGCGCTTCAGTGCGCATGCGCACGCTGCCGCGGCCGAACGGGCGCTGGATGATGCTGATCTCCATCTCGACCGGAGTGCCCGGTTCGATTCGTTCCGGACAGAGAAAGTAAACCCCGCTCGAGCTGATATCGCGGGTCAGCAAACTGCCCCGTACTGCCCCGGTTTGTCCGGCCACACGACGCACCTGCAAGGGCAGCCGAAGGGCCGCACGCGGATACTGCCGTCGCTCGGCCGCGACGCCGATCACATGGGTGGGTACGCGAGAAAATCCCCGGCTGCGGCTTCGCTCGGCGGGCGCCTCACTGGTCGGGGATTCCGCAACGTTCGGTCGCAAAAACGAAAGAAGATTTCGGTCTTTCGCAGCGCTCACGGATGCCCCCATGCCCGAAAGACAAACAATTTCGCTGCACCGCCAACTATCTTCGACATCCTTTTCCAGGTCAACCGGGCCTGGCGCGTGCCGTGTCCTAATCGCCAACCCGCACCGTTGCACGCTCGCGCGAACCGGCCCATCCCGCTGCCGGGGCGCATGCGGCTACGGGGTTGTGACTTCGCGCAGGCGCAACACGCTGCCGCCGATGTCCGCCACGTACATTTCTCCCTGCTCGTCCACTCCGAACGAAGTGATCCGGCGCCCACTTCGCACCAGCTCGGTTCGTTGCCAGTTGCCCTGTGCGTCCTGCTGGAGCCCCCAGATCACTCCGGAAATAAAATCCCCGAACACATAGACGCCGACCAGCCGCGGAATCTGCGCTCCCCGGTACACATAGCCTCCCGTGACCGACTCCCCGTCGCTGTGCCCGTAATCAAAAATGGGTAACGCCAGCCCGGAGGTGTTACATCCCGAAGGGGGCTGAAAACACTGCCGGCCTTCCATCACATTCCAGCCGTAGTTGCCTCCGCGCGCAATCAGATTGATTTCTTCGAACCGATCCTGTCCGACATCGGCCAGGAACAGCCGGCCGGTCGCGCGGTCAAACGAAAAGCGCCAGGGATTGCGCAGCCCGTAGGCCCAGATCTCGCCCCGGGCGTTCCCCTGGCCTGCGAACGGATTGTCCGGCGGAATCGCGTAATTCCTGCCCGGGTCCTGGCGGTTCACATCGATGCGCAGCAGTTTCCCGAGCAGGGTATCCAGCCGCTGCCCGTTGCCCAGCGGATCGCCGGCGCCGCCGCCGTCGCCGAGCGCGATATACAGGAATCCGTCCGGCCCGAACGCGATCTGCCCGCCGTTGTGGTTGCTGAACGGTTGTTCCAGGGTGAGCAGCACAGTTTCTGCCGGGTCCGCCACATTCGGATTGGTGGCAGAAACTCGAAACTCGGAAATCACGGTGCGCAGCGGGCTGCTCGTCGTGGTGTAGTGCACGAAGAAGCGCCGATTCTGCGCAAACGCGGGATGAAACGCCAGGCCCAGCAGCCCGCCTTCACCTTGCGTGTCCACCCGGCTGGAAATGTCCAGGAAAAAACCGGCCTCGAGCGTACCGTTGCGGAAGATGCGAATCGTGCCGCGCCGCTCGACGATGAACAGTCGCCCCGACCCGTCCCCAGCATTCTGCAGGTCTACGGGAGCCGCCACACTGCTCGTTACCGTTTCCAGGGTGACCTGGAGCGGTCCCGGCGGCGGGGGTGGTGGCGGAGCGCTGCTGCCGTCCCCGCCGGCACCGCAGCTCCACAGCAGCGCGGCAAGCAAAAGCGCGACGGCACGCGCGCCGGCAGCGCACTTGCCGATTCCTTCTGTCGCCGAACGATTGTCCACAGAAGACGCCCGGGGGCTGAGCACCCTGCATTCTATCTGGGATGCGCCGGCAGCAGAAAGACCTTTTTCGCCTCGATATCCTTACCCGCGCACCTGCTACCATGGGAAAATTGGCTCGATGGCGCGGACGGCACTGACGGAATATCTGGTCTATTTCGAACGCTACGGCAGCGATGTCGCCGTGGCCGAGCGCCGCGGCTACCGTTGGTCCCGCGTACGCTACCGCGAACTGCTCCGCTGGGCCCGACAGTTTGCGTACGAGCTGGAAGTCCGCGGTATCGGCCGGGGCGACCGTGTCCTGCTGTGGGGCGAAAACTCTGCGGCGTGGGTGGCGGCGTTCTGGGGCTGTTTGCTTCGCGGGGCGGTGGTGGTGCCCATGGACCGCATCGCGGCGCCGGACTTCGCCCGCCGCGTAGCCGAGCAGGTAGACGCACGGCTCGTGGTATGTGCCCGAGGCCTAAGCCCTCACATCGCCAACCGGCCGAACCTGTCGCTGGAAGAGCTGCCTGAAATCATCCAGCAGCACCCCGCTGCGGCCCCGTCCACTCCGGAACTGCGCCGCCAGGACCCGGTGCAGATTGTGTTCACCTCCGGCACCACCGCAGAGCCCCGCGGCGTGGTGCTCACCCACGGCAACATTCTGGCGAACCTGGAACCGCTCGAAGAGCAGATCCGCCCCTACCTGAAGTACGAGCGCATCGTCCACCCCATTCGGTTTCTGACGTTGCTGCCGCTCAGCCACGTCTTCGGCCAGTTCCTCGGTTTGTTCCTGCCGCCGCTGCTCGGCGGCACGGTGACGTTCGCACCGGCACTGAATCCTGCCGAAATCATCGAAACCATCCGCCAGCAACGCATTTCGGTGTTGGTCACCGTGCCGCACCTGCTGAAAACCCTTCAGCAGAAACTGCTGCGGGATCTGGAAGCCGATGGCCGCCTGGATCGTTTCTGGAAGCAGTATCACGCCGCAGCCGGAGAACGCTTCTGGTGGCGCTGGTGGCGTTTCCGCAGCATCCACCGTCGCTTCGGCTGGAAGTTCTGGGCGTTTGTTTCCGGCGGGGCCACCCTCGACGCCGCCACCGAGGAGTTCTGGACCCGCCTCGGCTATGCCGTCATCCAGGGCTACGGACTCACGGAAACGACCTCGCTGATCAGCGTGAATCATCCCTTCCGGCTCAGCAAAGGTTCCATCGGCAAGGCCCTGCCCGGCCGGGAAATCAAGCTCAGCGAAAACGGAGAAATTCTCGTGCGCGGGGAGAGCGTCGCCGCCGGGTACTGGACCGGACAGCAGTTGCAGCCGGTGCTCGGCGAGGACGGCTGGTTTCACACCGGCGACCTTGGCGCGCTGGATGCGGAAGGACATCTCTATTTCAAGGGCCGGCGAAAAAATGTCATCGTCACGCCGGCCGGGTTGAACATCTATCCGGAAGACCTGGAAGCGGTGTTGCGCCGGCAACCGGAAGTGCGGGACGCAGTCGTCATCGGCATCGAACGGGAGGGCAATGCCGAGCCTTGTGCCGTACTGCTGCTGCGCAACGGCGCCGACCCGGAAGCCGTCGTTCGCCGCGCCAACGCCGAACTGGCCGACTTCCAGCAGATTCGCCACTGGCACGTCTGGCCGGAAGAAGACTTTCCCCGCACGCCCACGCAGAAGCCGCGCCTGGGGGAAATCCAGCAGGCCGTCGCGGCGGCTTTCGGTGATCGCGCGGTGGCCCAGCCGGCTTCCGGCGCACTGGCGGAGCTGATCGCGCGCGTTACCGGTCGCGCTCCCGGGGCGCTCGATCCCGACGCCCGGCTCGGCGCCGACCTGAATCTCAGCTCGATTGACCGCGTCGAGCTGCTCAGCGCGCTCGAAGACCGCTTTCAGGTGGACCTGAGCGAAGCGCGCTTCACCGAAGCCATCACCATCGGCGAAGTCGAGCAGATGCTGCGCCAGCCTGCTGCGCCGCGCGCCGAATTTGTCTATCCGCGCTGGGCGCAGCGGTGGCCGGTCACCTGGTTGCGCCTGCTGGTCTATTACCTGCTCGTCTGGCCGGCCACGATGGTGCTGGCGCGGCCGGCAATCCGCGGACGCGAACACCTCCGCGGGCTCCGCGGGCCGCTGCTGGTGGTTTCGAACCACGTCACGCGCGCGGACATCGGCTTCATTTTGGCCGCACTGCCCGCCCCCCTGCGGCACCGCCTGGCTGTAGCCATGGAAGGCGAACGCCTGCGCGACATGCGCACTCCGCCGCCGACCCGCGGCGTGCTGCGCGGCTGGCTCGACCGCATCAGCTATGTGCTCGTGGTCGCGCTGTTCAACGTCTTTCCGCTGCCGACCCGCGCCGGCTTCCGCCAGAGTTTCCGCTATGCAGGAGAGTGCGTGGACCGGGGCTACAGTCTGCTCGTGTTTCCCGAAGGCCGGCTGACCCGCGATGGCTCGATCGGACCGTTCCGCACCGGCATCGGCATCCTGGCTGCGAACCTGCGCCTGCCCGTTCTGCCCATGCGCATCGATGGCCTGTTTGCGCTGAAGCAACGGCGGCAGCGCTGGGCCCGGCCGGGCACCGTGCGCGTGACCATCGGCCCCGCGCTCCATTTCCCCCCGGATAGCGACCCGGAGGAAATCACGCGCGCGCTGGAAGCCGCGGTGAAATCGCTGGGGAGCTGACCGGGGCGCTGAAATCGATCAGCGCCCCGGGAAAACGTGCGGTGTCACAGGATCGGCGGTGGGCCCTGGCCGCGCTGTCCCGGCTTGGGCAGTGGCTTGCGCGGCAACAGCTCATTCCGATTCGCGGCGTGGTAGGCAAACGCCGCCACAATGACGGCCATCTGTTTCAGGTCTGCTTCCTGGAGCCGCTCGAACGTATCCATGTTCGAGTGGTGCGTCAGCGTGGAGTAATCCATCGGGTCCTGAATGAACTGAAAGCCGGGCAGTCCGACCGCGTCGAACGCGAGATGGTCGGTGCCGCCGGTGCCGCGGATGCTCAGCGTGGTCATGCCCAGATTGCGGAACGGCTCCATCCACCGCGCGAAGATCGGCGCGACCGCTTCGTTGCCCTGCAGATAGACTCCGCGAATCTTTCCCGTTCCGTTGTCGATGTTGAAATAGACGGAAAGCTTTGCATGGCCCGGTTTCAACTGCATGGTCTGCGGGTCGGCGAAGTATTTCCGGACGTAGTCGCGCGAGCCGAGCAGGCCCTGTTCCTCGCCCGTCCACAGCGCCAGCCGGACTGTGCGCCGCAGCTTCAACCCGGTCGCCTTCAGAATGCGTATCGCTTCCATCATCACCACCGAGCCGGCGGCGTTGTCCGTGGCGCCGGTGCCCGCATGCCAGCTATCGAAGTGTGCGCCCAACATGACCAGCTCGTCGGCCTTGTCGGTGCCCGGCAGGTCGGCGAGCACGTTGAAGGAACCTATCTCGCTGTCATAGAACCGGTTCTGAATGTTCAGCTCGATGGTCACCGGAAGATTGGCCTTCAGTAGCCGGTAGAGCCGGCCGTAGTGCTCGATGGCCAGCATCACGCGCGGAAACTTCGGTGCCGTGGCTGGACGCCGGGTTTCGGCGCCGCCGGCGCCACCCACTCGCACCACGCCCGCATCCCAGGGAGAAGGTTCGAAGATGGCTGCCACACCTTCCTCCTCGAAGAATCGGGCTACCTTCTGCGCAAATTCCCGCCGACGGGCAAACTCCTGCCGCCGCTGCTCGGCGTCCTCGGCCGGCGAGGTGGGCACCGGCTGCTGCGCGCGCTGCGCCAGTTCCTCGTCGGTGAGCCGGCGCGCCTGAGCCTCGAACTTCGGCTCGACACGCCGCAGGGCGCTGGTCAGCACGATTTTCCCCCGCAGCTTGCCACGGAATTTGGCCATGTCCTCCTCGTTTTCGATGGGTGCCAGCACAGCTTCGGCGGTCACGGTGCCTTCCGTTCCGGGCGTCCAGGCCACCGGATAGCCGATCAGCGGGAAGGGCTGCGGCGTGACCACATGCGCGCTGAAACGTTCATTGCGCCAGCCGCGCCCGAACTCTCCCTCCCAGGGTTCCAGCCGCGGGTTGGTCAATCCCCACTCTTTCATCTTGGCCACGGCCCATTCGGCCGCGGCGCGGATGTTGGGAGAATTCGTGAGCCGCGGCCCGTGGACATCGGTCAGATAGAAAGCAATTTCATTCACCTTCGAGTTGTTGAATCCTTCGTCTTTGATGAGCTGAATGGCCTGGAGATCCACCGGCTCGGGTGCCTGCGCCAGAATCGGAACCACCAGCGCCAGAGCCAGAAAAACCGCTACGAATTTCGGACGTTGGAACACCTTTGACCTCCTGAGAGTGGCCGTAGAACTCG
This sequence comes from Terriglobia bacterium, assembly GCA_023512135.1. Lineage (GTDB taxonomy): Bacteria > Acidobacteriota > Terriglobia > Acidiferrales > UBA7541 > DSGC01. The sequence goes on along the minus strand of JAIMAG010000013.1, from coordinate 5,839 downwards.
GAACCGGAAACGCGCATCGAGCGACATGGCTGTACAACCTGCGCACGATTGGACGTGCAGGCCGTGCGCCCAGTTTCATTGGCGCGGCAGGCGCAAGAGGCAGCCTGCACCCCGGTGCGCCGGCCGGCGAACCGGGTATACTGGCACGGTATGGCTGCGACAGACAAAGAGAAAATTCTGGAAGCTTTTCGCCGCTGGGGATACCTGCAGGCTGACCTCGACCCGCTCGGACACCTGAAGCCGCTGCCGCATCCGGAGCTGGCCCTCGACGGGCCCGAGGCCGAACGCGCCCGCCGCATCTACTGCGGCAAGCTGGCGGTCGAATTTGCTCACATCCCCGAACCCGAGCGCCGCCGCTGGATTGCCGAGCGGATGGAAGCGGAGCCGCCTGAACCGGACCGGCAGCGCATCCTCGATTTTCTGCTGCGAGCAGAGGTCTTCGAGCAGATGCTGCAGTCGCGCTACCCGGGCACGAAGCGGTTTTCCATTGAAGGCGTGGCCGCGCTGCTCCCGCTGCTCGATGCCGTGCTCAGCACGGCCGGTGAGCTCGGCGCTGAACAGGCTGTGCTGGCCATGAGTCACCGCGGTCGGCTGAACGTCGTCCTGCACATCGTCGGCCGCTCTGCCGTCGAGCTGTTCGCCGGCTTCGAAGACGTGGATCCGCGCAGTGTGCTCGGCAGCGGCGACGTGAAATACCATCTCGGCGCGACCGGCAGCTTCCGCACCGCGCAAGGCAGGAAACTGGCCATCCATCTGGTCTCCAATCCCAGCCACCTGGAAGCCGTAGACCCGGTCGCACTCGGTCGTGCCCGGGCCAAGCAGGACCGGCTGGGCAGCGATGGTCCCCGCCGGGTGCTGCCCGTGCTGATGCACGGGGATGCTGCCTTTGCGGGCCAGGGGATCGCTGCCGAAACCCTGAACCTCTGCGGCGTAGAAGGTTTCACGGTGGGCGGAGCGGTACACATCATTGTCAACAACCTGATCGGCTTCACCACCAATCCCGAAGAGCTGCACAGCTCCCGCTTCGCCGCTGACGTCGCCAAACGCCTTCCCATCCCCATCTTCCACGTCAATGCCGAAGACCCCGAGGCGGTTGTCCGCGCCGGCCGCCTGGCCACCGAATATCGCTACACGTTCGCGAGCCCGGTTGTTGTCGACCTGATTGGCTTCCGCCGTCACGGCCACAGCGAAGTGGATGACCCGACCATCACGCAACCCGTCCGCTACCGCAAAATCGAGGCGCGCCCGCCGCTCTATCAGGCCTACGCCCGGGCTATCGGTGCCGATACCGAGCGGGCAGAAAAAGCGTTTCGTGCCGAGCTGGAAGCGGCCCATCGCCAGGCCACCCGCCTCGAAAAAAAGCCCACCCTGCGCGATTTTCCGGCTTACTGGCATCCCTTCCGCGGTGGACGCTATCGCCCTGACTACGAAGTGGATACCGGTGTCCCGGCGCGGAAACTGCGCGACATCGCGGAAGCCATCACTACGGTTCCGCCAGTATTTCACATTCACCCGAAGGTCAAGCGCCTGCTCGAAGAACGTGCCCGGATGGGCCGCGGCGAAAAACCGGTGGACTTCGGCATGGCCGAAGCCCTCGCCTTCGGCTCGTTGGTGCTCGAAGGCGTGCCCGTCCGCCTCTCCGGCCAGGACAGCCGCCGCGGCACCTTCAATCAGCGCCACGCCGTGCTTTACGACACCGAAACCGAAGCTCCCTATATCCCCCTGGCCCATCTGGACCGCAAGCAGGCTCGCTTTGAAATCTACAATTCCACGTTGTCGGAAGCCGCCGTGCTCGGCTATGAATACGGCTACAGCCGCGACTACCCCGAAGCCCTGGTCTGCTGGGAAGCTCAATTCGGAGACTTCGCCAACAACGCGCAGGCCATCATTGACCAGTTCATATCTGCTGGCGAGGAGAAGTGGGGCCTGCTTTCCGGACTCGTCCTGCTGCTTCCGCACGGCTATGAAGGCCAGGGCCCGGAACATTCCAGCGCCCGCATCGAGCGTTTTCTGCAACTCGCTGCCCGCGACAATATCCAGCTCGCTCAGCCGTCCACCGCCGCGCAGTATTTTCACCTGCTTCGCCGGCAGGCCCTGCGCAAATGGCGCAAGCCACTGGTCGTCTTTACCCCGAAAAGCATGCTTCGCCACCCGGACGCTTCCTCACCCTTGGAAGAGTTCTCCCGCAAGCGCTTCCTTGCTGTGCTCCCGGATGCGGAGATCTCCACGCCGGCGCGGCTGCTGTTCGCTACTGGCAAAATCCTCCACGAGCTGCGGCGCGAACGCCGGCGGCGCCGCGACCGCTCCACGGCCATCATCGCCATCGAACAGCTCTATCCTTTCCCCCACCGCGAAGTCGAAACCATCCTGGAACACCACCGCAAGGCCCGCGAAATCCTCTGGGTGCAGGAAGAGCCCGCCAACATGGGAGCGCTGTTCTACGTCGTGCCGGAACTGGAACGGCTGGCCGGCGGCCGCCCGGTGCGCTCGGTGAAACGCTCGCCCGGCGCCAGCCCCGCCACCGGCTCGGCTCGCGCCCACGAGCTTGAACAGAAAACCCTGCTCACCCTGGCGTTCGCTTCCGCCAGCGACGCGCTGTCTTGAGGCCCGCCCAGGGAAGCTCCGGGGAACGGAATGCCCGCCAGAGCGGCTCCGTACCCCGGACGGCGTCCGTCTGACACGCCGCACGAAGCCCCAAAAAGCGAAAGCCCCGGCGAGGAAGTCGCCGGGGCTTTCCGGAAAAGCCGACTCTGCCGCGCTTACGCCGGTTTCTTCGGAGTCGCGGGCTTCGCAGCCTTCTTTGCCTTTTTCTTCACGGTTCACCACCGCCGGCCGGTCGCATGAACAGGAGCCAGAAGCGCATTCCAGCGAGAGCGGCCCGGCAGCGCGAATATCAGCCCACGCTGCGCCGCTGTCAAGAGCCTTTCGCACACCCCCGGAAGCATCCGTCGCAACTCCCCGGTCGATTTCCCGCCCGGTTCCTCTTGACAGTTGAAATCAAAGTGATATCATTTTGATTGCTTAGGGGAGGTGCCGGATGATTCGCGAAAAAGAGATCCGCGGCAGCCAGGGCTGGCTCATGCTCGGCCTGCTGATCGTCGCCATCGCGCTCGCCACCTGGGGCACGATTGCTGCAGCCCGAGCCGGGCACCTGTGGCAAACGGTAGCCCTGGTGTTGGTGTTGGGCATTCTCTGTGCCTGTCTGGGTGGCTTTATCGTGGTGAACCCCAACGAAGCCAAAGTCATCCTGCTGTTTGGCAAATATCTTGGCACGATCAAAACGCACGGCTTCCGCTGGATGAATCCGCTGTGCACGAAAAAGCACGTTTCGCTGCGCGTGCGCAACTTCGAATCCAGCAAACTGAAAGTGAACGACCGCGACGGCAACCCCATCGAAATCGCAGCGGTGGTCGTCTGGCAGGTGGTGGATACCGCCGAGGCCATCTTTCACGTGGACGACTACGAAAACTTCGTTCACGTGCAGAGCGAAGCGGCCCTGCGGAACATGGCCTCCTCGTATCCCTACGACGCCCACGAAGAACACGAAATCTCGCTCCGCGGCAACACCACCGAAATTGCCGAGCAGCTCAAGCGCGAAGTGCAGGAACGACTGGCCAAAGCGGGTGTGGAAGTGCTGGAAGCTCGCATCAGCCATCTGGCCTATGCGCCGGAGATCGCCAACGCCATGTTGCGGCGCCAGCAGGCCACGGCGATCATTGCGGCACGCCAGAAGATCGTCGAGGGCGCCGTGGGCATGGTGGAGATGGCCCTGGAACAGCTTTCCCGCAAACAGGTCGTCCAGCTCGACGAAGAGCGCAAAGCGGCCATGGTGAGCAATCTGCTCGTTGTGCTCTGCAGCGACCGCGATGCGCAACCGGTGGTCAACACGGGCACGCTCTACCAGTAGGGTGCAACATGCACTGGCTTTTCTGGATGTTGCTGTGGTTGTTGTGGCTCCTGATGCGCATACTCCTGCAGCGCTTGCTCTGATCGCGCAACCAGCGCGTCGGTGAGGGAGGCTTGGCCGAACGCAAACCATTCCTGCTGCGCCTGGATCCAGCCACGCTGCACGCCCTGCAGCGCTGGGCCGATGACGAATTGCGCAGCCTGAACGCGCAGATCGAATTCCTGCTCCGCCGCGCGCTGCAGGAGGCCGGACGCGCGCCGCGCCCGGCACCCGCCCCGCGAGAGAAGAAGAAAACCTGACCGCGCTCGTCACCACCCGCAACCTCCCCCCGGCCTGCACGTACCCTGTGCTTCGGTGTACTCTATCCTTTTCTTTCGGGAGGAGCTGCCATGCATCCAGAACGGCCGTCCCCTGTCGTGGCCCAGCCGGATCTGTCCGAGCAGGAATTTCGTGCTGCGCTGCTGCGCGTCGCCGAATGGGTGCTGGACTATCGGGCCCGGGCCGTTGCGCTGCCTGTGCTCGCCCGCGTGCGGCCCGGCGACGTGCTCAGTAAACTTCCCCCTGAGCCGCCCGCTCAGCCCGAGCCGCTCGAGCGCTGGCTGCACGATCTGGACGAAATCATACTCCCGGGGATCACCCACTGGAATCATCCTGGATTTTTGGCTTATTTTCCGACGTCCAGCTCGGCGCCCGGTGTGCTGGGCGAACTGATTGCCGCGGCGCTGAATGCGAACGGCATGCTCTGGCAGACCTCTCCCGCCGCTACAGAGCTCGAGCAACTGGTTCTGCGCTGGTATGCCCGCGCGCTGGGACTGCCCGCCGACTGGTTCGGCATTCTCACGGACACGGCTTCGACGTCCACTCTGATGGCTCTCGCCGCTGCCCGCGACTCCGCCGGTCTGCCTACGCGCGAACAGGGACTCGCCGGGCAGCCGCCGCTGGTGCTCTACTGTTCCGAAGAGGCCCACTCCTCGGTCGAAAAAGCAGCTCTGGTGCTGGGTCTCGGCCACCGCGGCGTCCGCCGCATCCCTACCGACGCGGAATTCCGTCTCCGCCCCGATGCGCTCGAAGCGGCCATCCGCGAAGACTTTTCTGCTGGCCGCAAGCCCTTCGCCGTGGTCGCGACGGTCGGGACAACCTCGGCCACCGCTGTGGACCCTGTCCCGGAAATCGCCGAAATTTGCCAGCGGCACGGCCTATGGCTGCACGTGGACGCCGCTTACGCCGGCAGCGCTGCGGTCGCACCGGAATTTCGCTGGGCACTGGCCGGCTGCGAGCGGGCGGATTCTTTCGTCGCCAACCCGCACAAATGGCTGTTCACCACCATGGATTGTTCGGCGCTGTTCACCCGCCGGCCTGCGGCCTTCCGCCACAGCTTCTCGTTGGTTCCTGAATACCTCCGCACCGATGCCGAGGGCGCTGTGGACCTGATGAACTACACCTTTCAGCTCGGCCGACGATTTCGCGCCCTGAAACTCTGGTTCGTCTTTCGCGGTTTCGGCACGGAAGGCATCGCGGCGCGCATCCGCGCGCACGCCCGTCTGGCCCGGGAATTCGCCGCCTGGGTCGATGCCCACCCGCAGCTCGAACGGCTGGCGCCCGTGCATTTTTCCGTCGTCTGTTTCCGCGTGCACCCGGAAGCCGTTGACGACGAAGCCGCGCTCGAAAAACTCAACGCCGCGGTCCTCGAACAGGTGAACGCAACCGGGAAGGTGTTTCTGTCGCACACCCGACTGCGCGGCTGCTACTGTCTGCGGCTGGCCATCGGCAATCTCGGGACCAGCCGCGAGCAGATCCGCACCGCGTTCGAGCTGGTCTGTCGCGCCGCCGGCCTGTGCTAGAATTGGCTGGCTGTAGGCCCGTAGCTCAGTTGGTTAGAGCGCTACCTTGACACGGTAGAGGTCTGCGGTTCGAGTCCGCACGGGCCTACCA